>NZ_ATLO01000009.1 GCF_000416235.1 Pseudomonas sp. CFII64 | reverse complement strand
TGGTGGTATTCGTTGGCGCGCGGCTTGCCCGCGAAGACGTCAGCTCAGTCAGCGAGATAGTCGCAGCCTGTTCCGGCCTCTTCGCGAGCAAGCTCGCTCCAGCGAGTTGGCGTGCCGTTTCAAACCACCTGATCCAGCTCCGGCACGGCCTGCTGCTGTTCGCGCGGGCCGGGTACGGCGTGGCTCAGGGTAATCGGGATCGACTTGGCGGCAGGCACTTTGCTGCGCTCTGCGTAATGCCAGAGCGGCACCAGCGGGTTGCATTCCGGGTAGTACGCCGCGCTGCAACCTTCGGGAATATCGTAGGCGATGATTTGCATCGGCCCGACTTGCCGTTTGGTTTCCGGCTCCACCGCCGTGGTCAACATGACCCAGCCACCGGGGGCGAAACCCAGGCGGACGATGTCGTTGCGGTTCATGAAAATCACCGTGCGCGTCCCGCTGACTCCGCGAAAGCGATCGTCATAGCCGTAGATCGTGGTGTTGAATTGGTCGTTGCTGCGGATCGTCATCAATTGCAAAACCTCGCGCCGCTCCGGCGCAAGCTCCACATCGTCGTCTTCGCTGAGCATCGTCGGTGTGATGAACTGCGCACGCTCACTTTCGGTTTTCCAGATCCGTTGCGCCGCAGGCAATGGGCGATGAAAGCCGCCGGGTTGCCACATGCGGGTTTCCATATCATGGAAAATCTCCGGATACACCTGGCCAATGGCCTCGCGAATTTTCGAATAATCGCTGCGCCACGCATCCCAGTCGATGCGTTCGATGCCCGACAGGGTTGCCTCCGCCAGCCCGGCAATAATCGCCACTTCCGCACGCAAATGCTCGCTGACCGGTTCGCTCTGGCCTTTCCAGCCATGGATGTGGCCGGTGCTGTCTTCAGTGCTGTAGGTTTGTTCGCGACCGTTTTGCCGGTCGATTTCAATGCGGCCCAGACATGGCAGCAGCCAGGTATTTTTTGCCGTAACCAGATGCGTGCGATTGAGCTTGGTCGCAATCTGCACACTCACTTGCAGGTTTTTCCAGGCCGGTTCCATGCGCGAGGTATCCGGGATCGCCCGCAGAAAGTTGCCGCCCAGACCGATGAAGCCCTGCATGCTGCCGTCGAGAATGCCTTCGCAGGTCTCCACCGTCGCACGGCCTTTCTTGCTGGGGACATGAAAACCGAACAGCGCTTCGATCTTATCCACCGGGACTTTCGCCGGATCTTCGGTGATGCCCACGGTGCGCTGCCCTTGCACGTTGGAATGCCCACGCACCGGGCAAATGCCCGCGCCGGGCTTGCCGATATTGCCGCGCAACAGCAACAGATTGATCAGCATCTGCACGTTTTCAACACCGTGGCGATGTTGGGTCATGCCCATGCCGTAGATGATCATCACCCGTTCGCTGCGAGCGTAAACCGTCGCGGCGGCTTCCATGGCGCCACGGCTCAGGCCGGAACGCTGCTCCAGGGTTTCCCAGGCGCAGGCGCGAGCCATGGCGACAAAACCGGCGAAGCCCTGAGTGTGTTCGGCGATGAACGCCAGATCGATGATCGCCGGTTCACCTTTGACCAGCGCCGCCATGTCCATTTCGAACAGCGCCTTGGCGATCCCGGTCACGGCGGCCAGGTCGCCCCCGATTGCCACCTGATGATACTGAGTGCTGACTATGGTGGAGTCCGGCCCGAGCATTTCCCTGGGTGATTGCGGATTGACGAAGCGTTCCAGCCCGCGCTCGCGGATCGGGTTGAAGGTGATGATCGGCACATTGCGTTTGCGCGCTTCCTGCAACGGGTGCAGCATGCGCGGGCTGTTGCTGCCGACGTTCTGGCCGAAGAAAAAGATGCAATCGGTGTGCTCGAAATCATCGAGCGTCACCGTGCCGACGGGTACGCCAATGCTTTCCTGCAAGCCCACCGAAGTGCTTTCGTGGCACATGTTCGAACTGTCGGGCAAGTTGTTGGTGCCGTAAGCCCGGGCAAACAGCTGATACATGAACGACGTCTCCAGCGAGGCGCGACCGGATGCGTAAAACGCCACGCTGTCCGGTTCGATGGCGCGCAGCTGCGCACCGATATCGCGGTAGGCTTCTTCCCAGCTGGTTTCCCGGTAATGATCGGTTTGCGGGTCGTAGCGCAACGGATGAGTCAGCCGGCCGTGTTGTTCAAGATCGTAGTCGGGCCATTGCAGCAGTTCGGTGACGGAGTGGCGGGCGAAAAAGTCCGGGCTGGTCTTGAGCGAAGTCAGTTCCCATGCCGTGGCCTTCGCGCCGTTCTCGCAGAATTCCAGGTGATGCGGTTTGCCGGGCTTGGCCCAGGCACAGCTGACGCAGGCGAATCCACCGGGTTTGTTTTGCTTGAGCAGCGCGACTGACCCTTTTGATATGGCTTGCTCGCGCCAGAGAATTCGCATCACGGATCTGGCCGAACCCCAGCCACCTGCAGCAGAGGTGTAAGGTCGGTAATGCGCTTTGGGGTGGATGAGCATCGAAACATTTCCTCCGGACTGCGGGAACATGACGGGCGGCGCGGCCATATCCAGCTGTGACGCAGCGGTCTGGACAAAGGTTCGGTGCAGGTTCACCAGCGGTACATTGGTCCGGCGGCGGGCGCGAAGCCGAACTTGCCGGGGAAAAACGAATCAGTTCTAGCGGCAGTTGATAAACAGAGGAGTGACCAGCGTTTTGCCGAATCTCAAGTCCTTCATCGTGCTCTGCGTTCTTTTGTGCGCTGGCAACTTCAATCTCCAAGCGGCCGACGCGCTCACCGCAGTCGCAGCCGCAGTTGCTCCCGCACCCGCCGCAGACCCGGCGGCGCCCGCCGAAGAAGCGCCCGCCGCGCCGGAAATCCTGGTTCAGGGCGGTTTGCTGGGCGCGATCAGTTCAGGCATCGACGAGGTTCAGGACAAGCTCGATATTGATGGCCACCTGCTCGACTCCTGGCGACTGCGTGCCGATCGTGCGGCCAACGAGCTGGACAAGCTGGTCAGCAAACCGACCTCGCGTTCACAGTGGGGGGTTGCCGGCGATTTCCTGATGCTGTCGGTGGTGTGGATCGGTGCCTTTGCGGTGCTCACCACACTGGGCAGTTTTCTTGCGATTCGACTCAATCGGCGGCCATTCCTCGCGGTCCGTCAGCGCAGCCAGGCGCTGCTGAGTTATGTCTTGCCCTACACGCTGCCCGCCATTATCTGTTTACCCCTGACGCTGTATGTCAGCCACTTTCTGGACGCATCTGTCGGCCGCGCCCTTGCGCTGTGTTTCGCGTATTCGACCAGCAGCGGCATCGTTTCGACCTCGGTGCTGCTGTGCGTGATCGTCATGTTCGATTTCGGCCACAAGCGCGCGGCGGTACGCATGATCCGCCGCTACAGCCCGCGCCCCCTGTTTGTCGTCGGCTTCATGGCCGCCTTGAGCGACGCACTGACCAGCCCGCAGATTGCCCGCCAGTTTGGCAACAACGTCACCACCAGCGTCGCGGTGTTTACCGGATTGGTGGCATCCGTGGTGTTCTGTGTTCTGGTGATCAAGGTCCGCCGCCCGATTGCGCATCTGATTCGTAACCGTTCCCTGCATAGCCGCTTGAAGCAGCCAGCGTTGCAGGAATCGCTCAAGGTGTTTTCCAACCTGTGGTATCTGCCGATCCTGCTGATGATTCTGGTGTCGGCGGTGAACCTGATCGGCGCTGGCGAAGACAGCCAGAAAGCCCTGCGCTGTGCGTTGTTCACCACCGTGTTGCTGATTGCCACGGTGTTCCTCAGTACGGTTTTCCAGCATTTTTTCAAGCCGGCAGTAACGCCGGGGCATGTCTATAAAGAGCGGCTGCTCAGCCTGCTGCACGCCGTGGCGCGTATCGTGCTCGCCGTCAGCTTTATCGAAATACTGGGGAGGATCTGGGGTTTTTCGCTGTTCGAATTTGCCCAGCGCAATACCCTGGGTCGGGTTATCAGTGATTCGCTGAGCAGCATCGGTTTGATTCTGCTGGTGACCTGGCTGCTGTGGGTGGTGCTGGACACGGCAATTCAGGAAGCGCTGAAAACGCCGATCAATCATCGTTCGTCGCGGCAACCCAGCACGCGCATCAAAACCATTCTGCCGCTGCTGCGCAACGCGATAAAAATCGTCCTGGTGGTGATTTGCGCGATCACCACCATGGCCAATCTGGGCATCAACGTTGCGCCTTTGCTGGCGGGTGCCGGGGTCGTCGGTCTGGCCATCGGCTTTGGTTCCCAGCAGCTGGTGCAGGACGTGATCACTGGCTTGTTCATCATCATCGAAGACACTTTCTCCGTTGGCGATTGGGTGGTGTTGTCCACCGGGCATTCCGGCACTGTCGAAAGCCTGACCATTCGCACCGTGCGTCTGCGGGATGGCAAAGGCTTCGTGCATTCGGTGCCGTTCGGCCAGATCAAAGCCGTCACCAACCAGTCGCGGCAGTTCGCTTATGCGTTCTTCTCGGTGCAGTTCACTTACGACAGCGACATCGACAGCGCGCTGTCTTTGATCCGCGAAACCGGGCAGTCGATCACTGATGACATTTTGCTCAAAGGCAATCTTCAAGGTCCGCTGGAAGTGTTCGGCGTCGACCGCATGGACCTCAACGGCGTGGTGCTGACTGCGCAATTCCGCACGGTTTCCGGCGGACAATACGGCGTGGGCCGGGCGTTTAACGAGCGCTTGAAGAAACTTGTGGATAAAGCCACTGACGTGCGCTTTGCGCAGACTTATCCACAGACCGTGATCAGCCCGATACCCGGAACGCCACCGGCGCTGGCGATTGACGGCGAAGCACAGCCTGCGGCGGCCAAGCCTAATGTGGTGAATCGCGATGGGTCGGAAAGCCCGGCGGTGTAGCCAAAGTCGGATCCGTTAGAGCGAGGCTTGCTGTAGGACCGGCTTTAGCCGGGAGTGCAATTGATGCTCTCGCGACTAAAGTCGCTCCTACGGTCGGTTAGCGGGCAAGCCTCGCTCCAACAGAGTGCCGGATTTGTTGGCCAGGCCATCAGCGCAACAACCGCTCGCGAATCTGTGCCATGGCTTCACCATCCAGCTCCAGCCAATACACCGGCTTACCCGCAATGATCGCAGCGGCAGGAATGCCGTCGCGGTAGATCAGCCGATTGCCCGCCAGCGCCGGCACTTTCTGGCCGGGTAATAACGTGCCCAGCAGATTCAACGGATCAACCCCGCTCAAGCTGATCAGGCTGCCATCCAGCGGCCGTTTGCGGATCTCACGCAGCACGGGGATTGCTTCCGGCAAGGCAAATTGCTCGCCCGCCAGGCCGCTGACGAAACGCCCGCCGCGTATCTCGCCGCGCGCTTCCAGGCGATGGAACGTGCGCAGCAGTTCGCGCCAGCTTGGCAGCCAATCGGCTTCACGCTCCAGCAGACGCCAGAACACCACGCCATAACGACGCAGCAAGGTCAGGGCAATGTGCTCGAGTATTTCCGGATCGGTCGCTTGCGGCCGTTTGTTGTCGACCATCGCCGGTTCGGCCGTAGCGCGCCGCAGCAGTGCCCAGCGCCCCGCGTCGTCCATGCCGCCGATAAACGCGCCCCGGTTGCGTCGACTGGTATGCGCCGAGCGTTTGCTGGCGGGCGTGATCAACGCGCGCAACCCGGCGAAGCTGTCGGCATTGACCAACCCCGCCGCGACCAATTCCTGCAAAGCGATTTCCAGCTCGGCGCGCAGCAGATGCGCTTCGGTTACCAGCTCGTCGAAAAACATCGCGCCATGGCTGGCCAATGCGGCATGCACTTTTTGCGCTTTCAGGGACAGATCCGCCACGGCCGATTGTTCGGTCAAGCCGCTCCAGAGATTCAGCTGACTGCGCGGCAACAACACAATCGGCGTGCTGCGCAACGCCGAGCCTGCGGTTTTGCTGCGGTTGGCGATCCGCGTCCAGACCACTTTGCCGGAGCGACAAATCTCATCCAGCCAGCCGGGGGAAAAGTCCTTGAGCCGCGCGGGCAGCAGATCGCTGTCCCACGCGCCCGCTGCGGCACTGAAACCTTCGAGTTGAGCGACCACTTCCGGCAACGCAGCCTGACCCTGGCTGCGGGTCGCGTTGGACAAATGCTGCCAATCGAACAGAAAGCGCATGAAGTCCTGCAACGACACCGGCTCGATTTCCCGGCGCAGGCGTTTGACGGTGTAGCGATGAATGCGCGCCAGCAGATGGCGCTCGCACCATTGATCAGTGGTCGCGCCGGGGCTGAATCGACCGCGCAACACATAACCTTCGCTTTCCAGGCGCGCCAATGCCTGCGCCACCTGGCTGGCGCTTAATGCCAAAGGCCCGGCAATCTCGTCCACCGGCAAAGGGCCGAAGCCACTCAAACGCGCACGCATCACTTCAACAATGGCCTCGTCGCGGTCCCAGTCCTGATCGAAACCGGGCAGGGCGACCAGCTGCGGGTGCATTTCGGCTTGTGGATAAATTGCCTGCAAGCAGGTCAAGCGCTCCAGCGGCAGCCAAAGTGCCTGTTCCGCGCTGACTTGCAGGCGCGTCACCCGGCCTGAACGCGCGAGTTTTTCCAGCCATTGCAACCACATGGGCACCGCTCGCGCTTCGGCAGCGCTCACGCAAGCCAGGCTCATCAACGCTTCGTGCATCTCGTCGCTGTTTTGCGGTTGCGGCCAGGCTTCTTCGCCGACCGCCGTGATGGCTTCGGCATCCAGCGCGCCGAGGTCATCGGAGGATTGCGGATCGCTCCAGCGTCGGTTGAGCACCGCTTGCGTGCGACGTTCCTCCAGCGGCGCATCGTCGAGAAACGCATAAGGCCGCGCATTGAGGATTTCTGCGGCAAGCGGCGAGGGCGCCGGCAAGTCCCGGGCAATCAGGCGAATCTGCCCGCCTTCCATGCGCCGCAACAGCGCCAGCCAGCCTTCGGCGTCCATGGCTTCGTGCAGGCAATCGTCGAGGGTTTGCTCGATCAACGGGTGATCGGGAACGTCGCGTTCGCCCACCAGATTCTCCAGGCAGGCGATCTGATCCGGGAATACCGTGGCGATCAGGTCTTCGCTTTTCATCCGTTGCAGCTGCGGCGCGACTTTGCGCCCGCCGCTGTAGCGCGGCAAAGCCAGCGCGGTGCCCGCATTCCAGCGCCAGCGCACGCCAAACAGCGGCGCATCCAGTACCGCCTGAATCAGCAAATGTTCGGCGCTGTTGGAATGCAAATATTTCCAGACTTCAGCCAGTTCAAAGCTGTGGCTGGTGGACAGCGACAGCACGATCGCATCTTCGCTGGCGGCCGCTTGCAGCTCGAAATTGAACGTGCGGCAAAAGCGCTTGCGCAACGCCAGGCCCCAGGCGCGATTGATGCGGCTGCCGAACGGGGTATGAATGATCAGTTGGGTGCCGCCGGTTTCGTCGAAGAAACGCTCCATGATCAACGTGTCCTGAGACGGCAGCGCGCTCAGCACCGAACGGGTACGGGCCAGGTAATCCACCAGTTGTTCAGCGCTGGCCAGATTCAGTCCGAGAATGTCGATAAGCCAGTCGATGCACGGTTGCAGGTCGCCGGGGTGGGCGCCGAGCAGCGCGTCGATTTGCCCTTGCAGGCGCGCAACGGCCAGTGACAATTCATCGCTGCGCCCCGGCGCTTCGCCGAGCCAGAACGGAATGGTCGGCGGCTGGCCGTGGGCATCCTCGACGCGCACGCGGCCGCTTTCTATCCGCAGGATGCGATACGAAGTATTGCCCAGCTGGAAGATATCTCCGGCGATGCTTTCCACGGCGAAGTCTTCATTGACCGTGCCGATGTTCAACGCCTGGGGTTCGAGGATCACGCTGTAGTCGGCGTTATCCGGGATCGTCCCGCCGCTGGTGACCGCCGTCAGCTTGCTGCCACGTCGGCCACGCAAGGTGCGGGTCAACGCGTCGCGATGAAGATAAGCGCTGCGCACGCCCTGCCGACCGGTGTAACCCTCGGCCAGCATGCTCAGCAGTGCCTGGTAATGCTCGGCGTCGAGTTCGGCGTAAGGCGAGGCTTGGCGAAACATGTCCAGCAGCGCTTGTTCCTGCCATTCCTGACAGCTCACTTCGGCGACGATTTGCTGCGCCAGTACGTCCAGCGGCGCTTTGGGAATCTGCAAAATGTCCAGTTCACCCCGGCGCACGCAGTCGAGCAGCGCAGCACATTCGATCAGGTCATCTCGGGAGGTGGCAAACAACCGGCCTTTGGGCGTGCCGCCGACGTGGTGCCCGGAACGGCCGACGCGCTGCAAAAACGCCGAGATGGAACGCGGCGAGGCAATCTGGCAGACCAGATCCACGTCACCAATATCAATCCCCAGTTCCAGTGACGCGGTGGCGATCAAGACTTGCAGGTCGCCGCGCTTGAGACGTTGCTCGGCATCCAGACGCTGCTCCTTGGCGAGGCTGCCGTGATGGGCCGCGACGGCTTCTTTGCCGAGGCGCTCACTCAAATGGCGGGCCATGCGTTCGGCCATGCGCCGGGTATTCACAAAAATCAGCGTGGTGCGATGTTCTCGGGCGAGTACCGCAAGGCGGTCGTACACCAATTGCCAAACGTCATTGGCCATCACCGGGCCCAGCGCCACGGGCGGCACTTCAATGCCCAGATCCCGTGGGCGAGCGTGGCCGATATCGACGATGGCGCACGGCCGTTTGAGCGGGTCGGCGCCTACCAGAAAGCGCGACACCCGCTCGATGGGCTTCTGCGTCGCCGACAAACCGATGCGCAACAGCGGCACGCTGCACAAGGCTTGCAGTCGCTCAAGGCTCAACGCCAGATGGCTGCCACGTTTGCTGGCGGCAATGGCGTGGATTTCATCGACGATCACGGTTCGGGTGCCAGCCAGCATGCTTCGCCCGGAATCCGAGCCGAGCAGCACGTACAGCGATTCCGGCGTGGTCACCAGAATATGCGGCGCTTTTTTGCGCATGCTGGTGCGGTCTTTCTGCGGTGTATCCCCGGTGCGCACAGCGGTGCTGATGCGCAGTGGCGGCAAGCCCATCCGCGCCAGTTGTTCCGTGATGCCCGCCAGCGGATTTTGCAGGTTGATCTGGATGTCGTTGGACAGCGCCTTGAGTGGCGACACATACACCACAAAGGTCTGCTGCGGCAGTTCGCCGCCGTTCTCCAGGCCGTGATGCACCAGATCGTCGAGCACCGCAAGAAACGCGGTCAGGGTTTTGCCGGAACCGGTGGGTGCGGCGATCAGCGTCGAGCGCCGCGCCTTGATCAAGGGCCACGCCTGGGCCTGAGCGGGGGTAACCGCCGGGAACGTGCTGCGAAACCAGGCGCTGACCGCCGGATGAAAACCATCGAGCGCCGGATCGGGGATATGCGGAAGATTCATGAGGCAATTAATGAGGGGGCTGTTACCAAGTTGCAAGAGCCTCTGATCGGGCTCGGATCTGGTACCGGATCTTGTTGGAGCGTTAGCTCCTGTGGGAGAGGACTTGTCCTCGATGACGGTAGTTTCAGCAAAGCATGTGGGTCAGATAGATCAGGGTTGTCCCGGCTGGCTTTCGAGGACAAGTCCTCTCCCACAAAAGCCCGTCTACCTGACGTCTGGACATTCCGGCTATAGAATCTCCAGCGGGGAGCAATGAACCACTGGTGGATTGTCTTGAAAAACCGGAAAAATCCCACGCCGCCAAACGGTTGGGGGTTAAGCGGCAACGTGATATGTTTGCAGGCGTTTTAACACATAATATTTCATTGAATTTTGATACCGAGCCTGCTGACTCTATGCGAATGCGCCTTATGCTGTTGGGCGGCGGGAATGCCCTCGGGCAGGCGCTGATTCGTCTGGGTGCCGAGGAAGACATTGGTTTCCTCGCGCCGCGTCCGCCGCAAGACGGCTGGGATGCAGCGAGTCTGACGCAACTGCTCGATGACACCCGTCCCGATGCCTTGATCAACCTTGCTTACTACTTCGACTGGTTCCAGGCCGAAACGGTTAGCGAACTGCGGCTGTCCAGCCAGGAGCGCTCCGTGGAGCGTCTCGCCGAGCTGTGCCAGCACCACAACATCGTCCTGTTTCAGCCTTCGAGCTATCGGGTCTTCGATGGCTCGCGCGCGACCGCCTACAGCGAAAAAGACGAGCCGGTGCCGCTGGGCCTGCGCGGTCAGGCGCTGTGGCGTATCGAACAAAGCGTGCGCGCGACCTGCCCGCAACATGTACTGCTGCGTTTTGGCTGGTTGCTCGATGACAGCGCCGACGGCGTGCTGGGCCGTTTCCTGACCCGGGCCGAATCCCCCGAAGAATTGCTGCTGGCCGATGACCGCCGTGGCAATCCAACGCCTGTCGACGACGCCGCGCGGGTGATTATTGCCGTGCTCAAGCAGCTCGATTGCGAAGCGCCGTTGTGGGGCACGTACCATTACGCCGGCCACGAAGCGACCACGCCGCTGGCCCTGGGTCAGGCAATCATCACCGAAGCCAGCCCGCTGCATCCGCTGGCCATCGAAGCGCCCACCGCCCAGGCTCACGCCGCACGGCCGGACGCCGCAGAAGAGCCGCAACACGGCGTGCTGGCCTGCAAAAAAATCCTTCATACCTTTGGCATCAAGCCGCGCGCATGGCGTGCCGGGTTGCCAAGCTTACTGGACCGCTATTACCGACATGTCTGAAGCCCCTGTTCTGATCACCGGCGGTGCCGGTTTTATTGGCTCTCACCTTACCGATGCGCTGCTTGCCAAAGGCTACCGCGTACGCATTCTCGATGACCTTTCCACCGGCAAGCGCAGCAACCTGCCCCTGGACAATCCGCGTGTGGAGCTGATCGAAGGCGATGTCGCCGATGCCGCCCTGGTGGCGCGCGCCGCTGAAGGTTGTCAGGCCGTTGCGCATCTGGCGGCCGTCGCGTCGGTTCAGGCGTCGGTGGACGACCCGGTTCGCACGCACCAGAGCAATTTCATCGGCACCCTGAACGTTTGCGAAGCCATGCGTCAGGCAGGCATCAAGCGTGTGGTGTTTGCGTCCAGCGCGGCGATTTACGGCAATAACGGCGAAGGTCAGGCAATCAGCGAAGACACGCCCAAGGCTCCGCTGACGCCCTACGCGTCGGACAAGCTTTCCAGCGAGCACTACCTGGATTTCTATCGCCGCCAACACGCTCTTGAACCAGTGATTTTTCGCTTCTTCAATATCTTCGGTCCGCGCCAGGACCCATCGTCGCCTTACTCGGGGGTGATCAGCATTTTTGCCGAGCGCGCCGAGAAGGGGCTGCCGATTGCCGTGTTTGGCGATGGCGAACAGACGCGCGACTTTTTCTACGTGGGCGATCTGGTCAAGCTGCTGACCCAGGCGCTGGAAATGCCTCAGCCTGAAGAGCGCGCATTCAACGTCGGTCTGAACAAGACAACCTCGCTCAATCAGTTGCTGGGTGCCTTGTCCGACGTCGTTGGCCAGCTGCCGGAAATCACCTACAAAGACCCGCGTTCCGGGGACATCAAGCATTCCCGGGCCAACAATCAGCGGTTGTTGGCCCGGTTCATCCTCGATGAACCGACTCCGTTGACCGTCGGCCTGGCAAAACTGCTGGGGCGTTGATTCGCGGCAGGGGCAGAATCCAGGCATAAAAAAAGCACCGTGAAGGTGCTTTTTTTGTTTCTGATTTCCCCGTCGGGTATCAGAATTTGTAACCAACGCCGACCATGTAAACCCATGGATCGACATCGACGCTGACTTTGGTCTTGCCGACGCTCAGGGCAGATGGGCCGTCTACGCTGGCTTTGGTGTCGATATCGACGTACCAGACCGAGGCGTTGAGCATGACTCTGTCGGTCAACATGTAGTCCATACCGACTTGACCCGCCAGACCGAACGAATCCTTCAGCTTGAGGTTGCTGAAGCCTTCGCTTTTACGCGTGCCAGTCAGGTCCGCATCGAAGAAGGTGGTGTAGTTGATACCGATACCGGCGTACGGCTGGAACTTCGACGACGGTTCCATTGGGTAGTACTGCAGCGATAACGTCGGTGGCAGCTGTTTGACGTCTGCCAGTTTGCCATCCAGGCCCGGGCCAAGGCCCTTGACCGAAACGGTGTGGTTGAACGGCGATGCCGCCAACAGCTCAAGGCCAATGTGCGGGGTCAGCATGTAAGCGAAGGTCAGACCCAGCTGGTTATCGCCATCCAGAGTCGCTTTGGTGCCGGACACTTTCGTGCCGTCGAGTTTCACCTCGCCGCTGTCTTCGTTTGGCTCAACGTGCGCGACGCCGGCACGGACGATGATATCGCCTGCTTCGTGAGCCTGGGCTACGAGCGGGGCACTGAGTGCGAGCGCGAAGAGGGATGCGCTGAGCAAAGACTTGTTCATGGGGGCTCCAAAGGCGGTTCAAGGTGTCTGTGTGCAATGTTACGGCGCGTCTGGAACGCGGCTTTGACACAGCTCAATAAAACGCGCTGAAGCCCTCACACTTATGAATCAGGCAATTCGTACACCAGAATCTGGTCGGCCTCCATTCGATAACCGGCATCGGCCAGCTCGCTGGTGGACGCCTTGACCTGCATCGGCCCTTCGATCCAGTACGGCTGATACAACTCGTCAACCTTCACACCCAGCTCGCTGGTGACATGCACGATCTGGTTCGAGGGCGGCGGTGGCACATGAATGCACGCGCCGAAGTACGGGACCAGCAGGAACTCGATCACCCGGCCTTCTTCGCTGACTTCCAGCGGCACGATATAACCCGGCAGGCGCACCCGTTGGCCATTGAGCGCCTTGACCACCGGCGCGTGTGGCGCCACTTGATGCGCGGCGGGCGCTGACTCGACCGACAGCGCATCGGACAGCTTCGACAAGTCATGGATCGGTGCCGTGATCGGGGCGATTTTCGGTGCGTCAGGCGGGATCATCTCCTCCCAGGTCAATACGCGGGTTTGCGCCGCCCACAATGGCGTCGCAACCACTAAAAAAACCGCGAACAGCAGACGGCGCATGTTCAACATCCTCATAAACGGATCGACAGGCCATCGGCCAAAGACTGCCGATAGGCGCGCCACGCGGGCACAGCGCCCATCAGCAACGCGGCGCCCAGAATACCGCCGAGCAGCGTCCATTCATATTCACTGGGCAATGACAGCGGCAAAAACAATCCGTAGTTGGCTTGCACATAACCTTGGGCCGCGGCAATGCCGATGTACAACAGCACCACGCCGCTGACCACGCCGGCCAGCGCCAGGGCGAACGCTTCCAGCACCAGCAGGCTGGCGATATGCCAGGGACGTGCGCCCACCGAACGCAAAATCGCCATCTCCCGGCGTCGTTCATTGAGGCTGGTGAGAATCGCCGTCAGCATGCCGATCAAACCGGTCAGCACCACGAACAGTGAAATCACGAACAAGGCTTTTTCGGCGGTGCCCATCAGGCTCCACAGTTCCTGCAACGCTACGCCGGGCAGGATCGCCAGCATCGGCTCGCCGCGAAATTCATTGATCTCGCGCTGCACGCTGAACGTCGCGATCTTGCTGTTCAGGCCAAGCATGAATGCAGTGATCGCCTGCGGCGTGAGGTCCATGTTGCGCGCCTGATCGGCGGAAATGCGCCCTGCGCCGTGGGCGGGCACCCCGTTTTGCCAATCGATATGAATCGCTTCCATGCCGGCCAGGCTTATGTGCAAGGTGCGATCCACCGGCGTGCCAGTGCGCTTGAGAATCCCGACCACTGTGAAGGGTTTGTCGTCATGCTTCACCAGACTGATGGCCGCCACGCCATGGGCCAGTACCAGCTTGTCGCCCAGCTTGTACTTCAGGGTGTCAGCCACTTCGGCGCCGAGCACCACTTCGAATGGATCGGTGGCGAAAGCACGGCCTTCGGCCAGTTCCAGGTGTTGCTGGCGGCCGAACTGGTAATGCTCGAAATAGCTTTCGTTGGTGCCCATCACCCGATACCCGCGATGGGAATCGCCCAAGGAAATCGGAATTGCCCACTTCACCTGTTTGTTCTGGGCGAAGTGCTCGAAGCTGTCCCAACGAATATTGTTGGTGGCGTTGCCGATGCGAAATACCGAATACAACAGCAGGTTGACCGAGCCGGAGCGGGCGCCGACGATCAGATCCGTGCCGCTGATGGTGCTGGCGAAACTGGCGCGGGCTTCGGTGCGCACTCGCTCGACGGCCAGCAACAGGCACACCGACAGGGCAATGGCGAAGGCGGTGAGAAAAGCGGTAAAGCGACGGTTAGCCAGACTGGCCATGGCTAGACGAAACAGATACATCTCAAACCTCTGCGGCGATGGCGGCGCGATTGAGTTCGGACAACGACAGCGCGCGGTCGAACAGCGGCGCCAGGCTCTGGTCATGGCTGACGAACAACAGGCTGGCGCCCGCTTCGCGGCATTCAGCGAACAGCAGTTTAATGAAGGCTTCCCGGGCGTCGGCATCCAGCGCGGAAGTGGGCTCGTCAGCGATCACCAGTTCCGGCTGACCGATCAAGGCCCGCGCCGCGGCGACCCGTTGTTGCTGGCCGATGGACAGCGAGTCGGCGCGGCGGCCGAGCATCTGCGGATCTTTCAAACCCAAGTGAGCCAATAGCGTGACGGTGGCTTTCTCTACGCTGCCGTGGCGCTGAATCGCTCGCTGCGCGCGGACGTTGGAAAAGTGGCACGGCAGCTCGACGTTCTCGCGCACCGACAGAAACGGCAACAGGTTGAACTGCTGGAAAATATAACCGGTGTGATCGACCCGAAACCGGTCGCGGGCGCTGGCAGACAAATCCGTCAGTTCCTGACCCAGCAAGCGAATACTGCCGCGATTGGGTGTCTGCACGCCGCCGAGCAGGCCGAGCAGGGTGGTCTTGCCGCTGCCGCTGGGGCCTTTGAGGAACAGCGTTTCACCTGGCTCCAGACGAAATGCCGGGATGTCCAGCAACGGCGCATGCCCCGGCCAGCTGAAGCCGAGGTCGGACAATTCAATAAGTGCTTGGGTCATGGCTTGCTCTTGGCTTGCTTCGTGACGCGGTTCGTTGAAATCAAACGACCGGGCAAGCCCGGTCGGTTTCCAACAATAGCCGAATCAGAATTTCAGTTTCGGGTTGCTTGGGCGCACTTCGGCGCCGGACTGGCCTTTTGGTGAAATCAGCTGCACCTGAAGCTTTTGCGTGCCTGGGAAGGACTTGAAGATCTGCGACAGATCGAGGGTTTTCAGCACCGCCGGAACCTTGCAGACGAAGGTGTAGTTGCCATGAATCTCGCTGTGCTCGTTATGTTCCCCGGCCTTGGCGTCGTCATGGTCGTCGGCATCGGGCTTGTCGCCGAACAGCGGGCTTTCCAGCTTCAAGGAGGTCACCGAACACTGCGCCGCTTCCGGCATGCTGAACAATGCGTTGGGCTTGAGCAACACTTCGCGGGCGGCGGCGACCTTGGCTTTATCTTCGGCGCTGGTGGCTTCGTGCTCGAAACCGACGATGTTCATCGCCGGGCTGTCCAGTTCAAATTCCAGCTTCTGACCTTCCAGCGCCACGTCCAGGCGACCTACGCCGTGTTCATGCGCGCCGAGGCTGCCGTGTTCATGATCGTGATCGTGCTCATCAGCCGCCTGAGCGATGGCGAGCGGCAGCAGGGCGAACGGCAGAGCAAGAAGCAGACGGCGCATAAAACAGTCTCCGGGACACATTTGGATAAAATCGTTATGTGATCTTATAACAATTATGTCGTTGGAGTGAGGCGATTTTTGTAGGAGCCAACTTGTTGGCGAGGCGATGTGTCAGGACGCTTCGCGAGCAAGCTCGCTCCCACACCAGTTTGCTCCGAAAGATTGCGCTCGATCCGGTTAAATTCGGTTATCCCAAGGCCGGGTCTGGCGCAGGTCTTTGGCCAGGGTATAGATGAGGTCGCGGCCGCAGTGGCTGGTCCAGCGCAGGGTTTCGATGAGGCGATGTTCGTCGGGAGTGAGGTAGGCGAAGCCCTGGCGTTTTGCTTCGTGGAGGCAATCGAGGGGTTGATGGGCTGGGCAGTTGTGTTTTGGCTTGTTCATGTACATATCCTTTGTCAAAAAAGACTGCCACACGACGCTGCGTTCGAAGGGTGGCGGCTGTATACGGGTTCGCAGACCGAGGCAAAGGCATCCCGGCACACCGCTAGGTGTCCCATATACAGCCGCCATTAAGCGTTCTGTAAGTATGTCTGCCTTTGCTGATTCAGGCTGCGAAACCCGTTCGCTGCTGCTGCAACGACCGGCGCACATTACCGATGCGAGACGCGATCCACGAGGTAACGACAGCGATTCATGGCGTAGGAAATGTCTCAGATTGACACCGAATTCGTAGGTGCGAGGCTTGCCCGCGAAGAGGCCGGTACATCCGATACACATCCTGCCTGACCTGATGCCTTCGCAACGCGTAGGATTTGGTAGGACCGGACTTGTCCGGGAAGGCGTCGGGCCGGCCTAAGAAGATCTTCAGCGCTTGCACCTGCCTTTTTCGGGGACAAGTCCCCTCCTACAAGCGAGCTCGCTCGCGAAGGCGGTGGTTCAGGCAATGAAGATCCATCAAGCAGGCACAGAATCTATGCGAGCATGTCCCCCAGCAAAAAATGAGGAAACCCCCATGTTGCGTATACGCGGAACCGTCGGTGATTGGCCGGTGGATTTGACCCTGGAGCTGGACGAAGGCGATTGGGCGCAGCTGGGCGCGCAACTCAAGGCCGCCAAACCCGAAGCGGCGGTGGCCGACAGCAAACCGGTGACTCAGGACGATGCGCTGTGGCAGATCGCTCAGGACCTGCTGCGCAAGGCGGGGCAAATGAACGGCCCGGAACTGCTTGATCAACTGGAAGGCCTGACCGGCAGCACGGCGGCGGGCAAGCGCTTGTTGGTGCGCTTGCGCCACAACGCGCAGGTCAAGGTCGAGAGCGGCCAGGATGCGCCGCTCTATATCTGGAAGGAATAGCTGGAAGGAATAAGCTGGAACGACTAGTACAGCGCAGCGAACAGCTTGCGGCGGTAGGCCGTGACCAGCGGGTGATCGTTGCCCAGCAGGTCGAACACTTGCAGCAACGTCTTGTGCGGCAAGCCGTCGGCGTAGTTACGGTTGCGAATGAACAGCTTCAGCAGACCGTCCAGCGCCGCCTCGTACTGCTGGCGGGCGAGCTGCTGAATTGCCAGTTGATGCACGGCTTCGTCGTCCTGCGGGTTCTGCGCGATCCGGGCCTTGAGGTCGGCGGCGTCCGGGAAGGCTTTGGCTTCGGCCAGGAAGGTCAGCTGCGCACGGGCGCCGGCCAGCTCCGCTTTATGCTCGTCACCGCTGACGGCATCCAGCACTGCGCGGGCTTCGTCCAGTTCACCCCGCTCGGCCAGGCAGCGCGCATACAGAATCAGCGCCGCGGCGTTGGTGTTGTCTTCGGTCAGCAACTGTTGCAGCGCGGCCTCGGCTTCGGCGAAATGACTTTCGGCGAACATCTCCTGAGCCAGTTTCAGCGGGTCGGCGGCAACGGGGGCAGGCATGACCACGTGCTGATCGAGAATCTTGCGAATCTCCGATTCAGGCTGTGCACCGGTAAATCCGTCGATGGGCTGACCATCCTTGAACAACACCACGGTGGGCAGGCTGCGGATACCGAAGCGGGCAACGATGTCTTGCTCGGCGTCGCAGTCGACTTTGACCAACAGCAACTCGCCCTGGTATTGCTCGGTGATTTTTGCCAGCAGCGGCATCAGCACCTTGCACGGCGCACACCACTCAGCCCAGAAATCCACCAGCACGGGTTGGTCGAACGACTTGTCGATGACCAGCTGTTGGAAGGTCGCATCAGTGGCGTCGAAGATGTAGGAGGTTTCCTGGTTCATTGCGAGTCTCGGGGGAATCTGAATGCCGCCAACTATAAAGGGCGCGTGGGATTGCGCAAAGCGGTGTGAAAATTCGCGGTGGCGACTGTGACGCTTACCGCGCTGCGCAGGACCGGCTTCAACCGGGAGGGCGGAAGGCCTGACGACGCCAATGCTGCGAATGTACCGACCTGCTCCCGGCTAAAGCCGGTCCAACGGGAACAAGGTATGACGCTTACCGCACCTGCTCCCGGCTAAAGCCGGTCCAACGGGATGAGCCCAAATTCAGATGGTTATCTGAACAGGCCCCAGACGCTGCGGTATCAAGGCGCCGGTTCGAATTGCAGCTGACCCAACGCCTGTGTGGTCGGTTGCTGAATCTGCACCGACGGCAGGTGCAGGATCAATTGCCCGGATTTGCTCGCCCGCCCGCGCAGTTCAACCCGCGCGCCGGCTGGAAAGGCCTCTGGATTGAAACGCAGCTGGAACGGCAGGGACTGATTGTTGCCGGCCAGCTTGGTGCTGGTCAGCAGCTTTTGCGGGCGGCCCTGATTGTCGATGACCAGCAACGCCAGTTCGACTTCGGCACCGGCGGGCACGCCCAGCAATTGGCCGCTGAGTTCGCGCTGGTAAGGCAGCAGCGGTTCCGGGCCAGCCGGGGCTTTGCTGACGGGTGCGGTAACAGCCTTGGCCGGGGCCGGTTTGGCGGCTTCATTACTGCTGCACGCAGCGAGCAGCCCGACGAGGCCGAGCAAGAGAAACGGTCGTAGCGTCATGAACAGCTCCAACAAATACTTATATGAAGGACGGCCAAAGGAACCGTTCATTCATCGCTGACGGGAGGTTAAAAATGTCGTATCGCAGGCAGTATTACTGAACACCGCGTGCTCTGCGCGTCTATATACCGCAAAGGCCAAGACTTGTCTTGCCTGCGGGATGCGCTACCATGGCGGCCCTTCCTATTTTTGTTGCCTGCGACCATGCACTGTCCCTTCTGCGGTGCCAACGACACCAAAGTCATCGACTCACGCCTTGTTGCTGAAGGTGAACAGGTACGTCGCCGTCGCGAATGCCTGGCTTGCGGTGAGCGCTTCACGACGTTCGAGACTGCCGAACTGGTGTTGCCGCGCCTGATCAAGCAAGACGGCAGCCGTCAGCCGTTCGACGATGAAAAACTGCGCGCCGGTATGCAGCGAGCCCTTGAAAAGCGGCCGGTCAGCGTCGAGCGCCTGGAAGCCGCGCTGGTGCACATCAAGCACAAGCTGCGTGCGACCGGCGAGCGCGAAGTCAAATCCCTGGTGGTCGGCGAGCTGGTCATGGCTGAATTGCAGAAGCTCGATGAAGTGGCGTACATCCGCTTCGCCTCGGTCTATAAACGCTTTCAGGATCTCAACGAGTTTCGCGAAGAAATCGACCGCCTGGCTCGCGAGCCGATCAAAGAGTGAGCGCCCCGTTGACTGAGCAAAACGCTCTGGACACCCATTACATGGCCCGCGCGCTGGAACTGGCGCGCAAAGGCATCTATTCCACGCATCCCAATCCACGGGTTGGCTGCGTCATCGTGCGCGACGGGCAGATTGTCGGTGAAGGCTGGCACGCTCGGGCGGGCGAACCTCATGCCGAGGTCCACGCGCTGCTGCATGCGGGCGACAAGGCCCGAGGCGCGACCGCTTACGTCACCCTTGAGCCGTGCAGTCATCACGGGCGCACGCCGCCCTGCGCCGACGCGCTGATCAACGCCGGTGTCGCGCGGGTGGTCGCCGCCATGCAAGACCCCAATCCCGATGTCGCCGGTCGCGGCCTGCTGCGCTTGATGGGCGCCGGGATTGCGGTGCAGAGCGGCGTGCTGGACAGCGAAGCCCGAGCATTGAATAAAGGCTTTTTGAAGCGCATGGAAAAAGGCCTGCCTTACGTGCGGGTCAAAATGGCCATGAGTCTCGACGGTCGCACGGCCATGGCCAGCGGCGAGAGCCAGTGGATTACCGGCCCGCAAGCGCGTTCGGCCGTGCAGCGTCTGCGCGCGCAGTCGAGTGTGGTGTTGACCGGTGCGGACACGGTGTTGGCGGACAACGCGCGCTTGACCGTGCGTCCTGACGAGCTGGGCCTGAACGCCGAATTGACCGCCTTGGCGATGACCCGTCCGCCGCTGCGCGTATTGATCGATGGCCGCTTGCGCGTGCCGTTGAGCGCGCCTTTTTTTCAGGCCGATCATGCCTTGGTCGCGACGTGCGCCGCAGCGTCGGCCCGGGAGCGCTATCACGACGAAGGCCATGACATGTTGGCGCTGGCGGGTGCCGACGGGCATGTTGATTTGCGCAGGTTGCTGGTCGAATTGGCCGTCCGTGGTGCCAATGACGTGTTGATCGAAGCGGGTCCGCGTCTGGCCGGGGCGTTCACACGCCTTGGGCTGGTGGATGAGTTTCAGATTTTTATCGCGGGCAAGTTTCTCGGCTCTTCGGCCCGCCCGCTGCTCGACCTGCCACTGGCGCAGATGAGCGAAGCGCTGGAGCTGAATATTGTCGAAATGCGCGCAGTCGGCAATGACTGGCGAGTCACAGCGATACCCGCGCCGCTACCGGGCGTATAATTTTGGCCTTTCGCTCAGCGCACAGGCTTTAGTTTCCTGGAGGACCCCATGTTTACCGGCATCATCGAATCCATCGGCAGCATCCGCGCCATGACCCCTAAAGGCGGCGATGTCCGCGTTTATGTGGAGACCGGCAAGCTCGATCTGGGCGACGTCAAGCTGGGCGACAGCATCGCGGTCAATGGCGTTTGCCTGACTGCGGTCGAGCTGCCGGGCGACGGTTTCTGGGCTGACGTGAGCCGCGAAACCCTCGACGTGACGGCCATGGTCGATCTCAAGCCTGGCAGCCGCGTCAATCTGGAGAAGGCTTTGACGCCGACAACGCGTCTGGGCGGGCATCTGGTCAGCGGCCACGTGGATGGCGTCGGCGAAATCCTGTCCCGTGAAGAAAACGCCCGGGCGATTCAATTCCGCGTCCGCGCCCCGCGCGAGCTGGCCAAATACATTTCCCATAAGGGCTCGATCACGGTCGATGGCACCAGCCTGACCGTGAACGCCGTCGATGGCGCCGAATTCGAACTGACCATCGTGCCGCACACCCTGGCTGAAACCATCATGTCCGACTACCGCGCGGGCCGTAAGGTGAATCTGGAAGTGGACCTGCTGGCGCGTTATCTGGAGCGTCTGTTGATGGGCGACAAGGCCGCCGACTCCAGTAAAGGGCAGGCTGGCACCATCACCGAAAGCTTTCTGGCCGCCAATGGCTACCTCAAATCCTGAATCAAGGGGGTGCCACGTGGCGCTCAACAGCATTGAAGAACTGGTTGAAGACATTCGCCAAGGCAAGATGGTCATCCTCATGGATGACGAAGATCGTGAGAACGAAGGCGATCTGATCATGGCCGCCGAATGCGTGAAGGCCGAGCACATCAACTTCATGGCCAAACACGCCCGTGGGCTGATCTGCATGCCCATGACCCGCGAGCGTTGCGAGACCCTCAAGCTGCCGTTGATGGCGCCCCGCAACGGTTCCGGTTTCGGCACCAAGTTCACTGTGTCCATCGAAGCCGCCGAAGGCGTGACCACCGGCATCTCCGCTGCCGACCGCGCGCGCACCGTGCAAGCGGCTGCTGCCAAGGACGCCCGGGCCGAAGACATCGTCAGCCCCGGCCACATTTTCCCGTTGATGGCTCAGGCGGGCGGCACGCTGTCCCGCGCCGGTCACACCGAAGCTGCCTGCGACCTGGCGCGCATGGCCGGTTTTGAAGCCAGCGGCGTGATCTGTGAAGTCATGAACGACGACGGCACCATGTCCCGTCGCGCCGAGCTGGAAACCTTTGCCGCCGAACACGGCATCAAGATCGGCACCATTGCCGACCTGATTCACTACCGGATGATCCACGAACGTACCGTTCAGCGGATTGCCGAGCAGCCGATGGACAGCGAACTGGGCCAGTTCAACCTGGTGACCTACCGCGATTCGGTGGAAGGCGATGTGCACCTGGCGCTGACCCTGGGCAAGATTTGCGCCGATGAACCGACGCTGGTGCGGGTGCATAACATGGACCCGCTGCGCGACCTGTTGATGGTCAAGCAGCCCGGCCGCTGGAGCCTGCGCGCCGCTATGTCTGCGGTCTCCGAGGCGGGCAGCGGTGTCGTGCTGTTGCTCGGTCACCCGCTCGATGGCGACGTTTTGCTCGCGCATATTCGCGAAACCGCCGAGCAGTTGCCGATCAAGTCGCCGACCACGTACAGCACCGTCGGCGCGGGTTCGCAGATCCTTCGGGACCTGGGCGTGCGTAAAATGCGCCTGATGAGTTCACCAATGAAGTTCAATGCGATATCCGGTTTCGATCTGGAAGTTGTAGAATACGTGCCCTCCGAATAAATACCGGCAGGGCGTTTGCCGCCAGACACGCAAAGTGTCTGCAGCTTTCGCCCTTACAGTTGCGATTCGTGACCTAAAATCCCAAAGTCCGCCGCCAAGGCGTGCTTGCTCTTTAAGACGAGACTCACCCGAATGACCCTGAAGACCATCGAAGGTACCTTCATCGCCCCCCAAGGTCGCTATGCCCTTGTGGTAGGCCGTTTCAACAGCTTTGTCGTGGAAAGTCTGGTGAGCGGTGCCGTTGATGCCCTGGTTCGCCATGGCGTGAGCGAAAGCGACATCACCATCATCCGCGCGCCGGGTGCCTTCGAAATTCCGCTGGTTGTGCAGAAAGTTGCGCAACTGAGCGAATACGCCGCCATCGTTGCTTTGGGCGCCGTCATTCGTGGTGGTACTCCACACTTTGAATACGTGGCTGGCGAATGCGTCAAAGGCCTGTCTCAGGTTTCCATGGAATTCGGTATTCCGGTCGCCTTCGGCGTGCTGACCGTTGATTCCATCGAGCAAGCCATCGAGCGTTCCGGCACCAAGGCTGGCAACAAAGGCGCAGAAGCTGCGTTGTCCGCCCTTGAAATGGTTAGCCTGCTGGCGCAGTTGGAGGCCAAGTGATTTCTGACGATACCGATCAGTTCAACCCCCGCGAAGAAAAGTCGCCGGAAGTTGCCAAGAGCAAGAGTGCCAAGCGTCGCGAAGCGCGCCAGATGGCTACCCAGGCTCTGTATCAATGGCACATGGCAGGTCATTCGCTGAATGAAATCGAGGCGCAGTTCCGCGTCGACAACGATTTCAAAAGCGTCGATGGCGCCTATTTCAGCGAGCTGTTGCGCGGCGTGCCGACCAACAAGGACGAGATCGATGCGGTGCTGGCGCCATGCCTGGACATCACCATCGAAGAACTCGACCCGGTTGAACTGGCGATCCTGCGCCTGTCCACCTACGAGCTGCTCAAGCGCATCGATGTGCCTTACCGCGTCGTGATCAACGAAGGCATCGAGCTGGCCAAAGTCTACGGCTCCACTGACGGCCACAAGTTCGTCAATGGCGTGCTGGACAAGCTGGCTCCGCGCTTGCGTGAAGTCGAAGTCAAGGCGCACAAGCGCTAGAACCAGTGAGGCCCCGTAGGAGGGGACTTGTCCGCGATGCGGTTGATCGGCCGAGGATGAATTGGCTGACCTGACGCTATCGCCAACAAGTTGGCTCCTACGGAAGGCGACCACGGCACTGGACGACGAGATTGAAATGGGCGAGTTCGAGCTGATCCGCAATTACTTCGCCGCTGCGCCTTGTGCACAGGCGGGTGAGGGTGTCGCTTTGGGGATCGGTGACGACTGCGCCTTGCTGACGCTGCCGCCCGGTGAGCAGTTGGCGATTTCCACCGATACCCTGGTTGCCGGGGTGCATTTCCCCGCAGTGTGCGACCCATTCCTGCTAGGCCAACGCGCACTTGCGGTTTCTGCCAGCGACCTGGCGGCCATGGGTGCCACACCCGTTGCATTTACCCTTGCCCTGACCCTGCCGGAAGTCCAGGCCGACTGGCTGCAGGCGTTCGCTCGCGGTCTGAACGTCATGGCGCAGAGCTGTGGATTAGGTTTAGTGGGTGGCGATACGACGCGCGGGCCGTTGAGCCTGACGCTGACGGTTTTCGGTCGCGTGCCGGCGGGTCAGGCCTTGATCCGCAGCGGCGCGCAGCCGGGCGATCTGCTGTGTGTCGGCGGTCCGTTGGGCGATGGCGCGGGCGCTTTGGCCCTGGTGTTGAACGAGCGCGAGGTTGAGGCGTCTACCGCAGAGTATTTATTGGCGCGCTATTGGTCGCCCCAGCCGCAAATCGCGCTTGGGCAGGCATTACGCGGCAAGGCTACAGCCGCGTTGGATATTTCAGACGGCCTTCTGGCCGATTGCGGACATATCGCGCTGGCCTCCGGGGTGCGTTTGCTGGTCGAGCAGGATTTACTGCCGCTGTCGGAGCAACTGATGAGGTTGTCTGGCTTGCAGGCCGCGCAACAGGCGGCGCTCAGTGGCGGTGATGATTATGTGCTGGCCTTTACGCTACCGGCGCAGCATTTGACAGGTTTGCAAGAGGCCGGTTGGCCGGTGCAAGTCATTGGCCGTGTCGAAGCGGGCGAGGGCGTGGCGCTGATCGACGCCAATGGGCAGGACATTCCCGTCCTGACTCGCGGCTATCAACATTTTCGGGAGATACGGTGACAGATCATCCTAAGCAGGTCCCGGCGGAACACGTTCCACCGTCGGTCTGGACCAATCCCTGGCACTTCCTCGCATTCGGCTTCGGCTCCGGCACACTGCCCAAAGCGCCTGGAACCTGGGGCTCCATCGTCGCCGTGCCGTTCATTCCGCTCTGGCAAATGCTGCCGGACTGGGGCTACTGGCTGATGCTCGGCATCACCATGCTGTTTGGCTTCTGGCTGTGCGGCAAAGTCGCCGACGACCTTGGGGTCCACGACCACGAAGGCATCGTCTGGGACGAAATGGTCGGCATGTGGATCACGTTATGGCTGGTGCCCGAAGGCTGGGTGTGGCTGTTGGTGGGATTCCTGGTCTTTCGCTTCTTCGACATCCTCAAGCCTTGGCCGATCCACTGGATCGACCGGCATGTGCACGGCGGCGTGGGCATCATGCTCGACGATGTGCTGGCCGGGGTATTCGCCTGGCTGGCGATGCAGGTTCTGGTCTGGGGTTGGCACTTCATCTGATGGTCGCAAGTGCGCCGCGTGCTGGCGATTGTCGGGCGCGGCGCATATTCCTGAATCTTCCTAAAGCATTGATCTAACTTCCTGATCTGTATGACTGATAATTCAGCCTAAGCGTCTGCAGGAACCTGCTGTTACAATGCCGCCTTGCGAATTTCCAGTCCTCATACTGATCAGGAGCACCCGGTGCCCGTCGTATTTGTCGCCGCTTCCAAGCTGCCAACCCCGTTTGCGCAATTCACCATGCACGGCTTTCTTGAGTCTGCAACGGGCCGTGAACATCTCGTTTTGAGCCTCGGCGACGTGTCCGATGGCGCTCCGGTCCTCGGTCGGGTGCATTCCGAATGCCTGACGGGCGATGCCTTGTTCAGTCAGCGTTGCGACTGCGGCTCCCAGCTCGAAGCCGCCTTGCGCGCCATCGCGTCCGAAGGTCGCGGCGTTTTGCTGTATCTGCGCCAGGAAGGCCGGGGCATTGGCCTGCTGAACAAGATCCGCGCCTACGAATTGCAGGACGGCGGTGCCGATACCGTGGAGGCCAACGAACGTCTCGGCTTCGCGGCTGATCAGCGCGATTATGCGATTTGCCTGCCGATGCTGCAGCATCTGGGCGTCGAGTCCCTGCGCTTGATGACCAACAATCCGCGCAAGGTCAAAGCCTTGACCGAGATGGGCATCACTGTCGCCGAGCGCGTGCCGCTGCATACCGGCCACAACCCGCACAACAAACTGTACCTGGCCACCAAAGCCGGCAAACTCGGCCACATGATGGGCAATGAACATCAAGGCGAGGCAGATCGCGCGTGATTCGCAACAACCAGAGGCGCCGCCTGGCGCTGGCATGGTGGTGGCAATTGATTCTGACGCTGGCGCCTTTGCTGATCGCCAGTGCGCTGTTCGGCTCCAGTAAAACCATGTCGTTGGTGCTGGCGATGCCGTTGTTTATCGCCGGACTGCTGTCGATGTTCGTCAGTCTCAAGCCGTTCGGTGCCTACAAACGCGCATTGATCGCTACCGAGGCCGCACTGGATACCCCTGAAGAAGCCGCCGCCTGGCGTCAGCTCGCCGCTGTCCGGGGCAAAGCCTTTCTCGCTGCCGGACTGCCCGCGTGGATTGCCGCCGCAGCCGTGTTCGTCGGGCTGGAAGCGGTGCCATTGGTATTGCTGGCGATATCCAGCGTGGTGTTGCTGTATCTGTATCGGATACCGCGGCAGCTGGGCTGAATGGTAGGAGGGGACTTGTCCCCGAAGAGGCCGGTGCAGGCGCTGAAGATATTGCTCCTCAGACCCAACGTCTTCCCGGACAAGTCCGGTCCTACCGAATCCATCTGCGGCGTGCGCCGCATGACGGATCTCAACCAATCAACACCAATCGCTCGTTGATCGCCGCTTCAATCCCCGCTTCATCCAACCCGCACTCGGCCAGCATTTGTGCAGGCTTGGCGTGTTCGACGTAAGCGTCCGGCAAGCCCAGGTGCAGCACGGATTTGAGGATGTTTTCCCGCGCCAGGAACTCGCTGACGGCTGCACCCGCGCCACCCATGACGGCGTTTTCCTCAAGGGTCACCAGCAACTCGTGATTGGCAGCGGCGTCGCGGATCAGCGCTTCATCGATGGGTTTGACGAAACGCATGTCGATCACGGTGGCGTCGATTTTCTCGGCAACTTTCAAGGCATCGGCCAGTTGCACGCCGAACACCAGGATCGCCACACCCTGGCCGGTGCGACGCACCACGGCCTTGCCGATTTCGACAGGCTCAAGGCTGCTGTCGATCACCGCGTTCGGGCCTGAGCCGCGCGGGTAGCGCACGGCGGCCGGGCCGTTGTGCAGGTACCCGGTGCTGAGCATCAGGCGCAACTCGTTCTCATCGCTCGGCGTCATCACCAGCATGCCGGGGATGCAACGCAGGTAGGACAAATCGAAACTGCCCGCGTGAGTCGGACCGTCTTCGCCCACCAGGCCGGCGCGGTCAATGGCGAACAGCACATCGAGGTTTTGCACCGCCACGTCATGGATCAGCTGATCGTAGCCGCGTTGCAAGAAGGTCGAGTAAATCGCCACCACCGGTTTGGCGCCTTCGCAGGCCATGCCCGCTGCCAGCGTTACCGCGTGTTGCTCGGCAATCGCGACGTCGAAGTAACGCTCCGGGAATTGCTCGCTGAACGCCACCAGATCCGAGCCTTCTTTCATCGCCGGAGTGATGCCGACCAGGCGCGAATCGGCCTGCGCCATGTCGCAGATCCACTGTCCGAATACACCCGAATACTTCGGGCCGCTGACCTTTTTTGGCGCGGCAACCGGGGCATTCAGGGGTTCGAGCTTGGTAATCGCGTGATAGCCAATCGGATCGGCTTCGGCAGGCGCGAAACCTTTACCTTTCTTGGTCACCACGTGCAGGAACTGCGGACCTTTGAGGTCACGCATGTTGCGCAGTGTGGCGATCAGGGTTGGCAGGTCATGGCCGTCGATAGGGCCGATGTAGTTCCAGCCCAGCTCTTCGAACAGCGTGCCGGGGACCAGCATGCCTTTGGCGTATTCTTCCGTGCGCCGGGCAATTTCCCAGGCGCCGGGCAGGCGCGACAGCACCTTTTTGCTGCCTTCGCGCATGCTGGCGTAAGTGCGGCTGGAAAGGATTTTCGCCAGATAATTCGACAGCCCGCCGACGTTGCGCGAGATCGACATGTCGTTGTCGTTGAGGATCACCAGCATGTCAGCGGCGACTTCAGGCGCGTGATTCAACGCCTCGAACGCCATGCCGGCGGTCAGCGCGCCATCACCGATAACGGCGATGGCCTTGGGCGAGCGGCCCTGCAAGCGGGCGGCAATCGCCATGCCCAGCGCGGCGCTGATGGAGGTGCTGGAGTGGCCGACGCCAAATGTGTCGTACTCGCTCTCGCTGCGACGCGGAAAGGCGGCAACGCCGTCCTTCTGGCGCAGGGTGGCCATGCGCTGGCGGCGACCGGTGAGGATCTTGTGCGGATACGCCTGATGGCCGACATCCCAGACCAGACGGTCATCGGGCGTATCGAACACGTAATGCAAGGCGATGGTCAGTTCGATGACACCGAGACCGGCACCGAAATGCCCGCCGGTCTGGCCAACGGAATAAAGAAGCTCCAGGCGCAGTTCATCGGCCAGGGCTTCCAGCTCGGCTTCACCCAGCCGACGCAAGCCGTCCGGCGTTTCAGCACGGTCGAGCAGCGGTGTGGCAGGGCGCTCGCGGGGAATCTCTTTGAACGTCGTGGGCATCAGGCGAATCGTTATTAGTAAAAGAGGCGGCAGTTTACCTGATGCATCGCATGCTGCCCATGAAGTGCGGCAGCGGATGCACAGACACAAAGATCAAACACAAGACTGTGACCTGACTAATGCGCGCCAGTTCGTCACGTTATGAGGGCTGATAGTCGTTTAGTTACGCCGCTCGACGATGTAACGGGCCAGATCGCGCAGCGGTTGCGCGGCCGCGTCGAAAGGTCGCAGGGCATCCAGTGCCTGATCGCGCAATTCCAGGGCGTAAGCCTTGGCGGCATCGAGGCCCAGCAAGGCGGGATAGGTCGGTTTATCCCGGGCAATATCCGCACCCTGGCGCTTGCCGAGGGTTGCGGTATCGCTTTCGACATCGAGGATGTCGTCCTGCACCTGAAAAGCCAGGCCGATGGCGCGAGCGTAGGTCTGCAACGCGTCAAGGCGGGGCTGATCCGCATGGCCGCTGGCCAATGCGCCCAACCTGACGCTGGCTTCAATCAGCGCGCCGGTCTTGTGCCGGTGCATGAACGCCAGCGCGGTCTGATCAAGCTTGATGCCCACCGAACCCAGATCAATGGCCTGACCACCGACCATGCCCGCCGGGCCTGCTGCGAGTGCCAAGGCACCGACCATTTGCATGCGGGTTTCTGCGCTTTGCGGTGTCAGGCGCTGATCGAACAGCGCGGTAAAGGCCAGGCTCTGCAAACCATCGCCGGCCAGAATCGCACAGGCTTCATCAAATGCTTTATGGGTGGTTGGCTGACCGCGACGAAGATCGTCATCGTCCATGGCCGGCAAATCGTCATGCACCAGCGAATACGCGTGGATCAACTCCACCGCACAGGCCGCGCCGTTGGCGTCTTCAGCCTTGCCACCGAGGGCTTCGCAAGCGGCATAGGCCAGCAACGGCCGCACGCGCTTGCCGCCGTTCATCACGCTGTAGCGCATGGCGTCGTAAAGCCGCGCCAGCTCGGGGCCAGGTGCAACAAACAGACTGTCGAGCGCCGCGTTGACGCGCAGCTGGCACTGGGCCTGATAGCTCGCAATCATTCGGGCTGTTCCGCATCGAAAGGCTCTTCGGCCAACTCACCGTCACGCTCCAGCAACACCTGAACTTTCTGCTCCGCCTGCGCCAAAGCGCCCTGGCAGTCGCGAGTCAGGCGAATCCCCTGTTCGAACGCGGTCAACGAATCTTCCAGCGACAGCTCGCCATTCTCCAGACGCTCTACCAGCGTTTGCAGATCAGCGAGGGATTGTTCGAAATCCAGTGCAGCTTTCTTGCGGGCCATGAGCGCTATTCCGGTAGAGGTTAAACCGCCGCGACACTAGCAGAGCGAGGGCTTTGGGGCAAATGGGATGGGGTCGCGGCGGGCAAACGGCGCTGTAAATCCGGGAAATTGGCGGGCTTTGCGGCCTTTAATCCACCCCGTTCGCACCACATGAAATTCGACTTTTGTGAACGCAGCCAGGCGCGAGTTATCACGATTAATTTAACTTTGCGTGAGGATTTGGAGATATTCCGCCGCCCATACTCGCAACCAATGAGTCACGAGCGGGAAGCCGAACATGTCGCAGCCATCTGCTTCACCCAGGGCCAGCCATCCACGTTGGTTAAGGTTTACCCATTGGCTCAACGCCTTGGCGGTGTTGTTGATGGTCACCAGTGGCTGGCGTATTTACAACGCCGCGCCGATCTACGCATTCAGTTTTCCCAAGTCGATCACCCTCGGCGGCTGGCTTGGCGGCGCGTTGCAATGGCATTTCGCGGCAATGTGGTTTCTGGCGATCAACGGCCTTATCTACCTGGCCTTCAATCTGTTCAGTGGACGCCTGAAGCGGCGTTTCTTCCCGGTGTCGCCCAAAGGTGTGCTGCATGATTTATGGGCAGCCCTGAGAGGAAAGCTTGGGCACGCCGACCTTGGTCATTACAACCAGGTGCAACGGGCGGCATACCTGTTCGTGATGCTCGACATCACGCTATTGGTACTGTCCGGGCTGGTGTTGTGGAAGTCGGTGCAGTTTCCATTGTTGCGTGAATTGCTGTGGGGATACGAAGGGGCGCGCCGTGTGCACTTCTTCGCCATGGCGCTGTTGGTGGCCTTCGTGATGATGCATCTGGTGATGGTCGCGCTGGTTCCGAAAACGCTGCTGGCCATGATCGGCATTCGCAAGGAGCGCGTATGAAAAAGCGTAGCCAGATACCTGGGCTGGACGAGACGTCGATCCTGATCGACGCTCGCAAGATCCTTGCCCCGCAGATCGAAGACCGCTCGCGCCGCTCGTTTTTGCTGCGTGGTCTGACCCTTGGCAGTGTGGCGATGTTGTCCGGTTGTGATATCACCGACAACCAAAGTGTCGACGCCGCGTTGTCGTCCATGTCGCGTTTGAATGACCGGGTGCAAGGCTGGTTGTTCAATCCCGGCGCGATGGCACCGACTTATCCCGAATCGATGATTACCCGGCCATTTCCGTTCAATGCTTTTTACGGCATCGACGACGCGCCGACGGTTGAAGAGGAAAGCTTTCGCCTGGAAGTCACCGGGCTGGTCGCCGACAAGCGCACCTGGCGCCTCGAAGAACTGCGAGCCATGGCCCAGACCGAACAGATCACCCGTCACATTTGCGTCGAAGGCTGGAGTGCGATCGGGCGTTGGGGTGGCGTGCGCTTCAGCGACTTTCTGAGGCGAATCGGAGCCGACACCGATGCCAAATATGTCGGTTTTAAATGCGCCGACGATTACTACACCAGCATCGACATGGCCACCGCATTGCACTCGCAGACTCTGCTGGCGCTGACCTATGACGGCGCGGTGCTGCCGCGCGAATACGGTTTCCCGATGAAGCTGCGCATGCCCACCAAACTCGGCTACAAAAATCCGAAACACATCCAGGCGATTTTCGTCAGCAACACCTACAGCGGCGGCTACTGGGAAGACCAGGGCTACAACTGGTTCGGTGGCAGCTGACGAGCGCCGGGTCATTTCACACGTCCATCACCCACCCACGCTCCAAGGAGTATCACCATGAAAAAGTTGACCACCGTTGTTCTGTCCCTGTGCCTGGCCGTTGGTGCCGCCAGCGTTTTTGCTGCTGACACTATGAGCAACGACAGCATGAGCAAAGACTCGATGTCCAAAGACGGCATGTCCAAGGACGCGATGAAGAAAGACTCGATGAAGAAGAACGATTCGATGTCCAAAGACAGTATGTCTAAAGACAACATGTCCAAAGATGCGATGAAGAAAGATGCGACGTCTAAAGATGCAATGAAAAAAGGTGAAATGTCGCAGTAATTGCTGTCATCGCCGTCCATGCGGGATCGCGCCTGAACTGATCAAGCAAGCCAGGCAATACTCAGGCGCACCCCAGCTTGGCTCTGACGTGAAGTCAGGCATCGGTATTGGATACATGCCCCTCTTGAGCTCTCACCGCAAATAACCGGTCGGCTATCTGTGTCAAGTTTGTGATGGGCAGGTTATATCCCCACTTTCCTCCAGGCATTAAAAAGCCGGCTTGTGGTTGGCTTTTTATCTACGTAGGTATATGAAAATAAACAAGTTAGTATTTTTAATAAGTTCTCGGTTCCCCCACTTGTTCCCCCACTTTTTGCAATTTTTTCCAGCAAAAACTGGCTTTTTTGGAGCTTTTTGCTCGTTGGTTTCCCTCAGTTTGCACTGATTGGCCGGCGGAAAAACTTTTCCCTTGAATTTATTTCGCAAGTTCTCTATTACAGTAGGGAGGTCAGATGCTAGATAGGCATTTTGTAGTTGATTTCTCATGACCCGAATCCAAGGTCAGCTTAGCTGGTTCAACGACGGGGTCGCGGCCAATTTGGTCAGTAGCCTGCAGGCCAGGTTACCCTCAGCTTCGACCCTCACTCGCTGTTGAAACACGGTCTAATGGCGGAATTGTCAGCAGTCGTAATAGCTGTAACCTCATGCTCCATCAGCAAACTTCACTAAACTTCCTACTGTTCATCGTTCTGACAGTTGAGCCACTTTATGTGAGCACTAGTTCCATCCAGCCCTGGGTAAATGGTCGCCCGATGAATCCCGTAACGATAGAGTTGTTGTTTTAGCTTTTTTCTTATTGCATTCGGAATAACGATTTTATGAATTTGTTCGGATGTAAAGCCTTGTGTGACGTTTTGATGGACAGTAAATAGTCCGCTTTGTGCAATTATTCTAGGTGTCAAGTGGGCAGGTGTATAGCGAAGGACCGGTTGGTCGCTCGGAAAAAGCAACGGGTTCTGATACTCGCTCAGCGCTAAATCAACTGGTGGCTGATTATCTACATAAATGTATACCGCTGAGTCAGACTTGCAGTCTTCTTCAACTGAAAAGTATAGGGCAATTAGTGGGTTGGTTGTCCAGTCTAGGAGTCGCGTTGGCAAACCATGATGTTGGGCTAGTGCTAACCATTCCCAGTCATTTCGCGGTGTAAAATTTAAATGAGGTAGGGCCTGCTCCTTGAATTGTTTGAATATGGCTTCCTCGGACTCTTCGATTTTTGTACTGTCTATTGGTAAGCGGCCTATGGAAGGGGTTATTTCAAATCTAGAGTCTTTTACGCCACGGAATACTATATTTTTGCCTTGGTGTTTCTCAATTAAATTGTGGAATTCAACAAAGCTGTGAATGGTTTCTTTTCGATATTCGTCAATATATAGTTGTAAATTAAGATTGAAGTTATTTTTGCGAATTTTTTCAATTGAAACTACTTCAGAATACAGTTCGACGCTCTTGCGCTCAGAAACGGCGGCTAAGATTTTGTCTAGGTCTTGTTCGCGAAGATAGTTATGCCAGCGCTCTTTTCCGTACTCATCGCTAGCATCGATAAATAATATGTTGTCGAGGTGCTTGCGTTGCTTCTTGAAGACTAGAATGCAAGCGGGAATGGCAGTGCCATAGAATAGGTTTGGTGGAATGCCTATGATCGCATCAAGGCAATTCAGTTCTTGGATTAGATGTTTTCGGATGCGTTGTTCAATGTTTCCGCGGAATAGCACACCATGAGGCAGAGCGACGACCATTACGCCTTCGTTGTCCAGCTGGTGCAGCATATGCTGAACAAACCCAAGGTCAGCCTTCGAGCGAGTTGGCTCGGGACCATAAGTGCTAATTAGATTTCTGCTGCTGTATGAGTGGTCTGGATTCCAGCTTGCACCAAATGGAGGGACGGAAACTACTACGTCAAAGCGTTTGTTTATATGCTTAGGATCTTCCAGTGTGTTGCCGAGCTGAAGATTAACGCGGCTAAGGTCCTTGCCGTGCATTATCATGTTCATGCGCGCTAGGATAAGAGTGGTTGTATTTATGTCTTGTCCGGCCAATTCGTGGAGAACAAGCTTTTGATTTGCGACTGCTAAAAGCAAACCTGCCGAACCGCATGCAGGGTCGTAAACATTAATGACTTCATTTTTATCTTGTGTCGCTAGCTTTGCTATCAGTGTTGCGACTGATGTAGGGGTTACATATTCACCGCCTCTCTTGCCGTTACTTCGTGCAAGAAATTCTAGTGCTCTTGTAAATATTTCCCCCATCTGCTCGTTGGATGCTTGAGTCATTCCAAGTGGAATGCAGTCGAAAGCATTAAGTACCTCCCGAAAATTTCTGTCATCGATTGAATGGTGGCTGTATTCGTTGATTAATATACCCTGTAGTTCAGGATTTTCACTTTCAATCGAGGCGAAGATTTTTTCTAAAGTTCGATTTAGGTCGAAGCTTTCACTAATTAAATCGTGCCAGGAACACCCTTTTGGAATGCGGAAAGAATTTGATCTTATGATTGTTTCCAAAATGTGGGGCGAGGACTTCTCGGAAAATACATCGGAAATCCTTTTGAATAAAAGTATTGGAAGTAGAATGCTTGTAAATCTATCGGAAAACACGGTTCCGCGTAATACGTCTATCCCGCGCTGTAAAGATTTTATGGTCTTTGATAGTAATTCAGAAAAATGCTCTTCGTCTGGCATAGGTTGATTCCTAATAAAATATTAGAGTTCAGCCCTGTCGGGCTTTGCTCAAATTAGTATTTTTGCTGTGCTTATAGTTTGTCGGTTGCTCAATTTGCGTCTAGAAAAGTAGGATAGACAATAAATTCTACGGCCGATGTAGTAAGTTTTCATGTCAAAGTGTTGCGCCACTTTTTTGTAGTCTTTGGTGGAGTAGTGGGACGTTTGATCATTGATCTGCCAGCTTAAGTAAATCGAAAACCACTCTGGCAAATTTACTGGCCTTAGCGGGATCGGATAGCAGCTGCATCATCTGGTTCTGGTGGGCATCGCCACTGTCCATAATCGCGTCATCAACTGCATTGGCGAAGTTGCCAAGCAATGCTTGTTCGGGACTATTGTTTGCCAGTTGTTGCATAACCAATTGGTTTTCACTGACCTTGTCACGGATGGTGTAGGCGTAATTGACCATGTCTTTTTCAGTCAATTGGTCCGTCACAAACAGCTCGTTGAGTCGTTCCAATATCTGCGAAAGCAGTTCTTCTTTTTTGTCTTTCGCTGCCGCTGATCCGAGTCCCTCACCTGGCACGAGCTTATAGTCGGGCGAGTCTTCTTTCAGCTTCAGGTCTTGCTGGCGTATTTTCGAAACGCGGTAATGGCTGAGCACGACACCAGTGAGGTCAATATCATCCTCATCCACAGCGGCTTCACGCAGCATTGGGCTTAAATTGCGTGCGTACAGACTGAGCTTTTCCAGCTGCTTATCATCGTAATCGACGATTTGCGACATGAACTCATAGAAGCGCACAAAGGTGCCCAAATCCTTTTTGAAGACGTCCAGAGCGTCCTTGGCTTGCTTGCATTCCTTCAGGTCATTTTCAGCATTGGCGATCAACACTGCATCCTGAGTCTTTTTGATTCGCTCAAATATGTCTTTCGAGTGTGCATAGGCGTCAACGGCCAACTTGTAGCGTTTCGTCCAGCGCTCGACCGCAGGCTTGCAAATGTTGGCAATCGCCGCATTGCTTTTGTTTTTGATAAAAAAGGCCACGGAGAACTGGTCAACCTCGCTGGACTTGTAAATGCCCGCCGCGTTGAGCTTCTCAAACAAATCGAAGATCAGGTCTGGATCGGAAACATCTGCCAACTCTGCCGTCTGAAAGTACGGCTGGAACGAGTCGAGAATGTCTTGCGGCTCGTTGAAGAAGTCCAGGATGAACGTGCCAACGTCTGCCTTGCCGGGATACGTACGGTTCAAGCGCGACAGGGTTTGCACGCATTCGACGCCGCCGAGTTTTTTGTCCACGTACATGGCGCAGAGCTTGGGTTGGTCAAAGCCGGTCTGAAATTTGTTGGCAACAATCATCACCTGATAATCATCGCTATCAAAGGCTTTGCGCATGTCGCGGCCTTTGAGGTTGGGGTTCATATTGCTCTCGGTGTATTTGTTACCGAGTAGCGCGACCGCGTTTGGATCTTTGTTGGTGAATTCCACCTCACCAGAGAATGCCACCATTGCATGGATTTTTTGGTAGCCCTTATCGACGATGTATTTGTCGAAACACAGCTTGTAGCGCACGGCCTCTTTGCGCGAGCTGGTGACCACCATGGCTTTGGCTTGGCCGCCCAACAGGCCCATCACGTTGTTGCGAAAGTGCTCAAGAATCACCTGCACCTTTTGCGCGATGTTGTATTCGTGCAGGCGCACCCACTGGTTGAGCTTGACCTTGGCCTTCTTGCTTTCGACTTCCTGATCAGCCTTGTCGATTTTTTGCGCTAGGTTGTAAGCCACTTTGTAGTTGGTGTAATTCTTCAGCACATCGAGAATAAAGCCCTCTTCAATAGCCTGACGCATGCTGTATACGTGGTAGGCCGCGGGCTTATTAGTTTTAGAGGGCTGCTCCGTGGGCTTAGGCAAACGGCCAAACAGCTCCAGCGTCTTGGTTTTCGGCGTAGCGGTGAAGGCAAAGTAACTGAGGTTTTTCGACACGCGGCGTGAAGCCACGGCGGCATCGAGAATGTCCTCGGTGCTAAGTTCGTCCTCACCATCAGCCTTCGCCTCAATCATCAGCACTTCTTTCAGCTGCCGCGCTGTAGAGCCGGTTTGCGAGGAGTGGGCTTCGTCGGCAATGATCGCGTAGCTGCGTTCTTTTAGGCTCACGCTATTCTCGATGGCACGCAGCACGTAAGGGAAGGTCTGAATAGTGACAATAATAATTGGCTGAGAGTTCTCCAGCGCCGCCGCCAGCTTCTCTGATTTCGAGCCGTCGCCTTCCTGATTATTGATGCGGCCAACCGCGCCGTCGACGTGTTCAAACTGGTTGATGGTGTCTTGCAGCTGATCATCCAGCACGGTGCGATCCGTCACCACAATCACTGAGTTGAATTGCTTGTAGCCCTGCGCGTCGTAAAGTGCCGACAGCTGATGCGCGATCCAGGCAATCGAGTTGGACTTGCCGGAACCGGCGCTGTGCTGGATTAGGTATTTATGGCCGGGGCCTTCGGTGCGGGCCGCCGTGACCAGTTTATTCACCACATCCCACTGATGGTAACGCGGAAAAATCAGGCTTTCTTTTTTGTATTTACGACCTTCCCAATCTTCTTTCTCTTCAATTTGCAGATGCACAAAGTGCCCGAGAATCGACAGCAGATTGCCGGGCAGCAGCACCTCGTTCCAAAGATAATCGGTGGCGTACTGGTTGATGTCTGCTGGCACATCGTTACCGGCCCCGCCGACCGAGGTGCCCTTGTTGAATGGCAGGAAGAAGGTCTCCGCGCCTTCCAGCCGCGTGGCCATATAGACCTCGTACTGGCTCACGGCAAAATGCACCAGTGCACCACGCTTGAAGGTCAGCAGTGGCTCGGGCTTCTTGGTCACCGGGTCGGTGGCAAAACGCGTGGTTTTATACTGCTTAATTGCTTTTTGCACAGCCTGCTTGAATTCTGATTTCAGCTCCAGCGTGGCCACCGGTAAGCCATTGACGAACAACACCAGATCAATACGCCAGGCTTGGGATTTGCTGCCCGTTTGTTGAAAGTGCTCCTGAGTGGCCCAGGGTGAATACACAAGCTCAGGCACGACGCGGCAGCGGTTCTTGGCATAACGTGCCAATGTATCGGGGTTTAGCCCGTGTTCTGGTTTGAACTGGCACAGGCTGAAGCGGGTGCCGCGGTGACGCAGTTCATGGCGCAACACGCCCAGCGTGCCGAACGTGCGCATGTCTTTGCTGGCGGCGTTGACGTCGGTTTTATTCAATTGGCTGGCGACCCGCTCGAGAAAGTGCTTCTCGGGGTGGCTTGGGTACAGCGCGCAGAACTTCTGCCATTGCTCAGGCTGGGTGTCTTGCACGAACGCCAGCAAATCTTCAGGGTACAAGGCCAACTCTCGGTTGTAGTGTTCAGCCTGTCCTAACAGCCAGCCACTGGCGACTAGGTGCTTGAGCATGTCGTTCTGAAACGTCAATTCGTTGGCCTTCCCAACCAGTGTACTCATGCAGCTACTTCCTTGTTGGATTGTGTTTCCTCTGGTGCAACCCAGTTTCTAACATCAATTTTGCCGGTGACGGCGGCGGAGATCAGGGCTGCACGACGTTCTTTCAGAAGTAAAAGAGAGTGCTCGCTTTTATTTATTAGCTGATCAAATATAGGGTTTTTTTTCTCAATTAATTTAATTATTTTTTCGCATTCTTCACGAGGAGGTAATGGAGTGCGTAGATTGGCAATGGTTCCCAAGCCTAACGTTTGCTGAGTTCCAAATGTCCAAGAGAGTTGTATTGCATCGCGAACGCTAGATGACTGAAGTAAATAGAAAATAAACTTTGATGGTATGTCCGCTCTGGTTCTAATTGTGGCCAAAGGAACCCAGATGTTAAACGCCTCATCTGTCTCTACCATTGCCACTGTGCCTGTAGTTGCTCCTAGCTTTACCATTAAAATATCGCCCCTTTGGGGGGCGTATCGCTTGGAGTACAACTGATGGTCTTCTTTTGATATGTATCCCCATTTTTTTTCGAAATTTATAAATCCAGCTGATATTGCCTCGGCAGAAATAAATGGTATTCCATCTTCTTGACGGGTTGGAGATGTATGGGGGCCATCAATTATAGGGGCTGATACTAAGTGTTTCAAAGAAACAACATCCCAATCCACCGGTATTTTTCCCAACCAATCAACTCCCGAATCGCGCATCTCGGCATTGGGGTTCGAGCCTTTGGTGACGGCATGGTTAATCACAGCCTGACGTTTTTCTTTCAGCAGTAGGATGAGCTGTTGTTGTTTTACAATCAGGGTATCGATTTTAGCGATTTCGTGATCAAGAAATCTGGAGATGTTAAATTGTTCAGAAAGTGAAGGATTGTAAAAGGAAACGTTTTCTACTTGCTCTGCGCTAACAGCCTCGAATGTACTGCCTGTTGAAACAGCATCCAGTTCAGATCTGATAATGGGAATAAGCCACCACAAAAAACTATTAAGAAGATTCCTCGCGCCCTCAATAGCGCACAAGCCACGACCAATCCCATATATTTGGTCAGCGACATTCAACGCCCCCACAGGAGCACGAACAGAAAACAACAACTGTCCTGTATGGGCAATTTTTCTTGGGGTTTCACAGTATTGCTTAGGAGAGGGATTTATAAGCCCAAACTCAGCATTGCCTTGAAGGAAAGGTAAGCCGATGCCATCCTGATTACAGTCTTCAGAACTTGGCGATTGCCCCATGTTTACTGTTGCTTCGAATTTAAGACGCGTCAGAGTCCAACTCTTCGGTACACTTCCAAACCAATCAATCCCTGAATCTATATATTCAGTATACGGCTTATATTGCAATACCATTATGAGTGCACCTCTTGCAGCAACTCCATAATTTCGGCGGATACAGAATCCAGATCGGCATCAATTTCGAGCAAACCTCGCGGAGGTTGATACTGATAGAAATGCCGGCTAAAGGGAATTTCATAACCGACTATGCCGACTTGCTGATCCTTCGCGTCTTTCTTGCCGGCATCTATCCAGGCATCCGATACGTGCGGCTGTACTTCTTTCAGGAAGTAGGCTTCATTAACGGCGTTAACGCTCTGGCTCGGATCGAGCGCGACGTTCTCGTTGTCGCGCAGTTCACTGTCGGCTTGGTATTCCACCACCTTGCCGTCGACTGCAAACAAGCCGTACAGTGGATTAGCTTTGGTGTTATGAAGTTTCCTGATGACCTTGGCGGCGCCGGGGTTCTTCCAACTCATGGCATCAGCAATCTGTTTTTTGTCTTTGGCGTCCAGGGTAATGCCTTGTTGCTTGCTGGCAATTTTGAGGGCGTCGTCAAAGATGTTGAAGTCGTCATGCTGGGCGGTGCCAATGCTGGCCTGCAGTTGTTGCGCCTTGAGCAGCAGCCGCTTTTGATCCATCCAGGTTGTTCTGCTTAGCAGGTCTTTGATGTGCTTCTCTTTCAAATCGGCGTAGTGCAGCTTGCAGTAGCGGCGAATGGCGTCTTCATGGGCGCTTAGGTCCCCGTAACGCTTGCAATTGTCGCCGTCGCTCCAGGTTTCGTCTTCTACTGCGCTGAATTCTTGGTAGACCCAACGCATAGCGCTGTTTAGGGCGCCGGGGGCGAAGCGACAGGTAGCCACTCGCTCGTCATTGAACTGGTAAGACAGGCGCAACGGACGCTCAATGCTGATGCGGCGATAGCCGAACTCATAGCTGTTGAAGATCTTGCTGGCGAAGGTCTTGGCAGTCCCGGCTTTCGGGTTCGCAGCTAGGCGGCCGCGATTGCTTTTTTGTGCGGCTTGTTTATCCAGCTCGTAGGCATCGACGGCGGCAAAGCTGCCGAAGGTACGGATCACCGTGGCGATATCGCTTTCGTCCATTTCATTGCGCTTGGAACCGAGGGATTTGCGCATTTTTCCGTAAAGGTTCACGCCATTGATCAGCTGTACCTTGCCCTTACGCTCCTGGGCTTTCTTGTTCGACAGAACCCAGACATAGGTCGAAATGCCTGTGTTGTAGAACATGTCGGTGGGCAGCGCGACGATGGCTTCGAGCAAATCGGCTTCGAGAATGTAGCGGCGGATTTCCGATTCGCCAGAGCCGGCGCCACCGGTAAACAACGGCGAGCCATTGAGGATGATGCCAATCCGCCCGCCACCTTGAGAACCGTCGCGTAGCTTGCTGAGCAGGTGCATTAGGAACAACAAGGAGCCATCGCTGACCCGTGGCAAACCTGCGCCAAAACGGCCACTGAAACCTTTTTGCATGTGCTCGTCACTGATCTCTTGCTCAATTTTTTTCCAATCCACGCCAAAGGGCGGGTTGGAGAGCATGTAGTCAAATTCAGTGGCGTATAGCTGGTCGTTCGACAACGTGTTGCCGAGCTTGATGTTACTGATGTCCTGCCCTTTGATCAGCATGTCAGCTTTGCAGATGGCATAACTCTCGGGGTTGAGCTCTTGACCATAGGCACGCATCACCGCGTGTGGGTTGAGTTCATGCACGTATTCCATGCCCGATGAGAGAAAGCCGCCGGTGCCCGCCGTTGGGTCGTAAATGGTGCGAATGATACCGGGCTTAGTCAACGCATCATCGTCCTCCATAAACACAAGGGAGGTGGTGAGGCGCACGATATCGCGTGGAGTAAAGTGCTCCCCGGCGGTTTCATTCGAGCTTTCCGCAAAACGACGGATCAGTTCTTCAAACACGAGCCCCATGTCGTGGTTGGAGACCGCAGCGGGGCTTAGGTCAGTCTTACGAATCCGTAGCACGATCTTGTAGAGCAGATTGGCATCGTTAAGCTGACCGATGAATTCGCTAAATTTGAAGTGTTCGAAAATTTCGCGGGCGTCCTTGGAGAAGCCCAGCAGATAGGATTCGAGGTTGGCTTTGATGCCCGCTTCACCGAGTTTGGAGAGATCCATTTTTGAGGTGTTGAAAAACGAAAGCCCACCGCTAGCTCTTAGCAGCAGTTTTTCTTGGGCTTCTTCGGAGTGATTGAGTAGCAGGAGTTTTTCATGCTGAATCAGCACCGCTGCCTTGGTCGGCTCCAACACACACTCCAGGCGACGCAGCAAGGTAAATGGCAGAATGATCCGACCGTACTGGCTTTGCTTGAAATCCCCACGGAGTAAATCGGCCAATGACCAGATGAAAGCGGCCAGATTGTTGGAGGCTTGCGACATTTTCTGAAGTCCTTGTATTGCTCGGAAGCTGCTGAACCACTTCGCAGCTCGGTGATGAATATAACTGGGGCGCATTATGCTGCAACGACAGCGAGCGGTGATGGCCTGCGTTGGATATTTCCTCTCATTAGGTCATGGGGGCGGGGAGGTGACGATCACCGCCCAAAAAATAGCCGTGGCGCATCCAAACGTGGGAAAGCCTGTGAGATCACCGTTGTCCGCTCTTCCACGCGGGTCCACCCAAGCGGGGCTGCAAAGCCGCCCAGCTTGGATGGACCTCAATTAAAGAATCTAAAGCACGCGCAACGGTCTGTGGAAAACCACTGATTTCCACTGGTGGATAATTTCATCCACAGCCGCAGAATCCCCGAAAATTCGAGCCTTGACCCGAATTATCCATAGGCGTAGAAAAGATCAGGCACGTGCTGTCGTTGACAGCAACCCAGGTAGCCAGAACCTTTAAGGCTACGCCACACCGTGGTGGTTCTCCCAAAGTGCGATTAGCGTCCGGCGGCTCGCACGGTCACTCACCGAGTGATGGATGCCTACTTCAGATCATTGCCATTGCGGCAAATACATCCCCCAGCTGCCCTGCAGCAACCTATCCGCTTGTCCATTTCACTGTGCCAACCTGCGCCCGTCTCTTTCTTCCGGAAAGAGACGGGCGCTCCTACCGCTGCTGCAGCCCAACTCGTACAAGGCGTTGCGGCATTCCTCCTCGTGACAATCGGCGTGACAAACACCGAAGTCACCAGCAACAGCGATGCAGATGATGGTGCCCCAGCCCAGGGAATGGACTGCACCTGACTGACAGTCAGGCATGCCCCGGTCATCGCATCACTGCCTTCACCCGACTCAGGATCTCGCGGCGCCGGTTTCGTCAGCCAGCGCAGCCTCTACCCGCCCACCGGTATCGGTGTTCAGGAGGCCAGATCATGAGATGCCCATGCTCCCGGTCGTAAAGAGCCGTCAGTCCCGCGTTAGTGGACAACCCTCACAGGTCGCAGGGGCCTTGATCCCTGATAACACTCAACATTTTTGGCGGGATGACGTGGGGAAAGTTTTAAAAGTTGTGGCTTCGAGAGGAGTTTGATCATGGCATTGGTAGGTAGGCGGGATGGGCGCAATTTTGGCTATGGTCGGCAACTGAGCTATGCCGGGCCGCAGGCATTGCGCGATCTATTTGGCGGCGGGCATTACGGCACGGTCAAAGCACACAGTGATTGCTGGCAGGCGTTTGTACGCTGGTGTCGGTCGGAGGAAGGGCCGGGGTTTAACGATGCTCGGTTAATTGATCGGCAGGCGTTACTGGATTACGCCGGCCATCTCCGAAACCAAGTTGAACAAGGTTCCTTGGCCATCGCGACCGCACAAAACCGGCTATCCAGCGTAAACCGAACCCTCGCCGCGCTTCGCGGTGATCAGTCTGTGAAGGTGTCGAGTCTGAGCAAGGCTTTAGGACTGCAGCGCACAATCGTCCGCACAGCATCCCCGCAAGGCCAGGATCGTGAACAGGTTAAGCGGATCGTCGAGGTGCTCTGCGGCTTACGCTGTTTTTCGGAGTCACGCTGAAGCGTTGGTCCATACCATCTAAATCCCCCAGATCAAAAAATGAACTGAGGGAATTCAGCATATTGGTATTAACGGGGATAGTCCTTCGACAAGGCTGCGTAATTAGCATGAATCCAAGCTTGAACTTTAGCGCGTCCCTGCGTTGTACCCGGAAGCTTTTCATGAATCATCCATTCCACGATCAGGAGGCTTTTGAGCGTGTTGTTGTTATCTTTCCAGCCAATTGAGTTGATCATGTCGACCACCTCATATTTTTCTTTTCTGCTGAAACGGTCAGCATCTTCGACAGTCTTTTTTGGATCGTCCCCTTTCACAGCCGTTTCGCTATAGTCGGTGTAGTAGAGATTGCTGGGTTTGATCTTGATTAGCGTGTTTGAGGTGGTCATTTGCAATGCGCCGAGGTATGCCCGCGAATTGGGGTAGTATTGAACTGATGGCACTGGATCCAATTTTCAAGTGGGCTGACGCTTGGGCTTGTTACAAAATGCTTCGGTGACTGCATTGTTTATCGCGCGCAGCGTGCATTTACGATTGCCGTCACGCACTGTCTACCCTCATCCAATCTACGTTATGCAGCAGTCCACAATCCTGCTCACTCTGAGCCTTCTGGCCTGCATTAAGTCTTCTCGGAGGTGGCGTACCGCGCCCACAGCTCCATCAGCTCACGACGCTTATCGAAAAAGTCAGAACGGGAATACGCGCTTTCGGTCTCCCCGCGCTCATCATGAGCCAGCGCTAGTTCACAAATTTCTCTGGGAATGCTGGTCTGCTCGCCTGCCCAGTCGCGGAAGGTTGAACGAAACCCGTGGCGAGTGATGCTTTCATAGCCGAGCCCATGCAGGAGGTTACGAATCCCGTTGGCATGCATCACGCCGCTGCGGCCGCGCCCCGGAAACACGTAAGGGCTCTCGCGGGCGAACTTGGGAAGACCCTTCAACATTGAGATGACCTCGGGTGCGAGCGGGATCGCGAAAGCCTGGCGCGTTTTCATTCGTTCGTCGGGTAAAGACCAGCGACCAGTCTCAAGGTCGAATTCGTCCCAGCGTGCGAATCGGACCATATGCGAACGGGCGCCAGTTAGGATCAACAATTGAGCCGCGACTGAAACGTGGCTGGGATCCTTGTGCAATATATCCATAAGCTTCGGTAGGTCCTGCCATTTCAATGCAGGATGGTGCTGGCGTTTGCGAGCTTTTTTCTTCTCGTGGCGACTGAGCAGATTTTCCAGATGACCGCGCCAGCGAGCCGGATTCTCGCCTGTCCGAAGGCCTCGGGCTTTAGCAGCATCGAGGATCTGTTCGATTTGCCCACGTACTTCGTCAGCCGTCCGCGTTTTGCTTGACCATAGTGGCTGAAGTACCTTGATCAGATGCTTGGTCTCGACCTGGTCAGCTGACAGCCTCCCTATAGTAGGAAAAGCATAGAGCTCGAGTTTCCTCAGCCAGCCCTTGCGCCATTTTTCCGACCAGCTTGATCCATGGGCGTCTCGGTAGTCAGCGGCGAGCTTCTCGAAGGTAATCAGCTGCGCCAGCTCCCGGCGTGCGGCCTCCCGCTGAGCGGCTTGTTCAGCCTGTCGTTTCGCGAGTGGGTCAGTGCCATTGAGAATCTGGACTTTATTTTCATAGGCGGCTGCGCGGGCTTTTTTCAGGTCGAGCTGAGGGTAGCTCCCCAGACCCATCTCCCTGCGTTTGCCGTTCAATTGAAAGCGGAGTACCCAGGTTTTTCGTCCTGAGGGTTTCACCAAAAGTCGAAGCCCTTCACCGTCTTCGTATGTCCCAGCCTCAACCAAATTTTTGATTTGATTGGCGGTCAGTTTGCCCATTTTTTCGCCCTCTGTTCCCCCACTTGTTCCCCCACTTACGCGTGGAACGCCTCGGATCAAAACGGAAGTCACAGGAACAAAAATAGGTTGAAACCCTTGATCTAGCAAGGCTGTCGCGATTTTCAATAGATGAGGGTGGCTTTCAAAAAGGCATTAAAAAGCCGGCTTGTGGCCGGCTTCTCAAGGACGAGCTTGGTTTGTTTTTGGCAAACCGCACTCGCCTTTAACAGTTGCGCTCAGCGGGTGGGCGCTAATAGGGAGTGGCTTCGCGGTTTCGCGTTGCCAAGCCTTCAGGCGGGGTGTGCCTTTGGGCTTGAAGATGGGCGCAGAGGATACTGATGTTCATCCCGGTTGCCCAGCATTGAAATGTCCTGTAACCCACTTCGAGCCCGCCGTTCAGCGGAAGGGCGGACCGTGGCGGCGGACGTTCAGGGTTGACCACCAGAAGATCCAGCCCAGGATGCGTATCTGTTGTTGCCCGATTTGTTCTGCCGTGAAGAGTTCGTCCGGGTATTCGCTGTGGTTGTGGCTGCGCAGGCGCAGGCCGCCGCCGGGTAGGCGGTAGAGGTATTTCACGCGCAGCATGCCGCTGTGTTCGAGGGCGTACATTTCGCCGTCGATGACGCGGGTCTGGGCGCGGTCGACGCCGATCAGGGAGCCGTCCTGGATCTTCTCGGCCATGCTGTTGCCGATCATGGCGATGCAGATGGCGTTGTCGGGGTGGATGTTCATGCTTTGCAGCACGTGCAGCGGCAGGCGAATTGTCTTTCCCGGGGCCTGGACAATGATCGTTTCCGATTCCTGTTCTTTCAATATCGGCAGTTCTATGTCCCCACGCGACAGGCTTCGTCCTGGGTGAAGCGTCAGCGGTGGATCGCCGCCGTTGTGTTCATTGGCGGGCTCACTCGGATGTTTGGAGCCTTCGCCCGTGCGTAGCCAGCGAGCGCTGACGGTCAGTAGTTCAGCCACCTCTTCCAGGCGCGCCATGGGGATGCCCCGTTTGAACCAGTTGTTCACATGTTGAGGCGTGACCTTCCGGTTGGCGGCGAAGTCCGTGGCAGAGAGATGGCACTCCCGCAAGAGGGCGCGTAGTCGATCACCTGATGTATTCATGGCGATGGATTTTACGTATCTCGTGAACTTGTTTAAATGAACGAAGCGTTCAAATGTGCAGTGTTTCCATTACGGACTGTATTGATCTGACTACAAAACAGGCCGGGCAATGTAGGCATATTCTGTAATTACCATGTTGCAGGTAAACAATGTTCCGGATATTTAGCACGGCGCTAAAGGATATGCCGTGATGTTTATTGTTTAATCGAAAAGCGTGCGGCGCTGATGGATGTTTATCTGAAAATTGATTGTTTCCACGGCGAGTCCAATGTCAGGCATCGGAAAGTCTGCTGCATCATTGAACAGGTAGGCTTTTGCCGTGAAGGAAGGCGGTTTGGTGCCAGGAGAGGAGGGCATTGCGAGGTTTTAAACGTTGCTCGCGGGATGTCTGTCGCCAGACACCCCGCAAACGCTGAAACGGGTTATCAGCCTTTGTAGGCGGCTACCGATTTCATGATCTCGGTACGGGCGGCTTCTGCGTCACCCCAACCTTCGATTTTGACCCACTTGCCTTTTTCGAGGTCTTTGTAGTTCTCGAAGAAGTGTTTGATTTGCTCAAGCAGCAATGCTGGCAGATCGGTGTATTCCTTCACGTCGACATACAGCTGAGACAGTTTGTCGTGTGGCACTGCGATAACTTTGGCATCGCCGCCGCCGTCATCGGTCATGTGCAGGATACCCACTGGGCGTGCGCGGATTACCGAGCCTGGGGAAACCGGATAAGGCGTCACAACCAGGACGTCGAGGGGATCGCCGTCGTCAGCCAGAGTGTTCGGAATGAAGCCGTAGTTGGCCGGGTAGAACATCGGCGTGGCCATGAAGCGGTCAACGAACAGGCAATCGGTTTCTTTGTCGATTTCGTATTTGATCGGCGCGTGGTTGGCCGGAATTTCGATCGCGACGTAGATGTCGTTCGGCAGGTCTTTACCAGCCGGAATCTTGCTGTAGCTCATTGGGCAGTGCCCCCTTTGATTGACCAGACGGCTTTGGCTGATTACGCCAAAAAGTGGGCCGGATTATAGGCATATTCTGTTGGTGATGCCATGCGTGGCCTTGCGCCTTTAGGCGTGTAGCCCTTTAGTGTTGAGTCTTGTACGAAGGTTCATCACGCTGCAGCGAAATCAGGCGGGCAAGCGGATCCTGGCGGTAGAACGCCTTGAGTTGTTCGTAGACTGCCGGGTAAGCCTCGCCCAGCAAATCCGGGGCGCTGAAGAAGTATTCACTGGTCACGGCGAAGAATTCGGCGGGATTTTCCGCTGCGTAAGGATCGATGGCGGGTTCCAGGTGCGGGTGGCGATCCAGCTGCCGATTGAGATCGTCATAGGCACTTTGCATGATGCTCGCCCAGTCGCTGACCCGCATGTCGCTGTGCAAGGGCGGCAAACCGTTGGCGTCGCCATTGAGCATGTCGAGTTTGTGCGCCAGCTCATGAATAACCAGATTGTAGGCATCCCAGTCGCCACTGGATAACACACCGGGCAATGCGAGGATCACCGGGCCTTGTTGCCAGGCTTCGCCGCTGTGTTCGCCGTCCCACTCGTGCTCGACGCCGCTTGCGTCGCGATGGCGTTGCGGGCTGCGGAAGTCGTCGGGGTAAATCACCAGTTCGTGGAAATTCTGATACCAGTTCAGATCGCCCAGATTGAGCAGCGGCAGTTGGGCTTGAGCGGCAAGGAACAGACGCTGTTCGTCGTTCAGCTCGACGCCGGGCAAGGTGGTGATGTGCTTGTCCTGGAGAAACAGCACGCTGTTCTCACGCAGCAGAATCTCCTGTTCAGCGCTCAGGCCGTCGAGAATCGGCAAGTGTTGTCGCACCCGCAGCCAAAGCTCGGGTGCGACCGGGTTTTTTGCCAGCGTGCGGCGGCGACGCCATTGGCTGAACGACCACATCGTCTAGCGGGCGTCGGCTGAGCGGGCCATGCGGCTGCGGACCACGCCCACAATCATCGGCAGCAGCGACAGCAGGATGATTGCCAGCACCAGCACAGACAGGTTTTTCTTGATAAAGGGCACGTTGCCGAAGAAATAACCGAGCGTGACCAGGCTGCCAACCCACAGCACCGAGCCCAGCACGCTGAAGCCCAGGAAGCGCGGGTAATGCATTTTGCCAACGCCGGCCACGAACGGGGCGAAGGTGCGGATGATCGGCAGAAAGCGTGCCAGCGTTACGGTCTTGCCGCCATGGCGCTCGTAGAACTCGTGGGTGCGCTCCAGATAGTCCCGGCGGAAGATCTTCGACTTCGGATTGCTGAACAGCCGTTCGCCAGCGGTGCGGCCGATGATGTAGTTGGTGCTGTCGCCGATTATCGCGGCGAACATCAGCAGCCCGCCCAGCAGAACCGGGTCCATACCACCACCGGCAGCCACCGCGCCGGCGATGAACAGCAGCGAGTCGCCGGGCAGGAAGGGCATGACCACCAGGCCGGTTTCGCAGAAAATCACCAGGAACAGGATCGCGTAAACCCAGGTGCCGTAGTGGGTGACCAGGAGGTCCAGATAGACATCCAGGTGAAGAATGAGGTCGAGCGGGTTGAAATCCATGTAAGGCGCCTGTGTAGCTGACCCACGGCCGGGTCACGTGCGGAAGAAACTGCTGAGGGTAATCAGGGCGCGATTATAGAGGGAGAAATGCGTGAGGGGGCGATGACCGACGTTCTGCCTGGAACGCGGCGCGTATTTGTGTGACTGGATTTGTCCAGGATGCCGTCATAGGCAGTCGGTAGGAGGGGACTTGTCCCCGAAGGCGTCAGATCAAGCAACGCTAAATGTTCGGGTTCTATCGTCGCATGGACCACCGCCTTCGGGGACAAGTCCCCTCCTGCCGGTTCCGCGTTTGACGTGCGATCGGCTCAATCCCCATTGATCGGCAGCACGTAGTTCTTGAATTCCTTGTCTTCGCGAAAGCCGATGGATTCGTAGACTTTCTGCGCGACTTCATTGTTGCTGCTGGTGGACACCCGCATGCGCACGGCCTGGGATTCCTTGGCCATTTTTTTCGCGCTTCTCATCAAATGGTCCGCGACCAGTTGGCGACGGGCGTCCTCGGCGACGTAGATGTCGTTGAGGATCCAGACACGTTTGAGGGACAGCGAGGAGTAGCTCGGATAAAGCTGGCAGAAGCCCAGCAGCTTGCTGTCATCGTCGTCCGGCAGCGCAAGATAGATCACTGACTCGTCACGGCGCAGGCGTTTTTCCAGGAAGCTGCGTGAAGATTCCGGGAAAGGATGTTCGCCGTAGAACTCGCGGTATTTGACGAACAATGGGCAGAGCAGGTCCAGATGTTCCAGCGTGGCTTTGATGATCCGCATGGTGGCCTCAACTTCACTTAGGGCAAATACCGGGACGGTGACGAACGGTTCGATCGGGTGTTGAGCCGATGCTGCCTAACGCCTTTAGAAAGCGCAATCTAATGATTTGAAGTAAAGCAGATGCTGCTCCAGAAACACCAATGGCCTCCGAAGAGGCCATTGGTGGTCAAGCCGCCGGGTTTAGAAGAAGCCCAACGGGTTGATGTCGTAGCTCACCAGCAGGTTTTTGGTCTGCTGGTAGTGCTCAAGCGCGACTTTGTGGGTTTCGCGGCCAACGCCGGACTTCTTGTAGCCACCGAACGCGGCGTGCGCCGGGTATAGGTGGTAGCAGTTGGTCCAGACGCGACCGGCTTTGATTGCGCGGCCGACGCGGTAGGCGCGGTTGATGTCGCGAGTCCACAGACCGGCACCCAGGCCGAACTCGGTATCGTTGGCGATGGCCAGGGCTTCGGCTTCGTCCTTGAAGGTCGTGACGCTGACCACCGGACCGAAGATTTCTTCCTGGAACACCCGCATTTTGTTGTTGCCTTTGAGCAAGGTCGGCTGGATGTAGTAACCCGTCGCCATGTCGCCTTCCAGTTTTTCGACCTTACCGCCCGTCAGCAGCTCGGCGCCTTCGCCCTGAGCGATTTCCAGGTAAGAAAGAATCTTGTCGAATTGCTGCTGCGAAGCCTGGGCGCCGACCATGGTTTCGGTGTCCAGCGGGTCGCCACGCTTGATCTTCAGCACCTTCTGCATCACGACTTCCATGAACTGCGGATAGATGGATTCCTGAATCAGTGCGCGGGATGGGCAGGTGCAGACTTCGCCCTGGTTGAAGAATGCCAGCACGATGCCTTCAGCGGCTTTGTCGATGAACTCAGGCTCGGCGCTCATGATGTCTTCGAAGAAGATGTTCGGCGATTTGCCGCCCAGTTCCACGGTGGACGGGATGATGTTGGCGGCCGCCAGACTCATGATGTGCGAGCCAACCGGCGTCGAACCGGTGAAGGCGATCTTGGCAATCCGTTTGCTGCTGGCCAGCGCTTCGCCAGCTTCGCGGCCGTAGCCTTGAACGACGTTCAGAACACCGGGCGGCAGCAGGTCGCCGATCAGTTCCATCAGCACGGTGATGCCCAGCGGCGTTTGTTCGGCGGGCTTGAGCACCACGCAGTTACCCGCAGCCAGGGCTGGCGCGAGTTTCCAGGCAGCCATCAGGATCGGGAAGTTCCACGGGATGATCTGACCGACCACGCCCAGCGGTTCATGGATGTGATACGCGACGGTGTTGCCGTCGATTTCTGCGGCGCTGCCTTCCTGGGCACGCAGTACGCCAGCGAAGTAGCGGAAGTGGTCAACGGCCAGCGGGATATCGGCGTTCAGGGTTTCGCGGACGGCCTTGCCGTTGTCCCAGGTTTCGGTAATGGCCAGGACTTCGAGGTTTTGCTCGATGCGGTCGGCGATTTTCAGCAGGGCCAGGGAGCGAGCCTGCACGGAGGTTGAGCCCCAGGCTTCGGATGCGGCATGCGCGGCATCCAGGGCTTTTTCGATGTCTTCGGCAGTGGAACGCGGGAATTCAGCAATCGGCTTGCCGGTGACCGGCGAAGTGTTGGTGAAATATTGACCCTTGACCGGGGCCACGAACTCGCCGCCGATGAAGTTACCGTAACGCTCCTTGAAGTTGACCAGAGCGCCTTCGGTACCGGGATGTGCGTAACGCATGGTGTTATCTCCTGATTCTTGTTGTTGGGGGAGCTGCGACGAAGCGGGGTGACAACGCGCGGTTGCACTTGTTAAAGCGTAGAGCAAAGGGCGGGCCACTGCGTGCAAAGCACTGATTTAGCGGCTTGTGCAAGGATGAACGGCAGGTGTTGGGATCGCGCTGTGCCACCCGTGGCGCAGGGGTGCGTGACACTTTGTGCCAGATTCGATACGTCCGGCTGACGTTGATGGCGACGCGATTGCAAAGGCTTACGCGCAGGAGGATGCTGGGCGGTAACTCCCATGAAAAATACAAAAGTGGAGAACAATAAAAAGTGCACAGCAATCATCTGACCCGGCACGCGCAACAAGTCCTGACGGTCGCCAAAGGCGAGGCGCAATTGCGCGGCCCTGGCAGCGATCCGTCCATCGTCCGTTCCTGGCTGCGTTGCCTGGACGATTACCATCTCGACCCCGCGCACGCCAACGCGCCGGTGGTGCTCGAACATGATCGCGTATTGGAAAGCCGCCAGCGTTTGCAGCAAGTGCTGAGCGTCGCCGGTCAGGAAATGAGCAGCCTGCATCAGCAGTTGGCGGACGGCCACGCCGTGCTGCTGACCGATGCGCGCGGCGTGATCCTCAACTGCGTCACCGCGCCTGCCGAGCGTACGGTTTTCGAGCGGGCCGGGTTGTGGCTGGGCGCTGACTGGAGCGAGGCGTGCGAAGGCACCAATGGCATCGGCACCTGTTTAGTAGAGCGCCAGCCGTTGACCATTCATCGCGACGAACATTTTCGTGGCCGTCATACCGGCCTGACGTGTTCGGCCAGTCCGGTTTTCGATCCTCATGGCGATTTGCTGGCTGTTCTCGACGTGTCCTCGGCGCGCGATGATGTGTCGCGGCAAAGCCAGTTCCACACCATGGCGCTGGTCAATCTGTCGGCGAAACTCATCGAGAGCAGCTATTTCCGGCATCACTTCGAAGATCAGTGGTTGCTGCGCTTTCACGTGCAATCCGAATCGGTCGGGCTGTTCAGCGAAGGGCTGCTGGCGTTCGATGGCGAAGGCCGCATCAGCGCCCTGAATCAAAGTGCCTTGAACCTGCTGGGCCTGGGTCGCAGTCAACTGCTGGGCCAGCCGGTGGAGATGTTTTTTGACTGTTCACTCAGTGAACTGTTGGGGCGCGCCAATCCTGAGGCACATACCCGTTGGCCGCTGCGCACTCGCGACGGCCGCGGATTCTTCGCCGCCTTGCGTGGGCAACTGCCCCGCACGGCAAAGGGCCCGACGGCACGGGTGGTCCAGCCCGCGACCCAAGCTCTCCCGCCCAGCGGCATTTGCCTGGGCGATGAGGCATTGCAGAACGATTTTCGCCGCGCGCTGCGGGTCTTCGAGCGCGACGTACCGTTGTTGATCAATGGCGAAACCGGCTCCGGGAAGGAAGCCTTCGCCAAGGCCGTGCATCAGGCCAGCCTGCGTTCGAGCAAGGCGTTCGTCGCGCTGAACTGCGCAGCAATCCCGGAAAGCCTCATCGAAAGCGAACTGTTCGGCTATCGCGGCGGCAGCTTTACCGGCGCGCGCAAGGAAGGCATGCGCGGCAAGCTGCAGCAGGCGGACGGCGGGACGTTGTTCCTCGATGAAATCGGCGACATGCCGCTGGCCCTGCAAACCCGTTTGCTGCGGGTGCTGGAAGATCGCCTGGTGGTGCCGATTGGCGGCGAACCTCAAGCGGTGGATGTACGAATTATCAGCGCGACCCACCGGAATTTGCTGGAGCGCGTTTCCGATGGCAGCTTTCGTGAGGATTTGTATTACCGGCTCAATGGGCTGGAAGTGGCGTTGCCGGCCTTGCGGGAGCGCAGCGACAAGTCGCAGTTGCTGGATTTCCTGCTGACTCAAGAGTCTGCCGGGCAGCGCCTGACCATAGACGGCGAAGCGCGTAAGGCGTTATTGGGTTTCGCCTGGCCGGGTAACGTCAGGCAGTTGCGCACGGTGTTGCGTACGCTGGCTGCGTTGTGTGAAGAGAACCGGATCGGTTTTGACGATCTTCCAGCGGCCATTCGTCTTGGCGCTGCGCCGGTCGTGGCGCTGTCAGTGGCTGAGCATCCGCTGGAAGACGCCGAGCGCAGCGCGTTGATCTCGACGCTTGAGTCCCACCGCTGGCACATGACCCACAGCGCCCGGCAGCTGGGGATCAGCCGTAATACGTTGTATCGAAAATTGCGCAAGCATGGGATTGCGCGGTGAACAACGCATGGCCATTGAATTGAAATGCTCGCTCCAACGGGACGCATTTCATTAATGGATCGGAATCTGCCCTTCACAAACACTAAGTGCCATTTCACCGCCCCTGAGCTAACCTGCGCGGATGTTTTAAGAGGTGGTCATGCATATTCATATCCTTGGTATTTGCGGCACTTTCATGGGTTCGCTGGCGGTGCTCGCCAAAGAGTTGGGCCATCGGGTCACCGGCTCCGACGCCAATGTCTATCCGCCGATGAGCACGCAATTGCAGGCTCAAGGCATCGAACTGACTCAGGGTTACGGCCCGGAGCAGCTCGACCCCGCACCTGATCTGGTGGTGATTGGCAACGCGCTGTCGCGGGGCAATCCGGCGGTCGAGTACGTGCTGAATAAAGGCCTGCCTTACGTGTCCGGCCCGCAATGGCTCGCCGATCACGTGCTGCAAGGTCGCTGGGTGCTGGCGGTTGCCGGCACGCATGGCAAAACCACCACCAGCAGCATGCTGGCCTGGGTGCTGGAGCACGCGGGCATGAGCCCTGGGTTCCTGATTGGCGGCGTACCGCAGAATTTCGCGGTGTCGGCCCGTCTGGGTGGCACGCCTTTTTTTGTGGTGGAAGCCGACGAATACGACAGCGCATTTTTCGACAAGCGTTCCAAGTTCGTGCATTACCGCCCGCGCACCGCGATCCTCAATAACCTTGAGTTCGATCATGCCGACATCTTTCCCGATCTGCCTGCCATCGAGCGGCAGTTCCATCACTTGGTGCGCACCATTCCAAGTGAAGGCCTGGTGATTCATCCCACCACTGAACCGGCGCTGACGCGGGTCATTCAGATGGGTTGCTGGACGCCGGTACAAACCACCGGTCAGAACGGCCAGTGGCAGGCGCGCTTGCTCAGCGAAGACGGTTCGCGCTTTGAAGTGCTTTTCGAAGGCCAGCTGCAAGGCGTGGTCGAGTGGGACATGACTGGCCAGCACAACGTGGCCAACGCCCTGGCAACCCTGGCCGCTGCGCGCCATGTTGGCGTCGTGCCAGCCATGGGCGTTGACGCCTTGAGCGCGTTCAAAAGCGTCAAGCGACGCATGGAGAAGGTCGCCGAAGTGCGCGGCATCACCATTTATGACGACTTCGCCCACCATCCGACCGCTATCGCCACCACCCTGGATGGCCTGCGCAAGAAAATTGGCGATGCGCCACTGATCGCGATCATCGAGCCACGCTCCAACTCCATGAAGCTCGGTGCCCATCGCGACGGCCTGCCGGAAAGCGTGCAGCAAGCCGATCAAGTGGTGTGGTATGCCCCGGCCAATCTGGGCTGGGATCTGGCCGGTACCGCCGCGCTGTGTGCGGTGCCCGCCGTGGTTTGCGATTCGCTGGAAGGGATTATTGCCCGGGTGAAAAGCCAGGCGCAGCCGGGCACGCACATCGTGATCATGAGCAACGGCGGCTTCGGCGGCCTGCACGGCAAGCTGGCCGAGGCGTTGCAATGAACGGCCCGGAACGCGTCACCGTGGCCATGACCGGTGCTTCGGGCGCGCAATATGGCCTGCGCCTGCTGGATTGTCTGGTGCGCGAAGATCGCGAAGTGCACTTCCTGATTTCCAAGGCCGCGCAGTTGGTCATGGCCACCGAGACTGATGTCTTGCTGCCGCCCAAACCGAGCATGATGCAGGCGTTCCTCACCGAGTACACCGGCGCGGCAGCCGGGCAGATTCGCGTGTATGGCAAGGAAGACTGGATGTCGCCCGTGGCCTCGGGCTCGGGCTCACCCGCTGCGATGGTCGTGGTGCCGTGCTCGACCGGGACTTTGTCGGCGATTGCCACCGGCGCCTGCAATAACCTGATCGAACGGGCTGCGGATGTAACCCTCAAGGAGCGTCGGCAGCTGATTCTGGTGCCCCGTGAAGCGCCGTTTTCCAGCATCCATCTGGAGAACATGCTCAAGCTGTCGAACCTGGGCGCGGTGATTCTTCCGGCATCGCCCGGCTTTTATCATCAGCCACAAACCATCGACGACTTGATTGACTTCGTGGTCGCCAGAATCCTCAACCTGCTGAATATCCCGCAAGACATGCTGCCGCGTTGGGGCGAGCATCACTTGAGCGCTGATGAATAAGCTGCTGCTGATTGCGCTGGCGCTGGCGCTGACCGGTTGCGCCACCGCCCGCACGCTCAACGCCGCGCAGCCCGGCGCGCCGGTGGTGTACGCCGGGACGCGGCTGGATTTGTATGCGCTGCAGGGCGGTTGCTGCGCGATGGACCGTTTCGGTGCCGAGGCGCCGAGCTATCCGGGGCTCGATCTGCCCGGCAGCGCAGTGCTTGATACCCTGCTGCTGCCGTTGTCGCTGCTCACCGCGTTGGGAGTTGGGTTTCAGGCGACGGGTGGTTTGTAGGCTGTTGAACACCTGTTGGAGCGAGACGTGCGTTTGCACTACTTCCCCAACTTCCTCAACTCATCGGACTCCACGACTCGCTCGCCGGATTGTTCTTCCAGGGCTAGCCGCCACAGCGCTCGCGCCAGGCTGCAGGCCTCGATGGCGCCGTATTTGCCGGGGATCAGCTTGGCGATGGGCGCGGCGAGTTGTTCGGCCAGGCGCGTTTCATTGCGATTGCCCACCAGCAGCGAAGGGCGGGCGATGGTCAGTTGCGGCCAGTCCTGCGCCTTGAGCGCCAGCTCCATCTCACCCTTGGTGCGGGTGTAGAACACGCTGGAGCCTGGGTCCGCATTGATGGCGCTGATCACCAGCAAATGCCGCGCGCCCATTTCCCGGGCGCGTTTGCCGAAAGCCACCACCATGTCCAGATCAATGGCGCGAAATGCGTCCTGCGACCCGGCCTGTTTGATGGTGCTGCCCAGGCAACAGAAAGCGATATCAACCTGACCGCTTAACGTCGGCAGCAGGGTTGGCAATTCACCGACCGGGTTTTCCAGTCGCGGGTGCTCGGCCAAAGGTCGGCGGGTCGGGGCCAGCACGCGGGTGACCGTGGGTTCATTGAGCAGGCGATCCAGCAAGTGTTCGCCCGTGAGGCCGGTCGCACCGGCGAGCAGGATGTGTTGCGGCGTCAAGTACATAGCATTCTCCCTTGATAGACGACAGCTTAGTGGCTGCCGACGGTCTTCGCTTCCTTGCGAGTCGATACCGTATTGAGTGCACGTTCCGCCTGGCTCCTGCGCAGCAGGTTCCAATGCGCAATGACGCCTTTCGGCGCCCAGATCTGCGGTTCCGAGGCGTCGAAATTGTCGGCGATTTCTCGCTCGGCGACGATGTCTTTTGCAGCGTTGAAGGCTTGCTGCAGGTCGTCGGTGGCGACCAGCGCCTTGGCGAACAGCGCGTCGCCGAAATAAGTGAAGTCCGCTTCTTCCGAGCAGCCGAAGGACACCCGGTCTTCTCGGGATGCGGTGATCACCATCGTGCGCTCGTCTTTCAAGGCCGGAATGAAACCGCCGGAATAGCACGCCGAAATCACCACGACCTTGTCGCGGTTTTTCAAGGGCGCCATGACCGCTGCCAGCTCATCGGCGGGCAGATCCGCCAGTTCGATGCGCGGCTGATCCAGCACCAGTTCGTGATCCTGGGTGCCGTGACTGGTCAGGTAAATGAACAGCAGGTCTTCCGGCCCGCTGCGTTGCGCGAGGGTGCGCATGGCGCGGCTGATGTTTTCCCGGGTTGCCAATGGCCGATCAATCATGTGATCGCGATGGTTGACCAGGCTTATCTGCCCGTAAGCACCGAAGCGCGAGGCCAGCAGGTTGCTGACATAGTCGGCCTCACGCATGAACACACTTTGCTTGCCGTCGCCGCCCACCACCAAGCTGAACAGCTCTACAGCGGGTGTTGAAACGGGCACGGCGGCCAGGGCTTTTTCCAGCAGCGGGCCTTGAGCCAGCATGCCGACTTCCAGTGAATCCGGCAGCAGCTTGCCTTGAGCGTCCCGCACGCGCTGGCTGTTGACCCAGAAACCGCTCTGCACCGTGCCTTGCGCGGAGGTCAGAATGCCCTGGCCCTGATAAGTGTCATCGGCAAATTCGCCCACGTAAGTGCTGCCGTCGACCAGCCGCAGACGACCTTGCCCGGAGAATTTCCAGCCGCTGAATTCACCAACATAGTGGCTGCCATCGGCGCCGATCAGTTCACCTCGGCCGTTGAGCGCGCCGTCCTTGAACATCCCGACCCACACGTCGCCGTCGCTGTTTTCGTAGCGGCCATGACCGTTGAGTTGGTTATTGACGAAGCCGCCGACGTATTGATCGCCATCGGCGCTGTTGAAGCTGCCGATGCCTTGCAGCTGACCATTGACGAAGTTGCCGCTGAATTGGTTGCCGCTGGCGTCGCTGCGCTGGCCTTCGCCGTTGGGTTTGCCACGGGAGAACTGACCTTGATACTGGCTGCCATCATCGAGTTCGAGGCGACCCAGGCCGTCGTATTGGTCAGCCTTGAATGCGCCGCGATAGGTCAGGCCTTTTTCTTTGAGCGTGCCTTCGCCTTCGCGCCGACCCAGCTTGAAGCCGCCGACATAACTGCCGCCGCTGGTGGTCAGTGTGCCGTGTCCATCGAACAGGCCATTGGCGAAGCTACCTTTATAGACGTCGCCATTGCTCGCGTGCCATTCGCCCTGGCCATGCCACTGGCCATTCTGAAACTGCCCGGCGTACCAGCTGCCATTGGGGTAATCGATTCGTCCCTGGCCTTGCAGCAAGCCGTTGACCACATCGCCGCGATAGCGTCCGCCGTCGGGCAGGCGTGCGTCGGGAGGGGACAGCGGTTCGCCGTCACCGCAGGCAGCGATTAGGAGTGACAGAGCCAGTGGAACAAGCGCGCGCATGGAAGATCCCGAAAAATTTAAAGCCAGGCGAGTTTCGAATGTGCCCGAGCGGGCGCCATCGCACAGCCGGTGGGAGTATGCCGCAGCCAGGAAGAGAGACGAAACAGTCTGTAACGACTGTTTCGTGATTTAACAGTGTTACACGAAGCACATGGACAAGGGTTCAGCGACGAACGCCGGCTTCTCCTGGCCCTCGATCTCCAGTGTGGCCGTGGCTTTGAGCAGCCACTGCCCCGGTTTTTTTTCAGTCACCTCGGTCAGTTCAACTTTTAGACGAACGCGCGAGTTGACCTTCACCGGCTGGATGAAGCGCACGCTGTCCAGGCCGTAGTTGATTGCCATCTTCAAGCCTTCGGGCATCACCAGCAGGTTCTCCATCAGCTTGGGGATGAGCGACAACGACAGAAATCCGTGGGCGATGGTCCCGCCGAATGGTGTCTGGGCGGCTTTGACCGGGTCCACGTGAATGAACTGGAAATCACCTGTAGCTTCGGCGAACAGGTTGATGCGCTCCTGATCAATGGTCAGCCATTCGGAATATCCCAGCTCCTTGCCGACATAATTCTTGAGCTCGGTAACAGGTACAAACGGCATAGGCACTCTCCTTGTCTTCGTCGTTTTCTTTTTTGTATTACTGCTTTTTCATCTTTTTGCGTAGGATTTTGCCTTCGCAAGTGAAATCCAAGATCAGCAGAGGGTTGAGGATTGGTCAAGGGATGGTTCGCCAAGTGCGGCTTTGCGAATGCCGATCCATAGCCATCATGGCTGCGTGCCTATAATGTCGCCGCCGATTTGCTGGAGCTTTTTATGTTGTTACGGGGTTTGACCTGGCTGGTGCTGTTCCAATTGCTCGGCACTGCGCTCAATCATTTGTTTTTGTCGATACTGCCCGGGCCGATTATCGGGCTGGTGCTGATGCTGGTGTACCTCATGGTGCGCGGCGAGGTCAGTGAACCGATCAGCCTGGCGGCCAGCAGTCTGCTGCGCTATCTGCCGTTGCTGCTGGTGCCGCCTGCCGTGGGCGTGATGGTCTACGCCGCAGCGATTGCCGAGGATTTCTGGGCCATCGTTGGCTCGTTGGTGTTGTCGCTGTTGATCGCCCTGACGTTCGCCGGCTGGCTGATGCAAAAACTCATCGAGCGTCAGGCACGCCGCCGGGAGCCGACATGAGTCTGGACTGGCACGGCGCTGCGATGTCGGTGATTCATCATCCATTGTTCGGCATCGCCATTACCCTCGGCGCTTATCAGCTGGTGCTGGCCGGTTACGAGAAAACCCGCTGGGTGTTTTTGCAGCCGGTGCTGGTGTCGATGCTGGTGGTCATTGGCGTTTTGCTCAGTTGTGGCCTGAGCTACGCCGAATACCGCAAGAGCACGGAAATCCTCAGCATTCTGCTCGGGCCAGCGACCGTCGCGCTGGCGGTGCCGCTTTTTCTGAATTTGCGCAGGATTCGGCAGTTGCTGTGGCCGACTTTAACTACGCTGGTAGTGGGCGGCGTCTTCGCCACCGGGTTGTGCGTGCTGCTGGGCTGGCTGTTTGGCGCCGATCACATGATTCTGATGACCATGGCGCCCAAGTCGGTTACTTCACCCATCGCCATGCTGGTCGCCGAGCAGATTGGCGGTGTGGCGGCGCTGGCGGCGGTGTTCGTGTTGATTACTGGCGTGATCGGGGCAATATTCGGTCCCGGTCTGCTGACTCTGGCGGGTGTGAAAAGCCCCGCTGCCCGAGGCATGGCGCTGGGCCTTACGGCCCATGCGGTGGGTACTTCGGCGGCGTTGCAGGAAGGTGAGGAGTGCGGCGCGTTTGCTGCGCTGGCAATGAGTCTGATGGGTGTCGCGACGGCGTTGTTCTTGCCGCTCGCGGTGTCTTTGGTCGTTTAAAGGGTACTTTTGTATGACGTTGCCGCTTTTTCCACTCAATGCTGTGCTGTTTCCGGGGTGTGTGCTCGACCTGCAATTGTTCGAGGCGCGCTATCTGGACATGATCAGCCGCTGCATGAAACAAGGCGAAGGCTTTGGCGTGGTGTGCATCACCGAAGGTAAAGAGGTCGGCGATGCGCCAGCGGGCTATTCGCTGATCGGCTGCGAGGCCTTGGTGCGCGATTTTCAGCAGCAGGACAATGGCCTGCTGGGTATTCGCGTGGAGGGCGGGCGGCGTTTTCGCGTACTCAGCACCGAGACCCAGCGCGACCAGTTGCTGATCGCCCAGGTGCAATGGCTGGACGAACCGCAAGAGCGGCCATTGCAGGAAGAAGATGCCGACCTGGTCGCCTTGCTCGCCGCCCTGGCCGAGCATCCGATGGTTGCCGCGTTGAACATGGGCCTGATCGCCAATGGCCAGCAATCGCTGGCCAATCAGTTGGCGTATCTGCTGCCGTTCACTGAGGAAGACAAGATCGAGCTGCTGGAAATCGACGACGCGGAAGAGCGTCTCGACGCGATCCAGGATCTGCTCGATGAAATGCAGGGCGATTTGCAGGCCTGAGCTGCCAGCCTGCGTGAATCAATACTGATAGCGCAGGATCGCATGGGGCAGCGAATGCAAGGCAAAGGCGCTGAACAACGCGACCAGTGCCGGCAGGATCAGCCACCAGACCCGCACCGGCAAGGCATTCAACGACGTGTCACGCTGGACGAAGGCCAGGCTGGCGGCGCACACGCAGAACGCCAGCATCATCCCGGCCAGGACGTCTGTCGGCCAATGCACGCCCAGATACACCCGTGACATGGCAATCGACAGCGCCGGGATGCCGCCCAGCAGCAGCCAGGTCAGGCGCAAACGCACCGGTTGCCCGCGGCCGGCCAGCACCGCCAGCGTCATGAACAAGCCGAACGCGGCCGAACTGTGGCCACTGGGCATGCTGTAAGTGGTGAGCGGTTCTAGCAGCACTTCCGGGCGGGCGCGGGCGAAAATGTATTTCATGCTGCCGTTGACGATGGCGCAACCCAAGGTGGTCGCCCCGGCAAATAGCGCATGACGCCATTGCTTGGTGATCAGCAGCAGGGCCAGCAACAGGGCTGCGGCGAAAAACTGCGTGCGGAAATCGCCCAGCCCGGTCACCACGATCACAAAGTCATCGGCTGCGGCACTGCGATGTTCCTGTACCAGCGTCATGATGCCGTTATCGAACTGCGTCAGGTACGGCCAGCCCAGAAACAGGCCGCCCAACATGATCCCGGCGACCAGCGCAATGACCTTGGTCGCGTAACGCTTGGCGCGCAGACTGCTTTGCACTGCCACGGCGAGCAGCACGGCCATGCCGCCACCGACCACAGCTGCCTGCGGCCAGAAACCTTCCGGCAACGGCAGACGAACCGCCGCACCGGCGGCCCAGCCCGGCAGCAGATAAACAATCGACCATCCCGCCGCCGCGACAACACTGACTGCGGCGAAGCGCGGGAACGGCATGTCGAACATGCCGGCCACCATCGGCAACATGGGCCTCAGCGGTCCAATGAAACGCCCGACCAGCAAGCTGGCAATGCCGTAGCGCTGAAAGTAAGTCTCGGCACCGCCAATCCATTCGGGATGATGGCGCAGGCCCGGCAAGCGGCGGATGTTCTGGTGAAACCTTCGGCCCACGAAATAGGAAATCGCATCGCCGAGTAGTCCGCCGACAAACCCCAGCAGCAAGACTTTACCCAACGGCAGCACGCCGCTGCCCGCCAAAGCGGCGACGGCAAACAGCAAAACCGTGCCGGGCACGATGATCCCGGCGATGGCCAGACACTCGATAAATGCCACCACGAAAATGGCCACGCTCAGCCACGAAGGGTTTGCCGCCAGCCAACCGGTGATGCTATCGAGCCATGGCCCCATGGGTCAGTTTCCTTGATCGATTAGAAAGTAGTCGCGGCCTTCGACCTGGCCGCGCCGCAGCGGGTTCCGTGTACAGAAACGCGCGTATTGGGCATCGACGAAGCGGTACAGCAGGTGTTCGTCACGGCCGGTCGGGATGCCCAGGCGCGTGGTTTGAATAATCTGACGCGGGTTCTGGTTTACGTCTTCCACCAGCAATTGCTCGGGATCGAAGCGTTTGGCGTCCCACATCGGCACTTTCAGGCCCAGCGCCTTGCACAGCAGCGTCTGGCCTGCACACAGCCGCTCGGGTGGGCGGATCGCACCGCTGGCGTCCGGGTTGTTCAGTTGCATTTGCGCCAGACTGTTGGCGTCCGATACGGCGTCGACCCACGGGAAGGCGGATTTGATCAGCACCGCATTGCCCGGGCCCTCGGCACTGAAGTTCAGCGAGTCGCCGCCCCGGGCGTAATACATATAGATGTGGCCGCCGTCGAGAAACAGCGCTTTGCGCTTCTCGGTGTAACCCAGGGACGCGTGACTGCCTTTTTCGGCGCAGTAATACGCTTCGGTCTCGATAATCCGCGCCGCCAGCCAGAGCTCGCCCACCTTGTGACGAATGACCTTGCCCAGCAGCGCGCGGGCCAGCACTTGTGCATCGCGATGGAAAAAACTGTCGGGAAGGGCGTCAGGCATGGGGATACATGAAGTGGCGGCGGGTGGGCCGTGATGATAGCAACCTCAATCTTAATTGGAGCTGAATAGTGCAGAGTTAGATACCTTCCGGCCCCGTTGGGGCGGGCGGGCGGCGTTCCCACGTGCCCGCGAATCTGGCGCCTCGGTACACCAGACCTGCCTCGTTATCGTTCTTCGCGGGCAAGCCTCGCTCCAACCGACACTGAACGCATGCTCGCGAAGAACGAGCGCCTAGCGATCGTAGGACCGGCTTCAGCCGGGAGGGCGCAAGGTCTGACGACGCAACTGTTGTGAATGTACCTGACGCCTCCCGGCTGAAGCCGGTCCTACGGGATATGAACAATTACGCCGTATATCCGGCCCACCGAGGCGCTTGATTCGCGGGCAAGCCTCCAACAGAGCAATCCGCCCACAAAACGATCCCTCGAAGCCCGTTTTCGCACTGTTCTCGACCATCCGCCTGTCACTGCTGTCGTTAGCGGCGCTTGACAGCTATAATCGGCCGCTTTCCTCTATGCCAAGACCTCTGAGACCATGACTGAGTCTGTTCTTGACTACATGACCCGCCTGGGTCAAGCCGCCCGCGAAGCTTCGCGAGTGATCGGCCGTGCCAGCACTGCGCAGAAAAACCGCGCGCTATTGGCCACCGCCGCTGCTCTGGATGAAGCTCGCGCTCAATTGTCTGCTGCCAATGACATGGACCTGGCCGCCGGCCGCGCCAATGGTCTTGAGCCGGCAATGCTCGAACGTTTGGCCCTGACCCCCGCACGGATCGACAGCATGATCGTCGGGTTGCGTCAGGTAGCGAACCTTCCAGACCCGATTGGCGCAATCCGCGACATGAGCTTTCGCCCGTCCGGTATTCAGGTCGGCAAGATGCGCGTGCCGCTGGGCGTGGTCGGGATCATCTATGAGTCGCGGCCCAACGTGACCATTGATGCCGCGAGCCTGTGCCTGAAGTCTGGCAATGCGACCATCCTGCGCGGTGGGTCCGAGGCGATTCACTCCAACAAGGCGATTGCTGCCTGCATCCAGCGCGGCCTGGCCGAAGCCGACTTGCCGGCTGCCGTCGTTCAGGTCGTGGAAACCACTGACCGCGCCGCCGTCGGTGCGTTGATCACCATGCCCGAGTTCGTCGACGTCATTGTTCCGCGTGGCGGCAAAGGTTTGATCGAGCGCGTCAGCCGTGATGCGCGGGTGCCGGTCATCAAGCATCTGGACGGCATCTGCCACGTCTATGTCAGTGCTCACGCCGATCTGCCCAAAGCCCAGCGTATTGCGTTCAACGCCAAAACTTATCGTTACGGGATATGTGGCGCGATGGAAACCCTGCTGGTGGATCAAACCATCGCCGCCGAGTTTCTGCCGCAAATGGCTGCCCAGTTCCGGGAAAAAGGCGTTGAACTGCGCGGTTGCGAGCGTACCCGCGAGTTGATCGAGGCGAACGTTGCGACCGAAGAAGACTGGAATACCGAGTATCTGGCGCCGATTCTGTCGATCCGCATCGTCACCGGGCTGGATCAGGCCATCGAACACATCAATCACTATGGCTCGCATCACAGCGATGCCATCGTCTCCGATCATCAGGGGCAAGTGCGGCGCTTCATGGCCGAAGTCGACTCCAGTTCGGTGATGGTCAACGCGCCAACCAGCTTCGCCGATGGCTTCGAATACGGATTGGGTGCCGAGATCGGCATTTCTACTGATAAGCTGCACGCCCGCGGTCCGGTCGGTCTCGAAGGCCTGACCTGCGAGAAGTACATCGTGATCGGTGATGGCCAGCTGCGTGGACAGGAGCCAGCCTGACTTGAGCGAGCCTGAACGGCACGCCGCTGCGCTTATGCCCAAACGCATCGGGATTCTGGGTGGCACCTTTGACCCGGTGCATATCGGCCATCTGCGCGGTGCGCTGGAAGTCGCCGCGTTGCTTGAACTGGATGAGTTACGCCTGACGCCCAGCGCCCGGCCACCCCATCGTGATACGCCGAGTGTCTCGGCGCAGGATCGTCTGGCGATGGTCGAATGCGCAGTTGTCGGCGTGCCGCCTTTGACGGTGGATGACCGTGAACTGAAGCGGGACAAGCCGTCCTACACCATTGATACACTGGAATCGACGCGGGCCGAACTGGCCGCGCAGGACCAGTTATTCCTGTTGCTGGGTTGGGATGCCTTTTGTGGGCTACCGACCTGGCATCGTTGGGATGAACTGTTGGAGCACTGCCATATTGTGGTGCTGCAGCGCCCGGACGCGGACAGCGAATCGCCGGATGCCATGCGCAATCTGCTGGCGGCACGCGCAGTCAGTGATCCAAAGGCCCTGAAAGGGCCGGGCGGGCAAATTACATTCGTCTGGCAGACACCGTTATCCGTGTCTGCCACCCAGATCCGCCAACTGCTGGCCAGCGGGAAGTCGGTACGTTATCTGGTGCCAGACGCGGTACTGGCCTATATCGAAGCGCACGGGCTGTACCATGCGCCGAAAAACTGAGGGAACGCCCCACAACTGCTTTGATCGATAAGCGTTTTGGCGTTTCCACACATACGAGCAAATTGAGTTTTTTATGACAAAGCAAAAAATGAGCAGTGAAGAAGTCGTCCAGATTGCTATCGCAGCACTGGAAGACGTCAAAGGCACCGACATTCAAACCATCGATGTGCGCGACAAAACCAGCATCGCCGACTACATGCTGATCTGCACCGGTACTTCCAACCGTCAACTGAACGCATTGGTCGATAGCGTGCGCGACAAGGTCAAGGCTGCCGGCCTGAAATCCTTGAGCGAAGAAGGCAAGGGCGACAGTGACTGGGTGCTGCTGGACCTGGGTGACGTCATCGTTCACGTGATGACCGCCAACGCCCGTCAGTTCTATGACCTTGAGCGTCTGTGGCAGGGTGCGGAGCAAAGCCGTGCGGCGGATGCCAAGCACCACAGCCCTGAAGTCGGCCATGAGCATTTCAACAAGCTCAACAAAGACCAGCAGTAAGAGGTCGTTGTGCGTCTGCGTCTGATCGCGGTCGGTTCGCGCATGCCCAAATGGGTGGAAGAGGGTTGGCACGAGTATGCCAAGCGTCTGCCATCCGAATTGGCGCTCGATCTGGTGGAAATCCCGCTCAATACCCGTGGCAAGAATGCCGACGTGGCTCGCTTCATCCGTCAGGAAGGCGAGGCCATGCTGGCCAAGGTGCAGCCGGGCGAGCGGATCGTGACCCTCGAAGTCCAGGGCAAGCCGTGGAGCACCGAGCAACTGGCGGTGGAACTCGATCGCTGGCGGCTCGACGCGCGCACGGTGAACCTGATGGTAGGTGGCCCCGAAGGCCTGGCGCCGGAAGTCTGTGCGCGCAGTGAGCAGCGTTGGTCGTTATCGCCGCTGACGCTGCCGCATCCGCTCGTGCGTATCCTGATTGGCGAGCAGATCTACCGCGCCTGGACAGTTCTGTCCGGGCACCCTTATCACAAATAGCACTGCGCCCTAATGTCTCAGCCGATCCGCCTAAAAGACCATGAGAAAGACGCACGTCTGGTGCGCGGCCGGGTCGTGGTCGGCGCTGTGGCTGTCGTTGTGCTGATTTGCGTGTTGGTGGCGCGGCTGTATTTCCTGCAGGTCATCCAGTACGAATATCACTCGACCCTGTCGGAAAACAATCGGGTTCATGTCCAGCCGATCCCACCCAGCCGGGGCTTGATCTTTGACCGCAATGGCGTGGTGGTGGCCGATAACCGGCCCAGCTTCAGCCTGAGCATGACCCGCGAGCGTTCCGGTGACTGGTCCCAGGTGCTCGATACCATCATCGAAGTGCTGGAGCTGACGCCGGACGACCGTTCCATCTTCGAAAAACGCATGAAGCAAGGACGCCGGCCGTTCGAGCCAGTGCCGATTCTGTTCGAACTCACCGAAGAACAAATTGCCAGAGTGGCCGTCAACCAGTTCCGCCTGCCAGGCGTTGAAGTGGTGGCGCAGCTGGTGCGGCATTATCCGGAAGGTCCGCATTTTGCGCACTCGGTGGGCTACATGGGGCGGATCAACGAGAAAGAGCTGAAGAGCCTCGATCCAGTGGCCTACAGCGGCACCCATCACATTGGCAAGACCGGCATCGAGCGTTTCTACGAACCCGAGCTGCACGGTCAGGTCGGTTACGAAGAAGTCGAAACCAACGCCCGAGGTCGCGTGTTGCGTGTTCTTAAACGGACCGATCCGGTGCCGGGCAAGGACATCGTGCTCAGCCTCGACATCAAACTGCAGCAAGCCGCAGAAGCGGCGCTGGGCGGGCGGCGCGGCGCAATCGTTGCGCTTGACCCGGCTACTGGCGAAGTCCTGGCGATGGTCAGTGCGCCGAGTTTCGACCCGAACCTGTTCGTGACCGGCATCAGCTTCAAGGCCTACGCCGAGCTGCGCGATTCGATTGATCGACCGCTGTTCAACCGGATTCTGCGCGGCTTGTATCCGCCGGGATCGACCATCAAGCCCGCCGTGGCTATTGCCGGGCTGGACTCCGGCGTGGTGACCGCTTCGTCGCGGGTCTTCGACCCCGGCTTTTATCAGCTGCCCAATTACGATCACAAATACCGCAACTGGAACCGCACCGGCGATGGTTGGGTCGATCTGGACACCGCGATCATGCGCTCCAATGACACCTACTTTTACGATCTGGCGCACAAGATCGGCATCGACCGGCTGGCTACCTATATGAACAAGTTCGGCATCGGCCAGAAAGTGTCGCTGGACATGTTCGAAGAATCTCCTGGCCTGATGCCATCCCGGGACTGGAAGCGCGCGACCCGCCGCCAGGCCTGGTTCCCTGGCGAGACCTTGATCCTCGGGATCGGTCAGGGCTACATGCAGGCCACGCCGTTGCAACTGGCCCAGGCCACTGCGCTGGTGGCCAACAAGGGCAAATGGAATCGGCCGCATCTGGCCAAATCTATCGAAGGCCAGCCGCCTGTCGATGACAACCCGATGCCGGACATTGTGCTGCGCGATCCGTCGGATTGGGCCAAGGTCAACCATGGCATGCAGCAGGTCATGCACGGCGCGCGGGGTACGGCGCGCAAGGCGGCAATTGGTGCGCAGTACCGGATCGCCGGGAAAAGCGGCACCGCGCAGGTCGTGGCGATCAAGCAAGGCGAAAAATATGACCGTTCCAAGGTTCAGGAGCGCCATCGTGACCACGCCTTGTTCGTAGGCTTCGCGCCAGCCGACAACCCGAAGATCGTGGTTGCGGTCATGGTCGAGAACGGCGAGTCGGGCTCCGGCGTCGCAGCTCCTGTGGTTCGTCAGGTGATGGACGCCTGGCTGCTCAATCCCGACGGCACACTCAAGCCCGAGTACGCCGGAATCTTACCCGTGGAGACTGCGGCCAGTGCCCGTGAAGAGTAATTTCGACCGCATCCTGTCCAGCGAAGATGTGATGCGCCGTCGCGCCACCTTCCTGCAGCGCATCCATATCGACGGCCCGCTGCTGATTCTGTTGCTGACATTGGCCGCCGGCAGCCTGTTCGTGCTGTATTCGGCCAGCGGCAAGAACTGGGATCTGCTGATCAAGCAGGCCAGTTCGTTCGGCATCGGCCTGTTGTCGATGGTCATCATCGCGCAGCTGGAGCCGCGTTTCATGGCGCGCTGGGTGCCGGTGCTCTATGTGCTGGGCGTTCTGCTGCTGGTGGTGGTGGATGTGATGGGTCATAACGCCATGGGCGCGACCCGCTGGATCAACATCCCCGGCGTGATCCGCTTCCAGCCCTCGGAATTTCTCAAGATCATCATGCCGGCGACCATTGCCTGGTATTTGTCGAAACGCACGCTGCCGCCGCATCTCAAGCATGTTGCGCTCAGCCTGGGGCTGATCGGCATTCCGTTCGTCCTGATCGTGCGCCAGCCGGACCTGGGCACCTCGCTGCTGATTCTGGCCTCGGGGACCTTCGTGTTGTTCATGGCTGGCTTGCGCTGGCGCTGGATCATCAGCGTGATCGCTGCCGCTGTGCCGATCGCCGTGGCGATGTGGTTCTTCATCATGCACGACTACCAGAAGCAGCGAATCCTGACCTTCCTCGATCCGGAAAGCGATCCGCTCGGCACCGGCTGGAACATCATCCAGTCCAAGGCGGCCATCGGTTCGGGCGGCGTGTTTGGCAAGGGCTGGCTGCTGGGCACCCAGTCGCACCTGGATTTCCTGCCGGAAAGCCACACTGACTTCATTATTGCGGTACTGGGCGAAGAGTTCGGCCTGGTGGGGATTTGCGCGCTGCTGCTGATTTACCTGCTGCTGATCGGGCGCGGTCTGGTCATCACCGCTCAAGCGCAGACTTTGTTCGGCAAATTGCTCGCGGGCAGCCTGACAATGACATTTTTTGTTTACGTTTTCGTCAACATCGGTATGGTCAGTGGCCTGCTGCCGGTTGTGGGCGTGCCGCTGCCCTTCATTAGTTACGGCGGAACTTCGCTGGTGACCCTACTGTCAGCGTTTGGAGTTTTGATGTCGATTCACACACATCGTAAGTGGATCGCACAGGTTTGATTAAGGTGAAGAATTCCATGCAAGTAGTGCGTAACTGGGCTCGATATGCTCCGTTGGTCGGCCTGGTGGGTATCCTTGGATCTGTTCAAGAGGCATTGGCAGGGGATTACGAAGGCTCGCCGCAGGTTGCGGAGTTCGTCGCGCAGATGACTCGCGACTACGGCTTCGCTGGCGAGCAGTTGATTGACGTGTTTCGTGAAGTGGAGCGCAAGCAGGCGATCCTCGACGCGATTTCCCGCCCAGCCGAACGGGTCAAGCAATGGAAGGAATATCGTCCGATGTTCATCACTGACGCGCGCATCGCGCGAGGTGTGGATTTCTGGCGGCAGCACGAGGCCGCGCTGGCCCGTGCCGAACAGGAATACGGCGTTCCGGCCCAGGTGATCGTGTCGATTATTGGCGTCGAGACGTTTTTCGGGCGCAACACCGGCAACTATCGGGTCATCGACGCCTTGTCCACGCTGGGCTTTGACTATCCGCCGCGTGCCGATTTCTTCCGCAAGGAGCTGCGCGAGTTCCTGCTGCTGGCCCGCGAACAGCAGGTCGATCCGCTGACGCTCAAGGGCTCGTATGCCGGTGCCATGGGTTTGCCGCAGTTCATGCCGAGCAGTTTTCGCGCGTACGCCGTGGATTTCGACGGCGACGGCCACATCAATATCTGGACCGATCCAGAAGACGCCATCGGCAGTGTCGCCAGTTACTTCAAGCGCCATGGCTGGGTCGCTGGCGAGCCGGTGGTCAGCCTTGCCAGTGTGCGCGGCGACCGGGTCGACGAAGGATTGAGTCCGGGCATTGATCCGGTAAAGAACGTTGGGGAGTTGCGAGCGTTGGGTTGGGCGAGTCATGATGCGCTGCGCGATGACCTGCCGGTGACCGCATTTCGCCTTGAGGGCGATAAGGGGCCGGAATACTGGCTGGGTCTGAAAAATTTTTATGCAATCACGCGTTATAACCGCAGCGTGATGTACGCCATGACCGTGCATCAGCTGTCTGAATTATTGGTTCAAGCTCGGGGCGTCAAGTAATGCCGGCAATGCCGATTCGCACACCGCTGAAGTTGCTGTCCTACGCTGCGCTCGCGTTGCTGGTGGTGAGTTGTTCCTCCAATACCAGCCGTTCACCGCAAAAAGGCGGCGCCACAGTGCGTAATATGCCCGGTCTGGATATCAACCGGGCGCACAAGGACGGCGCGCCGTGGTGGGATGTCGACGTGTCGCGCATTCCCGACGCCACGCCAACCCTGCACAACGGGCCTTATAAAGCCAACCCGTACACCGTGCTGGGCAAAACCTATTTCCCGCTCAATGATTCCCGACGCTATGTCGCCTCGGGCACGGCGTCCTGGTACGGCACCAAATTCCATGGTCAGAACACCGCCAACGGCGAAGTGTACGACCTGTACGGGATGAGCGCCGCGCACAAGACCCTGCCGCTGCCGAGCTATGTCCGGGTGACCAACCTGGACAACAACCGCACGGTAATCCTGCGCGTCAATGATCGCGGACCGTTCTATTCCGACCGCATCATCGATTTGTCCTATGCCGCTGCCAAGAAGCTCGGTTATGCCGAATCCGGCACGGCCAGGGTCAAGGTCGAAGGCATCGATCCTCAAGAGTGGCTGGCCCAGAACGGCCGTCCGGCGCCGCTGTTGCCGAATCAGCCGCAGGTTATCGCCCAGGCCACGCCGCCGGCGCTGACCGTTTCGGCGGGCACCATCGAACAATACACGCCACCGCCGCAGCAGCACGCGGCGCCGGCTGTCCCGTTGCAGGTCGACGCAAAAAAAAACGCTTCCGGACAAGCGTCTGGGCTATTTCTCCAGGTGGGAGCCTTCGCCAATCCGGACGCTGCGGAACTCCTGAGGTCGAAGCTCAGCGGGATGGTCCGGGCACCGGTTTTCGTCAGTTCGATCGCACGCAATCAGCAAACGCTGTATCGGGTGCGGATGGGACCGATCGACACGCAGGGTGAAGCCCAGCAATTACAGAACAGCGTCAGGTCAGCCAATCTTGGTCAGCCTAGCGTCGTGACATCAGATCAATAGTCGGTGCGGTTTCGGAGTGATCCGAGGCTGATCGACTGGCGGTTTCCACAGACGCGCATTTGCCGGCAGAGCATGCGTTTGCGGCAACTGTATGCAAGTTTGTCTGTCGAACAGACGACCTTGTCTGCCAGGATCAGAGCCTGGCGTAGCAGGTCGTGAAAAGTGTTTTCGCTTTCACCGCCTGATCAGCTTTGCCCGTGAGGGCATGTTTGCCCATTAGCAATTTCGAGAGACGGATGAACATCACCACCTTTGCAAAACGCTTGTGCCTGCTTGTACCGCTGATCATCACGCCTGCCGCCTGGGCGGTTGAACAGATGACACCCGCCGCGCCGCAACTGGCTGCCAAGGCCTATGTGCTGATGGACGCCACCAGCGGCAACGTTCTGGTCGAGAACAACGGCGACCAGCGTCTGGCGCCTGCGAGCCTGACCAAACTGATGACGGCCTATATCGCCACCCTGGAAATCCGTCGCGGTCAGATCGGCGAGAACGATCCGGTTACCGTCAGCGAGAACGCCTGGCGTACCGGCGGTTCGCGGATGTTCATCAAGGTCGGCACCCAGGTCACGGTCAGCGATCTGCTGCACGGCATCATCATTCAGTCGGGTAACGACGCCAGTGTTGCGCTCTCTGAGCACATCGCCGGCAGCGAAGACGCGTTCGCCGACATGATGAACAAGACGGCCGCCGATCTGGGCATGACCAACAGTCACTTCATGAACCCGACTGGCCTGCCGAACCCGGAGCACTACTCTTCGGCGCACGACATGGCGATTCTGGCCCGGGCGATCATTCACGAAGATCCGGCTCACTACGCGATCTACTCGCAGAAAGAGTTCTTCTGGAACGGCATCAAGCAGCCTAACCGCAACCTGCTGCTGTGGCGCGACAAGACCGTTGATGGTCTGAAAACCGGTCACACCGACGAAGCAGGCTATTGCATGGTGTCTTCGGCAGTACGCGATGGCATGCGTCTGATCGCAGTGGTGTTCGGCACCAACAGCGAACAGGCCCGTGCGGCTGAGACCCAGAAGTTGCTGACTTACGGTTTCCGTTTCTTCGAAACCCAGAACTTCTACCAGAAAGGCACCGAGCTGGCCCAGGCTCCAGTCTGGAAAGGCGCAGAGCATCAGGTCAAGGCTGGCCTGGCTGAAGATCTGAGCATGACCATGCCCAAAGGCGAGATGAAGAAGCTCACCGCCAGCATGACCATGAACCCGCAGCTGGTTGCGCCAATCGCCAAGGGCGACGTGATCGGTAAAGTTGAAGTGAAAATGGAAGACAAGGTGGTTCACACGGCCAACCTGATCGCGCTGGAACCGGTCGAGGAAGGTGGTATTTTCCGTCGAGTGTGGGATAGCATCCGCCTGTTCTTCTACGGCTTGTTCAACTGACATCCCAAGAAATCAATGCCGACCTTCTCGCGCCCGCTCATACCCTGAGTGGGCGCGTGTCCGTCGTCACGGCTTGTGAGACCTTTACTGCCATGACTGATTCCGACGTTAAGTCGCACAAAATCGAATTTCCCTGCGATGACTACCCGATCAAAGTGATCGGCGACACCACCGTGGGCTTCACCGACGCGGTGATCGAGATCCTGGCCAAATACGCCACGCTCGATATCAAGACCCTGGCCGAGCGCCAAAGCAGCAACGGCAAGTACACCACCGTTCAGCTGCATATCATTGCCACGGGCGAAGACCAATTGCGCGATATCAATAGCGCCCTGCGCGCTACCGGTTTCGTGCACATGGTGCTCTGATGACCGGCACCCTGGGTTTTCGTGATCCCGGGCTGGTCGAATACGAGCGTGCCTGGCATGCCATGCAGCGCTTTACCGACGAACGCGGTAAAGAGGTGCAGGACGAAGTCTGGCTGGTCCAGCACCCGCCGATCTTCACCCAGGGGCAGGCCGGCAAGGCCGAGCATCTGTTGCTGCCGGGCAATATTCCGGTCATACAGGTCGATCGTGGCGGCCAAGTAACCTATCATGGCCCCGGCCAACTGGTTGCTTACCTGATGCTGGACGTCAGGCGCCTTGGCTTTGGCGTGCGTGATCTGGTTTCCCGGATCGAACGCAGCCTCATCGCAGTGCTGGCCAGTTACGGTGTAACGGCCGCCGCGAAACCCGACGCACCGGGTGTTTACGTCGATGGAGCGAAAATCGCGTCCCTGGGACTGCGAATTCGCAACGGTTGTTCCTTCCATGGTCTGGCGTTGAACGTCGACATGGACCTTGAACCGTTTCGACGGATAAATCCCTGCGGATATGCGGGGCTGGCGATGACCCAGCTACGTGATCATGCAGGCCCGATTGAATTTGCCGAGGTTAGTGCCCGGCTGCGCGCGCAGCTCGTCAAACACCTCGACTATGCTGAGCAGACGACCCTCACGGGCGGAATCGATTGATATGACTACTGCGACCGACATTGCTGAGAGCCCCGTGCAAAACCTGATCCCGACGCTTGATGTTTCCGAGCGTGTGGCCCGCCCGAAAGTCGAAGCCGGCGTGAAACTGCGCGGCGCGGAAAAGGTTGCACGGATTCCGGTAAAGATCATTCCAACCGTCGACCTGCCGAAGAAGCCTGACTGGATTCGTGTGCGCATCCCGGTTTCCCCCGAGGTTGATCGCGTCAAGCAACTGCTGCGCAAACACAAACTGCACAGCGTCTGCGAAGAAGCGTCCTGCCCGAATCTGGGCGAGTGCTTCTCCGGCGGCACCGCGACCTTCATGATCATGGGCGACATCTGCACCCGTCGCTGTCCGTTCTGCGACGTCGGCCACGGCCGTCCGAAGGCGCTGGACGTCAACGAGCCGGTGAACCTGGCTGTCGCCATCGCTGACTTGCGTCTCAAGTACGTGGTCATCACTTCCGTGGACCGCGACGACCTGCGTGACGGCGGTGCCCAGCACTTTGCCGACTGCATCCGTGAAATCCGCAAGCTGTCGCCGAACGTGCAACTGGAGACACTGGTTCCGGACTATCGCGGCCGCATGGACATCGCCCTGGAAATCACCGCTGCCGAGCCGCCGGATGTGTTCAACCACAACCTGGAAACCGTGCCGCGTCTGTACAAGGCCGCGCGCCCTGGCTCCGATTACCAGTGGTCGCTGACCCTGCTGCAGCGCTTCAAGCAAATGGTGCCGCACGTGCCGACCAAGTCCGGCTTGATGCTGGGCCTGGGCGAGACCGACGAAGAAGTCATCGAAGTCATGAAGCGCATGCGCGAACACGACATCGACATGCTGACGCTGGGTCAATACCTGCAACCGTCGCGCAGCCACTTGCCAGTCGAACGCTTCGTGCATCCGGACGTGTTCGCCTGGTTCGCTGAGGAAGGCTACAAGATGGGCTTCAAGAACGTCGCGTCCGGCCCGTTGGTACGTTCCTCGTACCACGCCGACGAACAGGCCAAGACAGCTGTCAAAGCCATGTCGTAAGGCAACGCCGAAAACAAAAAAGGGCCGGATAGTGATATCCGGCCCTTTTTTATTATGTTTTTCCCGTCCTTTGTGGGAGAGGACTTGTCCTCGATGGGGCAACCCGGCCAACCTCAATCTGCCTGATAGCACTTCATTGTCTGGCAATCCTTTCGAGGACGAGTCCTCTCCCACCAAAGCACTTCACATGCCCGCAGGACGTTTTCAAGGCTTGCGCAACGTCTCCAGCAACTCATGCGTCGGGTAGCCGTCAGCAGGCCAGCCGTAGGATTGCTGGGCGCTGCGAATGGCCTTGCGGGTGTTGGCGCCGATAATCCCGTCTGGCGTGCCGGCGTCGTATTGCTTGGCCGAGAGCAGGCTTTGCAGTTCGATGCGCTCAGATCGGCTCAGGGGCGTGTCGTCGCGCGGCCATTCACCCAGAACGAAGCCGCCGCCTTTGAAGCGCTCGGACAGCAAGCCGATGGCCAGAGCGTAGGACGACGAGTTGTTGTACTTGAGGATGGCACGGAAGTTATCAATCACCAGAAACGCGGGGCCGCGATAGCCAGCAGGCAACAGCAGTGCCGCCTGTTGCTGATCGGTGCCGGCCGGCAAAGGCGAACCATTGGCCAGGCTTACGCCCAGTTGCTGCCATTGGGCGAGGCTTTTGCGCGTCGAGGCATCGGCCAGTGCGTAATCGAATCCTGACGACAGCTTCACCTCATAGCCCCAGGTCTGGCCGCGCTGCCAGCCTGAGCTTTGCAGGTAGTGCGCCGTGGAGGCCAGGGCGTCCGCCGGGGAGTTCCAGATATCCCGGCGACCGTCGCCATCGAAGTCCACGGCGTGGGTGTTGTAGGTGGTCGGAATAAATTGTGTCTGGCCCATGGCGCCACCCCACGAACCGAGCATTCGGTCCGCGCTGATATCGCCATGCTGGATAATCTGCAATGCCGCCAGCAATTGATCCTGAGCGAAGCCGCGCCGACGGCCTTCATAGGCCAGGGTCGCCAATGAGCGAATCACTGATTGCGAGCCCTGGAACTGGCCGAAGTTACTCTCCATGCCCCAGACCGCCACCAGCGCCTGGCGATCCACGCCATAACGCGTCTCGATGTTCTGCAATACATCGGCATATTGATTGAGCAATGCCTGACCTTTACGCACCCGCGCGGCGGATATCGCGCCGTCGAGGTATTCCCAGACCGGTCGAGTGAACTCCGGCTGGCTGCGGTCAGCCTTGACCACGCTCATGTCCGGCGTCACGCCAGCGAAAGCGTTGTCGAAAATGTCAGGCCTGATGCCCGCCTGCAAAGCCTGGGCGCGAAAGCCTGCTTGCCAGTCACTGAAACTGATGGTCGGCTGGATATCGAGGTTCGCATCGACGGCAATAACCGGAGCGACAGGCGCAACAGGCGCAACAGGCAGCGTGCTGGCAACTGGGAGAGGCGTGGCGTCGGCTGCGGTGGGTTTTTCCGCGCAGGCAACTAACAGGATAAGGCTTGAGGCGGCGATCAGTTGGCGTAACTGCCAACGTCGGGAAAAACAAGAGGGCATGCTTGGGTCCAAGGTATTACCGATAGGTGCAGACCTTAACACGCCAGCCCGATCTAAGGGGCGTCGGGGGGGAAGTCGCCGTGTTTCAAGCCGCCAGAAGGTAAGAAGCCTCCCAGCTTTTAGACTGGAAGGCTTCGCGGCGGTAGCTGCCCTTACCTTTGCCGGGTTGTTCCTGACGGCTGCGGAACAATGGCTGGGCGACGATGGATTTGGCCTTGTTGGCCCGCTTTGGTTTTTTCATGACCGATGCTCTCTTGGGTGGGATTGAACGCGGGCAATCATCCGGCAGAGAAGGGCGTGTGTCTAATAGATGTGTGCTATGGAAGGGCGGGCGATTATCCAACGAGCTTCAGATCACTCCGCCGGCAACGCCAACCTTTGCCCGGCCATCAGCAACGCCAATCGGGTCAGGCTGCTCCAGGGCGAGCCGGCGGCCTGGCCTTTGATTTGTGCGTCGATGCGTTGCGCATCCATCAGCAGTTCATTCCAGCGTTTGGCCGAGTGGCGTTGCAGGGCTTTGCTCATCAACGGTTTGCGCTTGTCCCAGATCGGCGGGCGGGCCGAGCTGAAAGCTTTGTCCAACGGCACGCCCTGGCTGAATTGCAGCGCCAGGTTTGCCAGCACGCGCAGTTCCCGGGACAGGGCCCAGAGAATCACCGGTGGTTCCACGCCTTCGCCCCGCAGGCCTTCGAGCATGCGCAAGGCGTGAGCGGCTTCGCCGTTGAGCACTGCGTCGGTCAGGCCGAAGACGTCGAACCGCGCACTGTCAGCCACCGCAGCCTGCACGGTTTCGACGGTGATCTGGCCTTCTTCGGCCATCAGCTTGAGCTTTTCGATTTCCTGAGCCGCCGCCAGCAAGTTGCCTTCAACCCGCGCGGCGATCAGCTCCACCGCGTCCTGAGTTGCGGCAAGCCCGGCCTGAGACAGGCGTTGGCGAATCCATTGCGGCAACTGGCCAATATCCACCGGCCAGATCTGCACGAATTGCGTCTGCGCGCCTTCGACCAGGGCTTTACCCCATTTGGTCTTTTGCGCGCTGCCGTCGAGTTTCGGCAGGCTGATCAGCAGCAAGGTGTCTTCGGCGGGGCGTGCGCAGTACTCCATCAACGCCGCTGCACCCTTGTCGCCGGGCTTTCCGGAAGGCAGACGCAGTTCCAGCAGGCGCCGTTCGGCAAACAGCGACATGCTGGCACCGGCCTGCAACAGCGTGCCCCAGTCGAAACTGGCATCGGCGCTGAACACCTGACGCTCGTCGAAGCCTTGCAGGCGCGCCGCAGCACGAATCGCATCGGCAGCTTCCTGGCACAGCAGCGGGTCGTCGCCGCTGACGATATAGACAGGCGCGAGTGTGCCTTGCAGGTGTTTGGAGAGTTGGGCTGGGGTCAGCTTCATAAGTCAGAAGATGTTTGGGGCCAGCAAGCTGGCCCCAAACATTTAGCGCGACGGGATTTCGATAGGCGACTGTTGCGGTGTTTCGTCGCGGACTTTCTGTGCGGCTTCCAGTGCGTCGGCTTCGGCCTTGGCAACGGCATCGGCTTTCTGCTGGAGTTCGTCCAGGCGAGCTGGCGACAGACGGCTCAGCGCTGCGACCATCTTCTGCACTTGTTCGTTACGCATTTCGTTACGGATCTGCGCCGCTTCCTGGTCGGAGCCGATCAGGTTGTTGCCGTCATGCACGTAAGTCTTGTCGGTCTGGACTTTGCCGCCGGTCAGCAAGCGGTCTTTCTCGCCGTGGATTTCATAGTTGAGCACGGTGGTCAGCGAGTATTCAGCCGAGCGCGCGGAGCCTGAATAGCTCGCTGTACGCTGGGATTCCTGCTCGTCGGTCAGGACCAGTTTGTAGGGCGCGCCGGTGTAGATCTTGACGCCACCGCCTTCCAGAACACGGCGCAGCTGGCTCACGGTTTCGCCGTAAGCGTTACGTGCGCTGAGATCCAGTTCCTTGATCGCGATCTCGTTACTGCCGGTGCCACGCAGCTGGAAGCCACAGGCGCTCAACAGCACGGCGAGGCCCATAACCAGCAAATTGCGTTTGATCATCTTGATGCTCCCCTTGAAACCGTATGGGCCGACAGTGCGTCCCTGGAAATATGTTCAGCGCCCGATCGATACCGGGCGCTTGATCCCATCAGCTTGCGACGATATTGACCAGTTTACCGGGCACCACGATCACTTTGCGGATGGTCAGGCCATCGGTGAAACGCAAGACGTTTTCGTTGACCCGGGCCGCCGCTTCGACTTCTTCACGAGTCGCGCTGGCAGGCATTTCAATGTGGCCGCGCAGCTTGCCGTTGACCTGAATCACCAGTTGCAGGCTGTCCTGCACCAGCGCGGTCTTGTCCAGAATCGGCCAGCCCGCATCGATGATCGGCGTGTTGTGGCCCAGTTCGGTCCACAACTGATGGCTGATGTGCGGGGTGATCGGCGCCAGCAGCAGGGCAACGGTCTGCAGACCTTCCTGGAGCAAGGCGCGATCCTGTGGCGAAGCCTGCGGGGCTTTTTCCAGGACGTTCATCAGGGTCATCACTTGCGCGATGGCGGTGTTGAATTTGTGGTGCTGGCCGACATCCTGGCTCGCTTGCTTGATCGCCTGGTGGATGGCGCGGCGGATGACTTTCTGCTCGTCATTCAGCGTGGCGATGTCCAGTGCGCCCGGCAGGCCTTGTGCGACGTGGGCTTGCGCCAGACGCCAGACGCGACGCAGGAAGCGGTGCGAACCTTCGACGCCGGAGTCGGACCATTCCAGGCTCATGTCAGGTGGCGAAGCGAACATCATGAACAGGCGGCAGGTGTCTGCGCCGTACTGATCGATCATCGACTGCGGGTCGACGCCGTTGTTCTTCGACTTGGCCATCTTCTCGGTGCCGCCGATCTCCACCGGCAGGCCGTCGCTGATCAGCTTTGCGCCAATGATCTTGGCCTTGCTGTCGCGTTCCAGCTCGACGTCAGCCGGATTGAACCAGGTCTTGCTGCCATTGGCCTCAAGACGGTAATAGGTTTCGGCGATGACCATGCCTTGGGTCAGCAGGTTCTTGAACGGCTCGTTGGAGCTGAGCAAACCCTCGTCGCGCATCAACTTGTGGAAGAAGCGCGCATAGAGCAAGTGCAGGATCGCGTGTTCGATGCCGCCGATGTACTGGTCTACCGGCAGCCAGTGGTTGGCTGCGGCCGGGTCGACCATGCCGCCTTCGTAATGCGGCGAAGCGTAACGCGCGAAGTACCACGACGACTCCACGAAGGTGTCCATGGTGTCGGTTTCGCGTTTGGCCGGTGCGCCGCATTTCGGGCAGCTGCACTCGTAGAACTCAGGCATGCGTGCCAACGGCGAACCGGCGCCGTCGGGTACGACGTCTTCCGGCAGCACGACGGGCAGCTGGTCTTCAGGGACCGGCACGTCGCCGCAGGTGTCGCAATGCACGATCGGGATCGGGCAGCCCCAATAGCGTTGGCGGCTGATGCCCCAATCGCGCAGGCGGAATTGAGTGCGGGATTCGCCGAGGTTTTTCTTGATCAGCGCGACTTCAATCGCATCGAACGCGCCCGCGAAGTCCAGGCCGTCGAACTCGCCGGAATTGATCAGCTGGCCATGCTCGTTGTAGGCGGCCTGCCAAGGTGCGGGCGTTTCATCGCCGGCACTGGTGCGCACCACAGGCTTGATCGCCAGGTCGTACTTGGTGGCGAATTCAAAATCACGTTCGTCATGGGCAGGAACCGCCATGACCGCGCCGTCGCCGTAATGCATCAAGACATAGTTGGCGACCCACACCGGGAGTTTCTCACCGGTCAGCGGGTGTTCGACGAACAGCGAAGTCGGCAGGCCCTTTTTCTCCTGGGTCGCGACGTCAGCTTCCGCGACGCTGCCGCTCTTGCATTCGTGAATGAAGGCTTGCAGCTCGGGATTGTTCCGGGAAGCGAGGGTCGCCAGCGGATGCTCGGCAGCCACGGCGACGTAGGTCGCGCCCATCAGGGTGTCTGGACGGGTGGTGAAGACTTTCAGTACGCCGGCTTCGCCAATGGACGCCTGGTCGTACGGGAACTGCACTTCCATGCCCCGAGATTTGCCAATCCAGTTGCGCTGCATGGTCTTGACCTGTTCAGGCCAGCCCGGCAACTCGTCGAGACCCGTCAGCAGCTCCTCCGCATAAGCGGTGATCTTGAAGTAGTACATCGGGATTTCGCGTTTTTCGATGATCGCGCCCGAACGCCAGCCGCGACCGTCGATGACTTGCTCGTTGGCCAGGACGGTCTGATCGACCGGGTCCCAGTTCACGGTGCCGTTCTTGCGGTAGATCACGCCTTTTTCGAACAGACGCGTGAACAGCCACTGTTCCCAGCGATAGTAATCCGGCTTGCAGGTGGTGATTTCCCGGGACCAGTCGACGCCCAGGCCCAGGCTGCGCAGCTGGGTCTTCATGTAGGCGATGTTTTCGTAGGTCCACTTGGCCGGCGCGACGTTGTTTTTCATCGCGGCGTTTTCCGCCGGCATGCCGAATGCGTCCCAGCCCATGGGCTGCATGACGTTTTTGCCTTGCATGCGCTGGTAGCGGGCGATCACGTCACCGATGGTGTAGTTGCGCACGTGACCCATATGCAGCTTGCCGCTAGGGTAAGGAAACATCGACAGGCAATAGAATGTTTCCTTGCCTGGCTGCTCACTGACTTCAAAAGACTTTTGCTCGTCCCAAAAGGATTGGGCGGCGGCTTCGATTTCGCGGGGCTGATAGAGTTCGTGCATGGCTACTTTTTACTAAGAATTGGTGACCCTTGACCTCTTCGTTGCTTCGTCGAGTCAGGTCGGCACCGCTGCCGGACAAAACGGACTGCCTGCGCGGTGCGTTCCAGCTCAAGAGAGCGGAAGTGGAATTACAGGAAGCGCCGTAGCATACATGAGCGCCGACTATCGAGGGAAACGCTGTTTGCGTGGCTGATGCGTCGAGAAGCCCCGATCAGCGCCTCGCCGCCGCCGTTGGTCGCGGCAACCGGCCGGTTTTGACAGCGGCGCTAAGCTGAATGTCGAGGGTATGTTTTATCTTCGATGAGGTGAACGGATGACAGAGTTGCAGCACACAGAAACAAACCCTGAGCTGTATGAACGTTTGATTAATCGACTTGGGCTTGCCTTGGAGATAGCGAAAACTTCGGTCCGTCTGCGCAACGAACTCCCTCAGGAGCTGGAATTGCGCGGCCTTAGTCATGCTGAATTCGAGCTTATTGAAGCGTATCTTGGAAAAGGCAAACCAGCGCCGGTCACGGTGTTGACTGGCGAGTTGAAGGGCAGCTTCATGGCTTCACGGGAACCCGCTGGGCCGGTATCGACGCCGCAACCTTCAGCCAAGGTCATCTGGCTGAAAGATCAAAAACGCGCCAAGGCATCGGCAAAGTTGAGTCGTTACAGTTCAAGCAATTTTTTTAAACGCTAGAACCTGATGCAGGCTACGCGCCTGCTGCTTTAAGCATTGTCGCTTAACGTCAATCCTCTTAGGCTTCGAGCATCTCTGGAGATGCTCGATGCCTATTCGTTATCTGCTTAAAACCCTGTTGCTGCCGCCCGGCGTTTTTTTGCTGTTGCTGGTGCTCGCCTGGTGGTTGCGTCGTTCCCGGCCGCGTCTGGCCGCTGCCTGCTTTGCCATCAGCGTCGGAGGCCTGTGGCTGATGAGTTTGCCGATTGTCGTCGAATGGGCCGCCCACGGGATCGAACAGGATGTGCCATTGCCCCGCGATCAATGGGCGAATCTGGCGCAGCAGGCGGATGCCATTGTGATTCTGGGCTCGGGCCGCGAACGCAACGACCCGACCTGGGGTGAGGATATCCCCACTGGCGTGGCCCTGGAGCGCATGCGTTACGCGGCGCAACTGGCGAAAGCGTCGGGTTTGCCGGTCCTGACCAGTGGCGGCTTGCACTATGGCGAACCGCCGAGTGAGGCGGCGATCATGGCGCAATCGCTGGAGCGCGACTTCGGCGTTGCAGTGCGCTGGCAGGAAGGCTTGAGCCGCACCACCTGGGAAAACGCCACCATGAGTGCGGCGGTGCTTCAGCCGTTGGGCATCAAGCGCATCATTCTGGTGACGCAGGCGTGGCATATGCCGCGCTCGCGCTGGAGTTTCGAGCACGCCGGTTTCACTGTAATCAGCGCGCCGGTCGGTTTTCTTGGCCGCGCCAATGCCGTGCCGTTCGGCGGCTGGCTGCCGGAAAGCAAGGCGGTGTGGCAGAACGGGCAGTTGCTCAATGAAGCGGCGGGGTTGTGGGCGTATCGGGTGTTGTATCGCTGAACGCGCGATTTTTTGTAGGACCGGCTTCAGCCGGGAGGGTCGGTGCATACAGAAATCTGTACCGCCTGCACCATCGGTCTCCGGCTGAAGCCGGTCCTACAGCCTCAAACCGTCCTGGACATCCGGCTCGCCACCAGCGCCCAGCCGATCAGCGCAATGCACAGGATCGTCAGCGGCCAGGAACGCCAGCGCAGGTAAGGCGTGAGGTTGTGCATCGGCACGACTTCGCCATACAGCACGCCACGTTCGAACTGCGGAATCTTCACGGTGATCCTGCCGAACGGGTCAATCAGGCCGGTCACGCCGTTATTGGTCGCGCGGATCATCCAGCGACCGGCTTCAAGCGCGCGCATCTGCGCCATTTGCAGGTGTTGCAATGGCCCAATCGATGTACCGAACCAGGTGTCATTGCTCACGGTCAGCAGCAGATCGCTCTGCGCTGAAAGACCTGCGGCAAACTCTGGATACACCACTTCGTAACAAATGAAGGGCGCGATCTGATAGCCCTTGGCTTGCAGCATCGGCTGATCACTCGGACCGCGCGCGAAGTCCGACATCGGCAGGTCAAAGAAGGCGATCAACCCGCGCAGAATGTCCTGCAGCGGCACGTACTCGCCGAACGGCACAAGTTTCTGCTTCAAGTAAGTGCCATCGCCTTCGCCAATTACTGTGATGCCGTTGTAGAAGCGTTTTTCGCCATGGCCACCGATCTGTCGGATCGGCACGCCGGTAATCAAGGCCGCGCCTCGGTCGGCGGCGAACTTGCCCATCATCGCCAGGTAGCCTTCCGCCGACTCCTTGAGCACTGGCACGGCGGTTTCCGGCCAGATGATCAAGTCAGCCTGCTGCGAGCGGAACGTCATGTCGCGATACAGCGCCAATTGCGCGTTCAGCTGCTCAGGGTCCCATTTCATGCTTTGTTCGATATTGCCTTGCAGGGCGGCGACTTTCAGCGGCGCGCCGGAAGGTTCGGTCCAGGCGTGATTCTTCAGCGCCAGGCCGACGATCCAGGGGCCGAGCAGCAACACCACGCCAGCGGCCAGGAACGACTTGCGCGCTCGCAAACGGGACAAATTGCACAGCAGAGCCGCCGTCAAGGCGAGCGTGAAGGACACCAGCCACATGCCGCCGACGGGCGCGAGGCCTGCCAACGGGCCATCGAGTTGGCTGTAACCGGAGTACAGCCACGGGAAGCCGGTCAGGAACCAGCCGCGAAAGGCCTCCTGCGCCAGCCACAAGGCAGCGAAGGCGAGGGCGTCGGCCAGAGGGGCTTCGTTGCGGCGAATCCAGCGTGCCCAAAGCCAGGCGGGCAGGGCGAAGAACCAGGCGATGCAGGCGATAAACAGCAGCATCAGGAAGCCGGCGAGCAATACCGACGCGCCGCCAAAATTATGAATGCTGACGTAGATCCAGCTGGTGCCCGCGCCAAACAGGCCAAAGCCGAAACACCAGCCTCGCCCCAGCGCCTGCCGAGGGCTCAGGTCACGCAAACCCAGATAGAACATCGCCAACGCCACCAGCGCCAACGGCCAGATGTCGAACGGCGCCAGGGCGAACGTGGTGAGCGCACCAGCCACCACGGCCAGCAAGTTACCGGGCCAGCCGGGGCGGGTGATCCAACGCATGTACTTTCCTTAAAACGGGCAGGGCTTTTTACGAGCGCGAGAGCGGACTCAGGCGCAGCAAGTGAATTCGACGGCTGTCAGCGTTCAGAATCCGGAAACGATACTCGCCGATTACGGTGATTTCGTTACGCTTGGGCAGATGCCCGAACGCACTCATCACCAGACCGCCAACGGTGTCGAATTCGTCATCGGAAAACTCGCTGTCGAAAAACTCGTTGAAGCTCTCGATAGGCGTCAGTGCCTTGACCAGGAAGTCGCCGCTGGGCAGCGGTTTGATGTAGCTGTCTTCCTCGACGTCGTGTTCGTCTTCGATATCGCCGACGATCTGCTCCAGGACGTCTTCGATGGTCACCAGACCCGCCACGCCGCCGTATTCGTCGATGACGATGGCCATGTGGTTGTGGTTGGCACGAAATTCACGCAGCAGCACGTTCAGCCGCTTGGATTCCGGAACGAAGGTCGCGGGGCGCAGCAATTTCTTGATATCGCCTTCGCTGCCGTTTTCGCTGAGGATCAGTGGCAGCAAATCCTTGGCCAGCAGCACGCCGAGCACGTCGTCGTGGCTTTCGCCGATCACCGGATAGCGCGAGTGCGCGGCATCGATGACCGCAGGCAGGAATTCGCGGGGCGTCTGGGTCGCCTTGATGCTGATCATCTGCGAGCGCGGCACCATGATGTCGCGCACTTGCAGGTCAGCCACCTGAATGGCGCCTTCGACGATGGCCAGCGCTTCGCTGTCCAGCAGCTTGTTTTGATGGGCTTCGCGCAGCAGCTCAAGCAGCTCCTGGCGGTTTTTCGGCTCGTGGGCAAAAGCCTGGGTCAGTTTACCCAGCCATGACTTTTGCCCGTTGCTCGATCGGTCTTCGCTCATAGCCCTTACTCGTGGTCCTTGCTTGGTGTTTCTGGATGTGGATGGTCGGCGCTTTCGTCGTCGGCATACGGGTCGGGATAGCCCAACTCCCCAAGCAACGTTCGTTCCAGTGCTTCCATTTCTTCGGCTTCTTCATCGTCGATATGGTCGAAACCCAACAGATGAAGGCAGCCATGAATCACCAGGTGCGCCCAGTGTGCGTCCAGTTCCTTGCCTTGTTCCTGCGCTTCGCGCACTACAACAGGCACACAAATGACCAGATCGCCGAGCAGCGGGATATCCAGCATCTCGTCGGGGACATCGGCCGGGAAGGACAGCACGTTGGTTGCGTAATCCTTGTGTCGCCAAGTGTGATTAAGCTCGCGGCCTTCAGTTTCATCCACCAGCCGAATGGTCAGCTCGGAATCGGCGCTGCGCGGGCGCAGGCCCATTTCGCACCAAAGGCGGAACTGGGCTTCACTGGGGGCGCTTGCTTCACTTGCCAGTTGCAGGTCCAGCTCAAGCATCGCGGCGGTATTCCCGTGAGGAATTGGCGCCAGCCGGCGGCTCGTCGCTGAAGCGGTCTTCGAAGCGCTCGTAGGCCTCGACGATGCGCTGCACCAGCGGATGACGAACGACGTCCTTGGGCTTGAAGTGCGTAAAGCTGATGCCCGGCACGTCCTTGAGCACATCGATGACATGGGTCAGGCCCGACTTGGTGCCCTTGGGCAGGTCGACCTGAGTGATGTCACCGGTGATCACCGCAGTGGAGCCGAAGCCGATCCGGGTCAGAAACATCTTCATCTGTTCGACGGTGGTGTTCTGGCTTTCGTCGAGAATGATGAAGCTGTTGTTCAGCGTCCGGCCACGCATGTAGGCCAGTGGCGCGACTTCGATGACCTGCTTCTCGATCAGCTTGGCGACGTATTCGAAGCCGAGCATTTCGTAGAGCGCGTCATACAGCGGGCGCAGGTACGGGTCGATCTTCTGTGCCAGATCGCCGGGCAGGAAGCCGAGCTTTTCGCCCGCTTCAACCGCCGGGCGCACCAACAGGATGCGTCGGATCTGTTCCCGCTCCAGCGCGTCCACGGCACAGGCCACGGCAAGATAGGTCTTGCCAGTACCTGCCGGGCCGATGCCGAAGTTGATGTCGTTGCCGAGGATTTCCTTGACGTAACGCTGCTGATTCAAGCCGCGCGGGCGAACCATGCCTTTTTTGGTACGCAAGGCCACGCCGGGTTCGGCAGCAGGGTGGTTGTCCAGCGATTCGACGCCTGATTCCTGAAGGAACAGGTGAACCAGATCCGGCGACAGCTCGGTACCTTTGGTTTCCCGGTACAGGCGGCGCAGCAGATTCTCGGCCGAAGTGGTGTGTTTAGGCTCGCCAATCAACTCGAACTGGTTTCCGCGATTGCGGATTTCGATGTCCAGGCGTTGTTCGATCAAGCGCAAATGCTCGTCGAGTTGCCCGCACAGATTTGCGAAGCGATGAGCCTCGAAAGGTTCGAGGATAAAACGATGTGGTTCGACTGGTGCGTTCAAGGTCGTTTTTAGCCGCCCTGGGGCAATTAAGGTGAAACGAAGGATAACCCCAGCGCTGCGAGTGCGAAAGCCTTGACTTGAGAAAGGTTGTGCGCAGGCTCGCCAACAAGCATCAAACAACCATTTTGAATTGGGGCGTATCCCGTAGGACCGGCTTCAGCCGGGAGGCGGCGGGTCCATTCACAGCAGCGCTTAGGTCAGCGCTCTCGCCCTCCCGGCTGAAGCCGGTCCTACGGATGTGGCGGCGTCTTCAATTCAGCAACGACCCCCGCAACGAGTGCGGTTGCGCGTCATCGATATGCACGTCGGCGAATTGGCCGATCAGCCTCGGGTTGTCGCAGCGGAAGTTGACGATCCGGTTGTTCTCGGTGCGGCCCTGGAGTTCGCCGGGGTCTTTCTTCGAATAGTCGGTGACCAGAATGCGCTGGGTGCTGCCGACCATCTGGCGGCTGATCTCGAAACCTTGCTGGTTGAGGCGATGTTGCAGCGCGGCCAGACGCTCTTTTTTCAACGCTTCGGGAGTTTCGTCCTTCAGGTCGGCGGCCGGTGTGCCTGGACGTGGGCTATAGATGAACGAGAACGAGAAGTCGAAACCAACGTCTTCGATCAGCTTCATGGTGTTGTCGAAATCTTTTTCGGTCTCGCCGGGGAAACCGACGATGAAGTCCGAGCTGATGCTGATGCCCGGTACCGCGGCCTTGAGCTTGCGCAGCTTGGACTTGTATTCCAGCGTCGTGTGATTGCGCTTCATCGCCGCCAGAACCCGATCCGAACCCGATTGCACCGGCAAATGCAGGTGTTTGACCAGTTCCGGCACTTCGGCGTGGGCCAGAATCAGGCTATCGGAGAACTCCAGCGGGTGCGACGTGGTGTAGCGAATACGGTCGATGCCGTCGATGGTCGCCACCACACGGATCAGGTCGGCAAGATCGGCAATCCGCCCGTCATGGGTAGTGCCGCGATAACCATTGACGTTCTGGCCCAGCAGCGTGACTTCACGCACACCGTTTTCGGCCAGGTGAAACACTTCCGCCACGACGTCGTCGAACGGCCGGCTGACTTCTTCGCCGCGCGTATAAGGCACCACGCAGAACGTGCAGTATTTGCTGCAGCCTTCCATCACCGACACATAAGCGCTCGGGCCGTCGACGCGGGGCTCTGGCAAATGGTCGAATTTTTCGATTTCCGGGAACGAGACGTCGACCTGCGGCAAACGCGTGAGGCGCGCGGCATCGATCATTTCCGGCAGGCGGTGCAGGGTTTGCGGGCCGAATACCACGTCCACGTAGGGCGCGCGATCACGAATCGCTGCGCCTTCCTGGCTGGCCACGCAACCACCGACGGCGATGACCATCTCCGGGTTGGCGAGTTTCAGCTCGCGCCAGCGGCCCAGTTGGGAATACACCCGATCCTGGGCACGCTCACGAATCGAGCAGGTGTTAAGCAGGATGACGTCGGCATCTTCCGCGCGGGCGGTGACTTCCAGGGCTTGATGTTCGCCCAGCAGGTCGACCATGCGCGAGCTGTCGTACTCGTTCATCTGGCAACCGTGGGTTTCGATATAAAGCTTCTTGGCCATGCGTACGTCATCAGGTGGTTCAAAGAACCGCGCATTATAGTGATGAAGCACGCCGGTTCCTACCATTCCCTGTCCAGCGGGCATGCTATAGTTCGCGCCCTCTTTTATATCCCCGACTCTTGCCCGCCCTTTATGACCAAACGCGAAGCTCCAATCTACAAGGTGATTTTCCTCAACCAGGGACAGGTGTTCGAGATGTACGCCAAGCAGATCTATCAAAGTGATCTGTGGGGTTTCCTGGAGGTAGAAGAGTTCGTCTTCGGCGAGCGCACGACGGTTGTGGTTGATCCGAGCGAAGAAAAGCTCAAGGCGCAGTTCGAGGGCGTGGTGCGCAGTTTCGTACCGATGCATGCCATTGTGCGCATCGACGAAGTCGAGCGGGTCGGCACGCCGAAAATCAGCGAAGCGCGCGGCACCAGCAACGTGATGCCGTTTCCGATGCCGATGCCGGACAAGTGATCAGCCAGTAATCGAGTTGAACGAGTGCCGCTTGCTTACGGCAATGGCGCAAACGGTGTACGACCTTCAGCCGTTTGCAGTTCCAGCAGGTATTTGCGGAAAATCTGCCCCAACACCTGGGTGGCGACTTCAAGTTCGTCGCGCTGCATGCGTTCCGACACCTCATCGGCGGCGTCCAGTGCATCCTCGGAGCCGTTGACTGCGGCCATTTTCAGCACGATATACGCCTGAATGTTATTGGCCTGTACGCCTTCACCCTTGGTGAACATCAGGCCTAGCTGATATTGCGCCTGAGGATGGCCCTGCAACGAGGCCTGCTCAAAGTAATTGAGCGCTTGGGGCAGGTCACGTGGCGCGTGTTTACCGTCGTGGTAAAACTCACCCAACTCGTATTGTGCTTGTGCATCCCCGGATTGCGCAGCCTGTTTGCACGCCGAAAGCGCTGCTGGCAGGTTGTCTGGCTGGGTATTGAGGGTGCAACGACCCACCGCTGGGATTAACAACGAGTTGCCGCCTGCGTCCGCCAGCAGGGGATGAATAAGCAACAGGCAGCCCAATGCAAGGGTGCGGCCGGTGCGGTTCATGGGAATCGACTTACCTCTGAAAAAGGTGCGGGCGTACCCGTCCAGCTAAACGTGCTGGCTGCGCATTATGAAATAAGCGAGGCCAACCTTACAAAGTCTTTACGGATTTTCTGCTGCACGGGCTTGAAATGCCTGTTTTTGCTGAAGATTGAGCGTCCGTAGGAGCGGCTTTA
>NZ_ATLO01000008.1 GCF_000416235.1 Pseudomonas sp. CFII64 | reverse complement strand
CCCGGACAAGTCCGGTCCTACCTGATTTGTGTAAACCGGTAGGAGCGGACTCTCCTACGAATCTTCACCAAATTCCTACGTCCTACAGAACTTTCCTGCATCCATTTCCCTATCCCTTGCGTGAAGTTTCCGAGAAATTCCCGAGCCCTTGCGCCCATCAATTGCGGGGATTAGTCTGCGCCGCATCACTCAAACGCAGTGATCGTTCAGGGAGATAAAAGTCATGCTCAAAGTAGCCCCCGTTCCACAGCCGTTCTCACTCGAAACATCCTTGCTGCACGTCGCTGAATTGCTCAGCTGTGCCGCCGCTACCGCCTACGAAACCGGCGACTGCCTCAACGGCCCGAAACGCGACCTGGCGTTCTCGGTGGTGCATCTGATCACCATGGCCAAAACTGAGCTGGAACGCTCGCTGGATCACGTTGAAGAGCGTTGAGATTTAGAGAACCCGGTAGCCCCATTCGCGGGCAAGCCTCGCTCCAACGGAGCACGCGTTACTTCAGCTCATAAATTCCTCCCCGCTGGTCCATATCCCGTTGGAGCGAGGCTTGCCCGAGAAGGCAGTAGCCCAGGCAACCTCCATCCAGATTCAATCCGGCCAATGCCAGGCCGGCGCATCCAGCCTCCCTTGCCCGACAATCCCGGTCTGCCCCAGCACCTTTTCCAATTCAATCGCATTGCATTGCGGGTCTTGCCCGAGCGCGGCGATGAGGCGCGAGGCGTGGGAAACCACCCACATCTGGCAGCTATGCGAAGCCTTGATAATCAAGCGGGCCAGCGCGGGAAGTAAATCGGGATGCAGGCTGGTTTCCGGTTCGTTGAGGACCATCATCGTCGGGGGGCGTGGCGTGAGCAGGGCGGCGATCAGCAGCAGATAGCGCAAGGTGCCGTCTGACAGTTCGGCTGCCGAAAGTGGCCGCAGCAAGCCTTCCTGATAGAACAGCACCGCGAACTGCCCACCGGGTACGGCGTCGATCTCCAGGCTTGCACCGGGGAAAGCGTCGCTGATGGCGGCATGCAACGCCTGGGAGTCACCGATTTCCAGAATGGTTTGCAACGCCGCGGCCAGATCGCGGCCGTCGTGATGCAGCACCGGCGTGCGGGTGCCCAATTGCGGTCGGCGCACAGGCGCGTCGGCGTCGCTGCGAAAGTGATCATAAAAGCGCCAGCCGCGAATGGTTTCCCGCAGTTGCAGGACTTCCGGGCAGGTGCGCAGGCTGCCGACCTGATCGAACAAACTGTCGAAAGCCGGCGTGTGCTGCGCCAGCACATCCCAGTCCCGGCCTTCGCGCGCACGGATCATCGGGCCGCTGCGTTGCACCAGCAGGCTCGCCGGGCGAAACAGCGGTCCGGCCCAGATGCATTCCTTCTTGATCGCTGGGTCCAGGGCAAATGCGCTGAGAGTTGGATCCGGCAGACCCAGGGAAATGGCGTAGCTGAAATCTTCCCCGGCAAATCCCAGACGCAGCCGCCTGACGTGCTGCCGTGGCCCGCCTTGTACCTCGACTTCGCCGCTGTGCATGCGCCGGGACAGCTTTTCCGGCCCGGCCCAGAACGTCGAGTCCAGGCCGCCCTCACGCGCCAGCGCATTGATCACCCCGCCTTGCGCCGTTTCGGCGAGCAAACGCAAGGCGCGGTACAGGTTGGACTTGCCGCTGCCATTGGGGCCGGTAATAACGTTCAGGCGCTCCAGCGGAACAACCAGTGTGTTGATCGAGCGGTAATTGGCGACAGCGAGCGTCTTGAGCATTGATGCTTCCGTGCTGCAAAAGGTGAGTGTTGCGTCAGTCGCGAGTTTATCTCCCCAACAAGCCGCTAATCCAGACGCGGGCAAACCTGGCTCAGCATTCCCGGCCCGGCAAAACCTAGTAGTTCTGCTAGTACATTTCCGACGCCGTGGCGCGCAGAATTGCGCTGACCTCTTATTGCTGCGAGTCCGCTCATGGCAGACCCAATCGAAATTTGCCGCTACCAATATGACCCGCTTGATCGTCTGGCCACGCGCACGCCACTGTCCGAGGCCATCGCGCGACGGTTTTACAACGGCGATAGCCTGGCAACGGAGCTTCAGGGCACTGAGCAACACACTGTTGTGCGTGCAGGCAGTCGACTCCTCGCGCATAAAAGCCAGTCCGGGATCGCGTTACTGGGCACTGATCAACAAAACAGCGTGTTGCATGCCGAAGACATTGCCATTGCTTATGCGCCCTATGGCCATCGAGAGACAATCGACGTACGGCCGGGCCTGTCCGGTTTCAATGGCGAACAGCCCGACCCCGTCACGGGTCACTATCTGCTGGGCAATGGCTATCGCGCTTATAACCCGGTGCTGATGCGCTTCAATAGCCCGGACAGTTTGAGTCCGTTCGGCACGGGCGGGTTGAACGCCTATGCCTATTGCCTGGGCGACCCGATCAACAGGGGCGATCCGAGCGGGCATGTGTCCTGGCAATTCCTCGTCGGTATGACCCTGAGTCTGGTGTCGCTGACGTTGGCCACGGTCACCCTGTTTCCGTCCTTGCCGTTCCTGGTATCAGTCGGGGCAGCCAAGGCCGGTTTCGTGAGCGCAGGGAGCGCCTCGACTATCGCTACCGGGGTTGCCGGCGTGGCAGGCGGCGTGGTCAGTGTTGCCAGGCAGGTCGTTGGCGAACTCGATCCAGACTCACCGGCGCTGGAGCCCCTGGGCTGGACAGCAATGGCCCTTGGTCTGACGGCAGTGGGCAGCAGAGTCGGCACCGTGATTGCCGCCAGAAACCCCAAAAATCTGACTGATTTGAAGCGGGCGATTGAGGTGCGGGGGGAGCGATTGGCGGGGAAGGAGGGCTTCGACAAAAAAACCGTGGATTATTTTGCGAAGCGATATGGGGAGCAGCTAAGAAGCTCTCTAATCAAACGCGATCGATTGCAACTCGGTCTGCCCTCTCCTGATCCGGCCGCGTCAGTCCGTGGGCTGGCAAGTTTTTTTAATTCGCGATTTCGGCACCTACGATCAGCTGACAAAACAAAGGCGATCCACAACGAGTTTCTGTCTTTCCAGCAGAGGTAACCAGCCATGGCCAACCAGGAAGTCCTCTGTCGCTATCAATACGACCCACTGGATCGTCTGGCGACCCTCAGTCCGATGGCCCAAGCCATGGCGCAGCGGTTTTATAACGGTGACCGGCTGGCGACACAGTTACAGCGGGACGAACAGCTAACCTTCGTTCGGGGTCGCGGACAACTGCTGGCGCTGAGCCGTCGTACAGACAGTGGCATCCAGAATGTTCTGACCGCAGGTGACCCGCAAAACAGCGTGCTACACGCCAGCATGGCCGATCAGCAAACAACCATCGCTTACGCGCCTTACGGCAATCGTGAATCCATCGCGGTTCTACCGGGCCTGCCCGGTTTCAACGGGGAAAATCCTGATCCGGTTACCGGCCATTATCTGCTGGGCAATGGCTATCGCGCTTATAACCCGGCGTTGATGCGCTTTAACAGCCCGGACAGTCTGAGCCCGTTTGGCCGCGGCGGTTTGAATCCTTACAACTATTGCCTGGGCGACCCGATCAACCGTGTTGATCCCACGGGCCACATGTCGTGGCAAGCGGGCTTGGGACTGGGTCTGAGCGCGTTCGGCATTCTAGCGAGCATCGCAACCTTCGGTGCAGCTACGCCGCTGGCTATTGCGGGGCTGACAACCGGCCTCGCCTCTGGCGCAGCAGGCGTCGCGCAGGCCTTTACCGAAAAATCGAATCCCGAGGCAAGTTCGGTACTCGGCTGGGTGGGACTTGGATTGGGTGTGGCTTCGTTTGGGTTTGGGGCTGCGGCGGGGTTTCAAAAGGTGGGGAACCAGCTATACGAACGTTTGGTGGCATCCGGCGGATTATCAGGCAGAAACGCCGGCGGGTTAAAAATTGGCGCACGTGCACCGAAGGGGATCCCTCCGCCGTCGCCGACGTTGGAAGGTATGCCAATGAAGATAATGGATAAAATCACCAAAAATTTACCCGGTCAGAGCATGGGAGCACTGTCCCGTGTTTCTCCTCGGATGAACGAGGTCGTGAATCAATTATCTGCATCACGATTCCCTAAAGTAATGTCCACAACCAAAAACTACGGGGAGGTAATAATTAAAGCGGATGATATCGGGATGGGAAACATGCCAGGCATAGCCCCGTCGGCTTCCAAACGGGCAGGTTTCTCCTTGGCGATTGCTCAGGCAGATTATCCGTGGCCAATGATTAGACCGGCTCCAAATGGCAAATGGATTCGATACGGTAATAATCGTATTGGCTGATCAACCATTCGATCTTACCGAGGGCGCTACACCAAAGGAATCTCAACCGGCCAACACCAAGCCAGCACATCCAGCCTCCTGCGCCCAACTCTCCCCGAGTGCCCGGCACTTTCCCCAGTTCTGTGACATTACCTTGCGCATGCTGCTGATAGGCAGCGCTCAACGCGTTGATCGAGCGACAGCCAGAGTCTTGAGCATTGAAACTCCTTGCGGCAGAAAAGTGCCTAGTATCAGTACGTCACGCGTTTATCTGTCCAAGGAACCCTCGGCTGCGCGTGGAGTCGCATACTCACAGCGGCGCCACGCCTGTTTCAGGGCCGCACCCGGCATTGGCAAAAGGAGTCTGCATGCCCGTTTCTATTTCCAGAATGGCCGTTCTCGGGCTGGCGGTGTCGCTCGGGCTGCTCGGCGGCTGCGGCGCGGAAAAGCCGCCGGAACCGCAATTGCCAAGGGTGCGCGTGCAGCAGGTTCAGACGGTGGATTTTGCCGCCAAGGTGGCGCTGACGGGCGATATTCAGGCGCGGGTGCAGACTCAGCTTTCGTTTCGGGTCGGCGGCAAGATTATTCAGCGCATGGTGGATGTCGGTGACCGGGTGACGGCGCGTCAGGTCCTGGCAAAGCTTGATCCCAAGGATTTGCAGACCAATGTCGATTCGGCCACTGCCGAGGTTACCGCGCAACAGGCGCGGGTGACGCAGACCAGTGCCGCGTTCGTGCGTCAGGAAAAACTGCTGCCCAAGGGTTATACCAGCCGCAGCGAATACGATTCGGCGCAAGCGGCATTGCGCAGCAGTCAGAGCGCGCTGAAAGCCGCTCAGGCGCAACTGGCCAACGCTCGGGAGCAACTGGGTTACACCGCGCTGATCGCCGAAGTGCCAGGCGTGATTACCTCGCGTCAGGCGGAAGTCGGGCAAGTGGTCCAGGCCACCATGCCGATTTTCGGTCTGGCCCGCGATGGTGAGCGCGATGCGGTGTTCAATGTGTATGAATCGCTGTTCATCGAGCCGCCCACCAATCAGCCGGTGCAGGTGACGTTACTCGACAATCCGCAGGTCAAGGCCAGCGGCAAGGTGCGCGAAGTGACGCCTGCGGTGTCTGCCGAAACCGGCACGCTGCAAGTGAAAATCGGCCTGAGCCAGTTGCCGGCCGGCATGGATCTGGGGGCGGTGGTCAGCGTGGCGTTGAGCGCGCCGGGCAAGGCCAGCGTTGAATTGCCATGGTCGGCGCTGACCAAGGGCTTGGGCGAGCAATTGGGCCAGCCAGCGGTGTGGTTGGTGGACGATCAGGGCAAGGTGCAACTGCGTGGGGTTACCGTCGGACGTTATCTGACGGCCAAGGTGATCATTACCGACGGGCTGCAGGGCGGCGAAAAAGTCGTGGTCGCCGGTGGGCAGTTGTTGCACCCCGACATGCAGGTCGAAGTGGCTGATGCCGAGCCAAAGCAAACGGCAGGAACGCAACCATGAAACGTCTTTCCTGCATCCTGCTGATCAGCCTGTTGAGCGGCTGCGCCAAGGAAGAGCCCGCGCCGGAACCGGTGCGGCCAGTGTTGTTCGTCGAGGCCAAATCCCTGACCGAAGAAAGTCTGGGGCGCTTTGCCGGCAATATCGAAGCCCGCTACGAAAGCACGCTGGGCTTCCGTGTCGGCGGACGCATTGCCCGGCGCAACGTCGATGTCGGCAGCGAAGTGGAGAAGGGTGCCTTGCTCGCCACCCTCGACCCTACCGATCAACAGAACAATGTGCGCGCCAGTCAGGGCGATCTGGCGCGGATCGAGGCGCAGTGGATCAACACCCAGGCCAATGCGCGTCGCCAGCAGGAGTTATTCGACCGTGGCGTCGGCGCCCAAGCCCAACTGGACATCGCGCTGACGGACCTGAAAACCACCGGCTCGTCTCTGGCCCAGGCTCGCGCGGCGTTGCAGCAGGCGCAAGATCAGCTCAGCTACAGCGAGTTGCGCACCGATCACGCCGCCGTGGTCACCCGTTGGCAAGTCGAAGCGGGCCAGGTGGTGACCGCCGGACAGGAAGTGGTCACCCTGGCGCGGCCCGACATCAAGGAAGCGGTGATCGATTTGCCGGCGACTTTGGCCGAACAGCTGCCGCCAGGCGTCGAATTCAAGGTCGCCAGCCAGCTTGACCCGATCATCAGCACCACCGCCACGCTGCGGGAAATCGAGCCCCAGGCCGAGCGCTTCACCCGCACCCGGCGCGCGCGCCTGACCCTGACCGATACGCCCGCTGCGTTTCGTCTTGGCACGGCAATCAGCGTCACCCTGAGTTCGACCATCGCGTCGCGTACCGAACTGCCGATCAATGCGCTGCAGGAGGTCGACGGCAAAGCGCAAATCTGGATCGTCGACACGCAGAACCAGACCGTCAACCCTCGTGCAGTCAATGTCGTGAGTCGCGACAGTGACTCGTTTGTGCTGAGCAACGGCGTCAAGCCTGGCGAACGGGTGGTCAGTGCTGGCGTCAACAGCCTCAAACCCGGCCAGAAAGTCAAAGTCGATAAGGAAAGCCCGCGATGAAAGGGAATTTCAACCTGTCCGAATGGGCCATCAAGCACCAGTCATTTGTCTGGTACCTGATGTTCGTCGCGCTGCTGATGGGGGTTTTTTCGTACATCAACCTGGGTCGCGAAGAAGATCCGTCCTTCACCATCAAGACCATGGTCGTACAAACCCGATGGCCAGGTGCGACGATGGATGAAACCCTGGAGCAAGTCACCGACCGCATCGAGAAAAAACTCGAAGAGCTGGACTCGCTGGACTATGTGAAAAGCTACACGCGACCCGGCGAGTCGACGATCCTGGTCAACTTGCGCGACACCACCGACGCCAAGGCGATTCCGGAAATCTGGTATCAGGTGCGCAAAAAGATCGACGATGTTCGCAGTCAGTTCCCCCAAGGCATGCAGGGCCCGTTTTTCAATGACGAGTTCGGCGATGTGTACGGCTCGATCTATGCGTTCACCGCCGATGGCTTCTCCATGCGTCAGCTGCGCGATTATGTGGAGCAAGTCAGAACCGAAATTCGCGAAGTGCCGGGGCTGGGCAAGGTCGAGATGATCGGCCAGCAGGACGAAGTGCTGTACCTGAACTTCTCCACGCGCAAACTGGCGGCGCTGGGCCTGGACCAGCGCCAAGTGGTGCAAAGCCTGCAATCGCAAAACGCCGTGACCCCGGCCGGCGTTATCGAAGCCGGGCCGGAGCGGATCTCCGTGCGGACCTCCGGGCAATTCGCGTCCGAGAAGGATCTGGCAGCGGTCAATCTGCGCCTCAACGACCGTTTCTACCGCCTCAGTGACATCGCGGAAATCTCCCGCGGCTACACCGATCCGCCGAAACCGCTGTTCCGCTACAACGGCAAACCGGCCATCGGTCTGGCGATTGCCATGAAGAAGGGCGGCAATATCCAGGATTTCGGCAAAGCCCTGCACCAGCGCATGACCGATGCCACGGCGGACTTGCCGGTGGGCGTCGGCGTGCACAACGTGTCCGATCAAGCCGAAGTGGTTGAGAAAGCTGTCGGCGGATTTACCAGTGCGCTGTTCGAAGCGGTGGTGATCGTGCTGATTGTCAGCTTCGTCAGCCTCGGTGTGCGTGCCGGTCTGGTGGTGGCGTGTTCAATCCCGCTGGTGCTGGCGATGGTCTTTGTGTTCATGGAATACAGCGGCATCACCATGCAGCGTATTTCCCTCGGCGCGTTGATCATTGCCCTCGGCCTGTTGGTGGACGACGCGATGATCACTGTGGAGATGATGGTCACGCGCCTGGAACTGGGCGAGACCAAGGAGCAGGCCGCAACCTTTGCCTACACCTCGACAGCATTTCCGATGCTCACCGGTACGCTGGTGACCGTGGCCGGTTTCGTGCCCATTGGCCTGAACGCCAGTTCGGCAGGGGAGTACACGTTCACGCTGTTCGCGGTGATCGCCGTGGCCATGCTGGTTTCCTGGGTTGTCGCCGTGCTGTTCGCGCCGGTGATCGGCGTGCATATCCTCAGCACCAACCTCAAGAAAAAGCCCGAAAAAGAAGGCCGCATCGCGCGCGGTTTCAACAGCAGCATGCTCTGGGCGATGCGTCACCGCTGGCTGACCATCATCATTACCGTGCTGTTGTTCGTCGGCGCGGTGTTCTCCATGCAGTTTGTACAGAACCAGTTTTTCCCGTCCTCGGATCGTCCGGAAATCCTCGTCGACCTCAACCTGCCGCAGAACGCCTCGATCAACGAAACCATCAAGGCTGTCGACCGTTTCGAAGCGACGCTCAAGGACGATCCGGACATCGTGCGCTGGAGCACCTACATCGGCCAAGGCGCCTTGCGGTTCTATCTGCCGCTGGATCAGCAGCTGGAAAATCCGTTCTATGCGCAATTGGTGATTGTCAGCAAGGGGCTCGAAGAGCGCGGCGGTCTGACCGAACGCCTGAACAAACGCCTGCGTGACGAGTTCGTCGGCATCGGCAGCTACGTGCAAGCGCTGGAAATGGGCCCGCCAGTAGGGCGTCCGCTGCAATATCGCGTCAGCGGCGAAAATATCGACAAAGTGCGTCTGCACGCCATTGAGCTGGCCACGTTGCTGGACAGCAATCCTCACGTGGGCGAGATGATCTACGACTGGAACGAGCCGGGCAAAGTCCTGCGCATCGACATTAATCAGGACAAGGCGCGCCAGCTTGGCTTGTCGTCCGAAGACGTCGCGCAACTGATGAACAGCGTGGTCAGCGGCTCGGCGGTGACTCAGGTGCGCGATGATATTTACCTGATCAACGTCGTCGGCCGTGCCGAAGACGCCGAACGTGGCTCGCCGGAAACCCTGCAAAACCTGCAGATCGTCACGCCGGGCGGCACGTCGATTCCGTTGCTGGCGTTTGCCACCGTGCGTTATGAAATGGAGCAGCCGCTGGTCTGGCGCCGCGACCGCAAACCGACCATCACCGTGAAAGCCGCTGTGGCTGACGACATGCAGCCCACCGATCTGGTCAAGCAGCTCAAGCCGGATATCGACAAATTCAGCGCGGGCTTGCCCGTTGGCTACAAAGTCGCCACTGGCGGCACCGTGGAAGAGAGCAGCAAGGCCCAAGGCCCGATTGCCAGTGTCGTGCCGCTGATGATCTTCCTGATGGCGACGTTCCTGATGATCCAGTTGCACAGTGTGCAGAAGATGTTCCTGGTCGCCAGCGTCGCGCCTTTAGGTTTGATTGGTGTGGTGTTGGCGCTGATTCCCACGGGAACGCCCATGGGCTTCGTGGCAATTCTCGGGATTCTCGCGCTGATCGGCATCATCATTCGTAACTCGGTGATTCTGGTCACGCAGATCAATATCTACGAGCGCGACGGCTATCTGCCGTGGGATGCAGTGGCTCACGCCACTCAGCACCGACGTCGGCCGATCCTGCTGACCGCAGCCGCGGCGAGCCTGGGCATGATCCCGATTGCCCGGGAAGTGTTCTGGGGGCCGATGGCCTACGCGATGATCGGCGGCATCATCATCGCTACCTTGCTGACGCTCCTGTTTTTGCCAGCGCTGTATGTGGCGTGGTATCGGATCAAGGAGCCTTCGGATAGCGATCGTGACGCGAGCGCTAAACCGGCTGAATTGTCTGGCACGTCTTGAGCGGAGCGCTAAAGCGGGAAATGACCAAGCCATTTCCCGCCGTGAGGATATTTTTACGGGCAGCACTAAATAAGAGCGGCCATTTCGATATCGGTTATTTGTACCGGGGCATTGAAGGCACCTTCGTGGCTAGCCCAATTGGCGTTGTGAATCTGGAGGTAAATCTCCCTTACATCCGCCGGATATACAGCCAGGTGTTCATAGTTGAATGACACCCAGTCATCGCTTAGGTTAAAGGCTGAACTCGCGATGTGCGGGTCATTACTTTCTCCTCTGTATACATAGACCAGTAAAACCAGAATGGAACCCATGTGTGCACGTGAGTCGATTCGCGCTTTACACCGCCATTCAAGCTTGAACTCCTCGGCTGGCAGGGACTGAAATATCTTCTGTTCCAGGTAGGTGTCCGTCGGCATATAAAGGCTAAAAGCGCCTGGCGGATTTTTCACGCTTTCAAATTTCAGCTCATCAATATCCGTAGTCCAATTGTCGAGGTTTTTATTTTCAAAACGTCCATTTTGGATAAGGTTTTCCGATTTACGATTCATTGTCAGCTTCCTTGTCACAACGTAATTAGTGATGATCCAGATCACCTTTTGAATTTAGCACCGGGCTATGCGTTCGAATACCTGTCAAAAGTGACAGTGCCGGGCGGACGTAATACGGGCTGCTCGTGTGTGTCAAATCTAAATCCGGCTTCGTTGGAGGCTTGCCCGCGAATCGTGTAGGACCGGCTTTAGCCGGGGGGCAATTGCAATTGAGCGGCTCGCGACTAAAGTCGCTCCTACGGTCGCTCCTACGGTCGACTCGCGGGCACGCCTCGCTCCAACGCAATCGCTGACGTCAGACGGTGAGCTGCCTGTATCCTTCAGTCCAATTTCAGTAACGGTTTACTCCTTCCATGGGTACAACCTGCGGGCTATGGTTTCACACCCAATAGCCGTCAATGGAGTGGCCGCTTTATGTACAAGACGCTTGAGCAGGTTTTTGGTTATCCACAGTTTCGCGCCGGCCAGGAAGCGGCGATCAGCGCCGTGCTGGCCGGGCGTTCGGCTGCGGCGATTTTCCCCACCGGGTCCGGCAAATCCCTGTGTTATCAACTCCCGGCGTTGTTGCTGCCGCACCTGACGCTGGTGGTCTCGCCGCTGCTGGCGCTGATTCAGGACCAGCTGGCATTCCTGCAGCGTCATGGCATCGCGGCGGCGAGCATTGATTCGGCGCAGAGCCGCGATGAGGTGGCGCAGGTCATGGCCTGGGCGCGGTCCGGCGAGCTGAAAATCCTGATGATCTCGGTGGAGCGGCTGAAGAATGAGCGCTTCCGCCATTTCATCACCCAGGTGCCGATTTCCCTGCTGGTGGTGGACGAAGCGCACTGTATTTCCGAATGGGGCCACAACTTTCGCCCGGACTACCTCAAGCTGCCGGACTACCAGCGCGAGTTCAATATCCCCCAAGCCTTGTTGCTGACGGCCACGGCGACACCGCAAGTGATCGCGGACATGCAGAGCAAATTCGCCATCGCGCCGGACGATGTGGTGACGACGGGCTTTTATCGGGCCAATCTGAATCTTTGGGTCGAACCCGTTAAAGGCGCGGACAAGCGTCGGCGTCTGGTGCAATGGCTGAGCCCCAAGGCGGGCGAGCCGACCATCGTTTACGTAACGTTGCAAAAGACCGCCGAATATATCGCCACGCATCTGCGCCAGAATGGCCTGGAGGCCAGCGCCTACCATGCCGGCTTGCCCCACGATCAGCGTGAGTCGATCCAGAAACGCTTCATGGGCGGGCAGCTCAATTGCATCGTCGCCACCATCGCCTTCGGCATGGGCATCGACAAAAGTGATATCCGCAACGTGGTGCACTTCGATCTGCCCAAATCCATCGAAAATTACAGCCAGGAAATTGGTCGCGCCGGACGCGATGGCGCGCCGTCCGATTGCCTGGTGCTGGCCAATCGTGACAGCCTCAACGTGCTGGAGAACTTCGTCTACGGCGATACGCCAGAACATGACGGGATTCGCTGCGTGCTCGAAGATGTGCTGGATGCCATTCCCCAAGGGCAGTGGGAATTTCTCCTGGGGCCGCTGGCCGATCAAAGCAATATTCGCCAGCTGCCACTCAAGACGTTATTGGTGCAGCTGGAGCTGCGCGGGTTGATCGCACCGCGTTATTCGTACTTCGCCGAATATCGCTTCAAGTTTCTGCTTGAGCCTGAAGCTTTGGTGCAGCGGTTTGAAGGCGAACGTCAGCAGTTCGTGCAGGCCTTGATTGATACCTCTACGCGAGCGCGCACCTGGGCGACGGTCAACTTCGACACCTTGTATCAACAACATCAGGCCGAGCGCGGGCGGGTGGTGACGGCGCTGGATTATTTTCATGAGAAGGGCTGGATCGAGCTGGAAAGCAAGCAGGTCACCGAGGTGTACAGCGTGTTGGTCAGCGATTTCGATGCCGATGCCCTGAGTGCCGAGTTGCATGAATACTTCACGCAGCACGAAACGACCGAGGTTGCGCGTATTCACGCCATGCTTGATCTGTTTGCCAGTGAGCAATGCCTGAGCCAGCGTCTGGCCGATTATTTCGGTGATCACCACGCGCCGCAGCGTTGCGGGCATTGCTCGGTGTGTCTGGGTGATGTCGCCCGCCTGCCCGAGCCGCCCGCCTTGCCGGCGCTGGCCACGAAAGACTTCCCGCAACTGTGTAGCGAGTTCATACGCAAGCACGAAGATTACAAGGACGCCGCGCCGGGTGTTGAATGCCTGACGCGCTTTCTGTGTGGCATCAGCGTGCCGTTGTTTACCAAACTCAAAGCCCGCGCCATCGGCGGTTTTGCTGCGTTGGAGGATTATCCGTATGCGCAAGTGCGGGAGTGGGTGAGAGCCAACGGTCGCGCTGTCGTACGGCAAACTTCAAATCCGTAGGACCGGCTTCAGCCGGGAGCACGTCTTCAAATTTGTGGGGCTGGCTTTAGCCGAGAGGAGGTCCCTCCCGGCTAAAGCCGGTCCTACAGAAGCGTTGTTAAGCTGGCACATGATTATCGAAAAGGAATCCCATGACTCAACGCACCGACTACCGCCACTTCCAGCCCATCACCACGCGCTGGCACGACAATGACGTTTATGGCCACGTGAACAACGTGACCTACTACAGCTTTTTCGACTCAACGGTGAATACTTACCTGATCGAACGCGGCGGGCTGGATATTCATGACGGGGCGGTAGTGGGGTTTGTGGTGAGTTCTTCGTGCGATTATTTCGCGTCGATTGCCTACCCGGATCTGATCGAAGTCGGCCTGCGCGTGGCGAAGCTGGGCAATAGCTCGGTGCAATATGAGCTCGCGGTGTTCAAGGTGGGCGAGGATGACGCTTGTGCGGCAGGCCGCTTCGTTCATGTGTTCGTGGATCGGGCGTCGAATCTGCCGGTAACGTTGCCTGACGCGCTGCGCGCAGCGTTGCAGGAATTGGCCGTCTGAATGCAACACGGGCCGCGATAAGGGCGGCCCGTGCTGGATAACGCGTTAACGGATCAATTAACGGTGACGATAGTCGCGATGGTTTTTGCGATGACCGTAAGCATGGCCACGCGGGCCGTGGCCACGATCATAATGGCGGCGATCATCGCCACGATAGCGACGATCCGAACGCTCATCGTTGCGGCTTTCGTTGCCCATGTAGTTACCCAGCGCACCACCCGCGCCGCCACCTGCGGCTGCGCCGACCAGGCTGCCGGTGTTGCCGCCGACGCTACGGCCGATCACGTTGCCGCCTGCTGCGCCGATACCGCCACCGATGGCAGCTTCTGTACGGTTACGACGATCCGCACCCACGGCCGCGCCACCTGCGCCGCCCAGGCCAGCGCCAATCGCTGCGCCTGTGCTGCCGCCAATCTGCTGGCCGACAACTGAACCGAGTACCCCACCCAATGCTCCGCCCACACCGGATTCGAGCGTACCGCCTGCTGAGGCGAAACCACTGGCCAGAGTGAGTGACAACAACAGAATCGAGGAATACTTCATGTAAGGAACCTCATAGGGATGACGGCGCGATCCTGAGGTCAAGTGAAGATTGTGGCAATGTAATTCCGACGAGTAACACGACTGACACACATATAGCTAAGTTACTGTTTTAACTAAGGAACTTAAAGTCGTTTTGACAGTCTTAGGTTACTTGATCAAGGCCCGTTTCTCGCGAAACGGGCCTTTTTTTGGGCGCTTGCCTGGTTCGTTGGAGCGAGGCTTGCCCGCGAAGGTTATCCCTCGACGGGAGAAGGTAGGACCGGACTTGTCCGGGAAGACGTCGGCGCTGTCACCGGGTTGTGTCATGGTCAATGATGCTGGGCCATCTGACGTCATCGGGGACAAGTCCCCTCCTACCGGAGGTGAAGACGTCGGCTTCAATCAAACAATCCGCGCCGTCTCACTGGCCCGTTCAAGACGAATCGCCACAAACTTCGACGTCGGCGTGCTGCTGCCGTCGCCGATGCTTTCCAGTGGCACCAGTGGATTCACTTCCGGGTAATAGGCGGCGGCCTGGCCGGCCGGGATGTCGAAGGCTAACAGCGTGAAGCCTTTGACGCGGCGCTCGCGGTTGTCGCCCCAGATCGAAATCACGTCAGCTTTTTGTCCAGGCTGGAAACCCAGGCGGATGATGTCGGCTTCGTTGACGAACAACACGTCACGCTGCCCTTTGACGCCGCGATAACGGTCGTCCAGGCCATAAATCGTGGTGTTGTACTGATCGTGGGAGCGCATCGATTGCATGATCAAGTCCGGAATCTGCCCGGTTGAACGCACGCTTTCATGCACCAGATCCAGCGGCAGCACGTTGGCCTTGAAGTTGGCGCGCGTGGTTGGCGTGTTCCAGCGCCGCGAACCCGCCGCGTTGCCGAGATAGAAACCGCCCGGATTTTTCACCCGTACGTTGAAGTCTTTGAAGCCCGGAATCGTGTCCGCGATCAGGTCGCGAATACGGCTGTAATCTTCCACCAGCCACAGCCAGTCCACCGGTTGCTTGCCCAGCGTCGCGTTGGCAATACCGGCGATAATGGCCGGCTCGGACTTCATCAGCGCAGACAATGGGTCCAGCTGGCCGTTGGAGCCGTGGACCATGCTGAACGAATCTTCCACGGTGACCGCTTGCGGGCCGTTGGCCTGCTTGTCGATGTCGGTGCGGCCGTAGCACGGCAGAATCAGCGCTTCCTTGCCGTGGGTGAGGTGGCTGCGATTGAGTTTGGTGCTGATCTGTACCGTCAGGTCGCAATTGCCCAGCGCGGCAACAGTGCGCGTGCTGTCCGGCGTGGCCTGGGCAAAGTTGCCGCCCAGACCGATGAAGACTTTGGCGCGACCTTCAGCCATGGCGTGAATCGCTTCCACCACGTTGTGACCGTTTTCACGCGGGACCTTGAACTGGAAGCGTTTTTCCAGCGCATCGAGGAAGAACGCCGGCGGGCGCTCGTTGATGCCCATGGTCCGGTCGCCCTGCACGTTACTGTGGCCGCGCACCGGGCACAGACCCGCGCCGGGACGGCCAATGTTGCCGCGCAGCAGCATCAGGTTGGCGACTTCCTGGATGGTCGGCACCGAATGGCGATGCTGGGTGATGCCCATCGCCCAGCACATGATCACGTTCTTGCCTTTGGCGTACATGCGCGCCGCTTGCTCGATGTCGCTCAAGGGCAGGCCGGACTGCTCGACAATCGATTCCCACGACGTATCGTCGATGGCCGCCAGGTAATCGAGCACGCCGTGGGTGTGTTCGTTGAGGAACGCGTGATCAAACACCAGCGGCGCGTTGGCGGCCTGGGCTTCGCGTTCCCATTGCAGCAGGAACTTGGCCATGCCGCGCAGCAACGCCATGTCGCCGCCCAGTGCCGGGCGGAAGTAAGCGGTGTTGGTCGGACGGTCACCGTTGGTGAGCATCTCGATCGGGTGCTGCGGATTCTGGAAACGTTCCAGGCCACGCTCTTTGAGCGGGTTGACGCAGACCACTTGAGCGCCGCGCTTTACCGCTTCGCGCAGGGGTTCGAGCATGCGTGGGTGGTTGGTGCCCGGATTCTGGCCGAGGACGAAAATCGCATCGGCGTGTTCGAAGTCATCGAAGGTAACCGTGCCTTTGCCGACGCCCACGCTTTGCGACAGCGCGACGCCACTGGCTTCGTGGCACATGTTCGAGCAGTCGGGGAAGTTGTTGGTGCCGAAGGCGCGCACGAACAGCTGATACAAATAAGCGGCTTCGTTGCTCGCCCGACCCGAGGTGTAGAACTCGGCCATGTTCGGGCTTGGCAGCGCCTTCAGGTGTTTGGCGATCAAGGCGAACGCGTTGTCCCAGCTGATCGGCTTGTAGCGATCGCTTTCGGCGTCGTAGGCCATCGGCTCGGTCAGGCGGCCTTGATATTCAAGCCAGTAATCGCTTTGCTCGCGCAATGCGCTGACGCTGTAGCGGGCGAAGAATGACGCATCGACGCGGCGTTTGGTGGCTTCCCAGTTGACCGCCTTGGCGCCGTTCTCGCAGAACTTGACCATGCCGCTTTCCGGGGAATCGCCCCACGCGCAACCCGGGCAGTCGAAACCGCCGTTCTGGTTGGTCTTGAGCATCATGCGCAGGTTTTTCAGGGCGTTGTCGCTGGACAGCCAGTGATGAGTCACGCTGATCAATGCGCCCCAACCGCCGGCCGCACCTTTGTAGGGCTTGTAGCGCGGGACCGGTTTGTTGTCGGCTTCTTTATGCATGCTCACGCTTGATTCTCCATCGCAGGGCTGTAGACCCGCGGCGCACTGTGCTGCGGCAGGTGAATTAGATTCAGGTTATGACGGCGCGCCCATTGCAGGGCCAGGCCGGTGGGTGACGACAGGCTGACCAGTGTCTGAATGCCAGCGCGCAGGACTTTCTGGATCAACTCCAGGCTGCAACGACTGGTGACAATGGCGGTGCCGCCGGCCATGGGGATTTGCTGGCGGACCAGCGCGCCGATCAATTTATCCAGCGCGTTGTGGCGCCCGATGTCCTCGCGGCCCAGCAGCAGTTGGCCGTGGTTGTCCATGAAGATCGCGGCGTGTACCGCGCCGCAATGCCGGCCCAGGGGCTGGAACTCGCCGATGCGCTGGCGCAGGCCGTCCAGCCATTCAATGGGCGGCAATGGCGCGCCGGGCAATACGTTCAATTCGGGCAAGGCTTGCTCTACCGCTTCCACGCCGCACAACCCGCAGCCGCTGGTGCCGGCCATGTGGCGGCGCTGCTGCTTGAGGTTCCAGAACGCACGGCTGGCGATTTCAACATCGGCCTGTTGCGCCGAACCATAGCCACTGAGTTTGATGTCATAAATTTCGTCGGGCGAGGCGACGATGCCGCTGCCCAGACTGAAACCGACGACGAAATCCTCAAGATCGGTAGGGCTGACCAACATCACGGCCTGGCTGATGCCGCTGAAGGCAATCGCCAGGGCGACCTCTTCGGCCAGGTCCGCGCGTGCTGAGGCTTCGCGCGTCAGGTTCGAGTAGTTGTAGGACTGGCTTGCGTCAGGCGCGGGCGAGTGTTGAGCGGGCGCCGTGCTGACCGTACGCTTGGCGTGCATGGGAAAGTACCGGCAGAGTGACATCTAGAATGTCCCTAGCGTAGGCCTCCCGTCTGATAACGTCTAATCGCTTGTTCTGATGTTCCGATAGATGACGTCGATCAATGTTCTTCGCTGATTTTCTGGTATAGCGCCAGGCACGCTTCGGCGAGGGCCGAACGCGGGGCACTGCGGCGCATGATCAAGCCCAGGCGCGCCAAGGTACGGGCATCGTCGATGGGGTGCAGGCGCAGGTGTTCGGTGAGGTTTTCCAGCCCGCCGTCCAGCGGCATGATCGCGCAGCAGAAGCCACCATGCACCGCCTGCAGCAATTGATGAACGGCATCGGTCTGTAACAAGGGTTGCGGTTGCAGGCCGCGACTGTGGAAGTTGTGATCGATGGATTGGCGAAAATGCATGCCGCTGGTCAGCAGACCCAAAGGCAATTCGATCAGGTCCGCCCAGGTCAGGGCCGGTGCCTTGAAGTTGTAATACCGTTGGTCGTAAAGCAGTCCCATGCGGGTTTCCGCCAGTTCCAATCCATCGAAGCGCTCGGTGTCCAGGCGTTCCAGATAGGAAACCCCCAGATCGATGCGGTTGCTCGCCAATTGTTCGAGGATCTGCTCGGAACTCAGCGCCGACAGCTCGAAACGCAGGTTCGGATGAGTTTCATGCAGGCGTTGCAGCAGTGGCAGCGGATCGAAGCTCGACAGCGGCACCACGCCCAGGCGCAGCGTGCCGACCAGATTCCCGCGACACGCGGCGGCTTCGGCCTGCAAGCCATCGTAGGCCGCCAGTACCGTGCGCGCCCAGGCCAGCACGCGTTCGCCCGGTGCAGTGAAACCTTCAAAACGCTGGCCGCGATTGACCAGGGGCAGATCCAGTTCTTCTTCGAGGTTGCGCAGGCGCATGGACAAGGTCGGCTGGGTGATATTGCAGCGGGCGGCGGCCTGGCCGAAATGCCGCGTTTCGTCCAGGGCAATCAGGAATTTTAGTTGTTTGATGTCCATCGTCACTCCATTGCGCAATGCAAGCGGCTGATTCTAGCCTGTCGGGCGGTCAGATGGGCGGATGGCAATTAGTCGGAACAAACGGCGAGGTGGCTGGTTCGAACTATCGTTATCTATTCACACCAACGATACGCATGGAGAAGCATCGATGAGCATTTTTAGTTTTTTGAAAGAAGCCGGCGAAAAGATTCTGGACGCGATCACGCCAGGCGATGCCAACGCTTCCGATGAAGCGTTGAAAAAACACATCTCCGCAGTAGGCCTGGGCAATCCCAATATTCAGACCACGGTTGAAGGCAGTACTGTGACTGTCACCGGTGAGGCAGCCAGCCAGGAAGAGAAAGAAAAGATTCTGCTGACACTGGGTAATATCAGCGGCGTGGAAAAAGTCGACGACCAGATGACCATCGCCGCTGGCGCTGCACCTGCGACCGAGGCGAAGTTCGTCACCGTTGAAAAAGGCGACACGCTCAGCGCAATTTCCAAGCGCGTGTACGGCGACGCCAACAAGTACCAGAAAATCTTCGACGCCAACAAACCCATGCTCAAGGATGTAAACAAGATCTATCCGGGTCAGGTGTTGCGTATTCCTGAGTAAACCAGGACGGTTGGACTGTAGGACCGGCTTTAGCCGGGAGGGCAGTTGAGGCTCGCGGCTTTCGCGACTAAAGTCGCTCCTACGGTCGATCCTACCGCGGATTCGCGGGCAAGCCTCGCTCCCACAAGGCGGCATTACAACCCCATTATCAACTCCCGATAATCCTTCACCGCGTCGAATTCCTCGGTGTCCTTCGGGCCTTTCTGGCTGTTGGGTTCGCTGACGGCCAGCAAGTGGGCGATGCCGAATTTGCGGGCGCTGCGCAGAATCGGTAGCGTGTCGTCGATAAACAGGCTGCGCGCCGGGTCGAAGGCGATATCGGCTTGCAGGGCATCCCAGAACTGCGGGTTTTCCTTGGGGAAACCGTAGTCATGGGAACTGATCAGCCGCTCGAAATACGGCGCCAGCTCGATGCGCTCCATCTTCAGCGACAGCGAATCGCGGTGCGCGTTGGTGATCATGATCACGCGCTTGCCGGCCTGTTTGATGGCGGCCAGGAACGTCTCGGCATCCGGGCGCAGGGCAATCAGGTGCGCGATTTCCAGTTTCAGCTCGCGGATCGGCAGCTTCAGCTCGGCGCTCCAGAAGTCCAGGCAGTACCAATTGAGCGTGCCGGCGTTATTTTCAAACAGCGGTTTCATCTCCAGCAGCGCCATGGCGTGGCTGATGCCGTGCAGTTCGGCATAGCGCGCGGGCAAGTGCTGCAGCCAGAAATGTTCGTCGTAATGCAGGTCCAGCAGTGTGCCGTCCATATCCAGCAGAACGGTATCGATGTCGCGCCAAGGCATGGAAGGCATTCGGGCCTCTCGGGTAGATGAATGGCATAAGCATATCCGACACAGACAATCGGAAAAGCCACGGTATAGTACGCCGTCAACGCAAAGGAGCCCGTCATGCGCCAGAAACCCACCGTACTTGCCCGCGAGATCGTCGCCAGTAGCCGCTTGTTCCGCGTCGAAGAGCTGCAGTTGCGCTTTGCCAACGGCGTTGAGCGTACCTACGAACGTCTGGTCGGTCGAGGCACCGGCTACGGCGCGGTCATGATCGTTGCGATGCTCGATGCCGATCACGCGGTGTTGATCGAAGAATATTGCGGCGGCACCGATGAATACGAATTGTCATTACCCAAGGGCTTGATCGAGCCGGGCGAAGACGTTTTGGCCGCTGCCAACCGCGAGCTCAAGGAAGAAGCCGGCTATGGCGCGCATCAGCTGGAACACCTGACCGAGCTGTCGTTGTCGCCGGGCTACATGAGCCAGAAAATCCAGGTGGTGCTGGCTACCGATCTGTACGAAGAACGGCTGGAAGGCGATGAGCCCGAGCCAATGCGCGTCGACAAGGTCAACCTGCGCGAGCTGTCCAGTCTGATTGAGCATCCGCAGTTCAGCGAAGGACGAGCGTTGGCTGCGCTGTATCTGGTGCGCGACCTGCTGACCCAGCGAGGCCTGTACCTGCCATGATCGACACCCTCGACAATCTTCCGCATCCGCTGCTCGCTCCGGTCATCAAACTGGCGCGGCTGGCGGGTGAAGTCATCCTGCCGTACTGGCGCGCCAACGTCACTGTGACTTCCAAAGCCGACGATTCGCCGGTCACCGCCGCCGACCTGGCTGCGCACCATTTGCTGGTCGAAGGCTTGCAGGCGCTGGCACCGGACATACATGTGCTGTCCGAAGAAGACGCCGACATTCCGCTGAGCGAGCGCGCCAGTTGGGAGCGCTGGTGGCTGGTTGATCCGCTGGATGGCACCAAGGAGTTTATTTCCGGCAGCGAAGAATTCACCGTCAATGTCGCGCTGATCGAACGCGGTCGTGTGGTGTTTGGCGTGGTGTCGATGCCCACCAACAACCGCTGCTACTTTGGCGGCGCGGGTCTGGGCGCCTGGCGCAGCGACGATGACGACCATATCTCGCCGATCAGCGTGCGCGTCGAGCCGGGTGAAGGCCACGACTTCACCGTGGTCGCCAGCCGCCGCCACACCAGCGCCGAACAGGAACGCTTGCTGGCCGGGCTGTCGGCGGCGGTGGGTCATCTGCACCTGACCAATATCGGCAGTTCGCTGAAATTCTGCCTGCTGGCCGAAGGCGCTGCCGACTGCTATCCGCGCCTGGCCCCGACTTCCCAATGGGACACGGCGGCGGCCCAAGGCGTGCTGGAAGGCGCGGGCGGGGAAGTGATTGAATTATCCGGCAAAGCGTTCAGCTATCCGGCGCGGGAGTCGCTGCGCAACCCGTTCTTCCTGGCGCTGCCCGCCGAAGCGGCGTGGCGCGAGAAACTGCTGGATCTGGCGCGTTCGTAAGCAAACCTCCGTAGGCGCGACTTCAGTCCCGAGCCGTTCAATTGCCCTCCCGGCTAAAGCCGGTCCTACGGATGTTCGAAATGCGTTCCATTGTGGGGGCGATCCAGCATGATTCTGTGGGAGCGTTCGGAGGTTACGACGGCCGCGAAGCGGTGTGTCAGACAGACTTGATACTACCGATGCAACACAAACTGCCCGACAAACCTCACCGCTTCGGCTTCGCTGTCTGGCGCACAGATACGCGTCGGTAGCGTCAGGCGCGCGCGGCCTCGGCGTTGGTAGGTGGCGAGGAATTTGTCCCACAGCGCGGCATCCGGCGCATCGCAGATCGCGACCGCATCGCCGCGTACCGGCAGTGGATAACTGATCTGTCCGTCCTGAATCACGATGTGCCCGTCACGGATACCGGCTTCGCGCAGACGCAGGTGCAGCCAACCCCAGCCCGCCAGCACCGCGCCGCAATACAGGCTGCCGCCGAACATCGTGCTCTTGTGATTGATGTTCGGCTCTAGCGGCAGATGCAGACGCAATTGCAGGTTTTGCCAGCTCAGGACTTTCACGCCCATCTCCCGGGTCAGCGGGATGTCGTGATGCAGCACGGCTTCAAGATGATCAGCCTGATTGAGAGGGTCGTGGCTCATTCCGCATCCTCGGCGTTGCTGCCACTGTCGCCGAAACTCAGGCCGTGTTTGCGCAGCTTGTCGTGCAGGGTTTTGCGCGGCAGGCCAAGGGCTTCGGCGAGGCTGCGCACCGAGCTGTGCGGGCGGGCAAGTTCGGCGGCAATCAGCGCCCGCTCGAAGCTTTCGACCTGCTCGCTCAGGCCGCCACCGCTGGCGGGCATGGTCGGTACATCGTTGCCTTCCAGCGCCAACTCCAGGCCCAGCGCGAAACGTTCGGCGGCGTTTTGCAGCTCGCGCACATTGCCTGGCCAGGTATGACGCAACAGCAGGGCGCGATGACCCGGTTGCAGTTCATGCCTGGGCAGGCCATGGCGCATGCTCGCCGCATCGGCGTAGTGCTGGAATAACATCAGCGCATCTTCGCCCCGTTCGCGCAGTGGCGGAATGCGCAGCGGCGCGACGTTCAGGCGGTAATACAAGTCAGCACGGAAGCGGCCCTGATCGGCGGCGTGACGCAAATCTTCCTTGGTCGCGGCGATCACCCGGATATCCAGCGCGATCTGCTGATTGCCGCCCAGACGTTCGACGACACGCTCCTGCAACAGGCGCAGCAGCTTGACCTGCACGTCCATGCTCATGCTTTCGATTTCATCAAGGAACAGCGTGCCGCCGTTGGCGAACTCGAACTTGCCGATCCGGCGTTTTTGCGCGCCGGTGAAAGCGCCCGGTTCATGGCCGAACAGTTCGCTCTCGACCACGGATTCGGCCAGCGCCCCGGCATTGATCGCCACGAACGGCCCGCTGCGCCGGTTCGACAAATCATGCAGCGCGCGGGCGACCACTTCTTTGCCGGCGCCGGTTTCGCCAAGGATCAGCACGTCGGCCCTGGTGGCCGCCAGCGCGCCGATCTGTTCACGCAAGCGCAGCATGGGCGCGGACTGGCCAACCAGGCGCGTGCTCAACTGCTGGCGATCGCTCAAGGCCAGGCGCAGGCTGCGGTTGTCCAGCACCAGACGCCGCAACGCCAGGGCGCGGCGCACGCTGTCGAGCAGGGCATCGCTGGCGAAAGGCTTTTCCAGAAAGTCATAGGCCCCGGCACGCATGGCCTGCACCGCCAGCGGCACATCGCCATGCCCGGTAATCAACAAAACCGGCAGTTCCGGGTCCTGACTGTGCAGTTGGCTCAGCAGTTCAAGGCCGTCCATGCCCGGCATGCGGATATCGCTGACCACCACGCCGGGCCAGTCGCGGCCGACGCGGCCCGCCAGACCATTGGCTTCGGTCAGGGTCAAGACCTTGAGGCCGGCCAGATCCAGCGTCTGGCTCAAAGCCTGGCGCAGGTGCGGGTCGTCGTCGATCAGCACTACCTGGATCTGGCTGTCGATGGCGGTCATGCGGAAAGATCCTCGGGCGGTTGAAGGCTGACGCCGGACGCGCCGGCACGCAGGCGTAAGGTTAGCAAGGCGCCGCCGCCGGGATGATTGGCGAACAGCAATTCACCGCCCAGCGCGCGCATCAGGGTATCGCAGATTGCCAGACCCAGGCCCAGCCCTTGCGTGCGTGTCTTCGTCGTGAAAAAGGGTTCGCGGGCGTGGGCCAGTGCTTCCTGGGAAAACCCCGGACCGTTATCGCGAATGAACAGGTTGACGCCTTCCGGGGTTTGTTCGGCACTTAACCAGAGTTTGCGCGGCGGGCCTTTTTCGGTCAGGGCGTCCAGCGCGTTGGCCAGCAGGTTGCCCAACACCTGACGCAAGCGGGTTTCCCCGGCCTGAACCCACAGCGTGGCGTCCGGCAAATCGCGAATCAGTTCCACTTCCATGGCGCGTCGGCGTTTGGCCAGCAACGCCAGCGCGTCATCCAGCGCCGGTTGCAGGGCAACGCTTTCCGGCGCATGGCGATCACGCCGGGCGAAAGCGCGCAGGTGGGCAATAATCGAAGCCATGCGCCCGGTCAGCTCGCTGATCAGCTTGAGGTTGCCCCGCGCGTCGTCGGTGCGCCCGTGGTCGAGCAGCACTTCGGCGTTTTCCGCGTAGCTGCGAATGGCCGCCAACGGTTGATTGAGTTCATGGCTGATGCTCGCGGACATGGTGCCCAGCGCTGACAGTTTGCTGGCCTGCACCAGTTCATCCTGGGCGCGCACCAGTTCCTGCTGCGCCTGTTCGCGCTCCAGCACTTCCTGTTTGAGCCGACTGTTGAGGCCTTCCAGATCGCTGGTGCGCTCGATCACTCGCACTTCCAGCTCGCGGCGCGCCTTGGCTTCAAAGGCGATGCGGTCCAGATAATGCCGACGGCGCTGGATCATGATGCCCAACAGCAACATCACCACCAGCAAGGTCGCGCCGCCGACCGCGACTACCGTGCGTACCGGTCGGTCGATCAAGGCACGCGGCGCGAGGATATTGACGCTCCAGCCGGTTTCCGCGATGTGCTGGGTCTGGGTCAGCCAGGCCTTTTCGTTGAGTCGCAAGGGCCGTGGATCGCGGGTGGGATACGGCTGGATGGCGACGATTGCCTGTTTTTCCTCTTCGCTCAGGGCGCGGGTGGCACGGAAACGCCATTCCGGATTCGAGGTCAGGATGACTACGCCGTTATGGTCGGTGAGCAGCAATTGCTCGGGCGTCTTGCCCCACAAGGTTTCGGTGTGGTCCAGGTCGACCTTCACCACCAGCGCGCCGATGACCTGATTTTCGTTGCGCACCGCCGAGGCGAAAAAGTACCCGCGTTTGCCCGATGTGGTTCCCAGCCCGAAAAAACGCCCGAGATTGCCGGCCATCGCATCATTGAAGTAAGGCCGGAAAGCGAAGTTGCGGCCGAGGAAGCTGTCGCGCTTGTCCCAGTTCGACGCGGCCAGTGTGGTGCCGTCCGGGCCCATCAGGTACATGACTTCAGCGCCGGTCTGCCGCGAGATTTCCTGAAGCAGCTGATTGGCTGCGTTGATCGTCGGGGCGTCCTGAGGCGCCGCCAGTGCCGCGCGCAATGCTGGCAGCTGGCTGAGAATCTGCGGCAAGGTTTCGTAACGGTGCAGCGTACCCAACAGGTTGGCCACGTACAAATCCAGGGTCTGGCGATTCTGGCTGATCAGCTCGTTACGGTAATAGCGCTCGGCCAGATGCTCCAGCGGCCACAGCAAAGGCGCGAGCAAGATCGCCAGCAGCGCCAGGCTACGCCAGCGGGGACGGGGCGGAAGTTTGGAGGTGGTGATCATGATGATTGCGCCAGACAATGGGAGCGCCTGGCCTGCGCAGACGTCGTAGGAGCGGATTCATCCGCGAAGGCAA
>NZ_ATLO01000007.1 GCF_000416235.1 Pseudomonas sp. CFII64 | reverse complement strand
CAGATGTACCACTTCTCGCGGATGAATCCGCCCCTACGGCTTGGAGTCTAACGGCCTCTTTGCGGATGAGTCTCCTACAGCAGGTTCTCGTAGGTTGATGTGTGCGGGCAACCGCCTTACGGCCTGATCTCAATCATCGTGCCGTCCTTCACCAGATCCCACACCTCGCGCATGTCATTGTTTTTCATGGCAATGCAGCCGTTGGTCCAGTCCAGTGTCTGGAAATACCATTCCGGGTATTCCTCATCCACAGGCGTGCCGTGGATCATGATCATGCTGCCGGGCTTGACCCCTTCGCGCCGCGAGCGAGCCGAATCGGTGATGTTCGGGTAGGAGATGTGCATCGACAGGTTGTAGTTGGTGCTGTTTTTGCGCCAGTCCAGCCAGTAGAAACCTTCCGGCGTGCGTTGATCGCCTTCCTGCAACTTGGTGCCCTTGGGTTGCTTGCCCAGGGAAATGCGATACGTCTTGAGCGCTTCGCCGCCACTGATCAGCTGCAACTGACGCGCCGATTTGAGCACCAGAACCTTTTCGATCTTGCGATCGGCAATGTTCTCGGTGTTGATCACTTTGTTGCCGACGATTTTCTGCTCGCTGCCCTTGGGCACGATGGTTTGCGTGAACGCAGCCTGGGACAGCGGAACGAATGACAAGCACAAGACAGCAAGCAACCAACGCATCGAAACGATTTCCCTGAAGCGGCGCCAAGCTGCGCCGATGATGTTAAGTGTCCTGTATAGGCCGCGACGGCGGCAACGCGTCGGTTCGCACAGGGTAAATCTGTTGGCGCCGGTCGGCGAAGAAGCATTCTAGAGTACGTCTGACCGTCGTGAAAGCCAGCTCGGACCATGGGATATCGGCTTCGTCGAACAAGGCCACTTCCAGGCTCTCGATGCCGGCGGCGAATGTCGGGGATGCCATCTGCGCACGATAGAACACGTGGACCTGATTGATATGCGGCACATCGACCAACATGTACAGATGCAGATCGCCCAGGACCGCACAGGCTTCTTCATCCGTCTCACGGCGCGCGGCCTGCTCGATGGTCTCGCCGTTCTCCATGAATCCGGCGGGCAGGGTCCAGAAACCCAGGCGCGGCTCGATGGCACGCCGACACAGCAGGACTTTGTCGTCCCACAGGGGCAGGCAACCCGCCACGATATTCGGGTTCTGATAATGAATGGTGTGGCAGTGCTCACAGACGTAGCGTGGGCGGCTATCGCCTTCGGGAATACGCTGTATGACCGGGTTACCGCACTGGCTGCAGAATTTCATGGAGTTATTCGATTGCTGAATTCAGGCGCTATCTTGGCGTGCGACGCGCCTGCTCGGCAAGAAGCGCTTTGTATTGGTCAGAGTTGTCCTACAAGGGCTTGGGCAGTTGGCTGCTTTGGTGCATGATGCCGGGTAGGCAACAGATCGAGATTTCCCATGCTGGACGAGCTACTTCGCCGTGTAAGCAGTCATACGCCGAGCACTCTTGAGACGGATCGACGTTTTCCCGAGGCTGCGGTGTTATTGCCCATTACTCGCAGTGACGAACCCGAGTTGATCCTGACCCTGCGTGCCAGCGGTCTGTCGACCCATGGGGGCGAAGTGGCGTTCCCCGGCGGGCGGCGCGATCCTGATGACGTGGACCTGGTGTTCACCGCCTTGCGCGAGGCCGAAGAGGAAATCGGCTTGCCACCAGGTCTGGTGGAGGTTATCGGCCCGCTCAGCCCATTGATCTCCAAGCACGGCATCAAGGTCACGCCTTACGTAGGACTGATCCCTGATTTCGTTGAATACCGCCCCAATGATGCAGAGATTGCTGCCGTTTTCAGCGTGCCACTGGAGTTTTTTCGCCAGGACACCCGGGAACATACCCACCGCATCGATTACCAGGGGCGCAGCTGGTACGTACCCAGTTATCGTTACGGCGAGTATAAAATCTGGGGCCTGACCGCGATCATGATCGTCGAGCTGATCAATGTGCTGTATGACAGCAAAATCAGCCTGCATCAGCCACCCGAACATTCCGTGACCCGAGCTTGAACAATCGGCCGCCGAGCCTTGAGGAACGATGCATGAAATACCGCCTGGGCGACTCCCGTGTCGAAACCGATCCTGACAGCTGGGTCGCACCCAACGCCGTGCTAATTGGCAAGGTCAAGCTGGAGGCGGGCGCCAGCGTCTGGTTCAACGCCGTGCTGCGTGGCGACAACGAGCTGATTCATATTGGCGAAAACAGCAACGTGCAGGACGGAACCGTCATGCACACCGACATGGGCTCGCCGCTGGAAATTGGCAAAGGCGTGACCATTGGCCATAACGTCATGCTGCATGGTTGCAGCGTTGATGATTACAGCCTGATCGGCATCAATTCGGTGATCCTCAATGGCGCGAAAATCGGCAAATACTGCATCATCGGCGCCAACTCGCTGATCGGCGAAGGCAAGGTCATTCCCGACGGATCATTGGTGATGGGCTCGCCCGGCAAGGTGGTGCGCGAGCTCACCGATATCCAGAAGAAAATGCTCGAAGCCAGCGCCGCGCATTACGTCAGCAATGCCCGGCGCTACGCCCGGGACCTGCAGCCGCAGGAAGACTGATCATGCAGGAACGTCGCGTCGCGTCCCCTTGCGTGAGCATTTGTGCGCTGGATAACGATGATGTCTGCATGGGCTGCCAGCGCACCGTCAAGGAAATCACCGACTGGCACGCTCTGGACAACGAGCAGCGTCGTGCGGTGCTGGTGTTGTGCCATGAGCGGGCCGAGGCGAACGGGTTGATCTGGTCGGTGCCGTCCCCTTCCTGAGACTGCGGTCTGTCCGACACTACGCCTCGCCAACAAGTTGGCGCCTACAGAGTCACGCGGCTGGTACTATCAGCGCATCTTCCCGCCACATAAGCCTCGCCCATGCTCTTCCTGATCACCTACATCGGCAGTGTCGTGCTGATCAACTTTGCGTTCTCCACCGCGCCGCACCTGGACGTCATCTGGTCGGCGTGGGGTGGCCTGGTGTTCGTGCTGCGCGACATGGTGCAGACCCGCTTCGGCCATGGCGCGATCTTCGCCATGCTGGCGGCATTGGTGTTGTCCTACGTGACTTCCGATCCCACCATTGCGCTGGCCAGTGCCACGGCGTTCGCGGTGTCGGAATGCATCGACTGGCTGGTTTTCACCATCACCAAGCGGCCGCTGCATGACCGACTCTGGCTGAGCTCGGCGCTGAGCATCCCGCTGGACACCTTTATCTTCTTCGGCATGATCGACGCCATGACCACGCCAGTCATCGTGACTGCTCTGGCCTCCAAATTCGTCGGTGTGACGGCGGTCTGGCTGATCATGGTCTGGCGCGCGCGCAAGAACGCTTGTCCGGGCTGAGATCCAATTCCCGGGGCTTCGTGGTAAATTGCGCGCCTTTCTCCACCGTGGCGTCCCGCATTCTGGCGGGCTGCCCTCGATATCTGCTCCACGAGGACCTGAGATGACTCAAATCGGAACTCCACTGTCGCCTACCGCGACCCGCGTTTTGCTCTGCGGTTGCGGCGAACTGGGCAAGGAAGTAGTGATCGAATTGCAACGCCTTGGCGTCGAAGTGATCGCGGTTGATCGCTATGCCAACGCGCCAGCCATGCAGGTCGCCCATCGCAGCCATGTGATCAACATGCTCGACGGCGCCGCGCTGCGTGCAGTCATCGAAGCCGAGAAGCCACATTTCATCGTGCCGGAAATCGAGGCCATCGCCACCGCGACGCTGGTGGAACTGGAGTCCGAAGGCTTCACCGTGATTCCCACTGCACGCGCCGCACAGTTGACCATGAACCGCGAAGGCATTCGTCGTCTGGCCGCTGAAGAGCTGGACCTGCCGACTTCGCCGTATCACTTCGCTGACACCTTCGAAGATTATCGCAAGGCCGTGGAAGACCTGGGTTTCCCTTGTGTCGTGAAACCGGTGATGAGTTCGTCGGGCAAGGGCCAGAGCCTGCTCAAGACCACCGATGACGTGCAGAAAGCCTGGGATTACGCCCAGGAGGGCGGTCGCGCCGGCAAAGGTCGGGTGATCATCGAAGGCTTCATCGACTTCGATTACGAAATCACCCTGCTGACCGTGCGTCACGTGGGCGGCACGACGTTCTGCGCGCCGGTCGGCCATCGTCAAGAGAAAGGCGACTATCAGGAGTCCTGGCAGCCACAGGTCATGAGCCCGGTTGCCCTGGCGGAGTCCGAGCGCGTCGCCAAGGCCGTGACTGAAGCCCTGGGCGGTCGCGGGCTGTTTGGCGTCGAGCTGTTTATCAAAGGTGATCAGGTCTGGTTCAGCGAAGTCTCGCCGCGTCCACACGATACCGGCCTGGTGACCCTGATTTCGCAGGATCTGTCGCAATTCGCATTGCACGCCCGCGCCATTCTCGGTCTGCCAATCCCGCTGATTCGGCAGTTCGGACCCTCGGCGTCAGCCGTGATTCTGGTTGAGGGCAAGTCCACCCAGACGGCGTTCGCCAACCTGGGCCAGGCCCTGAGCGAGCCGGATACGGCACTGCGTCTGTTTGGCAAACCGGAAGTCGATGGTCAGCGCCGCATGGGCGTGGCCCTGGCTCGGGACGAGTCCATCGAAGCCGCTCGCGCCAAGGCGACGCGTGCTTCCCGGGCAGTGAAGGTTCAGTTGTAACCTGACCCACGCGCACGCCACAGTTCCCGGATGGCAACTGTGGCGTGTGTATCCAGCGGGGCTCGCCGGATCGTTTAACAGGCTGTTCGCGTGTTTTCGTGAATGTAAGCCGTGACGTCGCCCGGCGGGTTCCACATCAGGACGTCGAGAATCGATAGATTGCCGATGAACTCGTAAGGCGCGGTGTCGTAGACAAACGTCGACACATCCAGAAAGCGCAACTCTATGCCCCGTTGCTGCCACTCACTGGCAACGAATATCGCCCGTCCACCCGGCGCGTTGATATACCGGCTCGCCTCCAGTGCGCTGCTGATTTCCAGTGCCCATTGGCCTGGATGTTGAATGGGCGGCAATTGCAGATCCATGGCCGAATGCGGCTTCCAGCTGAACGGCAGGTCGAGGTAATCGCAGGTGGTTTTGAGCGACTGCGTGTTCAGTTCGCCGACGCCATTGTCCCTGACCGAGGCAAATGTGTTTCTGATCAGGTCGCGGACTTTTTGATAGAAAGGGGCCTTGCCGCGATAGTGCTCCAGCTGGCCAAGAATGCGTTGTAATGCGGCCGCGTGATCAATCACCGTGGTGGCCTGGATCGAGGTGCCCAGTGTGGTGCTGACCGGCACGTTGATGTATTGCCAGCCGCCCTTTGCATCAAGAATCCGGTTGCGATTCATCCAGGTCTTGCGGCAGTACTGCGCGGTGTCGAATATCACTCCGCGTTCCGCCGCCGCGATGAGTTGAAAGTACCCCAGATAGGGGAAGAAATAAGGTTGCATGATGGCTAGCGTGTTGTTCATCTCTGGCGTCTTCAGAACGGTTCCCCGGAGTCTTCAGAATAGCCGTCGAAATCACTGTGCCTGCGGGAATAACCAATGAATACGGGGTTTTCGGCGGTTAGCCGACAAATGACCGGCAGCACGCGCTGCAAATCATCCGTCGACTTTACACAAGTGGCGTCAGGCAATCTTGTCCAGATCGGCGTGGCGCGTTTCCTTCAGGCACAGCACGGCAATCACGCTGATCAATGCCGCAGCTGATACATAGCCGCCAACCCAGCTCAGGCCGCCCATCGCCACCAGTTTCTGGGCGAAAAATGGCGCCACTGATGCGCCGACGATTCCTCCCAGGTTGTAGGCCGCCGACGCGCCGGTGTAACGCACGCGTGTCGGAAACAGCTCTGGCAGCATGGCGCCCATCGGCGCGAAGGTGATGCCCATCAAGAACAGTTCGATGCACAGGAACAAGGCCACTGCCCAGGTCGTGCCATGGGTCAGCAAGGGCTCCATGGTAAAGCCGGACAGAACCGCCAGAACCCCGCCGATGATCAGCACCGGACGCCGACCGAACCGGTCACGGCGGCCGCCATGAACAACACGGCGAAGCACAGCAGGCCGAGGAAGGTTTCGCGACTGTAGCCCAGGGTCGAAACCCCGTAACTCAGCGAGAACACGGTCGAGATGTAAAACAGCGCGTAGCAGACCACCATCGACGCCGCACCCAGCAGCATCGGCGCCCAGTATTGGCTGAACAGCTCGGCAATCGGCATTTTCACCCGCTCGTGGCGCGCAATGGCATTGGCGAAAATTGGCGTTTCTTCCAGTTTAAGCCGCACGTACAGGCCGACCATCACCAACACTGCACTGAGCAGGAACGGAATCCGCCAGCCCCAGGAGCGGAACTGTTCGTCGTCCAGCGTCATCGCCAGGGTCAGAAACAACCCGTTGGCGGCGAGGAAACCAATCGAAGGGCCCAACTGCGGGAACATGCCGAACCAGGCACGCTTGCCCGGCGGGGCGTTTTCAGTGGCCAGCAACGCCGCGCCGCCCCATTCGCCGCCCAGGCCCAGGCCTTGCCCGAAACGCAGGACGCACAGCAGAATCGGCGCCCAGGCCCCGATGGTTGCGTAACCGGGGAGCACGCCGATCAGCGTGGTGCAAACCCCCATCAGCAACAGCGAAGCGACCAGCGTCGACTTGCGACCGATGCGGTCACCAAAGTGGCCGAACAGCGCTGAACCCAACGGGCGTGCGAGAAAAGCGATACCGAAGGTCAGAAACGCCGACAGCATCTGTGCGGTGCCGGACGTCTGCGGAAAGAACACCGGACCGATCACCAGCGCGGCGGCGGTGGCGTAGACATAAAAGTCGTAGAACTCGATCGCCGTACCAATGAAGCTGGCCGTGGCGACCCGTGTCGCAGAGTTGGCCGGACGAGCCGGAGCAGCGTGAGTGTCGCCCAAGGCGGAAGTTCTGGTCATGCGGGAATCCCTGACAGTCATCTTGCCTGTCGACAATCGCCTTGGCTGGGCGACGTGCGGCGGCAAACGTTAATTATTGTGGGGGCAGCGCTGATCAGGGTAGCCCGGATGTGGGCAAGAGGCGTGGCAATGCCGAAGGGTAGGGCGGATGCCAGGGAAGTGCGCGGAACGGTTCAGGCTGTGTGTCTGGCCGATCAGCCAGAGTGCGGGTAGCACGCGGATCGGCGGGGCTGGGTAAGCGGCTCGATTATAGAAAGGCCGCTGCGGGCAGAACAAGGAGGTTTTGCCTGCAACGACGCTTTAATTGACGGCGCGGGTCGCCGAGTTCTGCCACATCAGCACACGAGTGACGCGATTGTCTTCGGTTTGCAGGATTTCCAGGCGATACGGCCCGATCTTCAGGCATACCGAGCTTTCCGGAATGGTTTCCAGCGCTTCGGTCACCAGGCCGTTCAGGGTTTTCGGGCCATCTGAAGGCAGGTGCCAGCCCAGACTCTTGTTCAGATCGCGGATCGACGCTGCGCCATCGACCACCAGACGACCATCGGCCTGAGGATGAATGTGCGGGTTGTCGAGGGTCTGTTCGTTTTCGAATTCGCCGACGATTTCTTCGAGAATGTCTTCCAGGCTCACGATGCCCAGCACTTCGCCGTATTCGTCGACCACCACGCCCAGGCGCCGCTGCTGTTTGTGAAAGTTCAGCAGTTGCAGTTGCAGCGGCGTGCTTTCCGGCACGAAGTACGGCTCATAGCAAGCCGCCAGCAATTGCTCCTTGGTCAACTCGGCCTTGGGCAGCAGATGGCTGATCTGGCGCGTGTTGAGGACGCCCTGAACCTGATTGATGTCGTTGTGATACACCGGCAAGCGGGTATGCCGGGAAACGATCAGGCGCTCGATGATTTGCTCAATGGAGTCATCCAGATTGATCCCGTCGACATCACTGCGCGGCACCAGAATGTCGTTGACGGTGATGCTGTCCAGCGCGTGAATCCCGGACAGTACCGGCGAACCGCCAGGCTCATGCTCGTGGACCCCGTCCTGATTCGGGTCCGACAAGGAATCCTGATCGTCTTCGCGTCGGGGGGCAGGCTTGTTGCGGGCGTTGAACGGCAGCACCAGTACGGTGGCGAGGGTGCTCATTAGCCAGGCCAGCGGCCACATGATTTTCATCGGGATACTGAGCATGCCGTTGGCCAGTTTGATAATGGCCAATGGATGCCGCACGGCCAGACGGCGCGGGGCGTATTCGGCGAACACCAGGATCAGGCCGGTGGTGACAAGCCAGGCAATCGTCGGGCCGTTATCAAGCCAGTATCGCAGCGACAGCAACGTCGCGATTACCACGATCAGGGTTTTGACCAGGGTATTGGTCAGGATCAGGCTGCCGAGCTGGAATTCCAGTCGCGGCTTGGCCGGGTCGGTTGGGCGAGTGCCGATTCGCAGGGCCTTGACGCGGTGGTGCGCGGCTTCGACGGCCGTGAACAAGGCTGACCAGAGGATCAGCAGCGCAACAACACCAAGCATTGGGCCGATGGGCAAGTTATCCATGATCTACGCCCGTCAGATGTGCAGAATGAATTCACGGACCAGCTTGCTGCCGAAATAGGCCAGCATCAGCAGGCAAAAGCCGCCCAGGGTCCAGCGGATGGCCTTGTGTCCGCGCCAGCCCAGACGATTTCGACCCCACAGCAACACACTGAAGACTATCCAGGCCAGACACGCCAGCAGGGTTTTGTGCACCAGATGCTGGGCGAACAGGTTTTCGACGAACAGCCAGCCGGAAATCAGCGAGAGCGACAGCAGCGACCAGCCGGCCCATAGAAAGCCGAACAACAGGCTTTCCATGGTTTGCAGCGGCGGGAAGTTCTTGATCAGCCCTGAAGGGTGCTTGTGCTTGAGTTGATGGTCCTGCACCAGCAGCAGCAGCGCCTGGAACATCGCGATGGTGAACATGCCATAGGCCAGGATCGACAGCAGGATATGGCTGAGAATCCCCGGTTCCTCGTCAATCGGCTGCACGGTGCCGGTCGGCGCGAACTGCGCCAGCAGCACGGTGGCCAGCCCCAGCGGGAACAACAGCACCAGCAGGTTTTCCACCGGAATCCGTACGGTGGCGAGCAGCGTCAGGGCAATCACGGCCACCGCAATCAGGCTGGCGGCGCTGAAGAAGTCCAGGCCGAGCCCGATAGGCCGCACCAACTGCGAGAAAAGCCCAGTGGCGTGCGCGATGACGGCAAGCGTGCCGAGCAGGCAAAGCAGCCGTTTGTCGGCCTTGGTGCCCTGGCTCAGGCGAAGGCCCTGATAGATGGTCGCAGCGGCATAAAGGCAGGCGGCGGCGAGGCTGGGTAGCAGGCTGGGTGGCAAGGGGAACATAAATCCTGATGGGCGGGCCCGAAAGGCGCTGAGTTTCGCATACAACCCGCATTTCACGAAAGACCACAGAGGCAGACTCCGGGCGGAGTCTTCGCTATAATCCGCGACCTGCTCAAGCCGCAGGCTCGCCGAGCGCCAATTTTAATACGGGCCGGGCCGCATCAACCGGGGTTCGACGAGAGCCTGAAAGGATCGCGCATGTTTGAAAACCTTACCGACCGTCTCTCGCAGACGCTGCGCCACGTAACTGGCAAGGCCAAGCTGACCGAGGACAACATCAAAGATACCTTGCGCGAAGTGCGGATGGCTTTGCTTGAAGCTGACGTTGCCTTGCCGGTAGTCAAAGACTTCGTCAACAAGGTCAAGGAGCGCGCTGTCGGCACTGAAGTGTCGCGCAGCCTGACGCCGGGCCAGGCGTTCGTGAAGATCGTCCAGGCCGAGCTGGAAGACATGATGGGGGCGGCCAACGAAGAGCTGAGCCTTGCCGTCACGCCTCCGGCGGTAATCCTGATGGCCGGTCTGCAGGGTGCGGGTAAAACCACCACTGCGGGCAAACTGGCCAAGTTCCTCAAGGAGCGCAAGAAGAAAACCGTCATGGTGGTTTCGGTGGACGTGTATCGTCCCGCGGCCATCAAGCAGCTGGAAACCCTGGCCAATGACATCGGCGTAACGTTCTTCCCTTCCGACATCAGCCAGAAGCCGGTCGAGATTGCGCTGGCAGCTATTAAAGAAGCCAGGCTCAAGTTCATTGACGTGGTGATCGTCGATACCGCCGGTCGTCTGCACATCGATGTCGAGATGATGGGCGAGATCCAGGCTTTGCACGCTGCGGTCAAGCCGGCTGAAACCCTGTTCGTGGTCGACGCCATGACCGGCCAGGACGCCGCCAATACCGCCAAGGCGTTTGGCGATGCCTTGCCGCTGACCGGAGTGATCCTGACCAAGGTCGATGGCGATGCACGCGGTGGCGCGGCGCTGTCGGTCCGGGCAATTACCGGCAAGCCAATCAAATTCATCGGTATGGGCGAGAAGAGCGACGCGCTCGAGCCGTTCCACCCCGACCGTATCGCTTCGCGAATCCTGGGCATGGGCGACGTGCTCAGCCTCATCGAGCAGGCCGAACAGACCCTCGACAAGGACAAGGCCGACAAGCTCGCGAAGAAGCTGAAGAAGGGCAAGGGCTTCGATCTCGAAGACTTCCGCGATCAGCTGCAACAGATGAAGAACATGGGCGGTCTCGGCGGCCTCATGGACAAACTGCCGAGCATCGGCGGTGTGAATCTCTCGCAAATGGGCAATGCCCAGGGCGCGGCAGAGAAACAGTTCAAGCAGATGGAAGCCATCATCAACTCGATGACCCCGGCCGAACGTCGCGACCCGGAGCTGATCAGCGGTTCGCGCAAGCGTCGCATCGCCATGGGTTCGGGCACGCAGGTTCAGGACATCGGGCGTCTGATCAAGCAGCACAAACAGATGCAGAAGATGATGAAGAAATTCTCCGCGAAAGGCGGAATGGCGAAAATGATGCGCGGCATGGGCGGAATGTTGCCCGGCGGCGGCATGCCGAAGATGTGATTACGTCGCGCGCAAGTTCGTTTGCGCGCAGCTCGCCGGGGGGGAACCTCTGGCAAAACACCCGTCTGGCGGGTGTCTATCCGCCGTCGAAACTGACGGCTCCATAGCAAATCTTGATGGCATGCCGATAGGCGCCGGAAAAAGACATTTGCAAAAGTCCGGATATTCCTTAGAATATGCGGCCTTTCGGGCACCTATGCCCGCTGTGCATCTTAGATTTGCAGCACCGACTACAGGAATGATGTTCAATGCTAACCATCCGTCTTGCCCTTGGCGGCTCTAAAAAGCGCCCGTTTTACCACCTCACTGTTACCGATAGCCGCAATGCGCGCGACGGTTCACACAAAGAGCAAATTGGCTTCTTCAACCCGGTTGCCCGTGGTCAGGAAGTTCGTTTGTCCGTGAACGACGAGCGTCTGGCTTACTGGATGAGCGTGGGTGCACAAACATCCGAGCGCGTTGCTCAGCTGTTGAAAGAACGAGCCAAGACTCAGGTCGCGGCCTGAGCAATATGAACGCGACGCCAACTGTTGCCGACGATTTGATCGTCATTGGCAAGATTTACTCGATTCACGGCGTTCGCGGCGAAGTGAAGGTCTTTTCCTTTACTGATCCGATTGGAAACCTGTTGGATTACAAAACCTGGACGCTTCGGCGCGAAGGCAGCGTTAAACAGGTAGAGCTGGTCAGCGGACGCTTGCAAAACAAGTTCCTGGTCGCAAAGCTCAAAGGTCTCGATGATCGTGAAGAAGCTCGTCTTCTGTCCGGTTACGAAATCTGTGTGCCACGCAACCTGTTCCCTGATCTGACCGACGGCGAGTACTACTGGTACCAGCTGGAAGGTTTGAAGGTTATCGACACTCTTGGGCAATTGTTCGGGAAAATCGATCATCTTCTGGAAACCGGCTCGAACGATGTAATGGTGGTCAAGCCCTGCGCAGGCAGCCTGGATGATCGCGAACGCCTGTTGCCCTATACGGAGCAATGCGTGTTGGCAATCGACCTGAGTGCCGGCGAGATGAAGGTGGATTGGGATGCGGACTTCTAAGCGCCATGGCTAGCCTGCGCATAGAAGTGATCAGTCTGTTCCCCGAGATGTTTTCCGCCATCAGCGAATACGGCATAACCAGCCGAGCGGTGAAACAAGGGCTGTTGCAGCTCACTTGTTGGAATCCGCGGGACTACACCACGGATCGACATCACACTGTGGATGATCGCCCATTTGGCGGTGGTCCGGGCATGGTGATGAAGATCAAGCCCCTTGAAGATGCTCTGGTTCAGGCCAGGCAAGCGGCAGGGGAAGCGGCGAAGGTAATTTACCTGTCGCCACAAGGCCGCCAACTGAATCAGTCTGCTGTACGCGAACTGGCACAGGAGGAAGCGATTATCCTCATCGCCGGTCGTTATGAAGGCATTGACGAGCGTTTCATTGAAGCTCATGTCGATGAAGAGTGGTCGATTGGTGACTATGTACTGTCTGGCGGCGAGCTGCCGGCAATGGTGCTGATCGACGCGGTTACGCGGCTGCTGCCTGGAGCTTTAGGGCATGCGGACTCCGCGGAGGAAGATTCCTTCACGGATGGTCTGCTGGATTGCCCGCATTACACCCGACCGGAGGTGTATGTGGATCAGCGTGTTCCCGACGTGTTGCTTAGTGGCAATCACGCACATATCCGGCGTTGGCGTTTACAGCAGTCCCTTGGGCGGACCTGGGAACGACGCGCCGATCTTCTGGAAAGCCGCTCGCTTTCTGGAGAAGAGAAGAAGCTGCTGGCGGAATACATCCGCGAGCGGGACGATAGTTAACGTATCGATGGTCGATCCAGATGGATCACCTTAGGAGCACAGCATGACTAACAAAATCATTCTTGCACTCGAAGCAGAGCAGATGACGAAAGAGATCCCTACCTTTGCCCCGGGCGACACTGTTGTCGTTCAGGTGAAAGTGAAGGAAGGCGACCGTGCGCGTCTGCAAGCGTTCGAGGGCGTAGTAATTGCCAAGCGTAACCGTGGCGTGAACAGTGCTTTCACTGTTCGTAAAATCTCCAACGGTGTTGGCGTTGAGCGTACTTTCCAGACTTACAGCCCGCAAATCGACAGCCTGGCTGTGAAACGTCGCGGTGACGTTCGCAAAGCCAAACTGTACTACCTGCGTGACCTGTCCGGTAAAGCAGCTCGCATCAAGGAAAAACTGGCTTAAGTCCAGCAATCCGATGCAAAAAAAAGCAGCCTTCGGGCTGCTTTTTTGTGCCCGGGATTTTATTGTCCGTGTTCAATAGCGGTCTTTCGCGAAACAGCACAAGCGCCCATCACCTATGTCTGCAATCGACCATCCGCTGATCGACCGTTTTCTCGACGCCCTGTGGCTGGAGAAAGGGCTTTCGGACAACACTCGCGATGCGTATCGCAGCGACCTGGCCTTGTTCAACGGCTGGCTTGAAGAGCGGGGCGTGGACCTGATCAGTGTCGGGCGCGAAGCCATTCTGGATCATCTGGCCTGGCGCGTGGACCAGGCTTACAAGCCACGTTCGACCGCACGTTTTTTGTCCGGAGTGCGCGGTTTCTATCGCTATTTGCTGCGGGAAAAGCTGATCCAGGTCGACCCGACATTGCAAATCGACATGCCACAGCTGGGCAGGCCCTTGCCCAAGTCGCTGTCGGAAGCCGATGTCGAAGCCTTGTTGGCGGCACCCGATCTGAGCGAGGCCATTGGCCAGCGGGATCGCGCGATGCTTGAAGTCCTGTACGCCTGCGGTCTGCGCGTCACCGAATTGATCAGCCTCACGCTGGAGCAAGTCAACCTGCGACAGGGCGTATTGCGGGTCATGGGCAAAGGCAGCAAGGAGCGGCTGGTGCCCATGGGTGAAGAGGCCATCGTCTGGATCGAGCGCTACATGCGCGGTGCTCGCGATGAGCTATTGGCCGGGCGTCCCAGCGATGTGTTGTTCCCCAGCTTGCGCGGCGAACAAATGACGCGCCAGACATTCTGGCATCGCATCAAGCACCAGGCCGCCGTGGCCGGAATCGGCAAGTCACTGTCGCCACATACCTTGCGCCATGCGTTCGCGACCCATCTGCTTAACCACGGCGCAGACTTGCGCGTGGTGCAGATGCTGTTGGGCCATAGCGATCTGTCGACCACGCAGATCTACACCCATGTCGCTCGGGCCCGCTTGCAGGACATGCACGCCAAACATCACCCGCGCGGCTGAACGTACCAATGGCAGGAATTGCCCGATATCCGGCGTCGGTCCGGGTCGGTGTTGCGGGGCTTATGTGATAGTCTTTGCCGGTTTCGCAAATGGATGCTGGCATCCGCTGTTTTCAGCGCCGCCCATTTGCCCACCGCCCGAGGAGTTTTCATGCGCGTGACCCAGATTTTCGCCGCCGCAGTCATTGCGCTGGCCAGTACCTTCAGCCTGATTGCTCAGGCTGATGCGCCCGCCGAACAAGCTATTCGCAAGACGCTGGATTCACTCAAGCTGGAGTTGCCGGTCGACAGCATCGCGGCCAGCCCGCTGAACGGCCTTTACGAGGTCAAGCTCAAGGGCGGCCGCGTGCTGTATGCCAGCGGCGACGGGCAGTTCGTCATGCAGGGTTATCTGTTCCAGATCCAGGATGGCAAACCGGTCAACCTGACCGAGAAAACCGAGCGCCTGGCGATCTCCAAAACCATCAACGGCATCCCGACCGCTGAAATGGTGGTCTACCCGGCCATTGGCGAAACCAAATCACACATCACCGTATTTACTGACACCACGTGCCCGTATTGCCACAAACTGCATGCCGAAGTGCCGCAGTTGAACAAGATGGGTATCGAAGTCCGCTATGTGGCTTTCCCGCGTCAGGGCCTGGGTTCGCCCGGCGATGAGCAACTGCAGGCAGTCTGGTGTTCCAAGGATCGCAAGGGCGCCATGGACCGCATGGTCGATGGCAAGAACATCCAGGCGTCTAAATGCGCCAACCCTGTGACCAAGCAGTTCGAAATGGGCCAGTCGATCGGTGTCAACGGCACACCGGCCATCGTTCTGGCTGACGGTCAACTGATCCCGGGTTACCAGCCTGCGGCGCAAGTGGCCAAACTGGCGCTCGGCGCCGAATAATCCAGCGTCATCAAGGTTTCCTTGAAGACCGTGGGACGACAGCTGCAAGCGTCGTCCCGTTAAATTGAGAGCCGCATGGTGACGTGCGGCTGTTTTCCACGGCCAGCCTTGCGTTGGCCGTTTTACGGGGAGTTCATAGTGAAACCGGTCAAAGTAGGCATCTGTGGGCTAGGTACTGTCGGTGGCGGTACCTTCAACGTACTTCAGCGTAACGCCGAGGAGATTGCCCGCCGCGCCGGGCGTGGAATCGAAGTGGCACAAATTGCCATGCGTACGCCGAACCCCAACTGCCAGATTACCGGTACCTCGACCACCAGCGATGTATTCGCGGTGGCAACCAACCCTGAAATCGATATCGTCATCGAGCTGATCGGCGGCTATACCATAGCCCGCGACCTGGTCCTCAAAGCCATTGAAAATGGCAAGCACGTCGTCACTGCCAACAAGGCGCTGATTGCCGTGCACGGTAACGAGATTTTCGCCAAGGCGCGTGAGAAGGGCGTCATCGTCGCGTTCGAAGCGGCAGTGGCAGGCGGTATTCCGGTGATCAAGGCAATCCGTGAAGGACTGTCGGCAAACCGTATCAACTGGGTAGCCGGGATCATCAACGGCACGGGCAACTTCATCCTCACTGAAATGCGTGAAAAAGGCCGTACGTTCCCGGACGTCCTGGCCGAAGCTCAGGCCCTGGGTTATGCCGAAGCCGATCCGACCTTCGACGTCGAAGGCATCGATGCCGCGCACAAACTGACCATTCTGGCTTCCATCGCGTTCGGTATCCCGCTGCAGTTCGACAAGGCCTACACCGAAGGCATCACCAAGCTGACGACAGCTGACGTGAATTACGCCGAAGCGCTGGGCTATCGCATCAAGCACCTGGGTGTGGCGCGCAGCACTGCCGCCGGCATCGAGTTGCGTGTTCACCCGACGCTGATCCCGGCCGATCGACTGATCGCCAACGTCAACGGCGTGATGAACGCGGTGATGGTCAATGGCGACGCAGCGGGCTCGACGCTGTTCTACGGCGCCGGTGCCGGCATGGAGCCTACGGCTTCGTCGGTAATCGCTGACCTGGTGGACGTCGTGCGCGCCATGACTTCCGATCCGGAAAATCGCGTACCGCACCTGGCCTTCCAGCCGGACTCGCTTTCCGCGCATCCGATCCTGCCGATCGAAGCCTGCGAAAGCGCGTACTACCTGCGAATCCAGGCCAAGGATCATCCGGGCGTACTGGCGCAAGTGGCGAGCATTCTGTCGGAGCGCGGCATCAACATCGAATCCATCATGCAGAAGGAAGTCGAAGAACATGACGGCCTGGTGCCGATGATTCTGTTGACCCATCGCGTGATCGAGCAGCGCATGAATGACGCGATCCAGGCACTGGAAGCGTTGCAGGATGTGGTGGGTCCGGTGGTCCGGATTCGGGTTGAACATCTCAATTAAACACAGCTGCAAGCGGTCAGCGACAAGCTGCAAGCCAGGAGCCTATCGCTTCGAACTTGCAGCTTGACGCTTGAAGCTTGAAGCTCAAACCGAAGGTTTGACTTATGCGCTATATCAGTACCCGCGGCCAAGCGCCTGCGCTGAATTTCGAAGACGTGCTGCTCACTGGCCTGGCCAGCGATGGCGGCCTGTATGTGCCGGAAAACCTGCCGCGCTTCACCCAGGAAGAAATCGCTTCCTGGGCCGGCCTGCCTTATCACGAACTGGCCTTCCGCGTGATGCGCCCCTTCGTGACCGGGAGCATCCCGGATGCGGATTTCAAGAAGATTCTCGAAGAAACCTACGGCGTGTTTGCCCACAGTTCGGTGGCGCCGCTGCGTCAGTTGAACGGCAACGAATGGGTGCTGGAGCTGTTTCACGGCCCGACCCTGGCGTTCAAGGACTTCGCGCTGCAACTGCTGGGTCGTCTGCTCGACTACGTGCTGGCCAAGCGCGGCGAGCGTGTGGTGATTCTGGGCGCAACTTCCGGCGATACCGGTTCGGCAGCGATTGAAGGCTGTCGTCGCTGCGACAACGTCGACATCTTCATCCTGCACCCCAACAACCGGGTTTCGGACGTTCAGCGTCGGCAGATGACCACCATCTTCGGCGATAACATCCACAACATCGCCGTCGAAGGCAACTTCGACGACTGCCAGGAAATGGTCAAGAACAGCTTCGCTGACCAGGCTTTCCTCAAGGGCACGCGGCTGGTGGCGGTCAACTCGATCAACTGGGCGCGGATCATGGCCCAGATCGTCTACTACTTCCATGCGGCCCTGCAGTTGGGTGGCCCGGCGCGTTCGGTGTCGTTCTCGGTGCCGACCGGCAACTTCGGCGACATCTTCGCCGGTTACCTGGCCCGCAACATGGGGCTGCCGATCAACCAGCTGATCGTCGCCACCAACCGCAACGACATCCTGCACCGCTTCATGAGCGGCAATCAGTACGTCAAGGAAACCCTGCACGCCACGTTGTCGCCTTCGATGGACATCATGGTCTCGTCGAACTTCGAGCGGCTGCTGTTCGACATGCACGGTCGCAACGGCGCGGCCATTGCCGGTCTGATGGATACGTTCAAGCAAGGTGGCGGTTTCAGCGTTGAAGACGAGCGCTGGACCGAAACCCGCAAGCTGTTCGACTCCCTGGCGGTCAGTGACGAACAGACCTGCGAAACCATCGCCGAGGTGTTTGCGCAAACCGGTGAGCTGCTGGATCCGCACACCGCCATCGGCGTCAAGGCGGCTCGCGCCTGCCGTCGCAGCCTGGATACGCCGATGGTGATCCTCGGCACCGCCCATCCGGTCAAATTCCCTGAGGCAGTGGAGAAGGCGGGCGTAGGAAAAGCGCTTGAACTACCTGCACATTTGTCTGATTTATTCGAGCGTGACGAACGCTGCACTGTCTTGCCAAACGACCTCAAAGCCATACAGGCCTTCGTCAGCCAGCATGGCAATCGTGGCAAACCGTTGTAACGGTATCGTTGTGTAACAACTTTAGGCCCGCCACCCGGCGGGCCTTCTCATTTCCGCATGCCAAACTTTGGGGGTTGAGGACCTGCGGATGAGTCAGTTTTAGTGAAAGAAACAAACATTGTGCGTGCTTTGAAGGCGCCCGGCCATGCAGCGAATAATCGCGTATTTCACGCGGTTTTCTTGTCGATATTGCTGCTGCTCAGTCAACGGGCCTTCGCCGCCCAGAGCCTGCCGTTCAATCTTGTGGCGCCTTTTGTGGTGCTCGAACCCCTGGCGCTCGACATCCCGGATCGCCAATGGCTGCAGCAGCGCAAAAAACTGCGCGTCGGCATTTCCATTGCAGACTATGAACCCATCGACATCACCAGCGACCACAACCGTTACCAGGGAATCAGCGCCGATTACCTGAGCCTGATTGGCAGTAAGCTGGGTACAACGATTGAGGTCGTGGGTTTCGCCAAACGGCATGAGGCGGTTGTTGCGTTACGCAACGGGACGATCGATATCCTGACCAGCGCCAACGGCTATGAGCGCGGAGTGTCCGGGTTAGCCTATTCAAGCGACTATATGCCGGATCGCTCGTTCGTCATCGGTCGCGGCTCCGACACAGAACTGCCGCCCCATCTGGCCGGAAAAAAGATCGTATTGCTCGATGGCTATGCCGATGATCATGTCGTGCATACGACGTATCCGGACAGCGAGATCATTCTTGCGCCGAACCTGTTCAGTGCCCTGGAAGCCTTGAGTCACGGTGAAGCCGACGCCTTCATTGGCAATGAAGTGATCGCGCGCTCCTACATCGCCTTGCATCCGTATCTGGATTTCCAGATCAAGTTCGAGAGCGCGCTGCCGCCGATGGGCTTTGCGTTTGCAGTTCGGGACGACCAGAAGCGGCTGCTGGCGATGATCAATCAAGCGTTGAACAGCCTCGGTACGGCCCTTAACCGCGAAATTCTCGGCCGCTGGACGCTGGGTCTGGGCTCCGATGTGAATGGCCAGCGCATAACGCTGAGCAATGCCGAAAGAAAATGGATCGTCAAACACCCCAATGTCACGGTGGCCACCAGTCAGCATCCGCCCTATATCTACAAAGACGCGAACGGCCAGTGGGTGGGTTTGAACGTGGATATTCTGGCGAGAATCTCCCGTCTGACCGGTCTGCAGTTCGTGCATGCGGAAGTCGCTTCGACCCGCGCGACCCTGAATCTTCTGCGCGCCGCTCAAGCCGACATGAACACAACCCTGGCGGAAAACAACGAGCGGCGGAAAATCCTCGATTTCACCTATGCCTTTGGGGGCAACAGTTGGGTCTTCGTGGTGCGGGCAGGCAGCGAGTCGCCTGCATCGCTGAAGGATTTGACGGGGCGGACGCTGGCATTGCCCGCCCGGCACGCGCTGGAAGAAGTGATCCGGCGCGAGTTTCCCGCAGTCAAGCTGCGTCAGGTGTCGACTTACGAAGAGGCGCGTCAGCAGGTCGCCAACGGTCAGGCCGACGCGACTGTGCAGAATGAAGCGGGCGCTCACCTGAATCTGCCCGACACACTCAAGGTGGGTCGCAGTGTCGATGGCCGCTGGTCCCCGGACCGGTTTTCGGTGATCAAGGCCCAGCCGGAGTTGCTGAGTATTCTGAACAAGGCCCTTGAAGAGTTTCCGGTGCCTGAAATGCGCGCCATTCGCATGAAATGGCTGGGTGCGGTGGTCCCGCAGCCTTCAATCTGGAACCGGATTCCGGCCTGGATTTACTGGTTGCTGGTTGTGGCGTTGCTCATTGGCATGGTTTCCATGATCTGGAGCAGCCGCTTGCAGGGTCAGATTCGCCAGCGCCAGAAAGCCGAAGAAGCGCTTAACGATCAACTCGCATTCAAGCATGCGCTGCTCAATGGCATACCCAACCCGATTTACGTTCGTGATCTCATGGGGCGCCTGGTTTCCTGCAACAGCAGCTACGAAGAAAGTTTCGGGGTCAGTTTTGAACAGATGAACGGCCGACGTCTGATTGACGTCGACGTGATTCCTCACGAAAGCGCGCAGCAATTGCATGCTGATTACCTGACGTTGCTGAAAACCCGTAAGCCTATGTTTGTGGACCGCAGCATGCAGCTGGTCGACAGACGGATTGATGCCCGGCAATGGACCGTACCGTTTTTCCGTGCCGACGGTCAGCTGCAAGGTCTGTTGGGGGGCTGGATTGATATTACCGACCGCAAACTGTTGGAATCCCAGTTAAGGGACGCCCGCCAGCAGGCGGACCGGGCCAGCGAGGCCAAAAGTGCGTTTCTGGCCAGTATGAGTCACGAAATCCGCACGCCGATGGGGGCGATCATCGGCTTGCTGGAGCTGGAGCGGGAAAAAGCGCTGCGCCTTGGCCAAGCCCCATCCCAAGGCCTGGAAACGGCCTTTCGGTCGGCAACGGAGCTGGTCGAACTGATCGGCGAAAGCCTCGATCTGGCAAAAATCGAAGCGGGAAGTCTGCGGTTGAACCTGGCACTGGTGCCTTTGCAGCCATTCATGGAAGGCATCGTTCAGCTGTTCGAGGCTCAGGCTGCGGAAAAAGACGTTGACCTGTCCCTGAATTTCGCCGAGAGAGCACAGGGCGTTTATCAGCTGGACGCGCTGCGTCTACGTCAGGTTCTGCACAATCTGCTGGCTAACGCATTGAAATTTACCGAGCAGGGCGCGGTGGTTCTGGGTATCGACGCCACGTCCCGTGACGCCGAGTCGGTGCTATTGCACATCAGCGTTCGTGACTCAGGTGTTGGAATCAGCCCCGAGCAGCAAAGGGAGTTGTTCCAGCCATTCGTCCAGGGCAGCGAAGAGATTGCTGGCACTTATGGCGGAACAGGGTTGGGGCTGAGTATTTGCAAACAGCTGGTCGAATTGATGGGGGGCAAGATCAGTCTGTCCAGCGAGGAGGGACAAACCGGCACTGAAATTATCGTAGATATCCCCATCAAGCGTGGTGCCGAGGTGCCCGCCACTTCGATCTCAACGCCGATTCAGACAGCGGCGCTACGCTGCTTGCGGGTGCTGGTCGTCGACGATCTTTCCGCGAACCGTCTGGTCATGACTCAACAGCTTGAGTTCCTTGGTCATCAGGTCGTGGCGGTTGAAGAGGGGCAATTGGCGCTGAAGTTGTGGCGTGAGCAGGCGTTTGATCTATTGCTCACCGATTGCAACATGCCCGGCATGACCGGTTATCAGCTGGCCGAGGCGATTCGGTTATTGGAAGGCGAGCAGCCACGTTGGCGTTGCCCGATCATCGGCTGTACCGCCAACGCGTTGGTGGGAGAGGAACAGCGCTGCATTGCCGCAGGTATGGATGCGGTCATCGTGAAACCTGTTTCCCTTGAGCGTCTGGCTCAGCTCCTTGCGGCCCACGCGCCGCCACTGAGCTTCGATATGGACGCGTTAAGGCGTCTGACCCAGGCCAATCATGAACAAATGCAGCGCATGCTTGCCGAACTCTGCAGAAACCTGGATCAGGAGCAGGGTTTGATTCAACAGGCTGTAGAGCGGCACGACTGGAAGGCCCTGAGCGCAATTACGCACCGTTTGAAAGGCGCTGCCTGTCTGGTTGATGCTGTCGAACTCGCCAGGGCCTGCGCGGCTGTTGACGAACACGCACGTGATAAATCGCAAGCCGCTCTGGATGAGCACTGGCCAATCCTGCAACGATCCATGGTTCGCCTACGCGCCGACATCATTTTGCAGATGGATCGGTCCCTCATTTAGGACATGTCCTATAGGGCAAGGGGGGAGTGGCTGGTTAAAGTACAAGGCATTCGGCCAGGCGGCCTGGAGTCAGGAAACCGATCGTGCGTTCACTTACCGTATTGATACTCGAAGACAACCCTTTCCAGCTGATGGCGTTGCATCAAATGCTCAACGCCAATCAGATTTTCGATGTGCTGACTGCCCCCAGCGTGGCTCAGGCGCGGCAGTCATTGGACAAACGCGGCGGGGTGGACATCGCCATTTGCGATCTGATGATGGAAGGGCCTGATGGTCTGGAGCTGATCCGTCATCTGGCGTTGAGCGGTCAGGCGCGCGCCGTGATCATCCTCAGCAGCACCGAGTCCAGCGTTCAGGAAAGCGTTGCGCAGCTGGCTCGGCAACAGGGCATCACGGTGCTGGGCTGCCTGCAAAAACCGGCGTCTACAGTCGCTATCGGCGAATTGCTGGAAGCGTACGATGTGTTGCCGGATGCTTGCGACGAACCCTTGCCGAGCCCACGTTCCGCCTTGAGCTTCGAGGAACTGTACCCGGCGGCACAGGATGGGCCAATCGATGTGTCGGTGTTGTCCGAGCAATGGGTCGCCTGTTATCAACCCAAGGTCAGCCTGTCTGGTGAAGTACTCGGTGTGGAAGCTTTGGTGCGCTGGCAGCATCCGGAATATGGACTGCTAACCCCCGACTGCTTCATCCCGGCCCTGGATGGCGCGGGATTGATGGTGCCGTTGACCTGGCGCGTGCTCGGTCTGGCGCTGAAACTGTCTGCCGATATGCTGTGCGAGCAGGGCGAGGCGCTGCCGGTGGCGGTCAACATCACCCCGCAAATACTGGAACAGCCCGATTTTGCCGAGCAGGTGCTCGCCCGGCTGGTGCATTTCGGATTACCCGCGCAGATCCTGACCCTGGAAATCGTCGAGCAGGCGGCTCCCGAACCTGCGACCTGGCAAGTAGAAGGTCTGCTGCGCTTGCGCATGCAGGGCTGCAAGCTGTCCATCGATGATTTCGGGACCGGCGCGTCGAACCTTGAACGGTTGCTGCAGCTGCCTTTCACCGAGCTCAAGCTGCCCGCTGAATTCGTGCGTGATATGGCAGAGGACTCGCGCAAAGGTGCCGTGGTTGCCGGAGCAATGCTGATCGCCCGGCAAATGTCGCTGGACGTGGTATTTGAAGGGGTTGAGTCTGTTGACGATTTCTACTCGGTGATGGCGCTGGACGGTGCATCGCTGCAAGGGTATTTCATATCCCGACCCTTGTTGGTACACGATGTAATGCCGTGGATTGCCGAGCGCAGGAGCCAGCAGGCCCGTCAGACCTGGCTAACCACTATCAGCCAAGACCATTCTCCTGCAGGTAGATGAACAACGCGGCCTCGCTTGCCAGCCCCAGTTTGCGCATTGCATTGATTTTTTGCGCACTCACGGTTTGCTTGCTGCGATTGAGCTGAACGGCAATCTCTCCGATTGTCATGCCGGTCGCAAGCAGCCTGATGACTTCGATTTCCCGGGATGACAGCGGTTTTACAGTCCCGTTCAGGTCATGATCAGCAGCGTCCAGCATGATCTGACGCACCGAGTCAGCAATATAGAGATGTTTGCGTCGCACACTGGCGATGGCGGCTGGCAGTTCGCCGGCAACGCTGGCCTTGCTTAACAGTCCCTGGATTTTCAACTCCAGAATCGCTCGAAACAATGCGGCATTGTTGAGCATGGTGACCACGATAATGGGCAGTTCCGGAAAGTCTCGGCGAATCCTGTGCAACAGCCGCAAGCCATCGTTGTGATGTTCGTCGGGCATCATGAAGTCCGTCACCAGCACATCAGCTTCAACCCGCCGCAGGATTTCCAGCAGCTCGTCCGGGTTGCTGGCCTGGGCGATGACTTTCGCGCCATTGTTCTGTTCCAGCACCACCCGCAAACCGATGAGAAATATCGGATGGTCGTCGGCCAGGATGATGCGCAGGGATTTCTCGGCGTAAGCGCTCACAATGTTCATTCCATTTGAATTACGTATCGGGGCGCATCCCCATGAGCAGCGGCTTGCGCGGTCCCTGGCGGCATTAGATACCAGGATTCGACAGGCTGCGGCGCCATGGCAGGAGGAATCTGCGTAGGAATAGGTCGTGATTCTCCGTGAAATTTCCTACAGTTTGTTTGCGGCGGCCAGGCTGCTCACTAAATCCGTAGCAGGTTCTATGGCCGGAATGCCTTGCGGTGCGAGAGAGGGCTTTTGTGGGAGAGGACTTGTCCTCAATAGCCAGCCCAGACGCCTCTGATCCGCCTGACTCACCTGCAGTGCTGAAATGACAGCCATCGAGGACAAGTCCTCTCCCACAGGGGCAGAGCGTCGGATTGTGCCGTCACATGGAATACCGGACTGGTTTTTTCTCTGTCACATTGCGCTGGCATGCTCGAGTGCTCGGTGAGTTGCACCCTCTGGTCAAGCAATAAGAACTTTCTGATGACGCCGATGGTCATTGATAAGCACCTTTGCATTCAAACTGTTGAGTGGTGATCTAGATGGAAAATATCAGCTTACTGCTAAGTCAGGCTCTGGCCCCTTACCAAGCCCACCTTGGGCCGGCCGGACCTCAGGGTGAGCGTTTGGTCTCGCTCAAGGATGCGGCTGGAGCGGTGGTGATCAAGCGTGTTTTCAGCGCAGCGCAACTGGGCGACAAGCGCCAGTTGACGGATGTGGTCGACGGTTTGCGCCGTGATCTGATGGTTGCCGAAGGGCGAATAGAACCTTCTGTGATCGCCGCAATGCGTCATGCGGCGTTGAGTCGCCCGTTTATCTCGTCTCCCGTTTTTGTTTGAGCAGTCCGGGAACCTTATGGTGGCAGTACGCTCTGATTAATTACGGCAGGTTCAACATTGTGCTCCGGTGATTGATGCCTGCCGTACTGGTCCCGATGGACCACGGTTTACCCCGAGTAGTCTCCCCGCTGCTCGGGGTTTCTTTTTTTCCGGGTCGGTATATTCCTGCCGCCGGCCGCCAGTTACCGCAATTCATCCTCAAAGAATGCCTTGGCATCCTGCAGATACTCTTCCCGCTGGCCGTTAGGCAGCCATTGCGCGTACAGCCCGATCAGGCTGGTTTTGCGCAGCACCCGCATCTCGCGATTGATGATCTCCATGGCCTGCTGGCCTTGGGGGGAGTCCGAGCAACCGACATGGGTGAATTGATATTTGGGCGTGCCCTTGACCGGCAGGAATATCAGCTCCTCCTCGACAATGCCTTGTTGGCGGGCCTGATAAAGCGCTTCAGGCCAATAGCTGATCAAGGCTTGCAAGCGGCCCAGGCGCTCCATTTGCAGCAGGCTGCCGATGGCATCGTTGCCGTAATGCAGATTGAGTTCATTTGCTGGAGTGTCCCGCAGGATCCGGTCGATGACCGGCCCGTAGCTGCGTTCGGCAACCACGCCGAGCTTGATCGTGCGGCTCTTGAGCAACGCCGCCAGATCGATCTGGTTATCGGATATAAACGGCGCGAAGCTGGCCATATCGTCGTGACGCACCACCAGGCCATTGCTGCGTACGGCATAGGTCGGGATCGAAAACAGCAGGTTTTTCGCACGCTCGGCAGTCCAGAGCAGCATCGGATCGCAGGTAAACGACGACCTGTCGAGAAGCATCTGCATCCCTCTGGCGCGATTCACGTGCATCAGCAAGTGATCGTACTCAGGCATTCGGGCGATCAGCAGCGGCATCAGCCTGTCGATAGCGCCTTGACCCTGTTGCGGTCCGGAGAAAATGGTCACCGGCGGCATGTCGCGCAACAGCCAGATCAACGTTTCTTTCCCCTGGCTGCTGGAGGGCAAGGCACACAGCGTCAGCAAGGCCAATAAAGAAGCCATGCAGGACCTGGCGGGCAGTGCGCTGCAATAAGGCATTCGCGAATGTCGTCCCCGAGAGATGGCTGAGTATAGGATGCAAAGAAAGAAGCGGGTGTGATCAGCGTCTGAAACAGACATATTCAGCAACAATGCCCGCAATGCCGTCGAGGATATCGTTTTTTTTGATTGAATATCAAAGCCTTGAAACCAATGTGCGCCAATTGAACCAATGTGCATGACAGTGGCGTGGATTTCCGGTGATTCGCCGCATTACAGGTTCGCCACAGGGGTTCATCGATACTCGCGGTCAGGTGATCGGCCGGCTTTGGTCGTTCAACGGGGCTGCATCGGGTAGACTTGCCGCCTTTCCCCGCATCTAGAAGCCCGTTCATGGCCCAGCCGTCCACGACCTACAAATTCGAACTGAACCTCACCGACCTGGATCGTGGGGTTTACGAGAGTGTCAAACAGACCATCGCCCGTCACCCTTCGGAAACCGAAGAACGCATGACTGTGCGCCTGCTTGCCTATGCCTTCTGGTACAACGAGCACCTGTCGTTTGGTCGTGGGTTGTCGGAAGTCGACGAGCCCGCACTTTGGGAAAAAAGCCTGGACGACCGCGTCCTGCACTGGATTGAAGTCGGCCAGCCTGACGCTGATCGCCTGACCTGGTGTTCGCGTCGTACGGAACGCACCAGCCTGCTGGCTTACGGCAGTCTGCGCGTCTGGGAAGGCAAGGTCATCCCGGCAGTCAAGAACCTGAAGAACGTCAATATCGCTTCAGTGCCGCAAGAGATTCTGGAAGTCCTGGCCAAGGACATGCCCCGCGTTATCAAGTGGGACGTCATGATCAGCGAAGGCACGATTTTCGTGACCGATGATCGTGGTCAGCATGAAGTCCAGTTGCAATGGCTTACGGGCGAACGCGACTGATTGGCAGGCTCTACGCTTTAGATCGATAACCACAGAGAACCAGCGAAAACCGCATGCGCATCGAACCTCGTCTGTTGCCGGAAACCCTGCCTTTTCTCGGCGATTTGCCGCCATTGCTTACCCGGCTGTACGCCTCGCGGGGGGTGTTGTCGGAGGCCGAACTCGACAAGAGTCTGGCGCGGCTGATCCCGTATCAGCAGCTCAAGGGCATTGATGCGGCAGTGGATCTGCTGGTGACAGCGCTCAACGAGCGCCAGCGCATTCTGATCGTCGGTGACTTCGACGCAGACGGCGCCACGGCAAGTACCGTCGGCGTGCTGGGTTTGCGTCTGCTGGGCGCGGCCCATGTGGATTATCTGGTGCCCAATCGCTTTGAATATGGCTACGGCCTGACCCCGGAAATCGTCGCCGTCGCCTTGCAGCGCCAGCCGCAATTGCTGATGACGGTGGATAACGGTATTTCCAGCGTTGAAGGCGTGGCAGCCGCCAAGGCCGCCGGCTTGCAGGTGTTGGTTACCGATCACCACTTGCCAGGCCATGAGCTTCCCGCCGCTGACGCCATCGTCAATCCCAACCAGCCGGGCTGTAGCTTTCCGAGCAAGGCGCTGGCCGGTGTCGGGGTGATTTTTTATGTGTTGATGGCCTTGCGCGCGCGGCTGCGGGAAAACGGCTGGTTCGAGGCCAATCAACGTACGCAACCGAATCTGGGCGAATTGCTCGATCTGGTCGCATTGGGCAGCGTTGCCGACGTCGTGCCACTGGATGCCAACAACCGCATCCTCGTCCATCAGGGCCTGATGCGTATTCGCGCCGGGCGTGCGCGCCCTGGACTCAAAGCCATTCTCGAAGTTGCCCGCCGCGAAGCGTCGCGCATCACCTCTACGGATCTGGGCTTCATCATCGGCCCGCGCCTCAATGCGGCGGGGCGTCTGGATGACATGAGTCTGGGCATCGAATGCCTGCTCTGCGAAGACGAAACCCTGGCCCGGGAAATGGCCGGCCAGCTGGATGAGCTCAATCAGGATCGCAAATCCATCGAGCAAGGCATGCAACGCGAAGCCTTGGCCCAGCTCAAGGATCTGCCGCTGGAATCCATGCCGTTCGGTCTGTGTCTGTTCGAGCCGGATTGGCATCAGGGCGTGATCGGTATTCTTGCTTCACGCCTCAAGGAGCGTTATCACCGGCCAACCATTGCCTTCGCCAGTGCGGGCGATGGCGTGCTCAAAGGCTCGGCGCGCTCGGTGCCGGGTTTTCATATTCGTGACGCGCTGGATGCGGTCGCGGCACGGCATCCCGAGCTGATCAGCAAGTTCGGCGGGCATGCCATGGCGGCGGGTCTGTCCTTGCCTGAGGCCAATTTCCCAGCGTTCGCCGAGGCGTTCGATGTCGAGGTGCGGCGTCAGCTCAATGAAGACGATCTGACCGGGCGCTTGCTGTCCGACGGAGCCTTGGCGGTCGAAGAATTCCACCTGGAACTGGCCCGCGCCTTGCGCAATGCCGGCCCTTGGGGACAACACTTTCCAGAGCCGCTGTTTCATGGCGTGTTCCAGCTGGTGGAGCAGCGGGTCGTGGGGGAGCGGCATCTGAAAATGGTGCTCAAAAGCGAGTGCGGCACGCTCAAGCTCGATGCCATCGCGTTTGGCGTGGATCGTGACATTTGGCCCAACCCGAACATCCGCTGGGTCGAGCTGGCTTACAAGCTGGACCTGAACGAGTTTCGCGGCAATGAAACGGTGCAACTGATGGTGGCCCACATCGCGCCGCGCTAGCGATCGGCAGGAACCCTCGGTTGCAAAGGATTGTCGACTACTCTCTTGGTACGGTTTTACAGCCAGCCAAAACGACATTATTCAGCCTGAGAGGTCCCCATGAGCCTGTTGCTAGAACCCTACACCTTGCGCCAGCTGACCCTGCTCAATCGCATTGCCGTATCGCCGATGTGCCAGTACTCATCGGTGGATGGTCTGGCCAACGACTGGCACCTGGTGCATCTCGGCAGCCGCGCAGTCGGCGGCGCCGGCCTGATTTTTACTGAAGCCACGGCGGTCACCAAAGACGGCAGGATCACCCCCGAAGATCTCGGGCTGTGGAACGACGAGCAGATCGAACCGCTGCAACGCATTACCCGCTTCATTACCGCCCAAGGCGCAGTCGCCGGCATTCAGCTGGCTCATGCCGGGCGCAAGGCCAGCACCTGGCGGCCATGGCTCGGAAAATCCGGCAGCATCAAGGCCGAAGAGGGCGGCTGGACGCCTTGGGGTCCGTCGCCGATTGCCTTTGATCCAAAACACACGGCGCCGGTGCAGCTCAGCGAAGCGCAAATCCAGGAAGTCATTCAAGCGTTCGTCGATGCCGCCAAGCGTGCGCTGACTGCCGGCTTCAAGGTCGTGGAAGTGCATGCTGCCCATGGTTATCTACTGCACCAGTTCCTTTCGCCACTGAGCAATCAGCGTCAGGATCAATACGGGGGTTCTTTCGAGAATCGCATTCGCCTGACCCTGGAAGTTACCAAAGCGGTACGCGCGATCTGGCCCGAAGAGCTGCCATTGTTCGTACGCGTGTCGGCTACCGATTGGGTCGAAGACGGCTGGAATCCCGATGAAACGGTCGAACTCGCGCGCCGTCTCAAGGATCTGGGCGTGGACTTGATCGATGTTTCCTCCGGCGGCACGTCGGCCAACGCGGAAATCCCGGTCGGCCCCGGCTATCAGACCCGTTTCGCCGAACGCGTGCGCAAGGAGTCGGGCATGGCCACTGGCACGGTGGGCATGATCACCGAACCCGCCCAGGCCGAGCACATCTTGCGCACCGGTCAGGCCGACATCATCCTGCTGGCCCGCGAACTGCTGCGCGATCCGTACTGGCCGTTGCACGCCGATGACGACCTGGGCGGCCGTCTGGCAACCTGGCCCGCACAATATCAACGCGCGACCCATCGCGATCAGCCGATTCATGAGTCTGATTTGCGGGATTGATAGCACCGGCGTTGAGTTTCTGAGGCGGCGCAACTCCCTGTAGGAGCGAACTTGTTCGCGAAGGGCCGGGACATCCGCCAGAGATTCAGGGCCTGGTACGTTGCTTCGCGGGCAAATTCGTTCCTTGTATGTGCTAGTACGCTTCGTCCGGGCGACGACCCACCCGCATGTTGAGTCGTGTGGCACCCACAGCATTCGCGGTGCGGCTGATGTCGGTTCCGTCCTGACGGCGGGGTCACTTTTGTTTCGACAAAAGTAACCAAAACCATTTTCGCTGACGTCCGGCCCCCGCTTCGCGGCGGTTCCTTCGCTCGATTGTCGGTGTCTGCCAGATCGCGGCACGGAAAAACAAAAGCAAATCCGCGTTGCGGATTCTCAGGCGGTATTTTCTGCCTGCCTCACCGCAAATTCTGGGCAGCTGAATGTATGCTTCACCGCCGCTGCCGGATATGCTTGCGACTCCAGCACCCGGCAACAGAGTACCTACAGGGATTCTGCGGGATTTATCCCGACTCCAACGGAGCGGTGATTGCTGCGCGATATCTCCCCTCAATGCTTGAACATCACATGCCGCACCGTGGTGTAGTCCTCCAACCCATACATCGACAGATCCTTGCCATAGCCGGACAGTTTTTGTCCGCCGTGGGGCATTTCGCTGACCAGCATGAAGTGGGTGTTGACCCAGGTGCAGCCGTATTGCAGGCGTGCGGCCAGGCGGTGGGCGCGGCCGATGTCCTGGGTCCAGACGGATGAGGCCAGGCCATAGTCGGATTCATTGGCCCAGGCCAGCACTTGCGCTTCTTCCTCGAATTTCGTCACCGAAACCACCGGGCCGAACACTTCACGGCGCACGATCTCGTCGTCCTGCTGGGCGTCGGCGATGACCGTGGGTTCGAAGAAGAAACCGTTGCCTTCCACGGCTTTGCCGCCGGTAATCAACCGCGTGTGGGACTGGGCGAGGGCGCGCTCGACGAAACCGGCGACGCGGTCGCGATGCTGGGCACTGATCAGCGGGCCGAGTTCGGTTTGTGGATCGTTCTGCAGGCCGTATTTGATGCTGCTGACGGCTTCGCCCAGCTTCTCGACGAACTTGTCGTAGATGCCTTGCTGCGCGTAGATCCGGCAGGCAGCGGTGCAGTCCTGACCGGCGTTATAGAAGCCGAAAGTGCGAATCCCCTCGACGGCGGCGTCGATGTCGGCGTCATCGAAGATGATCACTGGGGCCTTGCCGCCCAGCTCCATGTGCAGGCGTTTGACCGTGCCAGCGGTGCTGGAAATGATGTGTGAACCGGTGGCAATCGAGCCGGTCAGCGACACCATGCGCACTTTGGCGTGGGTGATCAGCGCATTGCCAACCGTCGAACCGCGCCCGAACACCAGGTTCAGGACGCCAGCGGGGAAGATATCCATCGCCAGCTCCACCAGCCGCAAGGCAGTCAGCGGCGTCTGTTCGGACGGTTTGAGCACTACTGTATTGCCTGCGGCCAGCGCCGGGGCGATTTTCCAGGCGACCATCATCAGCGGGTAGTTCCACGGCGCAATCGAGGCGATCACGCCAATCGGATCGCGGCGGATCATCGACGTGTGCCCCGGCAAGTATTCGCCGGCGGCCGAACCGCCCATGCAGCGACTGGCACCAGCAAAGAAACGGAACACATCGGCAATCGCCGGGATCTCGTCGTTCAAGGCCGCGCTGTAGGGTTTGCCGCAGTTGTCCGATTCCAGCTTCGCCAGCTCCTCGCCGTGGGCTTCAATGGCGTCGGCGAGTTTCAGCAGCAACAGGGCGCGGTCCTTGGGCGGGGTTTGCGACCAGCTTTCAAAGGCGATGTCGGCGGCGCGCACGGCGGCATCCACCTGCGCCTCGCTGGCTTCCTTGAGTTCCACCAACACCCGGCCCAGCGCGGGGTTGAATACTGCCTGGCTCGGACCTTCACCCGCCACGAGCTGGCCGTTGATCAGCAGTCTGGTTTGCATGTTGTTCTCCTCGATCAAGCCTTCAGGTTTATTTACCGCCGCTGCCCGCCACGCTTTCGCCACCGCGCGTCAGGTAATACGCGCCGAGAATCGGCAACATGGTGACCAGCATGACCAGCATCGCCACCACGTTGGTGACTGGCACGTCCCGTGGGCGGCTGAGCTGGTTGAGCAGCCAGATCGGCAGGGTGCGTTCATGACCTGCCGTAAACGTGGTGACGATTATTTCGTCGAACGACAGGGCAAACGCCAGCATGCCCCCGGCCAGCAGCGCCGAGCCAAGATTGGGCAGGATGATGTAGCGAAAGGTCTGCCAGCCGTCGGCGCCCAGATCCATCGAGGCTTCGATAAGGCTGTGGGACGTACGACGCAAGCGGGCGATGACATTGTTATAGACGATGACCACGCAAAATGTGGCGTGGCCGACAATGATCGTGAACATGCCGGGCTCGATGCCCAGGGTCTTGAACGCCGCCAGCAGCGCCAGGCCGGTGATGATGCCGGGCAGGGCGATGGGCAGGATCAGCATCAGGGAAATCGCATCCTTGCCGAAAAAGTCCCGCCGATACAACGCGGCCGACGCCAGGGTGCCGAGCACCATGGCGATCAGCGTCGCTACACAGGCAATCTCCAGGGAAAGCTTGATCGCCTCCAGCACATCAGGCCTGGCGAATGCCACGCTGAACCACTTCAAGGTGAAACCCTGGGGCGGAAAGCTGAAGGCCGCGTCCTGGGTATTGAAGGCGTACATGAAGATGATCACGATCGGGAAATGCAGAAATACCAGGCCGCCCCAGGCGGCGATGCGCAAGCCGAGCGAGGCTTTATCTCCTTGCGGTACGGGACTAGAGCGCATCGAAAGCCCCCAGACGTTTGACGATGGCCAGGTAAATCGCGATCAGCACAATCGGCACCAGGGTAAACGCCGCCGCCATGGGCATATTGCCAATCGCGCCTTGCTGGGCATAGACCATGCTGCCGATGAAATAGCCCGGCGGGCCGATCAACTGCGGCACGATGAAATCGCCCAGGGTCAGGGAAAAGGTGAAGATCGATCCGGCGGCGATCCCAGGAATCGACAGCGGCAGAATCACCTGCATAAAGGTCTGGCGCGGCCTGGCGCCGAGGTCCGCCGACGCTTGCAGCAGTGACGGCGGCAGTCGCTCCAGCGAGGCCTGAATGGGCAGAATCATGAACGGCAGCCAGATATAAACGAATACCAGAAAGCGCCCCAGGTATGACGTCGATAACGTGCTGCCGCCAACGCCCGGAATGCCGAGGATGAACTGCAACGCCGGCTCCAGCCCCAAATGCTGGACAAACCATTGGGCGACGCCGCCTTTGGCCAGCAGCAAGGTCCAGGCGTAGGCCTTGACGATATAACTGGCCCACATCGGCAGCATGACGGCGATGTAGAAAAACGCCTTGATCTTGCCGGTGGTGTAGCGCGCCATGTAATAGGCGATCGGGAAGGCGATCACGCCACTGGCGATGGAAACCGCGACCGCCATCGTCAGCGTACGCTTGATCACGTCGAAGTTGGCTGGCTGCAATAGCGCAGCGAAGTTGGCCAGGGTCAGCTCTGGAGTGACCGCCATGGTGAAGTCGTCGAACGTATAGAAACCCTGCCAGATCAGGCTGAGCAGCGAGCCGAAATACACCGCGCCAAACCAGAGCAATGGCGGGATCAGCAACAGCGCCAGATACAGGTTCGGCCGCGTATACAACAGATCGCAAAAGCGTCGCAGTACTGAGTGGTTCGGTCGCGACGCAATCGGGTTCATGTCAATGATCCTGATGCTTCGCTGGCGGGTGCATCCTGCAAGGCAACCATGGCTTGTTTCGCCCAACGCACCGTCATGCGCTGGCCGGGCGCGTGCTGTCCGGCATTGTCCAGCCATTGGGTATTGGCCTGGCTGATGCTCAGTAACTGGCCGCTGTCGAGGGCCAGTTCGTAGCGCGTCGAACTGCCCTGATATTGAATGTCGTGCAGCAGGCCGGTGACTTCCATTTCATCGCTGGCCAATGGCCCGGCGGCGAAGCGGATATGTTCCGGGCGAATGGAAAAAGGCTGGGCATTGCCGCTCAGCTGGCGGGCCAGATCGCCACGCACGACATTCGAGGTGCCGACGAACTCGGCGACGAAGATCGTGGCGGGCTTCATGTACAGATTACGCGGGGTGTCGACCTGCTCGATGCGGCCTTTATTGAACACCGCGACCCGGTCGGACATGGACAGTGCTTCGGTCTGGTCATGGGTGACGAAGATGAAGGTGATGCCCAACTGACGTTGCAGCTTCTTCAGTTCGCCCTGCATTTGTTCGCGCAACTTGAGGTCCAGCGCGCCCAGCGGTTCGTCGAGCAGCAGCACCCGAGGACGATTGACCAACGCCCTGGCCAGGGCAACCCGCTGGCGCTGACCGCCGGACAATTGCACCGGCTTGCGCTGGCCATAGCCGTCAAGAGCGACCATCGCCAGCGCTTCGTCGGCGCGGGCGTAACGTTCGGCCTTGCCCACGCCCTTGACCTTCAGTCCGTAGGCGACGTTATCGCGCACGTTCATGTGCGGAAACAGCGCGTAATCCTGAAACACCGTGTTCACGTCGCGCTGATATGGCGGCAGGCCAGCGGCTTCTTCGCCATGAATCCGGATCGAGCCGGCGCTGGGCTGTTCGAATCCGGCGATCAAGCGCAGGCACGTGGTCTTGCCCGAGCCGGACGGCCCGAGCATGGAGAAGAACTCACCGTCCTCGATTTCGATGGAAACCCGGTCAACGGCCTTCACCTCGCCAAACTGCCGAGAGACATTGGTGAACTGGACTGCTAAGGGCATTGTGATTGCTCCGCCAGATTGCCAGATTGCCAGATGGCCCGTTGGAGCGAGGCTTGCTGTAGGACCGGCTTTAGCCGGGAGGGAATTTAGGATCTCGCGGCTAAAGTCGCTCCTACGGTCGCTCCTACGGTCGCTCCTACGGTCCGCGCCCACGGTCGCTCCTACGGCGATTCGCGGGCAAGCCTCGCTCCAACGAAATTCGGATTATCAGCGCCCGCCCATAATCGCGATGTAGTCCTGGGTCCAACGGCTGTAAGGCACGAATTTGCCGCCTTCGGCCTGCGGGGTTTTCCAGAAGGCGATGTGCTCGAACTGATCGAAGCCATTGGTGGCGCAGCCTTGAGGGCCAAGCAGCTCATTGGTCTTGCAGGCTTCCGGTACGGCGGGGAGCGAGCCGAACCAGGCCGCGACGTCGCCCTGGACTTTCGGTTGCAGCGACCAGTCCATCCATTTGTAGGCGCAATTGGGGTGTTTGGCGTCGGCGTGCAGCATGGTCGTGTCAGCCCAGCCGGTCGCGCCTTCCTTGGGAATGGTCGAGGCGACAGGCTGTTTGTCGGCTTGCAGGCCATTGACCATGTAGCCCCACGAACTGGACGCTGCGACGCCTTCGTTTTTGACGTCGCTCATTTGCACGGTGGCGTCATGCCAGTAGCGGTGGATCAGCGGTTGTTGTTTGCGCAACAGATCCAGCACGGCGGCGTACTGGGTTTCAGTCAGTTGATAGGGATCAACGATGCCCAGTTCCGGCTTGGCGGATTTGAGGTACAGCGCCGCGTCGGCGATGTAGATAGGGCCGTCGTAAGCCTGGACCCGGCCTTTATTGGGCTTGCCGTCGGGCAAATCCTGCGCTTCGAACACCACGCTCCAGCTGATCGGCGGCACCGGGAATACCTTGGTGTTGTACATCAACACGTTCGGACCCCATTGATAGGGCGTGCCATAAGTTTGCTGATCAACCACGTACCACGGGCCGCCCTTGAGGCGCGGGTCGAGGTTTTTCCAGTTGGGGATCAGCGCGGTATTGATCGGCTGGACGCGCTTGCCGGCGATCAGCCGCAACGATGCATCGCCCGAAGCCGTCACCAGGTCGTAACCACCTTTGGTCATCAGGCTGACCATTTCGTCGGAAGTCGCAGCGGTCTTGACGTTGACCTTACAGCCGGTTTGCTGCTCGAAGCCCGTCACCCAGTCGTACGCTTTGTCGCTCTCGCCCCGCTCGATATAACCCGGCCAGGCAACGATATCCAGTTGACCTTCGCCGTCGCCGACGGCTTTGAGCGTTTCGGCGGCCTGCACGCTGGCGCTGGCGATCAGGCCGGTGACGAGCGCGCTCAGGAGTGCGGTTTTGTGTGCTGACATAAGGATCCCTCTTCTATAGTTATGTTCGGGGCAGTTATCAACAGCGGTGGTGCGACGACGGTAATGCGACTTATTGGAATGCTCACAATGTGCCGGAGCGCCGGTTGCCTTGCAACATCCAGAAGCACACCTGAAGCCAGTGTCGACACACTTCGTTTTAATCTGCTTGCCACTGAACTGCCTGACACAGTCAACGGAGGCTTTCCATGAACACACGTGGCTTACTCGACCAACTGCTTAAATCCGGCCAGCAGATGCTGCAAGACAAGACCAGCGGCTCGCGAACGGCGGGGAAATCCTCGTCCGGCGGCCTGGGTGACCTGCTCGGCGGCGTGGGCAAATCTTCTTCCGGCGGTCTCGGCGATCTGCTGGGCGGTGCCGGTAAGGGCGGCTTGGGCGGCCTGTTGTCGGGTGCCGGTGGCGGCGCGCTGGCGGCAGGCGCCATGGGCTTGCTGATGGGCAACAAAGGCGCACGCAAAGTGGGCGGCAAAGTGCTGACTTACGGCGGTCTGGCAGCGCTCGGGGTTCTGGCCTACAAGGCTTATGGCAACTGGCAGGCCAGCCAGGGTTCCGCGCCACAGAATGAACCGCAAACCATTGATCGCCTGCCACCTGCGCAGGTTGAGGAACACAGCCAGGCGATCTTGCGCGCGCTGGTCGCTGCCGCCAAATCCGATGGTCATGTCGACGACCGCGAACGCGCGCTGATCGAGGGCGAGTTCACCAAGCTGACTAACGATCAGGAGCTGCAACACTGGCTGCATGCCGAGCTGAACAAACCTCTGGATCCGGCGGAAGTCGCCCGCGCCGCCGCCACACCGGAGATGGCCGCCGAGATGTACATCGCCAGCGTCATGCTGGTGGATCAGGAACACTTCATGGAGCGCGCCTATCTCGATGAGCTGGCGCGGCAATTGAAACTCGATCCGGGACTCAAGGCAGAACTGGAAGCGCAGGTGCGCGAGGTGCAATAAGCAGGGGCGCGTCTGGCGTGTCTTCGATAACCGCAGACCCGAAGGCTCTTCTCGATACACCGGGAAGGGCCTTTTTTTATCCAGCACTCGTTTGTGAGGTGATGAATAGTCGGGTCAATTCATTTGTGTGGATTGGTTATGTACGAAATTTCCGATAATCCGGCGGAATAACGCTCTAACTAGCTGTGAAACATCCCTTAATGGGTAAAACGCTGGGCTATAATCATGCCGCGTTGGGCCGCTGCCGGTCCGCTTCTTGAACTCGGTGATCACACCGATGTTGAACTCTTGAGGGCTGACTGTGAAGAACTGGACCTTGCGCCAACGGATTTTGGCGAGTTTTGCTGTAATCATCGCCATCATGCTGCTGATGGTCGTCGTGTCTTACTCGCGCCTGCAAACGATCGAGTCCAATGAAGAGCAGGTCCGCGTCGACGCGCTTCCCGGCGTGTACTTCAGTACGCTGCTGCGCAGTGCATGGGGCGAAAGCTACATCCGCACCCTTGAGCTGATTGGTGAAGGCAAGGGGCGCGAGCTGACGGCAGCGGAAAAAGATCAGTTTCATGAGTTCGAGGGTCGTCTGCAGGAGCAGCTCGACAACTATAAGCGGACCATTTTCGACGACGCCGACCAGGCCAACTTCACCGATTTCGAGAAAAGCCGCGCAACTTACTACCGTCTTCTGGCCCAGGTGCACGAGGCCTATCAGCGCGGCGATTATGCGACCGCGCGTGCGACGTTCTACGACGATATCCGGCCGGTATGGTCCCAAGGCCGCAAGCAGCTGAATGACATCATCGTCGTCAACAAGAAAGTCGCTGATGAAGCAACGTTACGCATCGATGCGGGGGTGAAGGCCGCGCAAATCAGCATGGTCATCTCGCTGTTCGTGGCAATCATTGCTGCCGGGCTGTGCGGCCTGTTGTTGATGCGCAGCATCATGTCGCCCATGCAACGCATCGTGCAGATTCTCGAGACCATGCGCACCGGCGACTTGAGCAAACGGCTCAACCTGGATCGCAAAGACGAGTTCGACGCGGTGGAAACCGGCTTCAACGACATGATGGCCGAGCTGACCGGGCTGGTTTCTCAAGCCCAGCGTTCCTCGGTGCAGGTCACGACTTCCGTGACCGAAATTGCCGCTACCTCCAAGCAACAACAGGCGACGGCCACCGAAACTGCCGCCACCACCACCGAAATTGGCGCGACCAGCCGCGAAATCGCAGCGACTTCACGTGATCTGGTGCGCACCATGATCGAGGTCACCGTGGCTGCTGATCAGGCCTCGGTCCTCGCCGGCTCCGGCCAGCAAGGTCTGGCACGCATGGAAGACACCATGCATTCGGTGATGGGCGCGGCGGATCTGGTCAATGCCAAACTGGCCATTCTCAATGAAAAGGCCGGCAACATTAATCAGGTGGTCGTCACCATCGTCAAAGTGGCCGACCAGACCAATCTGCTGTCCCTCAACGCCGCCATCGAGGCTGAAAAAGCCGGTGAATATGGGCGTGGATTTGCGGTCGTCGCCACCGAAGTGCGACGTCTTGCCGATCAGACGGCCGTCGCCACTTATGACATTGAGCAAATGGTCCGGGAAATCCAGTCGGCGGTGTCGGCTGGAGTGATGGGCATGGACAAATTCTCCGAGGAAGTGCGCCGGGGCATGTTCGAGGTCACCCAGGTAGGCGAGCAGTTGTCGCAGATCATCCATCAGGTGCAGGCGCTGGCGCCTCGGGTATTGATGGTCAACGAAGGCATGCAGGCACAGGCCACCGGTGCCGAACAGATTAATCAGGCGCTGGTGCAGTTGGGCGATGCCAGCAGCCAGACAGTGGAATCCCTGCGCCAGGCCAGCTTTGCCATCGACGAGCTGAGCCAGGTCGCGGTGGGCCTGCGCAGCGGCGTTTCGCGTTTCAAGGTCTGAGCCCGGTCCATGAGTATTCATCCAGTCAAGCGTGGCAGCCACTCGACCTGTAACAACAAATTGTTTTTGTTGTTTCGCATCGGCGAGGAGCGTTACGCCCTGGAAGCGCTGGAAATCGCTGAAATATTGCCGCGTCTGCAACTCAAGCCAATCGGCCATGCGCCGCATTGGGTGGCCGGGGTGCTCGCCCATCGGGGCGCGCTGATTCCGGTCGTCGATCTGAGTGCGCTGACTTTCGGGCTGCCTGCGCGGGTGCGCACCAGTACCCGCCTGGTGCTGGTGAACTATCGCGTCGATGCCCTGCGCCCGGCGCAACTGCTCGGTTTGATTCTGGAACAGGCCACCGACACGTTGCGGTGCGCGCCTGGCGAGTTCAAACCTTATGGGCTGGACAATCCTGAGGCACGCTATCTGGGACCGGTTCGCGAAGACGAGTCGGGCCTGTTGCAATGGATTGGTGTGCAGGACCTGCTCAGCGATGCGGTGCGGGCGCTGCTGTATCCGCTGCCCGCTGATGCGGGCGAGGTGCAGCAATGACCGATCCGGCGCGGTTTTTTGCTTTCCTCAAGGACCGCATCGGTCTGGACGTCGCGTCCGTGGGCGAAGCGATCATCGAACGTGCGCTGCGCCAACGTTGCACGGCGTCCGCGTCGGTGAACTACGACGGTTATTGGGCGCTGCTCCACGGCTCGGCCAGCGAGCAGCAGGCTTTGATCGAAGCGGTGATTGTTCCCGAAACCTGGTTTTTCCGTTATCCGGAATCCTTTGTCACCTTGGGCAAACTGGTGGGCGAAAGACTCGCGGCGCTACAGGGCGTGCGTCCGATGCGCATCCTCAGCTTGCCGTGTTCGACGGGTGAAGAACCTTATTCCATCGCCATGGCCTTGTTCGATGCACATATCGGCGCGCAGCAATTCCAGATCGACGCCATGGACATCAGCCCGATCTCCATCGCCCGTGCCGAGCGTGGGGTTTACGGCAAAAACTCCTTTCGCGGAGCGGACACCGCCTTTCGCGAGCGCTATTTCAGTGCCGTGGAAGAAGGTTTCCTGGTGGATGAACGGGTTCGTGATCGTGTCCGTTTGCGCAGCGGTAATCTGTTGGATCCGGCGCTGCTGACCCAGACGGCTTACGATTTTGTGTTCTGCCGCAATCTGCTGATCTATTTCGATCAGCCGACTCAGAAACAAGTATTTGAAGTGCTCAAGCGCCTGACCCGAGGCGACGGCGTGCTGTTCATCGGACCTGCAGAGGGCAGCCTGTTGACGCGCATGGGCATGCGCTCCATCGGCGTGCCGCAGACATTCGCCTTCAGTCACCACGTCGAGCCGCCTCGGGAAACCAGCCCGAGCCAGGTGCCGCTGCCGCTGGCAAACCTGGCCCGCAGTATGCCGGGCACGGCCGTCGCACCGCCGGTGCGGATGCCGGCCCGTGCCTACCCGCGAGCGAGCGCGCCCGCGCCAACGCCACGCCCCGCGCCTGTTGCCCCGATAGCGGCGAGCGGCACCACGGATGACGTCGCGACCTTGCTGGCAACCATCGCCAGCCTTGCCAATGAAGGTCGCAGCGTTGAGGCGCGTGCAGCGTGCGAGCGTTTCCTGCAACAGCACGAACCGATCGCCCAGATTTTCTATTGGCTCGGATTGCTCAGCGAAGTCGAGGGCAATGCTGCGCTGGCGCAAGGTTTTTACCGAAAGGCCCTTTATTTGCAGCCGCAGCACGCCGAAACACTCGCGCAGCTGGCCGCATTGCTGGAGGCTCAAGGCGACCGCAGCGGTGCGCGTCGCTTGCAGGAGCGTGCAGCCCGTGGCCTGACTAAACAAGGAAGCAGGCAATGAGCGGCAGTTACGGCTATGCGAGTGTTACCCACGAAGACGCTCAAGCCATTGATGATTGCTGGAATCGCATCGGCATCCACGGCGACCGCTCCTGCCCGTTGCTGGTCGAGCATATTCACTGCCGCAACTGCCCGGTTTATTCGGCAGCGGCCACGCGTCTGCTCGACCGCTATGCCCTGACCCGTGACGATCATGATTACTCGCTGACCAGCGAGATGCACGTCGACATCAAGACCCGTTCGATTCTGGTGTTTCGCCTGGGCGAAGAGTGGCTGGCGTTGCCGACGCGCTGCCTGGTGGAAGTCTCGCCATTGCAGGCGATTCACTCGTTACCCCATCAGCGCTCCCGGGCGTTGCTCGGCGTCGCCAATGTGCGCGGAGCGCTGGTTGCCTGTCTGTCGCTGGTGGAATTGCTGGGCCTGGATCCCGCGCCGGCCCTCGCGCACTCGTTACGGATCATGCCGCGCATGCTGATCGTCGCGGCCCAGGGCGGTTCGGTGGTAGTGCCGGTGGATGAAGTCGATGGTATTCATGCCATGGACGAAACCCTGCTCGATTCGGCGTCCGCCTCCGGCGCTCACGCCAACGCACGCTTCACCCGGGGTGTGTTGCAGTGGAAGAACTACAGCCTGCGCTTGCTCGATGAAGAGCAATTGATCTCGGCGATCAATCGGAGCCTGACATGACCCCGGATCAAATGCGCGACGCTTCGCTGTTCGAGCTGTTTACTCTGGAAGCCGAGGCCCAGACCCAGGTCTTGAGCGCCGGGCTGCTGGCCCTTGAACGCAATCCGACCCAGGCCGAGTATCTGGAATCCTGCATGCGTGCCGCCCACTCGCTCAAGGGCGCGGCACGCATCGTCGGAGTCGAGTTCGGCGTCAGTGTTTCCCACGTCATGGAAGACTGCCTGGTCAGCGCCCAGGAAGGTCGCCTGCACTTGCAGCCCGAGCATATCGACGCTTTGTTGCAGGGCACAGACTTGCTGATGCGTATCGCCACGCCCGGCGCGAGCAACATCGCACAAGCCGACATCGATACCTATGTGGTGCGGATGAACACCTTGCTGAAACAGGGTGCGGGCATGTTGCGCGGCGCGACCTTAATGTCAGCCGCGACCGAGTCTGCTGCCGACTTGGCGTTGCTGACCAACGCCATGCTATTGGCAGAAGCTGCGCCTGCCGGCGCCGCTGCCCCGTCGAGCGTGGCGAGCGCGGATCCTGCGTCGCCTGCTGCGAATCTGCTGCCCGAAGCCTTGCCTGCTCAGGCCGAAGCGCAACCCACCACCGCCGCGCCGCGCCGCAACCGCCGGGCCAGCGAAGGTGGCGAGCGGGTTTTGCGGGTCACTGCCGAGCGTTTGAATGGCTTGCTGGACATGTCCAGTAAATCCCTGGTCGAGACGCAGCGCCTCAAGCCGTTTCTGACCAATATGCAACGCCTCAAGCGTCTGCAAGGCAACAGTCTGCGCGCGCTGGATGACCTTGAAGCCGGGTTCGGCGAAACCGGCATGGCGCCCGAGGCCCAGAAAACCCTGCACGAAGCGCGTCGCTTGTTGGCCGAGGCGCAACAGATGCTGATTCACCAGACTGCCGAGCTGGATGAGTTTGGCTGGCTGGCGGCGCAGCGTTCCCAGCAGCTGTATGACATGGCGCTGGCCTGTCGCATGCGGCCGTTTGCCGACGTATTGACGGGTCAGGCGCGGATGGTCCGTGATCTGGGCCGCGAACTGGGCAAGCAGGTACGCCTGGAAATCGAAGGCGAGAAAACCCAGGTTGACCGCGATGTGCTGGAAAAACTTGAAGCGCCGCTGACCCATTTGCTGCGCAATGCCGTGGACCATGGCATTGAGCTGCCGCAAGAGCGTATCGCGGCGGGCAAGCCGGCCGAGGGGCTGATCCGGCTCAAGGCCTCGCATCAGGCCGGTCAACTGCTGGTTGAACTGAGTGACGACGGCAATGGCGTCGACCTGGACAAGCTGCGTAGCAATATCGTCAAGCGGCAGTTGTCGCCCGCTGAAACCGCCGCGCAGTTGAGCGAGGAAGAGTTGTTGAGCTTCCTGTTTCTGCCGGGTTTCAGCATGCGCGACAAGGTCACTGAAATTTCCGGTCGCGGCGTCGGACTCGATGCGGTGCAGGACATGGTGCGCCAGTTGCACGGCGGAGTCGGTCTCGAACAGGTCGCGGGGCAGGGCAGTCGCTTCCTGCTGGAAATGCCCCTGACCCTTTCGGTGGTGCGCAGTCTGGTCGTGGAAGTGGGCGGCGAAGCCTACGCCTTCCCGCTGGCGCACATCGAACGCATGAGCGACGTGGCGTCCGATGAAATCATCCAGCTCGAAGGCCGCCAGCATTTCTGGCACGAAGGTCGGCATGTGGGGCTGGTTGCCGCCAGTCAATTGCTGCAACGTCCTTCCGGGCAAAACACCGATGGCGTGCTCAAGGTGGTGGTGATCCGCGAACGTGACGCCGTGTATGGCGTGGCGGTGGAGCGCTTCATCGGCGAGCGCACGCTGGTGGTTTTGCCCCTGGATCCGCGCCTGGGCAAGGTTCAGGACATCTCGGCCGGCGCATTGCTCGATGATGGTTCGGCGGTGCTGATCATCGATGTCGAAGACATGCTGCGCTCGGTGGAGAAACTGCTGAATACCGGGCGTCTGGAACGTATCGACAGGCGCAATCGCCAGGTCGACGCAGTCACTCGCAAGCGCGTGCTGGTGGTCGATGACTCGCTGACGGTGCGCGAGCTGGAGCGCAAATTGCTGGTCAATCGCGGCTATGAAGTCGTGGTTGCCGTGGACGGCATGGACGGCTGGAATGCCTTGCGTGCCGAAGATTTTGACTTGTTGATTACTGACATCGACATGCCGCGCATGGACGGCATCGAACTGGTCACGCTGTTGCGCCGGGACACGCGTCTGCAGTCGCTGCCGGTGATGGTGGTTTCGTACAAGGATCGCGAAGAAGATCGGCGTCGTGGCCTGGATGCCGGCGCGGATTATTACCTGGCCAAGGCCAGTTTCCATGACGACGCGCTGCTCGATGCCGTTGCCGAATTGATCGGGGATGCTCACGGATGAAAATTGCAATCGTCAACGACATGCCGCTGGCTATCGAGGCGTTGCGTCGCGCGCTGGCCTTCGAGCCTGCGCATCAAGTGGTCTGGGTGGCGTCCGACGGCGCCGAAGCGGTGCGGCGCTGTGCCGAGCTGACACCGGACCTGATCCTGATGGATCTGATCATGCCGGTGATGGATGGCGTGGAGGCGACGCGTCAGATCATGGCGGCGACACCTTGCGCCATTGTCGTGGTCACCGTGGATCGTGAACAGAACGTGCACCGCGTATTCGAGGCCATGGGCCACGGTGCGCTGGACGTGGTGGACACGCCAGCCATTGGCGGCAGCAACCCCAAGGAAGCCGCCGCGCCCTTGCTGCGCAAGATTCTCAATATCGGCTGGTTGATCGGGCAGCGCGGCACGCGTGAACCCGCCGCCGCGACCCCGATCCGCGCGGCCGTGCAGCGACGCGGCCTGGTCGCCATCGGCTCTTCGGCAGGCGGTCCGGCTGCTCTGGAAATCCTCTTGAAGGGCCTTCCGGTGAATTTCCCGGCGGCCATCGTGCTGGTGCAGCACGTGGATCAGGTGTTCGCCGCAGGCATGGCCGAATGGTTGAGCAGCGCTTCCGGCTTGCCGGTGCGCCTGGCCAGGGAAGGCGAACCACCGTGCAGTGGCACGGTTCTTCTGGCGGGCACCAATCACCATATTCGCCTGTTGAAAAACGGCACGCTGGGCTACACCGCCGAGCCGGTCAACGAGATCTATCGGCCCTCGATCGACGTGTTTTTCGAAAGTGTTGCCCGCTACTGGAACGGCGACGCAGTGGGGGTTTTATTGACTGGAATGGGACGAGACGGCGCCCAGGGACTCAAGTTAATGCGCCAGCAAGGTTATCTGACCATCGCGCAGGATCAGCAGTCCTGTGCGGTTTATGGCATGCCCAAGGCTGCCGCCGCCATTGATGCAGCCGTCGAGATCCGACCGCTGCACACCATTGCGCCTCGCTTGACAGAGGTGTTTATCCAATGACGCCTCCGTTGAATCCACTGCCACCTGGTGCTCAGGAGTTCCCCAATGAATGACCTGCAGATGGGCAATTTCAAGTCCTCAGATGAAAACGCTGCAATGGTATTGCTGGTCGATGATCAGGCGATGATCGGCGAAGCGGTACGTCGCGGGCTGGCCAATGAAGAAAACATCGACTTTCATTTTTGTGCCGATCCGCACCAGGCCATCGCCCAGGCCGTTCAGATCAAGCCGACGGTGATTCTCCAGGACCTGGTGATGCCAGGGCTGGACGGCCTGACGCTGGTGCGCGAATACCGCAACAATCCGCAGACCAAAGACATCCCGATCATCGTGCTCTCCACCAAGGAAGACCCGTTGATCAAGAGTGCGGCGTTCGCCGCCGGTGCCAACGATTACCTGGTCAAGCTGCCGGACAACATCGAACTGGTGGCGCGTATCCGCTATCACTCGCGGTCCTACATGACGCTGCTGCAACGTGACGAGGCCTACCGCGCCTTGCGCGTCAGCCAGCAACAGCTGCTCGACACCAATCTGGTGCTGCAGCGCCTGATGAACTCCGACGGTTTGACCGGGTTGTCCAACCGCCGTCATTTCGATGAATACCTGGAGCTGGAGTGGCGGCGTGCGATCCGTGAGCAGTCGCAGTTGTCGCTGATGATGATCGATGTGGACTATTTCAAGGCCTACAACGACAACTTCGGGCACCTGGAGGGCGACGAAGCGCTGCGTCAGGTCGCCAAGGCGATTCGCGCCAGCTGCGCACGCCCGTCGGACCTGCCGGCGCGCTACGGCGGCGAAGAGTTTGCCCTGGTACTGCCCAACACCTCCCCCGGCGGCGCGCGCTTGCTGGCCGAAAAGCTGCGCATGACCGTGGCCGGCATGAACATCCCGCACATCGCTCCGGCGCCGGGTTCGGGCCTGACCGTCAGCATCGGCGTGGCGACCATGATCCCGCCGGTGGGCAGCAATAGCCGGCAATTGATCCAGGAAGCCGACCAGGGCCTGTATGCCGCCAAGAACAATGGGCGTAATCAGGTTTCGGTGGGGTAACCTGTTGGAGCGAAGGAACCCCTGCGAAGCAGGGGCCGTACGTCAGCGCAGAATGGTTTCGTCCTTTGCCGAAACAAAGGACTCGACCGTCAGGGCGAAACCGGAGCAAGCCGCACTGAAGATGCGGCTGCTGCCACGCGATTCGGGAATTGCATCGCGTCAGCTGAATCCACTGCCCAACGGGCTGCCTTCCGGGCCAACAGCGGTGTATACTCGCCGGCTTTGAAAATTTCGCCTGCGAGTGCTGCCTACCATGGAAATCAACCCGATCCTAAACAGCATCAAGGACCTGTCCGAGCGCTCCGAAACCATTCGGGGGTATCTTTGACTACGATCACAAACATGATCGTCTGACCGAAGTAAACCGCGAGCTCGAAGATCCTAACGTCTGGAACAAACCCGAATACGCCCAGAGCCTGGGCCGCGAGCGCGCCTTGCTCTCGCAGATCGTCGACACCCTGGACGAAATGTCCACCGGGCTGGTCGACGCCAAAGACCTGCTGCTGATGTCCGCCGAAGAAGAAGACCAGGCCGCCGTCGATGACGTTGCCGCTGAAGTCGAGCGTCTGCGCGAGTCGCTGGAGAAGCTGGAATTCCGTCGCATGTTCAGTGGCGACATGGACCAGAACAACGCTTACCTCGATATCCAGGCCGGTTCCGGCGGGACTGAAGCGCAGGACTGGGCCAACATCCTGCTGCGCATGTACCTGCGCTGGGCTGACAAGCGCGGCTTCGAAGCGATCATCATGGAGCTGTCGGCCGGTGAAGTCGCCGGTATCAAGGGCGCCACGGTCCACATCAAGGGCGAATACGCTTTTGGCTGGCTCAAGACCGAGATTGGCGTGCATCGTCTGGTGCGCAAAAGCCCGTTCGACTCCGGCAACCGTCGCCACACCTCGTTCTCGGCGGTGTTCGTTTCGCCGGAAATCGATGACAACATCGAAATCGACATCAATCCGTCGGACCTGCGCATCGACACATACCGCTCCTCGGGCGCCGGTGGTCAGCACGTAAACACCACCGACTCGGCGGTTCGTATCACCCACGTTCCAACCAACACTGTGGTCAGCTGCCAGAACGAACGTTCCCAGCACGCCAACAAAGACACCGCGATGAAAATGTTGCGCGCGCGTCTGTACGAACAGGAAATCCAGAAGCGCAATGCCGCTTCCCAGGCCGTGGAAGACACCAAGTCCGACATCGGCTGGGGTCACCAGATCCGCTCGTACGTGCTCGATGCCTCGCGGATCAAGGATCTGCGTACCAACATCGAACGCAGCGACTGCGACAAGGTGCTCGACGGCGACATCGACGAATACCTGATCGCAAGCCTCAAGCAAGGGCTGTAACCACGCGCAGCCGGCCCGGCCCTGCCGGTGTGTGGCTTGCCCGCGATCCCCTGCCGCAGGCGGGGGACAACGAACCTGTGATGGAATATCTAAAGACATGAGCGACCAACAACTCGACCCGCAAGCCCTGCAACAGGAAGAAAACACCCTGATCGCCCTGCGCAAGGAAAAGCTTGCTGCCGAGCGCGCCAAGGGTCAGGCCTTCCCGAACGACTTCCGCCGTGACAGCTACTGCGAAGATTTGCAGAAGCGATACGCCGACAAGACCAAGGAAGAACTGGCTGAAGCGGCAATCCCGGTCAAGGTTGCCGGTCGTCTCATGCTCAATCGCGGTTCGTTCATGGTGATCCAGGACATGTCCGGGCGCATCCAGGTCTACGTCAACCGCAAGACCCTGTCCGAAGAAACCCTGGCCGCCGTCAAGACCTGGGACCTGGGCGATATCATTGCCGCCGAAGGCACCCTGGCGCGTTCCGGCAAGGGCGACCTGTATGTCGAAATGACCCACGTGCGCCTGCTGACCAAGTCGCTGCGTCCGCTGCCGGACAAGCACCACGGCCTGACCGACACCGAAACCCGCTATCGCCAGCGTTATGTCGACCTGATCGTCAATGACGACGTGCGTCAGACGTTCCGCGTGCGTTCGCAAGTCATCGCGCACATCCGCAGCTTCCTGATGAAGCGCGACTTCCTCGAAGTCGAAACGCCGATGCTGCAGACCATTCCGGGTGGCGCCGCCGCCAAGCCGTTCGAGACGCACCACAACGCGCTGGACATGGACATGTTCCTGCGCATCGCGCCTGAGCTGTACCTCAAGCGTCTGGTGGTCGGTGGCTTCGAGAAGGTGTTCGAGATCAACCGCAACTTCCGCAACGAAGGCGTCTCGACCCGTCACAACCCGGAATTCACGATGCTTGAGTTCTATCAGGCGTACGCGGACTACAAAGACAACATGGACCTCACCGAGGAACTGTTCCGCGAGCTGGCGCAACTGGTTCTGGGCAGCACCGACGTGCCTTACGGCGACAAGGTGTTCCATTTCGGCGAACCGTTCGTGCGCCTGTCGGTGTTCGATTCGATCCTCAAATACAATCCGGAACTGACCGCTGCCGATCTCGAAGACATCGACAAGGCGCGGGCCATCGCCAAGAAAGCCGGCGCCAAGGTGCTGGGTTTCGAAGGCCTGGGTAAGTTGCAGGTGATGATTTTCGAAGAGCTGGTCGAGCACAAGCTTGAGCAGCCGCACTTCATCACTCAGTACCCGTTCGAAGTGTCGCCGCTGGCGCGCCGCAACGACGACAACCCGAACGTCACTGACCGCTTCGAGCTGTTCATCGGTGGTCGTGAAATCGCCAACGCCTATTCCGAGTTGAACGACGCGGAAGACCAGGCCGAGCGCTTCATGGCTCAGGTAGCCGACAAGGACGCCGGTGACGACGAAGCCATGCACTACGACGCTGACTTTGTTCGCGCCCTGGAATACGGCATGCCGCCAACCGCCGGTGAAGGTATCGGCATTGACCGGCTGGTGATGCTGCTCACCAACGCTCCGTCGATCCGCGACGTGATCCTCTTCCCGCACATGCGCCCGCAAGCGTAGATGTCGTGAAAACAAGCCGCCTTTGATGGGCGGCTTTTTTATGCCTTACAGGTGGTTAAGCCGCTATCCCGTTGGAGCGAGGATCGCTGTAGGACCGGCTGAGGATTGCTGTAGGACCGGCTTTAGCCGGGAGGGCAGGGAGGGCAGTTGAAGCGCTCGCGACTAAAGTCGCTCCTACGGCCGCTCCTAAGGCTGCGGATGTATTTATCAAAGGAACCCCATCGTGACCCGTTTCATCGCGCAAAATGGAGCTGCAGGAGCCGCCACCGCCGTGGCGAAGAGTGTCGAGTACCGTGGCCGCAAGGCTAGTCGGGAGGGCAGCGAGCAGCGTCGCCAGCAGATTCTCGACGCGGCCATGCGCATTGTGGTGCGCGATGGTGTGCGTGGGGTGCGGCACCGGGCGGTTGCGGCTGAGGCCAGCGTGCCGCTTTCGGCGACCACCTACTATTTCAAGGACATCGATGACCTGCTCACCGATGCCTTCTCCCAATACGTCGAGCGCAGCGCGGCGTATATGGCCAGGCTCTGGGAAAACACTGAAGTCGTCCTGCGCGACATGCTTGCCCGCAACGATGGCTCGGCCGCCGCGCGTTCACGCCTGGCCGATGAGATCGCCGGCATGGCCATGGAGTACATCCGTCATCAATTGCTGACCCGGCGCGACTTTCTGATCGCCGAACATGCCTTCCACCACGAAGCCTTGATCAACCCGCGTCTGGCCCGTCTGGTCAGCGCGCATCAGGAAATTCTGCTGCAAGGCACCTGTCAGTTTTTGCAGGTCATGGGCTCTGCGCAGCCCCTTCAGGATGCTCAAGTGTTGACGGGGGTAATGTGCCGGATGGAGTATCAAGCTCTATTGCACGGCCCGCAGCCCGACGCGGACAAAGAAAACCTCGGTATTCTGACTCGCCAGATGCATCTGGTGCTGGGAACAGCGAATCCTGCTGGCGAGTGACATGCCCTTTCGGGAGCAACCCATGAACGCCTGGCGTCTGGTCATAGTGTTGTCGTTTCTGCTGCTCAGCGGCTGTCTGGTGACCTTCAAGGAACCGATCCCCGCCCATGACGCCGCGCCCGCGCAGTTGCTGGGGACCTGGACCAGCAAGAACGCCTGGGGCGAACCCCTTGAACTGGAGATCAAGCGCGCTGGCAACAATGAATACAAGGCCACCAGCTATCGTAAAGGTGACCGCAAGAATCGCGATGAATACGCGTTTACCGTGGCGCGACACGGCAGCCGCTGGTACCTGTCGGCGGGTCTGCCGGACAAATACGGGGCTAATTTCGTGATTGCCGGGTTTGAACTGACGGAAAGCGATGAACTGGTGGTCTACAACCTGGATCTGGATCACATCAGGCAGTGGACCGAGCAAAAGCTGCTCGACGGGCAGACGATGGAAACCGAAAAGGGCGACGGTGTATTGATCACCAGCCCGCTTGAAACCGTGTTCGGGTACCTTGACGATCCGGCCAATTCAGATGTTTTCCTTGAGGTGGCGCGTTACCAGCGCCTACCCAAGTAGGGCCACACGCTCATCAACCAAGGCCCAGCCAGGGCCTGACCAACGAAGGAGCAACGGGTGGACGAGTACCAGCAGACTATTCGTACGTTGTCGGATCGGATTGTTTTGGCGCAAACGCCGATCCGTGTTCTGGATGCAGTGAAGTGGGATGACACCGTCCGCCAGGAATTCCTCGCCGCCAAAGGCAAGGCGATGCCCAACGTGGACCGCGCTTACTACGACAACCGACCTCTGGGTTTTGACTCCGGCGCGGTCAAGCTGGAGTTTCAGAACATCGAGCGCGATCTCACCCGGCAACTGGGTCAGTTCAACCCGGTGGGGCAGATCATGCGGCGCATGTGCAAGGAATACCGCATGGTGATCCGCATGCTCGAAGCGCGAGGCACACCGGACTTCGGCCTGATCTCCCAGGAACTCTATGGCGCGGCATCCGATGCGTTTCATGCGGGCGATCCAACGCTGTCCGATCTGGGCCTGATGCTGTCCGATTACCTGAACAACATTGCCGGGCGTGGCGACCTCAAGGATGAAGCCAAGACCCTCACCGCCAAGGACGCCGTGGCGATGCTGCAAAGCCGCCTGAACAAGGTGTTTGGCGAAGCCGAGGAAACCATCCGCGTGTTCGAGTCCGACGGCATCGTCGCCGACGCTGCCGCAGGTGCCGACTACATCAAGATCCGCACCGACGCGATGTTCAACGAACGTGACGTGCGCGCGCTGGAAGTCCATGAAGGGCTGGTGCATGTCGGCACCACCCTCAACGGCCAGAACCAGCCGATCTGCACCTTTCTGTCCAAGGGCCCGCCGTCGTCGACCGTGACTCAGGAAGGCCTGGCGATTCTCATGGAAGTCATCGCCTTCGCGTCCTATCCGAGTCGCCTGCGCAAGCTGACCAACCGCACCCGCGCGATTCATATGGCCGAGGAGGGCGCGGACTTCCTGCAGGTTTTCGAGTTCTATCGCGAGCAGGGCTTCGGCATGTCGGAAAGCTATGGCAATGCCAGTCGGGTTTTCCGGGGATCGGTACCCAATGGGCTGCCATTCACCAAAGACTTGTCCTACCTCAAAGGCTTCATCATGGTTTACAACTATATTCAGCTGGCGGTCCGCAAAGGCAAGCTGGAACAAGTGCCGCTGCTGTTCTGCGGCAAAACCACCCTTGAGGACATGCGAACCCTGCGTCAGCTGGTCGATGAAGGGCTGGTGGTCCCGCCCAAATACCTGCCCGAACAGTTTCGCGACATGAACGCCTTGTCAGCCTGGATGTGTTTCTCGAACTTCCTCAACCACCTGAGCCTGGACCGGATCGAAGCGGATTATTCGAATATTTTATAGGGGCATTGAATCCAACAGGCAAAAGGAATCCCGCTTGAAGTTGCTGACCACGCTTGCGCTGCTGTTCACGCTTTCCGGCTGCAGCTCCATGCTTTTCTACCCGGAGCCCGGTCTGCCGTTCACTCCGGAAAAGGCTCACCTGCAATTTCGCGATGTGACCCTGACCGCCGCCGACGGCACGCGCCTGCACGCCTGGTGGCTGCCAGCCAAGGAAGGCGTCCCGGTCAAAGGCACGGTGCTGCACCTGCATGGCAACGGTGGCAATCTGGCCTGGCATCTGGGCGGCAGTTGGTGGTTGCCGGAGCAGGGTTATCAAGTGCTGCTGCTGGATTATCGCGGTTATGGACTGTCTGAAGGGCAGCCGAGCTTGCCGGCCATCTACCAGGATATTGACGCCGCGTTCGCCTGGCTTGATCGCGCCCCGGAAGTTCAAGGCAAACCGTTGGTGGTGCTCGGGCAGAGCATCGGCGGTGCGCTGGGCGTGCATTATCTGGCCGAGCATCCCAAACAGCGCGCCAGACTCAAGGCCCTGGTGCTGGACGGCACACCCGCCAGCTACCGGCAGGTCGCGCGCTACACCTTGAGCACCTCGTGGTTGACCTGGCCACTGCAAACCCCGCTTTCATGGCTGATTCCTGATGCTGACAGCGCCATCAATGGCCTGCCACAACTGGCCGGTACGCCCATGCTGATGTTCCAGAGCATGGACGACACCCTCGTGCCGCTGGCCAACGGCATCAGCCTGTATCAGGTCGCGCCACCGCCGCGCGTGCTGCAATTGACCCGTGGCGGTCATGTGCAGACCTTCTCCGATCCAACCTGGCGTGCGGTCATGCTGCGCTATCTGGACGACCCGCTGCACTTCAACGGCCTGCGGCGCCTGGCCGAAGTGCCGAACTATCCCGCTGCCCCATCGAATCCGAAAACTGTTGAGTCCGAGAAAACGCAATGAACGAAGAACGTAACGCCATCCCGCTGATCATCACCGGAATCTGCTGCATCCTGGGTACGGTCGGCACCCTCTGGTACTACGGCTATCTGCATTTCGCCAAGCCGGAAGATGCCTTGCTGCTCGATCAGTTCACGATGCTCAAGACCGTGCCAGGCGAGGATTACAAGATATCCGTGACCCCGGCCACTCAAGTGGCGCAGTGCATCGATGGCGTGCTGGTGTTGTTCGATACCGCGCAAAAAGGGTTGTCAGGCGTGCTGATCAACGACAAGAAACAGGCCGTACGTTGCGCTGGCGAAGAAACGCCGCAGCAGTTGCAGCCTTGACCTGAGCGGCCACCTTTCCCATAGGGCTACGCGTTGCTTTTGTGGGAGAGGACTTGTCCTCGAAGGGGTTGGCAGGCATTAAAGCTCTGTCAGGCAGATTGAGGTTGGCGGGGCTGACTCATCGAGGACAAGTCCTCTCCCACAAGGACGGGACAGCGAACAAAAAAAAGCCCGGCCAGTGAAAACTGGCCGGGCTTTTTGGTGTTGCTCCAGCGTTTTAGTGCATCGACGAACGCGGTGCTACGGGCTGGTTGTCGTTGGAGATGGTCACTTCCACACGACGGTTCTGGGCACGGCCTGAGGCGCTGGTGTTGTCGGCAACCGGATATTCCTTGCCGTAGCCCTGAGCGACGATGCGCGCTGGATCAACGCCCATCTGCACCAGAGCCATGCGCACGGAGCCGGCGCGGCGCTCGGACAGCGACTGGTTGTACGAAGCCGAACCCGAACTGTCGGTGTAGCCTTCGACAATCACTTTGCGGTCCGGGTTGTCCTGCAGGAACTTGGCCAGCTGGCTGACGTTGGTCAGGCCGCTGGATTTCAGCTCGGCCTTGTTCAGGTCAAACAGCACGTCACCGAAGGTCACCAGCGTACCGCGCTCGGTCTGCTTGGCGTTCAGGCTGCTTTGCAGCGCCTTGATCTGCGCGTCACGGGCATCCAGGCGGGCCTGGGCGCGGGCTGCGGCTGCACCTTTGAGATTTTCTTCAGCGGTACGCAGGTTGATGGTCTGCTTGGCGAGTTCGACGCGCTGGTTGGTCAGGTAAGCCAGCTGATCGACTTTCTTCTCGTTTTCATTGGCGCGAAATGCGGCGTCAGCCTTGTTTAACCAGTCGCTGGCATCCTTGGTTTCAAGGGCGGCGACCTGGGTGGCTTTCGGGTTGCTTTGCAGCGCGGAGAAATTGGTACGCGCCGATTCCAGATTCGGGTTAGGCGGCGTGGAGCAAGCAGCAAGAGCGACGCTCATGGCCAGCAGGGCAGGGATCATCAATTGTTTGCGCATAGTAGTCTCGTCCTTTAAATCGAATTCGAAATGCATGAAAAGCAGGTGTTATTGCGCCGGTGCCGGTTGCACCTGACGCATGCCTTCTTCACGTAGTTCGTTGACGCCCTGACGAGCATCCTGCACGGCTTTTTCAGCCTTGGCGGCCTGAGCCTTGCGCTCGGCTACGCGTGCATCCCATTCGGCCTGCTCAGCCAGACGACGTGCTTCGTCGTACTTCTGCTCTTGCATGGCGAGCTCGGCTTGCTTGAGCTTGTCCTGAGCCGACTTCATTTCGACCGCTGCGTACTCGGTGCCGCCGGCGCTGACTGCGCTGTTAACGGCCGACTGAGTCACTGCGTACTGCTCGCTCGGCGGATTGCCCGCGCAACCGGCCAGCACAAAGCTGGCGCCCAGGGCCAATGCGGCCAGTTTCAAACCTTTGAACTTGGATTTGGCAGTAAGGGTGTTCATGGTGTGCGATTCCATTGTTTATCTCCTGAAAACTTTGGTTTCCATGACAGTCTGCTCAGGGCTGAAGCGAGCGAGGTAGCAGCGACAACGCGAACTGCTATCCGTAGGCTTTTCTGTAATGGCTATGGGCTCGGACCTGTGCAGTTTTTGAATAGTTCATGTTTTTTTAGCCAGCGCCTGAAAACTGACGTCGTTTGTCAGGCATCTGGCAACGCAGCCAAGTGCTGCATTGCAGAGCCTTGAACAGGTCAGGCATGGACGACATTAACGGCGAAATCAAGATTGCTCAGCGTCCTGCTCTTCGTGAAGCGCGTGCAAATGGCGTCGCGACAAGTCGAGGAAACGCGGCGTGGGGCCAACATCTTCGTACAGCGGATCGCCTTCCTCATCGGTCGCCACCACATGCTGACCCTTGACGTAGGGAAAGCTGGTTTCCAGCTCTTCCAGCGCTGCGCCGATCAGCTCACCCAGAAGCTCTTCCGGGTGGCGCTTGGGGTACATCTCAGTCAACGCTGCCAGCCGTGCGGCGGATTCCACGTCCAGGTGAATCGCATAGCGGGTCTTGGTCAGGCGGCCTTTGGCATTCTGTTCCCAGTGATTGGCGAGCTCTCGGATTTTCATAGATACCTCTTGATTGGCCCGTGCTGGCGGGCCTGAGCGAATAACGAGCCAATCGAAACAGCCCATTACTGAGATTAGCTTGACTCCCGGCAAACGGTTGCCGGATGCCAAGGGTTTGTCGAACCGCAGGGTTTTGGTGCACTGTTGGTAGATCAGATTTCTGCACGCTGGTTCGCTGCTGACGGTTACGAACTCAATAGCGCCCCTATAAAAACGCTGGGAGAGGGAACGATGGCTGATATCGATGCACGTTTGCGTGAGGACGTTCACCTGCTGGGTGAGCTGTTGGGCAACACCATCCGCGAGCAACGTGGCGCGGAGTTTCTCGATACGATCGAACGCATTCGCAAAGGCGCCAAGGCTGGCCGCCGGGGCTCCGCAGCCGGTGCCGAGCAACTGAGTTCCAGCGTCAATGCGCTGGAGGAAGATGAGCTGCTGCCGGTCGCGCGGGCCTTCAATCAGTTCCTTAACCTGGCCAACATCGCCGAGCAATATCAGCTGATTCGCCGGCGCGACGATGCCCAGCCGCAACCCTTCGAGTCCCGGGTCCTGCCCGAGCTGCTCGACCGTTTGAAGGGCGCCGGGCATTCGCCGGAAGCGTTGGCACGGCAACTGGGCAAGCTGGAAATCGAACTGGTCCTCACGGCGCACCCGACTGAAGTCGCGCGGCGCACGCTGATCCAGAAGTACGACGCCATCGCCGCTCAGCTCGCGGCGCTGGATCAACGCGACCTCAGCAGTGACGAGCGCGAGCAGATCACCTCGCGCCTGCAACGCTTGATCGCCGAAGCCTGGCACACCGAAGAGATTCGTCGTACCCGGCCCACTCCGGTGGACGAAGCCAAGTGGGGCTTTGCCGTGATCGAGCATTCGCTCTGGCAGGCGGTGCCCGATTACCTGCGCAAGGCCGACCATGCGCTGCACGCTGCAACCGGCCTGCATCTGCCTCTGGAAGCCGCGCCGATCCGCTTCGCGTCGTGGATGGGCGGCGACCGTGACGGTAATCCGAACGTCACCGCTGCGGTCACCCGCGAAGTGCTGCTGCTGGCGCGCTGGATGGCGGCGGACCTGTACCTGCGCGACGTCGACCAACTGGCGGCGGAACTCTCCATGCAACAAGCCAGCTCCGCGCTGCAAGCTCATGCCGGAGACAACGCCGAACCCTATCGCGCGGTGCTTAAACAACTGCGCGAGCGTCTGCGTGCCACGCGCAATTGGGCCCACGCCTCACTGACCGTCACCCAGCCGATGCCGGATAGCGTGCTGAGCGACAACCGTGATCTGCTCGATCCGCTGCTGCTGTGTTTTCAATCGCTGCACGAATGCGGCATGGGCGTGATTGCTGACGGCCCGTTGCTCGATTGCCTGCGCCGGGCCGTCACCTTCGGTTTGTTCCTGGTGCGCCTGGACGTGCGTCAGGACTCCAGCCGACACAGCGCCGCCATGACCGAAATCACCGACTATCTCGGTCTGGGTCGCTATGAAGAGTGGGATGAAGCCGCGCGCGTTGATTTCCTGTTGCGCGAGCTGAATAACCGTCGGCCGTTGTTGCCCAGCCATTTCAAGCCGGCGGCGGACACTGCCGAAGTTCTCGCAACCTGCCGCGAAGTGGCGGCGGCGCCTGCGGCCTCGCTCGGCTCTTACGTGATTTCCATGGCGGGTGCCGCGTCGGACGTGCTCGCCGTTCAGCTGTTGCTCAAGGAAGCCGGGTTGCAACGGCCGATGCGCGTGGTGCCGCTGTTCGAAACCCTCGCGGATCTGGACAACGCCGGGCCGGTGATCGAGCAATTGCTCAGCTTGCCGGGCTATCGCGCGCGGCTGCACGGGCCGCAGGAAGTCATGATCGGTTATTCCGACTCCGCCAAGGACGCCGGCACCACTGCGTCGGCCTGGGCGCAGTATCGGGCGCAGGAAAAACTGGTGGATATCTGTCGCGAGCAACAAGTTGAATTGCTGTTGTTCCATGGCCGTGGCGGCACGGTCGGACGTGGCGGCGGCCCGGCGCACGCGGCGATTCTGTCGCAGCCACCGGGTTCGGTCGCCGGTCGCTTCCGCACTACCGAGCAAGGCGAGATGATTCGCTTCAAGTTCGGCCTGCCGGGCATCGCCGAGCAGAACCTCAATCTGTATCTGGCCGCCGTGCTGGAAGCCACCTTGCAACCGCCACCGCCGCCGGAACCCGCCTGGCGCAAGATGATGGATCACCTGGCGGCCGATGGCGTCAAAGCCTATCGCGCCGTGGTGCGGGAAAATCCAGAATTCGTCGAGTATTTCAGTCAGGCCACGCCGGAGCAGGAACTGGGTCGTTTGCCGCTGGGCAGTCGTCCGGCCAAGCGTCGCGCGGGTGGCGTGGAAAGCTTGCGGGCGATCCCGTGGATTTTCGCCTGGACCCAGACGCGCCTGATGCTCCCGGCCTGGCTGGGCTGGGAATCGGCGCTGAGCAAGGCGCTGGAACGGGGCGAAGGCGAGGTGTTGGCGCAGATGCGCGAGCAATGGCCGTTCTTTCGCACCCGCATCGACATGCTGGAAATGGTGCTGGCCAAAGCTGACAGCGACATCGCCCGTTTGTACGACGAGCGTCTGGTGGCGCCGGAGCTGCAACATTTAGGTACGCATTTACGCGACCTATTGTCGCAGGCGTGCGCCGTGGTGCTCGGTCTGACCGGCCAGTCCCAACTGCTGGCACATAGCCCGGCGACGCTGGAATTCATCAGCCTGCGCAATACCTATCTGGACCCGTTGCACCTGCTGCAAGCTGAACTGCTCGCCCGATCCCGTGGCCGCGAGGCGAGTCTGGACAGTCCGCTAGAGCAAGCGTTGTTAGTGTCTGTGGCAGGTATTGCGGCGGGGTTGCGCAATACTGGCTGATGTCGTTGGCGCACGGGCTGTCGGCGATTGCCTGCGCAGCCCGCGTCGTCAAAGCGTTGCAAGCCTGCAGTTGTGCACCGCCGAACTCGCTGGTACCGCTACTTGCAACCGCCATGAGGACTAGGGTTACTGCGACTTTCGGCGGCTTGTGCCGCCTGTGTCTGCTGTGTATCTTGATCAGCCTTTGGCCATTCTTCGGCTTTAAACCTTATTTAGAGATTGGTCCTGTAGTGGCGAATCCGACGATTCCATATAAAAAATTTGAGGAGCACATCGATGCGCGTAATTCTGCTGGGAGCTCCCGGGGCCGGTAAAGGTACTCAGGCAAAATTCATCACCGAGAAATTCGGCATCCCGCAAATTTCGACAGGCGACATGTTGCGCGCAGCGGTCAAGGCTGGCACTGAGCTGGGCTTGAAAGCCAAAAGCGTAATGGACAGCGGCGGTCTGGTTTCCGATGACCTGATCATTGGCCTGATCAAGGATCGCCTGTCCGAACCCGATTGCGCCAATGGCGTACTGTTCGACGGTTTCCCGCGCACGATTCCGCAGGCTGAAGCCTTGCTGGCTGCCGGCCTGGAAATCGACCACGTTGTGGAAATCGCTGTTGATGACGAAGAAATCGTCAAACGCATGTCCGGTCGACGGGTTCACGAAGGTTCGGGTCGCATTTACCACACCATCTTCAATCCGCCGAAAGTCGAAGGCATCGACGACGTGACGGGCGAGCCTTTGCTGCAACGCAAGGATGATGTTGAAGAAACCGTGCGCCATCGTCTGGCTGTCTACCACGAGCAGACCAAGCCGCTGGTGGATTTCTACAGCAAACTCGAAACCCAGAATGGCAAGCCCAAGTGCAGCCATATCGCCGGTGTCGGTTCTGTAGAAGAGATCACTGCCAAGGTGCTCGCAGCGCTGAGCTGATCGACTCCTTCAGTCAACAACGGCCCGCTTGCGGGCCGTTTGTCGTTTATAATGCGCCACTTTTTTCCCCACGACGGATACACCGATGACCACCTTGCTGGCCCTGGACACCGCCACTGAAGCCTGCTCGGTCGCTTTGCTGCATGACGGCAAAGTGCTGAGCCACTACGAGGTGATCCCGCGCCTGCATGCCCAGCGTCTGCTGCCGATGATCAAGACGTTGCTGGCCGAGGCGGGCATTGGCCTGTCGGCGCTGGACGCTATCGCGTTTGGGCGTGGGCCGGGTGCATTCACCGGCGTGCGGATCGCCATCGGCGTGGTTCAAGGCCTGGCTTTCGCCCTGGAGCGCCCGGTGCTGCCGGTTTCCAATCTGGCGGTATTGGCGCAACGGGCAATGCGCGAACATGGCGCTCATCAGGTCGCATCGGCCATCGACGCGCGCATGGACGAGGTGTACTGGGGTTGTTACCACGACGTGGCGGGCGAAATGCGCTTGCTCGGCGCCGAAGCAGTATTGCCGCCGGAACTGGCGGCATTGCCCGCCGATGTCGGCGGCGACTGGTTTGGATCGGGCACCGGTTGGGCCTACGCGCAACGTATTCCTGTGCAGCTGATCGGCCATGACGCCACCATGCTCCCCCATGCGCAGGATCTGCTGACGCTGGCGACCTTCGCCTGGAACCGAGGCGAAGCCATCATCGCTGACGACGCCCAGCCAGTTTACCTGCGCGACAAAGTGGCAACGCCCAAAGCGCGGTGACAGATAGTGTGGGAGCGAGCTTGCTCGCGCTGAAGATATTGCCCGGCAGACCCGACGCTTTTCCGGACAAATCCGGTCCTACCGAACGATACCTGACTCGGTAGGAGGGGACTTGTCCCCGAAGAGTCCGGTCCAGGCGCTACATCGTTGGTGTCTGGAAATGCTTCGCGAACAAGTTCGCTCCAAATCGGCGTTACGTACACCTTTCATCGCCTAAATTTCTCAATTAGCCTCTGCGCGTCAACCTTTTGGGAAATGTGTGGTCTAGTTATCGTTCGGATATTTGCTAAGTGCCTATCCGTGACGTTAAATTGCCACTATAAGATGCCGAGTACGCACACATGCGCATAGACGGACCCTCACATCGCTCCACCCCTATCAAGCGCAGGCCGCAAAAAGCCCCTGCGACTGTGGAGGGCACCTTCGAAGAAGTGGACGATGACATTGAGGTTTCGCAAAAACCTGCGCAAAACGCTGCAAAACCAGGCGCCGGCGCCCAAACCGGTTCCACCGCCAACGTCCCCGCCCGTCAGCAAGACATCATTTTCCCGCGCTCAATGAGCAGCCGTGTTGCCAATGCCCTGGCCAGTTATCTGACCACCGCGAGTTTTGTCGATTGGGATCTTGAAGTTTCGGGCCTCGATCTGCACGTTTGAATACCGCTCGTTTGAAAACCTCCTGCCTGCCGTATTTCCTGGGTTGCCCGTCCTGGAGTGAAAACGCCTGGCGCGATTTTCTGTATCCCGCTGATGCCCGTGCCAACGAAATGCTCGGCCTGTATTCGCAGGTCTTCAACGCCGTAGAAGGCAACACCACGTTCTACGCGCGCCCCAAGCCTGAGACCGTTCAGCGCTGGGCCGAAGTCTTGCCGGAGCATTTTCGTTTCACTGCCAAATTCCCCGGCGACATCAGCCATAACGGCGATTTGCGCCTGCAATTGCACGCCGCCGAAGACTTCATCCGGCTGATGGCACCGCTGGGCCAGCGCGTCGCGCCGCTCTGGCTGCAACTCGCCGCCAGCTTCACCCCGGCGCGTCTGGCTGAACTGGCCACCTTCATTGATGAGCTGCAATGCCCGTTGGCAGTGGAAGTGCGCAATCACGCCTTTTTCGACAAGGGTGAAGACGAGCGCATGCTCAATCGTCTGCTGCTGGATCGCGGAGTAGAGCGCATCTGCCTGGACTCGCGACCCCTGTTCAGTTGCGTGTCGACGGACCCTGCGGTGCTGCATGCGCAGTCGAAAAAGCCCAAAGTGCCGGCTCGGCCCGCCGCGCTGACCCAATTTCCTCAAGTGCGCTTCATTGGTCATCCGTTGCTGGAAGCCAACGAGCCGTTTCTGCTGCAGTGGGTGGAAAAAGTCGCGGGCTGGATCGAAGAAGGGCGCACGCCTTATGTGTTCCTGCACACCCCGGACAATATCCAGGCACCGCTGCTGGCCCAGCGCTTTCATCAACGGTTGATGATCCGCCTGCCGGGCATGCCGAGCTTGCCGGAACTGGATCGCGCACCGCCCGTGGAGCAACTGGGCTTGCTCTGAGGTCTGAAGTTGTGGGCTTATAGCAGCCCACACCAATGACCTGAGCAGGACTCGCCCATGGATGCCCGTCAATTGCTACGCGCCCAGACCTTTAAATCCTTGCATGAGCGCGACAGCGCTTTTGTGATCCCCAATCCGTGGGACGCAGGTTCCGCGAAGCTGCTGGCGTCCATGGGTTTCGAGTCCCTGGCGACCACCAGTGCAGGCTTGGCCTTTGTGCTGGGCCGACCCGATGCCGAAGGCGCGATCAGTCGCGATGAAGCGCTGGAAAATATCCGCGCCATCGTTGCCGCGACCGACCTGCCAGTTGCCGCCGACCTGGAAAACTGCTTCGCCGACAGCTCTGAAGGCTGCGCCGAAACCCTGCTCAAAGCGGCGCAGACCGGCATTGTCGGCGGCTCTATCGAAGATGCCAGCGGCAACCCTGACGACCCGATCTATGCGTTTGACCTGGCGGTCGAGCGCGTCAGAGCCGCCGTCGCTGCCGCCCGCAGTTTGCCGTTTCCGTTCATGCTGACGGCCCGTGCGGAGAATCTTCTCAATGGCCGGATGGATTTTGCTGACACGCTGCGGCGGCTCCAAGCCTACGCCGAGGCGGGGGCCGACGTGCTGTACGCGCCGGGCCTGCGCACCCGCGAGCAGGTCATCGCCGTGGTGCAGGCTGTGGCGCCGCGCCCGGTGAACGTGTTGATGGGCTTGAATGGGGTGGATCTCAGCGTCCAGCAGCTCAGCGAATGTGGCGTGCGGCGCATCAGCGTCGGCTCATCCCTGGCCCGTGCGGCATTCGGCGGGCTGTATCGCGCCGCCGAAGAAATCCGCAGCCAAGGCACCTTCACCTATGCCGAGCAGGCGCTGCCGTTCGATCAACTCAACGCATTGTTCAAACGCTGAGGATGCGTGGGTCGACGCTCTTTCTGGTCTTTGTGCTGCTGTGTGGCGCTGCCGTCGCGGCGGTGTGGCGTGGCTGGATCGAGGTGCCAGACATCTGGAATCCCTGGGCGCCACTGGACATCAAGGCTGAGCCCAACTTCCTGACGCCTTACAAGCTGTCGCGCCTGCAAAATGATCCGCAGCTGTGCGATCAGGCGCTCGGCAGTTCGTCCCTGCGTTTCAGTCATCAGGCTGACAGCGATCCATCTGCCGCCTGTCCGCTGCAAAACGTCCTGCGCGTGGAGGGCGGGGATGTGACCTTGAGCAGCAGCTTTCTCGCCAGTTGCCGACTGGCGGTGGCTTATGCGCTGTTCGATGTGCACACCCTGCAACCCGCCGCCCAAGCGGTATTCGGGCAAAAAGTGACGCGCATCGATCACTTGGGCAGCTTCGCCTGCCGCAATGTGTACAGCCGCGCTGAAGGTCGCCTGAGCCAGCACGCGACCGCCAACGCTCTGGACATTGCCGGCTTTCGTCTGGCGGACGGTCAGCGCATCAGTGTGCTTGGGGACTGGAAGGATTCCGGCGACAAAGGCCGGTTTCTGCGTCAGGTGCGTGATGGCGCCTGCAAGAACTTCAATACGGTGTTGGGACCGGACTATAACGCTGCCCATCGCAACCATTTCCATCTGGATATGGGGCGCTGGAGTGTTTGCCGTTAGGCGGCCATGCGCAGGTTTTGCAGGACGATCGGGCGTGCCCAGCCATTTTCGTAGTCGAACTGGCGCTGTTGCGCTACGACGGTGGCGTCGTCCAGCGGCAGCGCAGGCTTGTCAGCCAATTCCCATTCGAACTCGGCAATCGGCAGATGCAATGGGCGCGGCTCTGGACCTGGGCCTGGAATCACGCTGTCGTCGTAGGGGTTGAGCACAGTCGGGCGCACCCAGGTGCTGTCGAACTCAAGGTGGCGCTGTTGGGCAATCATTTCGCCCAGGCTGAACGGTTCGTTGGGTGGCGGCAGCAAGTCCAGTTCGAACTCGGCAATCGGCAGGAACAACGGCTCAGGCGGCTTGCGCTGCACATCGGCAACCGGGCAGGCGCGTTGCTCGACGATCTTGCCCAGGGTCCGCGCCCCGGCAATCGGTTCGCCGGTGGCAATATCGGTAACAACGGCGGCGGATTCTGCCGAGACGTCAGGGGTGTCGCCGATCTGTTCAGCCATCGCACGGGCAAATGCATCCGACCAGAGCTGGGTAACGCCACCCAGTGCTCGGGAATTACGCAGGCTGAAGTCACCCGTGTGGGTCAAATAGCCGATGGATGTTTGCTGAATCTCTGACATAGCGATCAGTACACGTCTTGGGTCTGGCAAAATGCCTGATACTGGGTTATCGGCCGTTTTTGTCGATCATTAACAATTTTTGAGCATGTGGACACAATGAGTGAGCAACCAGCGGGCAGCCGCATCCGGGTCGAAGCCCTGGCAAGCAATGGGCAGGAGCAGGCCGCGCAATGGGCCAGGCGTCTGGGCTTGCCGTTACAGGACGCCGAAGCTGATTTCGCCTTGCAAGTCACCGAGGACGGTCTGCAGCTGCAGCAGTTGAGCGATGACGCGCCGGGCCCGGTGCGCGTGGACTTTGTCGAAGGCGCGGTCGCCCATCGGCGTCTGTTCGGTGGCGGCAGCGGGCAGATGATCGCCAAGGCGGTCGGCATCCAGCCCGGCGTGCGCCCACGGGTGCTGGACGCCACGGCCGGGCTGGGCAAAGACGCTTTCGTCCTCGCCAGCCTGGGTTGCGAAATGAGCCTGATCGAACGTCAGCCGATCATCGCGGCGTTGCTTGAAGACGGTTTGCTGCGCGGTCGCCAGGATCGCGAAGTGGGTTCGATCATTGGCCAGATGCGCTTGCTGACCGGCAACTCCATCGAGCTGATTCGCAATTGGGAAGGCGAACCGCCGCAGGTGATCTACCTTGATCCGATGTTTCCGCACCGGGAAAAGACCGCGCTGGTGAAGAAGGAAATGCGCCTGTTCCGGCCATTGGTGGGTGATGACATGGACGCGCCGGCGCTGCTCGAAGCCGCGCTGGCCCTGGCGACGCATCGCGTGGTAGTCAAACGCCCGCGCAAAGCGCCGTGCATCGACGGCCCGAAACCGGGCTACGCGCTGGATGGCAAATCCAGCCGTTATGACATCTATCCGAAGAAGGCGTTGAAGTCCGCCGCCAAACCGGACGAATGACTGCGCTGCATCTGGTAGGAGGGGACTCGTCCCCGAAGAGGCCGGTGCAAGCGCTGAAGATCTTTCTCGGCAGACCTGCCGCCTTTCCGGACAAGTCCGGTCCTACCGAGCCATGCGCAACCCGGTAGGAGGGGACTCGTCCCCGAAAATGCCAGTGCAAGCGCTGAAAATGTCTTTGGCAAACCCGGCGCCTTCCCGGACAAGTCCGGTCCTACCGAATCTGCGCAACGGTAGGAGGGGACTTGTCCCCGAAGGGGTCGGTGCAAGCGCTGAAGATCTTCAGCGGCAGACTTGCCGTGTTCCGTGCGCTCGCTCCAACGGAATGAGCAATCAGACTCGGTAAGCCCGCATAAACAATCCCACCACATCCCGCACATGTCTTTCGGTGCTGGCGTCGTCCGGCCGCTCGCCGCAACCCACCAGCAAGCGGAAGTTGCAGGTGCCTTTGATCAGGCTCAGGAAGTGTTCCGCTGCGGTCCTTGCCGAGTCAAAGCGCAGCTCTCCGGTTTTTTCCAAGCGTGCCAGGAAGCGCTCCATTTCCTGAAGAATCCGCTGCGGTCCGGCTTCGAAGAAAATCTGCGACAACGTCGGATCCTGGGTGCCCAGGGTCACCATCAAGCGATGCAGCTCGATGGATTCGGGGCTGTTGATCAGCCTGTTGAAACTGCGGGCGATGTTCAGCAGCAGCGTTTCCACCGGCAATTCGCTGTGCAGATCAAAAAACAATTCAGGCATCTGTTCTTCGCAGCGGGCGACCACTGCCGAGGAAAACAACGTCTCTTTGTCCGTGAAATGGCTGTAGACCGTGAGCTTGGAAACGCCCGCTTCTGCGGCAACCGCATCCATGCTGGTACTGGCGTAACCGTTGCGCACGAACAGGTTTTTCGCCGCGTCGAGAATGGCCTGGCGTTTTGCCAGATCCTTGGGGCGGCCGGGGCCGGAGGGTGGTAATGAAGTTTCAGGCATATTCGTTTTAATAATGTACTGGTGAGTTTGATAATTTTTAATATACTCGCCAGTACAATTATTCCAAGTCTCAATTGCGAAGGTGTTGTCACCATGTTACGCAATGCACTCTCGGTCGTGCTGCCTGTCACCCTCATTTCGTTGCTCGCCGCGTGCGGCCAAGAGGTCGCTGCGCCGGTTTCCGTGCGTCCGGCGATGGTGGTGCAGCCATTGCCGTCATCCCAGTCCATGGACAGCTACCCCGGCGAAGTGCGGGCGCGGTTTGAGCCGGACCTGGCATTTCGCATTGCGGGCAAAGTCAGCAAGCGCTGGGTTGAAGAGGGCCAGCGGGTCAAGGCCAATCAGCCCCTGGCCGAACTGGATGCACAGGATGTTCGCCTGCAACTGGAAGCCATCCGCGCCCAGGTGGCGGCAGCCGAGGCCAATTTGCAACTGGTGCGCTCCGAACGTGATCGCTACAAGACGCTGATGGAACGGCAGATGGTCAGCCGCTCGCAATTTGATAATGCCGAAAACCTCTATCGTTCCGGCGAAGCGCGGCTCAAGCAGATCAGGGCCGAGCTGACCGTTGCTGACAACCAGACCAGCTATGCCGTGCTGCGCGCGCCGCAGGACGGCGTGGTTGCCAAGCGCCTGGTGGAAGTCGGCCAGGTGGTCGCAGCGGGGCAAACGGTATTTACCCTGGCGGCGGATGGCGAGCGTGAAGTGCTGATCAGCCTGCCGGAACAGAATTTCTCGCGCTTCAAGGTCGGCCAGCCGGTCGCGGTGGAATTGTGGACCCAGCGCGAGCAGCGTTTCCCGGGCCGGATTCGCGAGCTTTCACCGGCCGCCGATCCCCGTTCGCGCACCTTCGCGGCACGCATTGCCTTTGCTGGCGGCAAGATCCCCGCCGAACTGGGGCAGAGCGCCCAGGTGTTCATCCAGGCCGAACAGGTCGTGCCGTTGGCCGTGCCGCTGTCGGCGGTGACGTCGGAGAATGGCGTGCATTACGTCTGGCGTGTCGAGGCCGGCAATACGCTGAAACGCGTGACGGTCAGGCTCGGGCCTTACGGGCAGGAATCGGTGCCGGTGCTCGACGGGCTGGCCGCCAGCGACTGGATCGTGGCCGCCGGTGTGCATGTGCTGCATGAGGGTGAGCAGGTACGCCCGGTGGATCGCGAGAACCGCGCGGTGAAACTGGCGGCGAAGGAGTAAGCCCGGATGCATTTCAATCTTTCCGAATGGGCGCTGCGCAATCGGCAAATCGTCCTGTACCTGATGATCGTTCTGGCTGTCGTCGGTGCGCTTTCCTACACCAAGCTGGGGCAGAGTGAAGATCCACCGTTCACGTTCAAAGCCATGGTGATTCGTACCCTGTGGCCGGGCGCCAGCGCGGAAGAAGTGGCGCTGCAAGTCACGGATCGCATCGAGAAGAAGCTGATGGAAACCGGGGAATACGAGCGCATCGTTTCGTTCTCGCGACCCGGTGAGTCGACCGTGACCTTCGTGACCCGCGATTCGATGTTCTCCGCTGCGCTGCCCGAACTGTTCTACCAGATCCGCAAGAAAATCAGCGACATCCGCCAGAACCTGCCACCGGGGATCCAGGGCCCGTTCTTCAACGACGAATTCGGCACCACGTTCGGCAACATCTACGCGCTGACCGGCAAAGGCTTCGATTATGCGGTGCTCAAGGACTACGCCGACCGCATCCAGTTGCAATTGCAGCGGGTCAAGGACGTGGGCAAAGTCGAGCTGATCGGCTTGCAGGACGAGAAGATCTGGATCGAGCTGTCCAACGTCAAACTCGCCACCCTCGGCCTGCCATTGGCGGCTGTACAGCAAGCGCTTGAAGCGCAGAACGCCGTCGCCGCCACCAGTTTTTTTGAAACGCCCACCGAGCGCGTGCAGTTGCGGGTCAGCGGACGTTTCCAGACCGTCGAAGAAATTCGCGAGTTTCCGATTCGTGTCGGCGACCGCACGCTGCGCGTCAGTGATCTGGCCGAAGTGCATCGCGGCTTCAACGACCCACCGGCGCCGCGCATGCGCTTCATGGGTGAGGACGCCCTCGGTCTGGCAGTCGCCATGAAGGACGGCGGCGACATTCTGGTGCTGGGCAAGGCCCTGGAAGGCGAGTTTTCCCGTATCCAGAAAAACCTCCCGGCCGGTATGGAGCTGCGCAAGGTTTCCGATCAGCCTGCCGCGGTGAAAACCGGCGTCGGCGAGTTCGTCCGGGTGCTGGCCGAAGCCTTGGGTATCGTCTTGCTGGTGAGTTTCTTTTCCCTCGGCATGCGCACAGGCATGGTCGTGGCGCTGGCGATTCCGCTGGTCCTGGCGATGACCTTCGCCTGCATGTTTTACCTGGGGATCGGCCTGCACAAGATTTCCCTCGGCGCGCTGGTGCTGGCGCTGGGCTTGCTGGTGGATGACGCGATCATTGCGGTGGAAATGATGGCGATCAAGATGGAGCAGGGCTACGACCGGATGCGCGCGGCAAGTTTCGCCTGGACCAGCACCGCGTTTCCGATGCTCACCGGGACGCTGATTACCGCCGCGGGCTTTCTGCCGATTGCCACGGCGCAGTCGAGCACCGGCGAATACACCCGTTCGATCTTCCAGGTGGTCACCATTGCCTTGCTCGCGTCATGGGTCGCGGCAGTGGTGTTTGTGCCGTATCTGGGCGAACGGTTGCTGCCGGATCTGGCGAAAATCCATGCCGAGAAACACGGCGCGGGCGTTTTTGACCCCTATGCGACGCCGTTCTATAAGCGCGTTCGGGGGCTGGTCGGCTGGTGCGTTCGTCGTCGCAAGACAGTGATCGTTTTGACCGTGGGACTTTTCGTGCTGTCGGTGGTGATGTTCAAGTACGTGCCCCAGCAGTTCTTTCCGGCTTCGGGTCGACTGGAGCTGATGATCGATCTGAAACTCACGGAAGGCGCTTCGTTGAGTAACACCGCCGAGCAGGTCAAGCGGCTGGAGCAGATGCTCAAGGATCATGACGGCATCGACAACTACGTTTCCTATGTGGGCACCGGTTCGCCGCGTTTCTATCTGCCGCTGGATCAGCAACTGCCTGCGGCGAGTTTTGCCCAGTTCGTGGTACTCGCCAAATCCATCGAGGACCGGGAAACCCTGCGCACCTGGCTGATCACTCACCTCAATGAACAGTTCCCGACCTTGCGTGCGCGGGTAACACGCCTGGAAAACGGCCCGCCCGTGGGTTATCCGGTGCAGTTCCGGGTCAGCGGCGAGCACATTGACGAGGTCCGGGCACTGGCGCGCAAAGTGGCGGCCAAGGTCCGCGACAATCCCCATGTGGCCAATGTGCATCTGGACTGGGAAGAACCCAGCAAAGTCGTGTACCTGAATGTCGATCAGGACCGCGCCCGGGCGCTTGGGGTGACGACCGCCAGCCTGTCGAAATTCCTGCAAAGCTCGCTCACCGGTTCCAGCGTGAGTCAGTACCGCGAGGACGATGAACTGATCGAAATCCTTCTGCGCGGCACCACCAACGAACGTCAGCAACTGGGCGCGCTGGCGAGTCTCGCAGTGCCCACTGACAACGGCGCCAGTGTCGCCTTGTCGCAAGTGGCAACCCTGGAATACGGCTTCGAAGAAGGCATCATCTGGCATCGTAACCGACTGCCCAATGTCACGGTGCGCGCCGATATCTACGGCAAGGAGCAACCGGCGACGCTGGTCCAGCAAATCATGCCGACCCTGCAAGGCGTGCGCGATGAATTGCCGGACGGCTATCTGCTGGAAGTGGGCGGCACCGTCGAGGATTCGGCGCGGGGTCAGAACTCGGTCAAGGCTGGCGTGCCGTTGTTCATAGTGGTGGTGCTGACCTTGCTGATGATCCAGCTGCGCAGCTTTTCGCGGATGTTCATGGTGTTTCTGACTGCGCCGCTGGGGCTGATCGGCGTGACGCTGTTTCTGCTGGTGTTCAATCAGCCATTCGGTTTCGTCGCCATGCTGGGCACCATCGCCTTGTCGGGGATGATCATGCGCAACTCGGTGATTCTGGTGGATCAGATTGAACAGGATATTGCCGGCGGGCTGGATCAGTGGCAGGCGATTATCGAAGCCACGGTGCGGCGTTTCCGACCTATCGTGCTGACCGCGCTGGCGGCGGTGCTGGCGATGATTCCGCTGTCACGCAGCGTCTTCTTCGGCCCGATGGCAGTGGCGATCATGGGCGGCCTGATCGTCGCGACGGCGTTGACCCTGCTGTTTCTGCCTGCGCTGTATGCGGCGTGGTTTCGGGTCAAAAAGGAAGGCCAGTGAGATGTAGACCTTCCCGGACAAGGTAGAGCGCCACCCCGGCCGGTCCTACCGGGCCAAACACACTCGGTAGGAGGGGACCTGTCCCCGAAAGACGGCAGCTCAGGCGGCGTTAATTTTGCGGATTTCCGTGGTCAGGACCACCGCATTCGGGGACAAGTCCCCTCCTACAGTTACCGATTCAGAGCGACCCAAACACCTTCTTCGCCAGGCTTGTCGCCGCCGCAGCCGGGTTGGCGCGGATGGTTTCTTCCTGTTTGGCTATCATTTCGAACAAACCGTTCAGCGCCTGTTCGGTCACGTAGCCCTCGATGTTCGAGCTTTTGGCATCCAGAACGCCCAGCGTCGCCGCCTGACCGGCGAACGAGTTGTACTTCTGCGCCAGCCCGACCTTGTCCGTGGCTTGCTTGACGATAGGCAGGAATTTGGCGCGAATCTGCTCGCGACTGCTGCTATTCAGGTACTGCGTGGCGGAATCCTTGCCGCCGCTGAGAATGCCCTTGGCGTCAGCCACGGTCATCTTCTTCACGGCATCCACCAGCAACGTCTGCGCTTGTGGCATGGCGGCTTCAGCGGCCTGGTTCATGCTGGTTTCCAGCTGGTCGACCTGCGCGCCCATGCCGAACTGTTTCATTTTCTTCGCCACCTTGCCCAGACTGCCCGGCAGTTCGATGCGCACATCCTGGTTGTTGCTGAAGCCACCGGGCTTGCCCAGTTGCTTGACCGCAACCTGCGCGCCCTGGGTGAGTGCGTCCTTGAGACCGCCGGTTGCATCTGCCTGTGAAAGATCATTCAAGGATGCGGCAAAGACGTTGGCCGACAGCAGCAAGCCTGCGCACAGGCTGGCAAAGGTAAACGGGGAGCGAAGCATGGCAGCATCCTTTTCAAGGGGAATCTTGGTAACGGCGCCGGTTTTGATCCGGCGCCGGTTGCGCGGAATTTAACGGATTTCCTCAACCGGGTCAGCTTCGGTTACATCTTCGTTGCGATGCAAGGCGACCTGGCGAATTGACAGTCGAATCTCTGCAGGCAGCACACGCTTCGCGGCGCCTTCAGCCAGTTCCCCCAGCAGCGGGTGATAACTGAGCTTGCCGCCCGCATCCTTGCGCAGCACGCCCAGGTCCAGCAGGGTCTGGATAAAGTGGCGGAACAGGCTCTTGTCGAAGAACTCCGGCGCATTCAGGCCATGCAGGATCGACAGCCGTTGTGCCATCACCGTACACAGGTCTTCCAGTTCTTCGGCGCTCAGGGTGTTCTGGCCGCTGTTGAGCAACAGCGAGGTGGCCATGTAGAAACGCTGCAATGTCTGGGCAATCGCCCGCGACAGCAGGGTCAACAATACGAACTCACGAGAACTCGGCGCCGGGCGCAGGTAGACGTCATTTTCGAAGCGCAACAGGCCTTGTTCGACAAACGCCTCCAGCCATTGATCGACCACCGCATCCAGCTCTTCCAGCGACCAGCGGATGAACAGCTCCGATTGCAGGTACGGATAGAGCGCACGGGTGTAGCGCAGCAGCAGCTCGCGAGTCATGCGCGACGAGCTCTGGAAGAAGCTGGCGAGCAATGATGGCAGGGCGAAAATATGCAGCACGTTGTTGCGGTAATAGGTCATCAGGACCGCATTCTGTTCATCCAGATACAGAATTTTGCCCAACGCGTCCTTTTGTTCCGAGAGCAGGTCCATGCCTTTCACGTGTTCGATCAACGCCCGGCCGTCACCTTCGGGCAACGTGGTGTGCGGCGAATACGGCACCCGGCGCAGCAATGTCAGGTACAGATCCAGCACGCGGGCCATGGCCTGATCATCCAGCGCCAGGCGTTGCGTCGAAAGCAGCGCCAGCGCCACCAGATTTACCGGGTTGATGGCGGCGGCTTCGTTCAGGTGCCGGGCAACGCGTTCGCCCAGGCGATTGGTGGTTTCGTTGAGCCATGCCGGGCGGAACTGCGGCCCCAGTTCCTGGGTGCGCCAGTCCGCTTGCTCCGAGTCGAGAAACTCCGCGAGCTTGATCGGCTCACCGAAATTGACTGAGACCTGGCCGAAGCGCTGCTTGAGGGCGCCAATCACCTTGAAAATGTCGAAAATCGACTCCTTTTTCTTGGTCGCGCCACGCAGCTCGCCCAGATACGTGCGGCCTTCGAGCACCCGCTCGTAACCGATGTACACCGGCACGAACACGATGGGCATCCGCGAGTTGCGCAGGAAGCTGCGCAAGGTAATCGCCAGCATGCCGGTCTTGGGTTGCAACATGCGCCCGGTGCGCGAACGCCCGCCCTCGACGAAGTATTCGACCGGGAAACCTTTGGTGAACAGGGTATGCATGTATTCGTTGAACACCGAGGTGTACAGCGGATTGCCCTTGAAGGTGCGGCGCATGAAAAACGCGCCGCCCCGGCGCAGCAGACTGCCAATCACCGGCATGTTCAGGTTGATACCGGCAGCGACGTGCGGCGGCGTCAGACCATTGCGAAACAGCAGGTACGAGAGCAGCAGGTAATCGATATGGCTGCGGTGGCAGGGCACATAAATGATCTCATTGCCCTGCGCGACGTTCTGCACGCCTTCGATATGGCTGACCTTGACGCCATCGTAGATCTTGTTCCAGAACCAGCTCAGCACCACCTCGAGAAAACGAATCGCTGAATAGGTGTAGTCCGACGCAATTTCGTTGCCGTAACGCAGCGCTTGCTCGCGAGCCTTGTCGACGGGGATTTTCTCCCGTTCGGCTTCATCCAGAATCGCCTGCTTGACCAGCGGCTCATCCAGCAGACCTTTGACCAGATTGCGCCGGTGCGACACATCCGGGCCGATCACGGCGGTTTTCAGGTTGCGAAAATGCGTACGCAGCAGACGCTGGGTCATGCGCAGGGTCAGCTCGTGACCCTTGTTCTCGTTGATCAGGTCGCGCAGATGGATGGGGGCTGAGAACTGCACCCGGGTCTTGCGCCCCAGAATCAGGATGCTGACCAGCCGCCGCAGCCGTCCGGTCACCGCCCAGCTGTCGGCAAACAATAATTTCCACGGGCTCGATTCACGATCCGGCGACTGGCCCCAGAACACGCTGACCGGAATGATCTGCGCATCCTCGGCGGCGTTCTGGCTCACGGCGCTGATCAGCCGTTCCAGGGTCGGCGGCGCGCCGCTCTTGTCCTGACGGCCCAGCCAGTCCGGGCCCGGCGTCAGGTAAAAGAACGCTGCCGGTTCGTTCAGCTCGCCCACCGCCACGGACAACACCGGCCGAGGCAATCCCGCCTTGCTGCACTCGGTATCGATCACCGCCAGATCGCTCAGTGACGGCGATTGCAAGGCGTAGAACACCGGTCGACTGCGGTCGAGATTGAGGGTGAAAGACGATTGATTAATGGTCTCGGAGCGCACCCAGAGATACAACAATCGGCGCAGTGTGCCGAACACAAGACGGCGGAACGGAGAGCGTGTCATACGGCTTCTGCTGAAAAGGGGCGGAGCCCACGAGGGCGCCAGTTTGCCGTATCTGGCGGGGATGGGCAAAAGGGCGGAAGGGGCTCAATTCATTCCGTAGGACCGGCTTTAGCCGGGAGCGCGTTCTCCCGGCTAAAGCTGGTCCTGCAATGAATCAGGGGCCGTTGTTTTTACCTCACGCCGTATGCCAGGTAATCTCTTCCTCGCCATCTGCACTGATGCGAATCCAGCGGTCGGCGGTTTCGTCGCTTTCTTCTTCAACCCAGGTGCCGGGTGCGCAGCGCACTTCTACGTTGAGTGCGGCAAAGGCGGCGCGGCCACAGGCGATGTCGTCTTCCCACGGCGTCTCGCCGCTTTCCAGATAAAGGCTGTTCCACTTGCCGACCGCCTTGGGCAGCCAGGTCACGGGCACGTTGCCGGCCGTGCATTTCCAGGTCTGGCCTTTCTGTACCCAGTCCGTGCACGGGCCGATGGCTGCGCTGAGCCAGGTGGCGATGGCCTTGTAGTCGACGTCAGCGTCTTTCAGGTAAATCTCGATATCGGGTTGGCGCATGGATGCCTCGTAAGAAATTGAAAAAATCCATTCGCGGATTCAGTCGAGTGCTTCGCTTCTGCGAAGCACCTTCATTCGGATAGTTATTGGCGCACGAAATAATCGTAGCGCATGGAAACCGTGACTTCGAACGGCTCAACCTGCTCGACGACATGGGCCCGCCGCTCAGCGCTGGCGCGCCAGCCGTGGGGCGTCATGGCCAGCAGGTTGGCGCGGGCCTGACCGTCGATCAGGCTCAGTTTGAAACGCAGGGTTTCGCTGTGATCCAGCAGCATGCCTTCAGGAACCAGGGCCAGATGCTTGTCGTCAGCATAGTCGCGAACTTCGTCATACAGACGCTCGCGCAGTTCCATCAGGTGCTCGCTGGTCGGACCGACGCGCATCAGCCCGCCGCCCGGCGTCAACAGGCGTTTTGCTTCATTCCAGTCCAGCGGGCTGAACACGCTGGCGAGGAACTGACAGCTGGCATCCGGCAGCGGCACCCGCGCCATGCTGGCGATCAACCAGGTCAGCTGCGGATTGCGACGGCAGGCGCGTTTGACCGCTTCACGGGAAATGTCCAGCGCATAACCATCGGCGTGCGGCAGGGCGGCGGCGATTTGCGCGGTGTAATAACCCTCGCCACAACCGATGTCCAGCCAGCGCGCCGGGGCCCGTTCGGCTGCCAGCTCGGCCAGACGTTTCGCCACCGGCGCGTAATGCCCGGCGTTGAGAAAGTCGCGCCGCGCCTCGACCATGGCCTGATTGTCGCCAGGATCGCGGCTGTTCTTGTGCTGCACCGGCAGCAGGTTCAGATAACCCTGGCGCGCGCGGTCGAAGCGATGATTCGCCGGGCACGCCACGCCGTTGTCCACCGCACTGAGCGGCGCCGAGCAGATCGGGCAAGTGAGCATCATGCGAGCAGTTTGACCAGGGTCTGATAGTAGATTTCAGTCAGCACGTCGAGGTCGCTGGCCAGCACGCGTTCGTTGACCTGGTGAATGGTCGCATTCACCGGCCCCAGCTCGACAACCTGCGTGCCCATGGTGGCGATGAAACGACCGTCCGAAGTGCCGCCACTGGTGGACGCTTTGGTCTCGCGACCGGTAACCGCGCGAATGCTGTCCGACACCGCGTCCAGCAAATCACCCGGTTCGGTCAGGAACGGCAGACCGGACAGCGCCCAGTCCACATGCCAGTCCAGCTCATGCTTGTCGAGGATCGTCGCGACCCGCTGCTTCAAGCCTTCGACCGTGGATTCGGTGGAGAAGCGGAAGTTGAAGATCGCCACCAGCTCACCGGGGATCACGTTGGTCGCGCCGGTCCCGGAATTCAGGTTGGAAATCTGGAAGCTGGTCGGCGGGAAGAACGCATTGCCTTCGTCCCAATGCTCGGCGGCCAGTTCGGCCAGCGCCGCAGCGGTAAGATGAATCGGGTTGCGCGCCAGATGCGGGTACGCCACGTGGCCTTGTTTGCCTCGCACGGTCAAGGTTGCGCCGAGAGAACCACGCCGACCGTTCTTCACCACGTCGCCGACCAGCGTGGTGCTCGACGGTTCGCCGACGATGCACCAGTCCATGCGCTCGTTGCGCGCTTTGAGGATTTCCACCACAGCTTTGGTGCCGTGATGCGCCGGGCCTTCTTCGTCGCTGGTGATCAGAAAGGCAATCGAGCCTTTGTGATTGGGGTGATCACCGACAAACCGCTCGGCCGCCACCAGCATGGCCGCGAGGCTGCCTTTCATGTCCGCCGCACCACGCCCGCACAGCATGCCGTCGGCGTCGATCAAGGCATCGAACGGATCGTTCTGCCAGGCGTTCACCGGTCCGGTGGGCACCACGTCAGTATGCCCGGCGAAGCACAGGACCGGCCCTTCAGTCGTGCCATGGCTGGCCCAGAAGTTATCCACATCCTCGATACGCATCGGCTCCAGCTTGAAGCCGGCATCGCCCAGGCGTTGCATCATCACCGCCTGACAGTCGGCATCGACTGGCGTTACCGAAGGACGACGGATCAGGTCGCAAGCGAGTTGAAGAGTGGGCGAAAGGTCGGCTGGGGCCGTCATGTACAGGACTCCGGTGGTATGTCTGTAAGCGCGAAAAGGCGCGTATCTTAAAGCAAAAACGACGACCGAAGGCCGCCGTTTAGTCTTGCCGAGATTTATGTCAAACCGTAGCGGGTTCGGTAATCACCAACGGTTTGGGCAGCGAGGACAGGAAAGCCATGATCAACGCCGCCAGGTACGGCAGCGATTGCACCACGAGCATGATGACCCAGAAGCGCATGTCGGCGCTCGGCAAGCCCTGCACCAGACAGATCCCGGTCGCCGCGCCCCATAACAGCAGCATGATGAACAGCTCTTCCCGAGCTTCGGAAATCGCCACCAGCAGACCATGGCTGGCAGCATTTTTCGGGGTCCGGAAGAACGGAATGCTCGTCGTGAAGAAGCCATACAGCACGGCTTTGGCGATGGTATGCGACAGGGCCAGCCCGGCCAATGCGGCGTAAAACGCATCCTTGAGATTGACGCCCACGGCGCGGCGATAGAGGAAGATGATCTTGCCAACCTTGAACACGAACAATGCGAGCGGCGGGATGGCGAAGATCAGCAGCGGCGGGTCGACGCGTTTGGGCACGATGATCATCGCCGACGACCAGAGCAATGCGCCAACAGTGAAGAAGATGTTCATGCCATCGGCGACCCACGGCAGCCAGCCCGCGAGGAAGTGGTAGCGCTGGCCGCGCGTCAGTTCGGTGTCCTTGCCGCGCAGCAGGCTCGACGCATGGCGCTTGATGATCTGGATCGCGCCATACGCCCAACGGAAACGCTGCTTCTTGAAGTCGATGAAGGTATCGGGCATCAAGCCCTTGCCAAAACTGTTGTGCGCATAGGCTGCGGAATAGCCCTTTTCGAAAACCCGCAGGCCCAGCTCGGCGTCTTCGCAAATGCACCAGTCGGCCCAGCCCAGTTCTTCGAGCACTGAGCGCCGGGTCATGGTCATGGTGCCGTGCTGAATGATCGCGTCGCGGTCGTTGCGGGTGACCATGCCGATATGGAAGAAACCCTTGTACTCGGAATAGCACAGCTTCTTGAAGGTGCTTTCGTGCTGGTCGCGATAGTCCTGGGGCGACTGCACCACGGCGATTTTCGGATCGGCGAAGTGCGGCACCATGTGCTTGAGCCAGTTGCGGTCGACACAGTAATCCGAGTCGATCACGGCAATCACTTCGGCATCCGGCGCGGTGTGCGGAATCAGGTAATTCAACGCGCCGCCCTTGAAACCGGCGAGCGGGGCGACATGGAAGAACTTGAAGCGCGAACCGAGCAGTTCGCAATGGGCCTTGACCGGTTCCCAGACCGCCGGGTCCTTGGTGTTGTTATCGATCAACAATACTTCGAAATCCGGATAATCCAGGGCCGCCAGCGCGTTCAAGGTCTGCTTGACCATTTCCGGCGGCTCGTTGTAGCACGGCACGTGAATCGACACTTTCGGGCGGTAGGCATTGTCCGTCTCGACGGGCAGGAATTCGCGCCGCCGCTTGTGAGTCCAGACCGCTTCGGCCAGCTCGTGAGCCTCGGTCAGCAGCACGATAAACACCCCGAGCGCACCCAATGCCAGAAGGAATCCGACCAGCAAACTGAACCAGGTGCTGTATTGCTGGCTGTAGTCGTACCCGATCCACACCAGCACCGAGCCACACAAAAACGCAACGAAAGTCAGGAAGGTGCGACCGCGCTGACGCAGGGCCGAGCCGTCGATCAACAGCAACGCCAGCGACAACATCGCCAGCACTACCGAACCGATAGCCAGTACACGCCATTGCGGAATGGCCACCACAGGCCCTTCAAAGTTGAATTTCTGCTGGCGGTTGGCGTTGTAGACGCCCCAATAGGCGCCCACCGAGCCTTCATCGCTGGCTTTCCACGGCTGATCGAAGGCCTCGATCACAAAGTAGTTGTAGCCTTGCCGGTTGAGCTTGTTGACCAGCGTGCGCAGGTAAATCGCCTGATCCGCCTGGGTTGCATCTGCGCCACCGCGCATGCGCCCGTTGCTCGGCCAGCCAACCTCCGAGAGCAGCAGCGGTTTTTTCGGAAACATTTTCTTCAGTTCACGGGCGCGGTCGAGAACAAACTGGCCGGACTCGCTCATGGGAATGAATTCCCAGTACGGCAGAATGTGCGCGGCGACCAGATCGACGTGTTTGCCCAGTTCCGGGTATTTCTCCCAGATGTGCCACTGCTCGGAGGTGGTCACTGGCACTTTGACTGCGGCGCGCACCCGATCCAGCAAGGCGCTCAGTTCGCCGACGGTAATCTCTTCGCGGAACAACGCTTCGTTGCCGACCACCACGCGAACGACGCTGCGCGAGGTGTTGGCCAGCTCGATGGCGCGGGTGATTTCCCGCTCGTTACGTTCGGCGTCCGGGCTAATCCAGATGCCCAGCGTCACCCGCAAACCAAACTCTTCCGCCAGTTTGGGGATATCGCCCAGCGAGCCGTCCACCGAGTACGTACGAATACTGTCGGTTTGCTTGCTCATCAACTCCAGGTCCTGACGCATTTCATCGTCGGACGGGTACACGCCCTTTTGTGGGTTTTGTCCCAGACGGAAGGGCGAATAGGAGAAGCCGGAGATTTGCTCAGGCCAGTCCGGGGCCGTTACCGGGCGATTGATCAGCGCCCAGAAGCCGGTAAACAACGCGGCAATCGCCACGACTACAACAAGATTGAGCCCAAATTTACGCGATGACATAGATGCTTCTGGTTCCAAAGGGTGGAACGGGGAATCGCCGGCGAACGCCCGCTGTCAGGTACTTTGGCAGCTTACGCGTGTTGAAGTTCTTTTCTGGAATGGTTGTAGGAAAAATAACCTGCAGTGCTTGCGCCGACCTTTTCGGGGACAAGTCCCCTCCTACCGGTTGTGTAGGGCTCGGCCGGCCCCACAGAATCCTCATCAGTTCATCAGCTTTCTGACCAATCACTCACCACATGGATGCCCTCACTGCCGCAACGGCCTATAATGCGCGCCGGTTTTCGGGGTATTGGTCATGAGCACAGAAGATCCACGGTTTGCAGGCGTCGCCCGTTTGTATGGCATCGAGGGCCTGGAACGCCTGCGCGCGGCTCATGTGGCGATCGTCGGCATCGGCGGCGTCGGCTCCTGGGCGGCGGAAGCCATGGCCCGCTGCGGGGTTGGCGAGATTTCCCTGTTCGACATGGACGACGTCTGCGTCAGCAACAGCAACCGCCAGCTCCATGCACTGGACAGCACCGTCGGCCGGCCCAAGGTCGACGTGATGGCCGAACGGCTGCGCGCGATCAACCCGGACTGCATCGTGCATGCGGTGGCGGATTTCGTGACCCGCGACACGATGGCCGAATACATCACGTCCGATCTGGATTGCGTGCTGGACTGTATCGACAGCGTCAACGCCAAGGCCGCTCTGATTGCCTGGTGCAAACGACGCAAGATTCAGATCATCACCACCGGCGGCGCGGGTGGGCAGATTGATCCGACGCAGATTCAGGTTTGCGATCTGAACCGCACCTTCAATGATCCGCTGGCTTCCAAGGTGCGTTCGACCTTGCGCCGCGACTATGGCTTTTCCCGCACCGTGACCCGTCACTACAGCGTGCCGTGCGTGTTTTCTTCGGAACAGCTGCGCTACCCCAAGCCAGACGGCAGCATTTGCCTGCAGAAAAGCTTCGTCGGCGACGGCGTCAAACTCGATTGCGCCGGAGGTTTTGGCGCGGTGATGATGGTGACGGCGACCTTCGGCATGGTGGCGGCGACCAAAGCCGTGGACAAGATTGTGGCGGGAACGCGGCGTCCTTCAGAACGCGCCAAGCCGGTTTCGGTGCCGCCGCCTCAGCTGGCGACGACCGCTATTTGATGCATCCGCTGCAGGACGGCATTCAAGCCGTTACTGCGCGAAGGCGACAGCTGACGGCTCAAGCCAAGCTGGTTGAACCAGTCCGGCAGATCAACCTGTTGTAATTCTTCTGCCGACAAGCCATTGACCCGCGCCAGCAATACCGCAACCAGGCCGCGAATCACCCGGGCATCGCTGCTGGCCCGAAACTGCCAGCGGCTTTGGCTGAAATCCCCCACCAGCCAGACCTTGCTTTCACAACCGTGAACCAGGTGCTCGTCGCTTTTTTCGTCATCGCTCAGCGCTGGCAGGCGTTCGCCCCATTGCATGAGCAGACGCGCACGTTGCTCCCAACCTTGCAGCTGGTTAAAGGTTTGCAGTGCTGATTCGGCGTCGGCGGGCAGCTTCATTGAAGCATCTCCAAAGCCTGATCCAGCGCACTGAAAAAGCGCTCCAGGTCGTCGGAATCGTTGTACAGCGCCAAAGAAACCCGAATTGCGCCGGACAAACCCAGGCTCTTCAACAGCGGCATGGCGCAATGATGACCAGCACGGACGGCGACGCCTTGTTCAGTGAGCAAATGCGCCAGGTCAGCGTTATGCACGCCTTCGACGACGAAGCTGACCAGCGCCAGTTGCGGCGCGCCCAAAATCCGAATGCCGGGCCGTTGCTGCAAACCTTCCAGCAGCTGTGCGTGTAAACCGGTTTCGTGGGCGTCCACTGCGGCGTGATCGAGGCTTTGCAGGTAATCCAGCGTCGCACCCAGACCGATCACGCTGGAAATCGGTGGCGTGCCGGCCTCGAAACCCAGCGGAGCAGGGCGGAATTTCGCGTGGTGATAGTCCGTTGTCAGGACCATTTCGCCGCCAAACTGCCAGTGATGGAGGCGAGACAAGGCTGCATGGCGTCCGTACAACACACCGAGGCCTTCCGGGCCATACAGTTTATGGCTGGAAAACACGTAGAAATCGCAGCCCAGTGCTTGAACATCGTGTCGACCATGGACCACACCCTGGGCGCCATCGACGACCGTCAGCGCATGGTTGGCCTTGGCCAGCGCCAACAGTTGAGGCAGCGGCTGCCAGGCACCGAGCACGTTGGATAACTGGCTGACAGCCAGCAATCGGGTGCGCGGGCCGATCAGCCGGGCGGCGGCGTCCAGATCAATCAAGCCATCGGCTGCCAGCGGCAGCACCACCAGTTTCAGATCCCGGCGTTGCGCCAATTGTTGCCAGGGCAACAGGTTGGCGTGGTGCTCCAGCGCGCTGATAGCGATTTCATCACCCGCTGCGAACTCATGCTCCAGGCCGTAAGCCAGCAGGTTGAGCGCCGAGGTTGCGCCATGGGTAAAGACGATTTGCCCGGCCTCATTGGCGTTGAGCCAGCTGGCGACTTTGCCACGGCTGTCTTCGAACGCCTGGGTGGCATGCGCCCCCGGTAAATGTTGGGCACGATGAACATTGGCCGCGCCGTTGGCGTAGTAATGATTCAGGGCATCCAGCAGTGCCTGGGGTTTTTGCGTGGTGGCGGCGTTGTCCAGATAGGTCTGGCCTTGCCGTTGCAGGGCGGCGATGGCTGGAAAGTCAGCGCGCCAGGGAGACGAGAGGGGCATCGTTTTAGCTCGGTGAATCGGATTCGGCCTGCCGTTACAGCAGGCGCGAACCCGGACGCGGCATCGATCAGTTGTGAGCGTGCAGCGTTTCGTTCAGCTCGATGGCCGACTTGTGGGTTTTGCATTCCACAGCGCCGGTTTGCGAGTTGCGGCGGAACAGCAGGTCCGGTTGACCGGCAAGATCACGCGCCTTGACCACTTTGACCAGCTGGTTCTTGTCGTCCAGCAGGGCCACTTTGGTGCCAGCGGTCACGTACAGGCCGGACTCGACGGTGTTGCGGTCGCCCAAGGGAATGCCGATACCGGCGTTGGCGCCGATCAGGCAGCCTTCGCCAACCTTGATCACGATGTTGCCGCCGCCGGACAAGGTGCCCATGGTCGAGCAGCCGCCGCCCAGATCCGAGCCCTTGCCGACGAAAACGCCTGCCGAAACGCGGCCTTCGATCATGCCTGGGCCTTCGGTGCCGCCGTTGAAGTTGACGAAACCTTCGTGCATCACGGTGGTGCCTTCGCCGATGTAAGCGCCCAGACGTACGCGAGCGCTGTCAGCGATACGCACACCGCTCGGCACCACGTAGTCGGTCATTTTCGGGAACTTGTCCACCGAGAACACTTCCAGCAGCTCGCCTTTGAGGCGCGCTTCCAGTTGCCGCTCGGCCAGTTCGCTCAGGTCGACAGCGCCTTGGCTGGTCCAGGCCACGTTTGGCAGCAGCGGGAAGATCCCGCCCAGGTTCAAGCCGTGCGGCTTGGCCAGACGATGGGACAGCAGGTGCAGCTTGAGGTACGCCTCAGGCGTCGAAGTCAGTGCCGCGTCTTCGGCCAGCAGGGTCGCAACCAGTGGATTGTGGCTTTCTGCCAGACGGGTCAGCAACGCTGCCTGAGTGCTGTCGACGGATTTCAGCGCGTCGGCCAGCTTCAGGGCCATGTCGGTGTTGAAGGCGATTGCCTGGTTGCCGCCGGTGTAGCCCAGAACCGGGGACACGGCTGCAATTACCGCAGCCGACGGATTGATCAGCGGCTGGGCGTAAAAGACTTCCAGCCACGTGCCTTGACGATTTTGAGTGCCGACGCCAAAGGCCAGGCTGAACAGGGTAGTGGACATGCGAATACCTCTTACGGATTAAAGGACCATCGATAGCGCTTTGGCTTATCGGATGGCCGCTGCATACAAGTCGGGTTTAAAGCCAATCAGGGTTTTGCCGCCGAGATCCAGCACCGGGCGCTTGATCATCGAGGGTTGCGCCAACATCAGTTCTATCGCTTTGGCCTGGTCGAGATCGGCTTTTTGTCCGTCGTCGAGCTTGCGAAACGTTGTCCCTGCTCTATTCAGCACAACCTGCCAGCCGTGTTCATTGCACCACTGCGTCAGGTGCTCACGGTCGATGCCGACAGTTTTATAGTCATGAAAATCGTAGCTCACGGCTTTTTCATCGAGCCAGGTGCGCGCCTTCTTCATGGTGTCGCAGGCTTTGATTCCGTAAAGGTGCAACTTGTTGATTTCATCAGCCACGAGCTTGCCCCCTTGGAACGGTGCGAGAAAAAACGGTGACGGATTATGCCATGGACCAGCGGGTTCGGCTGCGACAGGTTGACGGGTTTATCGCAACTTGTCGCCGAAACGCTTGCAATTTGCCTCCGGGAAGAGGCCGCGCGCAGTGTAGGCAGTGGATATTGCAGTTGTGTGATGGGGTCGTGTCCGGCTTCGCGCCATCTGAGATATCGCCTCAACCGGCTCGGAGGACTGCATGAATGAACGGCGCGGGATTGAGACCGCTTATTTATAAGCCCTGTGCCGGGGGACCGGCTTTAGCCGGGAGAATGCCCTCCCGGCTAAAGCCGGTCCTACGGACGATCGACAAACCTTGTTGACTTAGCGGGTAATAAAGTCGCGAATCCGCTCGGCCGCTTCAATGCACTCGGCCAACGGCGCTACCAGCGCCATGCGCACCCGTCCGGCGCCGGGGTTAAAGCCGTCCACTTCCCGGGACAGATACGAACCCGGCACCACAGTCACATGCTGCTCGACGAACAGGTCGCGGCAGAAGGCGGCGTCATCGGTGCCGACATTCGGCCACAGATAGAAACCGCCGTCCGGGCGCTGGACGTCCATGACCGGCGCAAGAATTTCCAGCACGGCGTCGAATTTTTCCCGATACAGCGCGCGATTGGCCCGCACGTGTTCTTCGTCATTCCAGGCGGCGATGCTTGCCAGTTGGGTTTGTACCGGCATCGCGCAGCCGTGGTACGTGCGATACAGCAGGAACGCCTTGAGGATTTCCGCATCACCGGCAACAAAGCCGGAACGCAGGCCCGGCAGGTTCGAGCGCTTGGACAGGCTATGGAACACCACGCAGCGTTTGAAATCTTGACGACCCAACGCCACGCACGCACTGAGCAGGCCGGCTGGCGGGGTTTGCTCGTCGAAATACAGCTCGCTGTAGCACTCATCGGCGGCGATCACGAAGTCATATTCGTCAGCCAGGGCGATGAGCTTTTTCAGGGTTTCCAGCGGGATCAACGCGCCGGTCGGGTTGCCGGGCGAGCACAGGAACAGAATCTGGCAGCGTTTCCAGATATCGGCCGAGACTGCGTCGAAATCCGGATTGAACCCGTTCTCGCTCAGGCACGGCAGGTAATGCGGCTGCGCGCCGGCCAGAAACGCTGCGCCTTCGTAGATCTGATAAAACGGGTTCGGGCTGACCACCAGCGCGTCGTCGCCGCGATTGACCACGGTCTGGGTGAAGGCGAACAGCGCTTCGCGGGTGCCGTTGACCGGCAGCACGTTGCGCGCCGGATCAAGCCAGCCGCCCGGTACGCCGAAACGCCGCTCGCACCAGCCAGCAATGGCTTCACGCAGTGCAGGAATACCCAACGTGCTTGGATAAACCGCCATCTGATCCAGATTGTCGGCCAGTGCCTTGGCGACGAATTCCGGCGAGCGATGCTTGGGTTCGCCGATGGACAGCGCGACCGGAAGCTTTTCCGGGTTGGGCGTCACGCTGCCAAGCAGGGCGCGGAGCTTCTCGAACGGGTAGGGCTGCAGCAGTTGCATCGCGTTATTCATGGGTCTGGTCTCAAGAGCAGGGCGCTCGGGTCGGTGAGCGCCGTTGAATCGATTCGTGAAAAGCGCGGATCAAATGCTGATGCGCCACTCGCCGCCGGGTTCCTGGTCGACGCTCAACTGCTCGACGATTGCGTCCTGCAATTGGCTGCACAGCTGCGGATCGGATAACGGCTGGTTGTTTTCATCGGTGATAAAGAACACGTCTTCCACGCGTTCGCCTAACGTGGCGATCTTGGCATTCTGCAATGACAGATCAAATTCCAGGAATATCTTGCCGATTCGCGCCAACAGGCCGGGGCGGTCGGGCGCAGAGAGCTCCAGGACCGTGACCGGGCGCTGGGCGTCATTGTGAATCGTGACTTGCGGCGCAAACGCAAAGTGCTTGAGCTGGCGCGGCACCCGGCGCTTGATGATCGTCGGATAGTCGTCCGGATTACGCAGCGCGTCGGTCAGGCCGTCGCGAATCTGCTTGATCCGCTCGGGATTGTTGCCAATCGAGCCGCCGTCGTTGTCGAGCACGATATAGGTGTCGAGGGTGAACTTGCTGCTGGAGGTAATGACCCGCGCATCGTGAATGTTCAGGTTCAGCTGGTCCATGGCCGCCACGGTGACCGCGAAGAAATCATGCTGGTCGGGGGCATAGATGAAAATCTGTGTGCCGCCTTCGAATTCGCGCTGGGTGGTTTCCTTGATCAGCACCAGCGGGCCGCCATCCACGGGCTGTTGCAGGATCGCGTCGCTGTGCCACGCCACATCCCCGGCGGTATGGCGCAGGAAATAGTCATCGCCCAGTTGCGCCCAGAGCTGCTCGACGTCGTCCGGATCGGTGCCGCTGCGCACCAGAATATCCAGTGCGGCGCTTTGCGTGCGGCGGATCTGCTCTTCGCGGTCTACCGGGTTTTCCAGGCCGCGACGCAGGGCGCGCTTGGTTTCGGTGTACAGCTGGCGCAACAGGCTGGCCCGCCATGAATTCCACAGGGTCGGGTTGGTGGCGTTGATGTCGGCCACGGTCAGCACGTAGAGGTAATCCAGATGCACTTCGTCACCGACGAACTGGGCGAAATCATGGATCACCTGTGGATCTGACAAATCCTTGCGCTGGGCGGTGGTGGACATCACCAGGTGGTGGCTCACCAGCCAGACAATCAAGCGGCTGTCCCAGCTCGGCAGTTGATGACGCACGCAGAACGCCTCGGCATCTACTGCGCCCAGTTCCGAGTGGTCGCCGCCGCGGCCTTTGCCGATGTCGTGATACAGACCGGCCAGATAAATCAGCTCCGGCTTGGGCAGCTTGCCCATGATCTTGCTGGCCAGCGGGAATTTCTCGGACACCTGCGTGTATTGCAGCTTACGCAGGTGCTTGATGAGGTTCAGGGTGTGCGCATCGACGGTGTAGATGTGGAACAGGTCGTGCTGCATTTGCCCGACGATGTGGCCGAATTCCGGCAAATACAGGCCCAGAATGCCGTAGCGGTTCATCCGGCGCAGGTTGCGATGAATGCCGATTTCGCACTTGAACAGCTCGATGAACAGGCTGGTGTTGCGAATATCGTGGCGAAAATCATCGTTGATCAGGTGCCGATGCTCGCGCAACAGCCGGATGGTGTCGGCGCGTACGCCTTTGATTTCCGGGTGTTGGGCCATCAGTACGAAGATTTCGAGCATGGCGAATGGCGTGCGTTTGAACACATTCGGCCGGGTCGCTTCGATGTAGCCATCATGCAACTGGAAGCGCGAATTGAGCGGCTGGGTCACCGCGCCTTCGTCTTCGACCAGAATCACTTCTTCGAAATGCTGGATGATCAGGTCGCTCAGCTCGGCGATGCTCATGACCACGCGGTAATACTTCTGCATGAAGCGTTCGATGGCCAGCTTCGCGTCGCTGTCCTGATAACCCAGCAGGGCGGCGATGCTGCTCTGATAGTCGAACAGCAGCCGATCTTCGGAACGGCCGGCCAGCATGTGCAGGGCGTAACGAACCTTCCAGAGAAATTCCTGGGAGGAAGCCAGCAGGTTGTTCTCGCTTTCCAGCAAGAAACCTTCGCCGGCCAGTGCGTGCAAATTAAGGGTGCCGTATTGGCGCCGGGCAACCCACAGGATGGTCTGGATATCGCGCAGACCGCCGGGACCCCCTTTTACATTGGGCTCCAGGTTGTATTCAGTGTCGTTGTACTTGTGATGGCGGTTTTTCTGCTCGGCGCGTTTGGCGAGGAAAAACTCCTTGCTCGGCCACATTTGCGTCGGGCTGGTGACTTCCAGCATGCGCTGGCGCAGACGCTCCGGGCCGGCAATGGTGCGACTTTCCATCAGGTTGGTGATCACCGTCAGGTCGGCGCGGCCTTCCTGGGCGCATTCGTCGACCGAGCGCACGCTCTGACCCACTTCCAGGCCGATGTCCCACAGCAACGTCAGAAAACGCTCGATGGGTTCGCGGAAGACTTCGTGATCGGCGCTGTCCAGCAGAATCAGCAGGTCGATGTCCGAATAAGGATGCAGTTCGCCGCGCCCGTAGCCACCGACGGCCAGCAAGGCGATGTCGGCTTCTTCGCTCCAGTCGAAGTGATCCCAGGCCTGTTGCAGAATGTTATCGACAAACCAGGCCCGATCCTCGATCAGCCGGCGGATATCCCGACCGGACTTGAAGCGTGCGTCGAGCACTTCCCGCGCATTGCGGATGGCTTTCTTGAAGGCCGCAATAGGGCTCGCCTTCAAGGCCAGTTCGGCCTGGAACTGGCCGCGGTCGAACAAATCGGGATCCACCTGCGGCATGGAACTGCTTTCCTTCTATCTATATCCGGCGGGCGTAAGGACCGGGATCAGGCTGATGTGCGGGCGATAGTGTCATCGCTGCGCAGGGTGAAGATTTCATAGCCATCGGCGGTGACCAGAATCGTGTGTTCCCACTGTGCAGACAATTTGCGGTCCTTGGTGATCGCGGTCCAGCCGTCGCCCAGCAGACGGGTTTCGGCGCGGCCCTGGTTGATCATCGGCTCGATAGTGAACGTCATGCCTTCCTTCAGTTCCATGCCATCGCCAGCCTTGCCGTAGTGCAGAACCTGAGGTTCTTCATGGAAGACCTTGCCGATGCCGTGCCCGCAATATTCGCGCACCACGGAGAAACCGCTCTTCTCGGCGTGCTTCTGAATCACTTCGCCGATATCACCCAAACGGGTGCCGGGACGGACGATTTCAATGCCTTTATACAGGCATTCCTGAGTGATTTTCGACAGGCGCTCTGCCCATTCTGGCACTTTGCCAACATGGAACATCTTGCTGGTGTCGCCGTGGTAACCATCCTTGATGACGGTGATGTCGATGTTCAGCACATCGCCGTTCTTCAGCGGCTTGTCATTGGGGATGCCATGACAGACCACGTGGTTGATCGAGGTGCAGATCGATTTTGGATAGCCCTTGTAATTCAGGGGCGCAGGAATGGCTTGCTGCTCGTTGACGATGAAGTCATGGCAGATGCGATCCAGCTCTTCGGTTGTAACGCCAGGCTTGACGTAAGCACCGATCATTTCCAGGACGTCGGCAGCCAGGCGGCCGGCGATACGCATCTTTTCGATGTCTTCAGGGGTTTTGATGGTGACTGTCATACGAACTCTCTCGGCACGGCAAGCGTGCGGCTAATACGGAAAGCGGCGATTCTATCAGACCGTCGAAGACCGGGTGATCATGGCTTCCTTATATAGGGGCGCGAAGCCACTAATAAAAGTCTGTGAGAACAAGCGCTTGATGCGGGTTTCGTTATCCGGACTTTTATGATATAAAATGCGCCGCTTTCCGGGGTATGCCCCGCAAGCCCAAACCCACACACGTGTCGACACGATGACCTGGGTGCCTTCGGCTCGAAGCCGCTGGTTGGTCATTGGGATACGTGGAGGCCTAACCCGACTTACTCAAGGAACTATCATGTCCCAAGTCAATATGCGCGATATGCTGAAGGCCGGTGTGCACTTCGGTCACCAAACCCGTTACTGGAACCCGAAAATGGGTAAATACATTTTCGGCGCGCGTAACAAGATCCACATTATCAACCTTGAAAAAACCCTGCCAATGTTCAACGAAGCTCTGACTTTCGTTGAGCGCCTGGCTTCGGGCAAAAACAAGATCCTGTTCGTCGGCACCAAGCGTTCGGCTGGCAAGATCGTTGCTGAAGAAGCGGCACGTTGCGGTTCGCCGTACGTCGACCACCGCTGGTTGGGCGGCATGCTCACCAACTTCAAAACCATCCGTCAGTCGATCAAGCGTCTGCGTGAGCTTGAAATCCAGGCTGAAGACGGCACGTTCGCCAAGCTGACCAAGAAAGAGGCGCTGATGCGCACTCGCGATCTGGAAAAGCTGGATCGTAGCCTTGGTGGTATCAAGGATATGGGCGGTCTGCCAGACGCACTGTTCGTTATCGACGTTGATCACGAGCGCATCGCGATCACCGAAGCCAACAAGCTGGGCATCCCTGTTATCGGCGTAGTCGATACCAACAGCAGCCCGGAAGGCGTTGACTACATCATCCCAGGCAACGATGACGCAATCCGCGCTATCCAGCTGTACATGGGTTCGATGGCTGATGCTGTAATCCGTGGTCGTAACAATGTTGCTGGCGGCACCGACGTTTTCGTCGAAGAAGCTCCAGCTGCAGCAGTGGTTGAAGGCTGAGTAACTAACGCCTGGCGTTGACTCAGTACGCAGAAAGGGGGCTTGGCCCCCTTTTTGCTCCCTCGAAAACCATGTGTCGGCGTAGTCATGGCGCTGTTGTCATGAACGGCTGTCACCCTGTGTTTTCAAGAATTTTGTACGCCCGATCCGTCGGGTGGAATGGTTTAAGACCTATCCAAGAGGATTTTGAAATGGCAGAGATTACTGCAGCGTTGGTTAAAGAACTGCGCGAGCGTACCGGCGAAGGCATGATGGATTGCAAAAAGGCCTTGACCAAGGCTGGCGGCGACATCGAAAAAGCCATTGATGACATGCGTGCTTCCGGCGCGATCAAGGCAGCCAAAAAAGCAGGCAACGTTGCTGCTGAAGGCGCTATCGCAATCAAGGAAGACGGCAAGGCTGCCGTCATCATCGAAGTCAACTCGCAGACCGACTTCCTGGCTCTGCAGGACGATTTCAAGGCATTCGTTGCTGCCAGCGTCGAAAAAGCTTTCGCTGACAAACTGACTGACGTCGCTCCGCTGATCGAAGCTCAGGAAGCTGCACGCCTGGTACTGGTCGGCAAGGTTGGCGAAAACGTCAATATCCGTCGCCTGGTCCGCATCGAAGGCGACGTTGTAGGTTCTTACCTGCACGGCAACAAGATCGGCGTAGTTGTGACCCTCAAAGGCGGCACCGTCGAGCTGGCTAAAGATATCGCCATGCACGTAGCGGCAAGCAACCCTGAGTTCCTGCTGCCTTCGGAAGTTTCTGCCGAAGCGATCGAGCGCGAAAAAGGCGTCTTCATGCAACTCAACGAAGACAAGATCAAAGGCAAGCCAGCTGAAATCGTTGAGAAAATGGTTGGCGGCCGTATCACCAAGTTCCTGGCCGAAGCCAGCCTTGTTGAGCAAGCCTTCGTCAAGAACCCGGAAGTCAAGGTCGGTGAACTGGCCAAGAAAGCCGGCGCTGAAATCGTTTCTTTCACCTACTTCAAAGTAGGCGAAGGCATCGAGAAGCCAGTTGATAACTTCGCTGACGAAGTTGCTGCACAACTGGCTGCTGCCAAGCAGTAAGACGGTTTTTTAACTGTCGCCCCAAAGAGGCTGCCCGCTCACGCGCGCAGCCTCTTTGGCAAAGGCAAAAAGGAAAAGGTATTTGTTTTCCTTGGAGAAGTGGCTTACAAGGCTGCATTCTTCAGACGCTGTCGCAGCGTCAAGCTAGAGTTAGCGCAGGCTTAAAGTGCCCGCACAGATTTTTTTCAGAAAACGCCGCAGGAGAGATTCGCAATGGCTCAGCAGGGCAGTGGTTATCAGGCTCGCTATAAACGCATTCTACTCAAGCTTAGCGGCGAGGCCCTCATGGGCTCGGAAGAGTTCGGCATCGATCCCAAGGTTCTGGATCGGATGGCGCTGGAAGTCGGCCAGCTGGTCGGTATCGGCGTCCAGGTCGGACTGGTGATTGGCGGTGGCAACCTGTTTCGCGGTGCGGCACTGAGTGCTGCCGGTATGGATCGTGTTACCGGTGATCACATGGGCATGCTGGCCACTGTGATGAATGCCCTGGCGATGCGCGATGCGCTGGAGCGCGCCAACATCTCGGCGATCGTGATGTCGGCGATTTCCATGGTGGGCGTGACTGACCATTACGACCGTCGCAAGGCCATGCGTCACTTGAACGCCAAGGAAGTCGTCATTTTTGCCGCCGGTACTGGCAATCCGTTTTTCACGACGGATTCGGCTGCCTGCTTGCGTGCGATTGAAATCGACGCCGACGTCGTGCTCAAGGCGACCAAGGTCGATGGTGTCTACACCGCAGACCCGTTCAAAGACCCCCATGCAGAGAAGTTCGATCATCTGACTTACGATGAAGTGCTGGATCGCAAGTTGGGCGTGATGGATCTGACGGCAATTTGCCTGTGCCGCGACCACAAGATGCCGCTGCGCGTCTTTAACATGAACAAGCCCGGCGCCTTGCTGAATATCGTCCATGGCGGCGCTGAAGGAACCCTGATCGAGGAAGGCCAACAATGATCAACGAAATCAAGAAAGACGCTCAAGAGCGCATGACCAAATCGCTGGAATCCCTGGCGCACGCGTTCAGCCGGATTCGTACCGGTCAGGCGCACCCAAGCATTCTGGGTGGCGTGATGGTGCCGTACTACGGCGCAGACACCCCGCTCAATCAGGTTGCCAACGTGACAGTCAAAGACTCCCGTACGCTGCAGGTCGTGGCTTTCGAGCGCAACATGCTCGCTGCCGTCGACAAGGCGATCCAGAGTTCCGGTCTGGGCTTCAACCCGACCAACCTGGGTGAGTTGCTGCTGATTTCCATGCCGGCCCTGACTGAAGAGACCCGCAAGGGCTTCACCAAGCAGGCTCGCGAAGCTGCGGAAGACGCACGCGTTGCCGTGCGCAACATCCGTCGTGATGCGCTGAGCCAGCTCAAGGATCTGGTCAAAGAGAAAGAAATCAGCGAAGACGAAGAGCGTCGTGGTGCTGATGACGTTCAGAAACTGACCGATAAATTCGTCGCTGAAATTGAAGTCGCCGTGAAGCAGAAAGAAGCTGACCTGATGGCTGTATAAGGTTCGGGGCTTTCATGGAAAAGACAAAACTGGCCGGGCCTTTGTCGGTGCCGCGTCATGTAGCGATCATCATGGACGGCAACAACCGCTGGGCCAGGAAACGCCTGCTGCCCGGTGTCGCCGGTCATAAAGCGGGCGTCGACGCTGTTCGGGCGGTGATTGAGGTATGTGCCGAGGCCAAGGTCGAAGTGCTCACCCTTTTTGCGTTCTCCAGCGAAAACTGGCAGCGTCCGGCGGAAGAAGTCGGCGCGCTGATGGAGTTGTTTTTCACGGCCCTGCGCCGTGAAACCCGGCGTCTGAACGACAACGCCATCAGCCTGCGGATCATCGGTGATCGGTCTCGATTCCACCCCGAGTTGCAGGCCGCCATGCGTGAAGCAGAGTTGAGCACGGCGGGCAATGACCGGTTTGTCCTGCAAATCGCTGCGAACTATGGCGGTCAGTGGGATATCGCCCAGGCCGCCCAGCGTCTGGCGCGTGAAGTTCAGGCCGGGCATCTGCAGCCTGAAGACATAACGCCGGAACTGCTGCAAACCTGTCTGGCAACCGGCGATCTGCCGCTGCCGGACTTGTGCATCCGTACCGGTGGCGAGCACCGCATCAGTAATTTTCTGCTTTGGCAGCTGGCGTACGCCGAGCTGTACTTCTCCGACCTGTTCTGGCCGGACTTCAAACACGATGCCATGCGCGCTGCGCTGGCCGATTTCGCTTCTCGCCAACGTCGCTTCGGTAAAACGAGCGAGCAGGTAGAAGCTGGAGCCCGGGCTTAATGCTGAAACAACGGATCATCACGGCACTGATTCTGCTGCCAATCGCACTGTGTGGCTTTTTCCTCCTTGAAGGCGCTGGTTTCGCGTTGTTCATCGGTCTGGTCGTGGTGCTGGGCGCCTGGGAATGGGCGCGTCTGGCGGGTTTTCCTGCCCAGTCCGCACGAATTGCCTATGCCGTGGCCGTAGCCGCCTTGTTGTTCGTGCTCTACCTGGTGCCCGGCCTTGCGCCATGGGTGCTGGTAGCGGCCGTGATCTGGTGGGCGGTGGCGACTTACCTGGTGCTGACCTATCCCGCGTCCAGCGCGCATTGGGCGAGTGCCGCCTGCAAGCTGACGATCGGCCTGTTGATCCTGCTGCCTGCGTGGCAGGGGCTGGTGCTGATCAAGCAGTGGCCACTGGGCAACTGGCTGATCCTGGCAGTGATGGTTCTGGTCTGGGGCGCTGACATTGGCGCGTACTTTTCCGGCAAGGCGTTCGGCAAGCGCAAACTCGCGCCGAAGGTCAGTCCCGGCAAAAGCTGGGAAGGCGTGTATGGCGGCTTGCTTACTTGCCTGGTGATAACCGCCATTGTTGGCGTGTTTCGCGGTTGGTCGGCGTCGCAGTTCGTACTGGGGCTGCTTGGCGCAGCCATCGTCGTGTTCATTTCCGTGGTGGGCGACTTGACCGAAAGCATGTTCAAGCGCCAGTCCGGCATCAAGGACAGCAGCAACCTGTTGCCCGGGCATGGCGGCGTGCTTGATCGCATCGACAGCCTGACCGCTGCCATTCCGGTTTTCGCGGCGTTGCTGTGGGCTGCTGAGTGGGGCGTTCTGTGAGTGGTCCACAACTGATTACCGTGCTTGGGGCGACCGGATCGGTCGGCCTGAGCACCCTTGACGTCATCGCGCGGCATCCTGATCGCTATCAGGTGTTCGCGCTGACCGGCTTCAGTCGCACCAGCGAGTTGCTGGCGTTGTGCTTGCGGCACACGCCGCGCTTTGCCGTGTTGCCGACGCAGGATATCGCTCGCAAGTTGCAGGACGATCTGGCGGCTGCGGGCCTGGACACGCGGGTGTTGGTCGGTGAGCGAGGTCTCTGCGAAGTGGCGGCGCATCCGCAGGTCGATACCGTGCTGGCGGCGATTGTCGGCGCGGCAGGGCTGCGGCCGACGCTGGCGGCAGTCGAGGCGGGCAAGAAAGTCCTGCTGGCCAACAAGGAAGCGCTGGTGATGTCCGGGGCGCTGTTCATGCAGGCCGTGCGCCACAGCGGCGCGGTGCTGCTGCCTATCGACAGCGAACACAATGCGATCTTCCAGTGTCTGCCGGTGGATTATGCTCGCGGCCTGGGGCCGGTGGGTGTGCGACGCATTCTGCTGACGGCTTCGGGCGGCCCGTTTCGCGAGACGCCACTGGCCGAGTTGCACGATGTTTCCCCGGAGCAGGCGTGCGCTCATCCGAATTGGTCGATGGGACGCAAAATTTCCGTAGACTCGGCAAGCATGATGAACAAGGGTCTGGAATTGATCGAGGCGTGCTGGCTGTTTGATGCGCGTCCTGAACAGATCGAAGTGGTCATTCATCCCCAGAGCGTGATTCATTCGATGGTGGATTACGTCGATGGCTCGGTGATCGCCCAGCTGGGTAATCCCGACATGCGCACGCCGATTGCCCACGCCCTGGCGTGGCCGGGAAGAATCGACTCAGGTGTCGCGCCGTTGGACTTGTTCAGTATCGCGCGTCTGGATTTCCAGGCGCCGGACGAAAATCGCTTCCCCTGCCTGCGTCTGGCACGACAGGCGGCGGAGGCGGGCGACAGCGCTCCGGCAATGCTTAACGCTGCCAACGAGGTTGCGGTGGCCGCATTTCTTGATCGGCGCATCCGCTATCCCGAGATCGCGAGTATGATCGATGAGGTTTTGAATCTTGAGCCGGTTATTGCGCTCGAAGATCTGGCCGCAGTATTTGAGGTTGACTCCAAAGCGCGCGTTCTGGCTGAGCAATGGCTCAGCCGCAACGGGCGATAACAGCACACGCAAGAAAGCACGGGCTCAGGCGACGGCAACCGAAAATGCCCGCTGAGTCTGTGACTGGAGAAGGTTGATGAGCGCGCTCTATATGATTGTTGGCACCCTGGTTGCGCTGGGCGTGCTGGTGACCTTTCACGAATTTGGCCACTTTTGGGTGGCCCGGCGTTGTGGCGTCAAGGTTTTGCGTTTTTCCGTCGGTTTCGGCATGCCGCTGGTCAAGTGGCATGATCGCAAGGGCACCGAATATGTAATTGCGGCGATTCCGCTGGGTGGTTACGTGAAGATGCTCGACGAGCGCGAAGGCGATGTTCCGCCTGAGCTTGCCGATCAATCCTTCAACCGCAAAACGGTTTATCAGCGTATCGCCATCGTCATCGCCGGTCCGGTGGCCAACTTTATGTTGGCCATTGTGTTTTTCTGGGCGCTGGCAATGTTGGGCAGCCAGCAAGTCCGGCCGGTTATCGGCGCAGTTGAGCCAGCCAGCATCGCGCAAAAAGCCGGGCTGACTGCCGGTCAGGAAATTGTTGAGGTGGACGGTGAGCCTGTTACCGGCTGGTCAGCGGTCAATCTGCAGTTGGTGCGACGTCTGGGTGAGAGCGGCACCATCGCCCTGAAAGTCCGTGAGCAAGGCTCGACAGTCGACTCGCCGCGCCAATTGGCGCTGGACAACTGGCTCAAAGGCGCCGACGAGCCTGATCCAATCAAATCCCTGGGGATTCGCCCATGGCGTCCGGCGCTGCCGCCGGTACTGGCCGAACTGGATCCCAAAGGCCCGGCGCAGGCCGCAGGCCTCAAGACCGGTGATCGGCTGCTGGCACTGGATGGTCAGCCGCTGACCGAGTGGCAACAGGTCGTTGATCGGGTCCGAGAACGCCCCGAAGCGAAGATTTCCCTGCGTGTCGAGCGTGACGGCGCGCAAATGGATGTGCCGCTGACCCTGGCGACACGTGGTGAAGGCAACGCCGCCGCCGGTTATCTGGGGGCTGGAGTGAAGGGTATCGACTGGCCGCCGGAGATGTTGCGCGAAGTCAGTTACGGTCCATTGGCCGCCGTGGGCGAGGGCGCGAAGCGTACCTGGACCATGAGTGTGCTGACCCTCGATTCGCTCAGGAAAATGTTGTTCGGCGAGCTATCTGTAAAAAACTTGAGTGGACCGATAACCATTGCTAAAGTGGCGGGCGCTTCGGCCCAGTCGGGCATCGGTGATTTCCTGAATTTCCTTGCTTATCTGAGCATAAGCCTGGGTGTTCTCAATTTACTGCCTATTCCCGTATTGGACGGGGGGCATTTGTTGTTTTATCTGATCGAGTGGGCGCGTGGTCGCCCCCTTTCGGAAAAGGTTCAGGGTTGGGGGGTTCAGATCGGTATCAGTCTGGTAGTGGGTGTCATGTTGCTCGCGCTGGTCAACGATCTGGGTCGACTGTAAAGCTTCATTGAGTTGCGAATCTGCCGCATTTTGCGGCAGTTTGTTTATTGCCAGTTGGAATAAGAAAGGACTTCATGAAACGTCTGCTGCTAACTGCGGTTCTTGCCGCACTGATGATCGCCGAAGTTCACGCTGAGTCCTTCACCATCTCCGATATCCGTGTCAATGGCCTGCAGCGGGTTTCCGCTGGCAGTGTATTTGGTGCGCTGCCGCTGAACGTTGGCGAGCAAGCGGATGATGGTCGTCTGGTCGATGCCACTCGCGCGCTGTTCAAGACTGGGTTCTTTCAGGACATCCAGGTGGGCCGTGACGGGAATGTGCTGGTTATCAGTGTTGTCGAGCGCCCGTCTGTGGCGAGCATCGAGATCGAAGGCAACAAGGCCATCTCCACCGAAGACCTGATGAAAGGTCTCAAGCAGTCCGGTCTGGCTGAAGGTGAGATCTTCCAGCGCGCCACCCTTGAGGGTGTGCGTAACGAGCTGCAACGTCAGTACGTTGCCCAAGGCCGTTACTCCGCTGAAGTGGCTACCGAAGTCGTTCCTCAGCCACGCAACCGCGTTGGCTTGAAGATCAACATCAATGAAGGCACCGTCGCTGCTATCCAGCACATCAACGTGGTGGGTAACACGGTGTTCCCTGATGAAGACCTGATTGGTCTTTTCGAGCTCAAGACCACCAACTGGCTTTCCTTCTTCAAGAACGACGACAAGTACGCCCGCGAGAAACTCTCCGGCGACCTCGAACGTCTGCGTTCCTACTACCTCGATCGCGGCTATATCAATATGGATATCGCTTCGACCCAGGTATCGATCACGCCTGACAAGAAGAACGTGTACATCACGGTCAACGTCAACGAAGGCCAGAAATACAGCGTCAAATCCGTCAAGCTGAGCGGCGACCTCAAGGTGCCGGAAGACCAGGTCAAATCCCTGCTGCTGGTCAAGCCGGGCCAGGTTTTCTCCCGCAAGGTCATGACCACCACTTCCGAACTGATCACCCGTCGTCTGGGTAACGAGGGTTACACCTTCGCCAACGTCAACGGCGTACCAACGCCCCACGACGAAGATCACACGGTTGATATCACCTTCGTGGTGGATCCGGGCAAGCGTGCCTACGTGAATCGCATCAACTTCCGTGGCAACACCAAGTCTGCGGACGAAGTGCTGCGTCGCGAAATGCGTCAGATGGAAGGCGGCTGGGCTTCGACCTACCTGATCGACCAGTCGAAAACCCGTCTTGACCGTCTGGGCTTCTTTAAAGAAGTGAACGTCGAAACCCCGCCTGTGCCGGGTACCGACGATCAGGTAGACGTCAACTACGCCGTTGAAGAGCAAGCCTCCGGTTCGATCACCGCCAGCGTCGGTTTCGCCCAGAGCGCCGGTCTGATCCTCGGTGGTTCGATCAGCCAGAACAACTTCCTCGGTACCGGTAACAAGGTCAGCATCGGCTTGACCCGCAGCGAATACCAGAGCCGTTACAACTTCAGCTATGTCGATCCGTACTGGACGGCTGATGGCGTGAGCCTGGGTTACAACGCGTTCTACCGCACGACCGACTACGATGACCTCGATGTCGACGTGGCAAGCTATGCGGTAGACAGCCTGGGTGCTGGCATCAGCATGGGCTACCCGATCAACGAAACATCGCGTCTGACCTTCGGCCTGACCGTTCAGCAGGATGAAATCAAGACCGGTACCTATACCGTTGACGAGATTTTCGACTTCGTTGACCAGGAAGGCGACAAGTACCTGAACTTCAAGGCGTCTGCCGGCTGGTCCGAGTCCACCTTGAACAAAGGCGTACTGGCGACTCGCGGTCATTCGCAAAGCCTGGTGCTGGAATCGACTCTGCCGGGCAGCGACCTGTCGTTCTTCAAGCTTGACTACCGCGCACAGTATTTCCACCCGATCACCGACAACTACACCCTGCGTCTGCACACCGAGCTGGGTTATGGCGACGGTTATGGTTCGACCTCCGGTCTGCCGTTCTACGAGAACTACTACGCCGGTGGCTTCAACTCGGTACGTGGCTTCAAGGACAGCACCCTCGGTCCGCGCAGTACACCGAGCCGAGGCGAGGGCAACCCAGGCGGCAAGCCAGGTACCCTGGCTGACCCGGATCAGGATCCGCTGCCGTTCGGTGGTAACGTATTGGTTCAGGGTGGTGTAGAGGTCATGTTCCCTCTGCCATTCATCAAGGATCAGCGTTCCCTGCGCACTTCGCTGTTCTGGGACGTGGGTAATGTCTTCGACAGCAATTGCGAGTCCAAGACCCGCACCGGCGTCGAGTGCAACAACGTCGACCTTTCCGGTCTGGCAAGCTCCGTCGGCGTAGGCGTCACCTGGATCACTGCGCTTGGCCCGTTGAGCTTCGCTTTGGCGATGCCGATCAAGAAGCCGGACGACAACACCGAAACTCAAGTATTCCAGTTCTCCCTTGGTCAGACCTTCTAAGGGTCTGGTCTTAGCTAATGACAACGAATTCCGTAGGAGTAGATCGTGCGTAAGTTGACTCAATTGGTACTGCTGGCAACCGTTCTTGTTGCAAGCCCGGCGTTTGCCGACATGAAAATCGCTGTTCTGAACTATCAGATGGCTTTGCTGGAATCTGATGCGGCCAAGAAGTACGCCGTTGATGCAGAGAAGAAGTTCGGTCCGCAACTGACCAAGCTCAAGTCTCTGGAAAGCAGCGCCAAAGGCATCCAGGATCGTCTGGTCAGCGGTGGCGACAAAATGGCCCAGCCTGAACGCGAGCGTCTTGAGCTTGAATTCAAGCAAAAAGCCCGTGACTTCCAGTTCCAGTCCAAAGAGCTGAACGAAGCCAAAGCCGTTGCTGACCGCGAAATGCTCAAGCAACTAAAGCCCAAGCTGGATCAGGCTGTAGAAGAAGTGATCAAGAAAGGCGCATTTGACCTGGTCTTCGAACGCGGTGCTGTGATTGACGTCAAGCCTCAGTACGACGTGACCCGCCAGGTCATCGAGCGCATGAATCAGCTGAAGTAAGTCATGACTGTATCCATCAAGCTCGGCCAATTGGCCGAGTTCCTGGGCGCTACCCTGCGTGGCGCCGAGGATAAAGAGATAACCGGGCTGGCCACTTTACAAGAGGCCGGCCCTGGTCATGTCAGCTTCCTGGCAAATCCCCAATACCGTAAATTTCTCGCCGATACCCATGCGTCCGCCGTGTTGCTCAAACCCGCGGATGCCGAGTTGTTCGTCGGGGATGCGTTGCTGGTTCCGGACCCTTATCTGGCCTATGCACGAATTTCTCACCTGTTCGATCCCAAGCCCAAGGCTGCAGCCGGTGTGCATCCAACGGCCATCGTTGCGGCGGATGCGTTTGTCGATGCCGCTGCCAGTGTCGGTGCGTTCGCCGTCATTGAAAGCGGCGCGCGGATTGCGGCTGGTGTGACCATTGGCGCCCACTGCTTCATCGGTGCCCGTTGTGAAATCGGTGCTGGCGGCTGGCTCGCCCCTCGGGTCACGCTTTATCACGATGTGCGCATTGGTGAGCGCGTGGTGATTCAGTCGGGCGCGGTGCTGGGTGGTGAAGGTTTCGGCTTTGCCAATGACAAAGGTATCTGGCAGAAGATCGCGCAGATTGGCGGTGTCCTGGTGGGCGACGACGTGGAAATTGGCGTGAATACCGCCATCGACCGCGGCGCTCTGGCCGACACGCGCATCGGTAATGGCGTGAAGCTGGACAACCAGATCCAGATTGCCCACAACGTGCAGATTGGCGATCACACCGCGATGGCCGCCTGCGTGGGGATATCCGGTAGCACAAAGATTGGCAAACATTGCACCCTTGCCGGCGGTGTCGGGCTGGTGGGGCATATTGAAATCTGCGACGGCGTTTTCATCACCGGCATGACCATGGTGACGCACTCGATTACCGAACCAGGGGCTTATTCCTCGGGTACGGCGATGCAGCCGGCCGCCGAGTGGCGTAAAAGTGCAGCACGCATTCGCAAGATCGATGACATGGCGCGCAGGCTGCAAAAGCTGGAAAAGATGGTCGAGGCCGTGACCTCAGGCGTTAATGCTTCATCTGATGGCTGATACCTTTTTCATATCAAGCGTGCACAGCCGATAAATTGCCTCCTTGATTTGCAGAGGAGTGCTGCGCACCCGTCGCGCACTCCCAATCTTTACTACAGGCTTCCCCTCGAAATGATGGACATCAACGAAATTCGCGAATACCTGCCTCACCGCTATCCGTTCCTGCTGGTGGACCGTGTAGTTGAGCTGGATGTTGAGAGCAAGAGCATTCGTGCCTACAAGAATGTCAGCATCAATGAACCGTTCTTCAATGGTCACTTTCCCGCGCATCCAATCATGCCCGGCGTGTTGATCATCGAAGCAATGGCCCAGGCAGCCGGTATCCTTGGTTTTAAAATGCTTGACGTAAAGCCTGCTGATGGCACGCTCTATTACTTCGTGGGCTCCGACAAGCTGCGTTTCCGCCAGCCAGTGCTGCCGGGCGATCAGTTGATTCTTGAAGCGAAGTTCATCAGCTGCAAGCGTCAGATCTGGAAGTTCGAATGCCAGGCCTCGGTCGACGGCAAGCCGGTATGCTCCGCAGAAATCATCTGTGCGGAACGTAAACTATGAGTTTGATTGACTCTCGCGCAATCATCGATCCGACAGCCATTCTGGCTGACGATGTAGAGGTCGGCCCGTGGTCGATCATCGGAGCCGGTGTGGAAATTGGCGAGGGTACAGTGATCGGGCCGCACGTGATCCTGCGTGGCCCGACACGGATCGGTAAACACAATCGCATCTACCAGTTTTCCTCGGTAGGCGAAGACACGCCCGATCTAAAATACAAAGGCGAAGAGACGCGCCTGGTGATCGGCGATCACAACGTGATTCGTGAAGGTGTGACGATCCATCGTGGCACCATTCAGGATCGCGCCGAGACCACGCTGGGCGATCACAACCTGATCATGGCTTACGCGCATATTGGCCATGACAGCGTCATCGGCAATAACTGCATTCTGGTCAACAACACTGCGTTGGCAGGCCATGTGCACGTTGACGACTGGGCGATCCTGTCCGGGTTCACGCTGGTGCATCAGTTTTGCCACATCGGCGCCCACAGCTTTTCAGGCATGGGCACCGCGATTGGCAAGGACGTCCCGGCATTCGTCACGGTCTTCGGCAACCCCGCCGAGGCCCGCAGCATGAACTTCGAAGGCATGCGTCGTCGCGGCTTTGCCGAAGACGCCATCCACGCCTTGCGCCGGGCTTACAAAGTGGTTTATCGCCAGGGCCTGACGGTGGATCAGGCGATTGCCGAACTCGCCGAGCCGGCCACAGCATTTCCTGAAGTGGCAGTGTTCCTTGAGTCCATTCAATCGTCGACTCGCGGCATCACTCGCTAACCATGACGGGCGTACTGCGTATCGCACTGGTGGCTGGCGAGGCTTCCGGCGACATTCTCGGTTCCGGGCTGATGCGTGCCATCAAGGCTCGTCATCCTGATGCGCAATTCATTGGCGTCGGCGGTCCGCTGATGGAAGCCGAAGGCATGGTTTCCTATTTCCCCATGGAGCGTCTGTCGGTCATGGGGCTGGTCGAGGTGCTGGGGCGTTTGCGCGAACTGCTCGCCAAACGCAAAGTGCTGATCCAGACCTTGATCAATGAAAAGCCGGACGTGTTCATCGGTATCGATGCGCCGGATTTCACCCTCAACATCGAACTGCAATTACGCCGTGCCGGGATCAAGACCGTGCATTACGTCAGCCCGTCGGTCTGGGCCTGGCGGCAAAAGCGTGTGCTGAAGATTCGCGAGGGCTGCGATCTGATGCTGACGTTGCTGCCTTTCGAAGCGCGTTTCTATGAAGAAAAGGGCGTGCCGGTCAAGTTCGTCGGACATCCTTTGGCCGACACTATCCCGCTTGAGGCTGATCGTGCAGCGGCACGCGCCGAACTGGGTTTGGGCGACGGCCCCGTTGTAGCCTTGATGCCAGGGAGCCGTGGCGGCGAAGTCGGTCGTCTGGGCAGTCTGTTTCTTGATGCTGCGCAGTTGCTGCTGGCCCAGCGTCCGGGGCTGCGCTTCGTGCTGCCGTGTGCCAGCCCGCAGCGTCGGGCGCAAATCGAACAACTGCTGCAAGGTCGTGAGCTGCCGCTGACGCTACTCGACGGCGGCTCGCATCTGGCGCTGGCCGCCTGCGACGCGGTCCTGATCGCCTCCGGCACCGCCACCCTCGAAGCCTTGCTGTACAAACGACCAATGGTCGTTGCCTATCGAATGGCACCGATTACCTTTTGGATACTCAAGCGTTTGGTGAAAAGCCCCTACGTCTCCCTGCCGAACCTGCTGGCCCAGCGCCTGTTGGTGCCGGAACTGCTGCAGGACGCCGCGACCGCCGAGACCTTGGCGCAGACGCTGCTGCCGCTGCTTGAAGGCGGCCAGGAACAGACTTCGGGCTTTGATGAAATCCACCGGACCTTGCGTCGCGATGCTTCCAATCAGGCCGCCGAAGCGGTATTGAGCCTGATCGGTCGCTCGCCTTCACTGTGAGTGCACGAACAATGCAAATGGGTCTGGATTTCAATCTGGTCGAAGAACTGGTTGCCGGCGTCGACGAGGTGGGCCGCGGCCCGCTGTGCGGCGCTGTCGTCACCGCCGCAGTAATCCTCGATCCGCGTCGGCCGATTCTGGGTCTGAATGACTCGAAGAAGCTCACCGAAGCCAGGCGCGAAAAACTCTACGACGAAATTTGCGAGAAAGCCTTGTGCTGGTACATCGCCAGGGCTGAGGTCGAGGAAATCGACGAGCTGAACATTCTGCACGCCACGATGCTGGCCATGAAGCGCGCCGTTGAAGGTCTGATCATCACGCCGAAACTGGCACTGATCGACGGCAACCGCTGCCCGCAACTGTCGGTGCCCAGCGCGCCGGTGATCCAGGGTGATGCACAGGTTCCGGCGATTGCTGCGGCGTCGATTCTGGCCAAGGTCAGTCGTGATCGGGAAATGGCCGCGTTTGAACTGATTTATCCGGGTTACGGCATGGGCGCGCACAAGGGCTATCCGACGCCCGTCCATCTGGAAGCCTTGGCGCGCCTGGGCCCGACGCCGATTCATCGGCGTTCCTTCGCGCCGGTACGGGCCGCGTATGAAGCCCGGGAGATGATGATGTTGAGCAACATGCCGTCATTATCGGCATTCCCGCTGGACTGACAGTGGGCTGATGTTTTGCCAAAGGCCCGGTACAATCCGGGCCTTCGTTTTTTGTTCTAGCGCTATAGGATCACCATGCCGGCTTCTTTCGTTCATCTACGCCTGCACACCGAATATTCGCTGGTCGACGGCCTGGTCCGGGTCAAGCCACTGGTCAAGACCCTGGCTGCCATGAACATGCCCGCCGTGGCGGTGACCGATCAGAACAACATGTGTTCGTTGGTCAAGTTCTATAAAGCCTCCATGGGCGCCGGTATCAAGCCGATCTGCGGTGCGGACCTGTGGCTGTCGAACAAGGACGAAGACGCCGCGCTGAGCCGCATCAGCCTGCTGGTCATGAACGCCAAGGGTTATCGCAACCTGACCGAACTCATTTCCCGGGGTTTCATCGAAGGCCAGCGTAACGGCCAGGTGATTATCGAGCGTGAATGGGTGGCCCAGGCCAGCGAAGGCTTGATTGCGCTGTCGGCCGCCAAAGAGGGCGAGATCGGCATGGCCTTGCTCGGCAACAATCCCGACGAAGCCGACAAATTGCTCAGCGAATGGATGGCGGTGTTTCCTGACCGTTTCTATGTCGAGGTGCAGCGCACCAACCGTCCCAACGACGAAGAACATTTGCACGCGGCGGTGGCCCTGGCCGATCGGCATGGCGCGCCGCTGGTGGCGACCAACGACGTGCGCTTCATCAAGCAGGAAGATTTCGAGGCCCACGAAACCCGTGTGTGCATCGGCGAAGGTCGCGCCCTGGACGACCCGCGCCGCTCGCACAATTACAGCGATCAGCAGTACCTGAAAAGCGCCGAGGAAATGGCCGAGCTGTTCAGTGACTTGCCCGAGGCGCTGGAAAACACGGTTGAAATCGCCAGGCGCTGCAACATTGACGTGAAGCTGGGGACTCACTTCCTGCCCAACTTCCCGATTCCCGATGGCATGACCATCGATGAATATTTCCGCAAGGTGTCGTTCGATGGGCTGGAAGAGCGCCTTTCGGTCTTGCTGCCCAAGGACACCACCGAAGACTATGACGCCAAGCGTCAGGTGTACGTTGACCGGCTGATTTTCGAGCTGGATATCATCATCCAGATGGGTTTCCCCGGTTACTTCCTGATCGTGATGGACTTCATCCAGTGGGCCAAGAGCAACGGTGTTCCGGTCGGCCCCGGCCGTGGGTCGGGTGCCGGTTCGCTGGTGGCGTACGTGCAGAAGATCACCGACCTCGATCCGCTGGAATATGACCTGCTGTTCGAACGCTTCCTTAACCCGGAACGGGTCTCCATGCCCGACTTCGACGTCGACTTCTGCATGGACGGCCGCGACCGCGTGATCGAGTACGTGGCCGAGAAATACGGCCGCAACGCGGTCAGCCAGATCATCACCTTCGGTTCCATGGCCGCCAAGGCTGTGGTCCGCGACGTGGCGCGGGTGCAGGGCAAGTCTTACGGCCTGGCGGATCGCCTGTCGAAGATGATCCCGTTCGAAGTCGGCATGACCCTGGAAAAAGCCTACGAGCAGGAAGAAATCCTGCGCGACTTCCTCAAGGTCGATGAAGAAGCGGCTGAAATCTGGGAAATGGCGCGCAAGCTCGAAGGCATCGTGCGTAACGTCGGCAAGCACGCCGGGGGCGTGGTGATCGCGCCGACCAAGCTGACCGACTTCTCGCCGATCTATTGCGATGAAGTGGGCGACGGTCTGGTTACCCAGTTCGACAAGGACGACGTCGAGGCCGCCGGGCTGGTGAAGTTCGACTTCCTCGGTCTGCGGACCCTGACCATCATCGACTGGGCGCTGAAGACGATCAACCGCGACCGCGCCAAGGTCGATCAGCCGCCGCTGGATATCGCGTTCATCCCGCTGGATGACGCGCCGACTTACCAGTTGCTGCAAAAAGCCGAAACCACGGCAGTGTTCCAGCTTGAATCCCGAGGCATGAAGGAGCTGATCAAAAAGCTCAAGCCCGACTGCCTGGAAGACTTGATCGCACTGGTGGCCCTGTTCCGTCCGGGCCCGCTGCAATCGGGCATGGTTGACGACTTCATCAACCGCAAGCACGGCCGTGCCGAGCTGTCGTACCCGCACGTCGATTACCAGTACGAAGGCCTCAAGCCAGTACTTGCCCCGACCTACGGCATCATCCTGTATCAGGAACAGGTGATGCAGATTGCTCAGGTCATGGCCGGTTACACCCTCGGCGGTGCGGACATGCTGCGCCGGGCCATGGGCAAGAAAAAGCCCGAAGAAATGGCCAAGCAGCGCGGCGGTTTCATTGAGGGCTGCACCAACAACAATATCGACCCTGACCTGGCCGGTAACATTTTCGACCTGGTGGAAAAATTCGCCGGTTATGGCTTCAACAAGTCGCACTCGGCCGCGTATGGCCTGGTGTCGTACCAGACCGCCTGGCTGAAGACTCACTACCCGGCGCCGTTCATGGCGGCGGTGCTTTCTGCGGATATGCACAACACCGACAAGGTCGTGACCTTGATCGAGGAAGTGCGAACCATGAAGCTGCGCCTCGACGCGCCGGACGTGAACACCTCGGAGTTCAAGTTCACGGTCAGCGACGACGGCCGGATTCTGTATGGCCTTGGCGCGATCAAAGGCGTTGGCGAAAGCCCGGTTGAAGCGATCACCGAAGCGCGCCAGGAAGGTCCGTTCACCGACCTGTTCGATTTTTGCGCCCGTGTCGATCTCAAACGCGTCAACAAACGCACGCTGGACGGCTTGATCCGCAGCGGCGCGCTGGATCGCCTGGGGCCGTATTTCGAAAGCGAACCCAAGGCCTATCAAGCCAATATCGACCGCAACCGCGCGGTGTTGCTCGCCGCGCTGGCCGAAGCGATTCAGGCCGCTGAGCAAACCGCACGCAGCCATGACAGCGGTCACGCGGACCTGTTCGGCGGATTGTTCGTCGAAGAAGACACCGACGTCTATGCTAACCACCGCAAGACCAAGGAAGGCACGCTCAAGGATCGCCTGCGCGGGGAAAAAGAAACCCTGGGGCTGTACCTGACCGGTCACCCCATCGATGAATACGAAGGCGAAATTCGCCGTTTTGCCCGGCAACGGATTATCGATCTCAAGCCGGCGCGGGACACGCAAACCGTCGCGGGCCTGATCATCGCGTTGCGGGTCATGAAGAACAAAAAGGGCGACAAGATGGGTTTCATTACCCTGGACGACCGTTCCGGGCGTATCGAAGCCTCGTTGTTTGCCGAAGCGTTTCACTCGGCGCAATCGCTGTTGCAGACCGACGCGATGGTGGTGGTCGAAGGCGAGGTCAGCAATGATGACTTCTCCGGCGGCCTGCGTCTGCGCGCCAAGCGCGTGATGAGTATCGAGGATGCGCGCACCAACCTTGCCGAAAGCCTGCGCCTGACCGTGCATGCCGAGGCGCTCAAGGGCGACCGGCTGCGCTGGCTTGGCGATTTGTGCAAAAAGCACCGTGGCGCATGTCCGATCACCCTGGATTACACCGGCCTGGATGCCAAGGCGTTGTTGCAGTTTGGCGAAGCATGGCGAATCGATCCCGCAGACAGCTTGATTCAAGCGCTGCGTGACCAGTTCGGACGTGAGAACGTCTTCCTGCAGTATCGCTGAACTCAGCCCTGAATTTTTAATCTCGACCTGAATGCGCCAGTTCCCGTAAGGTATGGCGCTCACGGATCAACCGGCCGGCCTCTTGGCCGTCGACCCAAGACGGATGCCTATGAACCCGAATTTTCTTGATTTCGAACAGCCGATCGCTGACCTGCAAGCCAAGATCGAAGAATTGCGCTTGGTGGGTAATGACAACTCGCTGAATATCGGCGACGAAATCTCGCGTCTGCAGGAAAAGAGCAACACGCTGACCGAAAGCATTTTCGGCAATCTGACCAGCTGGCAGATCGCGCGCATGGCGCGTCATCCGCGTCGTCCGTACACCCTGGATTACATCCAGCACATCTTCACCGAATTCGACGAGCTGCACGGCGACCGTCACTTCTCCGACGACGCCGCGATTGTCGGTGGCGTTGCGCGTCTGGAAGGCCAGCCAGTGATGGTTATTGGTCACCAGAAGGGTCGTGAAGTCCGCGAAAAGGTTCGCCGCAACTTCGGCATGCCGCGTCCAGAAGGCTATCGCAAAGCCTGTCGCCTGATGGAAATGGCCGAGCGCTTCAAGATGCCGATCCTGACCTTCATCGACACGCCGGGCGCTTACCCTGGCATCGACGCTGAAGAGCGCAACCAGAGCGAAGCGATTGCCTGGAACCTGCGGGTCATGGCGCGTCTGAAAACGCCGATCATCGCCACGGTTATCGGCGAAGGCGGTTCCGGTGGCGCATTGGCCATCGGCGTCTGCGACCAGCTGAACATGCTGCAGTACTCCACCTATGCGGTTATTTCCCCGGAAGGTTGCGCATCGATCCTGTGGAAAACCGCCGACAAGGCGCCGGACGCTGCCGAAGCCATGGGCATCACCGCTGATCGCCTCAAGGGTCTGGGTATCGTGGATAAAGTCATCGGCGAACCACTGGGCGGCGCCCATCGTGATCCTGCCGGTGCGGCCGAGTCGATTCGTCAGGAGCTGAGCGATCAGTTGCAGATGCTCAAGAAATTCGACAACGACGCGCTGCTGGCCCGCCGTTATGAGCGTTTGATGAGTTACGGCCTGTAATCTGGATGCCCCGTGGGAGCTGATTCGTTCGCGAGCCTTCGCGGATAAATCCGCTCCTACAGGGCGCGCGGTGTCTCTGTAGGAGCGGATTTATTCGCGAGAAGCTAGTTCAGGCGCCATAGAAGCAGCGTCGGAATCGGCCTCTTCCCCGGATGAAGTGGAACGCCACCCCGGCCGGTCCCACGGTTGAAGCGTCTTTCAATGACTACACACAAACACCCCCACGATCTCCCCACCAGGCTTACCCAAGCCCTGGCCCCCTGGCGTCACGCGCCTGCCTGGCATGTCGGTTTCTCCGGCGGCCTGGATTCCACGGTTTTGCTGCACTTGCTGGCTGAACTCGCCCGCCGCGAAACGCTGCCGCCCATCAACGCCATTCATGTTCATCACGGTCTTCAGGCTGCGGCCGATGCTTGGCCTGCGCATTGTCAGCAGGCCTGTGCGGCACTGGGCGTGTCGTTGCAGGTGATTGCCGTGCAGGTCAAGGCCCAGGCCAGTCTGGAGCAGGCGGCGCGGGAGGCCCGTTATGCGGCCTTCGCTGCGGCGTTGAAACCCGGCGAGGTGCTGCTGACGGCGCAACATCAGGACGATCAGGCTGAAACCCTGTTGTTCCGTTTGCTGCGCGGCGCGGGTCTGCGTGGGCTGGCGGCGATGCCTGTCAGTCGTGCGCTGGGCGAGGGCAGCCTGTTGCGTCCGCTGCTGGGGATCTCGCGTGCTGACCTCGAAGCTTACGCCCGAGTCCATCAGTTGGTCTGGGTTGAAGATCCCAGCAACGACAACACGCAGTTCTCCCGCAACTACCTGCGCACTCAGGTGCTGCCCGCGTTGACCTCACGCTGGCCGCAAGCGGCGGCAAACCTGGCGCGGACCGCCGCGCATCTGGATGAAGCGCAGCAGTTGCTGAACGAACTGGCGGAGCAGGATCTGGCCGCCGCACGCTCTGCCAGCCTGTTGCCGTGGGTTGCCATTCCTTCGCTGGATCTTGCGCCGTTGGTCGATTTATCGGCAGCGCGGCAACGTAACGCGCTACGCCATTGGCTCGCGCCTTTGACGCGTTTGCCGGACAGCGACCATTGGCGCGGCTGGGAAGATTTGCGCGACGCAGGGCAGGGTGCGCGGCCGGTCTGGCGTCTGGCCGACGGCGAACTGCATCGTGCTGAAGGCCGTATCTGGTGGCTGTGCGGCGATTTCCTGCAACCGCTCAAGGCGGTTTCCGCCTGGAGCAATCCTGCCCGGCCGTTGAGCCTTCCCGGCAATGGTCAGCTGCACATGGATGGAAAAATTCCGGCGGGATCCTTCGAGGTGCGTTATCGCCAGGGCGGGGAAATCCTGCATTTGCCGGGGCGCGGTCATCGGGATCTCAAGCGTTTGCTCAATGAGCGCGGCATTCCGCTGTTTATTCGCGGCCGATTGCCGCTGCTGTACCGCAACGGGCAGTTACTGGCGGTCGCCAACCTGCCGGAACTCAACGCCGATGCCCATGGCGACTGGCGTTTGCAATGGCGGGCGCCGACGAATGACCAAAGTTTGAGCTGAAAGGCCATTTCCGGTAGACTACGCTCCCTTCTTGATACAGCTTCTGTGGATTGTTTTTTAATCGACGGCAGCTGCCGGTTACCAACCCGTTTTTGCTGGGTAATTCTTAAATGTGGCGCGCAATCGACAGGCTTCAGGCCGGTCCGTTTCAACGCAGCAGTTCGGGAGTACACCGTGAATTTTGTCGGTAATCGGGGGCTTCGGCCTTCCTTCGCTTTCCCCGGCGGCTCTGACCGCTTTAACGCAGACTTCTAGGGTTTTTCATGACGCGCTACATCTTCGTCACGGGCGGTGTTGTTTCTTCATTGGGGAAAGGCATTGCCTCGGCTTCATTGGCGGCCATCCTGGAGGCGCGGGGACTTAAGGTCACCATGCTCAAGCTTGACCCCTATATCAACGTGGACCCGGGCACCATGAGCCCATTCCAGCACGGTGAAGTGTTCGTCACCCACGACGGCGCCGAAACCGACCTGGACCTGGGCCACTATGAGCGGTTCATCCGCACCACCATGACCCAGAACAACAACTTCACCACTGGCCGTGTGTACGAACACGTCCTGCGCAAAGAGCGCCGTGGTGATTATCTGGGCGCGACCATTCAGGTCATTCCGCACATCACCGACGAAATCAAACGCCGGATCATCAAGGGCGCCGGCGATGCCGACGTGGCGATGGTCGAGATTGGCGGGACCGTGGGTGACATCGAGTCGCAACCGTTTCTGGAAGCCATTCGTCAATTGCGTTTCGAAGTCGGCGCCAAGCGCGCGATGCTGATGCACTTGACGCTGGTGCCGTACATCGCCACGGCCGGCGAAACCAAAACCAAGCCAACCCAGCACTCGGTGAAGGAACTGCGTTCCATCGGCCTGCAACCGGACGTGCTGGTTTGCCGATCCGATCACCCGATCGACATTTCCTCGCGGCGCAAGATTGCCCAGTTCACCAACGTTGAAGAACGTGCGGTGATTGCCCTGGAAGACGCCGACACTATCTACAAGATCCCCGGCATCCTGCATTCTCAGGGTCTGGATGATTTTGTCGTCGAGCGTTTCGGTCTGCAGTGCGGCGGCGCCGATCTGTCCGAGTGGGAAAAAGTGGTCGACGCCAAGCTCAATCCTGAGCATGAAGTCACCATCGCCATGGTCGGCAAGTACATGGAACTGCTCGACGCCTACAAGTCGCTGATCGAAGCGATGAGTCACGCCGGCATCTCCAACCGCACCAAGGTCAACCTGCGCTACATCGACTCCGAAGACATCGAGAACCAGGGCACTGCGCTGCTCGAAGGTGTTGACGCGATTCTGGTGCCGGGTGGTTTTGGCCTGCGTGGCGTGGAAGGCAAGATTACCGCTGTGCAGTTCGCTCGTGAAAACAAGGTGCCATACCTGGGCATCTGCCTGGGCATGCAAGTGGCGGTCATCGAGTTCGCACGTAACGTGCTGGGCTGGAAAGACGCCAACTCCACTGAGTTTGATCGCAACAGCGCGCACTCCGTGGTCGGTCTGATCACCGAATGGGAAGACGCGACCGGCGCCGTCGAGACGCGTACCGAGACCTCCGATCTGGGCGGCACCATGCGCCTGGGTGCGCAGGATTGCCAGCTTGAGCCGGGTTCGCTGGTTCACGACTGCTATGCCAAGGACGTCATCGTCGAGCGCCATCGTCATCGCTACGAAGTGAACAACAAGCTGCTGCCGCAACTGATGGAAGCGGGCCTGAAGGTTTCGGGTCGTTCCGGTGATGGCGCGTTGGTAGAAGTGGTGGAAGCACCGGATCATCCGTGGTTCGTCGCTTGCCAGTTCCACCCTGAGTTCACCTCGACACCTCGCGACGGTCATCCGCTGTTCACTGGCTTCGTCAAGGCGGCGCTGGTTCAACATCAGAAAAACGCTTGATTCGGGAAACCCAGAACATGGCTCAGAAAACAATCCGTGTAGGTTCGATAGAGATCGCCAACGACAAGCCAATGGTTTTGTTTGGTGGCATGAACGTTCTCGAATCCCGGGACATGGCCATGCAGGTCTGCGAAGAATACGTGCGGGTGACCGAGAAACTCGGCATCCCATACGTGTTCAAGGCCAGCTTCGACAAGGCCAACCGTTCGTCCATGCACTCTTACCGTGGCCCCGGCCTGGAAGAGGGCATGCGGATTTTCGAAGAGATCAAGAAGACCTTCAATGTCCCGCTGATCACTGATGTTCACGAGCCTGAGCAGGCTGCGGTCGTGGCTGAAGTCTGCGACATCATCCAGCTGCCGGCGTTTTTGTCGCGGCAGACGGATCTGGTCGTGGCCATGGCTCGTACCGGCGCGGTCATCAACATCAAGAAAGCCCAGTTCCTCGCGCCTCAGGAAATGAAGCACATCCTGAACAAGTGCGAAGAAGCCGGTAATGATCAGTTGATCCTCTGCGAGCGCGGCTCCAGCTTCGGCTACAACAACCTTGTGGTGGACATGCTCGGCTTCGGCATCATGAAGCAGTTCGACTACCCGGTATTCTTCGACGTGACCCATTCCCTGCAGATGCCGGGCGGTCGCGCCGACTCCGCAGGTGGTCGTCGTGCCCAGGTATTGGAACTGGCCAAGGCCGGCATCAGTCAAAGCCTCGCCGGACTGTTTCTCGAAGCGCATCCGGACCCGGATAACGCCAAATGCGATGGCCCTTGTGCCTTGCGTCTGGACAAGCTGGAGCCGTTCCTGGCTCAGCTCAAGGCTCTGGATGAACTGGTGAAGAGCTTTCCACTCGTAGAAACCGCTTAAATCGCGCTTCTCCGGGCACACACCCTCCGGTAAAGTGCCGCTTGATCGTTTTCCCCCGATGGTTTCATCGGGTTTTTCGCCCTGAGGCCTGCCCTGCAATCAAAGCCTCAGCGCGCTGAATGTTTCCAGCTGCGTCGTTCTCGTCCAATCTTGGAGTGTTTACAACAATGGCAAAAATCGTCGACATCAAAGGTCGTGAAGTTCTCGACTCCCGTGGCAATCCCACCGTGGAAGCAGATGTGCTCCTCGACAACGGCATCATCGGTAGCGCTTGCGCACCGTCCGGTGCTTCAACCGGCTCGCGCGAGGCGCTTGAGCTGCGTGATGGCGACAAAAGCCGTTACCTGGGCAAAGGCGTACTCAAGGCCGTAGCCAATATCAATGGCCCGATCCGTGACCTGTTGCTGGGCAAGGATCCTGTTGATCAAAAAGCGCTGGACCGCGCCATGATTGCTCTGGACGGTACTGAGAACAAAGCCAGCCTAGGCGCCAACGCGATCCTCGCTGTTTCCCTGGCCGCTGCCAAAGCCGCTGCCCAGGATCAGGATCTGCCGCTGTACGCGCACATCGCCAACCTCAACGGCACGCCGGGTGTCTACTCGATGCCGGTGCCGATGATGAACATCATCAACGGTGGCGAGCACGCCGATAACAACATCGATATCCAGGAATTCATGATTCAGCCGGTCGGCGCCAAGACCTTCGCTGAGGGCCTGCGCTGGGGCACCGAGATTTTCCATCACCTCAAAGCCGTACTCAAAGCCCGTGGCCTGAACACTGCCGTTGGTGATGAAGGTGGTTTCGCCCCTGATCTGGCTTCCAACGAAGACGCGTTGAGCGCCATCGCCGAAGCGGTCGCCAATGCCGGTTACACCCTGGGCACCGACGTGACCCTGGCGCTGGACTGCGCGGCCAGCGAGTTCTACGAGAATGGCAAATACACCCTGGGCGAAGAGGGCGTTTACGATTCCGCCGCGTTCGCTGACTACCTGGCAGATCTGGTCAGCAAGCACCCGATCATCTCCATCGAAGACGGTCTGGACGAGTCCGACTGGGCTGGCTGGAAGATTCTGACCGACAAGATTGGCGAAAAGGTGCAACTGGTCGGTGACGACCTGTTCGTGACCAACACCAGGATCCTCAAGGAAGGCATCGATAAAAAGATCGCCAACTCGATCCTGATCAAGTTCAACCAGATCGGCACGCTGACCGAGACCCTGGAAGCCATCCAGATGGCCCACGCTGCCGGTTACACCGCAGTCATCTCGCACCGCTCCGGCGAAACCGAAGACTCCACCATTGCCGACCTGGCCGTGGGCACGTCTGCGGGCCAGATCAAGACCGGTTCCCTGAGCCGTTCCGACCGCATCGCCAAGTACAACCAACTGCTGCGTATCGAAGAGCAATTGGGTGCGAAGGCCCCGTATCGTGGTCGCGCCGAGTTTCGCGGCTGATTTTGAAATGGTAAAAAGACAGCCGGTGTTGTAAGAACATTCCGCTTTGCCGGATGATCATGCAGCACCGATGCGGACATCCCTGGCTTTTGTGGGGATGATTGAGCCTGGCGATGCCAGGCTCAATGCCCTCAGTCGCTTATTTCCGTTGTTGGCTCTGCTGTCTTTTTTTACTGGGTCCTGATATTCAATGCGCAGTCCTAACTGGTTGTTCCTCGTCTTGCTCCTGATGCTCGCGGGCCTGCAATATCGCCTGTGGGTTGGTACCGGGAGCCTGGCGCAAGTGGCCAGCCTGACTCAACAAATCGCCGATCAGCATGCCGAAAATGAAGGCTTGCTGGAGCGCAATCGCGTGATGGATGCGGAAGTGCTGGAGCTGAAAAAAGGTATGGAGACTGTCGAAGAGCGTGCCCGTCACGAACTCGGTATGGTCAAGGACGGCGAAACGCTTTATCAGTTGGCACAATGAATGACTCCCTTCCTGCCTTCTGGGCAGTAATTCCTGCTGCGGGCGTTGGTGCTCGTATGGCAGCGGACCGTCCCAAGCAATACCTGCAACTGGGCGGCCTCACAATTCTTGAACAAAGCCTGCTTTGTTTTCTCGATCACCCCCGGCTCAAGGGTCTGGTGATCAGTCTGGCTGTGGATGATCCTTACTGGCCGACGTTGCCTTGTGCGCTGGACTCGCGAATCGAGCGGGTCGACGGCGGCAATGAGCGTGCGGATTCAGTGCTCAATGCGTTGCTGCATCTGCATGCCCATGGCGCAGGTGATGACGATTGGGTGTTGGTCCACGACGCGGCGCGGCCGAACCTGGCGCGTTCGGATCTGGATAACCTGCTTCGCGAGCTGGCCGATGACCCGGTCGGCGGACTATTGGCAGTGCCGGCGCGCGACACCCTCAAGCGTGCCGACAGCAATGGCCGGGTGACCGAAACGGTTGATCGCAGCCTCATCTGGCAGGCGTACACGCCGCAGATGTTCCGCCTTGGCGCATTGCACCGGGCACTGGCCGATGGCCTGGTCTCGAACGTGAGCATCACCGACGAAGCCTCGGCCATCGAATGGGCAGGCCAGTCGCCAAGACTCATCGAAGGCCGCGCCGACAACATCAAGGTCACTCGCCCGGAAGATCTGGAGTGGCTGCGCCAGCGACGCACTGAATTCAAACGCTAAGCTTGGGAGCTTCAAGTGGTCGCAATGTCTGACAGTGCGGAGAAGGGCTTTTGTGGGAGAGGACTTGTCCTCGAAGGCGGTGGCTCAGGCTGCGACAATGTCCGGATATCTCCGTGACCATCCAACCGCATTCGAGGACAAGTCCTCTCCCACGCAGACTGTGAAAACCGCGGAGAAAAGTTAGCTGGCTAAAAAACGAACTAAAAAACGCGCTTCTACGTGAATTTCAGGTCGGGAGAAGGGCCTTTTTGGGAGAGGAAGACGTGCGGGCGGGTCACTGCCGATACTCATCCCGCAACGCCAATCCCTCTTTGAGGAAATCCACCAGCTTGCGCACTTTCGGCGAAAGATGGCGTTGTTGCGGGTACAGCGCCCAGACGGCGGTATTGGGCGGTTGATGGGTTTCGAGCAGGGAAATCAGCGCACCGCTGTGCAGATGCTCCAGCACGTAATAATCCGGCAACTGACACAGTCCGACTCCATGCAGCGCAGCATCCAACACCGCCTGGCCGCTGTTGCAGCGCCAATTGCCCTGCACCCGTTGCGAAAACTCCCGTCCGTTCTGCTGCAGCAGCCACGAGTCGCTGCTGCCAATCAAACAGTTATGCCGACTCAATTCCGACAAGCTGTGCGGACGACCATAACGTTCAAGGTAGGACGACGACGCGCACAGGTACATGCGGCGTGGCGCCAGGCGGGTGGCGACCAGACGAGAATCCTGCAGCCGCCCCAGGCGTATTGCCAGGTCCAGACCTTCATGAACCATGTCCAGGGTGCGATTGCTCAGTTCGATATCAACCCGCAGTTGCGGATACAGATCGATGAACCGGGTCACCAGCGGCGTGATGAAGCGCTCGCCATAAGCCACTGCGCAGGTCATGCGCAATAACCCTTTGGGTTCGCTGGTGAGGTCGCCGACCGCGCGCAAGGCTTCTTCCCGGCCGTCCTGCAAACGTTGGCAATGATGCAAGAAAGTCTGGCCCGCTTCGGTCAGTGCGACTTTGCGCGTGCTGCGATACAGCAAACGGGTTTGCAGGCGTTCTTCCAGGCGGACGATCTGGCGGCTGATGTGTGACGAGGAAACGCCCAAGCGTTCTGCGGCCGCAGTGAACTGCCCGCATTCGGCCACGGCGACGAATTCATCCAGACCTTCCCAGCGATTGGCGTACATCGATTATCCCTGCACAGCAATAATGTTTTGCTTTCGATCCGATTATTAACCAATCGGCAGTGGTTTACACTCGACGGCTTGTTTTTACTACGCTGGAGAAGATTGATGATCAAGTCACGCGCTGCTGTTGCCTTTGCTCCCAACGAACCGCTGCAAATTGTCGAAGTCGACGTCGAAGCGCCAAAGGCCGGTGAAGTGTTGATTCGCACGGTTGCCTCCGGCGTTTGCCATACCGATGCCTACACCTTGTCCGGCGCCGATTCCGAAGGCGTATTCCCCTGCATCCTGGGTCACGAGGGCGGCGGGATTGTCGAGGCGATTGGTGAAGGCGTTACGTCCCTGGCAGTGGGCGACCACGTGATTCCGCTTTACACCGCTGAATGCCGTGAATGCAAATTCTGTCTGTCGGGCAAGACCAACCTGTGCCAGAAGGTGCGCGCCACCCAAGGCAAGGGCCTGATGCCTGACGGCACTACCCGGTTCAGCTACAACGGCCAGCCGGTCTATCACTACATGGGCTGTTCGACATTCTCCGAGTACACCGTGGTGCCGGAAATTTCTCTGGCGAAGATTCCCAAAGAAGCCCCCCTGGAAAAAGTCTGTCTGCTGGGCTGCGGTGTCACCACCGGCATCGGTGCTGTGCTGAATACCGCCAAAGTGGAAGAGGGCGCCACTGTCGCCATCTTCGGTCTGGGTGGTATCGGTCTGGCGGCGATCATCGGCGCAAAAATGGCCAAGGCCTCGCGCATTATCGCGATCGACATCAACCCGTCGAAATTCGACGTGGCCCGTGAGCTGGGTGCTACCGACTTTATCAATCCAAAGGATCACGAAAAGCCAATCCAGGACGTGATCGTTGAACTGACCGATGGCGGCGTGGATTACAGCTTCGAATGCATCGGTAATGTGAACCTGATGCGTGCTGCGCTGGAGTGCTGCCACAAGGGCTGGGGCGAATCGGTGATCATTGGTGTGGCCCCGTCGGGTCAGGAAATCGCCACCCGTCCGTTCCAGCTGGTGACCGGTCGCGTCTGGCGCGGTTCGGCATTCGGTGGCGTACGTGGCCGTACCGAGCTGCCGAGCTATGTCGAAAAGGCTCAGAAAGGCGAAATCCCGCTGGATACCTTCATCACCCACACCATGGGCCTGGAAGATATCAACAAGGCGTTCGACCTGATGCACGAAGGCAAAAGCATTCGTACTGTCATCCATTTTTGAGAAGCAGCGGCAAGCTTCAAGCCTCAAGCTGCAAGAAGGTCCTGCGCCCTCTTGCTGCTTATAGCTTGCGGCTGGCCGCTGGGAGTCCACGACCATGACCATGCAGTTGGAAAACCTTTCCTGCCAGAAAAGCTTCGGCGGCTGGCATAAACGCTACAAACACCATTCCCAAGTGCTGGGCTGCGACATGGTCTTCGCCGTTTACCTGCCGCCGCAGGCTGAGCAGGGCGGCAAACTGCCGGTGGTGTATTGGCTGTCGGGCCTGACCTGTACCGATGAGAACTTCATGCACAAGGCCGGCGCGCTGCGCGTTGCCGCCGAACTGGGCCTGATCATCGTTGCGCCAGACACCAGCCCGCGTGGCGCAGACGTGCCGGGTGATCCGGACGGTGCCTGGGATTTCGGCCTCGGCGCCGGTTTCTATCTGAACGCCACGCAGCAGCCTTGGGCGCGGCATTATCAGATGCACGATTACGTGGTGAACGAACTGCCCGCGCTGGTCGAGGAGCATTTTCCGGCTTCGCAGGCGCGGGGCATCAGCGGCCACTCCATGGGCGGTCACGGTGCGCTGGTGTGCGCCTTGCGTAATCCGGGTCGCTACAAGTCGGTCTCGGCGTTTTCGCCAATCAGCAACCCGATGGATTGTCCTTGGGGGCAGAAGGCGTTTTCCCGTTATCTGGGGGAAGAGCGCGCCCGTTGGCGCGAGTGGGATGCCAGCGTGCTGATTGCTGAAGCTTCGGAGCAGTTGCCATTGCTTGTGGATCAAGGCGATCGTGATGATTTCCTGGCCAGTCAACTCAAGCCCGAAGCGCTGGTGCAGGCGGCGAAAACCGCCGGTCATCCGCTGACTCTGCGCATGCAACCGGGTTACGACCACAGCTATTTCTTCATTGCCAGCTTCATCGAAGACCACCTGCGGCATCATGGCGACGCCTTAAACAGCTAACCTTCGCCAAAGTAGGTAGAATCACGCCCTGACTTTTTTCAGGGCGTTTTTTTATGCGTATTGGCCATGGCTATGATGTGCACCGTTTCGCTGAAGGCGATTTCATTACCTTGGGCGGCGTGCGGATTGCGCACGGTTTCGGGCTGCTGGCCCATTCCGATGGCGATGTGCTGTTGCATGCCTTGAGCGATGCCCTGCTGGGTGCTGCTGCGCTCGGTGACATTGGCAAGCATTTTCCGGACACCGACCCACAGTTCAAGGGCGCCGATAGCCGCGCGTTGTTGCGCCATGTGCTGTCGCTGGTCCAGAGCAAGGGCTGGAAAGTCGGCAATGTCGACGCCACCATCGTTGCCCAGGCGCCGAAAATGGCCCCGCATATCGATTCGATGCGCGCGCTGATCGCCGCGGATCTTCAGGTTGAGTTGGATCAAGTGAACGTAAAGGCTACCACCACCGAAAAGCTCGGCTTCACGGGTCGGGAAGAGGGCATCGCGGTTCACGCGGTTGCCCTGTTGTTGTCCGCATGACGGAACTGGAACTGCTGGGCCCGCGCGCGTATGGCGAGTCGCTGGGCAGCGCCGTGCTCAAGGCAACGGCGGAAGATTTTCAGGTCGACGAAGTGCTGGACATCCCGCTTTCCGGCGACGGCGAACACCTCTGGCTGTGGGTCGAGAAACGCGGCCTCAATACCGAGGAAGCCGCTCGTCGACTGGCCAAGGCCGCTGGCGTGCCGCTGCGAACGGTCAGCTACGCAGGTCTCAAGGACCGCCAGGCCCTGACGCGTCAGTGGTTCAGCATCCAGCTGCCGGGCAAGGCCGATCCTGATCTGACAGCGGCACAAGACGACACGCTGAAGATCCTCAAAGCCACCCGTCACAAGCGCAAGTTGCAGCGCGGCGCGCATGCGGCGAACGGTTTTACCCTGCGTCTGACGCAACTCAATGGCGATAAAGACGCGCTACACAAGCGTCTTGAGCAGATAGCCAAGGCTGGGATTCCCAATTATTTCGGCAGCCAGCGCTTCGGTTATCAAGGCGGTAACCTGGGTGAAGCCCGTGATTACGCGGGTCGCCAGGCTTTGCCGGAGCAGCGCGCGGTTCGCTCGCGTCTGCTCTCCACGGCACGCAGTTACCTTTTCAATCAGGTATTGGCCGCGCGCGTGGCCGATGGCAGCTGGCAGCGGGCTCAGGTCGGCGACTTGCTGGCCTTTACTGACAGCCGCAGTTTTTTCCCGGCCGGCATCGACGAGTGCAGCGACCCGCGTCTGGCGATTCTCGACCTGCATCCGACTGGCCCGCAATGGGGCGAAGGCCCTTCGCCGGCGTCGGGCGCAACTGCTACGCTGGAGAACGACATCGCCAATCGCGAAGCGGCATTGCGCGATTGGTTGATTCGAGCCGGAATGGAACACGAACGGCGTATCCTGCGACTGCCCATTGGCGGGTTGACGTGGCATTATCCCGAGCCTGACATTCTGCAACTGGAATTCGTCCTCCCGGCTGGATGCTTCGCCACTGTATTGGTGCGCGAACTCGTCGATCTGGTACCGGTAGGGCAGACGGACAGCTCATGCGTATTCTGATTTCAAACGATGATGGGGTAACAGCGCCCGGTCTCGCGGCGCTGTATGCGGCGCTGGCCGATTACAGCGAGTGCGTGGTTATCGCTCCCGATCAAGACAAAAGCGGCGCCAGCAGCTCGCTGACGCTCGACCGTCCTTTGCATCCCCACACCTTGTCCAACGGCTTTATCAGCGTCAACGGCACGCCGACTGATTGCGTTCACCTGGGTCTCAACGGCCTGCTGGATACCCCGCCCGACATGGTGGTGTCCGGAATCAATCTGGGCGCCAATCTCGGTGACGATGTGCTGTATTCCGGCACTGTGGCGGCTGCGCTGGAAGGGCGGTTTCTGCAACGGCCGTCGTTTGCCTTTTCGTTTCTCTCCCGGCAGCCGGAGAACCTGGCCACGGCTGCGCATTACGCGCGCCTGCTGGTGGAGTCCCACGAGCAACTGGACCTGCCGCCGCGCACGGTCCTGAACGTGAATATCCCCAATCTGCCGCTGGCGCATGTCCGTGGCATCCAGCTGACGCGCCTGGGCCATCGCGCCCGTGCAGCGGCACCGATCAAGGTGGTTGATCCACGCGGTCGCGCGGGATACTGGATTGCAGCGGCCGGTGATGCCGAAGATGGCGGCGCGGGGACTGATTTTCATGCGGTGATGCAGGGGTATGTGTCGATTACCCCGTTGCAGCTCGATCGTACCTATCAGGACGGGTTCAGCAGCCTGAACAACTGGCTGGAGGGCCTTCTCTGATGTCGCGCGAACAAGATGATCTGTTACGCCGTGGAATCGGGATGACTTCCCAGCGGACTCGCGAACGGCTGATTCAGCGTCTGTATGACGAAGGTCTGTCCAACGTGCAGGTGCTGGACGTGATCCGCAAGACGCCACGGCATATGTTTGTCGATGAGGCTCTGGCCCATCGCGCTTATGAAGACACGGCATTGCCGATTGGCCATAACCAGACCATTTCCCAGCCGTATATGGTGGCGCGCATGAGCGAGCTGCTGCTCGCAGCGGGTCCGCTGGACAAGGTGATGGAGATCGGCACGGGATCGGGCTATCAGACCGCAGTTCTGGCGCAGCTGGTGGAACGCGTGTTTTCGGTAGAGCGCATCAAGGTGCTGCAAGACCGCGCCAAAGAGCGTCTGGTGGAGCTCAACCTGCGCAATGTGGTGTTTCGCTGGGGCGATGGCTGGGAAGGCTGGCCGGCGCTCGCGCCCTATAACGGCATCATCGTCACGGCAGTGGCGACGGACGTGCCCCAGGCGCTGCTCGATCAACTGGCTCCAGGCGGCCGGCTGGTCATTCCCGTCGGCTCTGGCGAGGTCCAGCAGTTGATGCTGATCATTCGTGAAGAAAACGGTTTTTCCCGGCATGTGCTGGGGGCGGTACGCTTCGTTCCATTGCTCAATGGGCCGTTGGCCTGAGAACCTTTGGCTCGGCCACTGAATTCTCATCATCGCCGTTGGTCTATCACCTGTCGCGGCCGCGCGGTCCGATGGCGGTTTCCGGCGAGCCGACGCGATGTGCAGCAAGGTCTTCAAAAAGTTTAAGCAGTAGCTGCCGCCGTTATTACGGCACAATAGGCAGCTTAAATTCAGTCACCAGTAAAGGGAGTGGCGGGTGAGTCGCACAGTCATTCGGCAGCGTATGTGTTCAAAAAGTTTTCAGCGACTGGTGACTGGCATCGTTCTCAGTGTCCTTTTGGTCGGCTGCTCCAGTACGCCGTCCGGCGGCGTTCGGGTCGTGGACCGGAACAATAACGCCGCGCCCCAGCGTCCAACGGTAACCACCGGGCAGTACGTGGTACGGCGCGGTGACACGCTTTTTTCCATTGCCTTCCGTTATGGCTGGGACTACAAGGCGCTGGCCGCCCGCAACCAGATCCCTGAGCCTTACACCATCCGGCCGGGTCAGACGATTCGCTTTGACGGGCGCTCCGGCTCCAGCGCTTCGACGGTGGCGACAGCAGGTCGGCCAGGCGTCGCGTCGAGCACTTCCTCAACGTCTACCAGCAGTTCCGGCTCGGTCAAGACGACGGTAATTTCCAAGCCAATCTCTGTGGTGCCGGTGGTTATTCCCCCGTCTGGAGACGTCAGAACAGGGCCTGCCGGACCCTCTCCGACAGGTTGGACGTGGCCCTCAAGTGGCATTTTGATCGGGAAATTTTCTTCAAACGGTAGTTTGAATAAAGGAATTGATATCGCTGGTGATTTGGGACAGCCTGTTTTGGCTGCGTCTGATGGTTCAGTTGTTTACGCCGGGAGTGGATTGCGGGGCTACGGCGAATTGATCATCATCAAACACAGCGATACCTACGTAAGCGCCTACGGTCACAACCGCAGGTTGATGGTTCGGGAGGGGCAGCAGGTCAAGGCAGGGCAGACAATTGCCGAAATGGGGTCAACGGGAACCGACCGAGTGAAACTGCATTTTGAGATTCGCCGCCAGGGAAAACCTGTAGATCCACTGCAATTCTTGCCACGTCGTTGATTGTTGCCAGCCTGTTCCTGACGTAGAGGGACAGGCTCAAGCGTTGCCACGGAAATAGGCGTCGCTAGAGCTTGAGGTCGAACTCACCAAAGGACTATAACAATGGCTCTCAGCAAAGAAGCGCCGGAGTTTGACATCGACGACGAGGTTCTCCTTATGGAAGCCGGCGTCGTCCTGGAATCCGAATCGGACGAAAAGCCGCACAAAGCTGCCAAAGCTTCGGTTCGAGCCAAGGCCAGAAACTCCACTTCGCTCAAGCAACACAAATACATTGATTACACCCGGGCGCTAGACGCGACCCAGCTGTACCTCAATGAAATCGGATTCTCTCCCCTGTTGTCCCCCGAAGAAGAAGTCCATTTTGCACGTCTGTCGCAAAGTGGTGATCCGGCGGGACGCAAACGCATGATCGAAAGCAACCTGCGCCTGGTGGTGAAAATCGCCCGACGTTACGTCAATCGTGGGCTGTCATTGCTCGACCTGATCGAGGAAGGCAACCTGGGCTTGATCCGGGCGGTTGAAAAATTCGATCCAGAGCGAGGCTTTCGTTTCTCGACTTACGCGACATGGTGGATTCGTCAGACCATCGAGCGCGCCATCATGAATCAGACCCGGACCATTCGGTTGCCGATTCATGTGGTCAAGGAGTTGAATGTCTACCTGCGGGCGGCTCGCGAGCTGACCCAGAAACTCGACCACGAGCCCTCACCTGAGGAAATTGCCAACCTGCTCGAGAAGCCGGTGGGCGAGGTCAAGCGCATGCTGGGGCTCAATGAGCGGGTTTCCTCGGTGGACGTGTCACTTGGGCCGGACTCTGACAAAACGCTGCTGGATACCCTCACTGATGATCGTCCGACAGATCCTTGCGAACTGTTGCAGGATGACGACCTCTCCCAGAGCATCGATCAGTGGCTTTCCGAGCTTACCGACAAACAACGTGAAGTGGTCATCCGCCGGTTCGGTTTGCGCGGTCATGAGAGCAGCACGCTGGAAGACGTGGGCCTGGAGATCGGACTGACGCGCGAACGTGTCCGGCAGATTCAGGTTGAAGGCCTGAAGCGTCTACGGGAAATTCTTGAAAAAAATGGTTTATCCAGCGAGTCATTGTTTCAATAAGAGGGTAATTTCCTTAGCTCGCTAATTAAACGCCAGACAGAAAAAACACCTCCACGTGAGGTGTTTTTTTATGTCATTTTTTATTGCTTAGTTCATGTAACTTTTTGTCGGTTTTTGATTCTCATTAGCAAACCGGTTTGCCGTGCAATGTGCTGTTTTTGTAGACTTTCCCTGTAAGCTTTCACGTACGCGATATGTAAGTGATTGTTGTCAGATAACGCGATAGATGCGCTTTATGCGCGGTGATTTATCGTAAGCTGTTGAAATTAAAGGTTTTGATTTTCTGACGAACGCGAGCGGTGGAATCTTTTGAAAGGTTTTGCAGGGTTGCCCTGCACGGAAAAAGCACTAATATCAGAACTGTGCCAACGGACAGGCACAGACAGTCAAGGAAGACAGTCTAAGGACATCGCAGGATGCGATTGATCAGGATGATAACTAAAGGATTGCAAGGAATAGTACAAAGGGGGGGCGGTTCATACCGCCCCTTTTTTTCGTCTGCCGGAAAGTGCACGACGCGACAACAAAAAAGGCCCAATGAAGGGCCTTCTGATACCTCGGTCAATCAGCGTTCCAGGTCTGCTAGCTTGCCTGTTTTGCCATCCCACTCGGCCGCATCGGCCAGGGCGTCTTTCTTCTCGGTGATATTCGGCCAGACCTCTGCCAGTTCAGCGTTCAGCTCGATGAAGTTCTCCATGCCGGCCGGAACCTCGTCTTCAGAGAAGATGGCGTTGGCAGGACATTCTGGCTCGCAGAGTGCGCAATCGATGCACTCATCCGGGTGAATCACCAGGAAATTCGGGCCTTCGTAGAAGCAGTCCACCGGACACACTTCTACGCAGTCGGTGTACTTGCACTTGATGCAGTTGTCGGTGACGACGAAGGTCATTTCTAATTCTCTCCTCAGGCGGCGGTAGCAGAGCCCTTCCAGACAGGGTTGCCAGGTTCGGGAAGTATCCCGGCCTTTGTGAAAACAATGCATTGGCCGAACGATTCACTGGCAGGCTGGCTGTGCGCGCTTCGTTCAACTTCAGGTCGCTACGTTTCCACGCGGCTCGGCCCATCTGCTCAAGCCAGGCTAAAAGCTGGCAGCATCCCAAACCGCGCGGGATTCTACCAGCTTGTAACCGTTCGCGTCAGATGCGTGTTTGCAGGGTATACAACAACTCTAGCGCCTGACGCGGCGTAAGATCGTCGATTTTGACCCTGGAAAGCTGATCCAGTACTGGGTGCGGCAGGGTGGCGAACAAGTCGCTTTGCATCGGCGCAGCAGACTTTCCGGGTTTGGCGCGGGGTTGTTCGTGGGGCAGGCTGGTCGTCTCCAGACGTTGCAAATGCTCTTTGGCGCGCACGATGACCTTGGCTGGAACCCCCGCCAGCTGGGCCACGGCCAAGCCGTAGCTCTGACTGGCCGGCCCCGGTAACACCCGATGCAGGAAGACAATTCGTTCGTTATGCTCGGTTGCATTGAGGTGTACGTTGGCCACCAGCGGTTCGCTTTCCGGCAGTACGGTCAGCTCGAAATAGTGCGTGGCGAACAAGGTGTAGGCGCGCAATTGGGCGAGGCATTCTGCCGCAGCCCAAGCCAGGGACAAACCGTCGAATGTGCTCGTGCCACGACCGACTTCGTCCATCAGCACCAGGCTGCGGTCGGTCGCGTTGTGCAGGATGTTGGCGGTTTCGCTCATTTCCACCATGAAGGTCGAGCGCCCGCCCGCGAGGTCATCGCTGGAGCCGATCCGGGTGAAAATCCGGTCGACCAGGGACAGCTCGCAACTGGCCGCAGGCACGAAGCTGCCAATGTGCGCCAGCAGCACGATCAAGGCCGTCTGGCGCATGTAAGTGGATTTACCGCCCATGTTCGGGCCGGTGATCACCAGCATGCGGGTGCTGTCATCCAGCGCCAGGTCATTGGCGACGAAAGGCGTGGACAAGACTTGCTCGACGACGGGATGGCGGCCCTGATCGATGCGCATGCACGGCTCTTCGACGAACCGTGGGCAGTTCAGGTCGAGGTTCAGCGCGCGTTCGGCCAGATTGCTCAACACATCAAGCTCGGCCAGCGCCGCTGCGGTGTCCTGAAGCGGCGCGAGATGGCCGATCAGGTCTTCCAGCAACGCCTCGTAAAGCATTTTTTCCCGGGCCAGCGCGCGACTTTTCGCCGACAGCGCCTTGTCCTCGAACTCCTTGAGTTCTGGCGTGATGAAGCGCTCGGCGCCCTTGAGGGTCTGGCGTCGAATGTAATCCGCGGGCGCCTGTTCCGCCTGCTTGCTCGGCAACTCGATGAAATAGCCGTGAATCCGGTTGTAGCCGACTTTCAGGTTGGCGAGGCCCGTACGTGCTTTCTCCCGGGCTTCCAGATCGATCAGGAACTGCCCGGCGTTTTCACTCAGCGACTGCAATTCATCCAGTTCAGCATCGTAGCCAGTCTTCAACACGCCGCCGTCCCGAATGACCGCTGGCGGATTGTCGATGACCGCCCGCTGCAGCAGTTGCGCCAGCTCCGGGTAAGTGCCGGCGGTTTGCGCCAGCTGTTGCAGGTGCGGCGCTTCCAGATCGGTCATCGCCACTTGCAACTCAGGCAGCGCGCTCAGCGCATCACGCAGGCGCGCCAGATCGCGTGGCCGGGCGTTGCGCAGGCCGATACGAGCGAGAATCCGCTCGATATCGCCAATTTCCTTGAGTTGCGGCTGCAGGCTCTCGAAGCGGTAGCGCTCCAGCAGGCAGGTGATCGAGCTTTGCCGCGCCTGAAGAATCTTCAGGTCACGCAGCGGCCGGTTCAGCCAGCGAGTCAGCAGGCGCGTGCCCATGGCGGTCTGGCAGCGATCCATGACCGATTGCAGGGTGTTTTCACGACCGCCGGCAAGATTGGTGTCCAGCTCAAGATTGCGCCGACTGGCACCGTCAAGCACCACCGTATCGTCAAGCCGCTCATGGCGCAGGCTACGCAGGTGCGGCAATGCCGTGCGCTGGGTTTCCTTGGCATAGCCCAGCAGGCAGCCGGCAGCGCCGATGGCCAGGGTCAGGTTTTCGCAGCCAAAGCCTTTCAGGTCCTGGGTCGAGAACTGCTGGCACAGGCTTTTCAGCGCCGAGTCGCGTTCGAAGTCCCACGGGGCACGCCGCCGCGCGCCTTTGCGTTTTTCCGCAGGTAACCCTTGCGGCCAGTCGTCAGGAATCAACAGCTCTACCGGATTGATCCGCTCGAGCTCGGCCAGCAGGTTTTCCCAGCCCTTGATTTCCAGCACGCTGAAATTGCCACTGGTGATGTCCAGCACGGCCAGGCCGAACAAACGCTCATCGCCCAGTACCGCAGCAATCAGGTTGTCGCGACGCTCATCCAGCAGCGCTTCGTCGCTGACTGTGCCCGGCGTGATAATGCGGACTACTTGTCGGTCTACCGGCCCTTTGCTGGTGGCCGGGTCGCCGATCTGCTCGCAGATCACCACCGACTCGCCCAACTTCACCAGCTTGGCCAGATAACCTTCGGCGGCGTGGTACGGGATCCCGCACATGGGGATGCCCTGGCCAGCCGATTGCCCGCGTGCGGTGAGGGTAATATCCAGCAACTTGGAGGCTTTTTTGGCGTCCTCGTAGAAGATCTCGTAGAAGTCGCCCATGCGATAGAACATCAGCTGGTCGGGATGCTGATTCTTCAGCCGCCAGTATTGCTGCATCATGGGCGTGTGTGCGGACAGGTCAGAAATTGCTTTATTCATCAGATAGTTAGGCAAGTTCGTTAGAAAAGATGGGGCAAATCAGAGGGCATGACCTGCAGCCCCGTCGGAATCAGGGGCCGGTCAGTCCGGGTATTTGCGATGGGCGCAAGGTTACCACGGGCGCTCTGGCCACGCAGGCCCGCTGCGTAGCGGCTTATTCGTGACTTGGCGTTTCGGGACGATCACAGAAGCGAAATCGCTGTATAGACTTCGTAGCGTCGTCGGCCGATGTGGTGCCGGCTCTTATAGAAAAGGAATTTTATATGGCTAACAAACGTGCGAGAGATTCAGGCAGCGGGCGTTTCATTCCCGTGGAGGAAGCCAGGCGTCGGCCGAAGGAAACCACAGTTGAAACCATCAAAAAGCCAACTTGCCCGCCAAAAAAACAATCTTGATGGATGATGAGGGAACGGTTGCCTGCGCAGCCGTTCCCATCCTGAGCGTGAGCATCAAAGGAGAATGTGTTGGACGAGACCAGTCAGCTTGCCGCGAACCTCGGCAAACATCTCAAAGCGCTGGATGCACAGGTGACCACCGCTGAATCCTGCACCGGTGGCGGTATCGCCGAGGCCATTACGCGGATTTCCGGGAGCTCGGCCTGGTTCGAAGCCGGTTACGTGACTTATTCCAATCGGCAGAAGCTCTTGCAGCTCGGAGTGGCAGACGAGCTATTCACGACCGTCGGCGCCGTCAGCCGGGAAGTTGTCGAAGCCATGGTGCGTGGCGCGCAGGTCCACAGCGGCGCGCAGTTTGCCGTGGCGGTCAGCGGCGTCGCGGGGCCTGATGGCGGTTCGATCGACAAGCCGGTGGGTACGGTCTGGCTGGCCTGGGGCAATGGTGGAACGGTGATTTCCGAGCGTCGCCAGTTCGATGGCAATCGCGACGACGTACGCCGACAAACGGTAAAGGCCGCGCTAGAGGGGCTGATAGCGCTTGCTCAACAGAAATACCAAGACAGGGGTAGGCGCGCGCGCAACCCTGTGGAATAATACTGTCTACTTATACAGGTGTTGTGGCCGTCAGGCCCCTAATTGAATTTGATTACGTGAGGACTTCAATGGACGAGAACAAGAAGAAAGCCTTGGCTGCGGCCTTGGGTCAGATCGAGCGTCAATTCGGTAAAGGTGCCGTAATGCGCATGGGTGACCATGACCGCCAGGCGATTCCTTCTATCTCTACCGGTTCGCTCGGTCTGGATATTGCACTCGGTATTGGTGGCTTGCCTAAAGGCCGGATCGTTGAAATCTACGGTCCGGAATCTTCCGGTAAGACCACGCTGACCCTTTCGGTTATCGCTCAGGCCCAGAAAATGGGCGCTACCTGCGCGTTCGTCGATGCGGAGCACGCACTCGATCCTGAATACGCCGGCAAGCTGGGCGTAAACGTCGATGACCTGCTGGTTTCGCAGCCGGACACCGGCGAGCAGGCCCTGGAAATCACCGACATGCTGGTGCGTTCCAATGCGATCGACGTGATCGTGGTCGACTCCGTGGCAGCACTGGTGCCAAAGGCCGAAATCGAAGGCGAGATGGGCGACATGCACGTGGGTCTGCAGGCTCGTCTGATGTCTCAGGCGCTGCGCAAGATCACCGGTAACATCAAGAACGCCAACTGCCTGGTTATCTTTATTAACCAGATCCGTATGAAAATCGGTGTGATGTTCGGTAGCCCGGAAACCACCACCGGTGGTAACGCGCTGAAGTTCTACGCTTCGGTACGTTTGGATATCCGTCGCACAGGCGCAGTGAAGGAAGGCGACGAAGTCGTTGGTAGCGAAACCCGCGTCAAGGTTGTGAAGAACAAGGTCGCTCCGCCGTTCCGTCAGGCCGAGTTCCAGATTCTTTACGGCAAGGGTATCTACCTGAACGGCGAGATCATCGATCTGGCTGTGTTGCATGGCTTCGTTGAGAAGTCCGGCGCCTGGTACAGCTATCAGGGCAGCAAGATCGGTCAGGGTAAAGCCAACTCGGCCAAGTACCTGGCGGATAACCCGGAAGTCGGTGCAGCGCTCGAGAAGATGATTCGCGACAAACTGCTGACTCCAGGCGTTGACACCAAGGCCGAAGGTTCACGTCCTGCTGTCGCTCCGGCTGCTGACATGGCTGAAGCTGACGTCGATATCTGATAGTTCATGTCCGCGATACTGGATACACCCGTCGCCATCCGGCGAACTGCAATGGACACGGTCGTGTCGAGCTGACGCGTAAACTGCGTCAGCGCGGCGCACCTCCCGAATTGATCGACCCGGCTCTGGACCGTCTGACGGAAGAAGGGCTGCTCTCCGAATCCCGTTACCTTGAAAGCTTTGTTTCCTATCGTGCACGCTCGGGCTACGGGCCTTTGCGCATTCGTGAAGAGCTCAGTCAGCGCGGCTTGCAGCGTGGGGACATCGAGCAGGCGTTGCGTGAGTGTGGCTTCGATTGGCAGGAGATGCTTCAGGAAACCTGGCAACGTAAATTTGCCGGGCATTTGCCCATCGATGCTCGTGAGCGCGCCAAACAAGGCAGATTTCTGAGTTATCGGGGCTATCCGCTGGATTTGATCGGCCGCTTGCTCAGCGGCCGGGGCGGGGATGACTGACTAGCCAACGTTTACCGACGCACGCTGCTGACGTGGGTGACTGTCGGTATCGATCCAGTTTTGCGGCTGGTTGATATAGTCAACCAACTCCCGCAAGCGGCCGTAGTTGCGTCCGGTGAAGGTAAAGGCGAGCCGGGTCAGATGGCTGAACTGAGCCTCGTCATGTTCTTCTCCTGCATAGCTGTGTTGGTGGAAACCTTCCGCCAGGCGCAGGTCGGCGAACGCTGCCTGCATATGCTCCATCGCCGGTTCGCTGAGGGAGTGATGCATGCGGATGACAAACTTGTTCTTCAACCAGCGACTTGAATGGAAGTTGTTGTAGAACTGGTTGATTTCTTCGACCGCCTCTTCAGCGCTGTAGACCAGACGCAGCAGCTTCATATCGTTGGGCAGGATGTAATGATTGGCTTCCAGCTGAGCCTTGATGAAATCCAGGGCGCCCTGCCAGAATCCTCCGCCAGGTGCGTCGAGCAGTACGATAGGCACGAGTGGGCTCTTGCCGGTCTGGATCAGCGTCAGGACTTCCAGTGCTTCATCCAGCGTACCGAAGCCGCCAGGGCAAAGTACCAGTGCATCGGCTTCCTTGACGAAAAACAGTTTGCGGGTGAAGAAGAAGTGGAAAGGCAGCAGGTTGCTGGTGCCTTCTATCGTCGGGTTGGCATGTTGCTCGAAGGGCAGGGTGATATTGAAACCCAGGCTGTGCTCGCGACCGGCACCTTCATGGGCTGCTGCCATGATGCCGCCACCGCCGCCGGTGATTACCATCAGGTCGGCTTGCGCCAGTACCTGGCCAAGTTCCCTGGCCAGGTTGTACATCGGGTGCTCGGCAGGCGTTCGCGCGGAGCCGAAGACCGTCACTTTGCGCCGGCCCTTGAATTGATCGAGGGTGCGAAATGCATTGTCCAGTTCGCGAAGGGTCTGCAGGGTGATTTTTGCGTTCCAGCGGCTGCGATCATCCTGAGCCATGCGCAGAACGGTCAACATCATGTCTCGGTACAGCGCAAGATTCGGGCTATCGGGGGCTACGACTTTGATCTGTTCTTCAATTTGCCGGGCGAGGTCGACACCGTTGCCCGAAAAGTGTGTTGATAGAAGGTCATTCGGTACGTAAGGCATTCAAAGCTTCTCCATGCGCAGAATCATCATCCTGATCAAAACTGATCGTTCGAACAGGAAGCCTGGCTCTTTTCGATGATGTGCTTATAGCATTGAAGCTGGCAACGATTGTCTGTATCGCAATATGATTTATGTGGAGGTATTGCGCGCAGGACCAGAAGGTCTGCAGGGGGAGAACTCTGTCAGGTGACGCGCCGCTGAGCAAGCATTGCGCGTCACCTGTTACCAGCTACGAGTCGGTTACTTCTTCACGGCGCAGTCGGTTGCTTTGAACATCTGGGTAGTCACCGGACGGTTGGTCTTGTACTCGGTGAACTGATACTTGAGCACCGCTCCTTTGGTCATCAACTGACGATAGCCATTGTTGTGACAAACGCTGTTACCCAGTTGATTACGCACAGCATCCGGGTTGGCGCGCATCTGTTGTGCCTGCCCTTCGCGCACACTCAGGTGGTTGATCAGCTCGTTGCCTTCAACCGTGTAGCCCTGATCGAGAATGTCTTCGTTGATCGCCCGCGGTGTACCGACGCTGCTTTCCTTAGCGACTTTTTCAAGCATTTTGCTCAGTTCGAATTCCTGCTTGGACGCCGCATTGGCGCACAGCGGAGCAACGAGCAACAGCGTAAGGGTGGGAACGATAAGGCGCAGCATTAAACTCTCCTGATTCAGTGACTGGCCGTTGGACCGGAAACTTAAAAGTACGTTCACTAAGCGGGCTGCCGGATGCAGATGCTTCAGCGGGGGCGAAGTATAGAGGACTAGCCGATACCGCTCCTAGGCCGAAAACAGATTCCTGGCCGCACAGCGCCGCGTTTGAGCGCGCGGCTCTGGTAAACTTCGGCAACTTATTACCTTCTCGGGGCAACCCAGTGTCAACGCATTCTGTTTATCGGTGCACTGCGCCATGAGTCATGCTGTTTCCCGCCTGCGCGACCAACGGCTGGCGCAAAGTACCAAGCCGTTCATTGCCCGTGGCTCACGCGCGCCACGTTGCTCCGGCTGTCGGGTGATTGCCGATTATTGCCTGTGCGCCTGGAAGCCGACGGTGTCGGCAACGTCGGGCATGTGCCTGTTGATGTACGACACCGAGCCGTTGAAACCTACCAATACCGGCTGGCTGATTGCCGACGTGATCAAAGACACCTACGCATTTGGCTGGTCGCGCGTCGAGATCAATCCGCAGTTGTTGGCCTTACTGGACGATCCGCAATGGCAGCCGTACATCGTGTTTCCCGGTGAGTTTGTCGCTGAGGAGCGGGTGGTCAGCGAAGTCAGGCTCGAACAAGGCAAGCGACCGCTGTTTATTTTGCTGGATGCGACCTGGCCCGAGGCGCGCAAGATGTTTCGCAAGAGCCCCTATCTGGCGCGTTTTCCCGTGCTGACCCTGGAATCGGATCTGCTGTCTCGCTACCGACTGCGGCGTTCCAAGCGCGACGACCATTTCTGCACTGCTGAAGTGGCGGCGCTGTGTCTGGAACTGGCGGGCGATACCCATGCCAGTGGCGTTATGGATGCTTATCTGGACGTGTTTACTGCGCATTATCTGGGGGCCAAGTTCCTGAACCCTATCGATGCGCAGGACGCCGCCCACACTCATCTGAAAGCTTTTATATAGATAGCTGATCTGCGTCGCCCGCCTGTTGAAGATAAGTGCACAATGCGTAATAACCTTTCACAAGGATCGCGCTTGACCACCCCGGCTTCGCTGGGCATGCTTGGCGCCGCATAAAGGGTTGGACGCTGGTTTTTGTGGGTTTGCGTCGAATGTGATGTGTCGCCCAACGAGCACTTGCTGGCATTTGCGAATGCCTTGCTGAGCAGCGATCGGATCGCTGCTCCTATAAAAACAGGATCACCCAATGACCTACGAAATCCTGATTGCCGATGACCATCCGCTATTTCGCAGCGCGCTGCATCAGGCATTGAGCATGGGCCTTGGCCCGGATGTCCGGTTGGTTGAAGCCGACAGCATTGCTCAGCTCGAAACTCACTTGGGTGAAAAGACCGACTGGGATCTGGTTTTGCTGGATCTGAATATGCCGGGTGCCTACGGTTTTTCCGGTCTGGTGCTGTTGCGCGGGCAGTATCCGCAGATTCCCGTGGTGATGGTTTCCGCTCAGGAAGAAGCGTCGATTGTCGTCCGCTCCAAGGAGTTCGGTGCCAGCGGTTTCATCCCCAAATCCAGTTCGCTGGAAACCATTCAGCAGGCCGTGCGCACGGTTCTCGAAGGGGATGTCTGGTGGCCAGCGCAGGTCAACGAGCCGGTCAGTGTTTCAGCGGAAGCCAAAGCGGCCAGTGCCGGCCTCGCGAGTCTGACTCCACAGCAGTTCCGGGTGCTGACCATGGTCTGTGAAGGCTTGTTGAACAAGCAGATTGCGTATGAACTGAGCGTTTCCGAAGCGACCATCAAGGCTCATGTGACCGCGATTTTCCGCAAGCTGGGCGTGCGCACTCGCACTCAGGCCGCGCTGCTTCTGCAACAACTGGAATCGATTTCGCCAAACTGATTGCGTGTGCCGCGCCATGGGTTCACGCTTTTTTGACTTGTCCTGAATTAACTTCGCCTTTTCTATCAAGCAGCAGCCTATCTATGTCTCCTTTCAAAGGCCAAACCGGCCTCAAACGTATCTTCAATGCTACCGGCTATTCCTTTGATGGTCTGACCGCCGCTTTCAAAGGCGAGGCTGCTTTTCGGCAGCTGGTATTGCTGAACGTGATCCTGATTCCCGTGTCTTTCCTGTTTCACGTCAGCAAGGCCGAGCATGCCTTGTTGATCGCTGTTTGCCTTCTGGCGCTGATTGTCGAATTGCTCAATTCGGCTGTCGAGGCGGCGATCGACCGGATTTCCCTGGAATTGCATCCGCTTTCCAAGAATGCCAAGGACATGGGCAGCGCCGCGCAGCTGATAGCAATGAGTATGATCGCTGTGGTCTGGGGCTTGATCCTGCTGGGTTAAAATGCGGGCCAGTCCTGTCCGGGAAGATCAGGCATCAGCCTGATAGATGCTCGGCAGGACGATTTCATCGCTGCGGCGGATGCCCGTGGTGAATGAGCGGCACAGATCGAGAAATTCGCGCATGGCGGAGGTTTGATACTTCTGCTTGTGCCAGATGAAGTAGAACTGCCTGATCAGGTCCAGCTCCGGCGTTTCGACGGCCACCAGGCTGCCGCGCCGGAAAGCGTCGCGCAGGGCGAGTCGGGAAATACAGCCAATGCCCAATCCTGATTCCACCGCGCGCTTGATCGCCTCCGTGTGTTCCAGCTCCAGACGCACATTAAGGGCGTTTCGGTGATGGCGCATGGCTTGATCGAAGGTCAGGCGAGTGCCGGAACCCTGCTCACGCAAGATCCAGGCTTCTTCGGTCAGCTGATCGAGACTGGCATGGCCACGTTTGGCCAGCGGATGCTGCGGTGCGCAGAACACCACCAGTTCGTCTTCGACCCAGCGCTGCACCTCGATGTCCGGGTGCGTGCAATCGCCTTCAATCAGACCTAGATCAATTTCGTAGTGAGCGACTTGCTGCACGATATGCTCAGTGTTCTGTACGTGCAGCTTGACCTGACTTTCCGGGTGACGCTGCATGAAACTGCCGATCAGCAGGGTTGCCAGGTAGTTGCCGATGGTCAATGTCGCGCCGACCGCCAGTGAGCCGAAACCGGACTTGCCGTTGAGCAGGTCCTCGATCTCCTTGGCCTGATCCAGCAGCGCCACAGCTTGAGGCAGCAACTGACGGCCGGTGGCGTTGAGGGCCAGGCGTTTGCCAGCGCGATCGAACAGCTGGCAGCTGGATTGGCGTTCCAGTTCGGTTATGGAGGTGCTGGCCGCTGATTGCGACAGAGACAGCAGGATGGCCGCACGGGAAACACTTTCCTGTTGTGCGACGGCGACGAAGACCTGGAGTTGACGCAGAGTAAATCGCATATCTATATAACCGATAACCTATATCTTGATAATCCAGTTAACAGATATTGTGTCTGCCACTAGAATATCGCGCAATAGCGCTCTTACCCGGCGCGGGTGAAATTTCAGGAGTTCCTACGTACATGAGCAACATGAACCACGAACGTGTCCTTAGCGTCCATCACTGGAACGACACGCTCTTCAGTTTCAAGTGCACCCGCGACCCAGGTCTGCGTTTCGAGAACGGTCAGTTCGTCATGATCGGTCTGCAGCAGCCAAATGGCCGCCCGCTCATGCGCGCTTATTCGATTGCCAGCCCGAACTGGGAAGAGCATCTCGAGTTTTTCAGCATCAAGGTGCCAGACGGTCCTCTCACGTCGCAGCTGCAGCATTTGAAAGAAGGCGACGAGATCATCATCAGCAAGAAACCTACGGGTACGCTGGTGCTGGACGACCTCAAGCCGGGCAAGCATCTTTATCTGCTGAGCACCGGTACTGGCCTGGCGCCGTTCATGAGCGTCATTCAGGACCCGGAAACCTACGAGCGTTTCGAAAAGGTCATCCTGTGCCATGGCGTTCGTTACGTGAACGAAGTGGCCTATCGCGAATTCATCACCGAGCATTTGCCGCAGAACGAGTTTTTCGGTGAAGCCTTGCGTGACAAGTTGATCTACTACCCGACCGTTACCCGCGAGCCTTTCGAAAACGAAGGCCGTCTGACCGATCTGATGCGCAGCGGCAAGCTGTTCAGCGATATTGGTCTGCCACCGATCAATCCTCAGGATGATCGCGCGATGTTGTGCGGCAGCCCGAGCATGCTCGACGAAACCAGCGAAGTGCTCAACAGCTTCGGCCTGACGGTTTCGCCGCGTATGCGTGAGCCGGGTGATTACCTGATCGAGCGTGCGTTCGTCGAGAAGTAAGCGACGTGCGCAGCTGAATTACAACGCGGGATGTGCTGCAAGGCACATCGCGCTTGTGACGAAAAAACCGCCTGGGGGTCACGGACCAGGCGGTTTTTTTGTGGGCGACGTTTGGTGGCTCGACTGCGACTCAGCTGGTGCCGGCAACGACCTCAAGCACGCGAATCAGCCCGGCTTGCGGATAATGCCAGCGCACATCCACATCCCAGAGTTGCGCACCGTAGCGACGCTCCGGCGTCGGCACTTGATAAGCCGGCCGCGGGTCTTGTGCCAGGCATTGCTCGATCAGCTCGACCAATGGCTCGCCCAGGCGCAGCGCATGCTCATGGGCCTGACGCAGCGCGTCATCCGCCCACTGAACCGGGATCAGCGCAGGCGCGGCGCTGGCGATGGTGTTGCTCGCGGTCGGGACGCTGTCGGCGTAAGGCACGTAGGGTTTGATGTCCAGCACCGGCGTGCCGTCCAGCAAGTCGATGCCGGACAACCACAGGCGCCCGGCTTCAACCTTGTCCAGCTTGACCACTGACTGGCCGATGCCATTCGGGCGATGGGTCGCGCGCGTGGCGAACACGCCCATGGATTGATTGCCGCCCAGGCGCGGCGGACGCACTTTCAGGCGCGGCTTGTCTTCCAGCGCCAGATGAAACAGGAACAACAGCCAGACGTGGCTGACCTGCTCCAGACCTTGCACGGCGTCGCCCTGATCAAACGGCGCCACCAGTTCCAGCACACCGCGAGCCGCCGGAGCGAGCTGCGGCTGACGCGGGATGGCGAATTTCTCCTTGAAGCAGGAGCGCATGTAGCCGATGGGGGAGACGTTGTAGGACTGAGACATGAGGGTTCCGGCCAGTCATCGCAATTGAATGTCAATCCGTAGGACCGGATTAAGCCGGGAGAATGCCCTCCCGGCTGAAGCCGGTCCTACGAGTCTGGGATCAAGGATGCCGTCTGGATCAGCCGCGAACCCGCAAGGTCAGGCCTTTGAGAAAGTTGCGCAGCAACTGGTCGCCACAGGTGCGGTAGTTGCTGTGGCCGAATTTGCGGAACAGGGCGCTCAGCTCGGGCTTGGACACCGGGAACTCGGCGGCCTTGAGGACTGCGTGCATGTCTTCTTCCTTGAGTTCGAAGGCCACGCGCAGTTTTTTCAGGACGGTGTTGTTGGTGATCGGCAGTTCAACCGCCTGGGGCGCACGGCTGTCGTCCTTGCCGCGCTTGAAGATCACCAGGCCGTCGAGGAAGTGCGCCATGATTTCATCGCTGCAATCCAGATAACCTTCTTCGTCTTCTTTCTTCATGAAGGCGATCACGTCGGCCTTGGAAATGTCGAAGCCTGCGAGCTTGACGATATCGACGATCTTGCCGTCGCTGATATCAAGCATGTAGCGCACGCTGCGCAGTACGTCATTGTTCATCATGGTGTGTTCGAATCCTGGTGAGGCGGGTGTCACGCCGCAGAAGCTTGCCGCTGCAGCACTGAATAGGGTGTGTTTCGCTTAGAATTTTTCTTTGCCGGTCATGTAGCGCCACTGACCTTCGGGCAATTTGCCCATCGACACGCCACCGATACGGATGCGGCGCACCGAAACGATCTTCACGCCAACGGCTTCGCAAAGCTGGGCAATGATGCCGGGCTGCGGGTTTTTCATGGCGAAGCGCAGGCGGTTTTCGTTCTGCCAGCTGGCTTTGACCGCAGGCAATTCCTTGCCTTTATACGTCAGGCCGTGATTCAGGCGGTTCAAGCCGTGAGCCACCATATCGCCGCTAATCTCGACGATGTATTCCTGCTCGATCTTGCTGCGGTCATCCGTGAGCTTGCGCAGGATTTTCCAGTCCTGGCTGAACACCATCAAACCGCTGGCGTTGGCCTGCAAGGTCGAGATGGGTTCAAGGCGCAGGAAATGCCCTTTGAGCGGGCGTTTGCCGAAGCTGTGCTCTTCGGACAAGGTGCCCGGCGTGATCAGCGCCAATGCATCGGCGTCGCTCATGGCGGCCGGCTTGTGCAGGATGATCGTCACCGGTTCCGGCGCGTCAGCCTTGGCGGCCGGGTTGAGTTCAACGGTTTGCGTGTCGACCTTGAACTGCGGTTCTTCGATGACTTCGCCATCCACGGTGACCCAGCCGCCTTCGATATACAGCTCAGCCTCCCGACGGGAGCAGCCGATCAGCTCGATAAGACGTTTGGAGAGGCGGATGGGTTCTGACATGACAAAGAGCCGTTACTTGAGAGAAAGGCGCTTATTGTACCCGTGCAAGCCCGGTTAATCGCGGCAACATTGCAAATGGGCTGGAATCAGTGCGTTGGAGCCAACTTGTGTGGGAGCGAATTTGCTCGCGATGTCGGCCAGCACACAGGATCCGTAGGACCGGCTTTAGCCGGGAGGGCGGAAGGTCTGACGCCGCAACTACTGAGGATGTACCGGCCTGTTCCCGGCTAAAGCCGGTCCTACGGTTTGACCCCGTCGCGCAAGCGCATGCGCAACATCGGATACGGCTGGCCCAGGCCGTCAATCTCGGTACGGCTGACCACTTCGAACCCATGCTTGAGGTAGAAGCCCAGCGCCTGCGGGTTCTGCTCGTTAACGTCGAGTTCCTGGATGCCGAAGTGTTCGATGGCATGGGCCAGCAGCAGCTTCCCCAGGCCTTCGCCGCGATGTGCGGGATCGATGAACAGCATCTCCAGCTTGGTTCGGCTTACGCCGGCAAAGCCTGTGATGTTCATGTGCGCATCGCGACTGCAGAACAGCGTGACGCTGTCCAGATAACGCGAGAGCAGCAGGTTCTTGAGGATCGCTATATACGAGTCGGGAAGAAAGTCGTGGGTGGCACGGACCGAGTCTTCCCAGACTTGCGTGAGTGTTGGGTATTCACTCTTGTCGGGGAGCGAAATCTCGTGATGCGGGTAGTGCATGAGCCTGGCTCCGTCTGGCCGCTGTGCAAAGGAAAGTCGCCAGCCTGTTCGACCCACAAAAAGCCCCGCCGTTTGAAGGGCAGGGCTGATTTTACTTCAGGCTACGAACCGGCGATCAGAGCAAGTCCGCCCACAGATCGTATTCATCGGCGTCGGTCACGCGACACATGATCTTGTCGCCGGGTTTGACCTGGCTGCCGGCTTCGAGGGCAATGTAGACGTTGCCGTCGATTTCCGGGGCATCGAAGAAGCAGCGGCCGACAGCGCCTTGCTCGTCGACTTCATCGATCAGCACTTCGATTTCCTTGCCGATCTTCATTTGCAGGCGCGCTGCGCTGATGGCCTGTTGATGGGCCATGAAGCGATCCCAGCGATCCTGTTTGATCTCGTCCGGAACAATCGGTGCGTCCAGCAGATTGGCCGGAGCGCCTTCGACTGGCGAGTACTGGAAGCAGCCGACGCGGTCGAGTTGGGCTTCGGTCAGCCATTCAAGCAGGTACTGGAAGTCTTCTTCGGTTTCACCGGGGAAGCCAACGATGAATGTCGAGCGGATGATCAGGTCCGGACACTGTTCGCGCCAGTTCTTGATGCGCGCCAGGGTCTTGTCCTCAAAGGCCGGACGTTTCATCAGCTTGAGGATTTTCGGGCTGGCGTGCTGGAACGGGATGTCCAGGTACGGCAGGATTTTCCCGGCAGCCATCAGCGGAATCAGCTCGTCGACGTGGGGATACGGATACACATAGTGCAGGCGAACCCAGACGCCCAGAGAACTCAGCGCCTGGCACAGTTCGGTCATGCGCGTCTTGACCGGCGCGCCGTTCCAGAAACCGGTGCGGTATTTGACGTCGACGCCATAGGCGCTGGTGTCCTGGGAAATCACCAGCAACTCTTTGACCCCGGCCTTGACCAGACGCTGCGCCTCATCCAGCACATCACCCACCGGACGGCTGACCAGCTTGCCACGCATCGACGGGATGATGCAGAAGCTGCAACTGTGGTTGCAGCCTTCGGAAATCTTCAGATACGCGTAATGACGCGGGGTCAGCTTGACGCCTTGCGGCGGCACCAGGTCGATCAGCGGGTTGTGATTCAGATTCGGCGGCGCGGCGTCGTGGACGGCATTGACCACTTGCTCGTACTGCTGCGGACCGGTTACGGCCAGCACGCTGGGATGCACGTTGCGAATGACGCTTTCATCGACGCCCATGCAGCCGGTCACAATCACCTTGCCGTTTTCGGCAAGGGCTTCGCCGATCACTTCCAGGGATTCAGCCTTGGCGGTGTCGATGAACCCACAGGTGTTGACGACAACGACGTCGGCATCCTGATAGGTCGCAACCACTTCGTAGCCTTCCATGCGCAGTTGAGTAAGGATGCGCTCGGAATCCACAAGGGCCTTTGGGCAACCCAGGGAAACAAAGCCAACCTTCGGGGCGGAAGGCGTGATAACGGTGGACATGGCGAACCTCGGCGTAAGTGGTGCTTCGGCACCGGCTGGGCGTTGGTATCCGGACGGGATACGTGCGCCTCTGGTCAAAAAGTGCGCAATTCTAGCGGCCAGCCCTGCGATTGACCAGCTTTATGCAGAGAATTACGACGAGTGCTGCGCTATGCTTCGCGGCGTTACAGGATATGTCGAATTCGCTGGCTTCGATGGCACCTGACAAGTGTCGACAGCTCAAAGCATCATCTTGTGTCGAGTGGCGCGAGCCCTGGTTTCTGGAGTGGTAGATGAGTCAAGCAAGCAGTCAGGCTGTAACCGGGCAAAGCGCAGCCAAACCCTTGAGTTTGCTGATGGCCGCAGTGGGCGTGGTATATGGCGATATCGGCACCAGCCCGCTGTATACCCTCAAGGAGGTGTTTCAGGGTGGTTATGGCGTCGCGGTCACGCACGACGCGGTGCTGGGCATTCTGTCATTGATCTTCTGGTCGCTGATCTGGGTGGTCTCGTTCAAGTACATGGTGTTCATCCTGCGCGCCGACAACCAGGGCGAAGGCGGCATCATGGCGCTCACTGCCCTGGCTCGACGGGCTTCGGCGAGCAAGCCGAAGCTGCAGGCGGTCATGGTGGTCTTCGGCCTGTTCGGTGCGGCGCTGTTTTATGGCGACAGCATGATCACCCCGGCGATTTCCGTGCTGTCGGCCATGGAGGGCATGGAACTGGCGTTCGATGGCCTTGAGCGCTGGGTAGTGCCCATGGCGCTGGTGGTGCTGGTCGGGCTGTTCCTGATTCAGCGGCATGGAACGGCGCGCATCGGCGTGTTGTTCGGACCGGTCATGGTCACCTGGTTCGTGGTGCTCGGCTTGCTGGGCATTCATGGCATTTTGCGTCAGCCGGAAGTGCTGCACGCGATGAACCCGGTGTGGGCCGTGCGCTTCTTTATCATCCATCCGGGCATTGGCGTGGCGATTCTTGGTGCAGTGGTGCTGGCGCTGACCGGTGCTGAAGCGCTGTATGCCGACATGGGGCACTTCGGCCGCAAGCCGATTGCCCGCGCCTGGTTCATCCTGGTGCTGCCCGCGCTGGTGCTCAACTATTTCGGCCAGGGCGCTTTGGTGCTCGAAGACCCGGAAGCGGCGCGCAACCCGTTCTATCTGCTGGCACCGAGCTGGGCGCTGTTGCCGCTGGTGGGGCTGTCAACGCTGGCGACGGTGATTGCGTCGCAGGCGGTGATTTCCGGTGCGTTTTCCATGACGCTGCAGGCGATCCAGTTGGGTTACATCCCGCGCATGCAGATCCAGCACACCTCCAGCGATGCCCAGGGGCAGATCTACATCGGTGCGGTCAACTGGTCGTTGATGGTTGGCGTGATTCTGCTGGTGCTGGGCTTCGAGTCTTCCGGCGCGCTGGCTTCCGCGTATGGCGTAGCGGTTACCGGGACAATGTTCTGCACCACGATTCTGGTGTCGTCGGTCATGCTGTTGTTGTGGAAGTGGCCGGCATTCCTGGCCGTGCCGCTGTTGCTGTGCCTGCTGTTCGTCGACAGCCTGTTCTTCGCTGCCAACGTGCCGAAGGTGATTCAAGGCGGGGCGTTCCCGGTAATCGCCGGCGTGGTGCTGTTCATCTTGATGACCACCTGGAAGCGCGGCAAACAGTTGCTGGTGGATCGTATCGATGAAGGCGGGCTGCCGCTGCCGATCTTCATCAGCAGTATCAAGGTCCAGCCGCCACATCGGGTGCAGGGCACGGCGGTATTTCTCACGGCCCGCGCCGACGCTGTCCCACACGCCTTGCTGCATAACCTGCTGCATAACCAGGTGCTGCACGAGCAAGTGGTGCTGCTGACCGTGGTCTACGAAGACACGCCGCGTGTACCGGCCCAGCGTCGCTTTGAAGTCGAGGCCCATGGCGAAGGCTTTTATCGGGTGATTCTGCATTTCGGCTTTATCGATGAGCCGGACGTACCGGCTGCGCTGAGCCTGTGTCATTTGAAAGAGCTGGACTTCAGCCCGATGCGGACCACGTACTTCCTGAGCCGCGAGACTGTGATCCCGTCGAAAATGGTTGGCATGGCGCGCTGGCGCGAGGCGCTGTTCGCTTTCATGCTCAAGAACGCCAACGGCAACCTGCGCTTCTTCAAGCTGCCGTTTAACCGGGTGATCGAGTTGGGTACGCAGGTGGAGATGTAATCGCTCCTACCTGAATATCTAACGACCGGCAGGAGGGGACTTGTCCCCGAATACGATGGTCCTGGCAACGAAAATCCAGATGGTTGACGTTGTCTGACGCTACCGCCTTTCGGGGACAAGTCCCCTCCTGCAAGCGAGGCAATCTTTCCGGTGGAGCGTGGCAAAGCGTAGGGCAACAACAAAATTTGCAGCGCTGCGTAGTGAGGTTCCGTCCTGACGGCCGGGTCCATTTTGTTACGGCAAAATAGACGAAAACCATGTGCGCTGACGTCCGGCCCGACTTCGTCGGGTTCCCTCGCTCCGGTGCCGTGGTGTGGGTACGCGCCGACGCGCCATCCCTGGCGCAGCGGCGCTCGGCCGGCATCCATGCCGGTCGCCCCACACCACGACACCTGCGCTCGGCCTCCCGACGCGCGTTTGGCGGTGTCTGCCAGATCGCGGCACGGAAAAGCGAACATCAAAAGCAAGCGGTGTAATCACTATCGGAGCCAACTGTGGGAGCTTGCTCGCGAAGCTTCTCAAACGAGGCCTCGCCAATAAGTTGGCTCCTTCAACAGGTATAAAAAAATCCCCGCACCTCAAATAGGGCTGCGGGGATTTTTTATGCCTTGGGCAAGCGTGTTACTTGCTCTGGGCCTTGCCCTGACGCTTGTCGATGGCGGCGATCAGGCGTTTGGCCAGTGCCGGGTAGTTCTCATCGAAGTGGTGACCGCCAGGAAGCTGCAGCTTTTCGCCCACGGCGGTGGTTGTGGTACAGCCGCTTTCATCCTTCTCTTCGATGCCATAAACGCACAGCACCTTCTCGGCAGGCAGCTTGGCCATTTCCTCGCCGGTAGTGGCTTCCTTGCCAGCAGTGCCGAGCCAGCCGTCCACATGGATCTCGAAGCTGCCGGTGCGGGCGAAGGCGAGCAGGATAATGCCGTCGATGCGGTTCTGTTCGTCAGGAGCCAGGCGGTTGTAGACCGCTGGCATCACGTCGGCCCCGAAGGAGTAGCCAGCAAGGATGAAGCGCTTGGTGCCCCATTTCTGCCGGTAGTGCTGCATCAGCTCGGTGAGGTCGGCGGCAGTCTGCTCCGGCGTCTTGTGTTCCCAGTAATAGCGCAACACGTCGATGCCCACCACCGGATAACCCAGGCTGGCCATATCGCCGGCCACGACCTTGTCCAGGTCACGCCAGCCGCCGTCACCGGACATGAACAGCGTCACCGTATCGGAGGGCTGTGCGGACGGGACCTCCACCACCGGCACGCCGACGCCGCCGCCCTTGTCGTCTTCGCCGATAAGTTTACGGCGTAGTTCGCTGTTCAAAACCTGAGGCAGCTTGATGTCGTAGTCGCTGATGCTCGTATCCGCGTTGGCCTGGTCACGCACAAACGCCGCAGGCGCGTCGTCGGGCGCATCGTTCCATGCCACCATCCAGTGACCGTGAGGCGCGGTTTTTGGCAGCGCCACGTCACAAATCACCGGCGCGGGTTCATCGGCCTCGACAACCGGTGCCGGCTGGGACGGGACTTCCAGGTAAAAGCCGACCGAAATCGCTTCTGCATCGTCGTTGTCCTGACCTGCCAGCCAGCGCCAGGCCAATGTCGCACCCGGGCCGATACCGCCGACGATGGTCGGTGCGTCGTCCAGCTGTTGCAGGGCGTCGTTGAAGGTCTTTTGTTGCAGGACGCAATTGTCCTTGGGCAACACCACCTGGATGATCCGCGCGGCGGCATCCTGGCTCAAGGCCTGCAATTGCTTGTCGGTGAGCAAGTCGTCAGCAGTGACCGCCAAGGCAACCCGCACTTTGGTCCGGCTGCCCGGCGTTACATCGGTAAGCGCCGAGCCGTCAGCCAGGGTGGAATGGACGAGGGTGGCCGGCGGAGCAGGGCGGTTCCACACCCAGACCCCTAGCGCCACCACGAGAATAACCAGGGCTGCGAGCAAAAAGCGCCAGTAGCGTTGAATCATCAGCGTTTCACCAATCCAGTCAGGCCGCCTGCAATCAGGGCGGCAGTGTCAGCCAGTGCCACCAGCGGATCGAGTCCGGCGGGCACGGCCATATAGCGAGGTTCCCAGTCAGGCTGGAATTTGTCCTTGAAGCGCCGCAAGCCCTGGAAGTTGTAGAGTTGCTCGCCACGGCGGAACACCATCGAGCCCAAACGCTGGGTCAAAGGCGCGCCACGCCGCGGCTGCAAGCCTGACAACGGCACCATGCCCAGGCTGAAGCGTTCGTAGCCGTGCTGTTTGTAATACAAAATCAGCCCGACCATCATGAATTCCATGGTCAGTTTCGGCGCATCCGGATGCGCGCGCATCAGGTCAAGGCTGGCCAGATCGTGGCGCGAGGTCTCCAGCAGGTTGGCGAATGCCACTGGCTTGCCTTCAAAGTGAATGATGGCGATGCGGAAATGCGTGAGGTATTCCGGGCTGAAGCGACCCAGGGAAAAGCCCTTTTCCCGGACGTTCTTGCCGGTCAGCCAGGCGTCCGAGATAACTTTGAGCTCATCCAGTGGTGCCTGACCTGCTTCGTAGATCTCCAGCGACAGACCATCGCGTCCGCCCCGGTTCCAGGTGTAGCGCAGGTCTTTCATTTCCTTGCCCTTGGCTTCGATGTCGAAGCGGAGCAAGTTGACCCGGGCTTCTTCGCCCAGCTTGATCGCGGTCAGCCCGATGTCCATATAGAACGGCAGGTTCTCGGCCCGGACCTGATAAAACACCGGGCGCGCGTGGTGGACATCGCACAGGTCGCGGAACTGCCAGATGAGTTCGGCGCGCTGCTGCGTAGGTCCAATCGGGTCATACAAGGCCACGAGGCTGCGGCCACGGTGCGAGTACATCAAAAAGGCATCACCGCTGGGGTGCAGCAGGATCGCCTTGTCGCCGGTCAACACCAGCCCGCCATCCGGTTGTGATGAAGCGTTGACGATTTCAGCGGCCTTGGCCAGTTCGGTCGCATCGGGAAGCTTGATGACCGGCCGCGCCGTGCGCAGCAGCCAGGTCAGCGACACCACAACCAGCAGCACTGCGCTGCCCAATGCCGAACGCAGGGCGCGCGGTGCATCGGCATCCAGAGTGAACTGCCACCAGAGTTGATGGCTGTACGGGACGTCCTGATAGGCAAACAGCAGCAGCCAGATCGAAGCGCCCAGCACACAGATGCTCGCCACCAGATACAGCGGCGAGAACGGCAACTCCAGCAGGCGGCTAGGTCGGTAGAACGAGCGCCGGAAAACGCCCAGCAGGCAAGCCGTGAGAATCAGCAGGACCGCTTCTTCCCAGTCGAAACCCTTGAGCATCGACAGCACTGAGCCTGTCACCAGCAAAATGGTGGTCAGCATCCATGCGGCCGAAAGGCGTCGGCGCAGGCCTTGCGCCAGCAACAGGCACAGCACACCAATCAGGCTGGCGCCGAAGTGCGAAGCATCGATCAGGCGATGAGGGATCAGGAAACCGACATATTCCAGGCGAGTGTCGATTTCCGGAGTCGCCCCGGAAAACAGCAGCACCACCCCGGAAAGAAATACCAGCAGCGCCAGAATCGGTGCCGCAAGGCCCGAGGCGACGCGCATTGCCTGTTTGGTGGGCAACAGGCGCTGACTTTCGGTGAACAGCAGCGTCAGGCACGCCAGCAGCAGCGGCAGCACGACGTAGATCAGTCGATACAGCAGCAACGCGGCAGCCAGCGGCGCGGCGCCCAGTTCATTGGCGAACGCCGCGAGCAGAATGGCCTCGAAAACACCCACGCCACCCGGAACATGACTGAGCACGCCCGCCGCCAATGCCAGCAGATAAACCAGCAGGAACGCACCAAATGGCGGGGATTGCGGCAGTAGCAAATACAGGACGGTCGCTGCTGCGGCAACGTCCAGCGCGGTGATCACCAGTTGCATCAGCGTCAGGCGCAGGCCTGGCAAACGAAGTGTTCTTCTGCCAGCGCGCACCAACAGCGTGTGCGGGATCGTCTGTTCCGGCAGCCGACGGCGATACACCGCCATGGTCAGCAGCGCGGTCAGAATCAGCACCCCGATTGCAATCGCCGCGAGCATCGCCACCGGCAAGTGCAGGGCCAGGGAAGCGCCGGACAAATTGCTCAAGGTCGCGAGTGCTGCCAGCGGCGGCAGCGCGCAACCCAGTGACAGGCTGGCGAACAGCGTCATGCGCGCGACTTCTATCGCACCCACACCTTTGCGCGAATACAGCCGATAACGCACCGAGCCGCCGGACAACATTGAAAGCCCGACTGCGTTGCCGATGGCGAACGCGGTAAAGCCGCCCATTGCCAAGGTCTTGTTGGGCAGATCAACTCCGGCGTATCGACTGGCGGACCATTCGTAGCCCAGCAGGATGATAAAGCCGACAATCATTGCCAGCACGGCACCTGCCAGCGACGGCACCGGTACGCTCAGCAGCGAATCATGCAGCGCATAAAGATCCAGCTCGCTCAGCATGTGGCGGCAAGCGATCAGCGCGATGGCGAAGAGCAGCAGCGTAACGGCCAGGCCGATGGGTTGGCGATACTTGCTCAGCAGCTCCAGCCATTGCAGGCGGGCAGGTTGAATAGGTTGATTCGCCGTGACTGCTTCTTTGGGTTCTGACGGGTTGGCGCGCATCAATCACTCCTTGGATCGTGCGCGACAGGATGGAGGTATGCAGCCAAGTTACCAATCCCTACGCAAAAAATATTTCGAGATGTTAGCGCGTCAACGTCTAACGAGCGAATGGAGCGGATTTTGTTCGTGTCTCTTAAGCGACTATTGAGTCACAAAAGGCTATCGGCCGACCATGGGAAAACTGTCGCTTGCAGCAATATTACGTTACAGGCGTGAAAATGAGATGAAACCTGCAGTGCAAAATAGCCTTTTCTGACAAGCGCTTAGCTTCATTGGCGCGGTACTTTTCGTGCGGACACAAAAAAGGCCACTCTTTCGAGTAGCCTTGTTTGATGTTTGGTTGCGGGAGCCGGATTTGAACCGACGACCTTCGGGTTATGAGCCCGACGAGCTACCAGACTGCTCCATCCCGCGTCTGTGTGGCGGCATTCTACAGCCGAACGACGAGGTGTCAACCTTTAATGCGAAATGAGGGCAAATGAGTGCGGTCAGACATGAACCACAGCGGGGGCGTTAACGTTGTGACTGTCGTGTGACTGGATAGTTGAAACAATTGCGTAGGACTGGCTTTAGCCGGGAGGGCGTTCTCCCGGCTAAAGCCGGTCCTGCAAAATGTTGCGCACGGTGTATTGCAATCAAGGGTGAAAAACTGACAGACACAAAAAAGGCCACTCTTTCGAGTAGCCTTGTTTGATGTTTGGTTGCGGGAGCCGGATTTGAACCGAACCAGCGCAGGTAGGAGGAGGTGAGCGCCAACAGCATCAGCAGCGTGCCCAACACCGCCATACACACAATAAAACTCATCCGTCTCCGACTCTCGCAACATGGCCCCCGAGCGGGGGCGTTAACGTTGTGACTGTCGTGTGACTGGATAGTTGAAACAATTGCGTAGGACTGGCTTTAGCCGGGAGGGCGTTCTCCCGGCTAAAGCCGGTCCTGCAAAATGTTGCGCACGGTGTATTGCAATCAAGGGTGAAAAACTGACAGACACAAAAAAGGCCACTCTTTCGAGTAGCCTTTTTTGATGTTTGGTTGCGGGAGCCGGATTTGAACCGACGACCTTCGGGTTATGAGCCCGACGAGCTACCAGACTGCTCCATCCCGCGTCTGTGTGTCGGCATTCTACGCCGGATCGCTGTGCTGTCAACCGTTAGTTTGAAAAAACTGCTTTTCCTTCAATCGCTTAGCGGCGCCTATTGAGCTCTGATGGGGCTGTGACGCCTTGCGGTGCGGGGTTACAGGCCGAGTTTGGGCGCTTTTGGGTTAAGGTTTGATGACCATTCGCACATCACGCAGTGCCACATCCTGATGCCAGTGAGATACTGCGCGACCTTATCCCTCGCAAATCGCCCTACATGACGCAGCGAAAAATCATTCATGTCGACTGTGACTGCTTCTATGCCGCCATTGAAATGCGCGATGACCCGCGCCTGGCGAGTAAACCACTGGCAGTGGGCGGCTCGGCCGATCGACGCGGCGTGATCGCGACCTGCAACTATGAAGCGCGCGCCTATGGAGTGCGCTCGGCGATGTCATCGCGGCATGCCTTGAAGCTGTGCCCGGACCTCACCATCGTCAAACCGCGCATGGACGCCTATAAAGAAGCCTCGAAGGAAATCCAGACGATCTTTCGCGACTACACCGATCTGATTGAGCCGTTATCGCTGGATGAGGCGTTTCTGGACGTGTCCGATGCGAGCCACTTTGGCGGCAGTGCCACGCGTATCGCTCAGGACATACGCCGCCGTGTGTCCAATCAACTGCATATCACGGTCTCGGCGGGCGTTGCACCAAACAAGTTCCTCGCCAAGATCGCCAGTGACTGGAAAAAACCCAATGGGCTGTTTGTGATCACGCCGGATCAGGTCGAGGATTTTGTCGCGCTGCTGCCGGTCAACAAACTGCACGGCGTTGGCAAGGTGACGGCCGACAAGCTCGGCAGGCTGGGCATTGTCACCTGCACCGATCTGCGTGGCTGGAGCAAACTGTCGCTGGTTCGGGAATTCGGCTCTTTCGGCGAGCGCTTGTGGGGGCTGGCGCACGGCATCGATGAGAGGCCGGTGCAGAACGACAGCCGACGGCAATCGGTGAGTGTGGAAAACACCTACGACACGGACTTGCCGGATCTGGCCAGCTGCCTGGAAAAGTTACCGGAGCTGATGGAAACCCTGTCCGGGCGCATGGCGCGCATCGCCGACAACTATCGGCCTGGCAAACCCTTCGTGAAGGTCAAATTCCACGATTTCACGCAGACGACCCTTGAACAGTCCGGGGCGGGGCGGGATCTGACCAGTTTCCAGCAGTTGTTAACCCAGGCATTTGCCCGTGGCGACAAACCGGTACGGTTATTGGGGATCGGTGTGCGTTTGCAGGATCTGCGCAGCGGTCACGAACAGCTGGAGCTGTTCGCGCCCTGAGCGCAGCAGGTGAGGTCAGGGTTTGGCGCCGGGATCGGCGACTAGACGACCGGCATCCTTGGCCAGGGATTTTACAAACTCATGCTGCAACTGGGGATCATTGCGTGTCAGTTCGATCAGGCTCTGCTCCAGTTCGCTGGCTTCATCTTCAAGGCCCAGTTCCGAAAGACGCTTGACGCGATAGACCCACTGGCTGACTTCATCATCTTCCAGGTCATCGTAGATCAGGCCGTGGGCCTCAATTAACTTGCCACGCAACAGTTTGCTGATGGGCAGATCCGCGTTGGCGTGAACCTTGTCCTGATCATCTTCGACGCTGATGTAGATCCGTGTGACGTGGCTCAGGTCCTGCTCGGCGAATGGACTGTCCAGCAGGCTCAGGCGCAACACGCCATTGCGATCGGTGGTCAGCTCGTGGGTTTGCGTCCCTGACTTGACCAGCACCGGGCGTTCGTTCCAGGGCAAGGTCGAGTTCTCGATTTTCTTGTCCTTCTGGACTTCGTCGATATGCGCCAGGTTTTGTTGCGCGCGGCCATTGGACGGCGCGTTCATGAACGGGTTGAGCCCGGCCACGCCATAGTTGATCCAGTCCTTGGTCACGCTGTCCGGCAGCTGGCCGAAGGCCAATACGTTGACCACGTTGGCGCCAACACCGGCCACTACCGCGACAGCGCCCAGCGGAATCTCATAGATTTCCCGCCACGGCTGGTAAGCGGTGTAACGATCGTAGCGGCGGGTGACTTCGAATTCGGTGACTTCAAAGGTTTTTTGTTCGTGGATGCGCACACGGCGCTGGGGCAGCTCAAGGGTCTTGGGCTCGCCCATATCAATTTGCAGGGTATGTTCGAGCAATTTGCGTTCGACACGCTCTTCATGCTCGCTGCGCTGTGACAAGTGGTTGGCACAGCCGCTGACAAGCAGGCTGGCGCACAAGGCTGTACAGCCGAGGCTTAAGGATCTTCGCTTGAACATGGGATCTCTTGATGCGGATAAGGCGCGGTGCCTGAACCGGGCGCGCTCGGCACTCGTTTTGGCGAGTGGCGAGCGCGCCCATGACTCAGCGGCGGATACGGGCCTGAATAAACGACAACACATCAGCAACCGGCAGGGCCTGGGCCTCAGGCTCAATGCGGCTCTTGTACTCAAGATTGCCTTCGGCCAGGCCGCGGTCGCTGACCACGATGCGATGGGGGATGCCAATCAGTTCCATGTCGGCAAACTTGTTGCCAGGACTGGTTTTCTTGTCGCGGTCATCCAGCAGCACTTCGAAACCAGCGGCTTTCAGTTCGGCATACAGTTTGTCAGTGGCTTCACGCACCGCTTCGGTTTCATAGCGCAACGGAACCAGGGCGATCTGGAAGGGCGCCAGGGTGTCATTCCAGATAATGCCGTTGGCATCGCTGTTCTGCTCGATGGCTGCGGCGACAACCCGGGAAACGCCGATGCCGTAGCAACCCATGGACAGGTTGACCGGCTTGCCGTTTTCGCCCAAGACCTGGCATTTCATGGCTTCGCTGTACTTGGTGCCCAGCTGGAAAATGTGACCGACTTCAATGCCGCGCTTGATCTCAAGCGTGCCTTTGCCGTCCGGGCTTGGATCGCCTGACACGACGTTGCGCAGGTCGGCAACGGTCGGAACAGGCAGATCGCGTTCCCAATTGACGCCAAAGTAGTGCTTGTCGTCGATGTTGGCACCGATGCCGAAGTCGCTCATCAGTTCTACCGAACGATCGATGATGCAAGGCAGCGGCAGATTCAGCGGACCCAGGGAACCGGCACCGGCGCCAATGGCGTCGCGCAACTCGGCTTCGGATGCCATGACCAGAGGGCTGGCGACCAGTTCCTGCTGGGCAGCCTTGATTTCGTTCAGCTCATGATCTCCACGGATGATCAGTGCGATCAGCTTGCCTTCTTCAGCAGCATGCACGACCAAGGTCTTGATGGTCTTTTCGATAGGCAGATTGAAGCCTTCGACCAGTTGCGCAATGGTCTTGGCGTTCGGCGTATCGATCAGGCGCAGCTCTTCGGTCGGCGCGGCGCGAGAAGTTTCCCGTGGAATCGCTTCGGCCTTCTCGATGTTGGCGGCGTAATCGGAGCCATTGCTGAATACGATATCGTCTTCGCCGGACTCGGCCAGCACGTGGAACTCATGGGAGCCCGCGCCGCCGATGGAGCCGTTGTCTGCTTCCACCGGGCGGAACTTCAGCCCAAGGCGGGTAAACACGTTGCAATACGCCAGATGCATGCGGTCGTAGGTTTCCTGCAGGGAAGCCTGATCGGCATGGAACGAGTAGGCGTCCTTCATGACGAACTCGCGGCCGCGCATCAAGCCGAAGCGCGGACGGATCTCGTCGCGGAATTTGGTCTGGATCTGGTACAGATTGATCGGCAGCTGTTTATAGCTGTTGAGCTCGTTGCGGGCCAGATCGGTGATCACTTCTTCGTGGGTCGGGCCCAGGCAGAATTCGCGATTGTGCCGGTCGGTCAGGCGCATCAACTCAGGACCGTACTGTTCCCAGCGGCCGGATTCCTGCCACAGCTCGGCGGGCTGGATGCCCGGCATCAATACTTCGAGCGCGCCAGCAGCGTCCATTTCTTCACGAACGATGGCTTCGACCTTGCGCAATACACGCAGGCCCATGGGGAGCCAGGTGTAGAGGCCGGAAGCAAGTTTGCGAATCATGCCGGCACGCAGCATCAGCTGGTGGCTGACGACGACCGCATCGGAAGGGGTTTCTTTCTGTGTGGCGAGCAAAAATTGACTGGTGCGCATGGGAGGCCGTTGTCGGTTGCTGAGACTAGAAATGACTGGGCATTGTACGGGGCCGAGTTACCCCCGTACAGCGCAAGGCCTCCGAGGGAGGCGATGCTGATTACTTTATTGCCTGAATGAAAAAGCCCGGCATCAGCCGGGCTTTTTCCGAAACGAGTAGCTGACGTGCGATTACAGGATCGAGATCGGGTAGTCGACAATCAGACGGAACTCGTTGATATCGCCTTCGCCCTGGTCAGCATTGGCGCGGTGCCATGCTTGACGGATGCGGAACGACAGGTCTTTGGCTGGACCGGTTTGAAGCACGTATTTGGCTTCAAGGTTGGTCTCGTGGTGCTTGCCGTCTTCACCGTACAGGCCAGCATAAGTGCTGTTAGTAGGGGTGTTGGTGCCGTCGATGTCATAACCTTTGATGTAGCGGGTCATGAAGCTCAGGCCAGGAACGCCGTATGGAGCCATGTTCAGGTCGTAGCGAGCCTGCCAGGATTTCTCGCCAGGACCGTTGAAGTCGGAGTACTGGATGGAGTTGGCCAGGAAGATCGAGTCGCCGCCGCGGTTGTTGTCGCCGATACCGATGTAGTCGAATGGCGTATCACCGTTAACCTTCTGGAATGCCAGGGTCAGGGTGTGTGCGGCCAGGAACGAGTAGGCAACGGAGCCGGAGAACGCGGTGTTGCTGATGTCGCCTGCTTTGGCGCTGCCTTCATCGACGGTGCGATACAGGTTGGCGTCAAATGCCAGGGACTGGGTATCAGTCAGCGGCAGGGCGTAGTTCACGTTCGCGTAGTACTGGTCCCACACGTCTTCAAGCTTGGCACCATAAAGGGCAACGCCAAGGTTGTCGGTGATCGCGTATTTGCCGCCAACGAAGTCTGCGCTCTTGGCTGTAACGCCGGCATAGGTAGCCCAGATGTTACCGCTGTGGCTGGTGTCGTCCTGGCTGGTGCCGGAGTAGAAGTGACCGCCTTCCAGATCCAGACCTTTGATCTCGCTGCTCTGCAGGCTGATACCGCTGGCAGTTTGTGGCAACAGACGGGAACCGCCTACTGCGAACACTGGGCTGGTAGGCTGCATGTCACCGAGTTTCAACTCGGTTTTCGAGAGACGGAACTTAACAGCGCCACCGGCTTTGCCGAAGCTGTCTTCGTTTTCGCCCTGGCTGTTGGTGACCAGGTTGCCCGAACCGGAATATTTGTCCTGACCGTCAAGCTTCAGGCCGAAATAACCGAAAGCTTCAACGCCCACACCGATGGTGCCTTGAGTGTAGCCAGAGCTGAACGTTCCCCAGAAACCTTGCGTCCAGTCTTTGTCATCAACGGCGCCATCTTTCTTGTCGCGATTGAAGTAGTAGTTGCGAGCCTTGAGGTCAAGCTTGCTGCCCTCAACGAAACCTGTTGCTTCTGCCTGATCGCTGACGAACGCTGCTGCCGTTGCCAGTTGGGTGCTGGCTGCAGTAACTGCCAGTGCGATTGCGCTCCACTTCATCACTCTCATCGTGACTTGCTCCTTTGGTTTTTAAGAAGAGTTGCTGCCGACCCACCTGTTTTTTTATCTGGGACGGCTCTTTCTTTTTTGTGTCGGCGAAACTTATATCACGCTGACAATGGTGGCGATAGTTACAGACCTATCCTTTCGAAATCTTTACGGCGGTGTCGCAAACTGCTCTGTCCATGTCGCAAAAATGCACTGTTTCCATATCGACTCTACAACTACCGCATTACCTTTTTACGACCTAAGCATAGGGTGAAACAGTCTAAGCCCGGTTTCCAAGTAATGCCTGGGTAAGCCTTCGCATTCTCACGATAGCCGGATCCTGTTTTCCGCCAGGGTCCGTGCCAACCTTGTGAGTGATATAGCAACAACCGTGCACAAAGCTCATCGCGATGAGAAAAATTTGTGAAAAATGCAGTATTTACCTCGCTTTCAAGATGTAACGTGTTGAATTATATAGTTTTTAAAATTATTAAATTTCTTTTGAATTCGCGCTGTTGGCGCTTTTTCAGGCTTGCACGGCTGTGCGGAACGTTACTTTCTGCCCACCGGCATGGGTAAATTCTGGATAGGCAGGCTTTATGGCCAGTCGGAGTGGGTTGTTTTGGTGCGCGTCGGGCTCTCAGTGCCTGAAGCTGGCACATCCAGGCAATCTGTAAGCTTTTTGGACCCAACGGGCGTTTCATCAGGCTCTCAGCAAAACCGCCTGGAGGAATTTGACGCCCGCCAATCGCGTTTATAGGTAGCGATTTGTAACAACCGTATCAGCGCTGAAAACCTTTAATCTGCGGCCCAAATGAGTGCATTTTGTCAGTTGGCGGTCATTCCTGGTGCAGGCCAGTCTTCGTCGGTGCAGGATTCGGGGGTCGTCGTCCTTTGCGCCAGCCCGCGCCAGACGTCATGTAACTGAACCGGGCAGTGAACTCGAACTTATTCCCGAGTATCCTGCTGGGTAATGCGCCATACACTTAAACGAGGGTGCGCAAGAAACCTAACCTGACGATCAGGAGTTATACCGTGTTCGTTCTCGACTCACGTTTACAGGCGGATACAGTGCCCATTGGCGATTTTTCGTTATGTAGGCTGCTGTTATCCAACGATTCAAACTATCCCTGGTTTGTCCTGGTGCCCAAGCGGCCGGATATTAGTGAAATATTTGAGTTGGCACTTGAAGATCAGTTGCAGTTGTGGCAGGAAACAACTGCGTTGTCAGTGATTCTCAATAAGATATTCGCTGCTGACAAAATCAATGTTGCAGCGCTGGGTAATGTAGTGAGTCAGCTACACATGCATGTTATCGCTCGACGACACAGCGATCCGGCATGGCCGGCGCCGGTGTGGGGCAAGCACCCGGCGCAGCCTTATACGGCGCAGCAGGTATCGACCATCGTGCAGCAGCTGCGCAGCGAGCTGACCATTGGCTTTACCTTCGTGGAGGAATTGTCATGACCGTTGAAGCAAGAGTGACCGAGCTCGAAAGCCGACTGGCTTTCCAGGACGACACAATTCAAGCGCTGAATGACGTACTGGTGACCCAGCAGCGCGCACTTGACCGACTGCAACAGCAAATGGCTGCGATGCTCAAGCGCCAGGAGGAGATGGGAAGTCAGTTCGACACCTTTGAGGAAGATGCGCCGCCGCCCCACTATTAATAGCCGCGGGTGCAAAAAAACGCGATCTCCGGAAGGAGGTCGCGGTTTTTTTATCAGGCGAGGCAATCAGCGGCGGGGAAGTGCCGCGATGACGTCTTCTGCTTGCAGGCCTTTGTCTCGGTTCATGACCGAGAACTCGACACGCTGCCCTTCTACGAGGACACGATGGCCTTCGCCGCGAATGGCGCGGAAGTGAACGAAGATGTCATCGCCCGAATCCCGGGAAATGAAACCAAAACCCTTGGAAGTATTGAACCACTTCACGGTCCCTGTATCGCGGTTGGTCATGTCATGACTTTGCGCGGCGGGGGACGGCGACGATCGATAGAAGCTGATCCCGATGTGCAGGGCGACCGCAAGTGTGGCGGCGATCAGGCCCAGCATGATTGCGGGTTGACCGGCGACGATCTCCAGCGGGACAAGCAAGGTGAGGATTTGAAGAACAACGGCAAGAATGAGCAACGCACTGACAAGGTTTTGCAATTGATGACGTGGACCCCGGTTCCAATAGGGGATCACTGGTGCAAGCAATAGATTGAGCAGGCCGAAGAACGCCAGATAGAGCGCATCGGGTTGCAGGAGATATGAAGACAAGGCTTCACTGCGCAGGCTGGGGATGAAGGAAAGCAGCAGGGCTGCGGCTCCCGTTAGCAGGTGAACGATTTTCAACATGTTGATAACTCACATTAAGATGGATCACGAGGAAATAGCTGATGACACCCGGTACGCTTCTGGAAAAGTGGAGGCGTGCTGCACGAGCGAAGGTCAGCCTATGCGTTGCAGGAAAAGTCAGCAACGACACGCGGTGTATTTAACAGCAAAGCATGGGGCATCTCAAATCAGCAGCCTGCGGGTCCGTCGGCATTGCTGGAAATGCGTCAAGCAAAGCGACGAGCGGTGGGCGGCGGCAGTGTCCTGGTGCGGATTTTTTCCTCGACGTGCCAGCGTACTGATGGCTGAAGCTGCTGCGTCAAGGCCATTCTCTTGGTAGAGTGCCCGCTGTACCTGCTGAATAATCCATCTCTATAAGGGGAAAAACATGGCAATCGATATTGGTATCAGCGAAGAAGATCGTAAGTCGATCGTTGACGGTCTTTCTCACTTGCTCGCAGATACTTACGTGTTGTATCTCAAAACCCACAACTTTCACTGGAATGTCAGCGGCCCGATGTTTCGTACGCTGCATTTGATGTTCGAAGAGCAATACAACGAACTCGCCCTCGCGGTGGATTCGATTGCCGAACGCATTCGCGCATTGGGTTTCCCTGCGCCGGGTACCTATACAACTTACGCTCGCCTGTCGTCTATCAAGGAAGAAGAAGGCGTGCCAAGTGCTGAAGCCATGATCAGAAGTCTGGTTCAGGGTCAAGAAGCAGTTGTCCGCACAGCTCGTAGTATTTTTCCTTTGTTGGATAAAGTCAGCGATGAGCCGACTGCTGACTTGTTGACCCAGCGGATGCAAGTGCACGAAAAAACAGCCTGGATGCTGCGCTCGATGCTTGAGACCCATTAAGCTCCTGCCGAGCGACGCATCCGCTGCGTCGCTCAGTTCATGACTTCCTGACCGCGCCTTCGGCCCCTGTAGCTTCCCTCCCTGATCGGGCCGGCGTTCGCCGATATTTTCCGTAACTACATAAATATTAAACACCCACCAAGCATTCAGGTCGGTTATCGCCAGGCGGAAAGTCTGTTTCGCCTATCAATTGTAGTGATCTCCTACACAGTAAGAGTAATGGCTCTACTGGCTATAACGTCGAGATTCGGGCTTTATAAGCAGGCACATTTATTTATATTTAAATGTTTCTTCATGAAGTCTGAATTGATCTGTGTAGAGGAAATATCACCATGGTTCGAGGGGTTGAACGCGACGTACAAGACTTAAACCGTCACGGGAAAATACGTAATGATCCTTTTGTCGAAGATTTCAACATGAACCTGGCGCAACCGCACTCCAAGTCGGTGCGCCTCAATGGGTTGGCAACTTGCCTGCGGCTGGAAAACGTTTACTGGAACATTCTAGGAACCATTGCCCGATCAAATAATTGCTCGGTCAATGCGGTGCTGTCCTACATCGACAGGGAAGTTCACTTACGCTATGGCGGTGTGAAAAATTTCAGCGGTCTCATCAGGGTGGTCTGTGTGGCTCATGTCCTGAAAGGCGATAACCTGGATCTGGTCCAGGCGTAGGTTGGATACGCTCCCATTTTCTGCGGGCTCGCCAGCATGGCGGGCCCGCGCTGCATGCTTCCTGATGCTTGCGCTTCGCGACGCATGGGCGGCTGCGACGAACTTATCCTGCCCAGAGGGGTTCGTGCGGCTGCACGGCTTCGATTAACCCTATATAATCCCCCGCCTTGCCAAAACGGGCATGCTTCTGCGCAAACAGAGCGCCCAGCGATGAGCTGACAGCTTGAACTGCATGCCTGGGCTCTTGCACTATTGAGCGCAAGCCAAGAGCGAAAGCTCCACCGAATTTCGAATTACGGAAGTGAAACCACCATCATGATGCGCAGCCATTATTGCGGCCAACTGAACGAGAGCCTGGAAGGTCAGGAAATTACCCTTTGCGGATGGGTTCACCGCCGTCGTGACCACGGAGGGGTGATTTTCCTCGACATCCGTGATCGCGAAGGTCTGGCCCAGGTGGTCTTCGACCCGGATCGCGCCGACACCTTCGCTGCCGCCGACCGCGTGCGCAGCGAGTATGTCGTCAAGATCACCGGCAAGGTGCGTGCTCGTCCTGCGGGCGCAGTGAATGCCAATATGGCCTCGGGTGCCATCGAAGTACTCGGTTACGAGCTCGAAGTGCTGAACGAGTCGGAAACCCCGCCGTTCCCGCTGAACGAGTACTCGGACGTCGGCGAAGAAACCCGCCTGCGTTATCGCTTTATCGACCTGCGTCGTCCGGAAATGGCCGAGAAGCTGCGTCTGCGTTCGCGCATCACCACCAGCATCCGTCGTTACCTTGATGACAACGGCTTCCTCGACGTCGAGACGCCAATCCTGACCCGTGCGACGCCAGAAGGCGCCCGTGACTATCTGGTGCCGAGCCGCACACATCCGGGCAGCTTCTTCGCCTTGCCGCAATCGCCGCAGCTGTTCAAGCAGCTGCTGATGGTTGCCGGCTTCGATCGTTACTACCAGATCGCCAAGTGCTTCCGCGACGAAGACCTGCGTGCCGACCGTCAGCCTGAATTCACCCAGATCGACATCGAAACCAGCTTCCTTAATGAAGAAGACATCATCGGCCTGACCGAGAAGATGATTCGTCAGCTGTTCAAGGAAGTTCTCGACCTGGAATTCGACGCTTTCCCGCACATGACCTTCGAAGAGGCCATGCGTCGTTACGGTTCGGACAAGCCGGACCTGCGTAACCCGCTGGAACTGGTCGACGTTGCCGATCAGCTCAAGGACGTCGACTTCAAGGTGTTCAGCGGCCCGGCCAACGACCCGAAATGTCGTATTGCCGCTCTGCGTGTTCCAGGCGGGGCAAGCATTCCGCGCAAGCAGATCGACGATTACACCAAATTCGTCGGCATCTATGGTGCCAAGGGCCTGGCGTACATCAAGGTCAATGAGCGGGCCAAAGGCGTTGAAGGCCTGCAGTCGCCAATCGTCAAGAACATCCCGGAAGCCAACCTCAACGTGATCCTCGATCGTGTTGGCGCGGTGGATGGCGATATCGTGTTCTTCGGTGCGGACAAAGCCAAGATCGTCAGCGAGGCCCTGGGCGCGCTGCGGATCAAGGTCGGTAACGATTTCAAGCTGCACACCTGCGAGTGGGCCCCTATGTGGGTCGTGGACTTCCCGATGTTCGAAGAGAACGATGACGGCAGTTTCACGGCGCTGCACCACCCGTTCACCGCACCCAAGTGCAGCCCGGAAGAACTGGAAGCCAATCCGGCAACCGCTCTGTCCCGCGCTTACGACATGGTGCTCAACGGCACCGAGCTGGGTGGCGGTTCGATCCGTATCCATCGCAAGGAAATGCAACAGGCGGTCTTCCGCTTGCTGGGCATTGCCGAAGACGAGCAGCAGGAGAAGTTCGGCTTCCTGCTCGACGCCCTGAAATATGGCGCGCCACCCCACGGTGGTCTGGCATTCGGTCTGGATCGTCTGGTCATGCTGATGACCGGCGCCCAGTCGATTCGTGAAGTCATTGCCTTCCCGAAAACCCAGAGTGCTGCCGACGTGATGACCCAGGCGCCTGGCGTGGTAGACGCCAAGGCGTTGCGTGAATTGCACATCCGTTTGCGCGAACAGCCTAAAGCCGAGTAATACCGGGCGGGGCGTATCGCGTTGTTTGTTGACGTCGATGCGCCCCGTTTGCGTTTTGGCCGGGCAAGCTTGTGTCGGTTGTGCTGCGACACACATGAACGTGTTGAAAAGAATCTGGAGCGAGATATGGCAGGTCATTCTAAGTGGGCGAACATCAAGCACCGCAAAGAGCGTCAGGATGCCAAGAAAGGCAAGATTTTCACCAAGTGGATTCGTGAACTGACCGTCGCTGCCCGCCAGGGCGGTGGTGATCCGGGCACCAACCCGCGCTTGCGTCTGGCGCTGGACAAGGCGCTGGGTGCGAACATGACTCGCGACACCATCGATCGTGCGGTTGCGCGTGGCGCCGGTGCAGCCGAAGGTGACGATGTAGAAGAACTGGGTTACGAGGGTTACGGGCCGGGCGGCGTGGCGGTGATGGTCGAAACCATGACCGACAATCGCAATCGCACGGCGGCAGCGGTTCGTCATGCATTCGTCAAATGTGGTGGCAACCTGGGGACCGATGGTTCGGTTGCCTATCTGTTCGACCGCAAGGGGCAGATTTCCTTTGCTGCGGGGGTTGATGAAGACGCGTTGATCGAAGCCGCGATGGAGGCCGATGCCGACGACGTGGTGACCAACGAAGATGGCTCCATCGACGTATTTACGTCCTTCGCCGGTTTTTATGCCGTCCGCAACGCCCTTGAGGCCGCAGGTTTCAAGGCTGCGGACGCCGAAATCGTCATGCTGCCGACCACCAGCGCCGTGCTGGATCTGGAAACTGCTGAAAAAGTCCTCAAGCTGATCGACATGCTCGAAGACCTGGATGACGTGCAGAACGTCTACTCCAATGCGGAAATTCCGGACGAAGTCATGGAACAGCTTGGCTGACAGCGTGTTGTCAGCGCTACACAGAAGCCGGAGATCCGACGCGGTGTTGATTACATCGCTATCGGCCTCCGGCTTCTGCCTTTATGCTGCGCTCTTTGGTATGCGTCACTTCTCAAGCTGCAGGCGTTATGACTCTTATTCTTGGTATCGACCCCGGTTCGCGAATTACCGGCTATGGCGTGGTGCGTGACACCGGGCGTGGGTGTGTCTATGTGGCATCGGGTTGCATCAGAACCGGAAGCGGCGAGCTGCACGAGCGCTTGCAGATTGTCTATCGCGGCGTACGTGAGGTCATTCAAACCTACGGCCCGGTGACCATGGGTATCGAAAAGGTCTTCATGGCGCGCAATGCCGACTCGGCCCTCAAGCTGGGGCAGGCGCGGGGTGCGGCGATTGTTGCCGGCGCCGAGGAAAGCCTGGAAATCGCCGAATACACCGCGACCCAGGTCAAGCAGGCGGTGGCGGGGACCGGCGGCGCGAATAAAGAGCAGGTCATGATGATGGTCATGCATTTGCTCAAACTGACTCAAAAACCGCAGATCGATGCTTCGGATGCCCTGGCGATTGCCTTATGCCATGCGCACACCCGTTCCAGCCTGATTCCCCATGGCCTGGGCACCGCGCGAAGCCGCGGTGGCCGGTTGCGGTTATAGCGCAAGGGTCTGGCTGTGAAGTATTTTTTGCTTGCAGGGCGTGTCACTCCTGCAATGATTGCGAGCATTGATTTGCCGTTGGCCCTGACCGGGGTCGGCGCTATGAAAGGATCCGATACGTGATTGGACGCTTACGCGGCTTTTTGGCCGAGAAACAGCCGCCGCATCTGGTGTTGGACGTCAACGGCGTCGGTTATGAGCTGGAAGTCCCCATGACTACACTCTATCGATTGCCACATGTTGGCGAGCCGGTGACGCTGCACACCCATTTGGTGGTACGTGAAGACGCGCACCTGCTCTACGGGTTCTACGAAAAGCGTGAGCGCGAGCTGTTTCGCGAACTGATCAGGCTCAATGGCGTCGGCCCGAAACTGGCGCTGGCCTTGATGTCAGGTCTGGAAGTCGACGAATTGGTGCGTTGCGTGCAAGCTCAGGACACTTCGGCCTTGACCCGGATTCCGGGTGTGGGCAAGAAAACCGCCGAGCGCCTGCTGGTCGAACTCAAGGACCGGTTCAAGGCCTGGGAAACATTACCTGGCACTTTTACCCTGGTTTCCAATGGCCCGAATGCGCCGGAACCGGTAGCGTCAGCAGAGTCCGACGCGGTCAGCGCGCTGATTTCCCTGGGCTACAAACCTCAGGAGGCGAGTAAAGCCGTTTCCGCGATCAAGGAAAAAGACTTGAGCAGTGCTGATTTGATTCGACGTGCCTTGAAGGGAATGGGTTAAGTGATTGATGCTGACCGCCTGATAACCGCCACTGGCGGCCGTGATCGTGACGAACAACTGGATCGCGCGATTCGCCCACTCAGCCTTGCCGACTACATTGGCCAGCCCACCGTGCGCGAGCAAATGGAGTTGTTCATCAAGGCCGCGCGCGGTCGTAAGGAAGCCCTTGATCACACGCTGATCTTCGGCCCGCCTGGCCTCGGCAAGACCACACTGGCGAATATCATTGCCCAGGAAATGTCGGTTTCGATCAAAAGCACCTCCGGGCCGGTGCTGGAGCGGCCGGGTGACCTGGCGGCGATCCTGACCAATCTGGAACCCAATGACGTGTTGTTCATTGATGAAATCCACCGGTTGTCGCCGATTGTCGAGGAAGTGCTGTACCCGGCAATGGAAGATTTCCAGCTGGATATCATGATCGGCGAAGGTCCGGCCGCACGTTCGATCAAGCTTGATCTACCGCCGTTCACCCTGGTGGGCGCGACCACTCGCGCGGGCATGCTGACCAACCCGTTGCGCGACCGCTTCGGGATTGTCCAGCGCCTGGAGTTCTACAGCATCCCCGACCTGACCACGATCGTGACTCGCTCTGCAGGGATTCTCGGCCTGCCCATCGAGCCGGAGGGCGCGTTTGAAATCGCCCGTCGCGCGCGGGGCACGCCGCGCATCGCCAACCGATTGTTGCGTCGCGTCCGGGATTTCGCTGAAGTGCGCGGCAATGGGCAGATCACCAAATCCATTGCCGACCTGGCGTTGAACCTGCTGGACGTCGATGAGCACGGTTTCGATCACCAGGACCGGCGTCTGCTGTTGACCATGATCGAAAAGTTCGACGGCGGTCCGGTAGGTGTCGATAGCCTGGCGGCGGCAATCAGTGAAGAGCGTCACACCATTGAAGATGTGCTCGAACCCTATTTGATCCAGCAAGGCTATATGATGCGCACACCTCGTGGCCGTGTGGTGACCCGGCATGCGTACCTGCACTTTGGTTTGAATCTGCCTTCGCGGATGGGGGAAATGCCGGTCGCGGAAGATTTTGTCGAGAATAATGACAATTAAAAAGCTGCCGACCACCGATTTATTCGGGGTTTGCGTGGTCAGACTGGCAGTTGCGCCAATCTGTCAGGGAATATCCTGCAAAACCTTGAAAAACAGTTGCCTGGCGGATTGGCAAGCTGAGGAGTAAGCACTAGAGTATGCGCGCGCAAAACGGGGTTCAGTCGTTCGCACATCGTTGTCGGGTTTATTACGAAGACACCGATGCTGGCGGCATCGTCTATTACGTCAATTATCTGAAATTCATGGAGCGGGCTCGTACCGAGCGGCTGCGGGAATTGGGGTTCGCCCAATCCGCGCTGGCGGGGGAGAACCTGTTGTTCGTCGTGCATTCCAGCGAGGCGCGTTATCACAAGCCGGCGCGGTTGGATGACGAATTGCTGGTCAGCGCCGAAGTAATCGAATTGAACCGTGCCAGCCTGCGCTTCAAGCAACAGGTCAGGCGGGCCGCGGATGCAACGCTGCTCTGTGAAGGGCAGTTTTTGGTGGCGTGCGTACGCGCCGATAGTTTGAAACCCCGGGCCATTCCCGAAGCTTTGCGTGCGGCCTTTGCCGACCAGAGCGGCGCGGGTACACATTCAGAGCAGGAGATAAAGCGTGGAAGCTAACGTCGTCGACCATTCCTCCATGTGGAGTTTGGTCAGTAATGCCAGCGTCGTGGTTCAGTTGGTGATGCTGATCCTGGTGGCTGCTTCAGTCACTTCGTGGGTCATGATTTTTCAGCGCAGCAATATGCTGCGCGCCGGGCGGCGTGCGCTGGAAAGCTTCGAGGAGCGTTTCTGGTCCGGTATCGATTTGTCCAAGCTGTATCGTCAGGCTGGCAGCAACCCGGACCCGGATTCCGGTGTAGAGCAGATCTTCCGCGCTGGCTTCAAGGAATTCTCCCGTCTGCGCCAACAGGCCGGTGTCGATCCTGATGCGGTCATGGAAGGCGTGGCACGTGCCATGCGCGTGGCTATTTCCCGTGAAGAAGAAAAACTGGAAGCCGGCCTGTCGTTTCTTGCCACTGTCGGTTCCACCAGCCCCTACATCGGCCTGTTCGGCACCGTCTGGGGCATCATGAACTCCTTCCGTGGCCTGGCTACCGCGCAACAGGCGACACTCGCCACTGTTGCACCGGGTATTGCCGAAGCCTTGATCGCAACAGCCATTGGCCTGTTCGCGGCGATTCCTGCAGTAATCGCTTACAACCGTTTCGCCGCTCGCAGCGAGACCTTGATCAGCCGTTACTACACCTTCGCCGACGAATTCCAGGCCATCCTGCACCGTAAAGTGCACACCAGCGAAGAGTGAGCAGGTAATTCCCAATGGCTTTAATCGCTCGAGATCGACGCAAAAAGCGCAAGCCGACCGCTGAAATGAACGTGGTGCCGTACATCGACGTGATGTTGGTGCTGCTGGTCATTTTCATGGTCACCGCACCCATGATCAATCAGGGCGTGAAAGTTGATTTGCCCAAAGTCTCCAGCGAGGCTTTGCCGCAGGACAACAACAACCAGGTCCTGACCATTTCGATCAAGGCTGACAAGACCTACTACTGGAACCTTGGCAGCGAAGTCGATACCGACAAGCAGATGGACAAGGCAATGACCCTGCCGCAGCTGACCTCGGCGGTGACCAAGATCGTCGCCTCCGGTCGTGAAGCGGGCAAGCAGACGCAGGTCTTCATTCGTGGTGACAAAACCGTTGATTACGGCTCGGTGATGGGCACGATGGGCGGGTTGCAGAAAGCCGGGGTCGGCAATGTTGGTTTGATTACTGAGGCACCCTGATGCAGCCAATTCGAGAGCCTTCCGCCTCGGAAAGCTACTTCTGGCCTGGTATCTGGGCCGTGGCCCTGCACATCCTGATTTTTGGCCTGCTCTTCGTCAGCTTCGCCATGACTCCGGATCTGCCGGAATCCAAGCCTATCGTTCAGGCAACGCTTTACCAGCTCAAATCCAAGAGCCAGGCGACGACCCAGACCAATCAGAAGATTGCCGGCGAGGCGAAGAAGTCCGCTGCGCGCCAGACTGAAGCCGAGCAGCTGGAACAGAAATTAGTCGAGCAGAAAAAGCAGGAAGCTGTAAAAGCTGCGGAACAAAAGAAAGAAGAGGCCGCTCAAAAAGCCGAGGAACAAAAGGCTGAAGACGCGGCAGAGAAGGCTGAGCAGAAAGCAGAGGAAGCCAAAAAGGCCGATGACGCCAAGAAAGCCGACGATGCAAAGAAAGCTGACGAAGCCAAGAAAGTGAATGACGCTAAAAAGGCTGAAGAGAAACAACTGGCCGATATAGCCAAGAAAAAAGCCGAAGAAGACGCCAAGAAAAAGGCCGAAGAAGACGCGAAGAAAGCCGCCGCAGAGGAAGCCAAGAAACAGGCTGCCGATGATGCGAAGAAAAAAGCGGCAGAAGACGCGAAGAAGAAAGCCGCTGACGACGCCAAGAAAAAAGCGACCGAAGACGCCAAGAAGAAGTCCACCGCCGATGCGGCCAAGAAGGCGCAGGAAGCGGCACGTAAATCAGCCGAAGAGAAAAAGGCTCAGGCCCTGGCTGACTTGCTCTCTGATAAACCGGAGCGGCAACAGGCGTTGGCGGACGAGCAAGGCGATGAAACGGCAGGTAGTTTCGATGATCTGATTCGTGTGCGAGCTTCAGAAGGTTGGAGTCGACCACCGTCAGCGCGCAACAATATGTCGGTAATACTGCAGATCGGGATGCTGCCGGACGGTACGATATCGTCTGTGTCGGTGGCCAAATCCAGCGGCGACGGTCCGTTTGACAGTTCCGCGGTAGCAGCGGTCAAGAATATTGGGCGTTTAACAGAAATGCAGGGCCTGAAGCCGGCTGACTTCGCTCCCTATCGTTCATTCAAGATGACATTCACACCTGGAGATCTAGCCTTGTGATCAAGCTTTTTCGAGGATTGCTAGTAGTCGTTCTCTGTTGTGCAGCCACATTGGTCGCCGCAGATGAAAAGAACATTCTGGTCACGAGCGGCAGTGACCGTGCCACCCCGATTGCTGTCGTGCCGTTTGGCTGGCAGGGCGGGGCGGTGTTGCCTGAAGACATGGCGGAAATCGTCAGCAATGACCTGCGTAACTCGGGTTATTACTCGCCGATTCCAAAGCAGAACATGATCAGCTTGCCGACCCAGGCCAGCGAAGTCATTTTCCGTGACTGGAAAGCGCTGAATGCGCAGTACGTGATGGTAGGCAATATTGTTCCTGCAGGCGGTCGCCTGCAGATTCAATACGCTTTGTTCAACGTCGCGACTGAACAGCAAGTGCTGACCGGTAATGTTTCGGGCACCAACGATCAACTGCGCGACATGGCGCACTACATCGCTGACCAGTCTTTCGAAAAGCTGACCGGCATCAAGGGCGCGTTCTCAACCCGTATGCTGTACGTGACCGCTGAACGTTTCTCGGAAAACAACACGCGCTTCACCCTGCAACGTTCGGATTACGACGGTGCCCGTGCAGTGACGCTGTTGCAGTCCCGTGAGCCGATCCTGTCGCCGCGTTTCGCGCCGGATGGCAAGCGCATCGCTTATGTATCGTTCGAACAGAAGCGTCCGCGTATCTTCGTTCAACACATTGATACCGGTCGCCGCGAGCAGATCACCAACTTCGAAGGCCTGAACGGCGCGCCTGCATGGTCGCCGGATGGCAGCAAGCTGGCGTTCGTACTATCCAAAGACGGTAACCCGGAAATCTACGTGATGAACCTGGCCTCCCGTGCCTTGAATCGCGTGACCAATGATTCTTCGATCGATACCGAACCGTTTTTCGGCAAAGATGGCTCGACGATTTACTTCACATCGGATCGTGGCGGCAAGCCACAGATCTATAAAACCAACATCAGTGGTGGCGGTGCCGAGCGAGTGACCTTTATTGGTAACTACAACGCTAACCCGAAATTATCGGCCGATGAAAAGACGCTGGTAATGATTCACCGGCAGGACGGCTTCACTAATTTCAAGGTTGCAGTGCAAGATCTGGCTCGGGGAAGTGTAAAAATCCTCACAGATAGCAACCTAGATGAGTCGCCTACTGTCGCACCCAACGGCACCATGGTAATCTACGCCACCCGCCAGCAGGGCCGGGGAGTCTTGATGCTCGTGTCCATTAATGGACGCGTAAGGCTCCCGCTTCCTACCGCTCAAGGCGAAGTCAGAGAACCTTCCTGGTCCCCTTACCTGAACTGACGCGGCGCTACACGTTTTGCTTAACACACTGGGGTTCATTAGGAGTTTCAAGATGGAAATGCTGAAGTTTGGTAAGTTTGCTGCGCTGGCTCTGGCCATGGCTGTAGCTGTAGGTTGCTCGTCCAAAGGCGGCGACAATGCCGGTGCAGGCGCTGCTGTTGATCCAAACGCTGGTTACGGCGCAAACACTGGTGCTGTTGACGGTTCCCTGAGCGAAGAAGCTGCTCTGCGCGCCATCACCACTTTCTACTTCGAATACGACAGCTCGGACCTGAAGCCAGAAGCCATGCGCGCTCTGGATGTTCACGCCAAAGACCTGAAAGGCAATGGCGCTCGCGTCGTTCTGGAAGGCAACACCGACGAACGTGGTACTCGTGAGTACAACATGGCACTGGGCGAGCGTCGTGCGAAAGCCGTTCAACGCTACCTGGTACTGCAAGGTGTTTCCCCAGCTCAGCTGGAACTGGTTTCCTACGGCGAAGAGCGTCCAGTTGCTACCGGCAACGACGAGCAGTCCTGGGCTCAAAACCGTCGCGTCGAACTGCGTAAGTAATTTGACATGCGAACGTGCCGACGTGCTCTAACCGTTTTGGCCCTCACCCTTCCACTTGTTGCGTGGGGTGCGGCTCCTGTGGTCGATAACAATTCTGGCTCTGGTAGCAGCAACAGTTATCCGCCAGCGGGTTATGGCACGTCCGGCGCCTATGCCGGGGGAGGGGTTTCGGCTCCCCCCTCGGCACAAGGTCAGCTGTTCATGCAGTTGCAACAGATGCAAGACGAAATCGCGCGTTTGCGCGGTATGGTCGAGGTCCAGCAAAACGATATCCAGCGCATGAAGCAAGAAGCGCTTGAACGGTATCAGGATCTGGATTCACGCATAGGAGCAGGCGGCGCAGCCGCAGCGGCTACCAATAATTCTCAACCCGGTGGCGGTGAAATCAACGCCAGCGGAGCTCCTGTCGCACCGGCGTCTCAAGCGCCGGCCGCAGGTACTGAAGCCCCTGATCCAGCGAAGGAGAAGCTTTATTACGAAGCTGCCTTCGACCTGATCAAGGCCAAGGATTTCGATAAGGCCAGTCAGGCTTTTACCGCTTTCCTGCGCAAGTATCCAAACAGCTTGTACGCGGGCAATGCCCAGTATTGGCTGGGTGAAGTGAATCTGGCCAAAGGCGACCTGCAAGGCGCCGGTCAGGCCTTCGCCAAGGTCAGCCAGCTTTATCCCAAGCACGCCAAGGTGCCGGACTCGTTGTACAAGCTCGCTGATGTCGAGCGCCGCCTCGGTCATACCGACAAGGTGAAAGGCATTTTGCAGCAGGTTGTCGCTCAGTATCCGGGCACATCGGCTGCGCAGCTGGCGCAACGCGATCTGCAGCGTCTCTGACGTTCTGACCCGAAACTCAAGAAAGCCGCGCTTGTCGCGGCTTTTTTCGTTAGAATTCGGCACCCGAAATTCCGGTATTTATTACGCTTCTCTGGATTCTGCGTGTGCAGGGTGCCTTGAAGTGCCTGACGGAGGCGGACGGCCTGTTTAGCTGTTACGCCCGTGGCCCCTATGCAAGACACATTACGTATCACCGAAATCTTTTACTCGTTGCAGGGTGAAACACGTACAGCTGGGCTGCCCACTGTATTTGTCCGCCTTACCGGCTGCCCGTTGCGCTGCCAGTATTGCGACAGTGCCTACGCCTTCAGTGGCGGTACGATTCAAACGCTGGACGCCATCGTCGAGCAGGTCGCCAGCTACCGGCCCCGCTATGTCTGTGTGACCGGTGGCGAGCCGTTGGCCCAGCCCAACGCCATTCCACTGCTCAAGCGGCTCTGTGATGCCGGTTACGAGGTCTCGCTGGAAACCAGCGGTGCCCTTGATATCTCAGCAGTGGACACCCGCGTCAGTCGCATCCTCGATCTCAAGACGCCTGGCTCATTGGAGGTCGCACGCAATCGTTATGAAAATATCGACCTGCTGACCCCGAACGATCAGGTCAAATTCGTGCTGTGTTCACGCGAGGACTACGACTGGGCGGTTTCCAAGCTGATTCAGTATGGTCTGGAGCGTCGCGCGGGCGAGGTGCTGTTTTCGCCGAGCCACCATGAACTGAACGCACGGGATCTGGCCGACTGGATCGTTGCCGACAACCTGCCTGTACGCCTGCAAATGCAGTTGCATAAATTTCTCTGGAACGATGAGCCGGGGCGCTGAGATGAGTGAATCAACCATGACTGAAAAACGTGCGGTAATCCTGTTGTCTGGCGGCCTGGATTCGGCCACCGTCGTGGCTATGGCCCGCGCCGAGGGTTATGCCTGTTACACCATGAGCTTTGATTATGGCCAGCGCCACCGCTCGGAGCTTGATGCAGCTGCGCGCGTCGCCCGCGACCTTGGCGCTGTCGAGCACAAGGTGATCGGCCTGAACCTGAATGGCATGGGCGGCTCGGCGCTGACCGACAGTTCCATCGCTGTCCCGGAAACCCCCGGCGAAGGCATTCCGGTGACGTACGTTCCGGCACGCAATACGGTTTTCCTGTCACTGGCCCTGGGCTGGGCAGAAGTGCTCGGCGCACGGGATATCTTTATCGGTGTCAATGCGGTGGATTATTCGGGTTACCCGGATTGCCGGCCGGAATTCATCGAGTCGTTTCAGCGCATGGCTAATCTGGCCACCAAGGCTGGCGTTGAAGGTAACGGCTTCACGATTCAGGCGCCGCTGCAGAATCTGAGCAAAGCCGAAATCGTTCAGGCTGGAGTGCGTCTGGGCGTCGATTACGGCCTGACGGTTTCCTGCTATCAAGCGGACGATCAGGGCCGTGCCTGCGGCAAATGCGACAGCTGCCGCCTGCGCGCAGAGGGCTTCGCAAACGCCGGAATTACTGACCCAACCCGTTATTTTTAAATTAATTACAGTTAGGTGTTGAATTACTCATAGAAATCAGTAATATACGCGCCACGCAACAGAGGGTCGTTAGCTCAGTTGGTAGAGCAGTTGGCTTTTAACCAATTGGTCGTAGGTTCGAATCCCACACGACCCACCATTTTTAGATGTAGTAGTTGTAAAGCTGTAAGGCCCGTGAAAATGTGGCCTTACAGCTTTTTTTTGCGTCCGTTTTTTCATCAGGCGATTTCGAGTCGGATCGATTCCGTTGGCGGGGTCAGGCACACCGCGTTATCGTTCTTCGCGAGCAAGCTCGCTCCCACGGGGCAGCCGTGGATCCGACAAGCAGGCAGCAAAAAGCCCCGTCAGACGCTGTCTGACGGGGCTTTGTTTTACCGGTGTCTTACAGCGCCATGTCGGCCGCTGGATTGCTTGGCTTCGGTGCTGCAGCCTTGTCAGAGGCCGCAGCAGGCGCCACGACCTGATTGTTCACAGGTGGCGGCGGAGTCAGTTGCAGGACTTCGGCGGTGTAGGCCCATTCCTTGGCAACGGCTTCCGGGCTGGTGTTCAGCTTGGTGCCGTAGCTCGGAACGATCTGGTGCAGTTTTTCTTGCCAGGCCGGTGTCGCGACTTTGTCCTTGAAGACCTTCTCAAGCACGCTCAGCATGATTGGCGCAGCAGTCGACGCACCAGGCGAAGCGCCGAGCAGACCGGCAATGCTGCCATCCTGGGACGCAACGATCTCGGTGCCCAGCTTCAGGACGCCGCCTTTCTCTTCGTCGCGCTTGATGATCTGCACGCGTTGACCGGCTTGCCACAGGCGCCAGTCTTCTTTCTTGGCGTTCGGGAAGTATTCTTTCAGGGCGTTATAGCGATCATCGTCGGACAGCATCAACTGGCCAGCCAGGTATTCAACCAGCGGATACTGTTCGATACCCACTTTGGTCATCGGCCAGATGTTGTGCAGGGTCGTGCTGGTCAGCAGATCCAGGTACGAGCCTTCTTTCAGGAACTTGGTGGAGAAGGTCGCGAATGGGCCAAACAGAACGACGCGCTTGCCATCCAGCACGCGGGTGTCCAGGTGCGGAACCGACATGGGCGGTGCGCCGGTCGACGCGATGCCGTAGGCCTTGGCCATGTGCTGCATGGCGATGTCCTGGTTCTCGGTGACCAGGAACGAACCGCCAACCGGGAAGGCCGCGTAGTCCTTGGCTTCCGGGATACCCGACTTCTGCAGCAGATGCAGGGCACCGCCGCCCGCGCCGATGAACACGAACTTGGCGTCGGTCGTGGTTTCGGTGCCGTCTTTCAGGTTCTTGTACTCGACGCGCCACGAACCGTCTTTATTGCGGGTGATGTCCTGCACTTCGCTGGACAGCTTCAGCGTGAAGTTCGGTTGCGCTTTCAGGTGGCCGACAAACTGACGAGTGATCTCGCCAAAGTTGACGTCGGTGCCGATCGGGCTCCAGGTGACCGCAAGTTTCTGCGCTGGATCACGACCTTCCATCATCAACGGAACCCACTTCTTGATCTGCTCTGGGTCCTCGGAGAACTGCATGCCGCTGAACAGCGGGCTCGCCTGCAATGCGTCGTAACGTTTTTTCAGGAACTTGATGTTGTTGTCGCCCCACACGAAGCTCATGTGCGGCGTGGAGTTGATGAACGAGCGCGGGTTCTTCAGCACGTCGTTCTTGACCTGCCAGGACCAGAACTGACGCGAGATCTGAAAGGCTTCGTTGATTTCGATGGCCTTGGAGATATCGACTTTGCCGTTCTTGTCTTCTGGCGTGTAGTTCAGCTCGGCCAGGGCAGAGTGACCGGTGCCGGCGTTGTTCCAGCCGTTGGAGCTTTCTTCGGCGACGCCGTCAAGACGCTCGACCATTTCCATCGACCAGCCCGGTTCCAGCTCGTTGAGCCAGACCGCGAGGGTCGAACTCATGATGCCGCCGCCGATCAGTACCACATCGACTTTTTTGGTCTCGGCTGCATGAGTAGGCATGATGCCCATCGACATGGCCAGGCCCAGCAGGGCCGTGTTCACTTTCTTCAACATGCTGTAAATCCATATGGTAGGACGCCATGCGCCTGCCTTGCTGATCAGGGATCCTGCGGCTCACGGTAAGCCGGAAGATGTCCGTCACCAGTTTCGGAAGGTGATGGGCACACAAGGCTTAATAAAGCTTAGCCTCACTTTTATGTCCCGCCTGTGCTGACTTTTTATTAGTCATTGGCTTCAGCTACTTGGGGCGACACTGATTTTGGTAACTCATTGGCTGATAAGTCCGAGATATCCGGCCCATCTGCAAACCTGCTCGCCGCGCCCGGCAAGCGTTCGCGCTGCGACGTTGTGCCCCATGCTGCCGAAACGACGCTGGTGCATAATTCGCTGATTTGTCGCGAGCACGGTTTGTTGGGGCGGCATGATATCGGATCGCAGCGTCAATGTCGTAGCCTCGAAACAATATCGGCTGCGCGAGTCTGACTCTGGAAAGGATGAATAAGTGGCGCAATGCCGCTAATGGTGGTATTCGATGCCGCGCAAATCATTGGTAAATCCATAGCGGGCTGGCTAGAATCCGCTCCGCCTTCAGCGGCTTGATCGACCGGTTTGCCGCCGTCCAGATCAGATCCGAACCCTACGACCCAAGGTCGACATACTTATAAAGCTGGAAGGCCCGTGAGAAACGAGGAATTCCGGCTTTTTTGCTGTCTGCCTTTCGGGTGTAAACTCGCCTTACGCGCTATAGAGCGCTTTCAGGTTCAGTGAACATGACGCAGATTTCCGAACGCCTTCTGGTCCAGGCCCATCTCGATGCCAAGCAGCCCAAAGAGCTGAGCCTCGACGAACAGGCCCATTACCGCGCTGCGATTGCTGCCGAACTCAAGGCGCAGAACGCCGTGCTGGTGGCTCACTATTATTGCGACCCGGTTATCCAGGCCCTGGCCGAGGAAACGGGTGGCTGTGTGTCCGATTCCCTGGAAATGGCCCGCTTCAGCAACAGCCATTCGGCGCAAACCGTGCTGGTCGCCGGGGTCCGTTTCATGGGCGAAACGGCGAAGATCCTCAATCCCGAAAAACGCATCTTGATGCCGACCCTGGAGGCCACCTGTTCGCTGGATCTGGGTTGCCCGGTGGATGAGTTTTCTGCCTTTTGCGATCAGCATCCTGAGCGCACCGTGGTGGTTTACGCCAATACCTCGGCGGCGGTCAAAGCCCGGGCCGACTGGGTGGTGACTTCCAGTTGCGCACTGGAAATCGTTGAAAGCCTGATGGACAACGGCGAGAAGATCCTCTGGGCACCGGACAAACACCTGGGTCGTTACATCCAAAAGGAAACCGGTGCCGACATGCTGCTGTGGGACGGCGCCTGCATCGTCCACGAAGAATTCAAGTCCAAGCAGTTGGAAGACATGAAAGCGCTGTATCCGGACGCGGCGATTCTGGTCCACCCGGAGTCGCCGGAATCAGTGATCGATCTGGCGGACGCAGTGGGCTCCACCAGCCAGTTGATTGCCGCTGCGCAGACGCTGCCAAACAAGATGTTCATTGTTGCGACTGATCGGGGCATTTTCTACAAAATGCAGCAGCTGTGCCCGGACAAGATCTTCATCGAAGCGCCTACCGCCGGCAACGGCGCGGCCTGCCGCAGTTGCGCACATTGCCCATGGATGGCGATGAATACCCTGGAGCGCACGCTGCAATGCCTGCGGGAAGGGACTAACGAGATATTCGTCGACCCGGCGGTGATCCCCAATGCCGTACGTCCGTTGCAGCGCATGCTGGACTTCACCCGCGCCGCGCGGATGAAGCTGGCGGGGAATGCTTGAGGTCGATGCCGCAATGTAGGAGCGAACTTGTGCGCGAGACGATGTTTGCGAGCAACCAGGAATATCGCCTCGCCAACAAGTTGGCTCCTACCGGACCGGCCTTAATTCATCAAGTCCTTGACCATCCGCTCCTGATCCAGCAACTCCTTCTGGCGGGCATCGATGCGTGAAGCCAGCTGGAAGTTGTTGTTGGAGCGGCGCTTGGCGAAGTCCAGTTGCTGGATCGCCTGACGGAAATCACCCACCAGCGCGAAGTATTCGGCACGAGCCTGATGCAGACCGACGGTATTGCCATTCAGGCCACGGGTTTCGGCCACCAGGTACCAGATGTCCGGATCATCAGGGCGATTTTTCAGCAGGCCGTTGAGCGACTTTTCAGCTTCGGCATTGCGATTCAGCTTGAGTAAAACGTCGACCCGCACCTGATTCAGCGGGTAGTTGTCCGGAAACATGCCGAGCATTCGATCAACCCGCTGCTGCGCGTCAGCCAGGCGGTTGTTGGTGATGTCCAGATCGATCTGCGTCAGGTTGTAAGTGATGTCGTTCGGCGCCTTGTCGATCAGCGGCTTGAGGGTTTCGCGAGCCTCATTGAGCTGTCCGGCCTTGATTTGCGCGAGCGCCAGACCGTAACGGGCCGGATCGGATTTTGGATTTTCAGTGAGCTGGGCGCGGAAGCGTTTCGCGGCGATGCCCGGCGTTTCTTCATAGATGAGCGCGACTCGCGCCCGCATCAGCTGATAGCGCAGGCTGTCTTCCTTGCCGCCCGGTTTCGACTGCTCGGCGCGGTTGCGGGTGTCGGCGATGCGCGATTCGGTAACCGGGTGAGTCAGGAGGAATTCCGGCGGCTTGGCGTCAAAGCGGTACTGACGGGCCAGCCGCTCGAACATGGTCGGCATGTTGCGCGGGTCATACCCGGCTTTTTCCAGGTTGAGAATGCCGATGCGGTCAGCTTCCTGCTCGTTCTGGCGGGAAAAGCGTCGTTGCTCTTGAATGGCCGCGGCCTGGGAGCCGGCGATGGCGGCGATGCCTGCGTCGCCAGCACCTGCGGCGGCCATGACGATACCGGCGAGCATGGCGGCCATTACCGGCACCTGCATGCGTTGCTGGGCTTCCACGCCGCGCGCGAAGTGGCGTTGCGACAAGTGAGCCAGTTCGTGAGCAAGCACCGAGGCATATTCGCCTTCAGTCTGGGCATTGAGGAACAGCCCGCCGTTGACCCCGACGATCCCGCCTGGAGCAGCGAAGGCGTTGAGTTCCGGGCTGTTGATCAGGATGAACTCAAGGCGTCGATCCTGAACCTGGCTGGTTTCGGCCAGTTTATAGACCGATGTCTCGACGAAGTCCTTGAGTTGCGGGTCCGACAGCTGGGCTACCTGGCTGCGCAACAGGCCGAGCCAGGCGCGTCCCAGTTGGTGCTCCTGTTCGGGAGAAACGATGGAAGAACTGGCGTCGCCCAGAGAGGGCAGGTCGTCGGCATGGCTCGGTACAGCGAGCAGGCAGGCCAGCGTCAGCAGGGTGGGTCGCAGAAAATTCATCCATGGAGCTCTGAGTTGGAGACCCCGTACTGTAGCTGGCTCAATGGCTTGCTGACCAGAGTGCGGTATTCTTTGTGTCCTGTCTGAAAGGTCCGACCGGTTATTTGTCGCTGCTTTGCAATTTGATGTGCCTGCCTGGAGAGAAACGATGTCTGACGCTGTAACGCGCCCGCAAACCTGCGACGCCCAAGTGGATGCAACCGGGCTCAACTGCCCGTTGCCGCTACTCAAGGCCAAGCTTGAGCTGAACCGCCTGACCAGTGGCGCTGTGCTTAAAGTGATTGCCACCGATGCCGGTTCCCAACGTGACTTCCGTACCTTCGCCAAGCTGGCGGGGCATACGCTGGTGCATGAAGAAGCCGAAGACGGCGTTTATCAGTATTGGCTGCGCAAGGCTTAGCTGCGGCCGCTTTCCATTTCCCAAAAGGATTTTTGATGTTCAAGGTGCTTCGCGACTGGGTGCAACGCTACTTCTCGGATGAAGAGGCGGTGGTGCTCGCAGTATTGCTGTTTCTGGCGTTCACGATCGTTCTGACGCTGGGCGGCATGTTGGCTCCGGTGCTGGCCGGGATGGTGCTGGCGTTTCTGATGCAGGGCCTGGTGAATCTGCTGGAGCGACTGCGCGTGCCCGAGGGCGGCGCGGTGGCGCTGGTGTTCACCTTGTTCATGGGCGCGCTGCTGGTGTTTCTGCTGGTGCTGGTGCCGTTGCTCTGGCACCAACTGATCACGTTGTTCAACGAGTTGCCAGGCATGCTCGCCAAGTGGCAGTCGTTGCTGTTGCTGCTACCTGAGCGCTATCCGCATCTGGTCTCGGACGAGCAGGTGCTGCGCGCCATCGAGGCTGCACGGGGCGAAATCGGCAAGTTTGGCCAATGGGCGCTGACGTTCTCGCTGTCGAGCCTGCCACTGCTGGTCAATATCATGATTTATCTGGTGCTGGTGCCGATCCTGGTGTTCTTTTTCCTCAAGGATCGGGAAGTCATCGGTCGTTGGGCGCGTGGCTATCTGCCTCGCGAGCGCGCACTGATCACCCGGGTCGCCGAGGAAATGAACCGGCAGATCGCCAATTACATTCGCGGCAAGGTCATCGAGATTGTCGTCTGCGGCGGGGTGACCTACATCGCGTTCGTGGCGCTGGGGCTCAATTACGCAGCCTTGCTGGCGATGCTGGTGGGTGTGTCGGTGGTGGTGCCTTACATCGGCGCGGTGGTGGTTACCGTGCCAGTGGCGTTGATCGCCTTGTTCCAGTGGGGCTGGAGTGACCAGTTCATCTATCTGATGGCGGTCTACGGGGTGATTCAGGCGCTGGACGGCAATGTTCTGGTGCCGCTGCTGTTTTCAGAAGCGGTCAATCTGCATCCGGTGGCGATCATCTGTGCGGTGTTGCTGTTTGGCGGGCTGCTGGGCTTCTGGGGCGTGTTCTTCGCGATTCCCCTCGCTACCCTGTTCAAGGCCGTGCTCGACGCCTGGCCGCGCAATGAGCCCACTGTGGCGCCCTTGCTGTAGCAAGACGCAACACGATTCGCTGCGGGCCTGTTGCAGGCGCGCAGCGAAACCTGTTGCTGATCAGGCGTTATTCAGCGCCTGAGCCTTCTCAAGCACCGCAGCCACATGGCCGGGCACCTTCACGCCGCGCCATTCGTGACGCAGCACGCCATCCTTGTCGATGAGAAAGGTGCTGCGATCGACGCCCAGGTATTCTTTGCCGTACAGCTTCTTCAGCTTGATCACATCAAACAGCTGGCAAAGGGCTTCGTCCTTGTCCGAAATCAGTTCGAACGGGAACGATTGCTTGGCCTTGAAGTTCTCGTGAGTCTTCAGGCTGTCCCGGGAGACGCCGAAGATGACCGTGTTGGCCGCCTCGAAGGGCGCGACATGATCGCGGAAGTCCTGGCCCTGGGTGGTGCAACCCGGCGTGTTGTCCTTGGGGTAGAAATAAACAACGACCTGCCGGCCCTTGAGCGCGGACAAGCTGACCGCTTGCCCGCTGGTGGCCTGGGCCTGAAAGTCGGCGACGGGTTGATCTACTGCTACGGCCATGAAACTTCCTTACATTGGGGCTTGTGGGCGCCACGGTTCGATCAGCGCATCGAGGTTCAACGCATCGGCGAAATCAAGGAATTGATCGCGCAGCCAGCTGATCTGAATGCCCGCAGGCAGGGTCACCGTAAACGTCGCATTGAGCATGGTGCCGCCCGTTTGCGGCGCCAGATAGGTGTCGCAGATCAGGTTTTCCAGCTCGACGTTGTGGTCCATGAAAAACTGGCACAGCTCATTGATGATGTCCGGACGATACGCAGAACTGACGTAAGCGACATAAGGCAGCGCCTCAGGACGGCTTTCGAGCGTGGCGCTGCGCACGACACTGGTCGTGAAGGCGTGCTTCTTCGACAGGCCGGGCAGGCCGGTCTCCATGCGAGCCAAGGCATCCCAGCTACCGGAAATCTGCAGCACCAGCGCACTGTATTCGCCGTGACGGGTCAGACGTGAGCTGACCACCGAGCAACGGTTTTCATGACTGGCGCGGCACAGAACGTTGGTCAGCTCCATGGGGTTTGCGCCAAGGGCACTGATGACAAGGAATTGTTCGCGAACTGTGGGGGTGGACGACATGCAGCATTCCTAGACGATGAGCGGTCGGTACATTTTTGGCTTGCCGGCCCCTTTCATTGATCGACAGCGCCGGACATCCACCATAACCCCGGCGGGGTGCGTCTGCATAATGAAGACGTTGCAGGCCGCAACAGCGCTGGAGCAGGGGTTCTGACGATAAAATCGAGCAAAAGAGCGAGGCGAGCAGGTGACCAGTACCGATCAAAGAACGAAGGGTAGCGAAAACCATCGCTCAGGGGAATGCTCACAGTACGGTACTTCGCTTGTGCAAGGCTGATAGCGCCAGTACCATTACCGCTCTCTTTTTCCGGCAGGAGCGGTTGCATGATTGCGGGCAGTATGGTGGCACTGGTCACACCCATGGATGCACAGGGACGTCTGGACTGGGACAGCCTGAGCAAACTGGTGGACTTCCACCTGCAAGAGGGCACCAACGCCATTGTTGCCGTTGGCACCACAGGTGAGTCGGCCACGCTCGATGTAAATGAACACATCGAAGTGATCCGTCGCGTGGTTGCCCAGGTTGCAGGGCGTATTCCTGTCATTGCTGGCACAGGCGCCAATTCGACGCGCGAAGCGATCGAACTGACGACCAATGCCAAGAACGCCGGCGCTGATGCCTGCCTTCTGGTGACCCCTTACTACAACAAGCCGACTCAGGAAGGCCTGTATCAGCATTTCCGGACGATCGCCGAAGCCGTCGATATTCCGCAGATCCTGTACAACGTGCCTGGCCGAACGGCTTGCGACATGCTGGCCGAGACGGTTATTCGTCTGTCCACCGTGCCGAACATCATCGCCATCAAGGAAGCCACCGGCGACCTGCAACGCGCCAAGGACATCCTGGCTGGCGTGAGCAGCGACTTCCTGGTGTATTCCGGCGATGACGCGACTGCGGTCGAGCTGATGCTGCTGGGTGGCAAGGGCAATATTTCCGTGACGGCCAACGTGGCGCCACGGGCCATGAGCGACCTGTGTGCCGCAGCGATGCGTGGCGATGCCGTCACGGCTCGTGCGATTCATGAAAAACTCATGCCGCTCAACAAGACCCTGTTTATCGAATCCAACCCTATCCCCGTGAAATGGGCCTTGCATGAAATGGGTTTGATGCCGGACGGTATCCGTCTGCCGCTCACCTGGCTCAGCCAAGCCTGTCACGAACCGCTGCGTCAGGCCCTGCGCCAGTCCGGCGTCCTGGTTTAATGAGGAAGCACTACGCAATGAAGCGATTGGCCGGACTGTCCGCACTAGCCTTGATTATCTCCAGCACCAGTGGCTGCGGTTGGATATGGGGTGAAGATGGTTACTTCCGCGATCGCGGCAGTGATTACCTGCAAGCCACCCAGACAGCACCGATGACGCTGCCTGCCGGCGTCACCGAGAAACGTCTGGACCCGCTGCTGCCGATTCCGCGCAACGTCACTGATGACGCGCAGAAAACCGGCGAATACGTGGTTCCTCGTCCGCAGCCGCTCTCGGTTGGCGCCGACGCCAGCGACTTCAGCCTGCAAAAAAGCGGTGACGCTCGCTGGGTGCTTGCCCAACGTGCGCCTGCCGAAGTCTGGCCAGTGGCGCATCAGTATTTCGAAGATAACGGCTTCCGTATTGCCGAAGACCGTCCGCAGACCGGCGAATTCAGCACCACCTGGCAGCGTCTGGACGAGCTTTCCGCATCCGTCGCCAAGCGTCTGAGTGCCACCGGCACGGCTGCTGATGCAGAAACCCGCGTGCGGGTTCGTATCGAGCCGGGTGTGCAGCGCAACACCAGTGAAATCTACGTCGTGAGCATCCAGCGTCCCGCTGGCAGCACCGCAGAAGTCGATTTCCCGGCACGCACCACCAATCTGGGCCTCGATTCGGCGCTGACCGATGACATGCTTGCGTCCCTGAGCCGCAGCGCAGAGCAAGGCGGTTCGGTATCGCTGGTCGCAGCACGCGACTACGACACTCCAAGCCGTGTCGCCCTGACGGAAGACGGCAGCGGCAACCCGGTTCTGAACGTAGGTTCGGATCTGGATCGCGCGTGGTCCAGCGTCGGTCGTGCCTTGAATCAAGGTGAATGGCGCGTTGAAGACATCAACCGCAGCCTGGGTCTGTACTACATCAACCTTGCCGAGAAAGCCAAGACACCTGAAAACGAGCCCGGCTTCTTCGGTCGAGTTTTCGGCAGCAAGGAAAGCAAGGAAGAGATCGATGCCCGCGCCGAGCGCTATCAGGTTCGCCTGAGCAAAGTGGGTGACAGCGTGCAGGTAACCGTCGAGAAGAACATCAACACCGTCGCGCCGGCAGACATTGCCCGTCGTGTACTGGGTGTCATTCAAGACAACCTGGGTTAAGTGCGTTTCGCAGTATTAGGCAGCGGTAGCCGAGGGAACGGCACGCTGGTCGCCAGCAATGACACGTATGTGCTGGTCGATTGTGGTTTCTCCTTGCGGGAAACCGAGCGGCGTCTGGCTCGACTCGGAATCAGTGCCCATCAGTTGAGCGCGATTCTGGTGACCCACGAACATGCCGATCATGTGCATGGCGTGGGTTTGCTGTCTCGGCGCTACAATCTGCCGGTCTACCTGAGCAGCGGCACCTCGCGCGGGATGCGCAAACCGGTTGAGGTTGCGGGCTTTCTCGTGGGTGGTCAGGCTTTGCAGGTGGGGAGCTTGAATATCGATGTGGTGTCCGTGGCCCACGATGCGCTGGAACCGACGCAGTTCGTCTTCAATGACGGCCAGCGTCGGTTCGGTTTGTTGACTGATCTTGGCTCGTACTGCCCGTCGGTGCTGCAAAGCTATCACGGGCTGGACGCGCTGATGATCGAGGCGAACCACTGCCGGGACATGCTTGCCCGAGGTCACTATCCGTACTTCCTGAAGCAGCGGGTGGGTGGCGACGAAGGACATTTGAACAACCATCAGGCCGCAAACCTGGTGAATGAACTGGGATGGCAGGACCTGCAACATCTGGTTCTGGCCCATCTGAGCAGCAAGAACAATCTGCCGCATCTGGCCCGGCAATGTTTCGTCGACACCCTCGGGTGCGATCCGGACTGGCTACAATTGGCCGATCAAGATTCAGGGCTCGACTGGCGACATATCGCCTAGCCCAACTACTTAGCAAGCGGAGCCCATCATGGAAAAACGTGAAGAACTCTACCGCGGCAAAGCCAAGTCGGTGTACACCACCGACGACGCTGACCGCTTGATCCTGCTGTTTCGCAACGACACTTCGGCGTTCGACGGCAAGCGCATCGAACAGCTGGACCGTAAAGGCATGGTGAACAACAAGTTCAACGCCTTCATCATGCAGAAGCTTGAAGAAGCGGGCGTTCCGACCCAGTTCGACAAGCTGCTGGGCGACAACGAATGCCTGGTCAAGAAACTCGACATGATCCCGGTCGAATGCGTCGTGCGTAACTACGCCGCCGGCAGCCTGGTCAAGCGTCTGGGTATCGAAGAGGGCACCAAGCTCAATCCGTACACCTTCGAGCTGTTCCTGAAGAACGACGCCATGGGCGACCCGTTCATCAACGAATCCCACGTCGTGGCTTTCGGCTGGGGCACCGCCGAGCAACTGGTTCGCATGAAAGAACTGTCGCTCAAGGTCAACGAAGTGCTCAACAAGCTGTTCGACGACGCTGGCCTGCTGCTGGTGGACTTCAAGCTCGAATTCGGCGTATTCCACGGCGAGATCGTCCTGGGCGATGAATTCAGCCCTGACGGCTGCCGCCTGTGGGACAAGGAAACCCGCAAAAAGATGGATAAGGACCGCTTCCGCCAGGGCCTCGGTGACGTTATCGAAGCCTACGAAGAAGTCGCCAACCGTCTGGGCGTTCCGCTTTAACCCGAAAAAACGTGCAAGCGCTTGATAGCACAAAATAAATTAGCAAAAAGGTTCGCCTTCTGCGTTTGAGCTGTTATGATGCGCGCCGTTGGAGAGATGCCAGAGTGGCCGAATGGGACGGATTCGAAATCCGTTGTACTGGCGACAGTACCTAGGGTTCAAATCCCTATCTCTCCGCCATACAAATGAAAGCCCCAGAAGTTTTGCTTCTGGGGCTTTTTTGCGTGCACGGGATAACTGGCTGGCCACTATCGCTCGGCCTGCATCCCCTCCAGCCGGATCAGCAACTCATGCGGATCCGCATCCAGGCCTCGACACAGGTCAATAAACTCAATCACATCCAGCCGTCGTTCCGCATTTTCGGTTTTCGAAACGAAGGACTGCGGTCGCCCCAATTTCGTGGCTAGTTCTTTCTGAGTCAGGCCTGCTTTGGCCCGCGCCTCCAGAAGAAGGGTCAGGAGGGATTGATAGCGGGTGTTGTGGATGGTTTTCACTTAGGGAAGCCGTTCAATGATCCGGCCACCTGAATAAACCTGAATTGGGATTATCCCAAAATGGGTTTCTGTTTTATCATGGCTGCACCACGGAAGCATTTACTCTTGTCAGGAGTCGCCCATGAGAAACAAACATTCGCTACGTTCCCAACAAAAATACGCAAAATCGGTCTTCTTCCGTCGCTGCTCTCGATGCCAGCAGGCACAGCGCGATTTCCCCGCTCGGGCTACTAAGCCCACTCAGCTGCAAATCGTCAGCTCCATGTACGCCTACCTCATGACCAGCTGGGAAGAGCTACCCGACGAGAACAAGCGCGCTTTGGGTTTCGACTTCGTTGTGGGCAGTGAAGGGGAAGAGAAAGCGCTTAACCATCTGGCGCGGCTTTTTATGGATTATGCGGATTTGTCATTTAGTCGAGCATTGATGGCTCGGCGTAGGCGGTTGGGGATTGATGAGTGACCGAGGGATCAGGAGGCGGATTTCATGGATGATGGGTTGCTGACGATCAAAGCCGAAATTATTGAGCACTGCGTCGAGCGTGCACGCCATGAGTATCAGAGAGACCCAGCTTCCTTTGCTGTGGATATGTCTCGTCAGGATGCTGCGACTTTCAATATTGTGCGGGCATGTAATGCAGCCTTAGTTATGGGACAGCATCTGATTCGTCGCGAGCGTTTGGGCGTTCCGCAAAGCGATCATGATGTTTTTGTGCTGCTTTGTCGCGGTGGATGGATTGATACGCCTCTGGTGGCAAGGCTTCAGGGGGCAGTCGATTTCAGAACGACAGCTGTTCACGACTTTCAGATGCTGAAAGTGGCCGATATCGTTATGGCCATCGGTTGTCAGCTGGATGCTTGTTTGACCTTTGGGCTGATCGCGCTGGAGAAGGATGGTCTGCATTGATGCTGGGTTGAACGGCGCAGCCATTTTTTGCCAGGAGTGCATTGGTGCCGTTTTTGTGTGCGAATTTATTTGTGAAGCGCTTCGGCCTGATGTTTGATCGGTGGCAAACATAGCGCTTCGCGAACAAGTTCGCTCCAGGTGCTTTATTCGCTGCCCGCCGGCGTTGTGTAGGGATTTTTCATGAAAACCGAGAACTGAAATCACCATGTCCCCCGACGAACTGGAAAGGATGCGCATGGAGATAGCCAAGCTCACTGCTGAAAACACCAGGCTGAAAACCGAAGCTCGAAAGATGACCCGTGAGATCTTCTGGTACCCCGTGCCAATCGCCAGCGGCATGATTGCTGCGACGGTCGCCGTAACCACACTGGTCATCAAATTACTTAACTGAGCGCCCGGTAATCCACAGCTTTCCCGTTTCAGCCCCGCATCAATCCTAGACCCTGCGCGTTAACCACTGCCTTGAGCCCTTCATAACTGACCAGCGTCGCATGTGCCGTCGTAATCGCATGCTCGTGCGTCGCGGTAATCACCATCACACTGGCGCCTGCCGCTTCCGCTGCAGCTATTCCGGCTGGCGCGTCTTCGAAGACCAGACAATCCTTGATATCTACGCCCAGCCGTTTGGCGGCGAGGAGGAAGCAATCTGGCGCGGGTTTGCCTTGGCTGACGTCTTCGGCGGTGATCAGATTGACGGGCAATTCCAGGCCAGCGGCTTTCAAGCGAGCTTCAGCCAGCGCGCGCGGGGCGGAGGTGACGATGGCCCAGCGTTCCGGTGGGAGCGAGGCGAGCAGGCGGGCTGCTCCTTCGATGGAGACAACACCTTCGACATCCTCGATCTCTGCCCGGGATATGCCTTCAGCCTCAAGAACCGGGTCGAGCCCCGGCAGGTTCAGGCGACGGATAGTGTCGACGCTGCGTACGCCATGAATAGTCGGCAAGAATGCCGCGACGTCCAGATCGTGCCGCTGCGCCCAAATCGTCCAGACCCGCTCGGCGGCGATGATCGAGTTGAGGAGAGTGCCGTCCATGTCGAACAGGAAAGCTGAAAAGCGTTTTTGGTCGAGCATGTACTACCTCAAGGTGATAGTGGTTGTGCGGGGACGTCTAAGGCCGTTGAGCGACCAATTTGATTCCCAACGCGTTGAGCACTTTTAACACTGTGTCATAGCGGGGTTTGGCACCTGGAGCCAAAGCTTTGTACAAGCTCTCCCGACCCAGGCCAGTTTCGCGCGCCAATCGGCTCATACCATGCGCTTTAGCCGCCTCGGTCAAGGCCCGCAGGAATACATCGGGGTTTTCATCCTCAAGCGCCGCAGTCAGAAACTCGTGAATGGTTTCTTCATCATTCAGGTAGCTAGACGCCTGGAATGGGGTCAGTTGGCTCATTGCTATAGCTCTCGCTCGATTGTGTTCAAAATCTGCCTGGCGTGTTTTATATCCCGCCATTGCGAGGATTTGTCCCCGCCGCACAGCAGCAGATAAACCGTTGCGTCCCGCCGCGAGTAATACACTCGATAGCCCGGCCCGGTATGGATCCTCATCTCACTGACGCGATCACCGACCATCTGCGTATCACCAAAATTCCCCATTTCGGCAGCAACCAGTCGCGCCGCGATCCTCGCTTTGGCTTTAGGGTCCTTCAGATTGCTCATCCATGAGTTGAACTCTGCTGTGACAAGGAGTGAATATCGGGTCTGAGAAGTGTATTCCTTCGGATACATAATCGACAATGTCTTCTGGTCTGAAAGGTCCTGATCATTTCAGCCTCAAACAGCGAGCCTCGCCAATTTCGCGTATTTGCAAATTAATTCAGGGCTGCTGCTGGCGCTCGTGATGCGCTCGGCGAAGATACTTCGCATTTCTTTTGCCATCCTTTAGCCATGTAGTAGCGGCGAAATGTCGCAACACGATTTGGCGCGAGTAAGATATGCACCTTGATTTCACTGCCCCGATTTTTCGTGGTTGGTCCTGATGCGCTCTTGAAGAGATTCCAGCGGCCAGCCGCGATGGTACGAACCGAACACGAGTAGACGAGAAAAGGCGATAACTGAAAATGACCAAGACTTCGCGACCTTTATATATTTCCTATGCTGGCCCTTCGCTGCTGGAAATGCCCCTGCTGAACAAGGGCAGTGCTTTCACCCCGCAAGAGCGGGTCGAATTCAATCTGATCGGGCTGTTGCCGCAGAACGTCGAGACCATTGAAGAACAAGTCGCACGGGTCTTCAGCCAGTACAACCAGTGCGCAAGCGATCTGGACAAGCACATCTACCTGCGTTCGATCCAGGACAACAACGAAACGTTGTTCTTCCGCCTGCTGGATTCGCACCTGGATGAAATGCTGCCGATCATCTACACGCCGACAGTTGGCCAGGCGTGTCAGGAATTTTCGAAGATTTACCGCACGCACCGGGGTCTGTTCATTTCCTACCCGGAACGCGACCGTATCGACGACATCCTGCGCAGCGCCACCAAAGACCGCATCAAGATCATCGTGGTCACCGACAGCGAGCGCATTCTGGGTCTGGGCGACCAGGGTATTGGCGGCATGGGCATTCCAATCGGCAAATTGTCCCTGTACACCGCATGCGGCGGGATCAGCCCGGCGTACACCTTGCCGATCGTGCTGGATGTCGGCACCAATAATCAGGAACTGCTCGACGACCCGATGTACATGGGTTGGCGCCACAAGCGGGTGACGGGCAAGGAATACGAAGACTTCGTTGCGCTGTTCATCGAAGCGGTGCAGCGTCGTTGGCCGGACGTGTTGCTGCAGTTCGAAGACTTCGCCCAGACCAACGCCATGCCGCTGCTGGAAAAGTACCGCGACGAGCTGTGCTGCTTCAACGACGACATCCAGGGCACCGCATCGGTTGCCGTGGGTACGCTGCTTGCCGCCTGCAAAGCCAAGAATGAAACCCTGGGCCAGCAACGCGTGGTGTTCCTCGGTGCCGGCTCTGCCGGTTGCGGGATTGCCGAGCACATCATTGCGGCGATGGTGATCGAAGGCTTGAGCGAAGCCGAGGCGCGCAAACGCGTGATGATGGTCGACCGTTTCGGCTTGTTGACCGACAGCATGGATAACCTGCTGGACTTCCAGAAGAACCTGGCCCAAAAGGCGGGCGACATCGCTGGCTGGGCAAGTGGCGACGGCTATCCGGAACTGCTGGACGTGGTCAGCAATGGCAAACCGACCGTGTTGATCGGTGTATCCGGCCAGCGTGGCCTGTTCACCGAGCAAGTCATTCGCGAAATGCACAAGCACTGCGCCAAGCCTCTGGTCATGCCGCTGTCCAATCCGACGTCGAAAGTGGAAGTCACCCCGCAGGAAGTCCTGACCTGGACCAACGGCGATGCATTGGTTGCAACCGGTAGTCCGTTTGCTCCGGTGACCGTAGGCGATCGCACGTTCCATATCGCACAGTGCAACAACTCCTACATCTTTCCCGGCATTGGCCTCGGTGTCATTGCCTGCAAAGCCACGCGGATCACCGACAAGATGCTGATGGCGGCGTCCAACGCGCTGGCTGAATGCTCGCCGATGGTCACTGGCAAGGGCGATGCGGTATTGCCGCCGCTCAAAGAGATTCAGGAAGTCAGCCGCAAGATCGCCCTGGCGGTGGCCAAGCAGGCCCAGGCCGATGGCGTGGCGCTGGAGACCACTGAAGAGATGTTGGTCGAGGCGATTCAGCGTAACTTCTGGATGCCGAACTATCGGTCGTACCGTCGCAGCGCTGTTTAACGCTCGACGCAGGACCTGAGGCCGCCGCAAGGATACTTGCGGCGGCCTTTTTTATGTGGCCTGTCTCCCGTTCCCACCAAGGCAACGCTGGAGCGCGGCCTGCAAGCGGCATAAACTCAGCCCATGAACCTACCCATCGAACCCGCGCCGTTGTCCTACGCCGATAAGCTCAAAGCCATGCTGGATGGCGACACGCGCTATGACGGCGAGCTTTTCAGTTCGGCGCCAACGAGTGGCCGCAAGATTGCTGCCCAGGCCAAACCCCGCGAACCGTTGCACTTCATGCGCCTGTCCACGCCGCTGGGGACCATGCTTGCCATGGCAGAACAACGCGGGCTGGTGATGCTGGAGTTTATTGACCGGCCGATCCTGATGCGCGAACTCGAAGAGTTGCGTGCTCGATTCGGCTACGCCATGACGCCGGGGAATAACCCGCATCTGCAGCAGATCGAGGACGAGCTGGCGCGTTATTTCGCTGGCACCTTGACCCGTTTCGAGGTCGCGCTGCATACGCCAGGCAGTGTTTTCCAGAATCAGGTCTGGAGCGCATTGCGCCAGGTGCCGTACGGCACGACCTGCACTTACGGCCAGATCGCGGTTCTATTGGGCAAACCGGGCGCCAGTCGTGCGGTAGGGTTGGCGAATGGCAGTAATCGCATGTCTATCGTCCTGCCTTGTCATCGGGTGATCGGTGCCGATGGTTCGCTGACTGGTTATGGCGGCGGTAAACCGCGCAAGGAGTTCCTCCTGCGTCTGGAACGTGTGGCAATCCAGATGGCGGATCAACAACAACTGGCGTTCTAAGCGGGCTTGTTGCGCTAAGGTTTTGAGTTTTGTGGAATTTTCCTACCTGAAAAGAAGCTGAACAAGACTATTTGTTCTCATCCTTTTCACAAAAAATTGATGGCTGCCTGACTAAAGTTTGCTACGTCGAAGGAGTTGCCTGAATGGCGCCGCTCTGACGTATTTCAACTCATAAAAGCAGACTGTCATGCTGAAAGTTAAAGCCATGCGCCCCGAGCTTGCCACCTTGCTCGCCAGCGGTTTCTTGTTGTTCGCGTTTAACCTGACGCTATGGAAGCACTTGTTTGCAATTACCGCTTCCGACTGGAAGGGCGTTGCCATGCGCGTCGCGTTCGGCGTGATGATCTTTTGTGTGTTTAATATATTTCTGACCCTGTTTGCGTTTAAACGAATATTGAAGCCTGTTCTGATCCTGTTGTTCTTTGTCAGTGCTGGTGTTGCTTACTTTATGAGTGAGTACGGCGTGATGATTGATGCCGGGATGTTTCGTAACTTCGCGGAAACCAACGCCACTGAAGTGCAGGGTTTGTTATCGATAAAGTTAGGTCTCTATATTCTTTTTCTCGGCCTGCTGCCTTCGTTGCTGTTGTTGAAGACGCCGATCAATTATCGGCGCTGGCATCGTGAACTGATCAGCAAGGTGCTCGTGACTGTCGCGTGCGTGGCCGCCATTGGTGGTGTGGCGCTGGCCAATTATCAAGGTCTTTCTTCGCTGTTTCGTAACCACCATGAGCTGCGGTTGATGGTAGTGCCGAGTAATTATATTGGTGCATCGTTCGGCTATTTGAGTGAGCAGGTGATTTCTGCCCAGCGCCCGTTCGTGGCCATTGGTGAAGACGCAAAGCTCTCCCCACAGTGGGCAGCGCGCAAGCGCAAATCACTGACCGTGTTGGTGGTGGGGGAAAGCGCCCGTGCCGAGAACTTCGGCATCCTCGGCTACGGCCGTGACACCACGCCGAACCTGAGCAAGGAACAAGGCCTGATCGCTTTTACCGACGTGCACTCTTGCGGAACCGAGACTGCGGTGTCCGTGCCATGCATGTTTTCCAACATGGGCCGCAAGGATTACAGCGCGACCAAGGCGAAAAACGAGGAGGGCCTGCTGGACGTGATCAAGCATGCGGGTCTGAATGTGGTCTGGCGTGACAACCAGTCCGGTTGCAAGGGCACCTGTGATCGGGTGACCTTGCAGGATGTCAGTAACCTCAAAGATCCGATCTTGTGCGCCAATAACGAATGCCGGGACGATATCCTGCTTCAGGGCTTGCAGAGTTTCATTGATAACCTCGATCAGGACACCGTCCTGGTGTTGCACCAGATGGGCAGTCATGGTCCTGAATACTTCAAACGCTATCCCAAGGCGTTCGAGAAATTCACCCCCGTGTGTGAAAGTAACGCGCTGAACAACTGCAGTCGCGAAAGTATCGTCAATGGTTACGACAATACCTTGCTGTATACCGACCACGTGCTGTCGAGCCTTATTGATATCTTGCGCAGTAATCAGGCCAAGGTGGATACCGCGATGCTGTATCTGTCGGACCATGGCGAATCGCTGGGCGAATATAATCTGTTCCTGCATGGCACACCTTATATGTTGGCGCCGGATCAACAGAAGCATGTTCCGATGCTTGCCTGGTTTTCCGATGCCTATAAAGCGTCTTTCTCGGTCGATACAGGTTGCTTGCAAAAAGAGCGTAATGCACCGCTGAGCCAGGACAATCTGTTTCACTCCATGCTCGGTCTGCTGGAGGTCAATACCAAGGTCTACAACCCGAGCCTGGATATGTTTGCCGGCTGCCGTGGCTTGGCCAGCAATAGCGTGCTGGCAAATGAATAACGTGGGCGAGAAGCCGCGACCGGGGTTCGTCCGGCGATTCAGCCTGTGGCGTGACGAGCAATTGGCGCGCCATGCGTTGAAGGCGGCGGGGGAGCCGGGCCTGGTCCTCGATCTGCCGAGTGGTGCCGGGAAGTTCTGGTCGGTGCTGGCCGAACACGCCAATCGCGTCATCCTCGCCGGGGATCAATCCGCAGACAAGCTGGCCCTGGCCGAGAATCACTGCCCAACGGCGGTGCTAAAGCGCATCAAGACATTTCAGACCTCGGCGTTTTCCATCGACCTCAACGACAACGCGGTGGATTGTATTTTCTGCATGCGGCTGTTCCACCATATTGCCGACAGCGACGAACGCTCGGATATCTTGCGCGAGTTCCACCGCGTCAGCCGCGACACCGTGATTGTTGCGCTGTGGGTCGATGGCAATATCCGGTCATGGCGTCGCAAGCGCATGCAGACCCACCGCGACAGTTGCGGACTGCCCGCCGCCAGACGCAGCCGGTTCGTGGTCGGCAGGACCGCGATCAAGGGCGAATTCGAAGCGTCCGGCTTCAGGATTCTGCGCCATTACGACTTTCTTCCCGGGTACGCCATGTGGCGGGTTTACGTGCTGCGCAAGATCAGCCGGTAATCCGGTCAGCGGTCGGTTTCGTGCGGAATTTCGCCAAAAACCCAAGATGAAGATGTTCAACAGGTGTAGGACAGATGCGCGGTAAGCACCCATGGCGATATATACTGCGCGCCATTCTTCATGGGAGAGCCGTGTGGCCATCGATATTCACTGGATTCGCGACGACGCCAGCCTCGCCCGACATTGCGCGCAATGGCAGGCCTTGCCTTTTGTCGCCCTCGACACCGAATTCATGCGGGTCGACACTTTTTATCCCATCGCTGCGCTGCTGCAGATCGGTGACGGTTCCTGCGCCTGGCTGATTGATCCGCTGCTGATCAATGATTGGCGCCCGCTGTCTGCGTTGCTGGAAAACCCGGATGTCATCAAAGTGGTCCATGCGTGCAGCGAGGATCTCGAAGTCCTGCTGCGCCTGACCGGCAGTCTGCCAGCGCCCTTGTTTGACACCCAACTGGCGGCGGCCTATCTGAACCTGGGTTTTTCCATGGGTTATTCGCGACTGGTGCAGGAGGTGTTGAACATCGACCTGCCCAAGGGCGAAACCCGGTCTGACTGGTTGCAGCGTCCGCTGTCGGAAACCCAGATCAGCTATGCCGCAGAAGACGCGGTGCACCTGGCCGAGGTTTACAACATCCTGCGGCCGCGCCTTTCGGACGAGAAGTACGCCTGGGTGCTGGACGATGGCGCCGAGCTGGTCGCCAACCTGCGTCGTGAAGTCGACCCTTACGAGGTGTACCGCGACGCCAAGCTGGCCTGGAAGCTGTCCCGCGCGCAACTGGCGGTGTTGCGTGAGCTGTGTGCGTGGCGTGAACGCGAAGCCCGCGCCCGGAACCTGCCGCGTAACCGCATCGTGCGGGAACACTCGCTGTGGCCGCTGGCCAAGACGCAGCCGGACAATCTCGGCGCGCTGGCAAAAATCGACGACATGCACCCGAAAACCGTGCGCCAGGACGGCGAGTTTCTCCTCGACCTGATCAAACGCACCGGCAGCGTGCCGCCTGAGCAATGGCCCCAGGCGTTGCCTGAACCGCTGCCAATCGACGCCGCGACCCTGCTCAAAAGCCTGCGCGCCCTGGGTCAACGCTACGCCGAGCAACTGGACATGGCGCCAGAACTGATGCTGCGCAAGAAAACCCTCGAAGCACTGCTCAAGAGCGGTTATCCCGACGGGCCTTATCAATTGCCAGAGTCGTTGCGCGGCTGGCGTCGCGACCTGATGGGCCAGGCGCTGCTCGATCACCTGGCCGGTACCGGAGAACAGTCTTGAAGCGTATTTGTTCGATCTATCGCAGCACCAAGAAAAACGAAATGTACCTGTACGTGCTGAAGAGCGACGTGCTCAAGCGTGTTCCGGTTGAACTGATGGTCGCCTTTGGTACGCCGCATCACGCGTTCGACCTGGTGCTGAGTCCGGAACGGCAGCTTTCCCGGGAGGACATCCACAAGGTGCTGGAGAACCTCGATAAACAGGGTTATCACCTGCAGATGCCGCCGGCCGAAGACGAATACATCGAGCACTTGCCGGAAGAACTGCTGCGTCGCAACGATCCGATGTGAGCAACCAATGCCCCTGCGCCTGCGGGCCAGGGTGTTAAATCTGCTTTTTGCATACGTGACCCGGATTTGATCAGGCCCGATCTGTCTTCGAGTCGCCTGTTTTGTTTTTAAAGGTTTTGAGCCATGCGCGTTCTGATTGCTGAACACGATTACCCTGTTTACACCCAATTGCTGCGCCAGGCCGCTCCGGAACTTGAAGTCATGAGTACCGGCGACTCGGCTGAATTGTCGCGATTGGCGGCCGATTGTCCGGTCTGGCTGGGTCAGCCGGATTTGCTGGCCAACCTGCTACGCCAAGGCCACACCCCGCAGTGGCTGCAGTCGACCTGGGCGGGCGTCACGCCGTTGTTGGTCGACAGCTTGAGCCGGGATTACCGTTTGACCCGTGCCGTGGGCATTTTCGGTCAGGTGATGGCTGAATTCGTCCTGACCTACATGCTCGGTCATGAACGCGAAGTGCTGGCGCGCCTGATGAGTCAGGTCGAGCGCAAGTGGGACAATCGCGCCAGTCACAGCCTGGCGGGGCGCAAGGTGTTGATCGTTGGCGCTGGCGACATCGGCGTGAGCGTTGCGCAATTCCTTGCCCCGTTTGGCGTGCAGGTCTATGGCATTGCGTCCCGGGCACGCACCCAGGCGCCATTTGTTGAAGTGGCGGCGATGGCGGATCTGGAGCGTCTGGTGGGCGAGGTGGATTACGTGATCAACCTTCTGCCCAACACGCCGGAGACCCATGATCTGTTCGATGCGAAGCTGTTCGCCAAATTCAAGCCAACGGGTTTATTCATCAATGTCGGGCGCGGCGTTGCCGTGGTTGACGCGGATCTGGTCGAGGCACTGAAAGAAGGGCATCTGGCGGGCGCGGTCATCGACGTCTGCCGCCAGGAACCGCTGCCGCAGCGCCATCCGTTCTGGACCGCCTGGGGTTTGCTGCTGACCGGGCACAGCGCCGCGCCGACTTCTCCTACAGCCATGGTCGAGTTATTCCTCGCCAACCTGAAAGCTTTCGAAGCGGGTGAAGCGTTGCGTGGGGAAGTGGATTTCTCGCGGGGGTATTAATGCAGGAACCAACTTGTTAGCGAGGCGGATAAATGGTGTAGCAATACCGGCGCCTCGCGAACAAGTTGGCTCCCACAAGATTTAGAGCGTGAAATCGCCTTCTGCCACCAGCTCTTGCACCGGACGGCGCGGGCTTGGGATTTCTCTACCTTGCAGGAATTCAGGCAGTGTCGATTTATCACCCAGTTTGCCGATCGCGATAGCCGCGTGGATCTCATAGCCTTCTGGAATATTCAGCTCCTGACGGGTTCGCTCCTTGTCGAAACCGGCCATGCCGTGGGTGTACCAGCCGCTCAGGCTCGCTTGCAAGGCCAGATGGCCCCAGGCCGAACCGGTGTCGAAGGTGTGCCACAACGCGGGTGACTCTTCAGTGGCGCCGGGGGCGATGAAGGTGGTCTTGGAAATCACGATGACCAGCGCCGAAGCATGTTGCGCCCAGGACTGGTTGAACTCGACCAGCAGGCTCAGATAACGCGCCCAATTCGGCGTATCGCGACGGGCGTACAGGAAACGCCAAGGCTGCGAGTTGTACGCCGACGGCGCCCAGCGCGCCGCTTCGAAGAAGCTCAACAGGGTTTCCTGGGGGATGCTTTCGCCGGTAAAGGCGCGGGGCGACCAGCGTTCGGTGAATTGCGGGTCGATAGGGTGATCGGCGATGCGTGGATTTGTGCTCATGAGAATCCTGAAGAAAGAGAATTGCAGACGCTCAAGCAGATGGGCCGTGGACGGCAGGCATCGCGGAAGTCCGGAAGGTAGCGGCCTAAAACTACTGCGCTGCTGGCAATCTGACAAGTCCTGGCTACCGGCAGTCGTAAGCGCTTGGCCCGCGCCCCTTGTGCCACTAGACTGGCGACCTTTTCACTGTTGATGCTGATTGCCCGAACCATGGCCGCTAAAGTCGAACCCTTCTGGATACGCAAGACCCTCGATCAGCTCGATGCAACCGAGTGGGAATCGCTGTGCGACGGCTGCGGTCTGTGCTGTCTGCAAAAGCTTGAGGACGAGGACGACAACAGCGTTTATTACACGCGTATCGCCTGCAAGTTGCTGGATCTGAAAACCTGTCAATGCACCGATTACAGCAATCGCCGGGCTTCGGTGCCCGATTGCATTCAGCTCACGCCGGGTCAGGCGGACGAATTCAAATGGTTGCCGCCGACTTGTGGATATCGGCTGGTCAGCGAAGGGAAGGACTTGCCGCTGTGGCATCACCTGGTCTGCGGTGATCGCGATGCAGTGCATCGGGAGCGCATCTCTCAGTCCGGACGCATGCTCAGTGAAAACAGCGTGGCCGAGGATGATTGGGAAGACTATCTGATCTTTCGCGCGGGGTAGGATTGGTAGTCTGTAGGTACCGTCTCGTCTGGGCCCTCATCACACCTTGGACGTCAATCTCGCAGGACCGGCTTTAGCCGGGAGGCGGCCGGTACATTCGCACCCGTTGCGGCGTCAGATTTTGCTCGCTCCCGGCTAAAGCCGGTCCTACGGCTCGAACTTCCTCCCCCGCCCCGCCTCATAACTAACAAGCCCATCGCATTGGTCATCCCATTGTGCTGAACCTTCGCGCAATTGCATTGTAGGAGCGGCTTTAGCCGCGAGAATGTCCTCCCGGCTAAAGCCGGTCCTACGGATTTGCGTGGTAACTGACGCACCCGTTCGCCAACCAGTTGGCTCCTATGCGAGCATCAAACCTCAGCTTTAGGCTTGGTCAGTGCATCAACGCCATCGGCAACGGCGTTCTCGGCAGTCACTTCCGCTTTGGTTTTCAGCAAGCTCAGTTCATCGCCAGCGCGCTTGATGCGGGCTTTGGCGGTGTCCAGGTCGCTGCGGCTTTTCTCGATCAGGCTCTTGGCCGAGCAATGGCCGGTGATGCCGCGTGCCAATACAGCGCCGCCAATGGCCAGCTGGATCAAACCGAAGATGCCACCACGACGCAGGCCTTTGCCCATCATCAATACGCCGCCCGCCAGAGAGCCGACACGCTCCCAGCCATGAACGTTTTGTGGGGTGTGGATTTCTTGCGCTGCGTTGTCAATGCGTTCAATGATCGGGGTGTCGCTCATGATCGTTCTCCATGATGAGATGAATTCGGTTCAGTAAAACTGACTGCCGCCGTTCGGAACTGTTCAATGCATTTGTCAGCAATCGTGCCGCTAGTCGGCTTTTTCTCTGCCGAACTGCGGCCCTGAGCGCGTATTGATGCCTTTGGCCATGCGATCGTAAAGCACGACATTGACGGTCGCGGCAAGGTTCATGCAACCGGTGGTGGGGATGTAGACGACGTCTTCACACCAGTCGCGGATGTCCTGGTCCAGCGAGCCGTCCTCCGGGCCGAAGATATACAGGGCGCGATCGGGATGGGTGTATTCGGGCAGCGGGCGTGCGCCTTCAACCAGTTCCACGGCCACTGGAATACAACCCAGCGGCAGGATGTTTTTCAGGTCATCGATGCCGATCAGGGGAATGTCCTGATGGATTTTCTTGGTGTCGGTGACGAAATCCCGGGCGCGCTCGTAGCGTTTGCCGGTGTAGAACACCGACGCCACGCCATAACAACCCGCCGCACGCATCACGGAGCCGACGTTTTCCGGAGACTTGGGGTTGTACAAGCCAATGCAGGCGTAACGTTTGTTGGCCACGGGGGGAATGCTCGCTGGGAAAAGCGGGCGATTATACGTGCGTCATGTTGGTAGGAGCGGATTTATCCGCGAGCCGAAGGGCGAAGCGGGAACCCGGCTCCCGGCTCCCGGCTGAAGCCGGTCCTACGGCTCGTCTTTCTTCATCAACCCTGCCAGCGCCGCAAACGGGTTGTGGGTTGCCTTGGCGATTTTCGGGCTGCTGGTGGAGCTTTCCGAGAAATACTGCTGATCGGTATAGCGCGAGTGCTCGTTATCGTGACAGTACAGGCACAGCAGCTCCCAGTTGGAGCCGTCCTGCGGGTTGTTGTCGTGATTGTGGTCGCGGTGGTGAACGGTCAGTTCGCTCAGGCGTTTGCCAGCGAACTCACGGGCGCAGCGGCCGCACACATGCGGATACATGCGTAGAGCCTTGTCGCGATAACCCATTTCGCGGTCGCGCTGGGCGTCGGCCAGGATGCGATCCAGCTTGGCGGTGTGGGAAGGGGGGTTGGCCGTGCTCATGGGGTCACCTGTGTCATGTTCATTCGTTGAAAACGGTAATGGGCCAAGTCTAGCGCTTCGCGAAGCGTTCAGCCCTTGAGTTTTTCCGCAATCCAGATGGTGTGGCGCGTGCCCTTGTTGCCGTGGGCGAAGACTTGCACCTCTTCGGCCTTGAAGCCGGCCTTGCGCAGCTTGTCGGAAAACTTCTGATCGGCGCTGGCGGACCATACCGCCAGAATACCTTTGGGACGCAAGGCCTGGGCGCAGGCGGCGAGTCCGCCGGACGAATACAGCCAGCTGTTGGACTTCTGCGTCAGGCCTTCGGGGCCGTTGTCGACGTCGAGCATGATCGCGTCGAAACCGTGGGGTTCACTCTTCAACACTTGGGCGACGTCGCCGATCACCACCTTGGCGCGGGGGTCGAGCAGCGGGTTGCCGGATTTCTCGCCCAGCGGGCCGCGATTCCATTCCACAACGCCCGGCACCAGTTCGGCGACCACCACTTCGGCGTTCTTGCCAAGATGTTTCAAGGCCGAAGCGAGGGTGAAGCCCATGCCCAGGCCGCCGATCAAGACCCGCGGTTGCAGGCGCGGTGCGACCTTCTTGCAAGGGATTTCCGCCAGCGCGTCTTCGGAGCCGTGCATGCGGGTGTTCATCAGCTGGCCGCCATCGCCGCCCTGGATCTTGATCACGAAATCTTCGCCGTATTCGAACAGGCACAAGGCACCGCCGTTATCGGGAATGGCGGTGGTGTCGAGCAGGACGAAACGTTTCATTGGGCACTCATCGGCAGAAGGCGGTGGCAAAAAGTCGAACACGGTCTCAAGGCAAGGAGTAGCCTGAGCCGCACAATATGACGGGCTGGCATATGAGGCCATTGATGAAAGGTTCTATTCTAACGGCGATTGTCCTGACGACGCTCTCGTTAAGTGTCGTGCAGGCGGACAATCTACAGCCGATTTCCCCGGCGCCAGAACCCGGTTCACCGGGCACCGCGACACCTACGCCGTACCCGCAGGTCGTACCGCCAAGTATCCCCAAGGCTGGCGGAACACAGGGGAACTCGCCTTTACTGCCGAAAATTGAAATGCCCCGGCCGCCCAAGGATCAACCATTGCCGACAGTCGAAAGCGGCCCGGCAGACAAGGACAACATCCCTAAATAACCTCGCGGCGCCGGTCAGCTCAGCAATTGGCCATCAACCATGCGCAAGCGTTTGGACAACGAGGTGGCCAGGGCGCGGATGATCTTGGCGGCGATCTTTGGCGTCTCGTCGAGCATCTTGTCCAGAGAATCCCGGCCCAGATTCAACAGCTGACAGTTCGACGCGGCGACACAACTGGCCGAACGCCGCTCACCGTCCAGCACCGCCATCTCGCCGAAAGCCCGGCCGCGACGTAGCGTAGCGATTTCCACCGGTTGGCCGTCGGCATTGAGTTTCTGCACCGACACCGAGCCCAAATGGATGATGCACATGAACGTGCCGGCATCGCCTTCACTGAAGATTGCATCGCCCTGGCTGATCGACGTCATGTTGAAATAGCCCGCCGCCGCCTGGAATTCGGCAGGCAGCAGGGCGTCGAACAGGCCGCAGTCCATGAGCATGTCGCGGATTTCATTGTTCAGGTACGAAGGTTGTTCTGACATGGCTCGGTCTTGTTATGAATGAGTGCTGGCCGGACGCTAGCAAGCGTCCGGCCAGATGTTAGTAAGACAAACATTTCAGGCCGAGTTCAAACGGCCAGCTGCAATACCTTGAAGATAAATCCGTACTCCAGCGCCACGTCGCGCAGGCCCTGATAACGCCCGCTCATGCCGCCATGACCTGCGCCCAGTTCGGTCTTGAGCAGCAGCAAATTGTCGTCCGTTTTGTGGGCGCGCAATTTTGCCACCCATTTGGCCGCTTCCCAATACTGCACGCGACTGTCGTTATAACCGGCAATCACCAGCATCGCCGGATAGGCCTGGGCGCGGACGTTTTCATACGGCGCATAGGCCTTGATCCGCGCGTACGCCTCAGGCTGCTGCGGGTTGCCCCATTCGTCGTATTCGGTGACGGTCAGCGGCAGATCAGGATCGAGCATGGTGTTGAGCACATCCACGAACGGCACTTCGGCAATCGCCGCCTTGAACAACTCAGGACGCTGATTGAGCACCGCGCCGATCAACAGCCCGCCCGCGCTGCCGCCACTGATCACCAGTTGCTCGGCGCGGGTGTGGTTGTCAGCGATCAGGTGCTCGGCACAGGCGATGAAATCGTCAAAGGTGTTCTGCTTGTTTTCCTGCTTGCCGTTGCGATACCAGGCTTCACCCAATTCGCCGCCGCCGCGAACGTGGGCAATGGCAAATGCCACGCCGCGATCCAGCAGGCTCAGACGCGCGTGGGAAAACCATGGGTCGAGGCTCTCGCCGTAGGCGCCATAGCCATACAGATACAGCGGCGTCGGTTGGCCGAGCAGCTCACGCTTGACCACCAGGCTGATGGGGATCTGCGTGCCGTCCTTGGCGGTTGCCCAGATGCGCTGGCTGACATACGCGTCGGCATCGAACGGGCCGAGCACCGGGGTTTCCTTGAGCACTAGCTGATCGCCGGTTGCCAGCGTCAATTGACGGACTTGCGCCGGGCGATTGAGTGACTGATAGCGCAGGCGAATTTTCTCGCTGTCGAATTCCAGGGAATCCTGCACGTAAAGGCTGTAAGCGGCGTCCGGCAATTGCACGCGATACGTTGGCAGACCTTGCGGGCGAACCTCGATGATCGGCAGGCCGCCTTCACGCAGGCTCAGGGTCAGGCCTTTGGCGTTCAGGCTAAAGCCATCGAGCATCACGGTTTCGCTGTGCGGGACCAGCACTTGCCAGGCGTCGCGGGTGGGCACGCCGCCGGGTTTTTCGGCGGCCTGATACAGCGCAAAGTTGATGCCGTCCTGATTGCTGCGAATCAGCCAGCTCCAGATTCCATCCACTTGACCGTGATCCACGGAGTACTCATGACCTTGCGCCCGGGGCGCCATGCACACGAAAGCGTGCTCTGGCCGCTCGGCGTCCAGCACCCAGGTTTCGCCGGTGGTTTTGCTGTCCAGGCCGAGGATCAACTGCCGCTCGGAACTGCTGCGATAACAGTGCAGGAAAAATCGCCCGTCCGGCTCGTTGAACACCAGATCCGCCGAGTCATTGCCCAGACGATGGCGATACAGCTTGTGTGGGCGATGCGTGTCGTCCAGTTCGCCGAAGAACAGCGTCTGGCTGTCGTTGGCCCAGGTCATGCTGCCGTCGCAGTCTTCGAAGGGCAGGGCGCTGACCTGGCCGCTGCTCAGCTCCTTGACGTAAAGCTGATAAACCTCTTCGCCACTGGTGTCCAGGCTGTAGGCCAGCCGCTGGTGGTCCGGGCTGATGCTGAACGTGCCCAGAGAAAAGAAGCCGTCGCCGGCCAATTCGTTAGGGTCCAGCAGCAGTTCTTCGCGGCTTTCGTCCACCGTCTGCGAGTCGTCGGCCGGGCGCGGGCAGCGATAGTGCCGGGCATATTCGTCGCCTTCGGTGGTGCGGGTGTAATACAGGTACGGCCCCCAGGGCGAAGGCAGCGAGAGGTCGGTCTCCAGGATGCGGCCTTTGATCTCCTCAAACAGCGTCTCGCGCAACGCTTCCTGATCGGCCAATTGCGCGTGCTGATACGCATTTTCCGCCTTCAGATAATCGAGGACTGCGTCGCTGTCGCGGTTTTGCAGCCAGGCATAAGGATCGGCGCCATCGGCTTTTTCGGCGATGGGGGCGCTGGGAATCGGATGTAATTGAGACATGCTGGGCGCTCATTAGTGGCCGCGCGCTATCGAATGTGGACTGCCAATTGATGGCATATGGCACTGATAACTGACGCCGGGGAAGCCGGGTTGGCGAAAAGCCGTTATCATAAGCGCCTAATTACCTGCCTTACCACGGACGTCATGACCGAGAACGACTATACGATCGCCTGGGGCCTCTACGCATTTGCTGCGTTGGGTTGTCTGTTGGTGTGGTTCCTGATGACACGCTGGATGTGGCGCTACCTGCGTGAACCGCTGCTGGTGATCGTTGCCGTCCTGCTGTTCACCCCGACCATCATTGACCCGGTGAAGGAAAAATTCGCCCCGGCGGTTGCCATCACAGCCCTGGATTTATTGTTCAAGGTCGGCAGCAATGTCTGGCGTGCGGTGTCGGATCTGGCCATGTACGGCATGATTGCCTTCGGCCTGTACCTGCTGTTTGTGCTGATTCGCTGGCCCCTCGAGAAAAGCTGGAGGGCGCGTCATCCGCAAGTCGCCGCCGAGCCGACCGCCGTCGCGCAGGAGCCGCAGGACGAGCCGTTCGACGATGACGACCGCTTTGATCGCAAGCCTGCCGCGTCCGGCGTCGGCAACCGTTCTCGGGTCGAGCCACGTCTGTAGGCGCTGGTCGCCAGACGCGCCGCTGAACGCCCTCAAACGAGAACCTGAGCATGTGTGAATTACTGGGCATGAGCGCCAATGTCCCGACCGATATCGTTTTCAGCTTCACCGGGCTGATGCAGCGGGGCGGGCGTACCGGCCCCCATCGCGACGGCTGGGGCATTGCCTTTTACGAGGGTCGCGGCTTGCGTTTGTTCCAGGACCCTGCCGCGAGCAGCGAGTCAGAAGTCGCGCAGCTGGTGCAGCGGTATCCCATCAAGAGCGAAGTGGTGATCGGGCACATCCGCCAGGCCAATGTCGGCCGCGTGTGCCTGTCCAACACTCACCCTTTCGTGCGTGAGCTGTGGGGGCGTAACTGGTGTTTCGCCCACAACGGCCAACTGGCGGATTTTGCGCCAAAGGCCACTTTCTACCGACCCGTGGGCGACACCGACAGCGAGGCTGCGTTCTGCGACCTGCTCAATCAGGTGCGCGAAGCGTTTCCTGAGCCGGTGGAAATCGAACAGCTGCTGCCGTCGCTGGTCCAGGCCTGCAGCGAATATCGCAGCAAAGGCGTGTTCAATGCCTTGCTCAGCGATGGGGACTGGCTGTTCTGCTTCTGTTCGACCAAGCTGGTGCAGATTACCCGACGCGCGCCATTTGGTCCGGCCCGTTTGAAGGACGTGGATGTCATCGTCGATTTCCAGGCGGAAACCACCCCCAATGACGTGGTGACCGTGATTGCCACCGAACCCTTGACCGAAGACGAGATCTGGAATCGCTACGAGCCGGGCCAATGGGCGCTGTGGCGGCGTGGCGAATGCGTTGCCCAGGGCAACGCTTGAGAACATCGACCCAACTGAGAGGGATCTAAATGCTGCGAAGTTATCTGCGATTGGTCTTGTTCACCGTCGGGCTGTTGTTCGGGGTACAGATTCCTGGTTTTGTCAGTGATTACGGCAAGCGCGTCGAAGCGCACCTGATCGAGGCCCAGCAAAGCATCAAGGGCTATAACGCAACCGCCGCGCAGTTCTTCAAGGGCGACGTGCAGGCGTTGATCCAGCATTACCGTGAAAGCGAAGACCCGGTGTTCCGCAGTGATGCCGACAGCATCAACGCGTTGCTGACCCGCACGCAGATCCTCGAACGCGAATGGCTGTCCATGCAAGGTCCGTGGTACGCCAGGGCGCTGCATGTGGCCATTGCCGCCGACGCTGATATCCGTCGTGAAACCTGGAATGGCTACACCTGGCAGGTGCTGCTGGCGCCGGAAGTGATTGCCTGGGGCATTGTCTGCGCGCTGGTGCTGGCGCTGCTGATCGAGACGTTCTTCCTGATGCTCGGCTGGGTCGCCACGGGCGGGCGCCGCAAGCACAGGCTTGAGCGGGATTATTGACGCAAAAAATGGACCCGTAGGACCGGCTTCAGCCGGGAGGACAGTCGTTCTGACGACAGAGCTGCTGTGAATGCGCCAGTTGCTCCCGGCTAAAGCCGGTCCTACGGATCGATCAACATCCCTCATCACTTTTTCTTATCCCTCCCACCCGCTTTTATTAGTTGGACGCCACGTCCGCTACCCTCCAAAAATGCGCTGTACCTGACAGGCTCGTCGCAACGCTGCCCTTGAACACAAACGGCGCGTTAGACTCTGGCCTCGTTGTCCGAAATTTCTTACGCACACAGGAGATACGCCCATGGGCCGCCTGTTACTCAATTGCGATATCGGTGAAAGTTACGGCGCCTGGACCATGGGCATGGACGCCGAAGTCATGCCGTTCATTGATTGCGCCAACGTCGCCTGCGGCTTCCACGCCGGGGATCCGAGCGTGATGCGCAAGACCGTCAGCCTGGCGCTTGCCAATGACGTAACAATTGGCGCGCATCCGGCCTATCCGGATCTGGTCGGCTTCGGTCGCCGCTCCATGGCGTGCAGCCCGCAGGAAATTCACGATCTGCTGCATTATCAGATCGGCGCGCTGGACGGCATCTGCCGCGCCCAGGGCGGGCGAGTGCACTACGTCAAACCCCATGGCGCGATGTACAACGACATGATGGCCAATCCCGTTCAACTGCGTGCGGTCATCGAAGGCATCGCCCGCTATGACGCGAAACTGCCACTGATGCTGCTGGCGATGCGCGACAACAGCGCCGCCCAGGCGATTGCCGACGAGTTTGGCGTGCAACTCTGGTTCGAGGCGTTCGCGGATCGGGGTTACGACGCGCAAGGGCGCTTGATGCCGCGCCAGCAGCCCAACGCCGTTCACCATGATCCGGAAATCATCATCGCCCAGGCCATGACGCTGGCGCGTGGCGAACCGCTGATTGCCAGCGACGGCACAGCGCTGCACCTCACGCCGCATACGCTCTGTGTGCATGGCGACAACGCCAGTTCGATTGCCGCCGTGCAACGCATCCGCCAGGCATTGGACGAGCAGTTCGCCTTATGAAGCTGCGTATTGAAGTGGTGGCGATCGACTGCCTGATGGTGCGGCTGTTCGACGCCATCGACGAAACCAACATGCCCTGGATGCTGGCCGCTACGGCCCGCTTGCGGGAGAGCTTCGGCGTGCATCTGGTGGATCTGGTGCCGTCCTACACCACCTTGATGGTGCATTACGATGTGCTCGCCCTGAATCCTGATCAGGCCCGGGAGCTGATCCATCAGGCGCTGCGCGATCTGGCCCCGAACCCGGCTGCCCGCGGTCAGCACCATGTGTTGCCGGTCTGGTACGACCTCAGCGTCGGCCCTGAATTGAAGTTACTGGCGCGGCGCAGCGGCCTGGAAATCAGCGAAGTGATCCGGCGTCACTGCGAGCGCGAGTATCAGGTATTCGCCTTGGGTTTCGCGCCGGGTTTCGCGTTCATGGGCCTGGTGGAAGAAATTCTCGCTGCGCCACGCCTGAACACCCCACGCAAACGCGTCGCCGCCGGCAGCGTTGGCATTGCTGAGCGGCAGACCGCCGCTTATCCGGTGGTTTCCCCCGGCGGCTGGAACCTGATCGGGCGTACGCCAAGCAAACTGTTTGATCGGCAACGGGATGGCTACAGCCTGATGCAGCCCGGCGACAGCGTGACGTTCGCTGCCGTCGATCACGCGGAGTTCGTGCGTCTGGGCGGCGATGACACACCGCTGGAGGTGCAGCCATGAGCGCGCTGTTGATCGAAAGCAGCACACCGCTGTGCCTGTTGCAGGACGCCGGCCGTTTCGGCGTACGGCATCTGGGCGTGACCCAGGGCGGGGCGCTGGATTGGGTGTCCATGTCCTGGGCCAATCGCCTGCTGAACAACGCGCTGGATGCCACCGTCATCGAAATTACCCTGGGTAGTCTGACGCTGCTGGCCGAAGACGATTGCTGCCTGGCGCTGGCGGGCGCTGACCTGGGCGCGATGCTCGACGACCGGCCGATTCAGCCATGGCGCAGTTTCTTCGTCGGCAAGGGCCAGCGCTTGCGATTCAGCCAGCCACAACTCGGCGCTCGGGCTTACCTGGCCGCACCTGGCGGTTTCGACGCGCCCAAGGTGCTGGGCAGCTGCGCGAGTGTTGGTCGCGAAGAACTGGGCGGTCTCGATGGCTTGGGCAAAGCGTTGGCCAAAGGTGACCGGCTTAGTTATTCAGGGTCGGCGTTCGTGCTGCGCGCGCTGACTGAACAGCAGATCCCGGACTTCCATGACGCTACGCCACTGGACGTGGTCCTGGGTGCGCAAATCGGCGAGTTCAGCGGCCTGAGCCTGTTCGACGTGTTCAACAACGACTGGACCCTGGACAGCCGCGCCGACCGTATGGGCATTCGCCTGCTGGGGCCGGAATTGATATATCAAGGCGCACCGATGATCTCCGAAGGTATCCCGCTGGGCGCGATCCAGGTGCCCCCCGACGGTCAGCCCATCGTCCTGCTTAACGACCGCCAAACCATCGGCGGCTATCCCCGACTCGGCGCGCTGACGCCACTCTCCCTGGCCAGACTCGCCCAGCGCCTGCCGGGAAGTACCTTGCGGTTAAGGCCGATTGTGCAAAGCGTCGCGCATCAGCGGCATGTTGAGTATCTACACAAGTTAGCGAGTTAAATAACAAGCCGGCTCATTCGCCGGCTTTTTGTTGTAGCCGATTTCGTACAAATCGC
>NZ_ATLO01000006.1 GCF_000416235.1 Pseudomonas sp. CFII64 | reverse complement strand
CGGCTGCCGATGCTGCGGCCAAAGCGGCTGCTGATGCCGCGGCCAAAGAAACCTGTTCTGTGTCGTCTACTTCTGCGCTCTGTCAGGTCACGACGCCATCGACCACATCGGAGCCCTCGAAGCCCGTGCAGCAGGCGACTGAGCAACTGGTTCGCAATACAAACAATTCGCTGGATCAGACGTTCAACGAAACGCCGCTTATTAGTGATAAATCCCGTGAAGCGGAAAAGAAAGATGACGCTCCGTCCAGTGCCCTTGCATCCAGTCCCCTGAGTACAAAAAATGAACTCGCGAAAAAAATGTACTGCAATTAAGTCGCTATTGTTGGCTACGCTTCTGGCCTCGGCGGCATGGGCTCAGGCCGCGCCAGGGGTAGGGATCGTCACTCACTTGAGTGGACCGCTGTTCGTGAATAAAGCGGATGGCAGTATGCGGATTCTAAGTGTTCAGTCGACGGTCGAGGCGGGGGATACGGTTTCGACCCAGGGCAAGGGTTATGCGCAGATCCGCTTCAGCGACGACAGTCAGCTCACGTTGCAGCCTGATACAGTGGTGACGCTGAATACCTATGTCTACGACGCGTCGATGCCCGCGCAGGACCAATTGCTGTTGACCCTGAAGCAGGGCGGCATGCGTTCCGACGTCGGCAAGCTTGGGCAACGCAGCCTTGATCGCGTGACCCTGGTGACCCCGGCTGCAAGCATTGCCCTGCGATCGGCCAGTGTCGTGGTGCAGTATCGTCCGGAGCCCAAGGCGGTTGCCAGTATTGGGCGTCTTTCCCGCTATCTGGCGTTGACGGGAGCTGAATTCGAGGCCGCAGCCATCCAGAGTGATACATCCTACGGCGCGTTTACGTCCGTCATCGCCGCCCGTTATTCCTACCGGTTGGCCCGAGCGGTTGCCTGGCTGGATTCGAAGGTTGCAGGCAGTCTGTCGACTCTCGCGGCGGTCGTCCCGGCTCCTGGTCCGAATCTGCCGCCGGGTTTATACGTTCACGTCATTGATGGCTTGATTAACCTCACCAATCGCGGCGGAACCTCAACTTTCGCGGCAGGGCAGTTTGGCTATACCCCCAGTTTCACGCAGCCGCCGGTCATAGTGCCAGCATCCCCGGCGCTAGCGTTTACGCCGCCCCCAGCGTTCTCTTCGTCATTGCCAAACAAGGCCACCTCGTCAGGATCAAGCGCCGCTGTGGAGTGTGTAGTGCGTTAAGTCTCAACTTAGCCCTTGGCCATGGCTGCTTAAACCTCGGCAACGGCCTCGCGCACAAAGTCCTCGTAGGTGCGCAGCGGGTGCCCGATGATGGTCTGAAGCTTCTCTACCGTTCCTTCAGTTGATTGCATGCCGAAGGTCTGGATACCCGCCATCATCAGGCGCATGTCGTAAGCGAGCCAGGTGGGACCATACGAAGCCAGTTGGTCTTCGAAAGCGGCCAGGTCATCACCCCCGTAGCCAATCTCGCGGCCCAGAGCTGCACTCCAGGTCTTCGCCACGGACGCGCCGGTGAGCGATTGCGGCCCGACCAAATCCAGCGTTACACCTTCAAGCGCAGTGGATGCCTTGTCGCGCCGCAGTAATTCTGCAACGGCGACATCTGCGATGTCGCGCGCATCAATCATCGACACGCCCGCCGAACCGATGGGCATTGGGTATATCGAGTAGTTCTGAATCGTCTGTTGGACCATGCGGTCGTTTTGCATGAAGTAAGCCGGACGCAGAACAGTTGCAGGCATGTCGAAGCTCTCGATCATGCGCTCAACGGTATGCTTGCCAGTGAAGTGCGGAACATTGGTGAACTTGTCGGCATGAATCACTGAAAGATAAACGATGCGCTCGATACCAGCCTCGAGAGCAAGGTTTAACGTGATAAGGGCCTGGGTTACCTCGTCGGGCGTCACGGCATTGAGCAAGAACAGGGTGCGCACCGACGAGAGCGCAACGCGCATCGAAGCGACGTCAGTGAGGTCTGCAACAACTTCGGTGACGTTTGCCGGGAGTTCCCGTTTGCCCGCTTGGCGCACAAGGGCTTTAACCTCGGCGCCCGCATCAGCAAGGCCTTGAGTGACGAGTGAGCCAATCGTGCCCGTGGAACCAATAACCAGAATGCTCATTTTATAAATCCTGCGTTGAATATAGGGGGGTGGATCAGAGAGTGGAGCCCGCACCGACCTTGTCAGTGCCTGAAACCGTGCGATTGCGTTCGATTGCATTGGGGATATCAGCGAAGCCATTTATCACGCCGATCCTCGACTGAAGCGTGCCGCTGGCTCCGATGACGAGAAAGTAATCCGTTGCACTTACAAAACGAAGATCACAAGATATAGACACCTCGTTTCAAATATGGAACATCATGAACCTGAACGCGCTGAGCGATTTCATTCTCGTCGCCACCCATTCGGGGCTGGGAAAGGCAAGCCGTGCCAGCGGTATTTCCAAAGCCACCTTGTCGCGCCGAATCGCCGATCTTGAAGAACAACTGGGCGTAAGGCTGATTGAGCGCAGCGCGCGTGGTCTGAAACTCACCGACGCCGGTGAGGCGCTGATGTCTCGCACTGATGGGCCGCTGAGTGAAGTGACCGAAGCGTTGACGGCTGCACGTGAAGGCGTTTCTACGCCTCGCGGACTTTTGCGAGTCGCCGCTCCGCTGCTGTTCTCACAGCTTGCGATGGGGCGGATTGGCGCCGAATTCTGTGCGGTCTATCCGCAAGTCTTGATTGAGGTCGTGGCGGAAGATCGCATCGTCGACCTTGTTGAGGAGCAATTTGACGTCGCCATTCGAGTCAATCCAAGCCCGGATAGCAGCCTGGTCGGCCGGTGTTTCGCCAGGGACCGGCTGATAGTTGTCGCAGCGCCTGAAATACCCAGGCCGATGCCCGGCGCGATCAGACCCGTTCCGGCCATCGTGACCTCAACGTTCCAGCCCACCCACTGGAGTCTCGATGGCGGGCAGTTGGTCCTGGAGCCGATCCCGAAAATGCGGTTCTCTTCATTGCTAATGGTCCGCGATGCGGCCATAGCCGGTGGCGGTGCAGCCCTCATCCCGCAGTCCATTGCATGGGACCAGCTTGCCCGTGGTGATTTGGTTCAGTGGGGCACGGTGTCAGGTGTTGAGCCAGCGCTTTGGGTCTTGCATACGTCCAGGCGCCTTGCGGCTCCAAAGGTTCGCGCATTCGTCGATTTTATGTATGACAAATACTCAGACATGTCGCTTGTTCTGAAAGGATAGAATTCTTCGCCCCTGACTGATGCCCCCTCTATATTGGGGCGTAGCAGTCACCCGGGAACGTCCGCTCCTGGCCGATTCTGTTGAAAACTCGACATTGGTTTCCATGGCAGAAACGTACGCGTCTGAACTCGTAATCCTGAATCTTTGCAGAGGTTCTCAGGCTGAGATTTCACCTGGCAGCCTGGTACAAAGGCGCTTTCACGGATCGATGCTTGGACAGTTTGGGAAACCCGATTTTGCAACAGCATCGACCGTGAAGTGGCCTGTTACGCGTCACCCGGGTCATGGCAATGTCATCCCTGTCCATGCCTCGGATACGTGCCAAAGACGTTCGGCGGCTTCTGGGTCCACTGCCCATTTCGCCACGCCCTTTCGACCCGTCTCCGATTCACTGAGTGCCGCGATATTGCAGTCCTCGCAATACACACCCCCCGAACCTGAAAGCATGGCGCTGGTCGCGCACCACAGGCCGGTTGCAGCGCCTTGCTCCAGGGTTTTTAGCCCTGTCTCAGGGTTCAGGCGCTGCTGACCGTGCTCATCCATCACGTCGAATGCGGCTATTTCTGTGCTGCTCAGATGGCGGCTCAGGTCGGTGAGGATTTGACCTGGGTGCAGCGAAAATGACCTTATGCCCTGGTCACGTCCGCGGTTATCAAGTGCCAAGGCAAACAGTGCGTTAGCGGTCTTTGACTGACCGTACGCAATCCACTTGTCGTAAGGACGGTGCAGAAAATCAATGTCGTCAAAATCTATTCCTGCGATCTGATGCCCTCGCGACGATACCGAAACCACACGCGCTTCGCCCGCAGCAACGAGCGCTGGCCACAGCCCGCACACCAGACGGTAATGACCGAGATGGTTGGTGGCAAATTGGCTTTCATGGCCGTCGGCGTCCCGCATCAGCGGCGAGGCCATCACCCCGGCGCAGTTGATCAGCAGGGAAACCGGCTGACCACTGTTGACCACGCTTCGGCTAAAGGCTTCAACCGAGGCGGGCTGCATGAGATTCATCTCCATCACTTCGACCCTTTCGATCCCGGCCAGGGTGGCGTGTGCGCGTGCCACATCTCTGGCCGGCACGATAACGCGCGCACCGGCCTCGGCCAGGCTTTTTGAGGTCAGCAGACCCAGCCCGGAATAGCCGCCAGTGACGATGGCAAGTTTCCCCCGCAGATCAACGCCGGCCATGACTTGGGCTGCGGTGCTTGCAGCGTTGAACGGCGTCTGTATGGGTTGCTGAAGCGTCGTCATAAGAAATCTCCCGGTCAAGTATCGAAGCACTCCATTCTTCTCTAAGATTGCTGGACGAACCAGTCTGATAAATCCGATTATCTGTCGTGATCATCCAAAATGCCGTATCTGATCCACTGTCCGATGTTCTGGCACTGTCAGGGCTGCGAGCCGCGTGTTCTGTTCGATTGCAGGCGGGAGGCGTCTGGGCGTTGAATTTCCGGCCCATCGAGTTGAAATTCAACGTTGTGCGGCGAGGCGAGTGCTGGCTGCGCCTGCACGGGATGCCGGCGCGCCTTTTGCTGGCCGGCGACTGTTTTGTGGTTTCGCGCACGCCGTTCATATTGGGAAGCGGGCCGGACGTGGAAGCAGTGGATGCCGCTGATGTCTTCTCCGACGCTGGGGCATCGGCGACATTTGGCGTGGGTGACGACGTCGAGTTGCTCGGCGGCAGCGTTTCGCTGGTGGGCCCTGGCGCCTCGCAATTGCTCGATGTGCTGCCGGCTGCACTCATCATCCGGGCCGGGTCCGAAGGTGCCTTGTCGTTCCGCTGGCTGCTCGATGAACTGGATCGCGAATGGCGTTCGAACCACGCTGGCGCGCACGCGATGTGCAATGACCTGTTGCGGCTGATCTTCGTTCATGCGCTTCGCCATCACATCAGCACTGCCGACGCTGCTGATCTGAATTGGTTGGCAGGGCTGAGGGATCCGGCCCTCGCCGGGGTACTCCAGGCCATTCATGGTGCCCCCGAAAAGCCCTGGAGGTTGGCTGAAATGGCCGATGTCGCTTGCATGTCCCGATCCGGTTTTGCTGCATTGTTCAAGGCGCGAGTGGGGCTGGCGCCTGTCGAATATGCTACGCGCTGGCGCATGAGAGTGGCGGCGGCGCGTTTGCGCAATGGCATGGACAGCGTCGCAACCGTCGCGGCTTCACTGGGCTATTTGTCCGATGCAGCGTTTGGCGTTGCGTTTCGTCGGGTCCACGGGAAATCGCCAGGGCAATATCGCCGGGAAACCTTGCCTTAGGGCGTGTTCAGCCGGCGCAGGAATACCCGAGGGGGAGGGTGCGGCGGTGCATCGAAACATCGAACGCACCAGGCGTAACGCGTTCGAAGTAGTAGCCGGTTGCTTGAGCAGTGTTCGTAGAGCAATCGTGCGGTGAAGTACACGATCGTTCGCCGACGGTCACTCCCCTCTGAAGAGAATCCCTATGCGACCTCAAACATCCTTCATATTCGACCTTGATGGCACGCTGACAGATAGCGTTTACCAAAACGTAGCGGCCTGGAAAGAAGCCCTCGACTCAGAGGATATTGCTCTGGCGATGTGGCGCATACACCGAAAAATCGGGATGAGCGGCGGTCTCATGTTGAAGTCTTTGTCTCGCGAGACAGGGTTGGATATCAACGCGAAGCAGGCCGAACGCCTGAGTGAAAAACACGCTCAAGCCTATGCGCGACTTCAGGGGCAGATCATTGCGCTTCCGGGTGCTACAGACCTTCTCGAATCGCTAACCGACGCCAATATCGACTGGTGTATTGCGACCAGCGGGGGCACAGATACGGCCAGGATCAATCTGAAGGCACTTGGGCTGGATTTGGATGAGATCAAAATCATCACTCGTGATGACGTGAAATACGGTAAACCTGACCCGGATTTATTTCTGGCAGCGGCGCGCCGCATGGATGTCGCAATCGAAGAGTGCCTGGTGATCGGTGACGCTGTGTGGGACATGCTGGCCGCTAGACGCTGCAAAGCGACAGGTATTGGTTTGCTATCGGGCGGCTATGACATCGGTGAGCTGGAACGGGCAGGGGCACTGAGAGTCTATGAGGATCCGCTGGACTTGCTCAACCATCTGGATGAGGTTGCGTCTCGCCCGTGAGCATCCGAGCCGACCTTGGCCAAGGTGACGAGTTGGGTATACTGTTTCGACGCGCACAGTCTTGACTGCCTCCATCAGCAGGATTTGTTCGAACCACTCATTTTCTTCTGTGCGTCCAAAATGACTTCGATTGATAAGCTTATCTCGCTGGCCAACGTGCGCGGCAGTCTGGATCTGCGCTGCCAGTTCGAGGGTGACTGGGCGTTGGAGCATCACCAGGAAGCTTTGGGCGTGGCGCCTTATCACGTTGTTCTTGCTGGCGAATGCCGGGTTGTATTTCCCGACGGTCAGCGAGTAAAGATGGCGGCGGGGGACATTCTCTTATCGCCATCGGGTGTCGCGCATCTCATACACAGTTCCGGCGAAATGGTCGCGCCAACCAAATCACAGGTTATCTCGGGCGGCTTATTGCCCGTGCATCGCATTGGTGGCGCGAGTCCCGACCTCGATATGCTCTGCGGCCGTTTCCACTACAACCGCGCGTCGCTCCTGTTTGCTGCATTGCCGGCGTTCCTGGTTATTTCTTGCGGCGCTTTATCATCTCGTGAACCGATGACAATGCTGACCGCACTGCTGCGCAGTGAAGCGGACGGTGAGCAAGCTGGGGCGAAGTTCATGCTCGATGCGTTGTCGCAGGCATTGTTCACCCTGATGCTACGCGCCCATATTGCGACTCATGACCAGAGCACGGGCACACTGGCCCTGCTGACCGACAAGCGCCTCAGCCGGCCTTGGCAAGCCATGCTGGAAGAGCCTGGACGTGACTGGACCATCGAAGGCCTGTGCGAATCTGCGAACATGTCTCGCGCAACGTTCATGCGTCTGTTCACGAAGGTGGCCGGTGTATCACCTTGGGTACTTCTCACTCAGATCCGTATGGAATTGGCATTCAGCCTGCTGAGTCATTCCCATCTCGGGTTAAGCGATATTGCTGTGCAGGTTGGGTATCAATCCCAAGCGGCGTTCAGCAAGAAGTTCAAGGAGATATATGGCGAGGCGCCGGGTCGACTTCGTAAAGGTATCTAGACGCAGTTGGGCAGTTCTGCGGCCCGCCGACTTGCTGGAGTTCACCGCACTCTGCGAACGAGCCCGCACCGATGCGTCGACGATGGGCAATCTGGATATGATCGATCTCGACGAATTCCACACCCGTCAATCGTCGCTCCTTAATTGAGGGGCGATTGAATTCCGCTTTTTGCAGCATCTAGCAATTGATGCAGGCGTAATGCATCGTTGAACGTCGCCGCCGCATGGGTGCCTTCGGCAATATCTTGTGCATGCACATGATAGAGCTCTGCCAGCTCCAGCACTGCTGATGGCAATGATGAGACCGGAAGGCGCTGATAATTTTCAGGCACGGGCAGCACTTCCAGCGTCAGGTTATCGCCATGCGCGCCCTCGATGACATAGTCGTCACCGACATCGCCAAACGCTGAGCGGTTGGTAATTTTCAGGTCGCCCTGATCGCCCGTGATATCGATTTGCACGCCGGATCCGTTCCGCTTGCCGCCTTCAATGTGGATGGAGATAACGCCGCCATCCGATAGCAGGCCGCTCAGCACTAATTGGTCAGGCGCGGTGCTCGGCAGTACTTCGCCGGTTTCCCTGATGGTCACCTGCGGGAACTGGCTGGCCATCAGGCCTGATACGCTGAGTGGCCAGCCAGTCTCCGTGCAGAGCATGTCCAGGAAATGGCCGGCGTAAATTGAAATTACGCTGGAGAAGTTTTCCTCCGGTGCGGTCCAGCGCAGTGCATTGGGTCGCACGGCCTGGAAGTAATTCATGCTGACGTGCATCCGGACTGAACGCACCTTGCCGACGTACCCCTGTTGAAGCAAGTCCTGCAGGTAACGGTTGTGTGGTGCATGACGGCGTTGCAGCCCGACGATGTGACGCACACCTGCCTTGTTGGCCAGTTGCAACAGGCTCTGTGAGTCAGCCGTAGTGGTGGTCAATGGCCATTCACAGTAGACATCCTTGCCAGCAGCAATGGCGGCACGAACGGTTGATTCATGCTGGGGCGCGGTATTGAGCACCACTACCAGGTCAACCTCGGGATTATTAACCAGTGTGTCAACCGAGTCGGCGATCTGAGAGATCGAATACTCGTTGGCTGCTGCTTCGGCTCGTTCATGGCGCTCACTGTAGACCGCCTGCAAATGGTACTGCGGTAAAAGGTTGAGCACGCGTAGATGGCCGTGGCGAGCCCAGTTGCCTACGCCGATGATGCCGACGCGAATCGGTGAGTGTTTGGTTGTCATGGGGAAGTCGTCGCAAGGTAATGGTTGTCGAGGTGGAGTCTATGGAGTGAGCGCGTAGGGAAAAACTGGCCAAAGGGCAGAACACTTCGGACACAAATGGCGCTAATGGCCGCGTGTGAATCGTCTGATTGTGGAGTGATTGATCCGCAGTGATTGGAGCGATGCCCTGTTTTTCGCTCCCTGCCCGATACCTAACATGGCACCACTCATTTCTTGTGGAGCTGTCCCATGAACGATTCGCCTGTAATACCTGCTGCTTCAGAGCAGCCTCAGGAGCAAGCTCCTTCCTCCCGCGACTGGTTGTCGGTGTACTCCGTTGCCCTTGGCGCATTTGCATTCGTCACTACTGAATATCTACCGGTAGGCGTTTTACCGCAGATCGCTTACAGCCTCAGCATCACCGAAGGTGTTGCTGGGTTGATGGTCACCGTGCCGGGTGTTGTTGCCGCAGTGTCGGCACCGGCGATCATGCTTGGCGCGGGCCGTATGAACCGGCGTCACTTGTTGCTGCTGTTGACGCTGGTGCTCGTGGCTTCCAATGTGGTATCCGCAGTGGCTCCCTCACTGGCGATCATGTTGCTGGGGCGCGGGCTTCTCGGTGTTGCGTTAGGCGGATTTTGGGCCGTCGCCATTGCCGTGGCGGGGCGGCTAGTCAGCCAGTCAAAGGCGGCGAAGGCCACCGCGTTGATCTTCGCAGGAATCACCCTGGCGACAGTATTCGGGGTGCCGTTCGGGACGTTTATCAGCACGTTGTTTTCATGGCGCATGTCCTTTGCCGTGACAGCAGGGCTCGCATTGGTGGCGCTGATTGCGCAAGCGGTCACCTTGCCGTCACTGCCTTCCGGCGAAGGCTTGAAGTGGCGTGCGCTTGTGGCATTTTTGTCGCGCGACAATGCCCGTCGTAGCATGTTGTTATTGGGCACTGTGGTGGCGGCACATTTTACGGCTTACACCTACATTGCTCCCTTCCTTGGCCATGACGCTGGTTTTTCACCAACGGCCATCACCGCGATCCTGTTGGGTTTCGGCCTGGTCGGCATGATGGCGAACTTTGCGATGGCCGGGACCATCACTACCCATTTGCGTGCCTCATTGGGCGCCGTGGTATTGCTGATGGTGACAGCACAGCTGGCCTTGCCTGAGTTGCAGGGGATGGCCGTGTCACTGGCGGTCTTGGTGTGGGGAATTGCATACGGTGCGATCCCGCTGGGCGTGAGCAGCTGGATGCAACTGACATCGCTCCAACTGCCAGAGGCGAGTTCGGCAATGCTGGTCACCACTTTTCAGATTGCCATCGCCTCAGGTTCACTATTCGGTGGTTTGATGGTCGATCATGCAGGTGTGCCGTCAGCTCTCTGGCTGGGCGCGGCAATCGGTTTGCTCGGGCTGGCGGTGATGCTCAGTTTTGGCATCCAAAAGACCCCCATCGCCCAATCCCTGCAGCGGTGATTTCAACTCTTCAGAACGTTGTCTTTGAAAAAGTCGATCAACACCCGCAGCCTTGGTGCTGTCTGCTTCGACGCAGGCCAGAGCATCCACAGGTTGCCGGTGTGGTCGGTGTAATCCTCCAACACTACCTTCAGCCTGCCGTCGGCCAACGGTTCACGGATTGAAAAGTCCGGCAGGCAGGCTATACCCACCCCATCCATCGCCAGGTAAGTCAGGGGGTCCATCGTCGTGCAAGTCAATGCCCGCGCCAGATTCGGCTCAATGTGCGTGTCGCCCACGCGCAGCGGCCAGCGCTCGGTCAACCCGGTGGCCGGAAATTTGTGCAGCAGGCAGGTGTGATGGATCAGGTCATCGGGATGCACAGGGTTACCATTGCGCTCCAGGTACGCGGGCGATGCCACCAATTGCAATCGATAGCCGCCGAGCTTGCGCGCCATCAGCCGGGAGTCTTGCGGTGCCCCGGTTCGGATAACCGCATCGAAACCCTCTTCGACCACATCCACCATTCGGTCGGACATGTCCACGTCGAGCTCAATGTCCGGATAAGCGCGCATGAATCCAGCCAGCACCGGCATGATGAGCACGTTCTGGATGGGCACACTGATGCGCACTTTGCCACGCGGCGTGGCAGATAACTCCAGCAGCTCCATCTGGGCTGCCTCGACCTCACTGATGATGCGTTTGCAGCGGTCCAGGAACAGCTCGCCTTCGGTGGTCAGGGTGACGCTGCGGGTGCTGCGATGGAACAGCCGAACACCCAGGCGTTCTTCCATGCGCGCCACACTCTTGCCCACTGCTGACGAGGAGATTTCCAACAGCCGGCCGGCTTCGGTAAAGCTACGGGTTTCGGCCACATTAATGAAGGCCGTAATGCCGCTGAGACTGTCCATCATTTGAGGTGTGCTCGGTGCGGAGGGAGGGTTAATGCAGAGTAGAGGTGGGCCGGGCAATAGGAAAGAGAAGTAATCGGGAACGAGGCGCCGGTGATGGCCGCGTTTTCAATACGACCTGTCGAGTGCTGAACTAATCAACATCCTGTGCCGCAGGTCGCTGGTGCGCAATGACGTTCAGCTCATTCGCCTGGCTGCACACGCTGCATTTGAGTTTGCCAGTCCTACTGAATTGATGGACAGCTCCGAAGCGGAACTGGCGCCAAAGGCGGCAAAATTTTTCTGCAGCTTTATCATGCCGGTCGCCAATCCAATATCGACGTGCAGCCTGCAGACAGCGTCCCCGTCGGCCCATCGGAAGTCCTGCACGGCGGCGTTGCTTACACCACCGAAGGTCGGGTACCCAATACGCCGAACCGCGCTTTGACCATCGAAGAGATCGCAGGCCTGGTTGAGAACTTCCTATGCATTGAGCTCTCCGGTGCTGGGCGCGCTGACCGGGAACCTGAACCGGCGCAGGCTGCTGATCGGCGCTATGGCGTTATTTGCGGTCGCCAATCTGCTGGCCTACACGGCTAGTGGCTACTGGTCGTTGATGGCCGCGAGCGTGGCTCTAGCATTCGCGGCGGCAGTGGATGTACCCGGTGCGAATGCATTGGCCAGTCTCGTAGTGCCGCCTGAACAGCGCGGCCGCGCCAAAGCTATCGCTATAGTTACGTGAAAGGCAGCAAACGACCCGACGCGGACCATCATGATCTTGGTTTTTGGTCTTCAGACTGGTTTCGCCTTGCAGCGGTCAGCTTACGCCGCTAACGGCTGCAACCATCCGCTTTTCTACTTCTTCACGAGTAGCGGCCCAGGCGGGCACGGTCTCGAGCAAACGCTGTTGCCAAGCGACCAAATTCGGGAACTCCTCGAAGGGGGCGCCAGTGCGTTTGCACTGCGAAAAAGGTGCTGCAATATCAATGTCTGCGAGGGTCAACGCATCACCGACGATGAATTTTTGTGTCGCCAGGCGGGATTCCAGAACTGCCGCTGCGTTGCGAATATTGCTCATTGCTAACCGGACGATTGCGTCCGTTCTTGGCTTGCCCATCCACTTTTCCCCCGCCCATTCATTGAAGAGAAGGGTGGAGAAGATCCGCCATTGCTCACCCGACCAGAACATCCATTGCAGTACCTCAAGCCTTTCTGACGGCGTGCGTCCCAGTAAGTTTGAGTTCGCTTTTTCGGCAAGGTACAGATTGATGGCTGAGGCTTCCCAGATGACGGTATCGCCATCTTGAAGCACGGGAGTGAGCCCGTGCGGGTTCAGCTTCAGGAACCCAGGGGTATGACTTTCACCCTTGAACAAGTGGATATTCATACGTTCGATATCGACGCCCATGATTGAGGCAGCTGTAGTCACGCGGCGTAGGCTACCCGAGCCGAGATCGCCGTAAATTTTGATGGACATTGTTTCCTCACATATCGATCTTGGTAGGTGAAGAAAACAAGGTAAACCTTTTCGCTGGACAAAATTATACTGCCGATTGGCAGAACACTTATTTGGAATATGAATGACTGATCGCTGGCTTGAAGTCGAGGTTTTCACCCGCGTAGCGGAGTCAAGAAGTTTCTCCCGTGCCGCCCAGGAACTTGGGATTTCACAGCCGTCGACCTCTCGTATCGTAACCGGATTGGAAACTCGCCTGGGTGTGAAACTCTTGCTCCGCACAACCCGGAATGTGGCGCTTACCGAGGCTGGCGCGGCGTTCCTGGAGAGGGCTCGCCAAGCTGCTGCCGACCTGGAGGACGCGGAAGATGCGGCTCGAGGAATTGATTCCCTGCGTGGCACTATCCGTCTTGCGGTACCTATCGTGTATGGCTCACGAGCGGTCATTCCCGCGTTGCCCGTCTTCCTCGAGCGTCACCCTGAGCTGCGAGTCGAAATCACTATGCGAGATGAGCGGCAGAACCTGGTGGCAGTTGGAGTAGACATGGCAGTCCGTATGGGCACGCTTGAAGATTCTGCGTTTGGAGCTAAACAAATTGCATCGGTGCCGCGTGTGTTAGTGGCGTCGCCCGCATACCTCGCCAAGAGAGGCGTGCCAGAAGTGCCTGAAGATCTGGCGTTTCACGACGCACTCTTGCACGATCAAAGCTTTCCAGAGAAAAGCACGTTGAAACTGTTTAAAGCAGGCACGGAACGGGTAGTGACGTTGCGTGGAAGAGTCAGGATCGATGCAGCCCCAGGCATCCTGGCTGCTGCAATGGCAGGTCTTGGCATAGCGAATGTGACAACCATCATGTCAGCACAAGAGCTATCGGACGGCACCCTTATTCAACTGTTGCCCGACTACGAGCTTGAGCCTTTGAAAGCGTTTGCCGTATTTCCGTCGGGACCCAAGCCCTCGGCCAAGGTGCGGGCACTGGTAACCCACCTTATTGCCGTATTAGGAAACCGGCGAACGGAGTCCCTACCATGAGCATAATCTCGTCAACTTATGACGAAGCTACTGTCGTCCGATAGCAGAAACAGCGCTGCCCTGGCGATCTCTTCAGATCGGGCAAGTCGGCCAAGATCGGCACTGACGATCCAACGGTCAAGTCAGGCCAGCTGAATGTCGAAGTGAAAATGATGTGGGTGCCGTTCCATACCTGATCGGTAGGAGCTACCTCTATGGGCAGCAGGGTTCATGGACCATGTTGGCCAAATGATCGACATGCAGGAGAAAGGTCTGACCGTACTCAGCGGCCCATTCATGGAAAAAGCCGGCGGCCCCAACGGTGTGCTGGCGGATGGCGGCATGACAATCTTCAAGGTCGCTGACCGACCCGAGCAGCATCCAACAGGTGATGGAAGACGCAGGGCCGATTGATGTGCTGTTCAACAATGCGGGGGCGCTGGGCATCAGCTCGGGCTGCCTGATCTGGGGCGCCGCCGTCGCCTCGCTATCGACATCACGCGAATTCAACAGAAATCGAACCAAGGCATCAACTCGCCGTCAGTTCAGTATATCCACCTTGCCGAGCCTGCCCGGCACTGGAGCACTGACCATGAAACAGACGCCTGCCGTGCAGACGCTGATGCTGAACGCCAACAGCGGTATTCCCAACAATCCGAAGCTGCCCGTGCTGATTTATCCCGCCGCGCTGGACGTGAGCGGCAGCGATCCGGCGGAGTTGGTCGAACGCTCATTTACAGCCAACGGCTGGCCGCCGCAATGGCGCTACGGAGTTTTTTCCTACCACCACTACCACACCCGTGGTCACGAGGTGTTAGGCGTCTATGCTGGCGATGCGCGATTGATGCTAGGCGGCCCGGAGGGCCACGTGGTCGAGGTCAAGGCCGGGGATGTGCTGTTGCTTCCTGCGGGAACAGGGCATTGCAACCTCGGCTCCAGCAACGACTTCATGGTCGTCGGCGCCTATCCGCCGGCGCAGGACGGTGATATCAATCGTGACCCGGCCACGCCAGCGCAGATCGAACAGATAGCACAACTGTGGTTTCCCCAGACTGATCCAGTGCTGGGTGACAAGGGAGGGGTAGTGGAGCACTGGCGCGGCTGACAGCACACTTTGGCGTGGCCAAATCCACAGCGGATTTGGCCACCACTGAGTGTGATGGTTGCCGACAACCAGCGCCTCAATGAGCCGGACGCGCAAGCTCCGGCTGCGTAAAATCGTCAGGCGCCGAATGCACCGTCGATCGTGTGCATCGCCCCCGTCACGAAGCCCGCTTCCGGTCCGGCCAACCAGGCCACCATTCCAGCGACCTCTTCGGCACGACCGTGACGTTTGATCGCCATGAAGCTGTGCATCAGGTCCTTCATCGGACCGTTCGCTGGATTGGCGTCTGTGTCGATCGGTCCCGGCTGCACGATATTGATCGTGATACCGCGCGGGCCGAAATCCCGTGCCAGGCCTCGCGCCATTCCTTGCAGTGCGGACTTGCTCAATGCATAGGACGCCATACCGGGCAAGGGCATGCGGTCGCCGTTTACCGATCCGATCACGATAATCCGCCCGCCTTCAGGCATCTGCCGCGCCGCTTCCACCGATGCGTGGTACGGCGCGTGCACATTGATGTGAAACAGGCGATCGATGGCATCCGGATCCTGCTCCAGCGCATCGCCGAAGATAGCAATGCCGGAATTGACTACCAGTACGTCCAATGGACCGCTGTCTCGTACCCTGGCGATGACTGCATTGCGGTCAGCGCTGTCCGTCGAATACGCGCTGCTGCCTGTTTCCGTGGCAAGCAGCTGTGCCGCTTCCGGCGAGCCCGAGTAGGTAAATGCCACGTTCGCACCGTCTGCGACGAAGCGTCTTACGATCGCGGCACCAATGCCCCGACTCCCACCCAGCACCAGCACCGATTTGTTCTTGAAATCTGACATGATCACGCCTCCTGATTAATGTAGCGCATGTTACAATATGCGACATCCCATCTGTCAAAGATTTTGTAATCATGACTACAAATACATTGCCTACGCGTGGTCGTCCACGCCGGTTCGATCCGGATGAGGCGGTAGCGACCGCTCAGCGCCTGTTCCATGCCAAGGGCTACGACGGCGTGAGTGTTGCCGACCTGACCAAAGCATTCGGGATCAATCCGCCCAGCTTCTATGCGGCTTTTGGCAGCAAGGCGCAGTTGTACGCGAGGGTTCTGGACCGGTACGCCCTGACCGGCGCCATCCCTCTATTACAAATTCTGGGGGCTGACAGGCCGTTGGCTGTGTCGCTTGCGCAGGTGTTGGAGCAGGCTGCGCGCAGCTACGCCGCCGATCCCACGGCCACCGGTTGTATGGTGCTGGAGGGCACACGGAGCAACGATTCGGAGGCGCGTGAGGTTGCCTGCAGTTTTCATGTAACTGCCCAGGACGTCATTAGACACAGCATCGCCGAGCACTACCCGCTGGAGGCCGATCGGCTGGCGGATTTTGTCTGCACCACCATGGCCGGGCTTTCGGCCAGCGCGCGCCACGGACAAAGCCTGGAACGCCTCCTGGCTACCGCACGCCTTGCTGGCGTAGTGCTCGCGCAGGTGCTTCCTGCCTGAATTGCTCAAAAGTGCCGCGCGACGTTTGAAAACGAGATGGTGCCTGCGTCTGAAAAGCTCAGAGTCTCATTCCGTCGGAGCGTGGCGTAGATCCTGTGCGCCGGTGCCGATGGTCCTTTTGATCGCTTCTTTGTTATCAACGATCCTGACGGCTACGCGATCCCCTGTCATGCGGCGCACGGCTGACCGCGCCTTGCATTCTGCGGATCGATAGCCTGTCAGTCCGTTCAATCCTGCTCCATGGTCTCGGCCACGCCCTGATCTTCCCCCAGGAACCCGCCGCTTTGGTGACGCCTAAGGCGCGCATAGATACCGTTTTTCCCGAGCAACTCGGCGTGGGTGCCTTGTTCAATGATGCGTCCATCATCCATGACGATGAGTCTGTCCATAGCCGCAATCGTGGACAAACGATGGGCAATGGCAATCACCGTCTTGCCCTTCATCATTTCATCGAGGCTTTCCTGGATGGCCACTTCAACTTCTGAATCCAGCGCACTGGTGGCCTCGTCAAGCAGCAGGATCGGGGCATTCTTGAGCATCACCCGGGCAATCGCGACACGTTGACGCTGGCCACCGGAAAGCTTGATACCACGCTCACCCACCAAGGTGTCGTAACCGGAATGACCTTGTTTATCGCTCAGTTGGCTGATGAACCCGTCGGCCTGGGCATTGGCCGCAGCGCGGCGGATTTGCGCGTCGGTCGCATCGGGACGGCCATAGGCGATATTGTCGCGAATGGACCGGTGCAGCAGGGACGTATCCTGAGTGACCATGCCGATGGCGCTGCGCAGGCTGTCTTGCGTCACGTGCGCGATATTCTGCCCGTCGATGCGGATCTCACCCTTGTCCACGTCATAGAACCGCAACAGCAGGTTGATGAGCGTAGATTTCCCGGCGCCCGAGCGACCCACCAGGCCGATTTTTTCACCCGGGCGAATGCTTAGGCTCAGGCCATCGAGCACTTGGCGCTCGCCGTTGTAGTTGAAACTCACCTTATCGAAGGTCACCGCGCCGCCAGTGGTCACCAGCACGCTCGCGTCCGGCGCATCCTGCACCTTGGGGCCGCGCGTCAAGGTTGACATGCCATCCTGCACGGTGCCGATGTTCTCGAACAGAGAAGTCATTTGCCACATGATCCAGTGCGACATGCCGTTGATGCGCAGCGCCATGGCGGTAATCGCCGCAACGGCACCTGTGCCGACCTGCCCCTGATGCCACAGCCACAGGGCATAACCGCCTGCACCCATGATCAACGCGACCACCAATGCCTGGTTGACGATCTCGAACTGGCTGACCAGGCGCATCTGGCGTAAGCCAGTGAGCTTGAAATCTTCCATCGCAGCGCGCGCAAAATGTGCTTCACGTTTGGAGTGGGAAAATAGCTTAACCGTGGTGATGTTGGTGTAGGCATCGGAGATACGCCCGGTCATCGATGAGCGGGCGTTGGCCTGTTCTTGCCCGACTTTTCCCAGGCGGGGCACGAAGTACAGCATCGCCAGCCCGAACAACGCGACCCAGGCAATAAAAGGCAACATCAGTTTCAGGTCGAAGGCGCCGGCCAGTGCGATGATCGCGATGAAATACACGCCAATCCCAGGTGCGATCTCGATAATGGTGAACAGCACCTCGCGTACAGACAGCGCCGTCTGCATCACCTTGGTAGTGACCCGGCCGGAAAACTCATCGGAGAAGAACGAAAGGCTTTGTCTCAACATCAATCGATGGAAATCCCAGCGCAACCGCAACGGCAGATTGATCGCCAATACCTGGTGCTGCACCATGGTACGCAACGCTACCAGTCCAATGCTGGTCAGCAATACGATGCCGATGCCCCACAGCACGCGACTTTCCTGCATGGCCGCATCGCCGCCGGCCTGCCAGGTCGATAGCAGGTCCACGACCTGCCCGAGAAATGAAAATAGCCATGCTTCGTAAATCGACACTCCTGCACTGAGAAGCGCAAGCGCGAGGATGTAACCGCGGGCGCCCCGCGTGCAGGCCCAAAGAAATCGCGGCAATCCGTCGGGCGGCGGCGGTACCTCGTCGGGCGGGAAGGGGTCGAGCCATTTTTCAAACGCGCCAAGCATGATGATCTCCAATGCAATCCAGTAAGGGGATTCTGGCATTTAAAGGTTGCTTTCAGGGTTTTGTAGGGGGACAAGGTTAATCTTCCTGAACCTTTTCCATCATGTGGAGCACTCGCCGCCTTGAGGTCGGCTGGTAGTCGTACTCGCAGTGTTTGGGTGATGCCGGCGCGCGAGACCGGATTGCACACCGGTCTGTTATACGAATCGCCAAGTCATGACACCGTCATGCTGGTCCATAGCTCGGACAGGCGCCAGTGACGCTCGGCGTATTCTGCGTCAACCTCCCATGTCACCACCCCGTTGCGTCCCTTCTCCGATTCATTGAATGTCGCGATATTGCAGTCCTCGCAATAAACACCACCCAAGGTTGCGAGCATGGCGCTGATTACACACCATAGGTTTTCTGCTCTCCGATGCTCCTCAATACGCTCCAAGGGGCGACGTTTATCAGTTTCGCCGTAAACGACGTATCGGCGATCAACTACCACGGCCGGGATTCTGGTGACTCCCATCACGGTTTGCCAAAAAAGCCAGCAGCTTGGGCGAACTCGACGAACCTTTTGTTGGCCAATGACAGGTACTCGTTTGCTCTCCAGCACAGCTTGAAGGTCATCACCTGCGCAGGCTTAAATGGAATTCCGACTATGCCCGCTTCACTCTGTTGCACCGAGCGAAGTAACGTCGATATGCCCATGCCGTCATAAGTCGCTTTCGTCACGAGTGATACGAAGTTGCTCTGCAAGGCGATTCGATATTTAACGTCAGCTGCGTGGCAAAAAGTGTCCAGAAGATGACGCTGCAAAAAAGTTTTGTCGAACACAACCATTTCAGCATCCTGCAGATGGCGAGCTTCCAGGTAGGGCTCACTGGCTAGCGGATGATTAGAGGTCATGCACAAGACCATCTCATCGCTACCGAGCAAGACCGAATCCCAAGTGCTGCCTATTCGTCGCGATTCGAGCAGTGCCACGTCGATCTCTCGACTCTCCAGGCGCTGACCAATGGCATCCGCGCTACCTTCGACGACGGTCATGGTGATCCCCGGGTAGGCAGTGCGGAAACTGCTCAGCAACTCGGGCACATGTTTGATTCCAAACATCGGCGGCACCCCGAGCTTGATTTCTCCCGTCACCAACTGAGCCATGTCACGTAGCTCCTGGCGCGCCATGTCCAGCTCAAGCATCGCCGTTTCAACCCGTCTCAGAAAACACTGGCCCTCGGCGGTGACCGTGATCTGTCGAGCCGCGCGATTGAAAAGCATGACGCCAAGCTCCTCCTCAAGTCGCGTGACAGCCATGCTCAACGCTGGCTGTGCGATATGCAGGCTTTGTGCAGCTTTGGTGAAGCTACCTTGGCGAGCGATCTCAACACAGCATTTGAGGGCTTTCAAATTCATTGACGCTAATCCTCGGGGTAGAACGACTCATAACAATTTGTGATTAGAATCATCATAACAATATATTTCACATAAGTGACGGGCGTTCTTAGTATGGAAGCACAACATCAAAAAGCCCGGAATAACTGCCATGCCCGTCGACAAAGACCTGCCTGCCCGACCCTCAGATGAAAAGCGGAACGCCGCTGGCCTGCGTCGCGGCCTTACCAGCTACGGTGACAAAGGGTTTTCTCTTTTCTTGCGAAAAGCCTTCATAAAAGGTTCCGGTTATACCGATCGAGCGCTTGAAAGACCGGTGATTGGCATTACTTCAACCGGCAGTGCTTACAATCCCTGCCACGGCAACATGCCGCAATTGATCGAAGCCCTGAAGCGGGGCATTCAGCTCGCTGGGGGGCTGCCGATGGAGTTTCCAACGATCTCCATTGGCGAAAGTTTTTCAGCGCCAACCTCCATGTATCTGCGCAACCTGATGTCGATGGACACCGAGGAAATGCTCCGCGCACAGCCCATGGATGCCGTGGTGTTGATCGGCGGTTGCGACAAAACCGTCCCTGCGCAGCTCATGGGCGCTGCGTCGGCAGGAATCCCTGCCATACAGCTGATTACCGGATCGATGCTCACCGGAAGTCATCGCGGGGAGAGGGTGGGCGCTTGTACGGACTGCCGTCGTTACTGGGGTAAATTTCGTGCGGGGGAGGTGGATGATGTCGAAATCAGCGATGTGAACAGTCGACTGGTTGCAAGCGTAGGCACCTGCTCCGTGATGGGAACCGCCAGCACTATGGCGTGTATTGCCGAAGCCTTGGGGATGACCGTCCCAGGTTGCGCATCGCCGCCTGCAGTTACCTCCGATCGCATACGGATCGCAGAGGAAACAGGCACCTGTATCGTCGAGATGGCACGCGAAGGTCGCACGATCGACAAAATTCTCACGCCGGCAGCTTTCGAAAATGCCATGCGCGTGTTGCTCGCCATCGGCGGCTCCACCAACGGGATCGTTCACCTGACTGCTATCGCTGGTCGGATGGGCCTGGAAGTCGACCTCGCAGCCCTGGATCAGATGAGCCGCGAAACTCCGGTGCTGCTCGACCTCAAACCTTCCGGTACGCAGTACATGGAAGACTTTCACCACGCAGGGGGCATGACCACGCTGCTACGTGAGTTGAAGCCTCTACTGAATCTCGACGCACTGACCGTGACCGGTAGAACCTTGGGCGAGGAAATCGAACGAGGTGAGCCCGCATTCGCTCAGTCTGTGGTGAGACCGTTCACCCAACCCATTTATCCGCAGGGAGGCATCGCGGTTCTGCGCGGCAATCTGGCCCCGGGTGGTGCGATCATCAAGCAATCGGCGGCTGACCCTCGACTGATGGAGCACGAAGGTCGCGCCGTTGTGTTCGAGAACATGGAAGACCTTGCTGCTCGAATCGACAGCGACGATCTGGACGTCAATCCCGAAGATGTTCTGGTGCTCAAGAATATCGGGCCGAAGGGCGGCCCAGGCATGCCTGAAGCGGGCTACATCCCCATTCCTCAGAAGCTGGCGAGAGCTGGCGTGAAAGACATTATCCGAATATCCGATGGGCGCATGAGCGGCACGGCATTCGGCACGATTGTGCTGCACGTTACGCCAGAAGCAGCAGTGGGTGGCCCCCTCGCTTATGTGCAGAGCGGTGACCGCATTCGCCTCAGCCTTTCAAATCGTGAAATCTCGGTACTGATCTCAGACGAAGAGCTGATGAGGCGCGCCCAGAACCATCCCATAGAAGCGCCAACAGGCGACCGGGGGTACCTCAAACTCTTTCTGCAAACGGTCACGCAGACTGATAAAGGCGTGGATTTCGATTTCTTGCAGGCCACGAGCATCACCGGCTCTGTTCCACGCAAATGATTGACCGGGGAAAACTTGATATGAGAACTGCGTTTGTTGGCTTGGGGCAGATGGGGCGTCCCATGGCGATCAACCTGCTGGCTGTGTGCCCGGAACTGATGGTGCACACGGCGAGTGGCCGAGCCTATCCCGAGCTTGAAGCGCTGGGAGCAATACCGACCGACGATCTGCGCGCCCTGGCAGACAGTGATCTGGTGTTCCTGTCACTGCCCAACGACGAGGTTGTGCAAAGCTTCTTATTTGGCGCTGACGGTATCGCCCAATGGATGCGCCCCGGGAGCACCGTCGTGGACACCAGCACCATCGGTTACACCCAGACCACCGAGATAGAACAAAGATTGGCCGCAAGGCATATCCGCTTCATTGACGCACCCGTTTCAGGTATGCAAGCCCGAGCGGTAGACGGCACGCTCACGGCAATGTGTGGCGGGAGTGAAGATGTGTTTGAGGAAGTTGCCATCTATCTGAGAGCAATGGCTTCAAACATCTTGTACATGGGCGGCGCAGGCACGGGGCAGCTGGCGAAGCTAATCAACCAACTGCTCTTCGATATCAACTGCGCTGCGATTGCCGAAATTTTACCGATGTCGGTCAAGCTGGGCCTCGATGCCGGAAAAGTCGCGTCGATAGTCAACAGTGGAACAGGGCGCAGTTACGCCTCTGAATTCTTCTTGCCGCATATTCTCAACAACGATTTCAGCAACGGCTATCCCCTGAAACACGCCTACAAAGACCTGGTCAGTGGGGCACAACTGAGCGCGAAGCTCGGCATCCCGCTTCCAGTGCTGGCGGCCTCGACGACAACGTACCAGTTGGCGTTGCTGCAAGGTCATGGCGATGGCGATAAAGGCGCGATGATCAAAGTATATGAGCGGCTGCTGGATGTGACGTTCCGGGCCCGGCCTCAGCCGCAGCCGATGGCTGCAGGGCATTTTTCATAAGTCGACACAGCAATCAGGGAATTCATTGTGAACTCATCATGTATAGAAAAGATTCCGGCAACGCTGATTCCTGGTGACGGTATCGGGCCAGAGGTGGTGGAGGCCACCGTCCGAGTCCTCGACGCACTGGGCAGTCCGTTTGAGTGGGATATTCAGCCTGCGGGAATGGCCGGGGTTAAGGCACTCGGGGATCCCTTGCCAGCCGTAACCATTGAGAGCATTCGTCAACGTAAGCTGGCGCTCAAAGGGCCACTGACGACCCCTGTAGGTGAAGGATTTCGGTCATCGAACGTCCGGCTTCGCGAGGCTTTCGAATTGTTCGGCAATGTCCGGCCAGCCAAGAGCCTCGTTCCGGGCCGTTATGAAGACATCGATCTGGTTCTTATCCGGGAAAACCTCGCCGGTTTTTACGTCGCGAACGAGTACTACATACAGGTAGGCAATGACCCGAGAGCGGTTGCAGTTTCCAGTGGTATGAATACCCGGGAGGGCAGCGAACGGATCGCGCGGTTTGCGTTTGAATACGCGATCAAAAATGGTCGCAAGAAAATCACGGTTGTCCATAAAGCCAACATCCTCAAGGCCCTTACAGGATTGTTCCTTGAAGCCGCTCGTGATGTAGCAAAGGAGTACGAAGGCCGTGTCGAGATGGACGACATGATCGTCGATGCCTGCGCCATGCAATTGGTGCTCAATCCTTGGCGTTTCGACATGCTTCTTTGCACGAATCTGTTTGGCGACATTCTGTCTGACCAATTGGCCGGGTTGGTCGGAGGCCTGGGCATGGCCCCGGGTTCAAATTTCGGGAACGACGCTGCCATTTTCGAGGCCGTGCACGGCTCTGCTCCCGACATTGCAGGTAAAGGTGTAGCGAACCCGATTTCGCTCATGCTCGCGGCGGCGATGATGCTGGCGCATGTCAATCTGGTTGAGGAGGCCGAACGCCTGCGTGTCGCGATCGACCAGACGCTGAACATCGACGGTGTTCAAACACGCGACCTGAAAGGCCAGGCATCAACCCTTGAATTCGCTGACGCTGTTTGTGCACGACTTCGCACTTAAAACCCGGAGCTGAACATGGAAACCATTTTTTTTGATCCTGCCGCCACTGCATCCGTCCTGGCAAAAGCCTGGATCAGCGGCGCATTGATGAGTGCTCTGCCTTTGGGTGTAAAACCTGAGACGCTTGAGCATGGTTATGACGCCCAAGACGCGTTTTTCAAATTGGCTGGGGGCAAGCGCGTCGGCTGGAAGCTGGGTGTTGGAAGCCCCGCCGCGATGCGCTCGGGAGGCCTGACGCGGCCGCTGATTGGCCAATTGCAACGATCGCGTGTTCACGCGAGCGGCGTTCACCTGAACCTGCCCGCAGACTCTCCGGTGACCATCGAATGCGAGATAGCGTTCGTGCTGGATCGCGACCTGCCACCGTTGGCAAATAGGCAGGTCGACGCCGAAGATATCCGCACCACCTGTGTGACGTTTGAGGTGGTGCGCTCTCGATTTGTCGATCGAAAGGTGGTCGGTTGGCCGAGCTTCGCTGCCGACAACGTAGGCTTTGAAGCGCTCGTCGTAGGCAAGTCGATAGGTGAGGGTCTTGATCTGGCTGCGCTGCGTGAACTCGCCGAGACGACGGTTGTGCACCTGAATGGCGAACCCAAAGCGAAAGGTCTGTTCGGCGACGCCGCGACCGATCCGTTGGCGTCACTCGCAGCGCTTTATGCGCATGCGGCCGAGCGGGGCGAAACGTTGCGGGCGGGCGATATTGTCTCGACGGGAGCCATGTGTGCGCCTTTCGATATTCAAGGAAAGGGTCATGTCTTGTCCGTCACTTATTTCGGAAAGACGCTGACATTCTCTATTTGAAGTTCGCATCCGTTCTGAAATAAGGATGCCTCTCAAGTTCGGCCTGCAATTCCCGGACAACAGAGTCGTGGGTTCACACGCTGTGGCCCACATCGATTTAATGAGTAGATGAGAGCGTAGAAAAATGAAAGCTGCCGAGCTGGTTGTGCGCTGCCTGGAAAACGAGGGTGTTGATTATATTTTCGGTATTCCCGGTGAAGAAAACCTGGATCTTCTGGATTCGATTTCCCGGTCTCAAACGATCAAGTTGATCCTCACTCGACACGAACAGCCAGCCGGCTTCATGGCTGCCACCTATGGCCGCCTGACGGGCAAGACCGGGATCTGCCTTTCTACCTTGGGGCCTGGTGCGACCAACCTGGTGACGGCGGGCGCATACGCTTATCTTGGAGGCATGCCGATGCTGATGCTCACTGGTCAGAAGCCCATCAAGAAGTCCAAGCAAGGCCGCTTTCAGATCCTCGATGTCTGCGCAATGATGGCACCCTTGACCAAGTACACCCATCAACTGGCATCCGCCGACAACATCCCGTCGCGTATCCGCGAATCCATTCGCTTGGCTGAAGAGGAGAAGCCTGGGGCAGTACATCTCGAATTGCCTGAGGACATAGCCGCCGAGCACACCGACAGTACGCCCATTGCACCGAGCCTCAGCCGTCGTCCGGTGGCGGAGCGCAAGGCAATACGCGCCGCCGTTTCCAGGATCGAACATGCGCACAGCCCGATACTGGTGATTGGCGCGGGCGCCAACCGGAAAATGACCGCCAGGGTACTGCTCCAGCTCATTGAAAAAACCGGCATCCCGTTCGTGACCACGCAGTTGGGCAAAGGTGTGGTCGACGAACGCCATCCCCGGTTTTTGGGCAATGCTGCGTTATCCGTCAATGATTTCGTTCACCGTGCGCTTGAGTCTGCTGACCTCATTATCAACATCGGCCATGACGTCATCGAAAAGCCGCCTTTTTTCATGGTGCGGGGCGGTACTGAGGTGATCCATATCAGCTTCCGATCTGCTGAGGTGGACCCCGTTTATTTCCCTCAAATCGAGGTCGTGGGCGATATCGCTAATGCGATCTGGCACATCAGCGAAGAAATCAAACCTCAGCCGACCTGGGACTTCGAACGGATATTGGCCATCCGTGAAGCCAACGAGGCGCATATAGCCGAAGGCTCCACGGATGATCGTTTCCCGGTGTATCCCCAGCGCCTGGTCGCTGATTTGCGTCAAGTGTTGCCGTCTGAAGGCATCGTCGCTTTGGACAACGGCATCTACAAAATATGGTTTGCACGTAACTACAAAGCGCACCTGCCTAACACTGTGTTGCTGGATAACGCGTTGGCGACAATGGGCGCCGGTTTTCCTTCAGCGATGGCGGCCCGCTTGGTTCATCCGAAGGTTCCAATCGTAGCGGTATGTGGCGACGGCGGTTTCATGATGAACAGCCAGGAACTTGAAACGGCTGTGCGCTTGAAGATGAACCTGGTGGTCATCGTTTTAAGAGATGACGGTTACGGGATGATTCGCTGGAAGCAGGCGCAGATGGGATTCGAAGATTTCGGGCTGGATTACGGCAATCCAGATTTTGTTCTGTACGCACAAAGCTACGGCGCTTTCGGTCACAGGGTGAGCAGTGCCGCCGAGTTCGCGCCATTGGTGCAACGCTGCCTGGAAACACCAGGCGTGCACCTGATCGACTGTCCGGTCGACTACTCAGAGAACGATCGGATCTTGCATCACGAGATCAAACATCGCAGCGCAGCAGTATGAGCGTGAGCGGGCTTGATCTCCAATGAGGTCGCTCCTTTCGGAGACATAAAGCTTCTGGCCTCGGCCTTGAAGGATCCAGTTACGGGATTGAGGAATATCTGCAGATCAAATATCTCTGCGTAAACGTTTGAACCGTTTTGACCTGATCTACCGACCGCGTACTGCATAACAAACATAACAAATGCGAGGCTCGCCATGATTCAACTCCCGTCCAGCGCTGCTGCGCCGCCTTAACCCGACCCGCTCAATAAAACGATGTTATTCGGACGGCCGAAACAGGCCGCTGGATCCCTGTGCGCCTAATAAAAAAGAGAGAGTTCGGCGATGTTGGCAATTCTTGGTTTTTCGATGGTCATCTGCTTCATGTACCTGATCATGACAAAGCGTCTTTCGGCGTTGATTGCACTGATCCTCATCCCTATTGTGTTCGCGGTAATCGGTGGGCATTACATCGGCCTTGGAGCGATGATGCTCGATGGCATCAAGACGCTTGCACCGACAGGCGTCATGCTGACTTTTTCGATTTTGTACTTTGGCATCATGATTGATGCCGGGCTGTTCGATTCGCTGGTACGCAAGATCCTCAAGCTGGTAAAAGGCGATCCGTTGAAAGTACTGGTAGGCACTGCAGTGCTCACCATGCTCGTTTCGCTGGATGGTGATAGCTCCACTACCTACATGATCGCGTGTGCCGCTTTCCTGCCGCTGTATCAGCGGCTTGGAATGAATATTCTGGGGATGACATGTCTGATCAGTATCGCCAGCGGCATCATGAACATCACCCCTTGGGGCGGGCCGACCGCACGTGCTGCCGCCGCGCTGCATGTAGATGCGCTGGAAATCTTTGTTCCCATGATCCCAGCTATGCTCATCTCCGCTGCGTGCCTGGTTTTTACAGCCATAGTTCTCGGACGTCGGGAGCGCGCACGACTCGGTGTGATAGAACTCGAAAGTGTTGATGAAGGCTCACTGGCGTTAGGGCATGGCTCAGTGGAGGAGTGCGACAACAATCGTCGTCCAAAGATGTTCTGGGCCAATCTGCTTTTGACACTCGCACTGATTGCGTGCCTTGTCGTAGGGGCGATGCCGATTCAGGTATTGTTCATGGTGGGGTTTGCGATTGCCATCGTTCTCAACTATCCAAAAATCGAGCAGCAAAGAGAACGTATTGCAGCACACGCTGCTAACGTATTGGCAGTGACTGCCCTGATTTTTGCCGCCGGCATATTTACTGGAATTCTGGCGGGCACCGGTATGGTCGATGCAATGGCGAAGAGTTTGCTCAATGTGATTCCAGAAAGCTTCGGGCCTTACCTTGCGTTGTTTACCGCATTAATCAGCATGCCTTTTACATTTTTCATGTCCAACGATGCGTTCTACTTCGGAATTCTACCGGTCATTGCGCACACCGCCGCGCAATACGGCATTAGCCCCTTGGAAATCGCCCGGGCTTCCATAGTGGGGCAGCCGGTTCACCTGCTTAGTCCGTTGGTTCCTGCTCTCTATCTGCTAGTCGCGTTAGCCAAAGTTGACTTGGGTGATCATCAGCGGTTTGCCCTTAAATGGGCGATTCTCGCGAGCCTTGGACTCTTGGCGGGAGGACTCCTGTTCGGTGCGTTTCCTCTGTACCAGCATCGTTAGAAACCTTGGTTTGTAGCTGTCCACTGTAAGCGCCCGGCGAACTCACTTACCCGATCCGAGCCATAAGGGCGATGGTGTTCAGCTAAAAATACGTGGACACCCTCACTCTTCCCGCCAGGATTTCCATGCGCCAAAGAACTTCTTACCCCAAGCCCTTTAAAGCCCAAGTCGTCCAGGAATTCCTGCAACCAGGCGTATCAATGGCCAGCGTAATTCGAAGAATCTGTGCATGCCATATTGAATGTGGTCTTTAGGCCGATTACTGCCCTGACGAAAGACTGTAATCGACCTCAAACCACCTTGATTCGGTTCCCGCGCGGATCGGCGTGTGGGTGATCAAGGAATTAAACGGTTTTGACTACCAAAGCTTTTTGCCGACGGTACAGCACCATCGTCGCCGTGAACCCGCACACCGCCGCGAACATCAGCCAGTAGGCAGGTGATGCTTTGTCACCCGTGGCCTGAACAAGCAACGTCGAGATTGCCGGGGTAAAACCACCAAATACTGCGGTGGCCAAACTGAATGCCAGTGAAAACCCGACTACCCGCACGTTCTGTGGCATGACCTCGGTCAGTGCCGCGACCATGGCGCCGTTGTAGATGCCAAAGAAGAATGAGAAGTACAGCAGAACAGCGAGCAGTCGTTCGAAACTAGCCGCTTGTGCTAGCCAGTGCATGGCGGGATAGGCAGTGAATATGCACAGCAACGATATCGCCAGCAACAGTGGCCGACGACCAATACGGTCGGAGATGGCGCCGCCGATAGGCAGCCAGATAAAGTTGCTGATGCCTACCAGCAGTGTGACCACCAGGCTGTCAGTGGTGCTCAGGTTCAGGACTGTCCTGCCAAACGTCGGTGTGTAGACCGTAATAAGGTAGAACGTGGTGGTGGTCATAGATGCCAACAGGCCGCCCGCCAGTACGGTGCGCCAGTTGTCACGCATCGAGCGAAACACTTCGCGAGTTGTTGGACGATGGCTGCGAGCAGTGAAGGCAGCAGTTTCCTCCAGTGAGCGGCGAATAATAAAAATGAACGGGATGATCACGCAGCCAATGAAGAAGGGAATACGCCATCCCCAATCGGCAATTTCAGCGGCTTGCATCGTGGCATTGATCGTATAGCCCAACGCGGCCGCGACGACGATTGCCACCTGTTGGCTGGCCGATTGCCAACTGGTGTAGAAACCAGTGTGACCGGGGGTGGAAATTTCGGCCAGATACACGGAAACACCGCCCATTTCCGCACCAGCGGAGAAGCCCTGGAGCAGCCGGCCCAACAACACCAGAATCGGTGCCGCCACGCCGATGGCGGCGTAGCCCGGCACGAGGGCGATCAATACGGTACCGGCGGCCATGATCGACAGCGTCACTATCAGCCCCTTGCGACGGCCCACTTTGTCGATGTATGCCCCCAGCACAATGGCGCCTAGCGGACGCATCAGGAATCCGGAGCCGAATACTGCGAAGGTCATCATTAGCGAGGCAAATTCGCTGGTGGCTGGAAAGAAAGTCTGGGAGATGTAGGTCGCGTAGAACCCAAACAGAAAGAAGTCGAACTGCTCGAGAAAGTTACCGCTGGTGACCCGTAAAATGGCGCCCAGTTTGGACCCCTTGCCTCGGGTTGTTGTCGTTGTCGTTTTCATCATTAGGCTACCGTTGTGCTCACTATTGTTTTTGGAATAGGTGGTTTAACCGTCAGTCGCTGCCGGCGTTGATCGGGTTGGGTTGACGCTTTTCGATGGCGTGTTTGAGCAGCGCTGCGCTGCGGAATATTCCATGGGCGAATTTGCTGTAAGGCATGGTCAAGAAAAACGCCATGACCAGGCCGAGATGGATAGCCAACATCAAGCCCAAGGTGCTGGTTTCACGCAAAGCCAGTAGCGCCAGACCGCTTGCGCTGACCAGAAACAGCAGAGCGATGAAGCCGCGATCCATGGGTTTCTGGTTCTCATCGCCGTGGGCGGGATTGCGACGCAGGTTCAGCCAGAGAAGACCCGCCGGGCCGATCAGCAGGCCGATGCCACCGGCAATACCCAACATCACCGGTAAGCTGAAGATCGGATAAGGTGCCGACCACTTCAGCAGATAGTGAAAGAGCGTTGCGACACCGGTGGCGGCGAAGCACAGCATGAAGCCGTAGAAGGTGAGGTGGTGGAACCGGCGTCGCCACAAGGTGAATTGATCGTCGGCGTTGTTGCAGCCTCGGCCATGGCCGCCGTCCAGATATTTGAGCTTCGCGACGTTGGCCGTAGCCTCCAAAACAGCGGACGTTTTCAACGGCAGTGGTGCTGCGACCGGTGAAACGTTGCGCCAGAAGCGCCTTACACCCATGGTCAGGGCAAGTACCGCAAAGCCGAACACTGAGCCGAACATCAGCGCCAGGGTGTTATGCGGGAAAATCTTATAGAAGTTGCCCCCGGGAATGGTCGTGAACAGGTTGCCCATGAGCATCAGAGTCAGGCATAAAAACAACGCCAGTCCCCCACCTGAAGCCAGCGCCAGGGTCAGGCCGTTGCGCTGATACAACTTGCCCATCATTTGCGGCCAGGCGTATTCGGCATAAGTATCCAGTCGCACTTTCGCCATGGCTTTGGGTATGTTGACGTCGAATTCGTGTGGGGCGGCGTATTGACAGGCGTGCAGGCACGCGCCGCAGTTATGACACAAGTTCGCCAGATAATGGATGTCGGCCTGAGTGAATTCCAGGCGCCGGGTCATCGCCGGAAATACCGCGCAAAAGCCTTCGCAATAACGGCAGGCATTGCAGATGGTCATCTGCCGCTGGACTTCACTTTCGTCAAGATTCAACACCGGGATCAACCCGCTCGACGATTGAGGATCAAACAGTTGCATGTCGAAACTCCATGTTTGCAGGTGAGACGCCAAAGCCCACCGAAGCGGCCGCCTGGACACCGGCGATGCGGCCAAACGCGGTACCGATGGCCATGCCTATGCCGGCGGTGTAGCCTTTGCCCAGGACATTGCCGGCCATCATTTCGCCCGCGACGAACAGGTTGGGGCTTGCCTCGCCGTTGAAGTGCACGGCAGCGGTTTCGTCGGTGGCGAGGCCGAGGTAGGTGAATGTGACACCCGGTTTGAGTGGGTAGGCGTAGAAAGGCGGTTTCACCAATGGCCGTGCCCAATGGCTTTTGGCGGGCATCAGTCCTTGGGTGTGACAATCGTCCAACGCCGTGTGATCGAATGTGCCAACGCGGCAGGCGCTGTTGTAGTCCTCGACCGTCTTGACGAATTTTTCCTGAGGCAGCTTCAACTGGCGGGCAAGGTCTTGCAGCGTACTGGCGGTGGTTCCGGGAAAGACCGGTGGCATGAAGCGGCCGATGGCTTGTTGATCGATAATCGAATAGGCCTGCTGTCCGGGTTGTCCAGCCACCAGCCGCCCCCAGATCGCATAACGTTTTGGCCAGAAATCCTCACCTTCGTCATAGAAGCGTTCGCCATCACGATTGACGACGACTCCCAGCGATACGCAATCGATTCGGGTGCAGATGCCGCCATCGTAGAGCGGCGCACGGGCATCAATCGCTACCATGTGTGCTTGCGTTGGATCGCCAATCACATCTGCGCCGAGGTCGAGCATGCGCCGTAGCAAAATGCCGGTATTGAATCGGGTGCCGCGAATCAGGAAATTGTCTGATGGCCATTCACCGCGTTCGTTCTGACCCCAGGCTTCGCGTAGCCATTCACGGTTGGATTCGAAGCCGCCGGCTGCCAACACGCAGGCCCGGGCTTCAATGCGTTCTGCGGCGAAACGCTGACCATCGACCTCATGCTCGCCCACATGGGCAGCGACGAATTTCCCCTCATCCAACTCGATGTCGGTCACTTGCGTGTCGTAGCGAACTTTTACACCCAGACGCTCGGCGCTGCGGAAATACGCATTGACCAGCGCTTTGCCACCTCCCATAAAAAATGCATTAGTCCGTGCCACGTGCAGCGCGCCGGACAGAGGAGGCTGAAAATGCACGCCGTGTGAACGCATCCAATCGCGGCAAGAAGACGATGCCCGAATTGCGATGCGAGCGAGCTTTTCATCCGTGAGGCCACCGGTGACCTTTAACAGGTCTTGCCAATATTCTTCTTCCGGATAGGCATCGATCAGCACGTCCTGTGGTTCGTCGTGCATGCACCGCAGGTTACGGGTGTGTTGGGAGTTGCCACCGCGCCAGATTTTCGGAGAGGCTTCCAGCAGCATCACGCTGGCGCCCGCTTCTCGCGCCATCAGCGCGGCGCACAAGGCAGCGTTGCCACCCCCTATGATTAAGACATCGATCATTGTCGCTCCTCGATTTGCAAGGAAGCGGGAACGAAGTGCTCCTTGCGAGTGGGGAGAACGATAGGGTGGGGAAGGAGTGGCCGAAAGGCTGCTTTTGACGCGAGGTGTTTAGTTTTTCTAAAGGCTTTGTCGTCAGGAGAGACTTTTGTGTCCGGGGTAGAAGGAGGATTACGCGTCTACCCCTTCTATCCACGTAGCTCCGGGCCACTGTTTGTCGACGACCAACTGTCGCGCCACATCCACCATGACCAACCGCGTTGCCAGCGCCGCTGGCGAGAGTTCGTCGTCAGCCAGCGTCGCCAGAAGATTACGCCGGCCTACATGGGGATCGGCAATCCTGATCAGCGAAAGTCCGGACCCGTCTTTCAATGCAGCGGCTGCCCCAGGCTGTATTGTTGCCGCATGGCCGGCCCGTACCGCGTTCATCAAAACAGCGAGACCGTCGACCTCCATAATGACATTGGGTGTTAGCCCGACCCGCTCGAAGGCGCTCATCAATGCCGAGCGCAGACCATGTTGCGCACTGGGCATTACCAGCGGCAGGCCGCCGAGGTTGGCTAACTGTACGCTTTCACCAGAAGGCGCTTGAGGCAGACCAGGCGAGGCAATGACAAATAGCTTTTCATCCAGCAGCGGAGTCACGCTCCAGCGTTTACCCCCTTCGAGCTGGAACAGGATGGCCAGGTCAATTTGCCGAGCGTTGAGCTGCGCCGCCAAGTGGCCGGAAAGCATTTCCACCAAATGCAGTTGTATGTCTGGATAACGCGTACGCATTGCGTTGATCAACGGCAACGCAAGCACTGTCGCGGTAGTCGGTGGTAAGCCGACGCTGACATAACCGCTCATTCGCCCGCGATGGGCCGCCATGACTGCGTTTTCCGCTTGCCGCAGGGTCAGTTGGGCATGGTGTAAAAACGCAAATCCGGCGCTAGTGGGCGTGACTCCGGTGGAGGTTCGATTCAGGAGCCGGGTGCACAGTTCGCTTTCCAGCTTAGAGATTTGCTGACTCAGGGCTGACACACCAACGTCTAGTTCAAGTGCCGCACGCCCCAGGCTGCCAAGCTCGATGATTTTTACGAAATAGCGCAGTTGTCTCAATTCCAATGTGGCGGCTCCGCGTGAATTTGTTATTCAAATACCTGAACGTTTGCCACGCAAGTGACGAAGCCCGAAAAGAAGCATTGTCGCAGGTTTGGGTTGACCGTTGGGCGCGTGCGATTTGTCCAAGATTGGCAGCAGTCGACCCTTTACAGCCACTCAGCACCAACATAGCTGCCAGCATTCGCGAACGGAAGAATACTGACCCGGCTCTGCGTCACTCATTTACCAAGGAATGCCTCAACAGTACTGGCAAACTGTTCGGGCTGGTCAAGCATCACAAAGTGAAAACTGCCGTCAATGCGTGTGAACTGGACGTTGGAGGTCGAGGCATAGGCGCGATGGAACAGCGCATCGATGTTGGATGAAGATACGCCATACAAGGGGTCGTATGCGTACACGACCTCGACTGGCGCTCTGATGTGACTCAGTTCAGGGCGCAAGTCGGTGACCATCAATTCATACACAGCATTTGCCACTGTTCTACGATCAGAACTGATGCTCGCAGCGAGTACGCGGGGCCTGAGTGCTTGGGTTTTTACAAGCCGGGCGATGGATGCTTTTTGCATGTTTTCGGTTTGCTCCGCAGATGCAGCCAACAGAGAATCACGTATCTCTACCGCATGCGGGGCCGCTGTTTCGCTGGTCGCCGAAGGATTCATCAATGAGCTGTAGAAGGGCAGGGCATCGACGATCATCAAGCGACCCACCAAGTCTGGATGCCGAGCACCAAGCATCAATGCGGCTTCGCCCCCCAGAGAATGGCCGATGATCACCGGTGCCTGGATGTGCTGGGCGCGGATGTATGCTGCAATCGCTTCGACCGCAGGGGCTATGACTTCCCCCTCTGTATCGAGCGCGGCAGGAGAGCCTGCAAAACCTGCCAGTTCGACGAGGTGCAGGCGATGGCTCTGACGTAATCTAGAGACCAGGTCAGCCCATACCTCGCGGGACGAGGCAAGTCCCGGGATTAATATGACGTCCTTGCCAGATCCTTCGACCTGCACAGAAATACGCTGCTGCTCGGAATGCCCCGCTGACGGAGATGGCAACTGATTGGATCCTGCCGATAGCGGCGCTGACAGCAACCATAATAAGCCACCCATCGTCGCGAAAATCTTCGCACGCATCAGATCCGCCTTGCTGCGCGGTGTGCTGCAATATTAGCGGACACATAATCTGTACAAATGATCAGCGTCATAGCCCTTCCTTTGACTATCAAGAGGCGGACACTATAGGGGCCATCGACGCTCAGTGAAACCCCGGGAATTCTGACGTCTGGCTCAGGTCGAAAGCGGACTGGGTGGAAGGTCTGCTTCTGGCCGATTCTGTTGAAAAAGTCGGAATTTCAGGCTGGGAGAAGTCGACGCTGGCCCTCACTTCAGAGCCCATCAATGCCGCGTAGTCGCAATCGATCCAGTTTCAGGATTCGTTTGAGGTGAGCGAACAACATCTCGACCTTCTTGCGTTCGTGGCGAGAGCACACGTATTGAGGTGTCTTTGCGATGCGCAGCGCAACATCGCGCGCCGCTTCATGGACGCTGCGGACGATTTTTCTAGGCGAAGTGTTCGGGCAGCAGCGCTCTTGCATTGAGCACAGTCGGTTTGCCGGGATCGAAAGATAATGGCGCAGATTGTTTAGGAGGCATCGATCAATGCTGCGCAGGAGGTGA
>NZ_ATLO01000005.1 GCF_000416235.1 Pseudomonas sp. CFII64 | reverse complement strand
GGTCGAGAAACTGAAAAACGAAGCGAAGGTGATCTGATCATGACTATCCTCGTAATCGCCGAACACGACAACGCAACGCTGGCTCCGGCCACCCTGAACACCGTGGCTGCAGCCGTTACAATGCTGCCTACGCGCACCAGTTGCCGGAAAACATCGCGCCGCTGGTTGTTGAGCTTGCCTCGGGTTACAGCCACATCCTGGCTGCGGCCACTTCCAACGGCAAAAACATCCTGCCCCGCGTTGCTGCGCAGCTGGATGTTGATCAGATCTCCGAAATCATCTCGGTGGAATCGCCGGACACTTTCAAGCGTCCGATCTATGCCGGTAACGCCATTGCGACTGTTCAGTCCTCCGCTGCGGTAAAAGTCATCACCGTGCGTTCCACCGGCTTTGATCCGGTTGCTGCTGAAGGTGGTTCGGCTACGGTTGAAGCGGTTTCCGCCGCTCACGATGCAGGCAAATCAAGCTTCGTCGGCGAAGAGCTGGCCAAGTCTGATCGTCCTGAATTGACCGCTGCCAAAATCGTCGTTTCCGGCGGTCGCGGCATGCAGAACGGTGACAACTTCAAACACCTGTACGCTCTGGCGGACAAACTCGGCGCAGCTGTCGGCGCTTCCCGCGCTGCGGTCGACGCAGGTTTCGTACCCAACGACATGCAGGTCGGTCAGACCGGCAAGATCGTTGCTCCACAGTTGTACATCGCAGTCGGTATTTCCGGCGCGATCCAGCATCTGGCCGGCATGAAAGACTCCAAAGTGATCGTTGCGATCAACAAGGACGAAGAAGCGCCGATTTTCCAGGTGGCCGATTACGGTCTGGTAGCTGATCTGTTCGAAGCAATACCTGAGTTGGAGAAGCTGGTTTAATCCAGACGCTTCACTTATAAAGAGACCCGTCTATTCGGGCTGGATGAGCATTGCAGCGAGTTGCTGCGGGCTTGTGCGGTTTGGACAGGCGGGTTTTTTATTGGATTTAAAAAAGGATGCTCTCATGGGTCAGCCCAAGCGGCTGCTGTCATCGCTTTTTCTGGGCCTGTTGCTTGGCCCGAGCCTGACGTTTGCCGCAGGAAAATGTGAGCGCCTGATCGCCACCGGCAGTCCTGACGCTCCGCCATTCCTCTGGCGTGACCCTCAGGATCCGAAACATCTGATCGGGGCGAACGCGGATTTGCTCAAGCGGGCAGCGGCGGATATCGGCATCAAAGTCGAGCTGCTGTACGCCGGAAAACGCAGCCAGGCCGTGGACGAAGTGCGCAGCGGGCGCATGGATCTGCTGGTGGATGCGCCGCTGAATGTCGCCGAACTGGACTCGCTGGATTACGTGCATCCGCCGATCAGTCACAACGACATCATGCTCTGGAAGCGGCGCGATCAGGTGCAGCCTTTCAGCTCGCTGACTGATCTTGCCGGCTTTCAGGGCGCCGCTTCGGAAAGGATTCGTCTGACGTCGCCGTTTAGTGCAACGGTCAAAGAGCATCTTCGCGTCGAGCGACTGCCTGGCTTGACCGAGGTGTTTCAAAAGCTGATGTTGGGGCAGGTGGATTACGTGTTTGCGGGGCGCTATGCCGGCATGGCAATGGTCCAGACGCTGGGGCTTTCCCAGGACCTGATTGCGCAACCGACAGCCGTGGATAAGCCCGGTCTGTACCTCGCGCTTTCTTTCAATTCGGCCTGCAACGATTCATGGCTGCGCGGACAGCTGGCGAAAAAGATGACAGAATCGGCCGCCTCCGACCTGTCGGGCGAAGCGGTGACGCGCAATCTGGAACTCTGGAAAGCGCAGCTACTGCAACCGGCCAGCGTCAGCGCCCCAAACAAGTAGGAATGTTTTTGTGAGTATTCGCCCATTATTAGCCGCTCTGGCGGTCGCCACGTTAGTGGGTTGCGCCAGCGATCCGGCGCCGATCGAACAACTGAAACTGACTGAAAAAGCCATCGAGCAAGCCAAGGCTGTTGGCGCCACCGACGAGCAGCCCGAGCTGCACACCGCTGAAGAAAAGCTCGCCGGGGTGCGTGCCGATATGGCCAGCAAATCCTACAAGCAGGCGCGCATGCAGGCTGAGCAGGCCGAGCTCGATGCGCGGCTCGCCGAGGCGCGAGTCCTGACGGGCAAAAGTCAGGAGCAGATCACTCAGCTCAACACCCGTCTCAACCGTTTACGCAAACAGTTGGGGGTTACGCAATGAATCGTCTGCCACGGATATTGAGTCTGGGTTTGCTATTGAGCTCGGCGGGGCTTTACGGTTGCGCCGCTCATCAGAACAGTGGGCAGGCACTCCAGCAGGCCGGTACTGATTTTCAGAAGGTCCGCGAAGACACCGACGTGTTGCGCAGTGCGCCCAGGGATGTGATTCGGGCCGGTGAACTGCTCGGTCGTGCCGAACGGCTTTCCAGCTATGTGGGCAGCGGCGATGACGTCGCGCATTACGCCTATCTCAGCAGCCGCTACAGCGAAATAGCCCGGGAAAACAGCAATCTGCTGCTCAATCAGGAGCGTCTGGCGAAGATGGAGATGGACCGCCAGCGTCTGCAACTGGCGTTGCGTGAATCCAAGCTGGCCAGCGCTCAACAACAGGGCAAGTGGCTGGAAGACCAGATCGTCAGCCTCGCCACGACCCAGACCGAACGCGGCTTGGTCATGACCTTGGGCGATGTTCTGTTCGATACGGGGCATGCAGAACTCAAGAATTCGGCGAATCGCACCGTGCTCAAGGTCGTGCAGTTTCTGCTGCTCAACCCGCAGCGTGTAGTCCGTATCGAGGGTTACGCGGATAACACCGGTGATGAACAAACCAACCTGCAACTGTCCAAAGACCGGGCGCAGTCGGTCGCCGACGTGCTGACTGACCTGGGAATCGATGACAAGCGCATCGAAGTCCAGGGTTACGGCGCGCAATATCCGGTTGAAGTGAACGCCTCCGAGCGGGGCAGGGCGCAGAATCGCCGTGTGGAAATCGTTTTCTCCGATGCCACCGGTCGTTTAGGCGCCGCTCGCTGAAATAAATCCACTGCCCGATAGTCGGGCAGCGGATCTCTGTCCGGTTCAGCGCTTAAATTGGCCGTTATGCCCGGTCATTATTTAATTCAATCGCTTCAGGACTGGCGGATAAGCAAACTGTCCCAGTACACTTCAGAACTGTTCTGGTGACTACTCGATTTATTTCCTCTATAAAAATAAGTCGCCGGCAGCATTGAGGCCGTTCGATGACCAATCTTCTGCTTTACCAAAGAATCGCTCAGCAATTGGCTGAAGACATTCGTCGCGGTGTTTATCAGCCCGGCGAGCGCGTTCCGTCGGTGCGCAAGATGAGTTCGCAGCTTAACGTCAGCCATGCGACCGTCCTGCAGGCCTATGCGAATCTGGAAGACCAAGGGTTGATTCGCGCGCGGCCCCAGTCAGGCTATTACGTTCACCAGACGCCCGCGCTCACCGCGCCGACGCCCGATATCGCTCGTGTCGAGCGGCCGGGCCTGGTCACGCGCAGCAGCATCATTCAACAGGTATTGGTGGAATCGCGGCGCGAAGGGGTGTTCCCTCTCGGCGCGGCGGTACCGCACGTCGATTATCTGCCGGTCCGCGCCTTGCATCAGCAGATCGCCAAGGTCACCCGCTTTCACAGCCCGCGTGCCTTCAGCTATATGTTCAGCCCCGGATTTGAACCATTGCGCCGTCAGGTTGCAATTCGAATGCGTGATGCTGGCGTGGTGGTAGATCCATCTGAAGTGGTTATTACTCATGGCTGCGTCGATGCCCTGCAGATGTCGCTGCGGGTTCTGACTCGTCCTGGCGATCTGATCGCCGCAGAGTCGCCTACTTATTACGGCCTGTTGCAATTGGCTGACCTGCTGGGTCTGAAGGTCATTGAAATTCCCAGTGATCCCGCCACCGGGATCAGCCTGGAAGCTTTGCAGTTGGCCGCCAACCAATGGTCAATCAAGGCGTTGGTGCTGACATCCCGGCTGAGCAATCCCTTGGGCGGTACCATTCCGGAAGAGCGGCAAAAGCACCTGCTGCGTCTGGCCTCCGATTTCGATATTCAGATCGTTGAAGACGATATCTATGGCGAGTTGATGTTCGAGCTGGGCCGGACCAAGGCCTTGAAGGCATTTGATCGGCTGGGGCGGGTGATTTATTGCTCCAGCTTTTCCAAGACCTTGTCGCCGGGCGTGCGTATCGGCTGGATGATTGCCGGCAAATATCAGCCAGAAATTCAGCGTCTGCAGACATTCAGTACTCATTCAGCCTGCAGTGTCACGCAGATGGGTGTTGCGGCGTACCTTGAAAACGGCGGTTACGACCGGCATTTGCGCTTCATTCGTCTTGAATACCGGAAAAACCTCAGCGCCTTTCAATTGGCGGTGCAGCAGTTTTTCCCCGAAGGCACGCAGATGAGTCGTCCAACCGGTGGATTTATCCTCTGGGTGAGTTTGCCGGGGAGGGTGAATACCCAGGAGCTGCATGTTCGGGCACTTGAACAGGGCATCAGCATCGCTCCGGGACTGATTTTCAGCAATACAGAACAATTCAATCACTGCATTCGCCTCAACTGTGGCGTCCCTTGGAATCGTGAGGCGGAACGCGCCTTGATGACCTTGGGAATGTTGGCGAAACAACTCTGTGAGGAAGCTGTCGAACCGTATTGATGGGGCACAAAGGGCTCTAGCCTGCGCAAACGTCGCTAATTGTGTCCATTTGAATCTCTTGGCTTGTCAGGGACAGGTCAAGAGGCCAGCATATGATTCTCAACCTTGACTGCCGTTGCCTATGACTGCCTTTCGCTGTGTCGGATTGTTGATGATTTTTCTGCTGAGCGCCTGCGATTCTCAGGACGCTGCCGTGCCCAAGCCGAAAGTTGCTGCTGAAAAGAAAGTCGAAATTCCCGTTGCCCCGGCGCCTGATCTGACCCCGACTCTTGACGTTCCGGCAGCTATCGTCGAACCCGCATCCAAGGTTGTCGAAGCTACGGTGTCGCCAGCCGAGCCGTCGCGGCCGGCGGTGCATGAGTTGAAACCCAACGTTGGAGTGGTGCCGGTCGTCGTCACCAAAGGTGGTGCGTCCAGCGCATCCAAGGCGTCCGTCGCGGCGGACGCCGCTTTGCCTAAGGACGACAATGCCAAGGCGCCTGCGTCCGGCCTTCCTATCGCCAAGACCAAGGCCGAATCCACACTGACTATCAAGCGCGAGCAGGCGGGTAAGAAAACCGTCACGGCGAAAAAAGAAGTCACTAAAGATACGCGCCTGAACCCGCCCAAGCTGGATTTGAGCCTGCCCCCGGAGTTGGTCAAGCAGATGACGCCGCCTAAATCAGTGATCGCCGCGCCGCGCAAGCCAATCCTGCCGCAGATGTTTGGTGATGGCTCCTCGGGTGGTGGGCCGTTTCAGCTCAATGGCCGACTGTTGAGCAATGAAATGCAGTTGCAGATGCGCAATGACAATCGCCGCGATGTTGAGGGTGCGGCGTTGGACTTCAAGTTCAAGCAATAACCGGATTCCTCGCCTCTGCAGTGGACCGCTCGAAACCAAGGCATTTTCAAACAGTCGTTTCAGCGGTTACTATCGACTCGTCATTTTTTGCAAAGTGTATGAGTCATGGAATGCCGCTCCGGTTGTGGTGCCTGCTGTATCGCTCCTTCCATCAGTTCTCCCATTCCGGGCATGCCAGAGGGCAAGCCTGCTGGAGAACGTTGCCTGCATTTATCGGTCGAAGCCCTGTGTGGCTTGTTTGGTAAGCCCGAACGACCAGCGGTGTGCAGCGAGTTCAAGGCGGCCGCCGATGTCTGTGGGGTTGATCAGGCTGACGCCATTCGCATCATCAATTGGTGGGAGGCGGCGACAGCAGTTGCGTGAAACAGGCTGTTCGGCAGAAGTGATTTATCGAATTTCCAACAATAAGGAATACAACAATGGGTTCGCTGCATCGAATAGCGGTCGTCTGTGGGTTTACGGTGCTGATGGCAGCAACTGCCCAGGCTGAAGACTGGCAAGTCGCCAAGGACGAAGGAGGGATCAAGGTCTCCCTGAGTGAGGTGGCGGGTTCCAAATACAAGGCCTATCGCGGCGAGACCGTGATCAATGCCAGCATTGCCAAGCTGCGCGGGTTGCAGGAAGACGTGGCTGGCGCCTGTGCCTGGGTTCATGAATGCAAATCACAAAAGTTGCTCAAGCATGAGGGCAACAAGGCCTGGACCTACACCCAGTTCAATACGCCTTGGCCGGTGACGCCCCGCGACTCGGTGCTTGAAGTGACCTCCGAGCAGGGTGCGGATGGCAGTCTGATCCGCAAACTGGAAGGCCAGCCCAAGTACATCCCCGAGGAGCAGGGCTTTGTGCGTGTCGCCCAGGTCGAGGGTTTCTGGAAGTTTCTGCCACTGGGGGCTGACAGGACGCAAGTCACTTACCAGGTTCACACCGAGCCGGGTGGTAGCGTGCCTTCATGGTTGGCGAACAAGTTCGTGGTCGACGCGCCCTTCAATACCTTGAAGGCGCTGAAGGATCGCGCAGAGAAGAAATGATCTGAACTGATTTACGACAATGGCAGCCCTTTTTCACGTTCGGCGTTGAGCTTACTTGCGTTCTTCCAGGGGCACGATATCGCGAGATACGTAGCCGGTGTACAGCTGGCGTGGACGGCCAATCTTGTACGGACTGGAAAGCATTTCCTTCCAGTGGGAAATCCAGCCGACAGTCCGCGCCAAGGCGAAGATCACGGTGAACATGCTGGTCGGGATGCCGATAGCCTTGAGGATGATGCCCGAGTAGAAATCGACGTTCGGATACAGCGAGCGCTCGATGAAGTACGGGTCGGTCAGGGCAATTTCTTCCAGGCGCATGGCCAGTTCGAGTTGTGGGTCATTGGTAATGCCCAGTTCCTTGAGAACTTCGTCGCAGGTCTGCTTCATCACAGTGGCGCGAGGGTCGCGGTTTTTGTAAACCCGATGACCGAAGCCCATCAGTTTGAACGGATCGTTCTTGTCCTTCGCCTTGGCGATGAACTTGTCGATGTTCGAAACATCGCCGATCTCGTCAAGCATCGACAACACCGCTTCGTTGGCGCCGCCGTGTGCCGGACCCCAGAGTGCAGCGATACCGGCAGCGATACACGCGAACGGGTTGGCACCGGAGGAGCCTGCCATCCGTACGGTTGACGTCGAGGCATTCTGTTCATGATCGGCATGGAGAATGAAAATCTTGTCCATCGCCTTGGCCAGTACCGGGCTGATCGGTTTGATCTCGCACGGTGTGTTGAACATCATGTGCAGGAAGTTTTCCGCATAGCTCAGGTCATTACGCGGGTACATCATGGGTTGGCCCATGGAGTACTTGTAAACCATTGCTGCCAGGGTCGGCATTTTCGCGACCAGACGGATCGCCGAAATTTCACGGTGCTGTGGATTGTTGATGTCCAGAGAGTCGTGATAGAACGCCGACAGGGCGCCGACTACGCCGCACATGACGGCCATCGGGTGGGCGTCGCGACGGAAGCCGTTGAAAAAGGTCTTCAGCTGCTCGTGAACCATGGTGTGGTTCTTGACGATTACCACGAACTGGGCCTTCTGCTCGGCAGTTGGCAGTTCGCCATTGAGCAGCAGATAGCAGGTTTCCAGATAATCGGACTGGTCGGCGAGCTGCTCGATCGGATAGCCCCGATGCAGCAAGATGCCGTTGTCACCATCGATATAGGTGATTTTCGACTCGCAAGAGGCGGTCGACATGAATCCAGGGTCAAATGTGAAGCGGCCGGTGGCGGTAAGACCGCGTACGTCGATTACATCGGGACCTACGGTGCCGGTCAGAATGGGCAGCTCGACGGGGGCTGCGCCCTCGATGATCAACTGCGCTTTTTTGTCAGCCATGTGGCCTCCTATTTATGCTTCAAATCATCAGACAGACCCCCCACGCAGGGCCCGCACCACTATAGATAGATAATATCTAAAGTCAATTTGCCTAAGGTCGTGTTCCAGAAGGCTTTCATGCCGGTATTTCCCTGCGACATTCTGTCGCTTACCCTTTTTATCCTGCAAGCGCAATCAGCCATTTGGGAGGTGTCCCTGCGTTGTCATTAGCGACCTAACTGTCTATACTCGGCGTCCGACCGCCAGGGGGTTTTAGGGCCTGTTTGCTGGGGGTCGTCACTTCCTGGGTAGTGGGTACCTGACCAGTGCACTTCCCAACAACTTGCCCTGATTGTTAGGGGCTCTTCAGTGTGAAAAAAGCCGTGAATAGCCAACGACCTGTAAACCTAGATCTAAGGACCATCAAACTCCCCATCACCGGCGTTACATCATTTCTTCACCGTGTTTCCGGCATCATTCTCTTCCTCGGTCTTGCAATCATGCTTTGGGCATTGAGCAAATCGCTGGGTTCGCAAGAGGGTTTTGACGAGGTGAAGGCATGCATGACCAGTCCGCTGGCCAAGTTCGTCGCCTGGGGTCTGTTCTCCGCCTTGCTGTATCACCTCGTGGCCGGTATTCGCCACCTGGTTATGGACATGGGTGTCGGTGAAACGCTGGAAGGCGGCAAGCTGGGCTCGAAAATCGTTATCGCCGTGTCTGCGGTGCTGATCGTTCTGGCGGGAGTCTGGATATGGTAACCAACGTCACTAACCTCTCGCGTTCGGGTCTTTATGACTGGATGGCGCAGCGCGTATCTGCGGTCGTGCTCGCGGCTTATTTCATTTTCCTGATCGGATACATCATTGCGCACCCAGGTCTGGGTTATGCCCAATGGCATGGTCTGTTCGCGCATAACGGGATGCGTATCTTCAGTCTGCTGGCCCTCGTTGCCTTGGGCGCTCACGCCTGGGTCGGCATGTGGACCATTGCCACCGACTACCTGACGCCGATGGCGCTGGGCAAGCCGGCGACTGCGATCCGTTTCCTTTTCCAGGCAGTGTGCGGCGTTGCGATGTTCGCTTACTTCGTCTGGGGCGTGCAGATTCTTTGGGGTATCTGATTCATGGCTAACATTAATACGCTTTCGTTTGACGCCATCATTATCGGTGGCGGCGGTGCTGGCATGCGCGCGGCATTGCAGCTGGCACAAGGCGGTCACAAGACTGCCGTGGTCACCAAGGTGTTCCCGACTCGTTCCCACACCGTTTCCGCTCAAGGCGGCATCACCTGCGCCATCGCTTCGGCAGATCCGAACGATGACTGGCGCTGGCACATGTACGATACCGTCAAGGGTTCCGACTACATCGGTGACCAGGACGCTATCGAATACATGTGTTCCGTAGGTCCGGAAGCCGTGTTCGAACTCGAACACATGGGCCTGCCGTTCTCGCGTACCGAGCAGGGCCGTATCTATCAGCGTCCTTTCGGTGGTCAGTCCAAGGACTTCGGCAAGGGCGGTCAGGCCGCACGTACCTGCGCAGCTGCCGACCGTACCGGTCACGCGCTGTTGCACACCCTGTACCAGGCCAACCTGAAAGCCGGCACTGTATTCCTCAACGAATACTATGCAGTGGATCTGGTGAAGAACCAGGACGGCGTGTTCGTCGGCATCATTGCTATCTGCATTGAAACCGGTGAAACCTCCTACATTCGCGCGAATGCGACTGTACTGGCCACCGGCGGCGCCGGGCGCATCTATTCCTCCACCACCAACGCCCTGATCAATACCGGCGACGGCGTTGGCATGGCATTGCGTGCGGGTGTTCCGGTTCAGGACATCGAAATGTGGCAGTTCCACCCGACCGGCATTGCCGGTGCAGGTGTACTGGTCACGGAAGGTTGCCGTGGTGAAGGTGGATACCTGATCAACAAGCACGGCGAGCGTTTCATGGAGCGTTATGCTCCGAACGCCAAAGACCTTGCGGGTCGTGACGTTGTGGCACGTTCGATGGTCAAGGAAATCATTGCCGGTAACGGCTGTGGTCCCGATGGCGATCACGTGATGCTCAAGCTCGATCACCTGGGCGAAGAAGTGCTGCACAGTCGTCTGCCAGGCATCATGGAATTGTCCAAGACCTTCGCACACGTCGATCCGGCCGTTGCGCCGATCCCGGTTGTACCGACCTGCCACTACATGATGGGCGGCGTTGCCACCAACATTCATGGTCAGGCAATCACCCAGGACGCTGCTGGCGTCGACCAGATCATTCCAGGCCTGTTCGCTGTAGGCGAAGTGGCTTGCGTATCGGTTCACGGTGCCAACCGTCTGGGCGGCAACTCGCTTCTCGATCTGGTGGTGTTCGGTCGTGCTGCGGGCATCCACCTGGAACAAAGCCTGCGTGAAGGTGTCGACTACCGTCGGGCCACTGAAACCGACGTTGATTTCGCCCTTGAGCGTCTGGCGGGTCTTAACGCTCGTGAAACCGGCGAAGACGTCGCTTCCCTGCGCAAAGAGCTGCAAAGCTGCATGCAGAACTACTTCGGTGTATTCCGTACTGGCGAATACATGCAGAAGGGTATCGCCCAACTGGCGGACCTGCGTCAGCGCATTTCCAACGTCAAGATCAACGACAAGAGCCAGGCGTTCAACACGGCTCGAATCGAAGCGCTTGAGCTGCAGAACCTGCTTGAAGTGGCCGAAGCAACAGCGATCGCCGCCGAAGTTCGTAAAGAGTCCCGCGGTGCTCACGCCCGTGAAGACTACGAAGATCGCGACGACCAGAACTGGCTGTGCCACACCCTGTATTTCCCGGGTGAAAAACGTGTAGCCAAGCGTGCCGTGAACTTCTCGCCGAAGACTGTTCCGACTTTCGAACCCATGATTCGGACTTACTAAGGGTGGCCGATATGTTGCAAGTCAGTGTTTATCGCTACAACCCGGATCGGGACGCTGCGCCGTTCATGCAGGAATTCCAGGTCGATACCGGTGGTAAAGACATCATGGTCCTGGACGTGCTGGCCTTGATCAAAGAGCAGGACGAAGGCTTTTCCTATCGTCGCTCTTGCCGTGAAGGCGTTTGTGGTTCCGATGGCATGAACATCAACGGCAAGAACGGTCTGGCGTGTATCACGCCGCTGTCCGCCGTGGTCAAGAAAAACAAGCTGGTGGTTCGTCCATTGCCTGGTTTGCCGGTGATCCGTGACCTGGTCGTCGATATGAGCATCTTCTACAAGCAGTACGAGAAGGTTAAGCCATATCTGCTCAACGACACTCCGGCTCCGGCCATCGAGCGTCTGCAGACTCCAGAAGAACGTGAGAAGCTCGACGGCTTGTACGAGTGCATCCTGTGCGCCTGCTGTTCGACTTCGTGCCCGTCCTTCTGGTGGAATCCGGACAAGTTCCTCGGTCCGGCTGCGTTGCTGCAAGCCTATCGTTTCCTGGCTGACAGCCGTGACAACCAGACTGCCGAGCGACTGGCGGCACTGGACGATCCGTTCAGCGTATTCCGCTGCCGCGGGATCATGAACTGCGTCAACGTTTGCCCGAAAGGCCTTAACCCAACCAAGGCTATTGGTCACGTTCGTAACATGCTTCTGCAAAACGGCGTCTGATTCGACTGCTGTACCCGTTACACTGCTGTACCGAAATCGCTGCGGCGCAGGCTTCAACCGGCGCCGTAGTTTTAACCTGAGCAGCAGCTTTTAATGCTGCGGCTCTTATTTTGAAGAAATGAGACCAGCAGGGGCATCCGGGCTGGTACCCGGACTATCTGCGTGATCCTTAGTGACTTGATACAGTCGCTGCACATGACTATCTCAGGTTTGCTGTGGTGTCTTCGCCGGTGGTGTCCCCTTACCGAGGGTGACCAAGCATGCAAGAAAGCGTGATGCAGCGCATGTGGAACAGTGCCCACCTTTCCGGTGGTAACGCTGCCTATGTGGAAGAGCTCTATGAGCTTTACCTGCACGACCCTAACGCTGTGCCAGAAGAGTGGCGCACCTACTTTCAGAAGTTGCCCGCTGACGGCAGCACTGCCACCGATGTATCGCATTCGACGATTCGCGATCATTTCGTGTTGCTGGCTAAAAACCAGCGCCGCGCTCAGCCGGTATCCGCCGGGAGCGTGAGCAGCGAGCACGAGAAGAAACAGGTCGAAGTACTGCGACTTATCCAGGCTTACCGTATGCGTGGCCATCAGGCAGCCCAGCTCGATCCGCTGGGCCTGTGGCAACGTCCTGTGATTGCTGATCTGTCGATCAATCACTACGGTCTGACCAACGCTGATCTGGATACCACATTCCGTGCCGGTGACTTGTTCATTGGCAAAGAGGAAGCGAGCCTACGCGAAATTCACGAGACGTTGCAGCAGACATATTGCCGCACCATCGGTTCTGAATTTACGCACATCGTGGATTCCGAGCAGCGCAACTGGTTCATGCAGCGTCTTGAAAGTGTTCGTGGTCGTCCGGATTTTTCCGCCGACATCAAGAGCCACTTGCTTGAGCGCGTAACCGCCGCTGAAGGCCTTGAAAAATACCTGGGTACCAAATACCCGGGTACCAAGCGTTTCGGTCTGGAAGGTGGCGAAAGCCTGATCCCGATGCTGGATGAGTTGATCCAGCGTTCCGGTTCGTACGGCACCAAGGAAATCGTGATCGGCATGGCCCACCGTGGTCGCCTGAACGTCCTGGTCAACACCTTCGGCAAGAACCCGCGCGACCTGTTCGACGAGTTCGAAGGCAAGAAAAAAGTCGAGCTGGGCTCCGGTGACGTCAAGTATCACCAGGGTTTCTCCTCGAACGTGATGACCGCAGGCGGTGAAGTTCACTTGGCCATGGCGTTCAACCCGTCTCACCTGGAGATCGTTTCTCCGGTGGTCGAAGGGTCTGTGCGCGCGCGTCAGGATCGTCGTAACGATCCGAACGGTGACAAGGTTCTGCCCATTTCCCTCCACGGTGATGCTGCTTTTGCAGGGCAGGGCGTGGTCATGGAAACCTTCCAGATGTCGCAGACTCGCGGCTTCAAGACGGGCGGCACGATCCACATCGTCATCAACAACCAGGTGGGTTTCACCATCAGCAACCCGGAAGACTCGCGCTCCACCGAGTACGCGACCGACGTTGCCAAGATGATTCAGGCGCCGATTCTCCATGTAAATGGCGATGACCCTGAAGCCGTCGTATTCGTGACCCAGCTGGCGATCGATTACCGCATGCAGTTCAAGCGTGACGTGGTGATCGACCTGGTCTGCTACCGTCGTCGCGGTCACAACGAAGCGGACGAACCAAGCGGCACCCAGCCGTTGATGTACCAGCAGATCGCCAAGCAGCGCACCACCCGCGAGTTGTACGCCGAGAGCCTGATCAAGGCCGGTGTACTCGATGACGCCCGCGTGCAGGCGAAAATCGATGACTATCGCAACGCGCTGGACAACGGTCTGCATGTCGTCAAAAGCCTGGTCAAAGAGCCGAACAAGGAATTGTTCGTGGACTGGCGTCCATACCTGGGCCACGCCTGGACTGCGCGTCATGACACCCGCTTCGATCTGAAAACCCTGCAGGAACTGTCCGCCAAACTCATGGAGCTGCCAGAAGGCTTCGTGGTTCAGCGTCAGGTGCAGAAGATCTACGAAGACCGTCAGAAGATGCAAGCAGGCGGCCTGCCGATCAACTGGGGTTACGCCGAAACCATGGCGTACGCGACTCTGGCGTTCGAAGGTCACCCGATTCGCATGACCGGCCAGGACATCGGCCGCGGTACGTTCTCGCACCGTCATGCGGTGCTGCACAACCAGAAAGATTCCGGGACCTACATCCCGCTGCAGAATCTGTACGCCGGTCAGCCACGTTTCGACCTGTATGACTCCTTCCTGTCGGAAGAAGCCGTACTGGCCTTCGAATACGGCTACTCGACGACCCAGCCAGATGCACTGGTTATCTGGGAAGCCCAGTTCGGCGACTTCGCCAACGGTGCCCAAGTGGTCATCGACCAGTTCATCACCAGCGGCGAGCACAAGTGGGGCCGTCTGTGCGGTCTGACCATGTTGCTGCCCCACGGTTATGAAGGGCAGGGACCGGAGCACTCCTCTGCGCGTCTTGAGCGTTACCTGCAAGGGTGTGCCGAGCACAACATTCAGGTGTGCGTGCCGACTACCCCGGCGCAGATTTACCACTTGCTGCGTCGTCAGGTGATTCGTCCGCTGCGCAAGCCGTTGATCGTGCTGACTCCGAAGTCGTTGCTGCGTCACAAACTGGCCGTGTCGACCCTGGAAGATCTCGCCGAAGGTTCGTTCCAGACCGTTATCCCGGAAATCGATACCCTCGATGCCGCCAAGGTTACGCGTCTGGTGATGTGCAGCGGCAAGGTCTACTACGACCTGCTTGAAAAACGCCGTGCCGAAGGCCGTGAAGACACCATGATCGTGCGTCTGGAACAGCTGTATCCGTTCCCGGAAGACGACCTGATGGAAACGCTTGCTCCTTATACCAATCTGCAGCACGCAGTGTGGTGTCAGGAAGAGCCGATGAATCAGGGCGCCTGGTACAGCAGCCAGCATCATCTGCGTCGCAGCGTTGGTAATCACAACCGCAACCTCGTGCTCGAGTATGCCGGTCGTGACGCCTCTGCAGCACCGGCTTGTGGCTACGCTTCGATGCACGCTGAGCAGCAGGAAAAACTGCTCAAAGATGCCTTCACTGTTTAACGCCTTCGCGCATTAGAAACCGAATTAAGGAATTACAGATAATGGCTATCGAGATCAAAGCCCCCTCTTTCCCGGAATCAGTTGCCGATGGCACCATTTCCAAATGGCACAAGCAGCCGGGCGAAGCGGTAAAACGTGACGAGCTTCTGGTCGACATCGAGACCGACAAAGTCGTGCTCGAAGTGTTGGCAGAAGCTGACGGCGTGCTGGCATCGATCGTGAAAGGCGAGGGTGAAACTGTCCTGTCCAACGAACTGATCGCAACGCTGGATGCGGGTGCAACTGCTTCGGCAGCACCTGCAGCCGCCGCCGCTCCAGCGGCTGGCGCACCGGCCCAGGCGGCGGCTCCGGCCGCTGCTGCTGGCGACGAAGATTCCATCGCTGCACCGGCTGCGCGCAAACTGGCTGAAGAAAACGCCATCAACCTGGCCAGCGTCAAAGGCACCGGTAAAGACGGCCGTATCACCAAGGAAGACGTGGTTGCTGCAGTTGAAGCGAAGAAATCCGCGCCTGCTGCTGCACCGGCTGCCAAGCCTGCCGCCGCGCCTGCTGCTCCTGTGTTCGCTGCCGGCGATCGCGTCGAGAAGCGTGTGCCGATGACCCGCGTGCGTGCCACCGTGGCCAAGCGTCTGGTTGAAGCCCAGTCCAACATGGCGATGCTGACAACTTTCAACGAAGTCGACATGACTGAAGTCATGGCCCTGCGTTCGAAGTACAAGGATCTGTTCGAGAAGTCCCACAATGGCGTACGCCTGGGCTTCATGTCGTTCTTCGTCAAGGCTGCCACCGAAGCACTGAAACGCTACCCGGCTGTCAACGCCTCGATCGACGGCACCGACATCGTTTACCACGGCTATGCCGACGTAGGCGTTGCAGTGTCCAGCGACCGTGGTCTGGTGGTTCCTGTGCTGCGTAACGCAGAACACATGAGCCTGGCTGAAATCGAAGGCGGCATCGCTGCTTTCGGCAAGAAAGCCCGTGACGGCAAGCTGTCCATGGAAGAGATGATCGGTGGTACCTTCACCATCACCAACGGTGGTACTTTCGGCTCGATGATGTCGACCCCGATCGTCAACCCGCCGCAAGCGGCTATCCTGGGCATGCACAACATTCTGCAACGTCCGATGGCAATCAACGGTCAGGTAGTTATCCGTCCGATGATGTATCTGGCGCTGTCCTACGATCACCGTCTGATCGATGGTAAAGAAGCCGTGACGTTCCTGGTGACAATCAAGAACCTGCTGGAAGATCCAGCTCGTCTGCTGCTGGATATCTGATGAGGCAGCTTCAGGCTGCACGCCACAAGCTTCAGGATAGAAGCGGGGCGGTGCGCAGCTTGAGCTGTTAGTTTGCATCAAATCAATAGGTCGCGAGTCGGCTCTGCAATGCACCGCAGACCGGCTTGCAGCTCGCAGCTCAAAGCTCGCAGCTAAAGAGGAACTCTTTGTTATGTCCCAGAAATTCGACTTGGTAGTGATTGGCGCTGGCCCTGGCGGTTATGTAGCCGCCATCAAGGCCGCGCAACTTGGTCTCAAGACTGCCTGCATCGAGAAATATCAGGACAAGGAGGGCAAACTGGCCCTCGGCGGTACTTGCCTGAACGTGGGTTGCATTCCTTCCAAGGCGCTGCTCGACAGCTCCTGGAAATTCTACGAAGCCAAGAATGGCTTCGCGATCCACGGCATCTCGACTTCCGATGTGTCCATGGACGTCCCAGCCATGGTGGGTCGCAAGTCCACCATCGTCAAAGGCTTGACCGGCGGCGTTGCCAGCCTGTTCAAGGCCAACGGCGTGACCACCCTGCAAGGCCACGGCAAACTGCTGGCCGGCAAGAAAGTCGAACTGACCGCCGCTGATGGCACCGTTGAAATCATCGAAGCGGATCACGTGATCCTGGCTTCGGGTTCGCGTCCGATCGACATTCCGCCGGCTCCGGTCGATCAGAAAGTCATCGTCGACTCCACCGGTGCCCTGGAATTCCAACAGGTTCCACAACGTCTGGGCGTTATCGGCGCGGGCGTTATCGGTCTGGAACTGGGTTCTGTATGGGCCCGTCTGGGCGCTCAGGTCACTGTTCTGGAAGCGCTGGAAAAATTCATTCCGGCTGCCGACGAAGCTGTATCCAAAGAAGCCTTGAAGACCTTCACCAAGCAAGGCCTGGACATCAAGCTGGGCGCTCGCGTGACCGGTTCCAAGGTCAACGGTGAAGAAGTGGTTGTCAGCTACACCGACGCAGCGGGCGAGCAGTCGATCACTTTCGACCGCCTGATCGTGGCCGTTGGTCGTCGTCCTGTTACCACTGACCTGCTGGCTGCGGACAGCGGCGTGGACCTGGATGAGCGCGGTTTCATCTACGTCGACGACTTCTGCACCACCAGCGTGCCTGGTGTTTATGCAATCGGTGACGTGGTTCGTGGTCTGATGCTGGCCCACAAAGCTTCGGAAGAAGGCATCATGGTTGTCGAGCGCATCAAGGGCCACAAGGCCCAGATGAACTACAATCTGATTCCTTCGGTTATCTACACCCATCCGGAAATCGCCTGGGTTGGTAAAACCGAGCAGACCTTGAAGGCTGAAGGCGTTGAAGTTAACGTCGGCACCTTCCCATTCGCAGCCAGCGGCCGCGCAATGGCAGCAAACGATACTGGCGGTTTCGTCAAGATCATCGCTGACGCCAAGACTGATCGCGTATTGGGCGTTCACGTCATTGGTCCCAGCGCTGCGGAATTGGTACAGCAGGGCGCGATCGCGATGGAATTCGGCAGCAGTGCCGAAGACATCGGCATGATGGTCTTCTCCCATCCGACGTTGTCCGAAGCATTGCATGAAGCTGCTCTGGCTGTGAATGGCGGTGCCATCCACATCCAGAACCGCAAAAAACGCTAAGACAATAAGAGAAACCACGACGGACTGCCCGTCGTGAGCCTTGCGAGCAAGACTCACCGCGGAATGTCCGCCGGACTCGACCTCTGAGGTGTTCTCTGAAACCTGGCGGACCCACGCGGTATGACAGGTTTCGGGGCCGCCGGGAGTAGCGGTCACAGGTGGTGCGGCACGCCAGACGTGCAGCACCGAATGCGCAGTACCTAACGAAGACGGTAATAAGCATGAATCTTCACGAGTATCAGGGTAAACAGCTGTTCGCTGAATACGGCCTGCCAGTTTCCAAAGGCTACGCAGTAGACACCCCGGAAGCAGCAGCAGAAGCTTGCGACAAGATTGGCGGCACTGAATGGGTTGTCAAAGCCCAGGTTCACGCCGGTGGTCGCGGTAAAGCGGGCGGCGTCAAGCTGGTTCGCAGCAAAGAAGACGCGGCAGCCTTCGCACAGCAGTGGCTGGGCAAGCGTCTGGTGACTTACCAGACCGACGCCAACGGCCAGCCAGTGACCAAGATCCTGGTTGAGTCCTGCACCGACATCGCTAAAGAGCTGTATCTCGGCGCTGTAGTGGATCGTTCGAGCCGTCGTATCGTGTTCATGGCTTCCACCGAAGGTGGCGTGGACATCGAGAAAATCGCTCACGACACTCCTGAGAAGATTCTCAAAGCCACTATCGATCCACTGGTTGGCGCTCAGCCATTCCAGGGTCGCGATCTGGCTTTCCAGCTGGGTCTGGAAGGCAAGCAGGTCACCCAGTTCGCCAAGATCTTCACCGGTCTGGCCAAGCTGTTCCAGGACCACGACCTGGCTCTGCTGGAAGTGAACCCGCTGGTGATCAAGGCTGACGGCGATCTGCACTGCCTGGACGCCAAGATCAACATCGACGCCAACGCCATGTACCGTCAGCCAAAGCTGAAGGCTTTCCACGATCCATCGCAAGATGATCCACGTGAAGCCCATGCTGCCAAGTTCGAACTGAACTACGTGGCGCTGGAAGGTAACATCGGTTGCATGGTCAACGGTGCTGGCCTGGCCATGGGTACCATGGACATCGTCAACCTGCATGGCGGCAAACCTGCCAACTTCCTCGACGTTGGTGGCGGCGCAACCAAGGAACGCGTTACCGAAGCGTTCAAGATCATCCTGTCCGACAGCAATGTCGCAGCAGTATTGGTCAACATCTTCGGCGGCATCGTTCGTTGCGACATGATTGCCGAAGGCATCATCGGTGCAGTGAAAGAAGTCGGCGTTAAAATCCCGGTTGTTGTTCGCCTTGAAGGCAACAACGCTGAACTGGGCGCTAAAGTACTGGCAGAAAGCGGTTTGAACATCATCGCAGCTACCAGCCTGACCGACGCTGCTCAACAAGTTGTCAAAGCTGCGGAGGGCAAGTAATGAGCGTCCTGATCAATAAAGACACCAAAGTAATCTGCCAGGGCTTCACCGGTTCGCAGGGTACTTTCCACTCCGAACAAGCCATTGCCTACGGCACCAAAATGGTTGGCGGCGTGACACCAGGCAAAGGCGGCACCACGCACCTGAACCTGCCAGTGTTCAACACTGTGAAAGAAGCGGTAGAAACCACTGGCGCCACTGCCAGCGTCATCTACGTTCCTGCTCCTTTCTGCAAGGATTCCATCCTTGAAGCAGCATTCGCCGGCATCAAGCTGATCGTGTGCATCACCGAAGGCATTCCTACCCTGGACATGCTGGATGCCAAGGTCAAGTGCGACGAGCTGGGCGTGATCCTGATCGGGCCTAACTGCCCAGGCGTGATCACTCCGGGCGAATGCAAGATCGGCATCATGCCAGGTCACATTCACTTGCCAGGCAAAGTAGGCATCGTGTCGCGTTCCGGCACCCTGACTTACGAAGCTGTGAAGCAGACTACTGACGCCGGTTTCGGTCAGTCGACTTGCGTTGGTATTGGTGGTGACCCGATTCCTGGTTCCAACTTCATCGACATCCTGAAGTTGTTCCAGGAAGACCCGAAGACCGAAGCGATCGTCATGATCGGTGAGATCGGCGGTTCGGCTGAAGAAGAAGCGGCTGCCTACATCAAGGCACACGTGACCAAGCCGGTTGTTTCCTACATCGCTGGTGTGACTGCCCCTGCGGGCAAGCGCATGGGCCATGCTGGCGCAATCATCTCCGGCGGCAAAGGTACTGCAGACGAGAAGTTCGCAGCACTGGAAGACGCTGGCGTGAAAACCGTGCGTTCCCTGGCTGACATCGGCAAGGCTTTGGCTGAGCTGACGGGTTGGGCTGTCAAGTAAGCTTCTGCTTATCTGATTCGAGCAATCGACAAAGGCCACCTTCGGGTGGCCTTTGTGCGTTATGGATGAAGCGTTTGTTGGAGCGAGGCTTGCCCGCGAAGGCGTTCGTAAAAGGTGCGCTCATCGGCCTAGCGCCCTCTATCAGTGCAAAAAGCACGCAAATTGGTTAGGCTAGCCGCCATTTTGTGCAGGCTGGTTCTCACAAGGAGTCACGGCGCAGTCAGGTCGGTCCTATAAGGGCTGACAGCATTTCCCTTATCCGCCGGGAAATCTCCTCTAAATTCCGATTTGAATGTGTGGTTTCCTTCTGATGAAAGTGTTGAAAGGCCGGGATATCCTGGCACTTGGTTTTATGACGTTTGCCCTGTTCGTCGGGGCTGGCAATATCATCTTCCCCCCGATCGTTGGTTTGCAGGCCGGTCCCCATGTGTGGATGGCGGCGCTCGGCTTTCTGGTCACTGCGGTAGGTTTGCCGGTGATCACGGTCATCGCTCTGGCCAAGGTCGGTGGCGCGATGGATGCGTTGAGCAGCCCGATTGGCAGGGTCGCTGGCGGCATTCTCGCAGCCGTGTGCTATCTGGCCGTGGGCCCGCTGTTCGCGACGCCGCGCACGGCCACTGTTTCGTTTGAAGTAGGCCTCGCGCCGCTGACAGGCGACAGCCCCATGGCGTTGTTTCTCTACAGCCTGGCGTATTTCGCGGTGGTGTTCTGGGTGTCCCTGTATCCGGGGCGTCTGCTCGACACGGTGGGCCGCTTTCTGGCACCGTTGAAGATTTTCGCCCTTGCGGTGTTGGGCATTGCAGCCTTCGCGCTGCCTGCCGGGGATGTCGGGATTGCCGAGCCTGCCTATGCTGCGGCACCGTTTTCCCAAGGCTTTATCAATGGTTACCTGACCATGGATACCTTGGGCGCGCTGGTTTTCGGAATCGTCATCGTCAATGCGATTCGCTCACGCGGAGTCGAGTCACCCGCCTTGATCACCCGTTACGCGATCATCGCCGGCCTGATCGCCGGGGTAGGGCTCGCCCTGGTCTACATCAGCCTGTTCCGCCTCGGTTCCGGGAGTCATGCGGTGGCAGCGGGGGCGAGCAACGGCGCGGCGGTGCTGCATGCTTACGTGCAACACACCTTCGGTTCCCTGGGCAGCGGTTTCCTGGCGGTATTGATTTCCCTGGCGTGTCTGGTGACCGCCGTGGGCCTGACCTGCGCCTGTGCCGAGTATTTCAGTCAGGTGCTGCCGTTGTCTTATAAGGCACTGGTGCTGATTCTGGCGTTGTTCTCATTGCTGGTATCGAATCTGGGCCTGACCAAGCTGATCATGTTCTCGATACCGGTGCTGACGGCGATTTACCCGCCCTGCATCGTTCTTGTGGCCCTGAGCTTCTGCAAGGATTTCTGGCAATCCCAGAGCCGCATCGTCGCGCCAGTCATGCTGGTAGCCGCGGTGTTTGGCGTCATCGATGCGATCAAAGGCGCAGGTTTTGCCGACAGCATGCCGCACACCCTGGCGAACCTGCCATTGAGCGATCAGGGCCTGGCCTGGCTGGTGCCGTCGTTGATGATGTTGGTCGTTGCGTTCGTGGTCGATCGTGCGCTGGGCAAACCCAGCGAAGCGCTGGCATGACAGGTGTGCGAAAAGCCGTGATTAACCGATACGCGACCTGAAAATCATCTGCCAGAAACTAATAAAGCCCGCAATTGCGGGCTTTATTATCTGAAAACTTCTCAGCTTACTTGGTCGTGGTTGGCGCCGGGGCCTGACCATTGGCTTCTTTTGCGCGCTCTTGAGCGGCTTCTGCATTTTTCTGTGCAGCTTCCTGGCTTTCTTTAGCGGCGTCGTTCACTTTATCCTGAGCCTTCTCCATCGACTCCTGGGATTGCTGTGCAGCTTTGTTGGCATCTTGCTGGGTGTTTTCGGACTTCTTGTCACAGGCGGCAAGGCCCAAAGTGGCAGAAAGCATCAAGGCATAAGCTAAAGATTTGCGCATGGGGTGTTTCTCCTTATTGAATATCTACGAGCCTTCGAGCATCGGGCTTTTCATTAAGTTCCAGCCATCGTTCAGATAGATTGTGTTTGCGTATCAAGGGCTTCGCGTCGAATCCGCGACGGCACCGAAGCAATTGGCAACCTCCGCAGCCGGGAAATGAACGCCGCGCAGGCGTGAAACCGTGGTACTTGAGCGTGTCAGGCGTTTCCCTGTGGCGTTGCCGGATTGTCCGGTTTCGGTACGGGCCGTCATGCACGCCAATCCAAATGGCATGACGCCGGCGCTGCCTTATTCCGAGAAAATCATTGGGATTTCGTCTCTGTGGGGCGTTCACCGCAGCGGCGGGGTCGAAGAATCGCCGAAGCTCAATTGCGCGCCCTTGAAATCCCGGTCCCAGCCCCCCACTTTGATGACTACCCGCCGCCCGACACAGATGAACGTCTTGTCTGGTGGCTTTGCCATCTGATTGGAGTTTGATGACCATGAGTGTGGAAACTCAAAAGGAAACCCTGGGCTTCCAGACCGAGGTAAAGCAGCTGCTGCACCTCATGATCCATTCGCTGTATTCCAACAAGGAAATTTTCCTTCGCGAATTGATCTCGAACGCCTCTGACGCCGTGGATAAACTGCGCTTCGAAGCACTGTCCAAACCGGACCTGCTTGAAGGCGGCGCCGAGCTGAAAATCCGTGTGAGCTTCGACAAGGACGCGAAAACCGTCACCCTCGAAGACAACGGCATTGGCATGAGCCGGGAAGATGTGATCACCCATCTGGGTACCATCGCCAAATCCGGCACTGCAGATTTCATGAAGAACCTTTCTGGCGATCAGAAAAAGGATTCACACCTGATCGGTCAGTTCGGCGTGGGCTTCTATTCGGCGTTCATCGTTGCCGATCAAGTTGAAGTATTCAGCCGCCGCGCGGGCGCGCCAGCCAGCGAAGGCGTGCATTGGTCCTCCAAGGGTGAAGGCGAGTTTGAAGTCGCTACCCTGGAAAAGGCCGAGCGCGGTACACGTATCGTCCTGCACCTGAAAAGCGCTGAAGATGAATTCGCCGACGGTTACCGTCTGCGCAACATCATCAAGAAGTACTCCGATCACATCGCTTTGCCGATCGAGCTGCCCAAAGAACAGGCCGCTGCCGAAGGCGAAGAAGCACCGGCCGTTGAATGGGAAACCGTCAACCGCGCCAGCGCACTCTGGACCCGTTCCCGCACTGAAGTGAAGGACGAGGAATACCAGGAATTCTACAAACACGTTGCCCACGACTTCGAGAACCCGCTGAGCTGGAGCCATAACAAGGTTGAAGGCAAGCTGGAATACACCTCGCTGCTCTACGTGCCGGCCCGTGCTCCGTTCGACCTGTATCAGCGTGAAGCGCCGCGTGGCTTGAAGCTGTACGTGCAGCGCGTATTCGTCATGGATCAGGCCGAGTCGTTCCTGCCGCTGTACATGCGTTTCATCAAGGGCGTGGTCGATTCCAATGACCTGTCCTTGAACGTGTCCCGGGAAATCCTGCAGAAAGATCCGATCATCGACTCGATGAAGTCCGCGCTGACCAAGCGTGTGCTGGACATGCTGGAAAAACTGGCGAAGAACGAGCCGGAGCAATACAAGGGTTTCTGGAAGAACTTCGGTCAGGTCATGAAAGAAGGCCCGGCAGAAGATTTCGCCAACAAGGAAAAAATCGCCGGCCTGCTGCGTTTCGCTTCGACCCACGAAGAGAGCGGCGAGCAGGTCGTTGCCCTGGCCGAATACCTGGCTCGCGCCAAGGAAGGTCAGGACAAGATTTACTACCTGACCGGCGAGACCTACGCCCAGGTCAAAAACAGCCCGCACCTTGAAGTCTTCCGCAAGAAAGGCATCGAAGTGCTGCTGTTGACCGATCGCATCGACGAGTGGCTGATGAGCTACCTCAGCGATTTTGACGGCAAGGGTTTTGTCGACGTGGCGCGCGGCGATCTGGATCTGGGCAAGCTTGATTCCGAAGAGGACAAGAAGGCTCAGGAAGAAATCGCCAAGGATAAGGAAGGTCTTATCGAGCGTTTGAAAGCCGCGCTGGGCGAGTCTGTCAGTGAAGTGCGGGTTTCCCATCGCCTGACCGACTCTCCGGCAATCCTGGCCATTGGCGAAGCTGATCTGGGCATGCAAATGCGTCAGATCCTCGAAGCCAGCGGGCAGAAGGTTCCGGACTCCAAGCCGATCTTCGAATTCAACCCGGCTCACCCTTTGATTGGCAAGCTGGACGCCGAGCAGAGCGAAGAGCGTTTCGGTGATCTGTCGCACATCCTGTTCGATCAGGCGGCACTGGCCGCAGGTGACAGCCTGAAAGATCCGGCTGCTTACGTGCGCAGGCTGAACAAGCTGCTCGTTGAACTGTCGGTTTAACTCGACGTGTTACAAAAACCCGCTTCGGCGGGTTTTCTGATTTTGGTACGTGCATTTTTCTTTCAATGATTGAGGAGTCAGCGATGAGCAGCAACGTTACTGTGAGTTCCGTGGTGTATCAGATCGATGGCCAGCCGTACGAAAGCCGTCTGGTATTTGACTCCGGCGACGCGTCGTCGCGTCCGGGCCTGTTGATGGCGCCGAACTGGATGGGTGTCAGCGAAGGCGCCGAGAAAATCGCCCAGTCCGTGGCCGAGCAAGGTTATGTGGTATTGCTGATCGATCTGTACGGGCAGGGCACTCGTCCGCAGAACGGCGATGAAGCCGGCGCCGCGATGATGCCCCTCAAGAATGACCGTGCTGAACTGCGCAAGCGTATGCAGGCGGCTCTTGAGCAACTGCTGAGCCAGACCGATGCGCCGGTCGATGCCGACAAGGTCGCCACGTTCGGCTTCTGCTTCGGTGGTTGCTGCTCACTGGAACTGGCTCGCGCCGGCGCCAATCTGAAAGCCGCCGTGTCGTTCCATGGCACGCTGGACACGCCGAACCCTGCTGATGCCAACAACATCAAAGGCTCGGTACTGGTGCTGCACGGTGCTGCCGATCCTCTGGTCCCGAAAGAGCAACTGCCCGCCTTCGAAGCCGAAATGGATGCAGCCGGCATCGATTGGCAGCTGACCAGCTACGGCGGCGCGGTGCATTCGTTCACCGATCCCGAAGCTCAGACGCCAGGCAAGATGATGTACGACGCCAGGACCGCAAAACGTGCGTTCGCGTCGATGCATAATTTGCTGGATGAAGTGTTCAAGGACTGATTGATTCCCGCCGTGTGCTCCTACAGCAAGTTCAGATCAGGGCAACTCAATCCTGCCCGTTTCCCCCGGCACCGTTGGCCAGTCCCCAGCTGCCCAGCGCTGGCGGGCGGCTTCGATCAACGCCGGATCACTGGCGACGAAGTTCCAGTTCATGCGCCGTGGGCCGTCCAGCGGGGCGCCGCCGATGATTACTGCGTGGCATTCGCTGTCCGCGCACAATGTCACTTCCTGGCCTGAATCAAGCACGATCAGGCTGCGGGTTTCTACAGTTTCGCCATCTAATGACGCATCGCCACTGAGCACATAAAGCGCCCGTTCCACATGTTCAGTGGGGATCAACAGCGTCGTGGCGGTTTGCATGTGCAGTTCGGCGTACAGCGTCGGTGACAGCACGGGCACCGGCGAGGTCAGGCAAAAACCATTGCCGGCAATCATGCGAATCTGGATGCCCATTTCATCGCTGACCGGCAGGCTGCTGGCCGGATGATGGCTGTAATGACCTGCGCCAGATTCAAAAGCCTTGGGTGATGCCAGCCAGACTTGCAGGCCGTGCATCCGGGAGCCGCTGGCCAGCAGATCGTCGGGCGTGCGTTCGATATGGGCAATGGCTGCGCCTGAGGTCATCCAGCTGACTTCTCCCGCCTGGACGTGTTGGTCGCTGCCGAGACTGTCCTTGTGCAGCAGGCGGCCTTCGAACAGGTATGTCAGGGTCGACAGGCCAATATGCGGGTGCTGGCGAATGTTCATGCCGGTGCCTGGCGCGTAGGCGGTTTCCAGCATGTGATCGAAAAACACGAACGGCCCGACGCTGCGGCATTTGGCCGAGGGCAGCGGGCGCAGGATGGGTTGGCCTTCGACGTCTTCGGCGCGGGGTTTGATCGTGAGCATCAGGGTTTCTCGGCTGGGCGCGCATGCAAAGGAAATATCCTACCTGCATAGGCTGGATCGACCCAACAAAAAAGGCGCCTCGAGAGGCGCCTTTCTGACAGCTGCGAAACGGGGCGAATTACTTGCCCTGCCAGCGCTTCATCACCAGCGTGGCGTTGGTGCCACCAAAGCCGAAGCTGTTGCTCATGACCTGGTCGATTTTTGCATCTTCCCGGGTCTTGAGCAGGATCGGCATATCAGCGACGACCGGGTCCAGCTCGTCGATGTTGGCGGAACCGGCCATGAAGTTGCCTTCCATCATCAGCATGCAGTAGATCGCTTCATGAACGCCGGCGGCGCCCAGGGAGTGACCGGACAGGCTTTTGGTGGAGCTGATGGCCGGAGCGTTGGTGCCGAACACTTCACGCACGCCTTCCATCTCTTTCGCGTCACCGACCGGAGTCGAAGTGCCGTGAGTGTTGATGTAGTCGATCGGACCTTCCACAGTCGACAGGGCCATCTGCATGCAGCGGATGGCGCCTTCGCCGCTTGGCGCAACCATGTCGTAGCCATCGGACGTCGCGCCGTAGCCAACGACTTCGGCGTAGATCTTCGCGCCGCGCGCCAGAGCGTGTTCCAGCTCCTCGACCACGACCATGCCGCCGCCGCCCGCGATGACGAAGCCGTCACGCTTGGCGTCGTAGGCACGGGAAGCTTTTTCCGGCGTTTCGTTGTACTGGCTGGACAGTGCGCCCATGGCGTCGAACAGGAACGACTGGCTCCAATGCTCTTCTTCGCCACCGCCGGCAAAAACGATGTCCTGCTTGCCCATCTGAATCTGTTCCATGGCGTTGCCGATGCAGTGAGCACTGGTGGCGCAGGCAGAGGCGATGGAGTAGTTCAGGCCCTTGATCTTGAACGGCGTGGCCAGACAGGCTGAAACCGTGCTGCTCATGGTCCGCGTAACGCGATACGGACCGACGCGCTTGACGCCTTTTTCGCGCAGGATATCCAGCGCTTCCATCTGATTGAGGGTCGACGCGCCGCCGCTGCCGGCGATCAGGCCGGTGCGCGGATTGGAGACTTGCTCCTCGGTCAGGCCCGAATCGGTGATGGCGTCTTTCATGGCCAGGTAGGCATAAGCTGCCGCATGGCCGACGAAGCGATAGATCTTGCGATCGATCAGTTCTTCGAGGTTGAGGTCAATGGAGCCGGAAACCTGGCTACGCAGACCCATTTCGGCATATTCCGGATTGAAACGGATGCCAGGGCGGCTTGCACGCAGGTTGGCGGAGACGGTCTCTTTGTCATTGCCCAAGCACGAAACGATGCCCAGACCAGTGATAACGACGCGGCGCATGCGGATAACCCTTAGAAGTTGTCAGTGGAGGTAAAGACGCCGACCCGAAGGCCTTCGGCGGTGTAGATCTCGCGACCGTCGACAGTGACCGAGCCATCAGCGATGGCCAGGTTCAACTTGCCTTTGAGGACGCGTTTGATCTGAATGTTATAGGTGACTTTCTTTGCAGTTGGCAGCACCTGGCCGAAGAATTTCACTTCTCCGGAGCCCAATGCACGACCACGGCCCGGCAAACCCTGCCAACCGAGGAAGAAACCGACCAGCTGCCACATGGCGTCGAGGCCCAGGCAGCCTGGCATTACCGGGTCGCCTTCGAAGTGACATGCGAAGAACCACAGGTCTGGATTGATATCCAGCTCGGCGACCAATTCACCTTTGCCGTACTTGCCGCCGCCTTCGCTGATGTGGGTGATGCGATCAACCATCAGCATGTTGGGGGCGGGCAGTTGCGCATTACCTGGGCCGAACAGCTCGCCGCGACTGCAGCGCAGCAGGTCTTCCCGGGTAAAGGCGTTTTGTTTGGTCATGCGAGCTCCTCAATAATCTGGTGCGGCAGGGTGGGGCGCCATTTGCCCCTGGATCCAGTCCTGGCCGGCTGACTCGCCAGGACTCTGCCGGCAGCCTACTCATAGACTATTGCGTTGTAGTGAAAGTCACAGCACAAGGGAAATGAAAGCACACTTGTGCACTGAAATTTGTCGTCCGACCGACTTCGATTGTCGATACGGCTACCAAGACTGCCGCAATTTAGCATTTATCGCCAGTCGCAGATGTCCGAAAGGACAGCCAGCGCTGTAAAACCTGCTGCAAATCAGTACGTTTGAAGGGCTTTGCCAGGTAATCGTTCATCCCCGCCTGTAAACAGGCGTCGCGATCACCCTGCAATGCGTTGGCGGTCAGGGCGATGATCGGCACCTGTTCCAGCCCCGGAAGCTGGCGGATGCGCCGGGTCGCTTCATAGCCGTCCATGACCGGCAGTCGGCAATCCATGAAAATCACTGCGTAGTTGCCGCTGCCCGCCATGCTCACGGCCTGGGCGCCATCGGTCGCGACATTTACCTGAAAACCGAGGCTGTGCAACATGGCTTGAACCACCGTGCGATTGACCTGATTGTCTTCCACCAGCAACACGCACCGGTCCTGGCCGTCGTCATCTTCCGGGCCAGCCAAAGCCCCGGCCGGATCGGCAACCTCCACCGGCAAGCGTGTCAGCGCCAGCTCCAGCGTGAACGTCGAACCCAGGCCTTCCTCGCTCCGGGCGCTGAGGACACCGCCCATGCGTTCGGCCAGAGTGCGGGCAATCGGCAGGCCCAGGCCGGTGCCGCCGTAGCGCCTGGAGATGGAACTGTCGGCTTGCTGGAAAGCATCGAACATCGACTCCAGGCGATCTGCCGAGATGCCGATGCCGCTGTCGCGAACCGTGCAGGTGAACAACACGCGCTGCGCTTCCAGTTCCTGGTAGCCGGCCCGGATACAGACACTGCCGGTTTCAGTGAATTTCAGGGCGTTACCAATCAGGTTGACCAGAATCTGGCGCAGCCGGGTCGGATCACCGGACACGTTGAAAGAGCCCAGTCCGGCCTGCAGATCCAGTTCCAGCAACAGGCCCCGTTGCTGAGCATTGTGCTGGAACGCCTGGGTCGAAGTGGTCATCACCTCGGCAAGATTGAACGCGATGTTCTCCATTTGCAGGGCGTTACGTTCGATCCGCGAGAAGTCGAGAATGTCGTTGATGACCTTGAGCAAATGCTCCGTGGACTCGGTAGCCAGTGCCGCGTACTCGGTCTGCTCTTCGGTCATGCGCGTGGTTTCCAGCAACTGCAACATGCCCAGCACGCCATTCATGGGGGTGCGCAGTTCGTGGCTCATCATCGCCAGAAAATCGGATTTGGCCCGGTTGGCTTTTTCGGCTTCTTCCCGGGCCTGAATCAGCTGATCGATGGACTGCTGCTGTTCGCGGCTGGCTTTTTCCAGGTTGTAGGCCAGGTTGTTGATATGCCGCGCCAGATCACCCAGCTCGGCGTCGTCGGGCACCGGCAGCGGCGTGTTGTAATCGCCTTGCTGGATCGCCTTGACCGCATCGCCCATGTCGCTGATCGGTTGCGACAGGCTGGATGCCAGGCGGCGGGCCAGCAAGAAGGTGAATAGCAGCGCAAACAGCGCCAGGATGCCGGCCTTGAAGAGGATTTCCTGCTGACGCTGGCTGAAGGCATCATTGGACATGCCCACCAATACCCGGCCCAGATAATCCTCCACAGGCTTCGCCGCTTCTGCACGCGCCCCGAGGAAGTCGTTGCTCAGTTTGATCCGCTGGGAGCGAATCGGCGCCTGGAAAATCTCCACCTGTTTGGGGTTGCCGCCATTCCTGCCGGGCTGCTCAACGAACACCAGAACATTGTTGGCGCTGTCCTGCACTTCAACGAAACGCACGTGAGGTGTGGACAAGGTCGCGCGCATCAGCCCCCGGAGCACATCGTCATTGCCGACGATAACCCCATATTCCGACGCGGGGGCGAGTTGGTTGGCGATGAGCTGACCGGTGTGGTTGACCTCCTGGCGCAGGTCCTGGATACGCACGAAGGTGAAAAAGCTGATCAACAACAGCGTCAATAGCAACGCAGGCCCGAGGCTGATCATCTGGGTGCGGGTGTTGATGTCCCATTGGCGGCGTTTACTCACGGCTGGCGCTCCGCATCCGTCAGCTGCGCGGTCAGCGCAGCGTCGTTGATCGGGGCGATGCCGAGCGAACGTGCGACCCGCGGGTTGCTCACGACCTTGAAATACGGCGGATAGAACGCGCGCGGCCAGCTGGTGGGGGGCGTATCCAGCAGCGCATCTAGGGTGTCGAGCCAATCGTGCTGGTCGCTGTAGGTGCTGGCCAGGCTCCCTGCGGTGACGAAACCTGCGTTCGGGCCGAGCAACGCCAATTGTTGCGCATAACTGCTGAGCAACAGGTTTTTCGCCGTTCGAGCGTTGTACAGCTCGGTATCGTCCAGACCGAGCAATACGTCGCTGCGGCTCAGCAATTCGCTCAGTGGCCGGTTGTCGTCGATGGATCGCCAGGATTGGGACACGATTTTCAAGCCCAGCGGCGCAGCAGCGTGGCGTGTTTCCTTGAGCAGGAACTGGCTGTCACTGTCGAACAGCACGCCGACCTGCCTGGCTTGCGGCAACAATTGCCGGATCAGTTTGAGCTGTCGGGAGACGGGCGGGTCGCTCCACAGCAGGCTCAGGTTGGGCGGACGTTTCTCTGCCAGGCGCTGATGGGCCTCGATCCGACTGATGCGCAGCACCAGCGTCGCCGGGCCCTGGCTGTCCAGCAGGCGCCAGTCCAGGCTGCCGGGATCAAGCAGGATCAGGCGTGTGGTTTCCGGGATCTTTCCAGGCACCGGCAGGTTGCCAGTGGTGGCAAAACGCACGGAATCCTCGGGCCGCCGCTGGGCCAGGTCACTGACAAAGGCCTGCACCACGGGGCTGTCTTCGGTGGCCGTCAACAGCACGTCAGCTGCGCAAGCGCTGTTCGCCAGCAGCAGGCCGGTGATGACGCAGCCCAGATGTCCGATCCTTAAGCCCAACGCTGTATCCATACTCATCCGCCCGGTGATTCCTGTGATGCAGCGAAGTTTTCCAATCGCCGGTGGTCGTAATGATTCCAGTAATAGTCGCCCATGGGAACCGAGACGTGGCTTATTTCCCTGGAACTTGTCCCCGGTCGTCGGCGCGACGGGGATGCAATACCGCTAATGTGCGGTGCCATGACACAGTTTGTCGCTGGCTGACACTGCAACGCTCCGTATAATGCCGCCATCGCCAAAATCAGATGGCTCTAGATGGATGGTTTTATGACCACACAGCAACCAGTCGCAGTTCTCGGCGGCGGCAGCTTCGGTACGGCCATTGCCAACCTGTTGGCAGAAAACGGCCGTCAGGTCCGGCAATGGATGCGCGACCCGGAACAGGCCGAGGCGATTCGCGTCAATCGCGAGAATCCTCGCTATCTCAAAGGCATCAAGGTTCGCCCTGAAGTCGAACCGACCACGGACCTGGCCGCCACGCTCGATGGCAGCGAGCTGGTCTTCGTGGCGCTGCCTTCCAGCGCCTTGCGTTCGGTTCTGGTCCCCCATGTCCAGCGCCTCAGCGGCAAGATGCTGGTCAGCCTGACCAAGGGCATCGAGGCGCACACCTTCAAGCTGATGAGCCAGATCCTCGAAGAAATCGCCCCGCTAGCGCGCATTGGCGTGTTGTCGGGGCCGAATCTGGCCCGGGAAATCGCCGAGCACGCGCTGACCGCCACCGTGGTCGCCAGTGAAGACGAAGAGTTGTGCCAGCAGGTGCAGGCCGCGCTGCACGGCCGCACCTTCCGGGTTTATGCCAGTGCGGATCGTTTTGGCGTGGAGTTGGGCGGTGCGCTGAAGAACGTCTACGCAATTATTGCCGGCATGGCCGTCGCGCTGGAAATGGGTGAAAACACCAAGAGCATGCTGATTACCCGGGCGCTGGCGGAAATGACCCGTTTCGCAGTCAATCAAGGGGCCAACCCCATGACCTTTCTCGGCCTGGCCGGCGTTGGTGATTTGATCGTGACCTGTTCATCGCCGAAAAGCCGCAACTATCAGGTCGGTTTCGCCCTGGGGCAGGGTCTGAGTCTGGATGAGGCGGTCAACCGTCTGGGTGAAGTGGCCGAAGGGGTCAATACCCTCAAGGTGCTCAAGGTCAAGGCGGACGAGCTGCAGGTGTATATGCCGCTGGTCGCTGGGTTGCACGCTATCCTTTTCGAGGGTCGTACCCTGAAACAGGTCATCGAGCAGCTCATGCGTGCCGAACCCAAGACCGATGTCGACTTCATTTCCATCACTGGTTTCAACTGAATACCTATTTTGTTTGCGGGAGAGTGTCTTGAACGATTCGAAACTCAAGCAACATGAGTCGATTTTGCTGCGCGTCCTCTGGATGGTGCTGTTTGTGCTGGTCTGGCACGTCGCCGAAGTCGTTCTGGCGGGCGTGGTGCTGGTGCAATTGTGCTATCGGCTTATCTACGGCGCGCCAAGTGGCAGCCTGATGAACTTCGGCGACAGTCTGAGCCAGTTCCTGGCCCAGATCGGCCGTTACGGCACCTTCCACAGCGACCAGAAACCCTGGCCGTTTGCCGATTGGCCGACGCCGCGCGCACCCGAAGGCGAAGCACCGCACAGTGTTCCGGCGGCGGCGCACCCGGTACGCGACGAAGAGCCCAAGTTATGAAGATCTGGGTCCTGCGCCACGGCGAAGCCCAGGCGCAGGCGCGCAGCGATGCCGAGCGCGAGCTGACCCGCACTGGCCGGGAACAAGTGCTGCACAGCGCGGCGCATCTGATGGGCCAGCCTTTGCAGCGCATCCTCGTCAGCCCTTACGTTCGAGCCCGGCAAACCGCCGAGCTGGTCAGGGACGCGCTGGGGTTTAGCGGGCCGGTGGTTATCGTGCCCTGGCTCACGCCGGACAATGATCCGCGCCAGGTGTTGAAGCATCTGGACGCGTGTGCGAACGAGGATGTCCTGCTCGTCAGCCATCAACCGCTGGTGGGGGCGCTGATTGGCCTGGCTGTGCACGGCAGCACCCAGCAACCCCAGCCCATGAGTACCGCAAGCCTGGCAGAGCTGTCGGGTGTTTTCCCGCTGGCCGGGGCCATGGAACTGGACAGCGTTCGACACGTTTGAACCCGTTGGCGCCCGTTGAGCCCGTTGGAGCGGGGCTTGCCCGCGAACCAGACGCCTTGGTGGGCCTGATTCACCGCGTTATCGTTCTTCGCGGGCAAGCCTCGCTCCAACGGGTCTACAGTCGAGCATGCGTTAGGTCCGTCACCTCACAATTAAACCCGACACATCTGCGGCGTCTGTGGGTTGCCCCCCAAACATAGAACCTCCAACAGCCCCCGCACCGTTCCTCTGTTTTATTGCTGCGCAAGCACCGGGTAAATACCCGGTCGACTACGCTTGCCCAATAACAATAAGGAACATGAGCCATGACGACCGCCATCAGTCTGCCGTTGAGCCGCTTCTATGATCGTGAGGATCGTCATCCGGACAAGTGTTTTCTGGTCCAGCCGCTGGCAGGGGGGCAGGTCCAGAAGCTGAGCTGGTCCGAGGTCGGCAATCAGGCCCGCCGCGCGGCGCACTGGTTACGTCGGCAAGGCTTGCCACAGGGCAGCGTCATCGCGATTCTTTCCAGAAACTGCGCACACTGGATCATTGCCGACCTGGCGATCTGGATGGCCGGGCATGTCTCGGTGCCGTTGAATCCTTACCTCAGCGCCGGAGCGGTCGCTCAGGTGCTGGAGCACTCGGAGGCGGCGATGGTCTTCGTCGGCAGACTGGACGACTGGCCAGGCATCAGTTGCGGTATCAGCGCCGGGTTGCCAACCGTCGCGTTGCCGCTCTGCCCTGAAGGTTCATTTGATTTTCGTTGGGATGAGTTGCAGGCCTGGTCACCGATCCAGGACAACCCCATCGGGCGCTACGATCAGTTGGCGACCATTATCTACACCTCTGGCAGCACCGGACGGCCCAAGGGCGTCATGCACAGCTTCGGCACCCTGGCCTTTGCGATCACCCATGGCAGCGGGATTTTCGGGCTGGGCGAAAAGGACCGGTTGCTGTCTTGTCTGCCGCTGTGCTGTGTGGCCGAGCGAATGTTCGTGGAACTGGCGTCGATCTATGCCGGGCCAACAGTATTTTTTGCCGAGGACCAGGACACCTTTTTCGTCGATCTGAAGCGCGCGCGGCCCACGGCGCTGTTTGGCGTGCCAGGGATCTGGAGCAAAATCCAGGCGAGCGCACACAGCAAGACTCCCGCCGCGCGTCTGGAGGTGCTGTTAAGTGTGCCGCTATTCGGCAGGCTGTTCGCGCGCAAGATGCGCAAGAGCCTTGGGCTGGACGCGTTGCGGGTTGCCGTGTCGGGCGCTGCGCCGCTGTCGGAAGACCTGCGGCATTGGTATCAACGGCTTGGGGTGGAGGTCCTCGAAGCGTACGGCCTGACCGAAAACTGCGGCTACTCGCATATCTGCCGACCAGGCCAGCACAAGAGCGGCTGGATCGGCCAGCCGTGTCCGCAGGTCGAGGTGCGGCTGGCGGAGGAGGGCGAGCTGCTGGTGCGCAGTGGCGCGACGATGCTTGGTTACTTCAAGCAACCGCTGAAAACCGTCGAGGCATTCACCGAAGGTTTCCTGCGCACGGGAGACAGGGGCGAGCTGGACGAGCAAGGCTATGTGCGCCTGACCGGGCGGCTCAAGGAAAACCCGGGTCCACGCCTGCCTGAAAAAGCATCAGCGCTTGCGCAGGCGGGTGGAGGTGAAAGATAGTTGGCGTCTGGCGCTCAGCTTCCACGAGCGCCCAATAAAAAGGATTGAACATGGGTCTGTGGCGCGATCAACCGAACATCGAACAACTCAATGCCCTGAACAAGAACACCATCCTCGAATGGCTGGACATCCGTTTCGAGTCATTTACCGACGATTCGCTGACCGCCAGCATGGTGGTCGATCATCGCACGCACCAACCTTACGGCCTGCTGCATGGCGGGGCGTCGGTGGTGTTGGCGGAATCGGTCGGCTCGACGGCCAGCTACCTGTGCATCGACACCAGCAAATACTTTTGCGTTGGCATTGAAGTCAACGCCAACCACCTGCGCGGCCTGCGCAGCGGTCGGGTCACCGCTGTCGCGCGCCCGGTCCATATCGGCCGCACCACCCACGTGTGGGACATTCGCCTGACCGGCGATGAAGGCAAGACCAGCTGTATTTCGCGTCTGACCATTGCCGTGGTGCCGCTGGGACAGGAGCCGCCAGGCCGCTAAGCCGCTTTTTTGCCGGTGCATGACCGGAGTGCCATCGTCGATGGCACTTCCAGTCGTTGCCGAAGGCACAGCCACTGCGCACAATCGTCACTGGTTTGCTCACTGGATATGCCGGCATGTCGCAACAGGTGTTCTTCGCTCACGCCAACGGTTTTCCGTCGGCCACTTACGGCAAGTTGTTTACGGCGCTGGCGCCGGATTACCTCGTGAGCCATCTGGAGCAGCATGCCCATGACCCGCGTTTCCCGGTTGATGACAACTGGCTGAATCTGGTCGACGAATTGATCCATCACCTGCGCGAACAACCCGAGCCGGTCTGGGGCGTGGGCCATTCCTTGGGTGGTGTGCTGCATTTTCATGCCGCGCTGCGCTGTCCGGAGCTGTATCGCGGGGTGGTCATGCTCGATTCGCCGGTGCTGACCCTGGCCGATCAGTGGATGATCCGTGCCGCCAAACGCTTTGGTTTCATCGACCGCATTACCCCGGCTGGCCGCACGCTGGGACGTCGCGAAGCCTTTGCCGACCTTGACGCCGCGCGCCTTTATTTCGCCGGCAAGACCCTGTTCCGGCGCTTCGATCCCGAGTGTTTTGACGCCTATTTACGCCACGGGCTACAGGCCGACGGCGAACAACTGCGCTTGCGCTTTGACCCCGCCACGGAAATCAGCATCTATCGCAGCGTGCCGCATACCCGGCCCGATGGTTCGCGTCAGCTCAAGGTGCCCCTGGCGATGGTCCGTGGCGAGCACAGTCGGGTGGTGATGCGTCACCATGCGCGTTCGGTGCGGCGCTTGCCCCAAGGTGAATATCTGTCGATGCCCGGTGGACATATGTTTCCGCTGGAACAGCCCGAGGCCACCGCGCAACTGCTCAAGACGTTGTTTGCCCGCTGGGCTGCGCTCGACACTGTGCAGGTCAGCGCATGAGCCGTCCGGTCGAAGAAGTCCGCCTGAGCTTGCCGCACATTGAACTGGCCGCAAATTTGTTCGGGCCCGAAGACGGCCAGCCGGTCATCGCCCTGCATGGCTGGCTGGACAATGCCAACAGTTTTGCCCGTCTGGCGCCCAGGCTTGAAGGCTTGCGCATCGTCGCCCTGGATCTGGCCGGTCATGGCCATTCCGAACATCGCCCGCAAGGCGCGGGCTACTCGTTGCCGGACTATGCCCATGATGTCTTGCAGGTTGCCGAACAGCTCGGTTGGCAACAGTTTTCGCTGCTGGGGCATTCATTGGGGGCGATTATTTCGGTACTTCTCGCCGCCGCGCTGCCCGAGCGTGTTACCCGGCTGGCGCTCATCGATGGTTTGATCCCACCCACTGGCGAGGTCGAGAATGCCCCGGAACAGCTGGGTAAATCCTTGCATGCGCAATTAAACCTGAGCGCCAAGCGCAAGCCGGTCTATCCCGATCAGGACCACGCGATTCGCGCTCGCATGAAAGGCGCGGTAGCCGTCAGTCAGGAGGCCGCCGAGCTGTTGGCCCAGCGCGCCTTGATGCCGGTACCGGGTGGCTACACCTGGCGCAGCGACAATCGGCTGACCTTGCCTTCGGCGGTGCGCATCACCCGTGAGCAAGCGCTGGCGTTCGTCGCCGCAATCCGCTGCCCGACGCAACTGATCGTGGCGCAAGAGGGGATGCTGGCGCAAAATCAGACGCTGCTGACGTCACTGCCATTCCAGGTGACGAGCCTGCCAGGCGGCCATCATTTGCACTTGAATGACGAGGCCGGCGCGGTTCTTGTCGCAGACTGTTTCAATCGCTTCTTTACCGCTCCTTGACTTGCGCCTGGCAACTGCCGAGGCTGGGCGGGTTGAAACAGGAGTTGAATCAATGGATGTCCGCACCGCCTCACCTGATCGCTTGTCTGGCAAACCTGCCCGTTTCCTTCAATTAACCTTGCCTCGATGAGAGCAGCCATGGGTTTTACCAGTGCTCTTGGACTCACTTTGTGTGCTTCAGCCTTTAGTCTGAGCGTTTGGGCGGCCGACGTTCCGGGCAGTCGCGATCTGGATATCGTGCCGCGCCTGACCGACGCCGAAATCGTCGATTACCGTCCGGCTGCGGAACTTGAACGCATCTATCCCATGGGCTCGATCCGCAAGATCAGCGGTCAGCTGCGTTTTGACGGGCAGGTCAGCGCCCGTGGCAATGTCACCGGCGTGACCTATCAAATCCCCACCGAACGCACTTCCGACGAGGCCTTTACTGCCGCGCGCGAAGCCCTTCAGGCCCAGGGCGCGGAACTGCTGTTCTGGTGCCAGGCGCGTGACTGCGGCGAAAGCAGTCTGTGGGCAAATGAAGTGTTCGGCAATTCCAAGCTCTACGGCGCGGATGAACAGCAAGCTTACTTGCTGCTGCGTCTGGCAGAGCCGAAGAACGACACGCTAGTGGCCTTGTACAGCATCACCCGTGGCAACCGCCGCGCGTATCTGCATGTCGAACAGTTCGATTCGGCCGCGCCGTTGGGTGACCTGTTGCCGACCTCGGCGACGCTGCTGCGGCAACTCAAGAGCACCGGCAAGCTGGCGCTGCCACGGCTGGCCGGGGCACCACAGGATGTTTGGGTGACACTGGTTTCCAGAGGCCTGAATCTGGACAGCTCGTTGCGGGTGACCGTTGGTGGCGCTGACGCCGAAGCGTGGCGTCAGGCATTGATCGCCAAAGGCGTACGCGCGGCGCGGCTCGAAGCGGGCAGCGGCGACAAGGCTGGCCTGTTCATCGACGTCATACGTTGACCGAACTCACCTGAACCGGCACTGAATCCACTTTTGCACACGGCGAACACTGACGCGTTCAGTGTTCGCCGTTATGCTCTGCGCTTCTGATCTTTTTTTACTGGATAGACCCATGCTCAATAACGATCGCCTGTTGGTGCAGATCCTGCTCCTGGCGTTGCTCAGTGCGTGTGTCTGGGTGATGGCACCGTTCTGGTCGGCGCTGTTCTGGGGCGCGGTGCTGGCGTTTGCCAGCTGGCCGCTGATGCGCCTGTTGACGCGCTGGTTCAAAGGCCGCGAGTCGCTGGCGGCGCTGGTGCTGACCCTGGGCTGGATGCTGCTGGTTGCGGCGCCGCTGGTCTGGCTGGGCTTCAATCTGGCCGATCATGTGCGTGATGCCACCGCTTTCATCAAGGATGTGCAGGTCGACGGTCTGCCGGATCCACCCACCTGGTTGATCGGGGTGCCGTTCGTGGGCGAGCGGCTGGTAGCGTTCTGGAACACCATCGATCAGCAAGGCGCGGCGATGATTACCACACTGCGGCCTTATCTGGGGCAGGTGGGCAACTGGTTGCTGGCACGTAGCGCGCAGATTGGCGGCGGGATTCTGGAGCTGACTTTGAGTCTGGTCTTCGTGTTCTTCTTCTACCGCGACGGGCCGCGCCTGGCGGCATTCGTGCTCAGCCTGCTGGAACGGCTGATCGGCGAGCGCGCCGAGTATTACCTGGAACTGGTGGCGGGCACGGTACAGCGCGTGGTCAACGGCGTGATCGGGACGGCGGCGGCGCAAGCGGTCCTGGCGTTGATCGGCTTCCTGATTGCGGGCGTGCCGGGCGCCTTGGTGCTGGGCATCATGACCTTCCTGTTCAGCCTGATTCCCATGGGGCCGCCGCTGATCTGGATTCCCGCCACCGCCTGGCTGGCCTGGAATGGCGAATACGGGATGGCGATTTTCCTCGGCCTTTGGGGCATGTTCATCATCAGCGGCGTGGACAACGTGCTCAAGCCCTACCTGATCAGTCGTGGCGGCAATTTGCCGTTGGTGATCGTGTTGCTGGGCGTCTTTGGTGGCTTGCTGGCCTTCGGTTTCATCGGCCTGTTCATCGGCCCGACCTTGCTGGCGGTGGCGTACAGCTTGCTGACAGATTGGGTGCGCGGGGCCCGGACGGTTCAGCGCTAAGCGCTGTTCGAAGTTGAATAGATCCCGTAGGACCGGCTTTAGCCGGGAGGAGTCCGGTACATTCGCAGCAGTTGCGTCGTCAGACCCTCCGCCCTCCCGGCTAAAGCCGGTCCTACGGGTTGTGCGATGAGGGTCAAGACGGTATCTACGGGGATGGGTTTTTTCCGTGATCCCCCTTACGCCGCGACGTTCAGGTACTTGCCAACCGGCTTGTTGCCTTCAGTGTCATAACGCTCGCTCAAGGCCGCAACCATCTTGCTCAATGCCTGAGCGGCTGCATCGTTACTGCTGTCGTCACTGCTGGCATCCACGGCGGCGGTCAGTTCGTCGAGGCTGACGCTGCCGTCCTCGTTGGTGTCCAGCGCATCGAACACCTGGGAGCTGTCGGCGCTGCTGTCGGCGCTGGTCAGGCCGGCGGTCAATTCATCGCTGCTGATCGCGCCATCTTCGTCACTGTCCAGAGAACCGAGCAGGCTTTCGGCGACGTCAGTGTCCGGTTGCATGGACGGCGGCGGCGGTGGTGCCATCGCCGCCAGTTCGTCGGCATCCAGGCTGTCGTCGTCATTGCTGTCCAGATCGCTGAACGCCTTGCTCAGGCTGACCATGATTCCGTCTTTACTGTCGGAGGACGAGACTGCCGTGCTCATTTCATCCTTGCTGATACTGCCGTCGCCGTCGGTATCGAGCTTGGCCAGTAACTGCTCCTGGAATTTCTTGCTGCTCGCGCTTGAGGTTGTGCTCGTGCTGGTATAGCTCGAATAACTACTGCTGACGCCACTGATCATCGGGCGAACTCCCATCGGGTTGGATTGGGCCGGTGGCGGTGCACCGGCTTATGCAGACTCAAGGCGGGAGTTGTCGAGGGTATGTAAGGTTTGTATCGCGCCGGACACACGTCGCGGATCAGCGCCGAGGCAGGTCCAGCAGCACGGTCAGGCCGCCGCCGGGCGTTTGTTCCAGCGTCAGGTCGCCGCCCATGCGCCGCGCCGCGTCCCGGGCAATGGTCATGCCCATGCCGACGCCACCGGAATTACGATTGCGTGAGCCTTCCAGGCGATAGAAAGGCTCGAACACCGCTTCATGGTGTTCGACGGCGATGCCTGGTCCGTTGTCAATCACGGCCACGGTCACGTGATCTTCCTGGTCGTGAATGTCGACCCGCGCCTGCCCGGCATAGCGCAAGGCATTGTCGATCAAATTGTTGATGCAGGAACGCAGCGCCATGGGCTGAATCTTCAGCGGTTTGCAGCCGCCGTTGCACTGCACGTCGTCGCCATTGTCCTGAGCGTTTTCGGTCAAGGACTCGATCAGCGCCTGCAAGTCAAACAACTGCAGATCCTCGCTGTTGCGCTGCTCATTGAGGTAAGTCAGCGTGGCGTCGAGCATGCCGATCATGTCGTTGAGGTCCTGGCTCATCTGCGTGTGCAGTTTCGGCTCGTCGATCTGCTCGACCCGCAGCTTCAGGCGCGACAGCGGCGTGCGCAGGTCATGAGACACCGCCGCCAGCATACGGCCGCGCTGTTTTACCTGATCGCGGATACGCTCCTGCATCAGGTTGAAAGTCTGCGCGGCCTGACGCACCTCGCGCGGGCCGCTGAGTTCCAGCGGCGGGCTGTCGAGGTTTTCGCTGAGCCGCTCGGCAGCCTCGCTCAGGTGCTGGATCGGCCGGCTCAATGCCTTGGCGCCGTACCAGGCGGCAACCACCAGGGTGATCGTTTGAAAAAACAGCGGCACCACAGGCCCGCCAAATAACGGCGGTTTCCGTTGCGGTGTGTGTGGAGGAGGGCGCTCACCTTGAAAATCGGTGGATTGATGCTGAGCATCGGCTGCCTCAGGCGGTGGCGGAGGCGGAAAGCCATACATCGTGAACCAAATGAACGCCAGCAGATGCGCCAGAAAAATAGCCACCAACGCCCCACCGAACAGGCGGGCGAACAGGGTATCTGCGGAGCGAATCAACCGATGTCCCTGGCGTCGAACAGATAGCCTTCGCCGCGTACGGTCTTGATCAGTTGCGGGTTTTTCGGGTCGTCGCCGAGCTTCTGGCGCAGGCGCGAGACCAGCAAGTCGATGCTGCGATCAAAGGCTTCGATGGAGCGCCCGCGTGCCGCATCCAGCAGCTGTTCACGGCTCAGCACCCGGCGCGGACGTTCCAGAAAGACTCGCAGCAAGCGGAACTCGGCGTTGGACAGCGGCACCACCAGGCCATCGGCGGCGGTCAGTTGACGCAGCACGCTGTTCAGGCGCCAGGCATCGAAGCGCACGATGGAGCGCTGATCGTTGCGATCATCACGCACCCGGCGCAGCACGGTCTGAATGCGCGCCACCAGTTCGCGCGGCTCGAACGGCTTGGCCATGTAATCGTCGGCGCCCAGTTCAAGGCCGATAATCCGGTCGGTGGGTTCGCAACGAGCGGTGAGCATCAGGATCGGAATGTCCGACGTGCCGCGCAGCCAGCGACACAGCGACAGGCCATCTTCACCCGGCAGCATCAGGTCGAGCACGATCACGTCGAAGGTTTCCTGCTCCAGCGCCTGGCGCATTTCGTTGCCATCGGTCACGCCCCGGCACTGAATGTTGAAGCGCGCCAGGTAATCGCAAAGCAGTTCGCGGATCGGCACATCGTCGTCGACGATCAAGGCGCGCGTGTTCCAGCGCTGGTCCGCAATCGGGGCGTTGTCTACAGGAATGTCGGAGCTTGCTTGCATGATGCGACTGCCGCCTGGTGATGCCGCCATCACTGGCCGCTGTTGAAGATCAACGCCCCCGCATGCTACTTCGCCGGGAGGCGCGGCGAAAGGGTGGGGTGATCGGGTGTCGGGGGAATGTCGGAAATGTATCGCGATCGGTACAAAGGTCCGCGTCTGAATGTCATTCCAGCACAATCACTCTCTGCTCAATGGCCTTGATCAAGGCGGCCCTGAGGGAATTGACCCCGAATTTACGGCGAATGTTGCACATGTGGAAATTGACCGCAGCTTCGGTCCGGTCCTGAATACGCGAGATCTCCCACGCGGATTTACCCATCGCTGCCCATTGCAGGACTTCCATCTCCTTGACGGTCAATTGCACTGTTGGCGTCGCCAGGTGCCTATGGACGTTCGTCACATGGGCGCTGTTGTGTGCTGAATGATTCATCGTCGACTCCCTGTCATGTGTCACACCCCGTCACGATAACGCCTTGCGCAGAATCTGGAACCTGTCAGAAGTAACAGGTGGCACGGTGGCAGCAACCCAGAGATCCGTTGGAGCCAGCGGGCGCCGACGGCTTTGCAGCGCCTCCGCCCCCCGATTTTTACGCCTTCTTTACGCCGTCCCGCAGCCGTCGATCTCGTTCCTTTACACCCTCTGTCCCGACAATGGCTCACACGCGGCAATCGCCGCAGCGACGGAGTATTTCGATGAGCGTTCTGGATGGGGTGTCCCTGCTGTTGGCGGCAGGGCTGTTCATTTACTTGCTGGTTGCGCTGCTACGCGCAGGCCGGACTTAGGAGCAGCCATGCACAGTTATGACTATCTATTGATTCTGGCTTTCCTGGCGCTGGTGCTGTTGCCCGCGCCGCTGCTTGGGCGTTTCTATTATCGGGTGGTGGAAGGCGAGCGGACCTGGCTGACGCCGGTGCTGCGCCCGGTGGAAAACATCTGCTATCGCCTGTCGGGGATTGATCCCAAGGTCGAGCAGAACTGGAAAACCTATCTGTTCGCGCTGCTGGCCTTCAACCTGGCCGGTTTCGTCCTGTTGTTTGCCATGCTGTTAGGGCAGGGCTCGCTGCCACTCAACCCGCAACAATTGCCGGGCATGGAATGGTCGCTGGCGTTCAACACGGCGATGAGTTTCGTCACCAACACCAACTGGCAGAGCTACAGCGGCGAAGCGTCGTTGAGCTACTTGAGCCAGATGGTCGGCCTGACCGTGCAGAACTTTGTCAGTGCCGCGACGGGTATCGCCGTGTTGCTGGCATTTTGTCGCGGCATCAGTCGGCGCTCGACGCAAAACCTCGGCAACTTCTGGGCGGACATGACCCGCGTCACGCTTTACGGCCTGGTGCCGCTGTGCATCGTGCTCGCGCTGTTTCTGGTCTGGCAGGGCGTGCCGCAGAGTTTTGCTCACTACGTCGATGCGCTGACCTTGCAAGGCGCGGATCAAAGCCTGCCCATGGGCCCGGCTGCCAGCCAGATCGCAATCAAGCAACTGGGCACCAACGGCGGCGGCTTCTTCGGCGTCAACTCGGCGCATCCGTTCGAGAACCCGACCGCCTGGAGCAACCTGTTCGAGCTGGTGTCGATTCTGCTGATTCCGGCGGCGCTGGTGTTCACCTTCGGTCATTACGTGAAAGACCTGCGCCAGAGCCGGGCCATCGTCGCCTGCATGTTGGCCTTGCTGTTGATCGGCGGCGGCGTATCGCTGTGGGCCGAGTATCAGCCGAACCCGACGCTGAACCTCGCGAACGTGGAGCAGACTGCGCCGCTGGAAGGCAAGGAAAGTCGCTTCGGCACCACCGCGACCGTTCTCTGGGCGACCGCCACCACGGCGGCGTCCAATGGGTCAGTGAACGGCATGCATGACAGCCTCAACCCGCTGACCGGCATGGTCGCCCTGGCCAACATGATGGTCGGCGAAGTGATCTTCGGCGGCGTCGGCGTGGGCCTCAACGGCATGCTGCTCAACGTGTTGATTGCTGTCTTCCTGGCCGGCCTGATGATTGGCCGCACGCCGGAATATCTGGGCAAAAAGTTGCAGGCCCATGAGGTCAAGCTGCTGGTCGCCACGCTGCTGGTCATGCCGGTCGGTGTGCTGGTGCTCGGCGCGGTGGCGGCCAGTCTGCCCGGCCCGCTGGCGTCGGTGAGCAATCCTGGTCCGCACGGCTTCAGCCAGTTGCTCTACGCCTACACCTCGGCCACCGCCAACAACGGTTCGGCGTTCGGCGGGTTTAGCGCCAACACCGTGTTCCATAACCTGATGCTCAGCCTGGCGATGTTCATCGGTCGCTTCGGCTACATCCTGCCGGTGATGGCTCTGGCGGGAAGCCTGGCAATGAAAAAAACCGCTCCGCTTGGCCTGAACAGCTTTCCGACCCACGGCCCGCTGTTTGTCACCTTGCTGACCGTGACCATTTTGCTGGTGGGCGGCCTGACCTTTCTGCCGACCCTGGCATTGGGCCCGATTGCCGAACACTTGAGCCTGGGCTTCTGAGGAACCGATCATGACGATGCACATTCCAGCTGCAAAAACCGCTGAGCCGCAGTTAAAGGCTGAGTCGGGCAAAACCCGCCTCTCGGCCCTGTGGCGTCCGGCGCTGATCCAGGCTTTTGTCAAACTCGATCCACGCCAACTGGTTCGCTCGCCGGTGATGCTGGTGGTGGAACTCACCGCGATCCTGACCACGATTCTGTGCGTCATTCCCGATCCGGCGGTGCCAACCTCAGTGGCGGTGCAAATCGCCCTGTGGTTGTGGTTCACCGTGTTGTTCGCCAACTTCGCCGAAGCGCTGGCAGAAGGTCGTGGCAAGGCTCGCGCCGACAGCCTCAAGGCGGGCAGTGAAGGCCTCAAGGCACGACGCCGTGACGAGGCGGGCGCGTTCAGCGTGGTCAATGCCAGCGCCTTGCGCAAAGGCGACGTGGTGCGGGTCGAAGCCGGGGAAATGATTCCCGGTGACGGCGAGGTGATCGAAGGCATCGCCGCCGTCAACGAGGCGGCGATTACCGGGGAATCCGCCCCCGTGATTCGCGAGTCCGGCGGTGATCGTTCAGCAGTCACCGGCAACACGCGGTTGGTCTCGGACTGGCTGCTGGTGCGGATCAGCGCCAACCCCGGCGAGTCGACCCTGGACCGCATGATCGCCCTGGTCGAAGGCGCCAAACGCCAGAAAACGCCCAACGAAGTGGCGCTGGATATCCTGTTGATCGGCCTGACGCTGATCTTCCTGTTGGTGGTCGTGACGTTGCAGCCATTCGCCCACTTTGCCGGTGGCAGCTTGCCGCTGGTGTTTCTGGTGGCGCTGCTGGTCACGTTGATCCCGACCACCATTGGCGGCTTGCTCTCGGCCATTGGCATCGCCGGCATGGACCGACTGGTGCGCCTCAATGTCATCGCCAAATCCGGGCGCGCCGTGGAAGCAGCGGGTGACGTGCATGTGCTGTTGCTGGACAAGACCGGCACCATCACCTTCGGCAATCGCCGTTGCACCGCGCTGTATGCAGCGCCGGGCGTGTCTGCCAAGGAACTCGGCGAAGGCGCATTGCTGGCGTCGCTGGCCGACGATACGGCGGAAGGCAAATCCATCGTCGAATATCTGCGCAACCTGCAGCCGATGCTGGAGCCGCAGCCCACCGAATTGACCGCCGTACCCTTCAGCGCCGAGACGCGGTTATCAGGCGTCGACTATCAGGCTCGGGTATATCGCAAAGGCGCGGTGGATTCGCTGCTGGCCTTTGTCGACATGCAACGCAGCGATCTGCCGCCAGCCCTGGCGCGGGAAATCGACAAGATCGCCAAGACCGGCGGCACACCGCTGTTGGTGTGTGTGGATAAAAAGCTGTTGGGGGCCATTCACCTCAAGGACGTGGTCAAACCGGGCATTCGTGAACGCTTTGCCGAATTGCGCAAGCTGGGCATTCGCACCGTGATGGTCACCGGCGACAATCCGCTGACCGCTGCGGCTATTGCTGCGGAGGCGGGCGTCGACGACGTGCTGGCCGAAGCCACGCCGGAGAAGAAACTCGAACGTATCCGCATGGAGCAGAACGACGGTCGTCTGGTGGCGATGTGCGGCGACGGCGCCAACGATGCGCCAGCCCTGGCCCAGGCCGACGTGGGCATGGCGATGAACGATGGCACCCAGGCGGCGCGGGAAGCGGCGAACATGGTCGATCTGGACAGCGACCCAACCAAACTGCTGGACGTGGTGCAGATCGGCAAAGAGTTGCTGGTGACCCGTGGGGCGCTGACGACGTTCTCCATCGCCAACGACATTGCCAAGTATTTCGCGATTCTCCCGGCGCTGTTCGCGTCGATTTATCCGCAACTGGGCGTGCTGAACATCATGCAACTGGCCAGCCCGCAAAGCGCGATTCTGTCGGCCATCGTCTTCAACGCTCTGATCATCGTTGTACTGATCCCGCTGGCTCTGCGCGGTGTACGCGTGCAAGCCGCCAGCGCCGCGCAATTGCTGCGTCGTAATCTGCTGATCTACGGCTTGGGCGGGATCGTCGTGCCATTTGTGGGGATCAAGGCCATCGACATGGTGTTGGTGGGCCTGAACCTGGTCTGAACCCGATCTGAACCTGTTGGCGAGGCTTGCCCGCGAACCGATTTCACATTCTTCCGAGGATTTTCATCATGTCCACATTCTTCCGTCCCGCCCTGAGCATGCTTGCCCTGATGACGCTCATCACCGGCGTCGCTTATCCATTAGTGGTCACCGGGATTGCTCAAGTCGCTTTTCCTGAACAAGCCAATGGCAGCCTGATTTATGACGCAGCGGGCAAAGTGCGCGGTTCGCAATTGATCGCGCAGTCGTTCAGCGGCGATGAGTGGTTCCATTCACGCCCCTCGGCCGGGGCGTTTGCCACGGTCGCCAGTGGTGCGAGCAACCTTTCGCCGAGCAATCCGGCGCTGGCCGCGCGCATCACCGAAGACGCCAACAAAGCGTCGGTGCCAGGTCAGGGCCCGGTGCCATTGGCCTTGCTGACCACTTCCGGCAGCGGCCTCGATCCGCATCTGCCGCCGTCGGCGGTGATTTATCAGGCCGCCCGAGTGGCCGCTGCCCGGCAGTTGCCGCTCGATAAAGTGCAGGGTTTGATCGAGGCCAGCACCGATCGGCCGCTGATCGGCCCGCCGGTGGTCAATGTATTGGCCTTGAATCAGGCGTTGAATGAGTTACCGTCTGCGCAACGCAATGCCCAGCTATGAATGAGCAACCACAACCATGAGTGATTCCGGCCGAGCCGACGCGTTACTAGCCGATATGCCCAAGGACGGGCGTGGTCGTCTCAAAGTGTTCCTGGGCGCCGCGCCGGGCGTGGGCAAGACCTACGCCATGCTTCAGGCCGCGCATACCCAGTTGCGTCAGGGCGTAACGGTGCTGGCCGGCGTGGTGGAAACCCACGGCCGCGCGGAAACCGAAGCTTTGCTCGGCGGGTTGGTGCAACAACCGCTGGTGCGCTCGCAATACCGGGGCGTAACCCTGGAGGAAATGGACCTCGACGGTGTGCTGGCGCTCAAGCCCAGGCCCAAGCTGGTGCTGGTCGACGAACTGGCCCACAGCAACGCCCCCGGCAGTCGTCACAGCAAACGCTGGCAGGACATTCAGGAACTGCTCGCGGCGGGCATCGACGTCTACACCACCGTCAATGTTCAGCATCTGGAAAGTCTCAACGATCAGGTGCGCGGCATCACTGGCGTGCAGGTTCGCGAGACACTGCCGGACTGGGTCTTGCAGGAAGCCTACGAACTGGTGCTGATCGATCTGCCGCCCCGGGAATTGCTGGAGCGGCTGCGCGACGGCAAGGTGTACGTACCGGAGCAGGCGCGGGCCGCCATCGACGCGTTTTTCACCCAGACCAACCTCACGGCGCTGCGCGAACTGGCGATGCAGACCGCTGCCGCGCAAGTGGACGACGACCTGGCCCAAGGTTATCGGCAACTGGGCCGCGACGCGCCGCCAGTGCGCGGTCGTTTGTTGGTGGGCATTGATGGCGATGTGCATGCCGAACGTCTGGTGCGCCACGCCAGTCGTGTGGCGCAACGACGGCATCTGCCCTGGAGCCTGGTGCATGTGGATAACGGCCGGGCTTTCGACGAACAGGCCCGCACACGCTTGCAAAACGCCCAGCAACTGGCGGAGCGCCTGGGGGGCGAAGTGGTGCTGCTGCGCGCGGGAGAAGTGGCCAAAACCTTGATTCAACATGCCGCCGAACGCCGCGCCAGTCTGATTCTCGTGGGTCAGTCGCGGCCGCGCTTCTGGCGCCGGTTGCTGGGCGGTGGCGTGGCGGCGCGGCTGCTGCGCGAAGCCCATGGGCTGGAAGTCAGTGTGCTCGACAGCGAGCCGCAGCCGGACCAGCCGCGCAGCCGTTCGCCGGGACCTATCATCTGGTTCGATTACGGCCTGGCGCTGCTCGCCACGGTGCTGGCCAGTGCGCTGGCCTGGGCGGTGTCTGGCGTGCTGGCGTTGCCGAATATTTCGTTGGTGTTTCTCGCTGCGGTTTTGCTGGTGGCGGTGCGCAGCAGCGTCGGGCCGGCATTGGCTTGCGCGGCCTTGTCGTTTCTGGCCTATGACTTTTTATTCATCCCGCCGAACTTTTCCCTGAGCATTCAGCGAGAAGAAGACGTGCTGACCTTGCTGTTCTTCCTGTTGATGTCGGCCCTGACCGGCAATCTCGCCGCGCGCCAGCGACGGCAGTTGCAGGCCCTGCGCGACACCCAGCAAGAAACCAGTGAGCTGCTGGATCTGTCGCGCAAACTGACGGCGGCCACTGATCGGCAAGCCGTGCTCAGTGCGGCGGGCCAACACCTCAATGGCTGGCGCGAGCTGGACGTGTGCCTGATCGAACATGACGGCGAGGGTGGCTGGAAAGTGGCGAGCGGCACTGCGGTGCAATTGTCCGAAGCGGAGCGCGCGGCGGCAGATTGGGCCTGGCAGCATGATCAGGCCGCAGGCCACGGCACCGGTACCTTGCCGTCCAGTCGCTGGTGGTGGTGGCCGTTATCCGGCGAACAAGGCCCATTGGCGTTGCTTGGCGTTTGTCCTCGGGTCGGGCAGCCGTTCACTGCCCAGCGCCGTCGTTTGTTGACTGCCCTCAGCCAGCCGCTGGCCCAGGCGTTGGCCCGTGCGCAACTCGCCGAAGACCTCGAAGCGGCGCGCCTGCATGGCGAAACCGAGCAGTTGCGCAGCGCTTTGCTGGCCTCGGTGTCCCATGACCTGCGCACGCCACTTACGGCCATGCGCGGCAGCATCGACAGCCTGTTGTCGCTGGGCGAAGCCATTCCGCTGGAGGATCGTCGCGAATTGCTGGAAGGCACCCGCGACGAAGCCGAGCGCCTGGATCGCTATATCCAGAATCTGCTGGACATGACCCGGCTGGGGCACGGTGCGTTGAAACTGGCGCGGGACTGGGTCTCGGCTGGGGATATCGTCGGCAGTGCACTTAATCGTCTGCGCGTGGTGCTGGCATCGCTGCAAGTCGGCGTCCAGGTGCCCGCCGAACTGCCGCTGCTTTACGTGCATGCGGCTTTGATCGAGCAGGCGCTGGTCAATGTGCTGGAAAACGCCGCGCGCTTTTCACCGGTCAATGGCCGCTTGCAGCTGGAAGCCGGTGCCACTGACAACGAACTGTTTTTTTCGGTCAGCGATGAAGGACCGGGGATTCCCGAAGATGAGCGGGCGAAAATTTTCGACATGTTCTACACCGCGGCTCGTGGTGATCGCGGCGGGCAGGGCACGGGGCTTGGCCTGGCGATCTGTCAGGGCATGGTCGGTGCCCATGGCGGGCGGATCAGCGTCGGGCCGGGCATTGAAGGCCAGGGCACCTGCATCACCTTGCATCTGCCGTTACAAACGCAACCGGAAGCTGAAATAGAGTCGCCGTCTGATAGTCTGGCGGTCATTTCGCCCACTGCACCGCCAAGGCACTCATGAGTCAGACCGCAACCATTCTGGTGATTGACGACGAGCCGCAGATTCGCAAATTCCTGCGGATCAGCCTCGTGTCACAGGGTTATAAAGTCATTGAGGCCGGGACCGGCATTGAAGGTTTGAGCCAGGCGGCGCTGAACAAACCGGATTTGCTGGTGCTGGATCTCGGTTTGCCGGACATGGACGGCCAGCAGGTGCTGCGCGAGTTTCGCGAGTGGTCCGGCGTGCCGGTGCTGGTGCTCTCGGTGCGCGCCAGCGAAGCACAGAAAGTCGAGGCCCTCGATGGCGGTGCCAATGACTACGTGACCAAACCCTTCGGTATTCAGGAATTTCTCGCCCGCATTCGCGCCTTGCTGCGCCAGGCGCCCAGTGGCGAACCGCAAAGTGCCGCCTTGCAGTTCGGGCCATTGACCGTGGACCTGGCTTATCGTCGGGTATCGCTGGACGGCGTCGAAGTGGGCCTGACCCGCAAGGAATACGCGGTGCTGGCGCAACTGGCGCGGTATCCGGGCAGGGTCATCACCCAGCAGCAATTGCTCAAGGACATCTGGGGCCCGACCCATACCGAAGACACCCATTACCTGCGCATCGTTGTTGGCCATCTGCGCCAAAAACTCGCCGACGACCCGACCGCGCCGAGGTTTATCGTCACCGAGGCGGGGGTTGGGTATCGGTTGCGGGAGGTGTAACCAACACACACCGTTGGAATAAGGTCATCCCGTAGGACCGGCTTTAGCCGGGAGGAGGCCAGTCCATCCGCAGCAGATCCGTCGTCAGGACCTTAGCCCTCCCGGCTAAAGCCGGTCCTACGGAGTTTATTCAGCGCTTACGTTCGGCCTCATACCGATCCAGCGTATCGCTGGCAATTTCGCGGCCCAGCGCGATGAGTTCCGGGGCTTTGTAGAACTCGAAAAACCGGCACACCCGCTTGGGAACGTTGATCAGGATGTCCGGCGGGTAACCGGCGATCTTGTACTGCGCCAGCGAGGTCTGCATGACCTCGAAGCTCTGGTTGATCAGATCCAGCAGCGAGGCGGGGCCGACGTTATCGATGATGACCGAACCGGTAGCGGATTTCGGCGCGCTCTCGCCCTGAGGGGCCGCCGCCGGTTGTTGCCCTTGCGGATCGGCCGAATCTTCGCCCAGCCACGGGTTGGCAATAGTCGCCGCCCGGGACTTGAGGCTGTCCTGCTCCAGGCGCAGGACATCGCCGCCCGCTGTATCCAGCTTGCGGCGAAACGGCAAGCGCGAACCCAATGAGCTGATCAGGCTGTCGAAACGCTTCTTCACCGCTGGCGGCCGTTCGATGACCGGTAACTGGTAATGCCCCTGATTGGTGGAGTTCAGGTTCACCGCGACGATCAAATCACAATGGCTGGACACCACGGGGACAATCGGCAGCGGGTTGAGCAAGCCGCCATCCACCAGCATGCGGCCGTCCTGCATGACCGGCGTGAATAAACTGGGGATAGCCGCCGACGCGCGCATCGCTTGATGCAGGCAACCTTCCTGGAACCAGATTTCCTGCTGATTGGTCAGGTCAGTGGCCACCGCCGTGTAAGGGATACGCAGGTCTTCGATATTGATTTCACCGACGATTTCCCGGATCTGGCCGAAGACTTTCTCACCGCGTATGGCGCCGAGGCGAAAACTGACGTCCACCAGACGCAACACATCGAGGTAATCCAGGCTTTCGATCCACGCGCGGTACTGCTGCAACTTGCCCGCCGCGTAGATGCCGCCGACCACCGCCCCCATGGAACAGCCCGCGATACACGCGATGTCGTAGCCGCGCCGCTCCAATTCTTCGATGACGCCGATATGCGCATAGCCGCGTGCGCCGCCGGAGCCGAGTACCAAAGCGATGCGTTTTTTCATGTCGGGCTCCTGAAGGGATGGTTCTTACGCGCAAATAGGCATGATCGGACTTCACGGGCGGCCTGGGAAGCATTGTTGCAGGCAAAAAAACAGTTACTCTTGCGGCCCGGCTCTACGGCACTTTTAAACGCCCGGACCGTCCAACTCGCACATTCGATTCTTATTCCCGAGGTAACACCGATGAAAGCCTGGATCTGCCTGCCATTATTAGCTCTGGTTTTAACAGGTTGCGCCGGCAAAACCGGGTACCGCGACAGCTGCGCCACGCAACTGGACTCGGCCTGGCACGAATTGGACCTGGCCAAGGCTGAAGGCTTCGCCGGAACCGTCAGCTATTCCAAAGCCCTGTCATTGCTGACCGGTGCCAAGACCCAGCAGCAATTCGAGGCCTTCGAAGGTTGTACCAGCAAAGCCGAAAAAGCGCGCTTCTATATCCGCGAGTCCCGCGCCGGGCGATAAGCCTTTTCAATTCGCTCCTTCACCGCAGGAGCGAATTTATTCGCGAAGCAATGTTTCAGGCGCTGAATCTCTGTTGGATGTGTCGGCCCTACGCGAATAAATTTGCTCCTGCGGATTGGGATTTCACGCCTGGCTTTCCCCGCCGCACCGCCTGCAAACGGCTCATCTCCAAGCTTTTCCCTCCCCGCTCTGGCGAAACGACCTACGCTGACCTTAAAGTGGCTGCATATGTTGCGTCGTTCGCACGCCAATGGGTCAGAGGCAGTCGCCTGGAGAGTGTTTTTCTATGGGCAGGAAACTCGATGAGTGCCTCAACGCCATCAATGAGGTGGTGCTAGGCAAGGAACCGCAAGTCCGACTGGCCATGACGTGCCTGCTCGGCGGTGGGCATTTATTGATCGAAGATTTGCCTGGCATGGGCAAGACCACGCTCAGCCATACGTTGGCCAAAGTGTTGGGCTTGAGCTTCCAGCGCATTCAGTTCACCTCGGACCTGCTCCCGGGCGACATTCTCGGCACATCGGTATTTGATCGCGACAGCGGGCAGTTCACCTTTCATCCTGGGCCGATCTTCGCCGAACTGGTGCTGGCTGACGAAATCAATCGCGCCACGCCCAAAAGCCAGAGCGCCTTGCTCGAAGCCATGGAAGAAGGGCAGGTGACCATCGAGGGCGCGACGCGCCTGCTGCCCGATCCGTTTTTCGTCATCGCGACCCAGAACCCGTTCAGCCAGGGCGGCACCTTCGCCTTGCCCGAATCGCAACTGGATCGCTTCCTCATGCGGCTTTCCCTGGGTTATCCCGCCAAATCGGCGGAAAAAGCCCTGCTCATGGGCGAATCGCGCCGGGATTTGCTGCCGCGCCTGCAACCCTTGCTCAACCATGCCGAGCTGGCGTTGTTGCAAGCGCAGGCGCGGCAAGGAAGGGCCAGCGATGCGTTGGTGGATTACGTGTTGCGGCTGGTGGATGCCACGCGCAGTCAGCCGCAATTCGCCTACGGGCTTTCGCCCCGCGCCAGCCTGGCGATTCTGTCGGCGGCACGGGCCTGGGCGCTGTTGATCGGTCGCGACTATGTGATTCCCGAAGACGTGCAGGCCGTGCTGCCCTCGGTCGTTGGCCACCGTTTGCGCGAGCGATCCGAATCCACCGGGCATGGCAGCGGGGCGCTGGTCCAGTGGCTATTGCGCGAGGTGCCGGTGCTTTGATCGAACAGCTCAAACCGATCTGGCAACGCTGGCTGTCCCGGCGAATTCCCCCGGCGCCACGCGTCACCCTCGATCACCGGCGCATCTTCATCATGCCCACACGCACCGGGGGTACGTTCGCGCTGGTGCTGTTTTTGATGTTGCTGGTCGCGATCAACTACCAGAACAGTCTGGCGTATGGCCTGACCTTCCTGCTGATGTCCATGAGTGTGCTGGGCATCTTGCACACCTACCGCAACGTCAGCGGGCTGATTCTCAGCGCCGGCGTGGCACGCTCGGTGTTCGTCGGTGAGGCCGTGCACTTGCGCTTGCGCCTGGAAAGCGCCGGGCATAGCCGCCAAGCCATTGCCGTGGGTTGGGACGCCAGCCAGTTGCAGCAGGTCGATGTCATGGCCGACGGCCTGGTCGAGATCGAGCTGACGTTGCCTGCGGAAAATCGCGGCTGGTTGCGCGCGCCGCGTCTGCGGGTCGAAAGCGTATTCCCCTTGAGTCTGCTGCGGGCGTGGAGCTGGCTTGACCTGGAACAGACCGCGTTGGTGTTTCCCCGGCCGATTGGCGGGGCGATGCCGCTGCTCAAAGGCGTTCAGCCCCACGCCGACGATGAAGGCGAAGCGACTCAGCGGCCGGGCGTGGACGATTATCATGGCCTGCGGCCTTATCAGCCTGGCGACAATCGTCGGCGCATGCACTGGAAGGCCTGGTCCCGAGGGCAAGGTCTGCTGGTCAAGGATTTCACGGACTTGAGCGGCCACGACCTGTGCCTGGATTTCATGGCGCTGGGCGGTGATATCGAAGATCGCCTGTCGCGGCTGTGCTATTGGGTGGTGATCCTGTCCCGGCGTCATCAGCCATTTGCCCTGCGTCTGCCGGGTTTTCTTTCACCAATGGACAGCGGCGAAGTGCACCGCGAAGCCTGCCTGCGCGCTCTGGCGCTTTACGGTACTCGGCCATGAAGGCTGATTCGGCGCTGAGTCAGCCGATTCCCCGGGGCAGCCTGATGTGGTTGCTGCTGGCGCAGGCCTTGGTGATCGTGCCGTTCATTACCCATGTGCCGTGGTCGATCCTTGGGCTGTGGCTGGCGTGCAGCCTGTGGCGCGTGCAGATTTTTCGCATGCGTGTGCGGCCTCCCGGCACCTGGGTCAAGTCGGGCTTGCTGGTGGGCACGGCGGGCGGCGTGTATCTGGCCCGAGGCAGTCTGGTCGGACTGGATGCCGGCGCGGCGCTGTTGATTGCCGCGTTCATCCTGAAAATGCTGGAAATGCACACTCGTCGTGATGCGCTGGTGCTGATCTTTCTCGGCTTTTTCTGCGTGGTGGTGGGTTATCTGTTTGAAGACAGCCTGCTGTGGGCGGCCTTCACGCTGTTGCCGGTCAGCACGCTGCTGGCCGCGCTGATCGGTTTGCAGCAGACCGATGCGCCGGGCAACCCCGCCAACAGCCTCAAGCTGGCGCTCAAATTGTTGCTGCAAGCGGTGCCCTTGATGCTGGTGCTGTTTCTGTTCTTTCCCCGGCTGGAACCGCTGTGGTCGTTGCCGCAACCGAGTAACAAGGCCCTCACCGGGCTTTCCGACAGCATGGCACCGGGGGATATCGCGGAATTGAGCAAATCCGCCGCGCTGGTCTTTCGCGCCAGTTTCGACGGCGCGATACCGGCGCGTAATCAGTTGTACTGGCGCTCGCTGACCCTTGAGCAGTTCGACGGTCGGCGCTGGTCCCAGGCCGGGCGCGCGCAAACGGTACAGCTGCCGCAATGGCAAAAACATGGCGAAGCCGTGAGTTACAGCATTGTCATGGAACCCAGCGGGCGTCCCTGGCTGTCGACCCTGGACGTCGGCGAGAGCAGCCTGCCGGACGTGCGCCAGATGAGTGACTTCCGCCTGCAACGCCGACGCCCGGTGGAGCAGTCATTGCTGTATAGCGTCAATTCCTGGCCGGACGCGACCCGCGATGGGCAACTCAGTGACAATATCCAGCGCCAGGACCTGCAACTTCCGCCCAAGGGCAATCCCCAGGCGCGGCAATGGGCCAGTGACCTGCTGCGCAGCCATCCCAAACCCGACGCACTGGTCGACGCGATGCTCGGTTATTTCAGCCGTGAGTCGTTTCATTACACCCTCAAGCCGCCGACGTTGGGGCCGGAGAGCATCGACAGTTTCCTGTTCGACAGCCGCCGCGGCTTCTGTGCGCATTACGCCGGGGCCATGACCTTCGTCCTGCGCGCAGCCGGGATTCCGGCGCGGGTGGTGGCGGGTTATCAGGGCGGCGAGCTGAACCCCGACGGCAATTACCTGACCGTGCGCCAGTTCGACGCCCACGCCTGGGTCGAATACTGGCAACCGGGCATTGGCTGGCGCAGCGTCGATCCGACCGCTGCGGTGGCCCCGCAACGTATCGAACAAGGGCTGGAGCAGGCGCTGGCCGCCGACGAGGCGTTTCTCGAAGACTCGCCCATGTCGGCGCTGCGCTATCGCAACGTGCCGTGGATCAATGGCCTGCGCTTGAGTTGGGATAATTTGAACTACGGCTGGCAGCGCTGGGTCCTTGGTTATCAGGGGCAACAACAGCTGCAAGTGTTCAATCGCTGGTTCTCCGGCCTGGAAGCTCCGGCGTTTATTGGCGCGGCCGGCTTGGCACTCGCGTTGGTTGCGCTGTGGATTTTCAAGCCATGGCAGCGTGAAAGCGACTCGCAACTTCGTCTGTTCAATGCTTTCGAGCGTTTGCTGGCGCGGCGCGGATTACGGCGCATGCCAAGCGAAGGAGTTGAGGAATTCGCCCGGCGTGCCGGGTTGTCGCTGCCCGAACACGCGGAGCTGATCGAAGCCTTCTGCGAAGAATTTCAGGCGCAGCGCTATGCAGGGCGTACGACCTCGTCCGCTGAGCTACGGCGCTGTTTGAAACGTTTGCGACGTCGTTTGCCCTGGCGTCTGTCGGCCGCCAAGGGCACCACTGAGTAACCGAATAAGGATCAAGATATGTCATCGATGGTCGACCATCTGGTCGCAGAGATTTTAACCCTCGACATCAAACTGCTTGCCTGCCATGCACGACTCACGGCTTCCACCGACAGCGAAGCGCTGCACGATTTGCGCACCACGGTACGTCGGCTGCGCAGCCTGCTGCGGCCGTTGCGCGGGCTGTCGGGTGTCGAGCAGCTGGAAGAGGCGGCCCAAGCGGTCGGCCAATTGACCACGCCGCTGCGGGACATGGAGGTGCTGGCCGCCCACCTCGCCGAACTGGGCATGGACGAAGCGGCGCGCTGGCGTACCGATCAAGTCGGCCAGGCGTATCAGCGCGTGGCGCAATCGACGGAGCTCAACCGGTTGTTTGGCATGCTCGATCAATTTCCGTGTTTCATTCGCGTTCAGCAGCGCCAGAAACTGTTGCGTGGTTTGCGCCAGAGCATCGAAAAACGCATGGACAAACAATGGAAAAAGCTCAGCGAAGCCATGGCCGATCCTGCCCATGACCGACATCGTCTGCGTTTGCTGATAAAACGGGTGCGCTATGCCGCTGAAGCTTATCCGCAACTCAGTCATCAATCGGCCAAGACTCAGGCGCGCCTGAAAGAGGCCCAAGGGACATTGGGTAACTGGCACGATCACCTGCAATGGCTGGCGCAGGCCGGGCAGCAACGGGATCTGGCACCCTGCATTGCCGGTTGGCATCTGGGCATCGTGCGCGCAGAGAAAAAAGCTGACGTATCACTCAAGCGTCTCGCAAAGGCGTGCTTCAACGGCAAGTCTTGAACCACTGTTTAGTGACCTTTTGCAATCACCCCGCAGAAATGGCGGATATGGAGCCTGCATGCCGATCAACTGCTGGTTAAGATCGTTGCAGATTTTAGATCCTTCATTTTCTGGTGGTGTGCATGAACTTTTCCGGGTTGGTCAACGCAGTCAACGATAACCCGCTGTCGGTCTCGATTCCGGCCGAATGGGGGCAGGGAAGGGCATGTTTTGGTGGCTTGATGGCCGCGTTGCAATACGAGGCCATGCGCGCGAAGGTCCCGCAAGACCGGCCAGTGCGCTCCCTGGCAATCACCTTCGTCGGGCCTGCGGAGCCGGATGTGCCGATTTCGTTCGAAGTCGAAGTCCTGCGTGAAGGCAAGGCGGTCAGCCAGGTGCTGGGCCGCGCCATGCAAAACGGTCAGGTCATGACGCTGATGCAAGGCAGCTTCGGTGCGCCGCGCGAGTCGGTGATTGCCGTGCAAGCCGATCCGGCACCGAGCCTCAAACCTTTTGAACAATGCACACAGATGCCGTTTATCAGCGGCGTGATGCCCGAGTATCTGCGTTTCATGGATATCCGCTGGGGCCTGGGCGGGATGCCATTCAGCAATACGCCTTCGCCTGCCATCGGCGGTTATGTACGCTTTCGCGAAGTCGAGGACGGACGGCTTACCGAAGCCCATCTGCTGGCGTTGGTCGACACCTGGCCGCCAGCGCTGCTGCCGCACTTGAGCAAACCTGCCCCGGGCAGTTCGCTGACCTGGACCATCGAATTCGTCCAGCCGCTACCGCAGCTGAGCATCCATGACTGGTGCACGTATCGCGCCGTGATCGAACACGCCCGCGACGGCTACGGCCACACGGCCGCAATGCTCTGGTCGCCCGCCGGAGAATTGATAGCGATCAGTCGGCAGACGGTGACGGTATTTGGGTAGGAGACGCACAACCCCGAAAACGACGCGATTCTGTAGGACCGGATTTATCCGGGAAGGCGTCGGCGCATGTGCAGCAAATATTTCGCCTGACAAAATGCCTTCGCGGGCAAGCCTCGCTCCAGCGGGGCTTACTGCCCGTGCCGCTGAATCCCCAGGCCCGCAATCAAGCCGATCACGCCAATTGCCAGCGATGAAAAGCTGCAGGAAATCAGGCCGTCGAAGATCAGCAGCGCCGCGACGATAAACAGCGGTCGCGCGATGACATTCAATACGAAGTTGGCCGGAGGACGATGATTGTCGGCGTGCCATGACCACATGTGGAGATTGGTTAATCGCTTGGCCATTACTGCTGTCCTCTTCACTGCATCAAATCGATACCTGAAGAGTAGGCCTGACTCGTGAAGGCCGCGAATCAAGCCTGACTATCGGTGCAATAGGGCCGTTGCCGTTACAGCTTGAGTTGACCGATGGCCTTGCTCAGCTCTCCGGCCAGAGTCGCAAGCTCGCCGCTGGTGGTGGCAGAATCCACGGTCTGGTTCACGGTGCGTTCCGTCACATCACGAATGCTGACCACGGCGCGATTCATGTCTTCGGCAACCTGACTTTGCTGCTGCGCGGCGACGGCGATCTGCGTGTTGCTCTCGCGCATCTGTGCAACCGCACCGGCGATAGCGGCGAGTGCATCGCCAGCTTCCTGAGCCTGTTGCACACACTCGTCGGCCTTGAACGAGCTGTCCTGCATGAAATCCACTGCGTCGCGAGTTCCGGCCTGCAGCGCGGAAACCATGGTGGTGATTTCGTCGGTGGAGGACTGCACCCGCTTGGCCAGGTTGCGCACTTCATCGGCCACGACGGCGAAGCCACGGCCCATTTCACCGGCCCGTGCGGCCTCGATAGCCGCGTTGAGCGCCAACAGGTTGGTCTGTTCGGCAATGCTGTGAATCACGCCGACCACGCCGTTGATTTTCTGGCTGTCTTCGGCCAGGCGCTGGATCATCTCGGCGGTTTGCTGCACGCCGGTGGACAAACCCGCGATGGACAATTGAACGCGCTCGACCACGGCCTTGCCGCCGCCGGCCAGGGTGTCGGCAGTCTGTGACTGGTCACGCGTGGTACTGGCGTGTTGGGCAATGTGATAAACGGTGGCGGACATCTCGTTGATCGCGGTGGCAACCTGATCGGTTTCGCTCTGCTGGCCGAGCATGCCGTGGCGCACGTCATTCATGCCCGCCGCCAGATGCGCAGCGCCCTGATCCAGACGTGCAGCGGTCTGGGCGACAATGTTGACCACGCGCTGATAACCGGCCTGCATCGCGTTGAACGCCTTGGCCATCTGGCCCACTTCATCATCGCCAGTCAGCGGCACTCGGGCCGACAGATCGCCGCTTTTCTCGACGTGCAGCATCACATCCTTGAGCGTGTTGAGCTGACTGAGCAGGAAGCGAATCAGTAATTGCGATGCGCAGAGCATGGCCAGCATCAGCACGAATACGGCAACGGCGTAGTTGACGAAGCGGGCTTGCAGAACTTGCGTCACGCTTGGCGCGAAGGCCAGGATCGCAACGCGCTGGCCGTCGGCACGCGCCACGACCTGAGCGCCGATCAGCGTGTTGTCATCGGTGGACGTTTGCAGGTTCAGCTCGACCCAGCCAGTGCCGCTGGCCAGTTGCGGCAATGACTGCTCCTTGAACTTCGGCGTTTGACCCTGAGGGAACACCAGCACCTCATTGCCAGCGGGAACCGCTTGCCCGGCAGGCCACGAACCGATCAGTCGCGCTTGCGCCTGGGCGGACTGACGAGCGCCATCGACGCGTGCCTGTTGTTCGAGTTGCGAGGCATAGATCACCAGCAACAGCGTGGTAATGAAGGCGACCGCGTTCACGGCCCAGAACTTGTACTTCAGCGAAAGATTGCTAAGCCAGGTGCCCATAAGAGGTCTTCTTTGGTTAGTCGTGGGTAGACGTGCGGCAAGGTGCCACCATGATGGGCCAATGATCAGAGAATATGTTGATTTGGGTCAAGCGCACGTTAGACGTGAGCGTCCGCAAGCTGGGGCAAGTCGAAAAAGCTGCGTGCGCAGCGGCTGCTGTGTGCGGCCAGATCTTCCTCGGTTTCACCCCGATGCAGGGCCACTTCGCGTAACACTTCGGGCAGATAGGCCGGCTCGTTGCGGCCGTTTTTCGGCTTGGGTCGCAAGGTACGCGGCAGCAGATAGGGCGCATCGCTTTCCAGCATCAAGCGGCCACGGGAAATGTCGCGGACCAGCGGATGCAGGTGCGTGCCACGCCGTTCATCGCAGATCCAGCCGGTGATGCCGATGTGCAGATCCAGATCCAGATAACTGAACAAGGCCCGCTGTTCGCCGGTAAAACAGTGCACGACTGCGGCGGGCAGACGGTCGCGATAGTCACGCAGGATTTCCAGCAGACGCTGGCTGGCGTCGCGTTCGTGAAGAAATACCGGCAATTGCAATTCCACGGCCAGCGCCAGATGCGCCTCCAGGACTTTTTCCTGCTGCGGGCGTGGCGAAAAGTCCCGATTGAAATCCAGGCCGCATTCGCCAACCGCGCGCACGCGATCTTCTTTGAGCAGGGCACGCAACTGTTGCTCGGTATCGGTGGTCCAATCGCTCGCTGAATGGGGATGAATTCCCGCAGTGCTGAACAGGTGCCGGGCATCCTCATCCAGTTCGTGGCAGAGCTGCAAAGCCTGTTCGCTGCCTTCGATGCTGGTGCCGGTCACGACCAGTTGGCAGACGCCCGCAGCATAGGCGCGATCGAGAACCGCCTGTCGTTGCGAGGCGAAGCTGGGATTTGTCAGATTGACGCCGATGTCGATGAGTTGCATGGTGCTACCTCAAGCCGGAGACCGCTGAGGATATCAGAGCTTCGTGGCTAATAATAAAACCTAGATATTTCAACTGGTTGAGTGCTGTTGCTCAGTCAGGTTGATCGATTCAAGAGCAGTCGCGCCTAACCCGTGCCTGCAATTCCCCTGTTGTTTCGTGCTTTTCGACCGGCATTTCCCTGGAGAGTGAATGATCCGAGCCTTGATTGTCCCTGTCGTTTTTCTGATGGCCTTGGCACCGTTCCCGGCGAGCGCGCGTCAGGCTGGTCCGCAACTGGTGCAACACAAAACCCAGGTCCGGGATCTGGCCGCTATCCGCAGCAGCAAGGTTTTGCGTGTGCTGGTCAACCAGAGCCGCAACAGTTCCGGCGATGCGAAGGGCGAGGAAACCGGCGTCGAATATCACCGACTCCAGGCGTTCGAGAAATACCTCAACAGTCATTCCCGCGACGGCCAGCAGATCACTTTCAAAATCATTCCCAAAGCCAAGACTCAGTTGCTCAGCGCGTTGCGACGCGGCGAGGGCGATCTGGTCGCGCCCGGTGAATTGCTCGATGCCACGGGCGTGAAGGGCATTGAGGCCAGCGCGCCTATCGTCAGCCAGGTGCCGTTGGTGCTGATCGGAGTCAAGGGCGAGCGTGCTTTCAAGCATGTGGAGCAATTGTCCGGCCGTACCTTGAGTCTTTCTGCGGGCAGCGCCGCCGATGAAGCGGTGCATCAATTGAACCAGCGCCTGGCGTTGCGCAAGCTGCCGCCGGTGAAGATCGAGTGGGTCGACCCGAGTCTGGCGGTGGAAGATGTGCTGGAAATGGTCCAGGCGGGGATCTTTCACCTGACGGTCGTGGAGCAACCGATTGCCGAGCGCTGGGTGCGGGTCATGCCGAAACTGCGCGTCGACCGGGCGTTGACCCTGAGCACCGGCAGCGACATGAACTGGTACGTGCGCCAGGATGCATCGGTGTTGCACGCCACTATCGACAGTTTCCTCAAGACCTATCGTGCACCCGCCAATCAGGACGTTGCGTTCCAGAAGGCCTACAAAAATCTGTATCGCGTCCACAACCCGCTGGCCCGCGCGGATCGCCAGCGTCTGGAAGAACTGCGCCCGATGTTGCAGCGCCATGCAGACGCTCAGGGCATGGATTGGCTGAATCTGGCGGCTCTGGCGTTCAAGGAGTCGGCGCTGGATCCGGGCGCCAGAGGCAGCGGCGGCGCAACCGGGCTGCTGCAGATTACGCCGTCGGCGGCGCAGCGGGTCGGCGTCGGCAATATCCAGACGGCAGACAACAATGTCCAGGCCGGTGCCAAATACCTCGCGTTGATCCGCCGCAAGTTTTTTGCCGGCCCCAGGTTCAACGAGCGCGAACGCATGGCCTTTACCCTGGCCGCGTACAACCTTGGCCCGGAGCGTGTGCAAGGTATGCGTGTCGAGGCCAGGCGGCGCGGCTTGAATCCGGATCAATGGTTTTTCCAGACCGAGCGCGTGGCGATGGAACAGGCTGGAATGGGCGTGGTGAGCTACGTTAATAGTGTGAACAAATACTATCTGGCATTTGATCGCGAGCGCGATTCACTGGAAGACACCCGACCCGGAAAACTGACCGTCAGAAAATAATCGAAGTAACTGATAGGTATGATGGGTTTTATGCGCTTATCACATGAGTAAATACGATTATGATGGCGCCATTACTTCACTAATGGAATGAACAGCATGAGCCCTCTGATCAAAGCAGTTTTCACTACCCGTGCCGGTTACGGCCTGACCATCGTGCGTATCCTGGTCGGGATCATTTTTATCGCTCACGGCAGCCAGAAGCTGTTTGGCGCATTTGGCGGTTATGGCCTGGAAGGCACCGGGCAATACATGGCCAGCCTGGGTCTGACTCCGGGTTATCTCATGGCGTTGCTGTCAGGGAGTGCGGAGTTCTTCGGCGGCCTGGGCCTGGTGATCGGCCTGCTGGCCCGTCCGGCTGCTGTAGTGCTGGCGCTGACGCTGGTGGTGGCGATTTTCTCGGTACATATCAGTCACGGGTTGTTCATGGCCAACAACGGTTATGAATTTGCCCTGGCGTTGTTGGGTGGCGTTGTTGCGGTATTGATCGAGGGTGCGGGCAAGGTGTCGGTGGATCGGGCTATTGGTGACTGATTGAGTCCCGACCTTTTCGGATCGCATTCCACCTGTCTCGCGGATAAATTCGGTCCTGCAGGGGAATGCGTGCATATCCGTTGTCGCTGTAACCGCAGCAATGGATATGTACTCAACCAATCAACAACACCGGCAGAAAAACTCCGAACGATGGCATTTGACAATTAGCCGACGGCTTCTCTACGATGCTGCTCATGCGCCGATTTAAACAACTACTTGCGGGGCGCCAGGTGAGCATGATGCTTGCCGATAGAAGTCTCAGGACTTCGAAATACCGCTAAAGCGTTGGTTCGGTGTTGCCTCTCACCGCTGCCCAGCGGATTTATTGAGGCTGAGACATAACATCATGACCCGTCTGCATCCCGTTGTTCGTATCTCCCCCATCGCTACTCAATTCGCCCGTAAAAATCCAAAGATCCTGCTTGGCGGCTCACATCAGCCGACATTGCTGCGCTATCTGGATGGCTGGCCACGGCGCAATGGCGGGCCACATGCGTTCCTGATCCAGTTTGTCGACACCCTGCAATCCCTCGCAGAGTTCAAGGACGATCAATTCGACCTGGCTGTGCTGCAAGCGCCGGATGCCGAACATGCCGAGGAGATGATTCGGAACCTGACGCGTATTGCGCGGCAGGGATTGATTACTCGCTGCTGAGTGACGTTTGACGATTGCGCAGCACGTGCAGATCTACGGCGCACACCCTCATTGCCTGCTGTAAACGGCCGGAATAGAGCGCTCGCGCACCATCAAAAGCACCGGTCACTTGCAGACTAAAGTCGCCTGTAAGGACCAAAAGCCTTCTGCCATTATCCTTTCTCACCTCGTGTCACTACTTCATCCCGGCCAATTCGTTGTCCGGGTGAAGGCTATTTATCTGGCTAATTGCGCTTCGCGCGAACGCTGCACTGTTGGAGCTTTTTTTCATGCGTCCCCCATTTCCTTTCATCATGGCGCGCCGTTCACTCGGCTGTGGCGCTCTGTTTCTGTACGCCGGTTTTTCCGCTCAGGTTCAAGCAAGCGGCTTCATCGACGACACGACAGCAAAAGTCGAATCGCGCACTGTTTACTTCAATCGCGACTTCCGTGACGGGCACACGTCCACCGATCAGGGCGCTTCCAAACGGGAAGAGTCGGCTCAGGGTTTCATTCTCAATCTGCAATCGGGCTACACAGAAGGCACCGTCGGTTTCGGGATCGATGCGTTGGGCATGTTCGGGATCAAGCTGGACTCCAGTGCCGACAGCAGTAACAGCGGCTTGCTGCCTTCCACGGGCGAAAATCCCCGTGGTTCGAAAGACCAGTACGCCAAATTGGGGCTCACCGGCAAGCTACGCATCGCCGACAGCGTATTGAAATACGGCGCATTGTTGCCGGATGTTCCCCTGCTCAAGTACAACGACGGCCGCCTGCTGCCAACGATGTTCAACGGTGCACTGCTGACGTCCAGAGAGATCAGGAATCTGACCGTCATGGCCGCACGCCTCGACAAGTACACTGCCCGGGACTCCACCGACTCCCAAGACATTCGCGTGCATTGCAAGAATAAACGCTATGCCTGCAATACCACCGCCGACCATTTCGACATGTACGGCTTCGACTACAAAATCAACGACCACCTGACCGCCCAGTATCACTATGCGCAGCTGGACGATATCTATCGTCAGCATTTCGTTGGCCTGTTGGCCTCCCAGCCATTGGCCGCTGGGTCACTCAAGGCTGATTTGCGTGTGCTCAAGAGTGATGACAGTGGCGATGCTCGCGCCGGTTCCATCGATAACCGCGCCCTTAGCGGGATGCTCGCTTATGCCATCAGCGGCCACACGTTCAGTGCCGGTTGGCAGCGCATGAATGGCGACAATTCCATGCCTTATCTGGATGGGACGAATCCGTATCTGGTGAACTACGTGCAGGTCAACGACTTCGCTGCGGCTCAGGAGCGGTCCTGGCAATTGCGTTACGACTACGATTTCAAGGGCATTGGTATCAATGGGTTGAGTTTCCTGACCCGGTATGTGAGCGGTGACCACATCAAGGTACTGGGCAGCGAGCGGGAGGGCAAAGAGTGGGAGCGCGACAGCGAACTCAAGTACGTGGTGCAGGGCGGAACATTTCGCGATGTCAGTCTGCGCTTACGCAATGCAACCTACCGGACCAACTACGAGAAGTTTGCCCGGGACGTGGATGAGACACGTTTGATCGTGAGCTACAACTTCTCGGTATTGTGACCGGGCGCATTTCGTCCCCGGCAAAAAAGGGGGGACGGCTGGCGTTGGTGCGTCTGCCCACTTTTTTCCCCTGCTCGATCCACGCGACAACTGCATTGCCGCAGGATGACTGTGATCTATACTCGCTGCCGATTCGCGATCCGATCCAGTTGGAGATTTTCGAGAGTGAGAAAACCGTCTTGAGCACCAACATCATTACCAAGGAAGGGCATGACGCGCTGAAGCAGGAGCTGGATTACCTGTGGCGGGAAAAGCGGCCGGACACCACGCGCAAGGTGACGTGGGCGGCGTCGCTGGGTGATCGCAGTGAAAACGCCGACTACCAATACAACAAGAAGCTGCTGCGGGAAATCGATCGCAGAGTCAGGTATCTGCGCAAGCGTCTTGAGGACGTGCGTGTGGTTGCCTACTCGCCGGAGCAGGAGGGCCGGGTATTTTTCGGTGCCTGGGTCGAGATCGAGAACGAAGCGGGGGAGATCAAGAAATTCCGCGTGGTGGGTTACGACGAGATTTACGGTCGCAATGATTACATCTCCATCGACTCACCGATGGCTCGCGCGCTGCTGAAGAAAGAAGAGGGCGATGAAGCCGTGGTGCAGACCCCGAATGGCGAAATGCTGTGGTGGATCAATAGCATTACCTATCCGGGCTGATGGCTGCCTCGCTGATCAAGCCGACCAGCGAAGCAGCGCCGCAGTATTCAACCTTCGCGCAATACCGTCAGCGGGCTGACATTCAGCGCCCGCCGCGTGCCGAACACGCCCGCGCCACCGACCAGCAGCGCACCAATCACCGGCAGCAAGAGCAGCCATGCGTGCGGGTACCAGACCAGATCGAAGGCGTAGCGATACAGGGCGAAGCTCACCAGTTCACAACCCAGCGCTGCCAGCAGGCCGCTCACCGCGCCCAACAGGCCGAACTCGATGCGCCGCGCCTTGACCAGCAACTTGCGCTCGGCACCCAGTGCCCGCACCAGCGCGCCCTGGCGGATGCGCTCGTCAAGCGTTGCCTGCAAGCCCGAGAACAGCACCGCAATGCCCGCCGCCAGCACGAACAGCAAGACGAACTGCACCGCCAAAGTGACCTGATCGAGGATGCTGCGCACCTGTGCCAGCAATGCTTCGACGCCCAGCAGGCTGATCGAGGGGAACGTGCGCGACAGGTCGACGATCTGTTTGTCCTTGCCCGGCGGCAGGTAAAAACTGGTCATGTAAGTGGTGGGCAGATCCTGCAGGGTGCCGGGTTCGAAGATGATGAAGAAGTTGGGCTGGAACGTGTCCCAATTGATGTCCCGCAAACTGGTGACCACAGCGTCACGGGTCAGCCCGCCGACATTGAAACTCAGTCGATCGCCCATCTTGATGCTCAGGCTTTCGGCCAGTTTGGACTCCACCGAAACCCCCGGCGTTGTCGCGGCAGAGGCGTCGGCCGGTGCCTGCCACCAATTGCCAGCCGTGACCGTGTTGCCTTCTGGCAAGTCAGCGGCCCAGGTCAGGTTCAGGTCACGGCGCGTGGCGTTTTCGCCACGGGAATCCTTGGTGACAAAATCGCTGACCGGCTTGTCATTGATGTTCATCAAGCGGCCTGGCACGACGGGGTACAACGGCGCCGAATGAGAAGAGATCTGCGTCAACTGTTGGCTGAAGCGGTCCTTGTCGTCAGGCAGCACATTGAGCACAAAGTAATTCGGCGCGTCCTTGGACAGCTGGTTTTGCCAGGTGTCGAGTAGTTCGCCGCGCAACAACGCGATCAAGCCCATCGACAACAGGATCAGGCCAAAAGCCAGGGATTGTCCTGCTGCGGCCAGTGGATAGCGCAGCAACTGGCCCAGGCCAAGGCGCCACGGCAACGAAGCGCCCGCCAACAGACGACGCAGGCTTTTCAGAGCCAGTAACAGCAGGCCGCCAAGGACCACGGCAGCGATCACGCCGCCGCCGAGCAGGGCGAACGTCAGCACCAGATCCAGGCTCAATCGCCACATGATAAGGCCCAGCGCCAGCAATGCAGCGCCATACACCAGCCAGGAACTGGCGGGGATTGGCAGCATGTCCCGGCGCAGCACGCGCAAGGGTGGAACCCGGCCCAGGGCGGCAAGCGGCGGCAGGGCGAAGCCGGCCAGTGCCACCAGTCCGGTGCCGATACCCGCCACTGCGGGCATCAGACCACCGGGCGGAACAGCGGCAGGCAGCAAGTCATGCAGCAGGGCAAACAACCCGAGTTGCGCGACCCAACCCAGTAACGCGCCGCTCAGGCTGGCCAGCAACCCAAGCATCGCCAGTTGCAGACTGAACAGCAGCAATGCTTCGTTACGCGACAGGCCCAGGCAGCGCATCAGCGCGCTGGCATCGAAGCGCCGCACGGCGAAGCGTGATGCCGACAATGCCACGGCGACCCCGGCCAGCAGCACGGCCACCAGACTCGCCATGTTCAGATAACGTTCGGCCTTGCCCAGTGCGCCGCCGATCTGTTGGCTACCGTCACGCGCGTCCTTGATTTCCTGATGCGGCTCCATGCCCGGCTCGATGGCTTTGCGATAGGCCGCGAGGGCTTCAGGCGGGCCGCTCCACATTTCTCGAAAGCTGACCCTGCTGCCCGGCTGCACGACGCCAGTGGCCTGCAAGTCCGCCAGATTGATCATCACTCGCGGCGTGAGGCTGTAGAAGTTGCCGGCTCGGTCCGGTTCGTAGGTCAGCACCCGAGTGAGCTTGAGGGTTTTGGAACCAACATCGATGTCGTCGCCGATTTTCAGGTCAACGGCGGGAAACATCCGCGATTCAGCCCAGGCTTCTCCGGGTTTGGGGCCCTGGCTGACTTGCTCGGGTTGATACAGGTCGGCCGCGCTCTTCAGTTCGCCGCGTAGCGGGTAAGCAGTATCGACGGCTTTGACGCTGGACAGCTGGATGCCGGCATCAGTGGCAATCACGCTGGAAAAAATCACCACTTGAGAATGATCGAGCTTGAGTGCTTGGCCTGCCTCAATCTGCTGCGGCTTGGCCGGGCTTGATCCTTCGAGCACCAGGTCGGCGCCGAGAAACTCGGTGGCGCGCATCAGCATGGCGCCGTTCAGGCGGGCGCCGAAATAACCGATGGTAGTGCTGGCGGCAACGGCCACCAGCAGGGCAAAGAACAGCACCCGCAATTCACCGGCGCGAGCATCGCGCAGCAGTTGGCGGACAGCGAGGTTGAGCAGGCGAACAAAAGGCAGGCGTGCCATCAAGGCTCCAGTGGGGCGACCAGACGGCCACCTTCGAGTCGGATCAGGCGTCGGCAGCGATGGGCCAGGCGCTCGTCGTGGGTAACCAGAACCAGGGTCGTGCCGCGCTCCTTGTTCAGTTCGAACAGCAGATCGCTGATCCGTTCGCCGGTGTGGCTGTCCAGATTGCCGGTCGGCTCATCGGCGAACAACACGTCAGGGTCGGCGGCGAAAGCGCGGGCAATGGCGACCCGCTGCTGCTCGCCACCGGACAGCTGACGCGGCGTGTGAGTCAGGCGTTTGCCCAGACCCACCCGCTCAAGCAGTACGCGGGCCTGTTCGCGGGCGTCGTTGCGGCCTTTGAGCTCCATGGGCAGCATGACGTTTTCCAGCGCATTCAGGCTGTCCAGCAACTGGAACGACTGAAACACAAAACCCACGTGTTCGGAGCGCACCCGGGCGCGCTGGTCTTCGTCCAGCTCGCTGAGGTTGCGGCCGGCCAGAACCACGGCACCAGCGCTGGGCAGGTCGAGGCCGGCGAGCAAACCGAGCAGCGTGGATTTGCCCGAACCCGAGGCGCCAACGATGGCCAGGCTGTCGCCCTTGTTTAGTTCCAGGGAGAGTTCGTGCAGGATGGTCAGGTCACCTTCGGTGCTGGGGACCACTTTACTGAGGCTCAGAGCACTGAGAATACTTTCACTCATGGAGAATCCGATGCGTGCGTGGTTTTTAAGTGCTGGCCTGGGGTTGCTGCTGCTGTCACAAGGAGCGGCGGCGGGCACGGTGTTGATCGTTGGGGATAGTATCAGCGCGGCTTTCGGCCTGGATACCCGCGTGGGATGGGTATCGTTGCTGGAACAACGCATGAAACAGGAAGGTTTCACCGACAAAGTGGTCAATGCCTCCATCAGTGGCGACACCAGTGCCGGAGGTCAGGCGCGGCTGCCTGCGCTGCTTGCAGAGCATAAGCCGGAACTGGTGATCCTCGAATTGGGCGGCAATGATGGCCTGCGTGGCCAGCAGCCAGCTTCTTTGCAACAAAATCTTGCAACGATGATCGACAAGTCCAGGGAGGCGGGCGCCAAGGTGTTACTGCTGGGCATGCAGATCCCGCCCAACTACGGGCCGCGTTATACCAATGCGTTCAAGGCGGTCTACAGCAACCTTGCAGAAGAGAAGAAGGTGCCGCTGGTGCCGTTTTTCCTCGAAGGCGTGGGCGGCATTCCCGAGTTGATGCAGGCCGATGGGCTGCATCCGGCTGCCGGAGCCCAGGGCAAGTTGCTGGAAAATGTCTGGCCGACGCTAAAACCGCTGCTTTGAGGCTTTTCTAGCGGGGGGCTTTGGGCTAAGGTGGCGCCCCCCGATCTGGAGCCCTCCATGCCCCGTCCCGCCTGGTCCCTGTATGCCTATCAACTGATCGAGCCTGATGAACAGCTCGACCTGTTCGCGTGCCAGGAAGTAAAGGTGCATCTGGTCGCCCGGCAACTTGAGCTGGGCGGCACCATCGACCGGACGTTGTGTGGCACGTTGCTGCCAGCTCAGCCGCGCTGGTCAGCCGTGGAAAGGACGGTATTTCGCGATGAGCGCCTGTGCTCATTGTGCCGTGCCATTGTCGAGTCGCAGAAGCGTGGGACACGGCCGATCTGGCCGGAATTGCGCTTCAACGAGTAATAGCACGCCGCCTCCCGATTGCCTTGGCAGCGGTGTACAATTCGCTTCTTTCTACCCGCCGTCGTTGCCAAGGATTTCCCGGATGTTGTCGCGCATTCCAGCCGTTACCCGCTGTCTGTCGCTTGCTGCACTCTGTGCGGCGGGCTCCGTTTCCGCTTTGGAATTTCCACTGCCACCGCCTGGCGAAGATATCGTCGGCCAGGTGCAGACGGTTACAGCCAAATATGAAGATACCTTCGCCGACCTGGGGACCCGGTACGATCTGGGTTATCTGGAGATGATCGCGGCCAACCCGGGCATCGATCCATGGTTGCCGGGCGCAGGCCGACAGATCGTGTTGCCGACCCGCTTCGTGCTGCCGCCGGGCCCGCGCGAAGGCATCGTCATCAACCTCGCCGAATACCGCCTTTACTACTATCCCAAAGGCCAGAACGTCGTACATACCTATCCGCTGGGCATCGGCCGCGAAGGTTGGGGATCACCGATTGCGGTGACCAAGGTCATCGCCAAGACGCCCAATCCGACCTGGACGCCGCCGGCTTCGATTCGTGCCGAGCACGCTGCTGATGGCGATCCGTTGCCAGGCGTGGTCCCGGCCGGTCCCGACAATCCCCTGGGGCCCTTCAAGTTCGGCCTGGGTTTGCCCGGCTACCTGATTCACGGCTCCAACAAGAAATTCGGCATTGGCATGCGCACCAGCCATGGCTGTTTCCGCATGTACAACAACAACGTGCTCGAACTGGCGGGCATGGCCCCCGTCGGTACGCCGGTGCGGATCATGAGCGAGCCATACAAATTTGGCATCAGCGGCGGCAAGGTGTATCTCGAAGCGCACACCCCGCTCGACGAAAGCGGCAATCCATCGATCGTCGATAAGCACACGGCAGTGATCAACGCCTTGCTCAAGCGCGAAGACCTGGCCAATAACCTGCGCATGAACTGGGATCTGGTTCGCGACGTCGTGGCCGCTGAAGATGGCATGCCGGTAGAGATCGCGGTGCCGGGCTCGGCGGTGGCTGCGAGTAACCCGCTGCCGTTGCAGTAAGACGTATATCCGAAGTCATGCCGTCTACTTGTGGGAGAGGACTTGTCCTCGATGGCTATCGTTTCAGCACCGCAGGTAGGTAAGGCGGATTCGGATCGTCTGGACTGGCTATCGAGGACGAGTCCTCTCCCACAAAAGCCCCTTTCCAACACCTCCGCCGTAAAGCATAGGCCACAAAAAAGCCGACCCGGAACCGGGTCGGCTAATCAATAATCCCGAGGGATTATTACTTGCGGCTAGCCTTGTCCAACATACGCAGAGCGCGCTCGTTGGCTTCGTCAGCAGTTTGCTGAGCTTTTTGAGCTGCAGCCAAAGCTTCGTCAGCTTTGCGATAAGCTTCATCAGCGCGAGCTTGCGAACGAGCTGCTGCGTCTTCGGTAGCGGTCAGGCGAGCTTCGGTTTCTTTGGATACGCTGCTGCAACCGGTGGCCAGAACTGCAGCCAGAGCCAGAGCAGAGAATTTCAGAACGTTGTTCATCGTGTTCCCCTTCAAGGACTTTTTTTCAATTTAGTCATCTCTCGAAAGTGAGAAAATGACCGGCGTACATACTACCCATTGTTTGTAGTAAGTAAACTGACCAAGCGCAAGAAGCACAAAATTTCTTGGCTTTGAAAGTGTTCGGTGAAACTGCTCACGCTATTTATCCAGAAAATATTCAGTCTTGGGACGGTGCACTTTCTGCTCGCTGTGACGCGCAGGATCGCCAGGCTCTCCAACGAAAGCGACGTTCCTACACCCAACGTTAGTCAATGACGCGCGCCTTTGCCATTAACGGCTGCGGCTGATTGTTGATGTACCTGACCCATGCCGACGTGACTTTCAATTGGCCCGCACGTCTCAATCGACAAGATTCGGTGAGGATCGGCATAACTATCTGCGTCGTCAGATGTTCAATCGCGATTTTTTGCGGTAGACACGCTTGAGCATATTCCCCAATGACGCCTACTATTTGCAGGTGCTCTTTTGTTGGGATCAGCAAAGCTCTTCTCGGTGTCCAAAACAGGCACGGGGTGGCGTAGATGTTCCTTCGCCGGAAAAACATCGGTAAGGTAGGGGTCCAATTCCAAGACCCGCGAGGAGTAGTGATGAGCGAGGCGTTGTCCATCCACCATGATCAGAACGGTCACCAGTTCGAGATCAATATTGAAGGTCACCGTGCCTACCTGACCTATATGGACCTGGGTAAGCAGACTCTGGATATTTACCGGACCTTCGTACCCAATGCCCTGCGTGGCAGGGGTATCGCTGCGGCGCTTACCGAGCAGGCGCTCGATTACGCCGACAGAATGGGATACACCGTGATTCCGTCATGTTCCTATGTCGAGCGTTACATGGAACGTAACCAGCGCCAGGCCGCCAAGATCTGACTTACGCCTTCGACTGACCGTGCAATGAAAAACGCCGAGCAAATGCCCGGCGTTTTTGTTTCTGCGTGCAGGCTTAAGCGCGTTCGCGCTTGGGCAGCACATCCTTGAGTTTGGCGTGCATGCTGCGCAAGGTTTTTTCGGTGCTTTCCCAATCGATGCAGGCATCGGTCACGGATACGCCGTATTGCAGTTCAGACAGATCTTTCGGAATTGCCTGACAACCCCAGTTCAAATGACTTTCAACCATCAGGCCGATGATCGATTGGTTGCCTTCCAGAATCTGGTTGGCGACGTTTTCCATGACCAGCGGCTGCAAGGCCGGATCCTTATTGGAGTTGGCGTGGCTGCAATCGACCATGATGTTTGGCTTGATGTTGGCCTTGTTCAGCGCCTGCTCGCAGAGCGCAACGCTCACCGAGTCATAGTTTGGCTTGCCGTTACCGCCGCGCAGCACCACATGACCGTAGGCGTTGCCCTTGGTGGTCACGATGGAGACGCCGCCTTCCTGGTTGATGCCCAGGAACCGGTGCGGGCTGGAAACGGACTGCAAGGCGTTGATCGCCACGGTCAGGCCGCCATCGGTGCCGTTCTTGAAGCCGACGGCCGAGGACAGGCCCGAAGCCATTTCCCGGTGAGTCTGGGATTCGGTGGTGCGCGCACCGATGGCCGACCAGCTGATCAGGTCCTGCAGGTATTGCGGGGAGATCGGGTCCAGCGCTTCGGTTGCGGTCGGCAGGCCCATTTCAGCCAGATCCAGCAGCAATTGACGACCGATGTGCAGGCCGTCCTGAATCTTGAACGAGTCATCCAGGTACGGATCGTTGATCAGACCTTTCCAGCCGACGGTTGTACGCGGCTTCTCGAAATAGACGCGCATCACCAGATACAAGGTGTCAGACACTTCCGCAGCCAACGCTTTGAGGCGTTCGGCGTATTCGTGGGCAGCCTTGATGTCGTGGATTGAGCACGGCCCGATCACCACGAACAGGCGATGATCCTTGCCGTCGAGGATGTTGCGGATGACTTCGCGGCCCTGGCTCACGGTGCGCAGAGCAGCAGCGGAGAACGGGATTTCGCGCTTGAGCTGATCCGGCGTGATCAGAGTCTCGTTGGAAGAAACGTTGAGGTCGTCAATCGGTAGATCAGCCATCGTGTTCTCATCAGGTCACGGTGCTGGCCGCCAACGTAGCCCGTGCGGCGAAGCCAGCATGATTGGAGCGCAGCGGGGAGCGGAACCTTAGCGCGTTAGGCCGTTGTTCGACAATGGGCAAACACCGCTTTATCCCTTGGTAAAGGCTGGATGGTCACTGTTAATGCAGGTTTTTTGGTCTGCGGGCGTTACAAGGATATTTGCAAGCACCCGCGGGGAAACGGATAGTGTGCTGCCTTACAGGAGGCGTTTTCTTGGATCAGCTTGAACTGAGCGACTTTGATGTCGACCAACAACTGCTGCAATTGCCTGGCATCTCGCTGCTGATCTTCACCAGCGTCGGTTGTGCAAGCTGCCGTTATGCCCGGCAACAGCTGCCCCGACTGGGTTTACCGGTGCAGCGATTGTGCTGGATCGATGCCGAGGAAAACGGCGGCGCGGTAGAGCGCTATGAAGTGTTTCATCTGCCGGCATTGTTCATCGTGCGCGACGGCGAGTTTTTCGGCGCGCTGCGTGCGCCGCTCACCGAGAGCGCAATCCGCGCCGCCTTGAACCTGGGATTGATCCGTGAACCCGATGAACTGCCCTGAGCCCGGCCATCAACAAGCAAGGAGATCGGCATGAGCCATGACGTGACGCGACCCCGAATCGGAATTATCGGCACCGGCGCCATCGGCGGTTTTTATGGCGTGATGCTGGCACGCGCCGGTTTCGATGTGCATTTTTTGCTGCGCAGTGAATTTGCCGCGGTGACGCAACACGGCTTGCGCGTGGACAGCGCGGTGTTTGGCGAACTGACGCTGAATCCGGTACAGGCGTATTCCTGCGCCGCAGACATGCCCCTGTGCGATTGGCTGCTGGTAGGCGCCAAAGCCACCAGCAACGCCGAACTGGCACCGGCCATTGCGCAGGCCGCTGCACCTGGGGCCAAGGTGCTGGTTCTGCAAAATGGCCTTGGTGTCGAAGACAGCCTGCGCAGCCGGCTACCTGATTCGCTGCACCTGTTGGGCGGCCTATGTTTCGTCTGCGCGCACCGCACGGCACCCGGCATCGTCGCGCATCAGGCGTTTGGCGCCGTGAGCCTGGGTTATCACAGCGGTCCGGCAAACGATGCGGCCGGCCAACTTGCGTGGGTGGAAGAGGGCGCGAACCTGCTCCGCTCCACCGGCCTCGACGCGCATGCCATGCCCAACCTGCAACTGGCGCGCTGGCAGAAGCTGGTCTGGAACATCCCCTACAACGGGTTGTCGGCGTTGCTGCAAGCCAGCACCACGCCGCTGATGACGGATCCGCAAAGTCGCGAGCTGATCCAGGCGCTGATGGCCGAGGTGGTGCAGGGCGCCCAGGCATGCGGCCACGTGTTGCCCGACGGTTTCGCCGACCATCTGTTCGCCGTCACCGAGAAAATGCCGGACTATCGACCCAGCATGTATCACGATTTTCACGAGCGGCGTCCCCTCGAACTTGAGGCTATCTACGCTGTGCCACTGGCGGCGGCCGCGCAGGCGGGCTGTGACATGCCGCGTGTGCGCATGCTGTATCAGGTGCTGGCTTTTATCAATACACGAAACAGCTGATCAGGCTGCAAGGCGGACTCATGGCAAACGATCAAGGCAACAAGCTGGTCCTGGCGATTTCCTCCCGCGCCTTGTTCGACCTGCGTGACAGTCACGCGATCTACATGGCGGACGGCGTCGCGGCGTACCGCAAATATCAGATCGCTCATGAAGACGAGATCCTTGAGCCCGGCGATGCGTTTCTGTTGGTGCAGAAGCTGTTGAGCCTCAATGCGAGCATGAGCAAGGCGCGGGTCGAGGTCATCCTGGTTTCCCGCAACAGCGCCGACACGGGCTTGCGGGTGTTCAACTCGATTCAGCATTACGGCCTGGACATTTCCCGCGCGGCATTCGTCGGCGGTCGCAGCCCTTATCCTTATCTGGCAGCCTTCGGCTGCCATCTGTTTCTTTCCACGCACGCCGAGGATGTGCGCAGTGCCCTGGATGCCGGTTTCGCGGCAGCGACCATTCTCTCGGGCGGGGCGCGACGTGCCGCCAGCGCCGAACTGCGCATTGCGTTTGATGGCGATGCCGTGCTGTTTTCTGACGAATCGGAGCGCGTTTACCAATCGGGCGGTCTTGAAGCCTTTCAAGCCAGTGAGCGCCAGTCGGCCCGCGAGCCATTGCGCGGCGGCCCGTTCAAACCGTTCCTGGCGGCGCTCAATCTGTTGCAGCGCGAGTTTCCCGAGGAAGCCTGTCCGATTCGCACTGCATTGGTCACGGCGCGCTCGGCGCCGGCTCATGAGCGGGTGATTCGTACACTGCGCGAATGGGACATCCGCCTGGACGAGTCGCTGTTCCTTGGCGGCCTGGAAAAATCCGCGTTTCTCGAAGCCTTCGCAGCCGACGTGTTCTTCGATGATCAACCCGGCCACTGTGAAAAAGCCCGCGATGTGGTCGCCACCGGCCACGTCCCCCACGGCATCAGCAACGAAATAAAAATTTGAACGTTTGCCGCGTGAACGGGTAATCGCCGTCGCACTTTTTGGCGCGCTGCTAAGCTGAATCCATCTCCGCCATTCTGGCTGTTCGGGAGGTCATATGATTCGTTCGATGCTGTATGCCACTGACCTGAGTCTGTATGCGCCCTACGTCATGCAGCACGCGCTGGCACTGGCTCGAACCTTTAACGCCGAGCTTTATGTGATCCATGTGGTTGAGCCGATGGGGTTGTTTGCTGAATCTGTACTACAAAGTTATCTGAGTGAAGACGCGCTGAAGGAACTGCACCGCCAGGGGCTCAACACGGTGCTGGAGGGGATCGAGCAGCGGGTGCTGGACGGATTTCGCGAAGAGCTGGGGGACGGGCATCAGGATCTGGCCTTGATCCGCACCGTGCGCGTGGTGCAGGGCGATCCATGCAACGTGATTCTGGAGCAGGCGCAACAGCTTGAAGTCGACCTGCTGGTAGTGGGCAGTCATAGCCACGGCACGGAAACCACTGCACCGATTGGCCGCACGGCAGCCCGGGTTCTGCAACTGTCGGAGGTTCCGGTTTACATGGTGCCGGGCTGCGGCAAGGGCGCGCGTCGGTGAGATGAGGCTCAGACAAAAAATCGAGCGTGCCTTTGCCGCTTAAAAGTGATAAAAAGTTCTAGCTGTCTTGCTCTTACCATTAATCCAGTTATATAGCGTCGCTGATGCCTTGGGCGTCTTCCTGCTTTGAGGGACACATATGAAGCTTCAACAATTGCGCTACATCTGGGAAGTGGCGCACCACGACCTCAACGTTTCAGCGACGGCTCAGAGTCTGTATACCTCTCAGCCCGGTATCAGTAAGCAGATTCGTCTGCTGGAAGACGAACTGGGTGTCGAAGTGTTCGCCCGCAGCGGCAAGCATCTGACCCGCGTCACCCCCGCCGGTGAGCGCATCATCACCACCGCCGGCGAAATCCTGCGCAAGGTGGAGAGCATCAAGCAGATTGCTCAGGAGTTCTCCAACGAGAAGAAAGGCACCCTGTCGATTGCGACCACGCATACCCAGGCGCGTTATGCGTTGCCGCCGGTGATCAGCAATTTCATCAAGCAATATCCCGACGTGGCGCTGCACATGCACCAGGGTTCGCCGATGCAGATCGCGGAAATGGCGGCTGATGGCACTGTCGATTTCGCCATTGCCACCGAAGCACTGGAATTGTTCGGCGACCTGGTGATGATGCCGTGCTATCGCTGGAACCGTTGCGTCGTCGTGCCTCAAGGCCACCCGTTGGCCAAGGTGCCGAAGCTGACGCTGGAGGTGCTGGCTGAGTACCCGATCGTGACTTACGTGTTCGGTTTCACGGGGCGTTCCAAGCTCGACGAGGCTTTCAGCCATCGCGGCCTGACCCCGAAAGTCGTGTTTACCGCCGCCGACGCTGACGTGATCAAGACTTACGTGCGCCTGGGCCTGGGTGTCGGCATCGTGGCGAAAATGGCCGTGGATGCCAAACTCGACAGCGATCTGGTGATGCTCGACGCCAGTGACCTGTTCGAGGCCAGCATTACCCGCATCGGCTTCCGTCGCGGCACCTTCCTGCGTGGCTTCATGTGCGACTTCATCGAGAAGTTCGCCCCGCACCTGACCCGTGAAGTCATGGCCAAGGCGATCGCGTGCCACAACAAGCAAGAGCTCGAAGAGTTGTTCGACGGCGTGGAATTGCCGGTGCATTGATGCATAGATTCCGTTGGAGCGAGCGGCGCTCCAACGGAATCGGTGGCACTCAAACCTTCGCGATCAAATTCCCCGAATGCAAGCCACATTCCTTCTGCGTGGCTTCTTCCCACCACCAGCGGCCTTCGCGCTCGTGCTGATTGGGCAGCACGGGCCGCGTGCAGGGTTCGCAACCGATGCTGATGAAACCGCGTTCGTGCAGGCTGTTGTACGGCAGCTCCAGCATGCGGATGTAGCCCCAGACTTCCTCGCTGGTCATCTGCGCCAGCGGATTGAATTTATACAGGGTGCGTTCCGGTGTCGAAAAAGCCGTGTCGATTTCCAGTGCCGCGACGTGGCTGCGGGTGCCGGGGCTCTGGTCGCGACGTTGCCCGGTGGCCCAGGCGGTGACGCCGGCCAGCTTGCGCCGCAGCGGTTCGATCTTGCGGATGCCGCAGCACTCGCCATGACCGTCGCGATAGAAGCTGAACAAGCCCTTTTCCTTGACGAAGGGTTCGAGCTTCTGCTGGTCCGGGGTCATGATCTCGATGTCGATCTTGTAGTGCTCGCGCACTTGCTCGATGAAACGATAGGTTTCCGGGTGCAGGCGGCCAGTGTCGAGGCTGAAGACCTTGACGTTCTTGTTCAGTTTCCAGGCCATGTCCACCAGCACCACATCCTCGGCACCGCTGAAGGAAATCCACAGATCATCACCGAAATGCTCAAAAGCCAGTTTCAGGATGTCCTGTGGGGACTTGTTGGCGTAAGTCGCGGCGAGACCCACGACGTCGAAGGGTTGGCTCATCAGGCGGTTTCCTAAATTTGGCGCTTAGGCGCTCGTAATGACGCGAATGTTAACAAAATCTTTCGCCGAGTTGGCCGGTTTACAGTTGTTGCGCTTATGTTGCGCTGAAACAGCAACAGCCCCTAAAGTGCCGGTTCTTTTTGACGATGATGTCCCTCGAGGAGTGTCCTGTGGAAATTGCCTGTCTGGACCTGGAAGGCGTGCTGGTCCCGGAAATCTGGATCGCCTTTGCTGAAAAAACCGGTATCGAATCGTTGCGCGCCACCACCCGGGATATTCCCGACTACGACGTGCTGATGAAGCAGCGCCTGCGCATTCTTGACGAGCACGGCCTGAAACTGTCGGATATTCAGGAAGTGATCGGCACCCTGAAACCGCTGGACGGCGCCGTCGAGTTCGTCAACTGGCTGCGCGAGCGGTTTCAGGTGGTGATTCTGTCGGATACCTTCTATGAATTTTCCCAGCCGCTGATGCGTCAGCTGGGCTTCCCGACCTTGCTCTGTCATCGGCTGATTACCGACGAGACCGACCGGGTCGTCAGCTATCAACTGCGTCAGAAAGATCCGAAGCGTCAATCGGTACTGGCTTTCAAAACCCTGTATTACCGGGTAATCGCTGCCGGGGACTCCTACAACGACACCACGATGCTCGGCGAGGCCGATGCGGGCATTCTGTTCCACGCCCCGGAAAACGTGATCCGCGAATTCCCGCAGTTCCCGGCAGTGCACACCTTTGAAGACCTGAAAAAGGAATTCATCAAGGCCTCGAATCGGGATTTGAGGTAGGAGGGGACTTGTCCCCGAATAGGCCGGTGTGAACGCTGAAGATCTTCTTCGGCCGACCCGCCGCCTTCCTGGACAAGTCCGGTCCTACCGAGTAACAGATTTGAGGTAGGAGGGGACTTGTCCCCGAAAAGGCCGAGGCGGTTCAGGGGTATCAAAGCCCTTCCAGCGTCTCCAGCAACACGCGCACCTTGGTAATCGATTCCTGATATTCGGCTTCGCAATCGGAGTCGGCCACGATGCCGCCGCCGCCCCAGCAGGAAACCTTGTCGTCCTTGACCAGCAAGCTGCGAATGGCGATGGAGCTGTCCATTTCGCCGCGCACATCCAGGTACAGCAGCGATCCGCAGTACAAGGCACGCCGCGTGGGCTCCAGTTCGTCGATGATCTGCATGGCGCGAATCTTCGGTGCGCCGGTGATCGAGCCGCCAGGGAAACTCCCGGCAATCAAGTCCAGCGGGTCATGATCCTGCGCCAGTTCGCCGGTCACGCTGCTGACCAGATGATGCACGTTCGGGTAGCTTTCCAGGCTGAACAATTCAGGCACTTTCACCGAGCCAATCCGGCAACTGCGGCCCAGATCGTTGCGCAGCAGATCGACAATCATCAGGTTTTCCGCGCGGTCCTTGGGGCTCGCCAACAGCTCTGCGGCATAGGCCTCGTCCTCGGCCGCATCACGACCGCGTGGGCGCGTGCCTTTGATAGGTCGGGTCTCGACCTGACGCTCACTGACCTTGACGAAGCGCTCCGGGGACAAACTCAGGATCGCCTCGCCATCCGGTAAAGCAATAAACCCGGAAAACGGCGTCGGGCACGCCGCACGCAATGCGCAATACGCCGCCCACGGGTCGCCCTGGCAAGTGGCCTGAAAGCGCTGGGCGAAGTTGACCTGATAACAATCGCCAGCCTGGATATATGCCTGAATGCGCGCGAAAGCGGCGCGGTAATCGTCAGCGTCGAGATTGGCCTTGAACGCTGTCGTCAGTTGGAATTGCGCTGTATCCAGATTGATGGGTTGCCTGAACAATTCCAGCAATCGCTGCTCTTCAGCGGGGGCCAGCGAGGGATGGCACATCAGTTGGGTGGTCCGCGCCTGATGGTCGGTGATGACCGCCCAGGCATACAGCCCAAGGCGGGCGTCGGGCAATTGCAGATCATCGACCGCATGCTCGGGTTGCGGCTCCAGACGGCGACCGAAGTCATACCCGAGGTAACCCAGCAGCCCGCCAGCAAAAGGCAATTCACTGCCCGCCGGTAATTGCGCCGGGCCCAGTCGCGCAAGGCTGTCGCGCAGACGCTGAAAAAAACCGTCGCCGCTTTCCTGAGGTTGCGCTTCCAGTTGCTCCAGCGGCCAGGCGCTGAACACGTCAAACCTGCCTCGCTCGGCGCTCGGGCGACCGCTGTCCAGCAGGATGGCGCCGGGGGCGTGACGGATTCTGGCGAAGTCGTTGGCTGGGTTTGCTGAATAAGGCAATGGGTGGAGCGAGCAGGTCGGCATTCGCGCAAGTCAGTCTCAGTGTGAGGTCGGCGATTGTAGTCCTGCGCGCCGCAGCCTCCTAGGGGGGATATTGCCTGCAATCGCGGAAAAGCACAGGGCTACCCACCGATCAGAGCAACCCCGAATGAAACCCGCTTCGAAATAATAAAAAACACTTTTACTTCGAATGCTTTTAAACAAGAAGTTGCCGTTATTTTATTAAACTGGTTCTGCTTGCATATTGATCCATGTTTATTCTGGTTCGCGATAAAAGCGACTCTTATTCTTTCGAACTGATTGGACTTGTGCAGCAATCACAATCTGTAGGTATCAGCCAGATACTACAATTGCTTAGGAATAGTCCTACAGCACCATAGGTTTTATATTGCTAGTCTTCGCCGCCATTCGTACAGCCGGTGCGAATGACTACCCTATTTTACTCAATGGAAATCACAATGAATTTCACTAACAGTTATCTGTTAACTCCGCTGACAAAGGCGTTGAGATTGTTGCCCTATGCACCGCTGATGCTGGTTTGCTGCCAGGCTCAAGCGGCTTTTGAAGAAACTGTCATCGGTGAAACAAGGAACATCGACGGGTCGACCATGACCAATAATTGGGCGGTGTCGGAGGGTGGCACGTTGAACGCCACGGGCGCGCGTACCGGCTACATAGATGTCAGCAGAAGTAACCTGAATCTGACGGGCACCACGGTTAACGGCATCAACGGCTCGGGTGTAGGCATATCCCTGCTGTTCAGTAATGCAACGATAGTTGGCAGCAGTATCACCGGCGGCGAAACCGGAATGCGTATCGCGGGCGGCAAGACCGTGATAACCGGGAGTACAGTCACTGGAACTGATTTCGGTATCGATCTGCGCACCGGCACGAGCGCGGGAACTAACCCTGATCTCACATTGGTGGGAAGTCAGGTCAACGGAACGGGGCCGACAGGCGTCGGCCTTCATATGTTTGGCGGTATCGTACGGGCTACCGAGGGTACAGTTATTCAAGGGACGCAAAATGGCATTACTGTCAGCCAGGGGCTTTTTGGTGAAACGCCGACCATCGACCTCGACAACAGTCGGGTAGAGGGACAAACCGGATCTGCCATTGTTGTGAACGCACCTATTGGGGAAGCCAACTTTACCCAGATCAACGTGAACAACGGTTCGACCCTGGTTGGAGGCAACGGCACTGTCCTGGAAGTAAACGGTGCCAAGGGAAAGATGAATGTGAGTAACAGTGCACTCACAGGCAATATTCAGGTTCGCGACAGTGGCGCTATGGACCTTGATTTGAACCAAAGTCGGTTGACCGGTGATATCAGCGCCGAGGCGGGTAGTACCGTCAACGTGGCACTGAACAATCAGTCGGTGTTTACCGGTCGCCTGGAGAACGTCAACAGCCTGGCCGTAAACAGTGCGGCGCAATGGGTGATGGTCGAGGACTCCAGTGTCGCCAACCTGAACATGAATGGCGGCGCGATCAAGATGGGCGCGCCGGACGCTTTTTATAAGTTGTCGGTGGAGAATCTGTCGGGTAACGGCACCTTCGTCATGGACGCCGATTTCTCACAGGGCAAGGTTGATTTTCTCGATGTAACCGGGACGGCGTCCGGCAACCACTCATTGCTGGTTGGCGCAACCGGCGCAGATCCGGTTGCCGATTCAAGCCTGCATGTGGTGCACACCGCCGCAGGGGACGCGAAGTTTTCCTTGCTGAACGGGCCGGTGGATATGGGCACTTATTCCTACGAGCTCAGCCAGCAAAATGGCAATGACTGGTACCTGATCAATACCGGGAAAGTCAGCGCAGGCACCAGTGCCGTGCTGGCACTGTTCAATACCGCTCCGACGGTCTGGTATGGCGAATTGTCGACCTTGCGCAGCCGCATGGGTGAACTGCGCATCAACGGTGCTCAACCGGGCGGCTGGATCCGCACGTACGGCAACAAGTTCGATGCCAAGGCCGCGTCAGGTGTCGGTTATCAACAGACTCAACAGGGCATTTCCTTTGGTGCCGATGCGCCGCTGCCGGTGGGCGATGGCCAGTGGCTGGTGGGTTTGCTGGGCGGCTACAGCAAGTCGGACCTTGATCTGGATCGCGGCACTTCCGGCAAAGTGAGTAGCTACTACCTCGGCGCATATACCACCTGGCTGGATCAGGACAGCGGCTATTACTTCGATGGTGTGCTGAAGTTCAACCGATTCCGTAACGAAGCCGATGTCAGCTTGAGCGACGGCACAGAATCCAAGGGCGACTACGACAATAGCGGGGTGGGTGCTTCCCTGGAGTTCGGCAAGCACATCAAACTGGATAACGGTTACTTCGTGGAACCCTACACACAGCTATCGGGCGTGGTCATCCAGGGCAAGGATTATGATCTGGACAATGGCATGCAGGCCGAAGGCGACCGCACCCGTTCACTGCTGGGTAAACTGGGCACAACGGCGGGGCGCAATTTTGATCTGGGCGAAGGTAAAGTGGTGCAGCCCTATGTAAGAGCCGCCTACGTGCATGAGTTCGCCAAGAACAACGACGTCGAGGTCAACAACAACGTTTTCAACAACGACCTGTCCGGTTCCCGTGGCGAGCTGGGTGCCGGTGTCGCGATGTCAATGTCGGATCGGCTGCAACTGCATGCGGATTTCGAGTACAGCAATGGCGACAAGATTGAACAACCTTGGGGGGCCAATGTGGGGTTGCGTTATAGCTGGTGATTATTAGTAATTAATCTTGAGGGAGGCGAAAGCCTCCTTTTTGCTATTAAGGGATGTATATCGATTATATGGCACGTTGCTACCTGTTAGTTATGACAGTATCGGCAGGTTTGAATAAGCGCTAAGTTACTTGCAAGTCACGGCATTTTCGGATGTGGTTCTCTAGGTGGATTCTGATTGCCGGACTTTTTTATGGAGCCAGTCGATCAATTAGCATGGAGTTAAAAAATGAACAGTTTCGAAAAAATCAAAGACGGTATTGAACGCCGTCGCGCATACCTGCGCTCAAAGGTTGCAGCGGTGCATGCGCCGGATGCTTCGCAAGATCCAAAGCTGGATCCTGTCATAGTAGAGGTTCTACCTGGATTACCCCAAGGCCTGCTGCACGTATCGAAGCTAGGAGCAGATCTGGATGTGAAAATCCCGTATTGGAATTTCTTGATACCGGCTAACTTTTACGCTGATGTCACTATGCGGATAAAAGACGCCAGCGGTAATGTTGTTTTTTCCGATAAAAAACGTAATAACGGCCCTCTTGTATCTGGCGATTTTCCGTTAGCGCAGAATATTGCAAAGGACAATATTCCACACGAAGGTACGTACACCATCGACTACCTCGTCGAAAGCAATACGGGAAACAACAATGATTCTGACCCTTTTACAATCACCATCGACAGGACTGCCCCCTATTACAACGTTGATCCAGCGCTCGCGTTCCCGGTCGCGCTAGGCGTCCCGGCGACGGTCATTACCGACGCAACATTCGGCGGGGGTGTGACCGAGTTTGTGTGCACATTGCCTGAGTACACCGGCCGTACAGGCGAGGATTATATTGTCGTATTCTGGGGGCCTGGCCTGCCTGAGAATATCAACGACCCGGATCCGGCCTTTGGCCCCGTGGCTGTGCCTGCTGACTTGAAAATCCCGATCCCCAAAACCATCATCGAAAGCAGACCCAATGGCCCGACCTTCGCGGTGTACTTTCTGACCGACAAGGCTGGCAATGTGAGCAGTGTGTCCACACCTGTGCAGGTAGATGTGCAGCTGGGTGCTCTACCTGACGACCTGAAGAACCCCGAAGTCCCATTAGGACCCTTGGTTGATCTGGCCGACGCCCATCTGGGTGTCGTAATAAAGATACCGGCGTACACCAATCCTAAAGGCTCTACGATTCAGGCAGTTTGGGGGGGCACGGATTTGAGCCCCAGAGATCCTGGATCTGATCCTGTCGACGTGTATATCCCTGTTCCCTGGTCCGTCCTGAAGACTGAATACACAGGAGGGCCTGGCGAACAACCGGTTCAGGCAAGTTATCAGGTCAAACGCGGATCGCTGCTATTTCCTCCCAGTGGACCGCTGACCGTAGATGTCACTGTCGATTTCTCGGTGATCGGCCCGCCAAATCCGGATGAGCCCGATCCGGTCAATCCCGATCTGCCAGAAGTACATCTCACCGGTGCCTCTGGTGGGGTGGACAAGCTGACGCCTGCGGATAAGGATAAAGATGTCCCGGCGACGGTGGAACTGTATGATCCCGTCCAGGCAGGTCAAATTTTGCAGCTATTTTGGGGGACTCAAGTCACGCCTGTCGACGAGTTCACTGTTGTTGGCGAGTCGGCTGGCGATACGATCAGCTTCACTATCCCTTGGACTGACATTGAAGCCCAGGGCAATAACTCTGCCTTGCCTATGTACTACACAATCAACAGCGCTGCGGGGAATAATCCACAGCACTCCAAAAATACGCCCGTTGATGTGGCTGTGCTGGTTGTGGGCTTTGATCCGGTCAGTTTCCCTGATCTTTACGAGGATGCCGGAGGTAATAAGTTTTTGTCTTGTGCGTCTTTATATTCTGAAGATTATAACGATCCACTGGCAAAATTCGGCTTCAGGGTGCGGGTGCCTGGCGATACGGATCTCAAGGTTGGCGATACCTTGGTGGCTGTGTGGCAGGGATATGAGTTTGACGAGACGACGGAAATTCCTGCTACGCGATTCACCCATGATCACGGCGCTCTGAGTGCGGAAGAAGTGGCCAACGGTTTTACATTCCTGGTCGAGCCTTACGCCGCTCATATTCTGCCTATCGGCCAAGGTTATGCGGACGTGACCTATACCGTTACGCCAGCGGGGGGAGGAACTCCCATTCCCGCCGATCCTCTACCGGCAAAACAGTACGTCGACTTAGTGCGTCCTGGTGGTATCACCTGTGAAGTTCCGCCGCCTAAACCATGAAGTGTTAACCAACGACCAAGCTGCATTTCACATCGCTGAAATGCAGTCTGAGCGGTTTTGGGCTTTTTGGTGTCGATCATGAAGAAGGATTTTGTTATGGATAACACAAGAAAACAGGATCTACCGTTACTGGCTCCCCTCGTCACCAAAGCCTTGGACGATATTCCTGGGGGCGATACCAATCTGTTGCCCAAAGATGCATTGCAGGCCGACCTGGAGGTGACCTTTCCGTTATGGGATGGAAGTAGCCCCTTACCAGGGGGGACTGATACAGTCCTGTTAATGTGGGATAACAAAGAGGTTGTGCGCAAATCGTTCTCCACACCGATTGATGTCAGTGAATTATTTGCGCATATTCCCATGGCGGAACTTACCGAAGGTTCCCACGGGTTATTTTATACAGTCATATTTTCCAGTGGTAATGAAAATAGTTCGGACCCGCCCATCACCGTCACCATCGACAAAACCCCACCGGTATTAGCCGGCAGCAAAGATCCACTCATATTTCCGAACGATCTGATCGGCAACAGGGTCACGGCTCGCTACCTTGAAGATCATGGCAACAAACTGCCTGCGACAGTGCCGACCTACGATCTGCCAAAGCCGGGGGATACGATTTTCCTGTATTGGGAGACGCTGCCGGTGGGCTCCTTATCGGCGAGCGAGAAAACCTTGACCCAGGCGGATATGATCCTGGATATCGAATTCGACGGCGACATGATCGTGGGCCACGGCGATGGAAAGCGTTATGCAACGTACAGGGTGCAGGACCGCGCCGGCAACCTTAGCGAGTTGTCTGATTATGCTGAGTTAACTGTCGATGCCCAACCGGTGCCGCTGGTCATGCCTTCGGTCGAAAAATCCTTACCTGCCGGGGGCGGGACCGGCACGCTTGATCCATTGCTCGTCACGGACGGTGCCGTTGTGGTGGTGCCGGAGGAAATCGATCTCCAGCCCACTGACGTGGTCACGGTTTACTGGTCAGGTTTTGTCGCCAGCGCCAGTCACGAAACCAGCACACCTATCGAGGCGGGCGATTTGAAGTTTGCGATACCGTCCACTGCGATACCCGGCAATATCGGCACGGACAGGCAGGTGGAGGTGTATTACACCGTCACCAGAACGGGAGGCAAGGTCGAAACCTCTGAGAAATACTCACTGACGATCCTGCCCATTGCCGACGGCAGGTTCCCAAAACTGAAGTGCGACCAGGCTATAGGCACCGGCCTGCCGACGCTGAGTTTGTCATCGGTTCCCGCCGGCGCCGATTTCAGTATCACGCCCTGGGTGTACGTCAAGGCAGGGCAGAAAATGCACATGTGGGCCGAAGGCGTCGACAAGTCCGGGGTCGATTTGCCTATCGATGTCTTCGTTGAGCGGCCGTTGACCCCGGGCGAAGAGAGCGGCGGCGTCAGTGCAGTGTTGGTTCGATCATTTCTGGAGCAACTGAAAGTGAATGAACAGTTCTGGGTGGATATTGAAGTGAGTTTTGACGAGGGGGAGAGCTACCTGAATTTTCGACGGGAGAATGTTTTGTTGGTGGAGTGAGCCCGAGAGCCCTGCCAATCGCGGGGCTCACCAGCTTGTTTTTTTTAGAAAAACGACTGCGCTCCGGTTACTTTTGGTTTCTCACCGATTAGAGATTTTTGCTGTGCGCGGACTCCTTGAGTTTTCTTCAATAATTCCTTCACGGAAAATTTGGCTCCTTCTTCGGGCTTAATGCCTGAGAATAATGCCGCTATTTCGCCTTTTGGCCCTACTGGCTGGCTGGAGGAGGTAGTTGAGGTCTTTCTCAAATTAACCCCACTTTTAATTTGATCGAGGAGCGCGTTAGGCGGCTGCGGTTTCCCGCTTGTAATGGATTCAATGCTTGGTTGAAGAGAATCCGTTTGTGTCGCTCGGGTAGAGAAAGTTTTCCCTAGATCGACTGCCGCATCAGTCGGGTCTGACGCTATAAGGCCTCCAGATTTATGAACGGGTGAGGAGTTGGGGGCGCTATGTACCCTCGGAATAGAAAAATCAGTGAAGTACTCTTCAGGGAGGGGGGGAGTCATCAAATCATCAGATCCCGCCATATTTGCTCCCTTTCCAAACCACTTCGAACTCCCCGTCGCAATCGTCGTCATCCCGGCCAGCAACGACACGACCCCCAGCACTGTACTCGTTATGCCCAGTACTTTCTTGGCCTGTTGATCCGGTGTATAGAGACCAATGCCCCCCGTCACAACTGCCGCAACGCCTGCTGCCTGGGCGGTTGCAAACAGCGCGAACTGGGCGCTCAATGCTGGCGCGATCAAGCCCCCGGTGGCGACTGTGCCGATGATTCCCAGTACCAGCCCGGCAATGTTCAGCCCAAGGAACAAACCGCGTGACATATGCCCGGTCGGATCAATCAACCCGATGGGGTCGCCCAGGCAATAGACATATGGATTGAGCCCGCCGGCGCCAAATGGGCTGAGGCTGTCCGGACTATGGAAGCGCATCAGGGTCGGGTTGTAAGCGCGATAGCCGCGTCCCAGCAAATACCAGCCGCTGATTTCATCCCGCACTTCGCCGTTGAAACCCAGCAGGCTGCGCAGGTCGCTGTCCGGGCTGCGTTCGCCGTAAGCGTTGTACACGGCGGTGCGCAGGTCGGCCTGCTGGCCTTCGCCGAGAATGCTTTGCTTGGCGTCACTCATGAACAGCGTGGTCTGTTGAGCATCGCCAACGGTCTGCTGGCCCAGGGGTTGCGCGCCGTCATACAGGAAACTGACCGTTTCGCTGCCCTGCACCAGCGTCGCCAAACGGTCGCCCTGATAAAAACGCAGCGTTTCGGCCTGTAGGCCGTTTTGCACGGCGACCAGATGGTTATGGGCGTCATAACGGTATTGCCCGGCCAGACTGTCCTCGACTGTGGTTACGCTAAGCAGGCGGCTCTGGCTATCGTAAACCAGCTGTTGAGCGTTTTCGTCATGGACCAGATTACCGGCAGCGTCGTAGTCCAGGCTGATACTGGCGGGATAATCGCCGTGAGTGTGCTGAATGCTGACCAGCTGCGTTGGATCATCCGCCGCAAAACCAAATGTGGCCTGATCGGTACTGCCGTCGGCAAAAGTGCTGATGACCTGGATGATGTTGTCCAGTGCATCGAAGTCAAAACGTTGTTCGCGGATCGGATTGCCGTAGCGATCCTGCGGCACACGTTCTCCGTCGCAGGTGTGCACATTCAACCGGCCCCGCGTGTCGTATTCAAAGCGTTCATCAAGCAGCGAGCGTGCTTCGGCCTGCAGGTGCCGGGTAAGCAGCTTGCCGTCTTCGCGCCAGGTCTGGCTGATGCGATGAGTTTCGTGACCCTGCATTTCAAGGGTTCTTTCGGTTTCCTGGCCTTGATCGTCGTAGGTCAAAGTGGTTTGCAGCGTGCGGCCAGTAGTCAGGTCCGTGGTGATGGTCCTGTGTAGCTGGCCGAGGCTGGAATACTCGAAGTCGGCTTGCAATTGGCCTTGTTTCACCGACTTGACCCGGCCTTGCGGGTCATATTCATAGCCAGTATCTAACCCACTGGTATCCAGTCTATGCAGTTGGCGGCCGCCAACGGAATGGAGGTAGAGCGACTCCCAGGTCTGGCCGCCTTCAGTCCGGCGCTCGCTTTTAAGCTGGCCAGTCAAATCGTAGTCGAACTCGCGTCGGCTGCGGCCGTTTTGCGAGCTGGTCATCGACGCAGTGCGGGCGTCGTAGGTGAAATCGGCCTGTTCGTCGTCGACGACGGTGCGCACCGGTTGATCGGTCAGGCCTAGCCGGTACTCGTATTTGATCGAGCGATTGCCGGGCGTGATGCATTCATCGATCTGCATCTGGCCGCCTATATAGAGATATTGTGTGGTTCGCGGGCCGACTTTGATTTGGGTCTGACGATCCAGGCCGTCAAAGCTTTGCTCCCCGAGCAAGGTCGCAACGGACGCACCGGCGGCCTTGACCCGGATGCTGATCGGCAAGGCATCGCTGCTGTGCCCGGCGTAATCTTTCTCGACCACGGTAAGGTCGGGCAGGGTGGTCTTGATAAGCCTCGACCAAGCGTCATAGCTGAACAGCGTGCTGCGCCGCATCCGGTCGATTTCCTGTATGCAGCGCCCCAGGCCGTCGTAGGTGTAATCCTTCTGGCTGAGGGTATTACCCGCTGCATCCAGCGTTTTGCTCCATTCCGGCTTGCCAAAGTTATTGGTCTTGACTTCGCTCATGCCGATGATGAGCGGCGTTGCATCGCCACTTTGAGCCCAGTTGCGCACGGTTTTGCGCACGGGATTGTTTTCGCTGACCTGCGTTGCCCCATCCGGCCCGGTCACACTGCGCTGTTCCC
>NZ_ATLO01000004.1 GCF_000416235.1 Pseudomonas sp. CFII64 | reverse complement strand
GTCCGGCCCCCGCTTCGCGGCGGTTCCTTCGACTCCGGTGCCGTGGTGTCTGATCTATTGCGGCATGGAAGGCAAATCCGCGTTGCGGATTTTTCAGGCGGTATTTTCCACCTGACTCATCGCAAATCTCGGGCCGGTGAATGTGCGCAGAACGCATGGGCGACACAATTGCGACTTGTGGACGGCCGAGCGCAGGTATTGCGTAGTGGCTGCTCTTTATTAAAAGGCAGGGCATGGATGCCGAATTAGCCGCACTGGGCCAGGGATGGCCCTTTGCGGCGACCCACGGAGCAATGCCGGAGCGAGGGAAGTCTGAGCCTTGGCGAAGACCCGGACAAAGGAGCGAGACCTTTTGGTTACTTTTGGCTGGGCCGGCAATCCGCGACCCACGGAGCAATGCCGGAGCGAGGGAAGTCTGAGCCTTGGCGAAGACCCGGACAAAGGAGCGAGACCTTTTGGTTACTTTTGGCTGGGCCGGCAATCCGGGCGTTTGCCAAAAGTGACCCGCTGTAAGAGCGGAACCATAATTTCAGCAGACGCGATAATGGATATGTTCGCGATTGAAGAGACCAAAACAAACCCACAATCACACGCCCCACCCCAATACGGTAAACTCGCGCCATTGCTGTCTGGAGTAACTTATGCGCGAAGAGCTGAACCAGGGTCTGATCGAATTCCTCAAGGCCTCTCCTACACCGTTCCATGCCACTGCCACCATCGTTCAGCACCTGGAAGCCTCAGGCTTTCAGCGTCTGGACGAGCGGGAAACCTGGTCCACCGAAACCAGCGGGCGCTATTACGTCACCCGCAACGATTCTTCGATTGTCGCGTTCCGCCTGGGTCGCCAGTCGCCGCTGACCGGCGGTATCCGCATGGTTGGCGCGCACACCGACAGTCCGTGCCTGCGAGTCAAGCCGCAACCTGAATTGCAGCGCCAGGGTTTCTGGCAGTTGGGCGTCGAAGTCTATGGCGGCGCGCTGCTCGCCCCGTGGTTTGACCGCGACCTGTCGCTGGCCGGACGTGTCACGTTCCGTCGCGACGGCAAGGTCGAAAGCCAGCTGATCGACTTCAAGCTGCCGATTGCGGTGATCCCGAACCTGGCGATCCACCTTAATCGCACCGCCAACGAAGGCTGGCCGATCAACCCGCAACTCGAATTGCCGCCGATCCTCGCTCAAGTGGCCGGAGACGAACGTGCGGACTTCCGCGCCCTGCTCACCGACCAGCTGGCCCGCGAACACGGCCTGAACGCCGACGTTGTGCTCGATTACGAGCTGAGTTTCTACGATACCCAGAGCGCTGCGGTGATCGGGCTCAATGCTGACTTTATCGCCGGCGCGCGCCTGGACAACCTGCTGTCCTGTTACGCCGGACTGCAAGCGCTGCTCGCCACCGATACCGACGAAACCTGCCTGTTGGTCTGCACCGATCACGAAGAAGTGGGCTCGTCGTCAACCTGCGGTGCCGATGGCGCAATGCTGGAACAGATCATCCAGCGCCTGCTGCCCAATGGCGAAGATTACGTGCGCACCATTCAGAAATCGTTGCTGGTGTCCGCCGACAACGCTCACGGCGTGCACCCCAACTACGCCGAAAAGCACGACGCCAACCATGGCCCGAAACTCAATGCTGGCCCGGTGATCAAGGTCAACAGCAATCAGCGCTACGCCACCAACAGCGAAACCGCCGGTTTCTTCCGTCATCTGTGCATGGCTGAAGAAGTACCGGTGCAGAGCTTCGTGGTGCGCAGCGACATGGCGTGCGGCTCAACCATCGGCCCGATCACCGCCAGTCACCTTGGGGTACGCACGGTGGATATCGGTCTGCCGACCTTCGCCATGCACTCGATTCGTGAACTGGCCGGCAGCCACGACCTGGCGCATCTGGTGAAAGTACTCGGCGCGTTTTATGCGAGTCATGATTTGCCGTGATTTTGCCCTGTTCCGTAGGACCGGCGTTAGCCGGTCCTACGGTGGGTACGTTTTGTGACCTAGACTCAAGGTATCGAGCTACAGAGGGTCGATGCCATGAACGCCTTTTATGCAATGCTGATGCCGATCATGATCGGGATGTTGCTGTTGTGTATCGGCTTCAGTTATCAGGAGCGCGGCGGCGGTGTGTTCATGATCTGGCTGGGGATGATGCTGATGCTGGGCACGATCGGTTTCAAGATTCTGGAAAAACTCGCCTGATCGTCAACCTCAGGCAATGCGTGGTCCGCAGGGGAGAAAAGCTGCTCGCCAAGCCCGCAGACCACTCGTAAACTCATCGCTCACTCATGCCTGGAAAGTCGCTCGATTTCAGGCAGCTCGATGTTGACTTGAGGTTTACCGCCCGGTGACTGTTATCCCCCGCTGTTGTTTGCTGACCCGCCTGCTTTTCGTCTGTTTGCTGGCCCTGTTTCCGATTGCCGCAGCTCAGGCGGTCGCTCTGCCGGGGGTGCTGGGCGGAGGGCAGAAAACCCAACCGCAGGCGCAGGAACCGCTGGGGCAGTCCCTCGACGAAGTGATCAAGACCCTGGAAAACGACCAGCAACGCAGCCAGTTGCTGGCCGACCTGAAAAAACTTCGCGACGCCACGCAAAAAGCCCAGCCGGGCACCGATCAGGGCGTATTGGGATTGATCGGCAGCACCTTGAGCGACTTCGAGAAAAAATTCGCCGGTGAAGACAGTCCAATCAGACGCTGGTCCGAAGAAATCGATCTGGCTGAGGATGAACTGCTGGCGCTGGCCTTGCCGGCCAGAGAATGGCTGCCGATCATCTTCGGTTTTGCTTTGGTGCTGTTGCTCTGGAGCCTGCTGGCCGCCGCGCTGATCTGGCTCGGCCATTGGGTGCGGGTGCGTTTCGGCTTGTCGGAAGATCTACCGCAAAATCCCGGCACCCTCGACATGCTGCGCTTTGCCTTGCGCAAATTGGGGCCATGGCTGATCGCCTTGGTGATCACGGTTTACCTGAGCTATTCCCTGCCCTCTTCCCTGGGCAAGGATCTGGCGATGGTGCTGGCCTATGCGCTGGTGGTCGGGACACTGTTTTCGGCAATCTGCGTCATCGCTTTTTCAGTGCTCGACGGGCCGCATCGTCACCGGGCCCTGTATATCCTGCGTCACCGGGCCTTCCGCCCACTGTGGCTGATCGGCAGTTTCGCGGCGTTCGGTGAGGCACTCAGCGACCCGCGTCTGATCGCCAGCCTCGGCGTGCATCTGGCCCACACGGCCGCGACCTTCGCCAATGTCATGGCGGCGCTTTCCACCGGTTTGTTCATCCTGCGTTTCCGGCGGCCCATCGCGCACCTGATCCGCAACCAGCCGCTGTCCAGACGCCTGACCCGCCGCGCCCTGACCGATTCCATCGAGATCATCGGCAGCTTTTGGTACGTGCCTGCGCTGATGCTGGTGGGCGTGTCGCTGTTTGCCACCTTCTTTTCGGCGGGCGATACCAGCACCGCGCTGCGTCAGGCCTTGTTGTCCACGGTGTTGCTGGTGGTGGGCATGGTCATCAACGGCCTGGTGCGCCGTCATGCCATGCGCCCGCGTCATGGTCACAAACGTCACGCCTTGTATTCCGAGCGCCTGCACAATTTTTTCTACACCCTGATGCATATGCTGGTCTGGCTGGTGTTCGTCGAACTGGGCCTGCGAGTCTGGGGCCTGTCGCTTATTCGGTTCGCCGAGGGTGATGGCCACGACATCAGCATGAAACTGATCAATCTGGCTGCCACGCTGATGTTCGCCTGGCTGGTGTGGATTCTCAGCGACACCGCCGTGCACCACGCCTTGACCCGCTCGCGCAAAGGGCTGGCGAATGCCCGGGCGCAGACCATGATGCCGCTGATTCGCAACGTGCTGTTCGTGGCGATTTTCATCATTGCGCTGATCGTTGCCCTGGCGAACATGGGCATGAACGTCACGCCGCTGCTGGCCGGTGCCGGTGTGATCGGCCTGGCCATCGGTTTCGGGGCTCAGTCGCTGGTGGCGGACTTGATCACCGGGTTGTTCATCATCATCGAGGACTCGCTGGCCATCGACGACTATGTGGATGTCGGCGGGCATCTTGGCACCGTCGAAGGCCTGACCATCCGTACCGTTCGCCTGCGCGATATCGATGGCATCGTGCATACGATCCCGTTCAGCGAAATCAAAAGCATCCAGAACTACTCCCGGGAATTCGGCTATGCGATTTTCCGGATCGCCATTCCGTCGAGCATGAACATCGACGATGCGCTGAAGATGATCCGCGATGTGGGTCAGAAAATGCGCACCGACCCGTTGCAGCGTCGCAACATCTGGTCGCCGCTGGAGATTCAGGGCGTGGAGAGCTTCGAGTCGGGCAACGCGATCCTGCGCGCCCGCTTCAAGACCGCGCCGATCAAGCAATGGGAAGTCTCCCGGGCGTTCAACCTGTCCCTGAAACGCCATCTGGATGAAGCCGGAATGGACCTGGCGACGCCACGGTTAAGCGTGCAAGTAATGACGGCGGGAAGTTCGGAGCGCAAGGAAGTCAAATCGTGAAACCAAGATTTGTTGGAGCGTGGCGTGGCGTGGCTTGCCTCGCTCCAACGAATCGCTCGCTCAAATATCGCGGACGACTGCACTCACATGAATCGCATCATGGCGCCAGTATTCCAGGTCGCAATCGATCAGCCGTCCTTGCTGGTCGAAATTGACCCTGGCGATGCGCAATCCCGGACTACCCAAGGACACCTTCAAGGCCGCCGAGGCTTCGGCGTGCAGCGCGGTGGGCACCATTTCGAACTGGACCTGGCCATAGCGCAGGTTGTACTGGCTGGCGTATAGCTCGGTCAGTGACTGATTGAGATCGTAATCAAGTATTCCGGGGAAATATTCCGGGTTCAGGTAATGCTCCACATACAGCACCAGACGTTGATCGATACGTCGTGCGCGGCAGATCTGGATCACGCTGGACAGCGCTGGCAACTGGAGCAATTCGCAGATTTTCGCGGAGGCCGGCTGCAGACGCGCGCTGATCACCTGAGTCTCGGCCATCCTGCCCTGGGCACTGACCATTGCGTGAAAGTGACTGCGCCGCATCAGGTCATAGGCCAGACGCGGCGGCGAAATGAACCAGCCACGGCGCTCCTCGCGATAAATCAAACCCAGTGCTTCGAGCTGCACCAGCGCTTCGCGCAACGTAATGCGAGTGGTGTCGAACACTTCGCTGAGCTTGCGTTCGGCGGGCAACTTGCTGCCAGGCGGCAGCAAGCCATGCTCGATCTGCTCTTGCAGCGCATTGCAAATCGTCGTCACCGCACGTGGTACGTCTTCGCGCATCGAGTTACCTATCTGGACTAGACCAGCGCCATTTCGGGGCACGGGCTGCTCGGAGCGCACCGCACGATGCGCGCAAACAGCCTAGTGAGCGTAGATGACTATTGAGTGACAAGGTGCATCACGAACCATGCCAAGCCTGCCTGAAGAAACTGCATAGCCCTTGCAGATCAACCGTTTGCCGATGGTCTACGCTTACGCGACGGCCTGCGTCTCGCCCCGGGATGCAGCCACTAAAAAGCCATGCCGACATGAAAATGTCATTGAACGAGCCTAACTTGGCTCAGGTATTGCTGACCTAGACCAACCCACCCGCAACGATCACTTCTAAAAAATCTTGAAGAAGTGCACAAGGAGCTTCGAATGAAACACCTTTTGCTGGCATCACTCCTCGGTTCCGCTATCGCCTTTAGCACCGCCGCCATGGCTGCGGACGTTGACCTCAAGACCCTTGAAGCCGCCGCCAAGACGGAAGGCGCGGTCAACAGCGTCGGCATGCCTGATGACTGGGCGAACTGGAAAGGCACCTGGGCAGACCTGCAAACCAAATACGGTCTCAAGCACATGGACACCGACATGAGCTCGGCCCAGGAAGTGGCCAAGTTCGATGCCGAAAAAGACAACGCCAGTGCCGACATCGGTGACGTCGGCGCGGCGTTTGGCCCCATCGCCACCGCCAAGGGTGTTACGCAACCCTACAAGCCAAGCACCTGGGAGCAGATTCCGGACTGGGCCAAGGATAAAGACGGTCACTGGGCGCTGGCCTACACCGGCACTATCGCGTTTATCGTCAACAAGAAGCTGCTGCACGGTTCCGAAGTCCCAACTAAGTGGGCTGACCTGAAAGACGGCAAATACAAAGTCACCATCGGCGACGTCAGCACTGCGGCCCAGGCTGCCAACGGCGTGCTGGCGGCGGCAATCGCCATGAAAGGCGACGAAACCAATATCGCTCCTGGCCTGCAACTGTTTACTGAACTGGCCAAGCAGAAACGCCTGGGCATTAATAACCCGACTATCCAGAGCATGGAAAAAGGCGAAGTCGAAGTCGGTATCGTCTGGGACTTCAACGGCCTGAGCTACAAAGCCAAGATGGCCAACCCGGATGACTACGTTGTGCTGATTCCATCTGACGGATCGGTGATTTCCGGCTATACCACCATCATCAACAAATACGCCAAGCACCCGAACGCCGCAAAACTGACCCGTGAATACATCTTCAGCGACGCCGGCCAGACCAACCTGGCCCGTGGTAACGCGCGTCCGATTCGTGCCGAGCACCTGAAACTGCCGGAAGACGTGCAGAAGCAACTGCTGCCGAACGAGCAGTACAAGGGCGTAACGCCGATCAAGAGCGCTGCGGCATGGGAAGCGACTTCCAAGAAGCTGCCACAACTGTGGAACGAGCAAGTCATCGTCGAAATGCAGTAACCCGCAATCGGCTTCAGGGATGAAGCCACGCAGCTCAAGCAACTTGTGATCCACACGCAACAGAAGGCGAGACAGACCCGCTGTCTCGCCTGTCTTGCATGAATTCCGCCGGAGCGCTGGCTCATGAAACACAACGTCATCCTGATCGTGCTCGATGGCTTGAACTACGCGGTGGCCCGGCATGCGATGGGGCATTTGCAGGCCTACAGCAACGGTGGTCGGGCCGCCCTCTACAAACTGGAATGTGAGTTGCCGGCACTTTCCCGTCCGTTGTACGAATGCATCCTGACCGGCGTTGCGCCAATCGACAGCGGCATCGTGCATAACCAGATTTCACGCCTGTCCAACCAGCGCAGTGTATTTCACTACGCGACAGCCGCTGGATTGACCACGGCGGCCGCGGCCTATCACTGGGTCAGCGAGTTGTATAACCGCACCCCGTTCGATGCCGCCCGCGACCGGCATACCGATGACCTGGAACTGCCGATTCAGCACGGGCACTTTTATTACGCCGACCATTACCCGGATTCGCATCTGTTCGCCGACGCAGAAAGTCTGCGCGTCAGACATGCGCCCAATTTTCTGTTGATTCACCCCATGAACATTGACGACGCCGGGCACAAGCACGGCCTCGACTCCGCGCAGTACCGCAACAGCGCCCGCAGCGCCGATATCGTGCTGGCCGATTACCTGCAACGCTGGCTCGACGCTGGCTATCAAGTGCTGGTGACCGCCGACCACGGCATGAACAACGACCGTTCGCACAACGGCCTGCTGCCGGAAGAGCGCGAAGTGCCGCTGTTCGTGCTTGGCGCTGCGTTCAGCCTCGACCCCAACGCCGCCCCCAGGCAAACCGATCTGTGCGGCATTGTCTGCGAGCTGCTCGGTGTGCCCCACGACAAACCGGTCTGCCGGGAGATATTCAATTGAGCACACTCACCCGAGGCAAATGGCTGGGGCTGCTGTGCCTGGTGCCTTTCGCCATCTTCTTCATCATCTTTCAGATCGCGCCGCTGGTTTGGGTGGCCATCAACAGCCTGCATTCCGATGCGGGGTGGGGGATCGAAAACTTCATCACTGCGTTCAATTCTCGGTTCTATCGCCAGGCGATGCAGTACAGCCTGGAGATCAGCTTCTGGTCGAGCCTGTTCGGCATCGTGATTGCGGTGCTCGGCAGTTACTCGCTGCGCAAGGTGGACTCGCGGTTGCGGGATTTCGTCAACGCCTTCGCCAACATGACCAGTAACTTTTCCGGGGTGCCGCTGGCCTTCGCCTTCATCATCCTGCTGGGCTTCAATGGCGCGCTGACCCTGATCCTCAAGCAGGCCGGAATCATCGACGACTTCAATCTGTATTCGAAGACCGGGCTGATCATTCTCTACACCTACTTCCAGATTCCCTTGGGCGTGCTGCTGCTCTACCCGGCTTTCGACGCCTTGCGCGAAGACTGGCGCGAGTCGGCGTCACTGCTCGGCGCCAGCAGCTTTCAGTTCTGGCGTTACATCGGTTTGCCCGTGCTGACGCCTGCCCTGTTGGGCACCTTTGTGATTCTGCTGGCCAATGCGCTGGGGGCGTACGCCACCGTCTACGCGCTGACCACCGGCAACTTCAACGTGCTGCCGATTCGCATCGCAGCCATGGTGGCCGGCGATATCACCCTTGATCCGAACATGGCCAGCGCCCTGGCGATGATTCTGGTCGGCCTGATGACGCTGGTCACGGTCGTCCATCAGTGGTTGCTGAAGAGGAGCTACCATGTCTCGCGTTGAACGGGGTCCCGCCAGGCTTTACCACCGGTTCGTGGTCTATGCGCTGTTCTTCATCCTGCTGCTGCCTTTGGCTGGCACGCTGCTGTATTCAGTGGCGACCAGTTGGTCGGCGACTATTCTGCCCAGCGGCCTGACCTTCAAGTGGTACATCGCGCTGTGGAGTGACCCGCGTTTCCTCACCGCTTTCGGCCAGTCGCTGCTGGTCTGTGTTGGCGCGCTGATCCTGTCCGTGGTGCTGATCCTGCCGCTGCTGTTTGTGGTGCATTACCACTTTCCGCGCCTGGACGGCCTGATGAACATCCTGATCCTGCTGCCCTTCGCCGTGCCGCCGGTGGTGTCATCGGTCGGCTTGCTGCAGCTGTATGGCTCCGGGCCGATGGCGATGGTCGGCACGCCGTGGATTCTGATCGGCTGCTACTTCACCGTCGCGCTGCCGTTCATGTACCGCGCCATCACCAACAACCTGCAGGCCATCAACCTGACTGACCTGATGGACGCTGCTCAACTTCTCGGTGCCAATACCTGGCAGGCGGCATTTCTGGTGGTACTGCCCAACCTGCGCAAGGGTTTGATGGTCGCGCTGCTGCTGTCGTTTTCCTTCCTGTTCGGCGAATTCGTGTTCGCCAACCTGCTGGTCGGCACCCGCTACGAAACCTTGCAGGTGTACCTGAACAACATGCGCAACAGCAGCGGGCACTTCAACAGTGCGCTGGTGGTTTCCTACTTCCTTTTCGTGCTGCTGCTGACCTGGGCTGCCAACCGACTGAATAAGGACAAGAACTGATATGAGTTTTGTCAGTGTCGAAAATCTGCAAAAAACCTACGCCAGCACAGCGGTCTTCAGTGACATCAACTGCACGATCGAACGTGGCGAATTCGTCACCCTGCTCGGCCCGTCCGGCTGTGGCAAATCGACCTTGCTGCGCTGCATTGCCGGCCTGACCTCGGTCAACAAAGGGCGCATCCTGCTCGATGGTGTCGACCTGGTGCCCGTTACGCCGCAGAAACGCAATATCGGCATGGTGTTCCAGAGCTACGCGCTGTTTCCGAACATGACCGTGGAGCAGAACGTCGCGTTCGGCCTGCGCATGCAGAAGGTCAATGCCGACGACACCCACAAGCGCGTCGCCGAAGTCCTGAAACTGGTGGAGTTGACCGAACTGGCCAACCGCTATCCGCACCAGATGTCCGGCGGCCAGTGCCAGCGCGTCGCCCTGGCGCGCTCGCTGGTCACCCGTCCACGCCTGTTGTTGCTGGACGAACCGCTCTCGGCGCTGGATGCGCGGATACGCAAACACCTGCGAGAGCAGATCCGCGCCATTCAGCGAGAATTGGGCCTGACCACGATTTTTGTGACTCACGATCAGGAAGAAGCGCTGACCATGTCGGACCGCATCTTTCTGATGAACCAGGGCCGTATCGTGCAAAGCGGCGATGCCGAAACCCTTTACACTGCGCCGGTCGATGCGTTTGCCGCCGGTTTTATCGGCAACTACAACCTGCTTGAAGCAGATGAAGCCAGCCGCCTGATGCAACGCCCGATCAACAGCCGCATCGCTATTCGCCCGGAAGCCATTCAGCTGAGTCTGACCGGCTCTCTGGAAGGCGAAGTGCGCAGCCACAGCTTGCTGGGCAATGTGATTCGTTATCGGGTCGAAGCGCGCGGCGTGGAATTGGTGGTAGACGTACTCAACCGCTCGGCGGACGATTTGCATCCCAATGGCCGACGTGTGACGTTGAGCATTGATGCGTCGGCGTTGTGTGAGGTCTGAGGACAGCTGCAAGCGGCACGCTATAAGCTGCAAGTGTGTGCGGCGCAGACCTGTTTCTCTTGCAGCTTGAAGCTTGTAGCTGCGCGCCGAACGCCAATTCAACTGACAAAGTTTTAAGGAACGCGCGCAATGCCTTTAGCCATTTTTGACCTGGACGAAACCTTGATCGCCGGCGACTGCGCCAGTTTATGGAGCGAGCAGATGGGCCGCCTCGGCTGGGTCGATCCCGAGTCGTTCATCAAGCGCGATCACCAACTGATGCAAGCCTACAGCGCAGGCCAGTTGGCGATGGAGGACTACATGGCCTTCAGCCTGGAGCCGATGCTGGGCCGTACGCCGGAAGAAGTCGATCACTTGGTTGGCCCGTGGGTTGAGGACTTCATCGAGCCGATCATTTTCAGTGACGCCACCAAATGCATCGCTGAACACCGCGCTGCCGGCGACCGGATTCTGGTCATTTCGGCTTCGGGGATTCATCTGGTCAAGCCAATTGCCGAGCGCATCGGTATCGACGAAGTGCTGGCGATTGATCTGGAGGTGCAGCACGGGGTTTACAGCGGCGGGACCGTTGGCACCCTGACCTATCGGGAAGGCAAGGTCACCCGGCTCATGGAGTGGCTGGACACCGAAGGCGAAAACCTCGAAGGCGCCAGCTTCTACTCAGACTCACGCAATGACCTGGCCTTGCTGCTCAAGGTCGATCATCCGCATGTGGTCAACCCCGACCCGACCTTGCTGGAACACGCCCAGAAGGCCGGTTGGCCGGTGCATCACTGGAAGTAACAGCATTGCCCGCAAAACCCCGTAGGACCGGCTTCAGCCGGGAGGTGGCATGACACCAGGAGCGAGGGCGCTGTACTGGCTCTCCCTCTCCCGGCTAAAGCCAGTCCTCCAGATCGTGCCTGCGTCGATTACACCAGACTCTCATCGATCACCAACACGACTTTCCCGGAAACCTGATTGGTCGCCAGTTCGGCAAAAGCCGCTTCGGCGTCCTTGACCGCAAAGCTGCGGGCCAGTTGGGGCTTGAGGCGGCCTTCGGTGAACAGCGGCCAGACGTTGTGCGCCAGGTCGAGCAGCAAGTCCGCCTTGAACTGGTCATCGCGACTGCGCAGGGTCGAACCCAGCAACTGGATGCGTTTGCCCAATATCTGCGCCAGATCCAGCTGCGCTTCGCGGCCGCCCATCAGGCCGATCAATACCCAGCGACCATCAACGCCCAACAGCTTCACGTTCAGCGCCGCATAGTTGGCGCCGACCGGATCGAGAATCACATCGAAGGGGGCGAAATCCTTCAGGCTGTCGATGCTTTCGCTGCGCATGACACCGCCCTGGGCGCCCAATTCGATGCAATACGCCAGACGCTCGGCCGAGCCGACGCTGACCCATACCGGGTTGCCGAAGGCCTTGCAAAGCTGAATGCCCGCTGAACCAACTCCACTTGCCCCGGCGTGCAGCAAAACTTTTTCGCCCGGTTTGAGTGCCGCCAGCTGGAACAGATTCAGCCAGGCAGTGGCGTAGACTTCAGGGATTGCCGCCGCCTCGTGCAGCGATATGCCTTCGGGCACCGGCAACACGTGACGCGCATCGGCAACCACTTCTTCAGCCATGGCACCACCGGCCACCAGTGCGCAAACCCGGTCGCCAACCTGCCACGCAGAACCCGGACCGACTTCGGCAATCACCCCGGAACATTCCATGCCGAGGAATTCGCTAGCCCCTGGCGGCGGCGGATACAGGCCCGCACGCTGCAATAAATCAGCGCGATTCAAACCTGCTGCGGCCACTTTGATCCGGACTTGACCGGCATCAAGAGCCGGACTCGGTGTCTCGACCCATTCCACTCGACCTTCAACGCCTTGCAATGCCTTCACGGTGCCTCCATAGTGAGTCTGGACTGAGCCCGAAGCTATAGACGCCCGGGCTTTTTGCATTATGCGACCGGATCCGACGGGACCGGCGACTTCAAAGACGGCCTAATATGCGTTATCAATTGTCCCCGCGTCGAATCAGCATGAAGCATTTTTTCCCAGGCACCGCCCTCGCCCTGCTCGTTGGCCTCAGTATTCTGCCAATGTCCGCCAGCTCTTTCGCCGCCAATAGCTGGGATAACCTCCAGCCTGATCGCGACGAAGTGATTGCCAGCCTCAACGTGGTTGAGCTGCTAAAACGGCACCATTACAGCAAGCCGCCGCTTGACGACAAGCGCTCGGTGATCATTTACGAGAGCTACCTCAAGCTGCTCGACCCGGCACGCAGCTACTTTCTGGCCAGCGATATCGCCGAGTTCGACAAGTGGCAGACCCAGTTCGACGATTTCCTCAAGAGCGGCGACCTGAACCCCGGGTTCACCATCTACAAGCGCTATCTGGACCGCATCAAGTCGCGTCTGGATTTCGCTTTGGCAGAGCTGAACAAGGGCGTCGACAAGCTTGATTTCACCTCCAAGGAAAGCTTGTTGGTGGATCGCAAGGACGCCCCTTGGGCGAAGAACCAGGCTGAACTGGACGACCTGTGGCGCAAACGCGTCAAGGACGAAGTCCTGCGCCTGAAGATTGCCGGCAAAGACCCGGCGAAGATTCAGGAAACCCTGACCAAGCGCTACAAGAATCAGCTGTCGCGCCTGGCCCAGACTCGCAGCGAAGACGTGTTCCAGGCTTACATCAACACCTTCGCCATGTCCTACGACCCGCACACCAACTACCTGTCACCTGACAGCGCGGAAAACTTCGACATCAACATGAGCCTGTCGCTGGAAGGCATCGGCGCCGTGTTGCAGAGCGACAACGACAACGTGAAGATCGTGCGCCTGGTGCCGGCAGGTCCTGCGGCCAAGACCAAGCAGGTCGCTCCGGCCGACAAGATCGTCGGCGTCGCCCAGGGCGACAAAGAAATGGTCGACGTGATCGGCTGGCGTCTGGATGAAGTGGTCAAGCTGATCCGTGGCCCTAAAGGCTCGGTCGTGCGTCTGGAAGTGATTCCGGCCAGCAATGCCCCCAACGACCAGACCACCAAGATCGTCGCCATCACTCGCGAAGCGGTGAAGCTCGAAGAGCAGGCTGCGAAAAAATCGATCCTGCACCTGAATCAGGACGGTCGCGACTACAAGCTGGGCGTCATCGACATTCCGGCGTTTTATCTGGACTTCAAGGCCTACCGAGCTGGCGATCCGGAATACAAGAGCACCACCCGCGACGTGAAGAAACTGCTGACCGAACTGCAAGCCGAGAAAGTCGACGGCGTGGTTCTGGACTTGCGTAACAACGGCGGCGGCTCCCTGCAGGAAGCCACCGAGCTGACCAGTCTGTTCATCGACAAAGGTCCGACCGTATTGGTGCGCAACGCCGACGGCAAGGTCGACGTGCTGGAAGACGAAGACACCGGCGCGTTCTACAAAGGCCCGATGGCGTTGCTGGTCAACCGCTTGTCCGCCTCCGCTTCGGAGATTTTCGCCGGCGCCATGCAGGACTACCACCGGGCGTTGATCATCGGCGGCCAGACCTTCGGCAAAGGCACCGTGCAGACCATTCAGCCGCTTAATCATGGCGAGCTGAAACTGACCCTGGCCAAGTTCTACCGGGTTTCCGGGCAGAGCACCCAGCATCAGGGCGTCGTGCCGGACATCGCCTACCCGTCGATCATCGATACCAAGGAAATCGGCGAAAGCGCGCTGCCTGAGGCCATGCCTTGGGACAGCATCAAACCGGCGATCAAGCCGGCGGTCGATCCGTTCAAGCCATTTTTGGCGCAGTTGCAGACCCGACATGAAGCCCGTTCGGCAAAAGATGCCGAGTTCGTCTTCATCGAAGACCGTCTGGCCCTGGCCAAGAAGTTGATGAGCGAGAAAACCGTCAGCCTCAATGAAATTGACCGTCGCGCTGAACATGCCTCTATCGAAGCCAGGCAGCTGACTCTGGAAAACACCCGCCGCAAGGCCAAAGGTGAAGAGCCGCTCAAGGAGCTGAAGAAAGAGGACGAAGACGCACTGCCGGTTGAAGACGACAAGACCAAACCCGAAGACGACGCTTACCTGTCGGAAACCGGGCGAATCCTGATCGATTACCTGGGGTTGAACGCGGCTGTGGCCAAGAAGTAAAAACCACACGGATAATGGCTGTTTAATGGCAACGGTCATCAAACAGTCATGAATCTGTCGTGAAATACAGGGGCTGGGCGCATAGTGCCTAGCCCCTTTTTCTTGCCTTGAGATCGCCATGACCGCAACTGAACAGCTGAACGCATTGAGTTCAATCCTGGCTCATGGCGATTTACACAGTCTGTTCCAGCCCATCGTGTCACTGTCCGAACGCCGTATCCTCGGTTATGAAGCCCTGACCCGCGGCCCGTCGAACAGCTCGCTGCATTCGCCGATCAACCTGTTCGCCATTGCTCGCCAGTCCGGTCGCCTCAGCGAGCTGGAATTGCAGTGTCGGGAAAGTGCGTGCCGTCGGTTCAGCCAGCAGAAGCTGCCTGGCAAGCTGTTCCTCAATATTTCCCCGGAATCCTTGCTGGAACCTGCGCACCCGCCGGGCCGAACCCTGCAGCTGTTGCAACGCTACGGCATCGCGCCCAGCAACGTCGTGATCGAGCTGACCGAGCAGACGCCCACCGAAGATTTCGGGCTGCTGTACACGGCGCTGCACCACTATCGCGATATGGGGTTTTCCATCGCCATGGACGATCTGGGCGCGGGTTATTCCAGCCTGCGCCTGTGGTCGGAATTGCGCCCGGAATACGTCAAGATCGACCGGCACTTCATCGACGGTATCCATCAGGACGCGGTCAAGCGCGAGTTTGTCGGCTCCATGCTGCAAATGGCCAGAGCTTCCCGGGCGCAGGTCATTGCCGAGGGCATCGAGCTGCCCGAAGAACTGGCAGTGCTCAGGGAAATGGGCGTGGAGCTGGTCCAGGGCTATCTGCTCTGCCGCCCGCAAGAACAACCCCCGCGAGACGCGCAAGCGATGCTGCCCAAGCTGGAAAGCTCAACACTGGTGTTGACCGAAGAAGGCAGCGATTTGAGCGCCCTGCTCAACGAGCAAGCGGCGGTGGGTGCCAACATGCCGACCGCTTCGGTGCTCGAAGCCTTTCGCAAACAGGCCAATCTCAATTCCCTCGCCGTGCTGGATGAAAGCGGCCAGCCGTGCGGGATTGTTCACCGCCATTCGTTATCGGAAATTCTCCTCAAACCCTTTGCCACCGAGCTGTTCGCCCGCAAGCCGATCAGCCGCCTGATGAGCGATGACTTTCTCGCCGTGGAGTTGAGCCAGTCCCTGGCGCAAGTCAGTCGCCTGCTGACCAGTCGCGCCCGGCAGCGTATCGAAGAAGACTTCATCATTACCCAGAACGGCCGTTATCTGGGCCTGGGACGAGTGATCGATGTGCTCAAGCTGATTACCGAGATGAAAATCCAGCAGGCGCGCTATGCCAACCCGCTGACCTTGCTGCCGGGCAATGTGCCAATCCAGCAGTGCCTGACCCGATTGCTACAACAGGGCCGGGAATCGATGATCTGCTACGTGGATATCGACAGTTTCAAACCCTTCAACGATATCTACGGCTATGGCCGCGGTGACGAGGTTCTGCTGTGTCTGGCCCAATGCCTGAACGACCGGATTGACCCCAGCCGTGACTTCGTCGGGCATATTGGCGGCGATGACTTTCTAATGGTCCTCGGCTCGGAAGACTGGAACAAACGTCTGAATATCCTGCTGGAAGACTTCCAGAATCAATGCCGACGCTTCTATCGGGCCGAACACCTTGAAGCGGGCTGCTTCACTGCCTTGAATCGCCACGGCCAGCGCCAGGAGTTTGCCCTGCTGTCGCTGTCCATCGGCGTCATCCACCTGCATCCTGAATCCTGCGCCGAACTGGATGCCAGTCGTCTGGCCGAACTGGCCTCGCAGGCCAAGCACTACGCCAAGGAAGTCGCCGGGGCGAGCCTGCATGTGATCGATACGCGCGAGCTGGATTTGTTGGCGATGGGCTGATGGCGCAACGGCGGCTTCATTCCGTCATTCCGCTTCCGGATACACAAACTCAAACACCCGCACCACTTCCGAAGCATGCCAGGACGCCGCGGCGATCCCGTCGGATGGCCCGGAAAAACGCCCGAGGCGTTCAACGCATTCGAAAAAACCAGTGCGCGGCAAGCGACTGGCGCCCTGGCTGATGACCAGCGCACTGCGCAACGGCTGCTCGGCACGCGCGTCAAGCGCGGCCAAGTGCTCAAGCGCGGCAGTGAGGGTTTGCATGGCGGGGCTGGGCAGTTGCAGACGCTCCAGCAGCGCGCGATAGGTTAACAAATGGCGCTGGCGACGCGCCTGATCCAGTTCAGCCAAAAGCCCATCCCAGTGCTGGCGACTGATGCGTACGCTCATGCCTCACCTCGCCAGCCAGCGACACCCAATTCCCAGGCCAGGCTGCGGCGAATAGCGGCGTCGGGCAGGCGCACCCCACTTTCAATCAATTCCAGGTACGAAGGGCTGATGCCGACCGTGCGCGCCAGTTGCGCAACTTCCAGCCCTTTGGCTGCCCGGAGCGTCGCCAACTGATCCAGACCGGGCAAATCAGCGGTCGCCTCCCCCGGCTCGACCGGCTGAGTGCTCGACGCAACGCTCTCTTTGGACACAAGACCTGCGGCGCGCAGCAATGCCTGGTACTGAGCCCATGGCAACACTGCGTACTCTGGCTCTCCATCACGAGAAATGACCTGAAGATCCATACAACCCCCTGTAGGACAACTACACATTGCGAGTAGGCGTTTCCATGTTGCCGCATCTTAACAGTGGATGAAGGCCATATGCCTGTCTTCAATCTGTAACTGCGTCTTAATATCGCGGCGAATGGCTGTATCGGCGTCAATCCTTGGCTTTTTCCTGTTCGAGCAACGCGGGTGTAGCCGGTAAGCGTTCAACCACCAATAGTTTTTCAGGCGCCTGCCGCTCTCGCCATTGGCGAAACGCCGACAACTCGCTTTCCAGATGTTTCATGACCCACGCCAGCACCGCGATGTCGTCCAGCATGCCCAAGCCTGGAATCCAGTCGGGAATGGCATCCAGCGGGCTCAGGAAGTACATCAACCCGGCAACGATGGACAGAATGGCCGTCGGGCTGATCGCCCGATACTCGCCGCGCCAGTACGCCAGGCACAACGCCTGCAACAGTCGCAGATCATCCATGACCTTACCCAGGCGACTGCGTTCAGCAGAGCCCTTGCGCGCGACGGCAAACAGCAAACCTGGCAAACGCCCCGCCGCCATCAGTCGGCGAGCCATGGGCAAATAGCGAAGAAAATTCCACGGTGCTTTCATGTCCACTCCTGTTGAGCGACTTTTCTGTGAATAAACGCCGATCCTACAATCGTCAGCGTCTGATCATCAAAAAGGTTATCCACACAACTTGTGGATAACCTTGTGAACAGAGCATCTTTTCCGCCCGCATAAGCCCGCTCTATAGGCTTGTGACTCAAATCGGGCGTTTTTTACTCACCTGAAAAAAGCCGTAAAATTCGTTGACTTGCAGGCCGCTGGAAGTTACCCACAACCGAGCCTGTGGATTAATGTTGGATCGTCTGACAATCGTCAGACCCGCCGCCTGCGCCTTATGCCCACAGTGAACATAAGTGGGACTGCACCTGATTGCATCCGTTCGACAAATTACACAGAAACGAAAACGCCCCGTCGAAACGGGGCGTTTTGCTCAAGCCTGAACTGCTACTTATTTTTTAGTAGCAGGTGCAGTCTCTTCTTCTTCCTCATCTGCAGCGCCAGGAGCCGGCATCGAAGCAGGATCCTTGATGCCGAGCAGTTCCAGGTCGAAGACCAATACCGAGTTGGCAGGGATCATCGGGCTAGGGCTCTGTGCGCCGTAAGCCAGATCGCTCGGGATGTAGAGCTTGATCTTCTCACCGACGTGCATCAGCTGCAGGCCTTCAACCCAACCCGGAATCACGCCGCTGACCGGCAGATCAATCGGGCTGCCGCGCTCAACGGAGCTGTCGAACACCTTGCCGTCAGTCAACTTGCCTTCGTAGTGAACAGTCACCACGTCGGTCGCTTTAGGCTGAGCGCCATCGGCTTTCTTGACGATTTCATATTGCAGGCCGGATGCGGTGGTAACTACACCGGCTTTCTTGCCGTTTTCTTCGAGGAATTTCTTGCCAGCGGATGCCGACTCTTCACTCATCTTGGTCAGACGCTCTTCGGCACGCTTTTGCAGCGCGGCGAAAGCTTCAACCAGTTCATCATCCTTGAGCTTCTGCTCTTTCTTGCCGACGGCATCTTCGATACCCAGGGCAACTGCCTTGGAATCCAGATCATCCATGCCTTCCTGAGCCAGGCTTTTGCCCATGTTCAGGCCAATACCGTAAGACGCTTTCTGTGCCGGGGTTTTCAGCTCAACAGTGCTGGCTTGCTTATCACAACCTGCGAGTACCAGACCGACCAGGGCAATCGCCGCTGCCAACCGATGCTGTTTCATGCTAATTCCTTGTTCATGCGCCAATAGGGCAAACGAGTAAAGCCGCGAGCTTATCAGGCCGCCGCGATCAATGGCTACCGGCATGAGAGGCAGAAAAGCCAGATAAGTTCAGGTATCCAAAGGTTTTCTTGAAATGGACGCCTTCTCGTTCAGTCCGGGTTCAGGGACTTAGAGAAAAATCGTACAAATCTACTAGATTCGCCTGACACAACGCACAGGCGAATTCGCTCATGATGCGCATTGCACGACAGCTATATATAGGAAGGAATAAAAAACGCAGACAAAGAAAAGCCCGCACTAGGCGGGCTTTCTTTTGCTTCAAGGAGTTCAAGGGCCTTGAAGCGGAATATGGCGCAGCGGACGGGACTCGAACCCGCGACCCCCGGCGTGACAGGCCGGTATTCTAACCGACTGAACTACCGCTGCGCGTAACACTTTGAATGATTGGTGGGTGATGACGGGATCGAACCGCCGACCCGCTGCTTGTAAGGCAGCTGCTCTCCCAGCTGAGCTAATCACCCTTCACTCATCGTGTGGCGCGCATTCTACGTAGCGACCCTACCTCTGGCAAGCACTTTTTTAAATAATTTTTATAATCCTTCCAAAGGCTTAGCGCAGGGTTGGCCGCAAGGCCCGAGCAGCGAATAATGCCCTCCTTTGTATAGAAGGAGAGATTCACCTCATGTGGTTCAAAAACCTGCTTATCTATCGCCTGACCCAGGATCTGCCTTTTGACGCCGAGGCGCTGGAAACTGCACTGGCGACCAAACCGGCCCGCGCCTGTGCCAGCCAGGAGTTGACCACTTACGGTTTCGTCGCCCCTTTTGGCAAAGGTGAAGACGCTCCACTGGTGCACATCAGCGGTGACTTCCTGCTGATCGCGGCGCGCAAGGAAGAACGCATCCTGCCGGGCAGCGTCGTGCGTGACGCGGTCAAGGAGAAGGTCGAAGAGATCGAGGCCGAGCAAATGCGCAAGGTCTACAAGAAGGAACGCGATCAGATCAAGGATGAAATCATCCAGGCGTTCCTGCCCCGCGCCTTTATTCGTCGTTCGGCCACGTTCGCGGCCATCGCGCCGAAACAGGGCCTGATTCTGGTCAACTCGGCCAGCCCCAAGCGTGCCGAAGACCTGCTGTCGACGCTGCGCGAAGTGATCGGCTCGCTGCCGGTGCGTCCTCTGACCGTCAAGACCGCGCCGACTGCGGTCATGACCGAGTGGGTCACCACGCAGAAAGCGGCTGACAACTTTTTCGTGCTCGATGAATGCGAACTGCGTGACACCCATGAAGATGGCGGGATCGTGCGCTGCAAGCGTCAGGACCTGACCAGCGATGAAATCCAGCTGCACTTGAGCACTGGCAAAGTCGTGACCCAACTGTCCCTGGCCTGGCAGGACAAATTGTCCTTCGTGCTGGACGACAAGATGGTGGTCAAGCGCCTGAAATTCGAAGACCTGCTGCAGGATCAGGCGGAACAGGACGGCGGCGACGAAGCCCTGGGTCAGCTCGATGCCAGCTTTACCCTGATGATGCTGACCTTCGGCGAGTTCCTGCCGGAGTTGGTTGAAGCCTTGGGCGGTGAAGAGTTGCCGCAGGGGATTTAACACCTCATGCCATCGTAGGACCGGCTTTAGCCGGGAGAGCTTCTTGCTGATCAAGGAGATGCAGCGAAGGTACCGGCCCCCTCCCGGCTAAAGCAGGTCCTACGGATGTCAGGAAAAGCCATTTAACCCAATAAAAAAAGGAACCCGCCATGCGTGCATTGGCAACCTTGAGTCGTTTTGTCGGTAATACCTTTGCGTACTGGGTGCTGTTGTTCGCCGTGTTGGCGTTCCTGTTCCCGCAGTGGTTCATCGGTCTGAAAACGCTGATCGTCCCGCTGCTGGGGCTGGTGATGTTCGGGATGGGCCTGACCCTCAAGCTCGACGACTTTTCCGAAGTTGCCCGCCATCCGTGGCGCGTGGCCCTGGGTGTGGTCGCGCATTTCGTGATCATGCCCGGCGTGGCGTGGTTGCTCTGCCAGGTCTTTCATCTGCCGCCGGAAATCGCGGTGGGCGTAATTCTCGTGGGCTGCTGCCCAAGTGGCACGTCTTCCAATGTCATGGCCTGGCTGGCCAAGGGCGATCTGGCCCTGGCAGTGGCCATCGCAGCGGTCACCACCCTGCTCGCGCCGCTGCTGACGCCGACCTTGATCTGGTTCCTGGCCTCGGCCTGGTTGCCGGTGTCCTTCATGGATATGTTCTGGTCGATCCTGCAACTGGTCATGTTGCCCATCGTGCTCGGTGTGCTTGCCCAGCGTTTGCTTGGCGCACGGGTCAGCTATGCTGTGGACGTATTGCCACTGGTTTCGGTGGTCAGCATCGTGATGATTGTCTGCGCCGTGGTTGCCGCCAGTCAGGCGAAAATCGCCGAGTCCGGCCTGCTGATCATGCTTGTGGTGATCCTGCACAACAGCTTCGGTTTTCTGCTGGGTTACTTCACCGGCAAGGTGTTCAAGCTGCCATTGGCGCAACGCAAATCCCTGGCGCTGGAAGTCGGCATGCAAAACTCCGGGCTGGGCGCGGCACTGGCCAGCGCGCACTTCTCGCCATTGGCGGCGGTGCCCAGCGCGCTGTTCAGCGTCTGGCACAACATATCCGGCGCCCTGCTTTCGACGTACTTTCGCAAGATGAAAGAGGACGAGGAGCCAACCAAGGCCCCTTCTGCTGTCGTCGACTGATTGTCGGCCTGCAACATCGGTAACAAAAAAGGGGAGCCAGTGATCTGGCTCCCCTTTTTCATTCAAGCGCGTTCTGTTACCAGAAGGTGCCGCGCAAGGTCAGCATGTGGTTGCGCGGTTCGCCGTACCAGTTGGTGGCGGATGTCGAGCCCACGGTGGAGTAATAGTTTTTGTCGAAAATGTTGTTGGCGTTATAGGTGACGGTCCAGTGTTCGTCGACCTTGTATTCGGCCAACGCATTCCAGACCGCATAGCCCGCCTGATCGAAGTCGTAGGTGTTGGTGCCGCCGCTGTTGGTCACCGTGCCGCTGAAGTAATTGGAGCTTTGCAGGTTCACGCCGCCACCCACTTTGAAGTCCGACAACACGCCGGGCAGCTGATAGGTGGAAAACAGTTTGAACAAGTGCTTCGGCGTCTGGGTGCTGAGCAGCGTCTTGGAGCTCTTGTTGTGGTTCTGGTTGTAGGTATAACCGGCCATCAACATCCAGTCAGGCATGACTTCACCCGACACTTCCATGTCGACGCCCTTGCTCACTACTTCGCCGCTACCAATCCAGCAGCAGCTGCCGGAGAAGTCAAAGTCGTTGGCGGGATAAGCCGGGTCGCGCACGCCCTGATTGTCGCGCTTGGTGTAATACAGCGCGAAGTTAGTGTTGACGCTGCCGCCGAACAACTCGCCTTTAAGACCGGTTTCATAGGTCTTGCCTTCCATGGCGTCGAGCGAGGAGCCCGAACCGCTCAGCAGACTGACCTGCGGCTTGTAGATCTCCGAATAGCTGCCGTACACCGACCACTCGTCATTGAGGTCATAGACCAGACCGCCATATGGCGTGACCTTGGTCGGTTCGCGCATGGAGATCTCCGAGGAGGTTCTCCAGGTACCCGCTGTAAGCGTCTTGTAGGTCTGGTCAAATTTGTAGCGTTGCACCCGCGCACCGAGGATCAAATGCAGCGGCTCGGCCAACTGCATGCGCAAGCTGCCATACAGGCCGTACTGCTTCTGGTCGTTGGGGCTGTAATCGCGGGTGTAGTTGGTGTTGTTTGGCGGCTCGGGGAACGGCGTGCTGTCCGGGTCGTAAGGGTTGATTGGCCCGCCTATCACTCGAGCTACCCCGAGCCAGCGGCTGGTCACGTCCTGATAGTCGGCGCCCACCACCAGATCGTGTTTCAGGCCGAACATGTCGAAGGTGCCGGACAGGTTGGTGTCCCACATGCGCTGCTGGTTTTCCTGTTTGGCAGTCGTGCTGCTCCAGGACAACCCGCCTCCGGTCGCCTGGTTGACGCCTACACCGCTGACGGTCGTGGTCTTGAAGTAACCGACATCCCAGAGATCGGTATAGGAGACGTTGAGTTTCCAGTTATCGGAAAGCTTGTGGTCGATCTTGGCGAAAATCTCGCGACCGGTGGTGTCGGTATAACCCCAGGCCTGACCCAGACTGGTGTGACGCGGCAGACCGATATCGGAACCGTCGAGGTAACGCGGTACAGAGTTTTGCGTGCCATTTTCATGGGCTTTGTTATAGCGGATACCGGCCGTGAGCATGGTGTCATCGGTGACGTCAGCTTCGAGGACACCATAAACGAACGGTTTTTCCGTGCTGCGGTTATCGATGAAATACTGCCGATCGGTGTTGGCAACCACCAGGCGGCCGCGCAGTTTGCCGTCGAAGGCGATCGGACCGGTGAGGTCCACTTCCTGGCGATAGTTATCCCAGCTACCCGCCGACGCGGTGAGTTTGAGTTGGTAGGTGTCCAGCGGGCGCTTGCGCACCATGTTGACGATGCCGCCCGGATCACCCGTGCCGCCGAACAATGCCGCCGAACCACGCAGCACTTCAATGTGGTCGAACTCGGCCAGATCGTAGACGTTGGACGAATAGAAACTGCCCAGCGAACTGCCCAACGCCATCGGCGCGGCACCATCGAGCTGGAAGTTTTCGATCTTGAAACCACGGGACAGGATGTCGAACGTCCGATAAGTGCTGTTCTGCACCGTGATGCCCGGCGTCATGCGCAGTGCATCGTTGATATCGGTCAACTGCTGATCAGCCATCATTTGCTGGCTGATGATGGAAATCGACTGCGGCGTCTGGCGCAGACTGGTGGGGGTTTTCGAGCCTACGCTGGTCAAACCGGTGGTGTAGGACTTGGAGTTTTCAGTCGCCTGGCCCATGCCCTGGCCCTGAATCGTCGTCGCGCCCAATTCCATGGCACCGCCGACAAGCGACTCTTCGCTGAGGAAAATCGTGTTGTTCTCGATGCGATAAGTCAGGCCGGCGCCATTGAGCAATTTATCCAGTGCGGCACCCGGTTCAAGATCACCGTTGACTGCCACGGACTTCTTGCCGCTGACCATTTCCGGCCGATACAGCACTTGCAGCCCGGTTTGCGCGCCCAGCGCGTTCAGCGCGGCGTCCAGCGGCTGAGCGGGAATATTCACGTGACGGACTTCGGCGAATACGCCTTCGCACGTTCCCAGTGCCAACCCCAATACCATTACGGATGCAGAAGTTCTCCATGAAGGCATCGGCGATTTCAACAAGCGCCTGGCAAATGTCTGGTTCCTGGATTTCATGCGATGAATCACCCCGTTTGAATCGTTAAGTTGGCGGGCCGCCTTCTCTGAGGATGGCTGACCAGTGGAAAATGAGTTGCTCGTCGTTAGCCTCAAGGCGCCGTGTTTGCTGCACAAAGACACGCGACCAGGAATGAAGCGGGCAGCGGAAACGGTATCGAGTTTTGAATGAACGAACAGGAAAGTGAAAATTTAGTGAAATGAATAAACTTTTCACATTTCCGACTATTTCCCGTTGGAGCGAGGCTTGCCCGCGAATTGGCCGTAGGAGCGACTTTAGTCGCGAAAGCGTCGATTGAGCTCCCGGCTAAAGCCGGTCCTACAGCAAACCGCGTCGATTGAGCTCCCGGCTAAAGCCGGTCCTACAGCAAACCGAGCGTTCTACTCAAGCCCCTTGCCGGGCCCTTTCCAGCATCTGCGCTTTCTCTTCCGGGGTCATGCTGTCCAGTTTCAGACGTGCCTGAGCGATTTTCTCCAGCTGGCCCGGACTCGCCTCCCGTTCGCGCAATACCAGGGCCAGCGCCGCCGGGGTTGGATGATCAAAGACGATGCCCGGCTGAACTTCGCATTGCAGCAGTTTGCGAATACCGGCCACCAGTTTGACCACCAGCAGCGAATGGCCGCCGGCCGCGAAAAAGTCCTGATCAACGCTCAAGGTGTCCTTCCCCAACAACTGCGCCATGCGCGAAGCCAGCAGTTGTTCCAATCCATCGCGCGGCGCCAGATAGGCGTGCGCGGGTTCGCTGGTTTCAAGTCGCAACAATGCCTGGCGATCCACTTTGCCATTGCCCAGACGCGGCATACGTTCCAGCAGTTGCATACGCCCGGGCACCATGACGCCGGGCAAACGCAGCGCCAGCCCGGCCTTCAGCACTTCGCTCGAAACGCCCTGCCCCGCCACGATAAAGGCCACCGGCTCTGCGCACGACGGGTCGAGCAACACCACGGCTTCGCTGACTTCAGCCAGTTGCAGCAACTGCCCTTCGATTTCCGCCAATTCGATACGGAAGCCGCGCACCTTCACTTGCTGATCCTTGCGCCCATAAAGCTCGATGCTGCCATCGGCACGATAACGGGCCAGATCGCCGCTGCGGTACAACCGCTCGCCGGCTGCAAACGGATTGGCGATGAACACCTGATCGTCAGCCGCCGCGTTCAGATAGCCCCGCGCCAATTGCTGGCCGCCGATATACAACTCACCCAAATCGCCACCCGCCACCAACTGCTGCCGCGCATCGAGGATGTACACCTGATTGTTGGGCAGCACCTGGCTGAGCGGGATAGCGGACTGCTGCGCATCGGCGCGGATGATGGGATGGACCATGACGCCGACCGTGGCTTCCGTCGGGCCGTAATGATTGAACAACCGGCAATCGGGACGAATCTGCAAAATCCGCTCGGCCAGACTGCTTGCAATCGCCTCGCCACCCAGCACCAGCGTCGCCGGCAGGCTGGGGCGCTCGACATCCAGCAAAGCACTCAGATGCGACGGCACGATTTTCAGGCAATCGATGCGCTGCGCCTCGATAAAGCTCGCAAATTCCTGTGCATCCTGCATCACCTGATCACCGCAAATATGCAGGGTGGCGCCATTGAACAGCGCACCGTATAGGGTGGTATTACCCAGATCTGCTGCCACCGTGGAACCCAAGGCGAAATGCTTACAGCCATCAAGACCCAATTGGTGCGTTACGCCCGCCGTGTAGTTGAGCAATTGCCGATGCTCGATCACTACGCCCTTGGGCGTTCCGGTTGAGCCGGAAGTGAACAACACGTAGGCCGCATCAGCGCCACTCAGCTCAAGTTCGATCAGCTCCGGCGACTCAACCGTCATCAGGTCAGCGGCGTCCTCAATCACCAGACTCGCGCCCGCCTGTTCGACGATCAACTGCCGGCGCGCCAGCGGCCAGACTGGATCAAGCGGCAGATAAGCAGCACCCGCGCGCCACACAGCCAGAATGGCCAGTACCTGATTCATGGACCGTGGCAGCGTCAGGGCCACGATCGATCCGCGAGTGATGCCTTGGGCGACAAAACCGGCGGCCACCTGGCGAACCTGAACCTCAAGCTCGGCATACGTCAGGCGCTGCCCTTCGGCCTCAAGCGCAACGGCGTCCGGGGTTTGCTGCGCCCAGCGCGCAATGATCACCGGCAACAAACCCTGATCGGGCAGGTTAAGCGGTGCCGGATTGATCGCCAGCAATGCCGCCCGCTCCTGCGCGCTCGACAGATTGAGCTGAGCCATGGGCGTCGCCGCGTTGTGCGGTTCGGCAATGCTTTGCAGCAACACCCGGTACTGATTCAGCAAGCGCTGCACGGTGTTTGCCGCGTGCCGCTCCGGCAGAAAATCCAGGCGTACGCTGCTGGCTTTCTGATTCTGATCAAGCAGCACGTTCAGCACCAATTCGAACTGCGGCGCAGTTTCCGGCAGCTCGGCGGGCGTCCAGCTCAAGCCCGCAGCAGTTTGCTTTCGAGCCGATCCACGCACGGCAAAGCCGTAGGCCGACGTGACCACTGACGCCGGCAGGTATTCCTGCCAGGTGCTGTGATCTTCCAGCTGCGCGCCAATGCCAGCGAGCCAGACACTGAACGGCTGGCTCATGTCGGGGGCGAACGTCAGCGGCAGGTGCTTCTCGAACAGGCCGAGGCTTTCAGTGAAGAATTCATAATCCCGGCGCGCATCGTGACGCCAGGTGCCAACGAACGCTTCGCGACCGCTGATCCGACCCAACAGCAGCCACCATGCGGCCTGCAACAGGCTTTCCAGTGGACGAGCCTGATGTGCGGCTAGCGCATCGAGACGGGTCAACAGCTCAGGATCGATTGCAGACTCAAGACTCTGGATCGGCGCACGAGCTACTGTTCCTCGGCGCCGCTCCGGCAGATCCGGAGCCGTGGTTGCCTGAGAATTCAGCTGCGCCTGCCAATAGCTTTTGGCAGTCCCGGCGTCTTCGTCGAGCACCACTTCGCTGCGCCACTCCAGGTATTGCGCAAACTGCGCCTGTTCCTCGCCTTCGTCTGCCGATTGTGTGCTGTGGGCCGTCAGCAAATCCCGGAACAGGATCTTCAGGCTTTCCTGATCCACCAGAAACTTGCCCACGCCCAGCACCAGTTGCCAGGCCTGCGCATCCCGGCGCTGCAACAGCGCTTCGGCGAACCGGCCGGTGGCCAGTTGCAGCGGCCGCGCATACCACTGCGTCAGGCGTTGCTCGATGAGCTGCGCCGACTGGGCCTGCTCATCCACCGTCAAGGCAAAGTCCAGCCGACCCGCGCCCGGAAACTGGCGCAGGCCGTGGTAACCCGGCACTGATCGCAATTCAGTGGCCAGTACCGGCTGACGCTTCACGCACTCATCCAGAGCCCGTTGCAGATGCTGCGGGTCCAGCGGTCCGTCAATGTCGATGCGCAGAAAATACGCGGACTCGCCCCAATTGGCGCCGTTTTGCACGCATTCAAGCTCGGTCAGCTGTTGCGCCAGCAAGGCATGGCCCAGGTCGGTGATCACTTCGTCGTGCGTATTCATGCGTCAGTCCCTTGTGGTTCCATGACCGGTTTTGGCGTTTGTTGCAGTGCGCTGCGCTCGACCATATCGCCCATGGCCACGACAATTTTGCGCGGCCCCTCGAACGGGTCGCGGGCGTGGGCCGCAAGCATGTTGTCGAGCAGGATCACATCGCCCTTGCGCCAGTCGAAGCGCACCGCGCATTGCTCGTACAGCTCGCCCAACTGACGCATCACGTCGTCTTCGATAGGCGAGCCATCGCCGTAATAAACGTGGCGCGGCATGCGCTGGGCGCCGAACAAGCCGAGCAAATCGTCGCGTACGTCCGGGTCCAGGCAATAGATGTGGTGCAGCTGCACCTGGTTGAAGAAGCTTTTCTCGCCGGTGATCGGGTGCTCGATGATCGCCGGGCATGGGGTGCGAATCTGTAGCTCGTCGTGGTCCAGCCATTCCCATTGAATGCCCGCCAACTGACAACGGGCCTCGACTTCGGCGCGGCTGTCGGTCTTGAAGAAGTGCTGCCACGACACATCGAGTTTGTCGGCGAAGGTGCGCACGTACAGCAAGCCCTTGCTTTCGAATTTTTCGCGCAGCGCAACCGGCAGCGAGCGATACATCAAGCGGCAGTCCACCACGGGCGTGGCGCCGCCCACCGGCGACGGTTGCTCGCAGAAAAACAACTGCTTGCGCGGCCAACGATCCTGATGGGCGCTTTCGTTGTGGAACAGGATCATTTTCTTTTCCGGGTACGGCGTGGAGCGATAGGTGTTCTTGCCGCCTTCTTTCTTGGGCAAGTCGCCATATTGTCCGTACAACCCCGGCTGCACCGCCTCGGCAAAGGCTTCGAAATCCTCAATGTCGTGCAGCTGGAAACCCCGGAACAGAATGCCCGCATGATGACCGAGCTTTTGTTCGATCAAGGGCCGATTGACCTTGACCCATTCGATCAGGTCCAGGCCCGGGTCAGTGGGTTCCACCAGCAACGGAAACGGCTGGCCGGGCACGATCAGCGACTCGCGAAACAACGGCGCCGCGCTGGTAGCCTTGCTTGGTTTTTTCAGGAAAGAACCCAGTTTGTCGGCCTTGGAGCGGGCCGGTGAAGCGGCATTTGTTCCAGCAGGTTGGGTTGCACTATGGATGGGCACGCTGATATCCCTCAATCTGATGTCTGGGTCACGCACGATGAGTTGGAGAATCTCCAGCCAGCTGTCGAGCAGGTGCTGGATACGCTCGGGCTTGAACAGGTCGCTCGCAAATTGCCAGGTGCCTTGCAACTGGCCGGCGCTCTGGTCGATAAACAGCGCCATGTCGAACTTCGAATAACCACCGGGATCAGGCAAGACTTCCACGGCGACGCCTTCGATGCTGGCGCTGTGCACAGGCAGGTTGTTCATCACGAACAACACCTGCACCAGCGGATTGACGCCTTTGTGGCGCGGCGTTCCCGCTGCTTCGGCGATCATGTCCAGCGGCAGGTCCTGATGTTCGAAGGCACTCAATGCGGTTTCCTGAGTGGCGGCGAGGAAATTTGAAAATGGCTGATCGGCAGCGAAACGCGAGCGCAATGGCAGGATGTTGACGAAGAAGCCGATCAGGCCTTCCAGCTCGGGTTGCTGACGCCCGGCCACATCCGCGCCGATCAGCAGGTCGTCGGCGTCGGTGCATTGATGCAGCAACACCTGAAACGCCGCGAGCAGCGTGCTGTACAACGTCACGCCGGCGCGCTGCGCCACTAGATTCAGCGCAGCGCTCAATGACGGCGGCAGGTTGAATTGCAGGTTCGCACCGGCATACGACGCAGTGGCTGGACGCGGGAAATCCATATGCAACGGCAACAAACCGGAACTGCCCGCCAGCGCTTGCTGCCAGTAATCGGCCTGCTCGCGCAGAGCACCGCTGCGCTCCAGCGCCAGTTGCCAGCGTGCATAGTCGGAATATTGCACCGGCAACGGTTGCAACGCCGACAACGCGCCCTGCTCCAGCGCCGAATAGTTGTGCACCAGCTCGTTGACCAGCACCGCCATGGACCAGCCGTCAGAGATGATGTGGTGCATCGAATACAGCAGCACATGTTCGGTTGCCGATACGCGCAACACTTGCGCACGCAGTAACGGCGCCTGCTCCAGGCTGATGGGCAGACGTGTGTTGTCCGCTACCGCCAACGCAACGCGGGTCTGTTGCTCTACAGGCGAAAGATGGCTGATGTCGAGCAGCGGCATATCCACGGCAATCTGTGCCGATACCAGGGCAATCGGGTCGCCTTCGTCATCGGCCAGATACGCCGTGCGCAGGATTTCGTGGCGCTGGATCACCGCTGCCAGACTGGCGCGCAATGATTCGATATTCAGCGCACCGCGCAGACGCAGCGCTAACGGCATGCCGTACGCGCCACTGCCGGAGCCAAACTGCTCGGCCACCCACAAACGCCGTTGCGCCAGGGACAACGGCGCAGTGGCTTGCTCCCCTGCGGCGACCAACGCCAGCGTCTTGCCGGGAGCACCCTCGGCTTGCCCGGCCAGCCGCGCAGCAAACGCCTGCAACTGCGGCTCGGCGAACAGATCCCGCAGGCCAACCGGCAACGCCAGCCGCTGCTTAAGCCGCGCCACCACCTGAGTTGCCAGCAACGAGTGACCGCCGAGCTCGAAGAAGTTGTCGCTCAAGCCAACCCGCTCCAGCTTCAGTACGTCCTGCCAAACCGCAGCGATGTGTAGCTCAAGCGCGGTCTGGGGCGCGACGTAACCTTGCGCCGCTTCGCTGGCGTCCGGCATCGGCAAGGCCTTGCGATCCAGCTTGCCGTTCGGTGTCAGCGGCAAGCGTTCAAGGAATACCCAATGGGTCGGCACCATGTAATCGGGCAGCGTCTGTTTGAGGCTGGCCTTGAGTGTTTCACGGTCATTCGCGCCGCTCAGGTAAGCCACCAATTGCTGGCTACCGGCGATTTCCCGCGCCAGCACCGCCACGTCGCGCACGCCCGTCTGCTGCAAGAGTTGCGCTTCGATCTCGCCCAGCTCAATGCGGAAACCGCGAATCTTCACCTGATGATCGATGCGGCCCAGATATTCGATCACCCCGTCCGGGCGATAACGCGCCAAATCGCCGGTGCGATACAAGCGCTCGCCCGCCGCGCCGAATGGATCAGGCAGGAAGCGCTCGGCGGTCAAACCCGGACGCTGGAAATAACCCCGCGCCAGCCCACGGCCGGCAATCAACAGCTCGCCCGCCACACCGACTGGCGCCAGCTCGCCGTTGGCCGCGAGGATATACAACGCAGTGTTGTCGATGGCGGTGCCCAGCCAGGGCTGCGGGTCTTCGCCGAGCAACCGATGCTGCGCCGACCAGATGGTGGTTTCGGTCGGCCCGTACAAATTCCAGACCTCGCCCAACCCGGCCATGCGCAGCGCCAGCTCATCAGCCAAAGCCTCGCCGCCACAGAGTAATTTACAGCCGCGCAACGCGCTGGCCTGCGGGCTGTCCAGCACCATGCGCCAGGTTGACGGGGTGGCTTGCAGCGCTGTGACCTGCTGATCGGCAACGAGTTTGAGGATGCCGTCCGCGTCCAGGGTCGTGTCTTTATCCACCAGCACCACGCGGGCACCGACGATCAGCGGCAGATAAAGCTCCAGGCCGAAAATGTCGAAGGAAAATGTCGTCAGGGACAGCATGCGATCCTCGCCTGTCAGACCGGGATTTTTAGCCATGCTCCACAGGAAATTGCTCAGTGCGCCGTGGGGCACCATTACGCCCTTGGGCTTGCCGGTGGAACCCGAGGTGTAGATGGCGTAAGCCAGGTTTTCCGGGGCACAGCGCTGTGGCGGATTGACGGCATTGGGCGGGTTATCAGCCAATTCGACGACCAGCGTTTCGACATCGGCGGGGATCGGCAACTGCGCCAGCAAATGACGTTGGGTCAGCAGCAATTTCAAGCCGCTGTCCTGCACCATGTACGCCAGCCGATCCTCCGGATAAGCCGGGTCCAACGGCACATAAGCCGCACCCGCCTTGAGGATCGCCAACAGACCGACGATCATTTCCAGACCACGCTCCACCGCAATACCCACCAGCCCATCCGGCCCGACACCCCGTGCGATCAAGCTGTGAGCCAGCTGATTGGCCTGGGCGTTGAGCTGTTGATAACTCAGTTGCTGCGCGCCGAACACCAGCGCCACAGCATCGGGCGTGCGCTGCGCCTGTTGTTCGATCAATTGCGGCACCGGCGTGCGCGCAACCTCAACGCAGGGCGGATTGAGTGCGAGAATGGCCCGCGCTTCATCCGCAGCCAGCATGGCCAGCTCACCGATGGCCAGTTGTGGCTGCTCCAGCATGCCCAGCAGCAGCGCCGCCAGGTGTCGACTCAACTGTTCGACGCTGGCCTGGGCAAAGTGCCGCAGGTCATAGCTGAAATGCACATCCAGGGTTTCGCCCAAGCCTACCGCCAACGTCAGCGGGTAATGGGTTTGCTCATGATTGAGCAGCTCGCCGAACTGCAAACCGTGCGGCGCGCTGCGTTTCAGCACTTCAGAGACCGGATAGTTTTCGAAGACCATGATCGTGTCGAACAACGCCGCGCCGCCCTGCCCGGCCCAACGCTGGATATCGAACAACGGCGTATGTTCGTGCTCGCGCAATGCCAGATTCTGCGTCTGCACCGCTTGCAGCCATTGGCTGACCGGCTGCTCACTGCGCGGGCTGGCGATCACCGGCAAGGTGTTGATGAACAGACCGATGTGCTGCTCGATGCCGTCGATGTCTGCCGGACGTCCGGCAACCGTGGCGCCGAAGGTCACGCAGTCCTGACCGGTATAACGCTGCAACAGCAGCAGCCAGGCCGCCTGAATCAGCGTGTTGACGGTGACTTTCTGTTGCCGGGCGAACTCGCTCAAGCGTTGGCTCTGACTGGCATCGAAGCGCTGATAAAGGTCGCCGTAACCCTTGGCCTGCGCAGGCTTTGCCGCAATCATGGCCGGCGCCAGCAAAGTCGGCGCCTGCAAGACGGCCAGCTGCTCGGTCCAGAATCCCTGGCTGAGCCCGGCATCCTGACGTTGCAGCCAGGCGATGTAATCCCGATAACGCCCGACCTGCCGCTGCGGCGCTGGTCCTTGGTAGCGCTGCAAGACCTCGCCCAACAGCTGCGAATTACTCCAGCCATCCATGAGAATGTGGTGGCTGGTGTAAATCAGTTCATGGCGATCATCGGCGGTACGCACCAGCAACAGGCGCAGCAAGGGCGCCTGGCTGAGATCGAAACCCCGGTCGCGTTCGTCCTGGGCCAGGGCTTGCAGTGCGGCGTGTTGATCGCTTTCCTCACGCCAGTCCAGCACGCTAAATGGCACCTCGACATTCCTGAAGACCACCTGAAGCGGTTGCTCCAGTTCAAGGTTGTCCGGGCTTACGCCTTCGGGGACAAGTCCCCTCCTACCGGGTTTTGTACCCGTCCGGGCTTGTCCGGGAGCCTCGACAATAAAACCGCTGCGCAGGACATCGTGACAATCCACAACTGCCTGCCATGCCGCGCGAAAGCGCTGGCTATCCAGCCCGCCAATCGACAACCGAATCTGATTGATGTAATCCCCACCGCTCTGCTCCAGCAGGCTGTGGAACAACATGCCCTGCTGCATGGGTGCCAGCGGGTAAATATCTTCGACGCTACTGGCTGCAAGTGGCAGGGCATCCAGTTGTTTTTGGCTCAGGCGCGCCAATGGGAAATCCGAGGGCGTCATGCCCTGATTGACGCCGGCAGCGCAGTGTTCGATCAGCGCCGTCAGCTCACGGGAGTAATCATCCACCAGGCGCTGGATGGTGGCGTCATGGAACATTTCGTGACTGAAATTCCAGTCGAGCTGCAATTCCCCGCCGGACACCTGACCTTCGATGCTCAGCCAGTTCGCCAGCGGCGCGTGTTCGCTTTGCCCCAGGCCACTGCCTTCCCTGGCAGGCATGAACGACGCGCCCTCGTCGAACTGCTGATCGAACTGGCCCAGATAATTGAAAGTGATACGCGGTTGCGGCGCATCTGCCAGAGACGGGTTGCGCGCCAGATAACGCAGCACGCCATAACCGACGCCTTTATTCGGCACGCCGCGCAGTTGCTCTTTGATGGCCTTGATCGAATCGCCGAGATCGACAGAGGGCATCAGCAGCATTGGATACAGACTGGTAAACCAGCCAACGCTGCGGGTCAGGTCGATGTCGTCGAACAACTGTTCCCGGCCATGGCCTTCCAGTTGAATCAGGGTTGAGGTGTGGCCGGTCCAGTTGCCGATCACCCGGCTCAAAACGCTCAGCAGCAAATCGTTGACCTGGGTGCGATAAGCCGCTGGCGCCTCTTGCAGCAACTGGCGGGTGCGCTGCGGGTCCAGACGCAGGCTGATGCGCCGCGCCACGGCATTGGTTTGGCCGCCGTGTGGATTGTCGCAAGGCAGGTCTGGCGCGGCGTGTTGCCGCTGGCCCTGCCAATACGGCAGCTCAGCCTGCAGCGCCGGGCTTGAGGCGTATTCGGCAAGCCGCGCCGCCCACTGTTGATAGGCGCTGGTTTTGTACGCAGCAGGCAACTCCTGCCCGGCTTGCGCCCGAGCATAAGCCTGTTGCAGATCGTCAAGCAGGACGCGCCAGGAAACCCCATCCACCACCAGGTGATGGATCACCAGCAGTAAACGCTGGCTGCCATCGGCCATGTCCACCAGCAGTGCGCGCAACAATGGCCCGCGACTCAGGTTCAGGCTGGTCTGCGCGGCGTTGCAGAGCTCGCGCAAATGCTCGGCGTCAGTCGCCGTGCGTTGCCAAAGCTCCACGGGCTGCGCTTCGGCGTGCCATTGCTGCCAGCCCTGCGCAGTGTTGAGGGTGAAACGCAGGCGCAACGCATCGTGTTGTTGAGTCAGCCAGTCCAGCGCGCGCTGTAACGCCGGGCTATCCACGACTAGTTGGGGCGTCAGCAACACCGCTTGATTCCAGTGCTGACGTTCCGGGATGGGCTGCTGGAAAAACCACTGCTGAATCGGCGTCAGCAATGCCGGACCCGTCACCGTTTGTTGAGTGAGCAACCGCGGCGTTTCCTCCCGGGCGACTTCGGCAAGGCTGCGCAAGGTCTGATACTGGAACAGATCCCGCGGCGTCAGCGTCAGACCGGCCTGCCGCGCGCGGCTGACCACCTGAATCGAGACGATGGAATCGCCGCCCAGCTCAAAGAAATTGTCATCGAGCCCGACCTGATTAACGCCCAACACGTGCTGCCAGATTTGCGCCAAGGCCCGCTCCTTGACGGTGCCGGGCGCGGTGAAGCGCTGCGCCTGAACCGCATCCGGTTGTGGCAGCGCTTTGCGATCCAGCTTGCCATTGGGCGTGGTCGGCAACTGATCGAGCTGCACGAACAGATTCGGCACCATGTATTCCGGCAGCGTCAGCAGCACGTGATCCTTGAGCTGCTGATTGAGCATCGCCGGGTCTTCGGGCGCGACATCCGGCACCACGTACGCCAGCAAGGTCTTGCCGTCGTGAACCAGCACCACCGCGTCCTTGATCCCTGCATGGCTGAGTAAGCGCGCTTCGATCTCGCCCAGTTCGATGCGAAAACCACGCAGTTTCACCTGATGATCGATGCGCCCGACGTACTCGATCACGCCATCCGGGCGATAGCGGGTCAGGTCGCCGGTGCGATACAGACGCTCGCCATTGGCTGCAAAGGGATCGGGCACAAAGCGTTCCGCCGTAAGCCCGGGCCGCTCAAGATAGCCTCGGGTAATCCCGGCGCCCGCCAGATACAACTCGGCAGCGACACCCACCGGTGCCGGTTGCAGATCAACGTCGAGCATATAGCTGCGAGTACCGCGCAAAGGTCGGCCGATGTTGGCGCTGCCACCCACTTCGCGGCGGGTCCAGGTGGAATACGTGGTGTCTTCCGACGGGCCGTACAGATCGTAAACGTGCTCAATGGTCTGCTGCTGATACAGCGCCTCGACCAGCGATTGCTTGAGCGGCTCGCCAGCCAGATTGATGATGCGCACGCTGTCCGGAATCTCGCCGTTGCGTTGCAGCGCCGCGACCGCCGATGGCACGCTGTTGATCAAACGCACCTGGTTACACGCAGGCAGCTGCGGCAACTCCAGCGCAGTACGCGCCAGCACGATGAAACCGCCGCTGGCCAGGGTGACGAAAATCTCCCAGACCGAAAGATCAAAGCACACCGAGGTCGAGGCCAGTACGCCCTGCATATCCTCCTGGCGGTAAACCTGCTGCGACCAGTTGATCAGCGCCGCGACGTTGCCATGGGTAATCGCCACGCCTTTGGGTTTGCCCGTCGAGCCCGAGGTGTAAATCACGTAGGCCAGATTCTGCGCCGACACGCTCGATTGCGGCGCGCCTTGGGGATAATTCGCCAGCCATCCGGCATGATCCAGCAACACCACGGCCGCCTGAGTCTGCGGCAAACCCGCCATGACCGCGCTTTCCGTCAGCAGCACCTGCGCCTGGCTGTCTTGCAGCATGTAGGCGACGCGCTCGGCGGGGTATTCCGGGTCCAGCGGCACATAAGTGCCGCCGGCCTTGAGCACCGCCAGCAAGGCGACGATCAAACCATCGCTGCGCGCCATGGCCACGCCGACCCGCACTTCCGGGCCAACCCCAAGCTCGATCAGCTTGTGTGCCAGCTGATTGGCACGGATGTCGAGTTGCCGATACGTCAGGCGCTGCTCGCCATGGATCAGCGCCACGCTGTCCGGCATCGCCGCGACCTGTTGGGCGATCAGCTGATGAATGCAGCGCTCCGGCTGTTGCAACTCAGCCGTGGGATTCCAGGCATGGATCAGGGTTTGATATTCAGCCGGGTCGAGCATCGACAACTCGCCGACGCATTGCCGAGGATCGCTGACGATGGCCCGCAGCAGGTTGGTCCAATGCCGAGCCATTCGTTCGATGGTCGCGGGCTCGAACAGATCGCTGGCGTAGGTCAGCGCCGCTTGCAGCTTGCCGGCTTTCTCCCAGGTGTCGAGGGTCAGGTCAAACTGCGTGGTGCGGCCCTGATTTTCCACCAGCCCGAGAGTCAGACCGCAAGCCGTGGTGATCGAACTGATGTCGGCGACGTGCGGCTGATGGTTGTACATCACCTGAAATAAAGGCGTATGACTGAGGCTGCGTTCCAGCTTGAGTGCTTCGACCAGACGCTCGAACGGCAAGTCCTGATGCGCCTGGGCACTCAATGCAGTTTCCTTGATGCCCTGCAGCAAATCGCTGACCCGAGTCTGGCCGTCCAGCTGGCAACGCAGGACCTGGGTGTTGACGAAAAAGCCGATCAACCCCTCGATTTCGCTGCGATTGCGGTTGGCAATGGGCACGCCGACGCGAATATCGCGCTGGCCGCTGTAGCGATGCAGCAGCACATTGAACGAGCCGAGCAACAGCATGAACAAGGTGACGTTGTGCTGCTGGGCCAGGCTGCGCAGCTGTTCCACCAGTTGCCCGTCCACAGCAAACTCGTGACGCACGCCACGATAGCTGGCAACCGCAGGCCGGGAGTGATCGGTGGGCAATTCCAGCAGCGGGTGTTCGTCCCCCAGCTGCGCCTGCCAATATTCCAGCTGCCGCGCCTGCTCGCCGGCTTCCAGCCAGCGCCGCTGCCACAAGGCGTAGTCGCTGTACTGGATCGGCAAGTCGGCCATCTGCGGCGCGCGGCCTTGCTGATGGGCGTCGTAGAAACGGGTGAACTCGTCGATCAACACGTTCATCGACCAGCCGTCGGAGACGATGTGGTGCAGGGTCAACAGCAGCACGTGTTCCTGAGCGCCAAGTTTGAGCAGCTTGACCCGCAGCAACGGCCCGCGAGCCAGATCAAAAGGTTGAGTCGCCTGCTGCTGCGCCTGTTCCAGCACCCTGGCTTCGCGCTCGACGGCGGGCAACTCGCTGAAGTCCTCACGCTCGATAACCAGCGCGGCCACGCACGGCACCTGGCGCAGGCTGTCATCGGCCTGGCGCTCAAACACCGTGCGCAGGGTTTCGTGCCGCTGAATCAGACTGGCGAACGCTTGCTCGCAGGCTGCTTCGTCCAGCTGGCCGCTCAGCCGCACCGCGCCCGGCAAGTTATACGCCGCGCCCTGTGGGTCCAGTTGCCAGAGAAACCACATGCGCTGCTGGGCGTAAGACAATGCATCGCGGTCTTCAGCCGCCACGCCCTGCGGGATCGGAAACACCGAAAAATCGATCCCTTCGCGGCGCAAACCATCGAGAAACAGCTGGCGTTTCTGCAACGGCAACTCGATGAAGCGGCGGGCGAGTTTCAGGGAATCTTGTGCATTCATCAGCAGGCATCCGTCCAAAGAAGAGTGGGAGCCACGGGCTCGACCAGTCCTCAGAAAACGGATGGCATGGGGCAAAAATTAGCTGATTGGGGCCTGTAGACACTGTCTTGATCCTCAACACACAACTCGTAGATCCCGTAGGACCGGCTTTAGCCGGGAGCAAGCAGGTACATTCACAACAGTTGCGTCGTCAGACCTACCGCCCTCCCGGCTAAAGCCGGTCCTACGAATCTGAACTGCATCACCCATAAATTCCCCGGCCGCTCATCCGTTCCCCCTTCAAGCCCAAACCAACAAGAGTGAGCGCCGTGGATCTGCAGCCCGTCCTGTCAAAGTTGTTCGTCAATGCCGGTTCGGTCGGTATCGAAGGCGTCTTTCAGTTCATCTTCGGCGCTGAGCTGGCGATCTGGTCCGATGTGCAGGCGCGCACCGTGACCGAAACCGGCCGCCACGCGCGGCCGGACGTGACCATCGAAGTCAGCAAGACTGACTTTCTGGGCATCATGAGTGGCGTTGCCAATGTCGAAGAACTGTTTGCCAGCGGCCGCTTGAAAATCGGCGGCAATATGGGGTTGGCGACGATGCTGCCGCAAATCATCGACAGCGCCCGACGCGGCACTGCCAGGCAGGAAAAAGTCGACATCAACCAGCGTTACCCGACGCCGCCGCGCTTCAGCGAGCGCGTCTCGGCGAGCCTGCCAACCCAGGTCAGCGTCGAAAGAAGGCCGCGCAGCGCAGTGACGGTCAGCGAATTCAGGAACCATTACCTGCTTGAAGGCATTCCACTGATCATCAGCGACGCCCTGCAAGACTGGCCGCTGTTCAACATGAGCCGCGAACAATCCCTGAGCCATTTCGCCGAACTGCAAGGCATCACCCGTCACGGCGACTACGTGAAGAAGACCTTCTCCACCGACCGCGACTTCCGCTCCACCTCCATGGCCGACTTCATCGCCTCGCTGGAAAAACCCGCCAGCAAAGGCGTCGATGGGCAACCGCCGGCGTACATGGGCAACAACATCCTGCCCGCGCAATTACTGGCGCAGATCAAATACCCGCCCTACTTCGAGCAATCCCTGTACATCGCCCCGCGCATCTGGATCGGTCCCAAAGGCACGCTGACCCCGCTGCACCGGGACGACACCGACAACCTGTTCGCCCAGGTCTGGGGCCAGAAATCCTTCATCCTCGCCGCGCCCCATCACCGCGAAGCGCTGGGCACCTGGTCGACCTCCCCCAAAGGCGGCCTGGACGGCTGCGACTTCAACCCCGACGCCCCCGACCACCAACGCTTCCCCACCGCCCGCGACGTCACCTTCCTGCGCATCACCCTGCAAGCCGGCGATCTGCTGTTCCTGCCCGAAGGCTGGTTCCATCAGGTGGAATCGATCACCACGTCGCTGTCGGTGAACTTCTGGGTGAATTCGGGGCGGGGTTGGTAAGCACGGGGGGTTCTGAAGAAAATTGCCCCCCATCTAATGCAACCCGTTGGAGCGAGGCTTGCCTGCGAACCAGGCGCATCGGTCAGCCAGACCCACCGCGTTATCGTTCTTCGCGGGCGAGCCTCGCTCCAACGGAGAACGCGTTTGACTGGCTAATGCGCGTTGTCTGCTGAGTCCATAAATCGGCGGCGGCACGCTCATCAGGCGGACTTCCGATCAGGCCGCTGCACCTGGGTAAAGCGCGTCGAAATGTTCAGCTCCGGCCTTTGCTGCCTCAGGGTTTTGACGGCTTCGCTCAGGCGTTGCAGTTCCGCGCTGGGTTTGGCCCATTGCTCGGGCGGCAAAGGTGCCGACCAGTTCTGCATCGCTTCGGGCACGACGGCGCGGCCGATGCTTTTGATGCGGCGGATTTCCCATTCGGTGAGGTGGTTAGGCAGCGTCCATAAGGTCAGTGCGTGGTACGTGTACCACCAGAACGGATAAAAGAACCCCACCTCGCGGTTTTTGCGTCGCCGCCGCATGCGTTCCCGAGCGTTGTAAAAGGTATGCAGACCTTCATGGGGCGGGTCGCCGGGGTTTTGCAGGTCCAGCGGGTCCTGGATTTCCTTGAGGCTGTGTACTTCGTATTCCATGTACGCGCGAATCGCCTCCCAGTTGCATACCGCCAGATCAAAGCCGCCGCAAAAGAACTCCAGGCTGTAATGCTCATCGTGCGGCGCATGATAAAACCCGACGCCCATGGCGTAGCGGATATCCAGGCCGTATTGGTTGACGGAGCGCGCCTGCACCACCCAGGCCGATAGTGATTCCCATGGGACGAAGATGGGTTCGGTGTGGCCTCTGGGTACAAAACAGACTTCGCGGCGCTGGCGGTTGAAGCGGGTGGGGACGATTTCGTTGTATTTATCGAGGTGGTTGAAGGTGATGAAGAGGTAGATGAACAGAGCGAAGGCGGCGAGCCAAGCACCGACTTCCAGGCCTTCGGGCATGACCTGAAGTGCAAACACTGTAGCTGGCTCAACTCCACCGCCATCTAAGACCGTCAGCAACCAAGCCAACGCAGGTGCAAAAAAACCGAAAAACCAGATAGCCCAGAACGGCGCACCCAGCCCCATCTGCCAGGCGAAGACGGCAGGTAGCCCCACACCGAAGTCCAGGTAGCTGTCATTGACCTCTCCCACGGCATGACCGTAGTCCTGAGCGGGCAGATCGGTAGGCAGTGGTAAAGGCGCCAAATACACCACCTGACCGGTTGGGAAACGCTCGACCATGCCGGCATGCGGCGCGTGATGAATCGGCGGTGGTGAGCCGGGGATATCAGTCGCCATCTCAGTTTTCCGCCTGCTGCATCAATGCCGGGTCGATCTGGAAGTAGCGACATTCCTCACCCTGACGAGGGATTGTGCGTGCGGGGAAGTTGCCAGTCTCACCGGTGACGGGAAAGCGCAGGTCATAGAGGTTGGCTTCGTAACGACCGTCGGCAACTGCGTGCCCTAGTTGAATCGACAGGACAATGTCGCTGCGCTCCGGGTAAGCCGAGCCGAGCAGCTCGCGAATATCCGACAACTCGACGATCAGCGGAGCGTCTTGTTTGATGAACAGACGATCTTCCAGCGCCTCGCCCAGCGTTGTCCAGTGCGCCGGCTTTCGGTCGCGGTCGGTTTGCTCGCGTTGCACTCGATAGCCACCGATATTGAGCAAAACGCTGCTGGCGTTGCTGCCCACCCGCTTTGCCAGGTCGGCAACTGACAGGGTTGGAAAATGCAGCAGGAAACGACGGGGCTGGATCGTTCCCGACTCGTCTGAGGCTGGCAGGATTTCCACGTGCGGTGCCTGAATGTGGCCGCGCAAGGTTTTCTGAAACTCGGAAAGGGCTATTGACTCGCGTCGATCCGGGTCCATGCCCCATGGAGTGCTGAGTAGCCAGTGATCATGGGCGCTCAGGTTAAAGCGGTTATAGAGCCAGCTGCCGGACAGCTCCAGCGCCGTAAAGAGAATCCCCACAAGGTTGAAACGTAAAAACACCGTGGACAGCCGAATGCCTGCTAGTGCCCAAGCGGTGGTACGAGCCGCAGAACCGGCCTCGGCGGCGAGAACATGCCGGAAGGCTTGCACCGTATGGCCCACACCGTAGGCATTGCTGGCGATAAAACCGCTATTGCCCAGCATGCTGAGCGTCGCCCCGGCTTGCGCGTCACGGTTGCCGTTGCGCACCGCGTCCTGCCAATTGTTATAGGAGCTGGCCAAGCTCATGCCGGCTGCGGCTATTCCTGCAAGGTAACCTACAAACCCTAGGCTGATGTGCAACTTGCCCATCTGCACATGCACGCCCATCAACTCTGCTTTCTTCAGGTTTTTCCCGAGTTCCGTTGCATGAGCACTGAGAGCTGTATCGACGATGCCTTGCGCTGCGCCAAATCCGGCTGCCACGGTTGCTGCCACCGAATTTAATAAAGGCCCTATTTCTCTAGAGCTCTCTGGTCGCGAGAAAACCTCCCGCCTCACCTGCACCAAATTCACCACCTGCGCCACAAACACCAACACCCCGGCCCCATCCCCCAACAACCCGGCCTTCGGCGCAACCGTAACCCCGTGCCGATAGTTATCCAGCAGCGAGCGCACTTCGGCCTGCTGTTGTGGTGGGAATACCAACGTCAGTCCCGGCTTGCCCGACGAGGCCGCTTGCAGGTGCGTGGCATCCTCGGGCAGTGCGCCGATGGGGCTGATGAAGCGGGCGAGTTGTGCTTCATGCTCTTGCAGGCTGAGTTTGAGTGCTTGCTCGCGGTCCTTGAAAGATTGTGCCTGCGGGGTCAAATGCCAGAATTTGTCCTGGGCCTTGCGGTGATTCGCGACGCTTTTTGTCGAGGTCAATTGCCTGCGCAAGCCCAGCACCTCTTCCACTGTTTTGCCCGCGTGTTTGGCGTCGTCTGCGTTGCCGACCACGAAGGTCACGCCCTCGCGTTTGGCGGCATCAAGCAGCGCGACGCCCGCACCTTTGGGCATGCGTCGGAACAGTTCTTCGATGTCCGGCATCTGGCCTTTGTCCAGATGCTGCATAAAGTCCTGCACGGCCTGCTGCATGCCCATTTGCAACGCGGGGGCCAGGGTGCCCATGGCCGCGGCGGCGTTGATTTGCGTGGCCGGCGACAGGTTTTCGGGGTTGAGCACCAACCCCGCGCCCCAGTGTTTGAGGCGTTCCAGCCACGCGGGGGCGTCCTTGATCAGCAGCCAGCCGGCATTGGTGATGTACGCAAATTGCACGCCCAGTTCGGTTTGCGCACTGCGCGGCGCGGCGTAGAACATCTGCCGGGTCATGGCGGGGTTGGCATTGAGCCAGGCCAGGGTTTGTGCAATCGCGCTGTCGCTGCGGCACAGGTCCTTGAGGCAGTCGTATTCGGTGAGCAGCGCGTGATCGACCTGGTCGCTGTCCTCGATGTCGTAATACCAGATGGCCCGATGCAGACGGTCCTTGATCAACAACTCGACGCGGTCCTGGGTAATCTTCTCCAGCAGCGCGTTCAGCGGCTGCAGCACCTCGCGTTGGCGCTGCACAAACGCGTCCATGGCCGGGCGATCAATCAGTTCGTTGATGCCACGCTGGCCGAATTTGGCGCCGTACAGCAACTCTTTGGTGGTCTTGTCCACCTGCCGATAGAGCCGCCACAGCGCCTTGCGATGGCGAGCGATAAAGTCCGGGCTCGTGCCGACGAATTTCTGCTCCAGCTGATATTGCTGAATGGTCTGCGCCCTGGCATCGATCCCGTCGTCCATGCTGAACCGGTCAGGTTTGGCCTGATCCAGCCGGGCCTGCAAGTCGGCGGGCAGCTGGTCGTTATTGAAATAGATGTCGGTGTGCTGGCTATTGTCCTCACTCATCACCTCGCGCAGGGTTTTGCGCGTCTGACTGCGCTCGGGTTCGGGCAGGGCTTGCAGGTCGTCAAGCAGCGCCTGCAGGGGCCGGTCGCGTTTGGCCCGCTGGTTGAGCTTGTCTTCATCGATCAGCGTGATGGATTCGATGTAGCAGCCCAGCAAATAGTCGCGTTCGACGTCGCCCTTTTCCGCACCGCCATCGGCCCACGCCTGAATCTGTTCGACCACGTGATTCTGATGATTGGCCAGATCGCGCATGACGCCCACGTCATCGCGCACCGCCAGGAACAGAAAATCACGTTTATGCGTGCCAATGACCTGGCTGGTGAATTCTTCGATGATGGTTTGCCGGTACAGCGCCGGTTTTTCCCACCCGTAGGGGATGTCTGGAGACGTGTCGCCCGGTTTGTCGGCCCAGGCAGCGCTGGTTTCGGCCAGCCACACGGCCATGCTCGTGTCGTCAACCAGATCCTGGCCCTGACCATAATCAACGCCCTCGAAACTGACGCGCTGCATGAAGTGCTCACGCTCGGCGGCCACTTTTACGACCTGGGCGCATTTGAAGGCGGTCCACTGCACCTCTGAATACGTGACGTGCAGCACGCTGCTACGGGCAAACACCAGCGCCGGATCAACCTCCACAACCGTGGTGCGCCGATCAGCCACCACGTCGCTGCCTTTGAACAGCAAGGCGACCACCGAGCCGTCGCGGGTCTGGTACTCGTGCAGCCAGCCAGTGGCGCTGTCGATAATGTACAAATAGCCATCGCGCAACAGGCGAAACCCCAGCGGCCGCGACTGCAATTCATAGGGCATCGACAGCTCAAGCGACGGGTCAAGTTCCTCGACCCTGGCGTAGCGCACCGGCAGCAATTGCAGGGTCTGCATCATCAGCGGGCACATCCCGCCGGTGTCCGGTGCGTCGGCGCTTTTGGAATTGGCAACCAGAATGGCCATATGGCCGCGCGGGGTCATGCAGGGGTCGATCATGCAGGCTCCTTGCCTTGGACGGGCGCTGTATCAAAGAACCAGGGTCAGATGAGCGAACACGACGAGGCACGACCGGAACCCTGTAAGAAGTCGGCAGATTGGCGGATGAAGAGGGTGCACTCAATGCGCGAAAGGGCTTTTGGGAAATGCCCTACGACATGTGTCGCCATGCCCTGCACTGGCGCAGTCTCGCCCAAAAAAATGCACGCCAGCAGCACTACCCGAAAATTGGTTCACCCATCAGCGAACCAATCCCCTCCTCCACCACTGAACCCACTCCCCGAACCATTAGCCATTGGCCCGCGCACCGCGACAACGGGTCAGAAAGCAGCGATTTCAATTCGAAGCCCTGCGAACCAATTTCCATTGGCATCGCTCTTGCACCCGCTCCAGAAGCCCTCGTTGCAGCCTTATCGCGAGCAAGGGCTTCTTTTTCGGCCTGGTGCGAGTGACCACGATGCAAAGGTTCGTCCCTGACACAACCATCGATAACGCTTCGAAGCTGGCGCTGGATGCCTTGCGGCAGATGGTGGCGCAGCATGCGGCGTTTCCTCAGCGGGCGTTGCCGACCGAGCGGGATCTGGCGACGGATTTCGGCGTCAGCCGCCGGGCGATCCGCCGCGCCTTGTCGGTGCTGGAAGCCGAAGGGCAGATCTGGCGGCGTCAGGGCAAGGGCACGTTTGTCGGGCCGACGCCGCCCAGCGCGGCGTTGAGTTTTGCGCGGTTGTCCGGGCGGACCAATTTCAGTGAGGTCATGGAAGCGCGGCTGCATCTGGAGCCCGCGCTGGCGTCGCTGGCGGCGGTACGCGCCAATGGCGAGCAGATGGCGATTCTGCGGCGCCTGGCCGAACGCACCACGCGTCAGCAGGACGCCGCTGAAATCGATGCCGAAGGCCTGGAGTTGTGGGACAGCGCGCTGCATCGGGGAATTGCCGAAGCAGCGGGCAACCGGCTGATGCTGGACATCTTCGAGATGCTCGACGCGATTCGCCTGGATCCCACATGGCGCGATTTGCGGCAGCGGGCGCGCAATGCCGATCGCCTGAACACTTACAGCCACGATCACGATGACATCGTCAGCGCCATAGAAAGCCGCGATCCGATCAAGGCCGCCACCGCCATGCGTGGACATTTGCGGGCGCTGCAACAAGCGCTCGACACCGTTATCAATCAAGACCTGGAGGCGAGTCTATGACTGCGACCGGCCACGATTCCAGCCATCCGGTACTCAGTGTCAGCGACTTGACCGTGCGTTTTGCCGGCGCGCCCGTCAACGTCGTCGACGGCGTATCGTTCAAGGTACAACGGGGCAAAACCCTGGCGATTGTCGGTGAGTCCGGCTGCGGCAAGAGCGTGACGTCCATGGCGTTGATGGGCTTGCTGCCAGACAGCGCAATGGTCGGCGCCAGCGTTTCCAGCCTGCTCGACGAAACGCTGCTGGGCATGCCTGAAGAACGTCTGCTCGACGTGCGCGGCAATCGCATGGCGATGATTTTCCAGGAACCCATGACCTCGCTGAATCCGGTGTTCACCATTGGCGAGCAGATCGCCGAAAGCGTGATCCGTCATCAAGGCATGTCAGCCAGGGATGCGCGGCAACGGGCACTGGAGATGCTGGAAAAAGTCCGCGTTCCCGATGCCGCGCAACGTCTGGATGCATATCCCCACGAGTTGTCCGGCGGCATGCGGCAGCGGGCGATGATCGCCATGGCCCTGGCCAACGATCCGGCGCTGATTATTGCCGACGAACCTACCACCGCGCTGGATGTAACCATTCAGGCGCAGATTCTTGCGCTGGTTGCCAATCTGCAAAGGGAAACCGGCACGGCGATGATCCTCATCACTCACGACCTGGGCGTGGTCGCGGAGGTCGCCGATGACGTCATGGTCATGTACGCCGGGCGCGTGGTGGAAAGCGGCTCGGTGAAGACCTTGTTCGACGATCCGCAGCACCCTTACACCATCGGTTTGATGGGCTCGATGCCTTCCATAGGCCCACGGGAAGGTCGTCTCGCGACGATCAATGGCCGCGTGCCGACGCCTGCGGAAATGCCCGGCGGTTGCCGTTTTGCCGGGCGTTGCCCGTTCGTGATTCAGGCCTGTCGCGAGGCGCGCCCGCCGCTGCTTGAGCTTTCCCCCGGACATTTCGCCGCGTGCATCCGCGCGCCCCTGGAACAGCATGTGGGAGCCAGCGCGTGAGCCCTTCTGAACGCGAAATCGTCGAACGCATCACTCTTGAACGCACAGCGCAAAAACCCATCCTTGAAGGCGTCGGCCTGAGCAAGCATTTCGGCGTCGAAAGCGGCCTGTTCCAGCGCAAGAAGCCGCCGGTGCAGGCGGTCAACAATGTGTCGCTGTCAGTGCGCAAAGGCGAAACTCTGGCGCTGGTGGGCGAGTCCGGTTCGGGCAAATCGACCCTCGGCCGACTGCTGCTCAACCTCCTGAAACCGACTGCGGGCGACGTGATTTACGAAGGCCGCAACCTGGCGAATCTGCCAGCGGAAAAGCTGCGTCAGGTGCGCCGCGATCTGCAGATCATCTTCCAGGACCCGTTCGCCTCGCTGAACCCGCGCATGACCGTGGAATCGATCATCGGTGAACCCATCTGGCTGCACAGCGAAGCCAGCCGCAGTGACCGGCAGGCCAAAGTCGCCGAGCTGCTGCGCACGGTAGGCCTCGCCCCGGAACACGGCGGCCGCCATCCCCATGAATTTTCCGGCGGGCAGCGCCAGCGTATTGGTATTGCTCGCGCTCTGGCGTCGGAGCCGCGTTTGATTCTCGGCGATGAACCGGTGTCGGCGCTGGACGTTTCGGTGCAGGCGCAAGTGGTCAACCTGCTGGAAGACCTCAAGCATCAGTTTGGTCTGACGCTGGTGATCGTTGCTCACGGTCTGGCAGTGATTCGCCATATGAGCGACCGCGTTGCCGTGATGTACCTGGGGGAAATCGTCGAGCTGGCGCCGGTCAACGCGCTGTTCGAAACCCCGCTGCATCCCTATACCCAGGCGCTGATGGCCGCCGTGCCGGTCAGCCATCCGGACTTGCGTCGCCCGCGCCCGGTGCTCGGCGGCGACATGCCAAGCCCCAGCCGCCCGCCTTCGGGCTGCCGTTTCCATACCCGCTGCCCCCATGCCCGCGCCCTGTGCAAAGAGGTTGCGCCGGTCATGGAAAGTGTCGCAGCCGAACGTCAGGTTGCGTGCCACTTCTGGCGCGAAATCGCCAACGCGGGTGCCGGCACGCTGATCCTTCCTACCCCCAGCGCGGCCTACAGCCAGCGCTTGAGCCTGTTCAAGACTCATCAATCCCTATCAACGGAGAGCCAGCCATGAAAATCGCACGCGTTATGACCGGAACGTTGTTACTGCTGGCCGCCAACGCCGCCTTTGCCGAATCGACCTTGCGCATCGGCATCCAGGACGACCCGGACGTGCTCGACCCGCATCGCTCGCGCACCTATTCCGGTCGCCTGGTCTACACCGCGCTGTGCGACAAGCTGGTGGACGTCAACCCGGACCTGACCTATGCGCCGCAACTGGCCACGGCCTGGAACTGGAGCGAGGACGGCAAGACCCTGACCATGACCCTGCGCGACGGCGTGACCTATCACGATGGCGAAGTGTTCGACGCGGCGTCGGTGAAGTTCAACCTGGACCGCGCGCGCACCTTGCCCGATTCGTTGCGCAAAAGTGAGCTGGCCTCGGTGGACAGCGTGGAAGTGATCGACGCGAAAACCGTGGCGATCAAGCTCAAGCAACCCGACGCCACGCTGGTTTCGCAGCTGTCGGACCGTGCCGGGATGATGCTCGCGCCCAAGGCCGCACAGGGTGAATTCGGCATGAAGCCGGTCTGTTCCGGGCCGTACAAATTCGTCCAGCGCGTGCAGCAGGATCGCATCGTGCTGGAGCGTTTCGACAATTACTGGAACAAGCAGGCTTACCACTTCGACAAGGTGATTTTCCTGCCGATTCCGGACACCTCAGTGCGCCTGGCCAACCTGCGTTCGGGTGATCTGGACATCATCGAGCGTGTGGCGCCCACCGACGTGAAAACCGTCAAGTCGGACAGCAAGCTGGCGATCTACAACACCCCGGGGCTGGGCTACATGCAGCTGATGTTCAACGTTGCCAATGGCGAAAAAGCCAACACGCCGATGGGCAAGGACAAACGCGTGCGTGAGGCGTTCGTGCTGTCCATCGACCGCGACGCGATCAATCAGGTGGTGTTCGAAGGCTTGTATGCGCCGAGTGCCCAGCCGTTCCCGAAAAACAGCCCGTACTACGACAAGGATCTGCCGATCCCGGCGCGCGATGTCGCGAAAAGCAAGGCGTTGCTGACTGAGGCCGGGGTCAAGCTGCCATTGGCGGTGGACCTGAAAGTCGCCAATAACCCAATCGCGCAACAGGTCGGACAGATCATCCAGGCCATGGCCGAAGAAGCGGGTTTCAAGGTCAATCTGGTCGCCACTGAATACGCCACGCTGCTCAGCGAGCAACAGGGCGGCAACTTCCAGATTGGCATGAGCGCCTGGTCCGGCCGACCTGATCCGGATGGCGACATCCATCAGTTCGTCACCTGTAAAGGCGGCCAGAACGATGGCAAATACTGCAATCCCAAGCTCGATGAGCTGCTGAACAAGGCGCGCACCGTCAACGACGTGGCTCAGCGTCAGGCGCTGTACAACGAAGCGCTGCGTTTGCTGGCTGACGAAGTGCCGACCGCGTACCTGTATTTTGATCCGCGCATCATTGCCATGCGCAACACCGTGACCGGTTTCGTGCCGAATCCGGATGGATTGATTCGTCTGACCAATGTCGCGTTCAAGCCGTGATTGACGCGCACACCAGCGAGGGTTCGGCATGCTGATGTTCATCCTGCGACGCCTGCTCAGTGCGATTCCGACGCTGATTCTGGTTTCGCTGTTCGTTTTCACCCTGCAGAAGCTGCTGCCGGGCGACCCGGTGCTGGCCATGGCCGGGGAAGAACGCGATCCGGCGGTGATGGAATACCTGCGGGACAAATACCGCCTCAACGACCCGTTGCCGCTGCAATACCTGCACTGGGTCGGCAATGTCCTGACCGGGGATTTCGGTACTTCGCTGCGCACCGAGCAACCCGTCACCACGTTGCTGGCGTCCAAGTTGCCGGTAACGCTGGAGCTGGCGGTGTTCGCCTTGCTGATCGCGCTGCTGATCGGCATTCCCACCGGGATCATTTCCGCCGTGCGCAAAGGCACGGCGGTGGATTACGGGGCCAACGTCATCGCGCTGTCGGGGATCTCGATTCCGCACTTCTGGCTGGGGATTCTGTTGATCATGATCTTCGCCGTGAAGCTGCAATGGCTGCCCGCGTCGGGCTTCGTGCCCATTGGCGAGGACTTCGGGCAGAACCTGAAAACCCTGATCCTGCCGGCCTTTGTGCTCGGTGCCGGCTTGTCGGGGATTCTCATGCGCCACACCCGCAGCGCCATGCTCGAAGTGTTGCGCACCGACTATGTGCGTACGGCCCGGGCCAAGGGTTTGTTTCCGCGCACAGTGATCCTCAAGCATGCGTTGCGTAACGCCTTGATGCCCATCGTCACGCTGACCACCTTGCTGTTCGGCGAATTGCTCGGCGGCGCAGTGCTGACCGAACAGGTGTTCAGCATTCCCGGCTTCGGCAAGATGATCGTCGACGCGGTGTTCAACCGCGATTACGCCGTGGTGCAAGGTGTGGTGCTCTGCGTGGCGATTGGTTTTCTGTTGCTGAACCTGCTTGCCGACGTGCTCTATCGCATGATCAACCCGCGTCTGAGGACAGCGTCATGACCGCCATCGCCAGCGTTACTCTCACTGCGCTTGCGCCCCGCGCGCGCTCGCCTTTCGTCAAAAAGTTCCTCGCCAACAAAGGCGCGGTGCTCGGTGCGGCGGTGCTGCTGTTGTTTATCCTCGCGGCTGCGTTTGCGCCGTGGATCGCGCCACACGATCCGCTCAAAGCCAACTTCCTCGCCGTACGCAAGGCGCCGTCGCTGATCTACTGGCTGGGCACCGATGAGCTGGGCCGCGATCTGTTTTCCCGTCTGCTCTGGGGCGCGCGCAGTTCATTACTGGCGGGCGGCGTTTCAGTGGCGATTGCCATGCTGATCGGCGTGCCGCTGGGTTTGCTCGGCGGTTACTTCGGCGGCAAGCTCGACGCGATCATCTCGCGGATCATGGAAGCACTGCTGTCCTGTCCGTTTCTGGTGTTGGCCATTGCGCTGGGGGCTTTTCTTGGCCCGAGCCTGACCAACGCGATGATTGCCATCGGCTTGTCGGCGATGCCGATCTTTGCCCGCCTGACCCGTGGTCAGGTGCTGTCGATCAAGCACGAAGACTACCTGGAAGGCGCCCGGGCGATTGGTCTGCCGGATCGCTGGATCATCCTGCGTTACGTGTTGCCCAACGTGACATCGCCGCTGGTGGTGCAAGCCACATTGACCATCGCTTCAGCGATCCTTGCCGAAGCCAGCCTGTCGTTTCTCGGCCTGGGCCAGCAACCGCCCTCGCCTTCCTGGGGCTCGATGCTCAACACCGCGAAAAATTTCATGGAGCAAGCGCCGTGGATGTCGATTGCGCCGGGCGTGGCGATCTACATCACGGTCTTGTGCTTCAACCTGCTGGGTGACGGCCTGCGCGATGCGCTGGACCCCAAGGGCTAATCATTCTTTCTGCCATTTCTGCCAAGAGAAGACGCTAATGTTCGATGATCTGGATTACAGCCAACCTTACGCCTCGGCCCGCTCGCCGGTCATGGGCAACAACATGGTCGCTTGCTCCCAGCCGCTAGCCGCACAGGCCGGGCTGGACATGCTGCGCCGTGGCGGCAACGCGGTTGACGCAGCAATTGCTGCGGCCATGGTGCTGACCGTGGTCGAACCCACCGGTTGCGGGATCGGCAGCGATGCGTTCGCTATCGTCTGGGACGGCAACAACTTGCAAGGTTTGAACGCTTCCGGCCGTGCGCCACAAGCCTGGACGCCTGAGCACTTCGAAGGCCAGAGCGAAATGCCGCAACGCGGCTGGGGCGCGGTTACCGTGCCTGGCGCAGTGTCCGCCTGGGTTGAACTGTCCAAGCGCTACGGCAAGCTGCCCTTCGCCACCCTGGCGGAACCCGCCATCGGTTATGCCCGCGACGGTTATCAAGTCACGCCGATCATTGCCGAGTTGTGGAAACGCGGCTCGCAGCTGCTCAAGTCGCAGCCCGGTTTCGCCGAATGCTTCATGCCCAATGGCAAAGCGCCGCTGGCAGGCGAGAAAATCCAGCTCAAGGATCACGCCCGCACCCTGGAGCTGATTGCCCAGACCAAAGGCGAAACGTTTTATCGCGGCGAGCTGGCCGAAGCGATCATCGCCCATGCCAACGCCAACGGCAGCGTCATGAGCCTCGACGATCTGGCGACCCACACCGTGGACTGGATCGAAACCTTGTCGGTGCCGTATGCAGGGGCGATGGTTCACGAACTGCCACCCAACGGCCAGGGCATCGCCACGCTGGCCGGCCTGACCATGCTCGAAGCGCTGGGGGTCGGCGAACATCCGGTGGACAGCCTGGCCACCGTGCATCCGGTGCTGGAAGCCATGAAGCTGGCGCTGGCCGACCTCGACGAACACGTCGCCGACAGCGAGCACATGCGCGTTGCCTCGGAGCATTTGCTGGACACCGCCTACCTGATGGAACGCGCTGGCCTGGTCACCGATCAAGCCGCCAACCCTGGCCATGGTTCGCCGAAAGCCGGTGGCACGGTGTACCTGTCCGCTGCCGATGAGAGCGGCATGATGGTCTCGTTCATCCAGTCCAACTACATGGGTTTCGGCTCTGGCGTGGTCGTGCCGGGCACCGGTATCAGCCTGCAAAACCGTGGTGCCGGCTTCTCGCTGGACCCGCAACACGTCAACGTCGTCGCGCCGCGCAAACGTCCGTTCCACACCATCATTCCCGGTTTCGTGATGAACACCGACGGCACGCCATTGATGTCCTTCGGCCTGATGGGCGGCCCGATGCAGGCGCAAGGTCATCTGCAAATGATGATGCGTATTTTGCGTTACAAGCAGAACCCGCAAGCCGCAGCCGACGCGCCGCGCTGGAGAATCGAGTCGGGTTTGAAAGTCGCCGTGGAGCGCGCATTCGACCCGCAGGTCGTCGAAGCGCTGCGCGCCAAAGGTCACGACATTGACGTTGAAGAGCCAAGCGGCGTATTCGCCTTCGGCGGCGCGCAGATCATCCAGCGCACCGCCCATGGTTATGTCGGTGGGACCGATCCGAGGAAGGATGGGTTGGTAGCCGCTTATTGATTGATCTTGATCCTGCGTGTGCAGATGACACTGCGCACGTAGGACAAGGCGTTTTCAACTATCGGAAGAAGGACAATAAAACATCAACTAAATATTGGTCCTACACAACCAAGTAAAATCAATACTTGGACACAACTTAGCGAATAACTCATCTGGAGCAGATATAAAGAAATCGATAGCATCCGCGCCCCAATATTCTTCGTGATAACTAACAATGATTCTTCCAAAAAGTCTGGCATTGGCATATTCCGCCGCGGCGTTACTGTTACCGGTCACAGCCCAGGGGCAGCCAGATAAAAACTGCGTCAAGACAGATCAGGTTCAGATAGCCGCATTATTCGATGACTGGAACACCGCTCTGAAATCTGGCAATGCCACGACGGTTGCAGCCCGTTACAGCAGCGATGCAGTGTTGCTGCCAACACTCTCCGACCGAGTGCGCACGAACGATGAGGGCCGCATCGCATACTTCAACGACTTTCTGAAGAAGAAGCCTGAAGGAAGCATCGACAGCCGCACCCTCTACATTGGATGCAACATGGCTATTGATACAGGCCTTTACACTTTCCAGTTCGAAAACCATCCCGCCGCAAAAGCCCGCTATACCTTTACCTACGCATTCCTTGACGACAAATGGCTAATTACCAGTCATCACTCATCGTTAGTGCCGCACGTTGTGAGTCATTGATAGCCGCAATGCAACTCGTTGAAGCGCGCGGGCGGCGTTCCGTCTTGCCCGCGAATCGACCGTAGGAGCGACCGTAGGAGCGACTTTAGTCGCGAGGGCGTCAATTACCCTCCCGGCTAAAGCCAGTCCTACGTCAACGAGTACGCCAGTGCCGATATCGACACCAGCCCGACGATCACCACAAACACATTGGAAGCCTTGCCGGCGTACTGACGCATGGCCGGGACTTTGTGGATGGCGTACATCGGCATCAGGAACAGTAACGCGGTGATGATCGGGCCACCCAGGGTTTCGATCATGCCCAGAATGCTTGGGTTGAGCGTGGCAACCGCCCAGCACACCACCAGCATCAGCGCAGCGGTCATGCGATCCAGCAGCAAGGGCGCGGGACGATAACCGGTTTTCGCCACCAGGCCTTTCAAGCCCTCGCTGGCTCCGATGTAGTGGCCCAGAAACGACTTGGCAATGGCCACGAACGCAATCAACGGCGCCATGAACGCAATGGTCGGATTGCTGAAATGGTTGGCCAGATACGACAGGATCGACAGGTTCTGCGCCTTGGCTTCTGCCAGCTGTACCGGCGACAAGGTCAGTACGCAACTGAAAACAAAGAACAGCACCAGCACCACCATCAAGCCATGGGCGCGGGCGAGGATTTGCGAACTGCGACCTTCAGCCTGAGTTCCGTAACGACGCTTCTGATCCACAGCAAACGCCGAGATGATCGGCGTGTGGTTGAAGGAGAACACCATCACCGGAATCGCCAGCCAGAAGGTGTGCAGGAACGCCGAGGGCTCCGGCAGCGTGGTCGCGGTTTCGAGGATGCCGCCGGTCCAGTGCGGGATCAGGAACACCGAAAGAAACAGCAACGCGACGATGAACGGGTAAACCATCAGGCTCATGGCCTTGACGATCACCCGTTCGCCGCAACGCACCACCGCCAGCAGGCCGAGGATCAAGACAAACGCCAAAATCGCCCGGGGTGGCGGTTGAATGTGCAACTGATGCTCGAGAAAGCTGCCCACGGTGTTGGTCAGCGCGACGCTGTAGATCAGCAGGATCGGAAACACCGCGAAGAAATACAGCAGCGTGATCAAGGCCCCGGCGCTCTTGCCGAAATGTTGCTCGACCACTTCGGTGATGTCCGCGCCTTCGCGTCCGGACAGCACGAAACGGGTCAGGCCACGGTGTGCAAAGAAGGTCATGGGGAACGCCAGCAGCGCAAGGATGATCAACGGCCAGAAGCCGCCGATACCTGCGTTGATCGGCAAAAACAGGGTGCCCGCGCCGATGGCGGTGCCGAACAAACCGAGCATCCAGGTGGTGTCGTGGCGGTTCCACGCAGCAATGCTGGCGGGGGCCGTGTCGAAACGTTGTTCGACGCTATTGGCCTGATCATTCATCCGGTCGAATCTCCGTTGCCGGTTAATACAACAAGGCGGGGACGCATCGGAAAACCTGGCAGTTCAACGCCCCCATCAAAAACAGGGGCGCAATTGTCCGGGATCGGGCTTGAAAATCAAAGGCTTGTCTGACGAGAAGGTGTTGATCCTCTGAATTGGAGCGCATTCCGTTGGACCGGTTTTAGCCGGGAGGTCGCGGGTACATTCGCAGCGGTTCCGTCGTCAGAACCGTCATCCTCCCGGCTGAAGCCGGTCCTATGGTCCCTGCCCCGCACAGCGCAGCGAAATTCAATTCACTTCAAACCCTCTTCAACGCCGCCGCCAGCGCTTTGGCAAAACGCCGTGCGACTTCGTCGATCTGTTCGGCGCTGATGATCAGCGGCGGCAGGAAGCGCACGACTGCGCCATGCCGGCCGCCGAGTTCCAGGATCAGGCCGCGCTTGAGGCATTCATTCTGGATCAGTGGCGCCAAAGTGCTGTACGCAGGCGGATGGCCGAGGTTATCCAGCGCGCCATCGGGGTTCACCAGCTCGATGCCGAGCATCAAGCCACGCCCGCGAATGTCGCCCAGTTGCGGGAAGTCTCGCTGGAGGATGCGCAGGTGCTCGGTCAAACGCGCGCCCATGGCTGTCGCATGAGACGCAATATCGTGCTGTTTCAGGAAGCCCATCACCGCCGAGCCCGCCGCCATGGCCATTTGATTTCCACGGAAGGTTCCAGCGTGTGCGCCCGGCAGCCAGGTGTCGAGCCAGTCGCGATACACCACCACCGCCAACGGCAGGCTGCCGCCAATGGCTTTGGACAGCACCACCACATCCGGCACGATGCCGGCATGCTCGAAGGCGAACATTTTGCCGGTGCGGGCAAAGCCGCTCTGGATCTCGTCCACGATCAACGCCACACCGGCCTGCTCGGTGATGCGCCGCAGACCCCGCAGCCAGTCCAGATCCGCCGGAATCACGCCGCCTTCGCCCTGCACCACCTCGACGATCACTGCTGCGGGCCGTTCGACACCCGCTTCGGGATCGTTGAGCAGGTTTTCCAGATAACTCAGATTGACCTGCACGCCCTGCTCGCCACCCAGGCCGAACGGGCAGCGATAGTCGTAAGGGAACGGCAGGAACTGCACGCCACTGTTGAGCAACGCGGCCATGGGTTTCTTCGGACCCAGGCTGCCCATCAGGCTCAACGCGCCCATGCTCATGCCGTGATAACCCCCCTGAAAGGAGAGCACGGTGCTGCGTCCGGTGGCGGTACGCACCAGTTTCAACGCGGCTTCCACGGCGTCCGTACCGGTGGGCCCGCAAAACTGGATTTTCGCCTCCCGGCGCAGACCTTCTGGAAGTAAACCGAACAGGTCCTGAACGAATTGATCTTTAACCGGCGTGGTCAGGTCCAGCGTATGCAGCGGCAGGCCGTCATCCAGCACCTGACGAATGGCGGCGATCACCACCGGATGGTTATGCCCCAGCGCCAGGGTGCCAGCACCGGCCAGACAATCGATGAAGGTGCGTCCTTCAACGTCCTCGACATAAATCCCCTGGGCGCGCTTCAACGCCAGCGGAATACGCCGTGGATAACTGCGCGCGTTGGATTCCTGCTGCTTCTGGCGTTGCAGCAAAGGCGAATCTTCGAAGTGATAAAGCACTTCGTCCGGCTCACTGACAAACCGGGCAGGCGAATTTTCGTTGCGACTGATGGCGACCGACATCCCTCAAACCCTCGATAGCAGGTAGTAGAAAAGGACATCTGCCACGCCGTCGAGCGCTTGCAGATTTCCTGTTAGGGAAACGCACCAGCGCGGCGAGGATTTACAAAATCAGTGTCACATCCAGCCCAGCCACTTCCAGTAGGTGGCAGCGAACAGCAGCATCAGCAGGTAACCGATGATCGTCACCGGCAGGCCGACACGGGCGAACTGCCGGGCGGTGAAGGTTTCCGTGCCCAGGCAGACCATGTTCTGCGGCGCGTTGATCGGCAGAATGAACCCGTAGCTGACCACAAAACCCAGCAACATGGTCATGCCCAGCCGGTTGAAATCACCGGGCAGGGTTTGCAACACCGCGATCAGGATCGGCAGCATCGCCGAGGTCAACGCCGTGGCGCTGGCGAAACCCAGGTGAATCAGGATCAGGAACGCCCCGAGAATGGCGAAAACTCCCAGCGGGCCGACTTTGTCCAGACCGGTGTTCGCCACCACTTGCACGCCCAGCCACTGACCGGCATGGGTCGTAAGCAATGCAGTGCCCAGACTGATGCCCACGCCGAAAACAATCACCGTGCCCCACGGAATGCGCGATTGCACATCCTTCCAGGTCATCACGCCCCAACGCGGCAGCAACAGGAGGACCAACCCGGCGTAGGTCGTGGAGGTGGTGTCGAAACTGTGCAACTTGCCTTCAGTGGCCCACAACAACAGCAAGCCGATGGACACCGCCATCAGGCGTTTCTGCGCACTGGTCATGGGGCCGATTTCGGCCAGGGATTGCGCGACGGCTTCCTTGCCGCCGGGGATGCTGTCGCTTTCCGGCGGCAGTAATTTCAGGACCAGCAGAATCAACACGCCGGACATGATGATCGCCCAGGGTGCACCGGCGATCAGCCAGTCCAGCCAGGACACTCGTGCACCGAGCATTTTCTCCATGAAGCCGGCCGTCAGCAGGTTTTGCGCGGCGGCGGTCTGAATGCCGACGTTCCAGATGCTGGTGCCTTGGGCGACGATGATCATGATCGCGGCGGCGATGTTCGAGCGTTTGTCGACCCCGAACGCGGCAATGACGCCCATCATGATCGGCACCACGCAGGCACTGCGCGCGGTAGCACTGGGCACCACCAGACTCAGCAAAATCGTCACCACAATGGCGCCGAGCATGATGCGCCGGGTGCTGGTGCCGACCCGCGCCAGAGTCACGAGGGCGATTCTTCGATCCAGTCCGGTATGAGTCATGGCGGCGGCGATGAACAGCGCCCCGGCGACCAGTGCCAGTGCCGGATTGGAGAAGCCGGTCAGGGCCATGCTGATCGCTGCGGATGAACCATAGATCACAGCCGGGTCCGGCAAGGTCGGCGCGGTGCCGATCAGGAAGGCCATGAGCGAAGTGATCATGATCGCGCTGGCTTCGTAAGAAACCGCTTCGGTAATCCACACCACGACGGCAAAGGCCAGAATCGCCAGCATTCGGTGCCCGGCAACCGGCAGGTCCGCCGGCAGCGGCAGCAATAACACGCCGACCATCACCAGTACGGCGATGGCCAGTGCGATGGGCAACTTGAGCTTCGCGGGCGGTACTTCGGGCGTCGTCACAGTCGCATTCATGATTTTTTTTCCTGGGTCCATCGAAATCAGCACGCATGGCTTGCACATCCAGGACGCGCAGCCCGCTATCGCGCGCATCATGACGCAACGGTTGACGGCAACGCTTGAGATGGATCAACACAATGTTGATGCTTGGCCCGGACTTATCCGTGAAGGTCGCGACTCAACGGCATACGCAGTTCGACCCGCAAGCCATCCGGCTGATTGGCGAAAGTCAGCAGGCAGCCGCAGCGCTGGACAATGGCCTGCACGATGGCCAGGCCCAGACCGGCACCTTCGCCGGTGCCCTGCCGCCAGAAGCGTTGGGTGACAAGGCTCAATTGTTCCTCGGCGATGCCGCTGCCGTGATCCCGCACCTCAAAGCATGCCAGGCTCGCTGAAGTGCTCAAGGTCAGCTCAACCCGGGTGTTTCGAGGTGCGTGGCGCAAGGCGTTTTCCAGCAGATTGCGCAAGGCGGCGATGGCCAGCACCGATGGCATATCCAGCGCCGCTGAGGACAAATCGTCCGGCAGGTGCAGATCAATGCGCGACACGTGGCCGTGACTGGCGTCGTGCATCGCCAGACGCGCGACTTCTTCGGCGCTGCATTGCACGCCATCTTCGAACGACAGACTGCCCTCGACTCGCGCCAGTAACAGCAATTGCTCAAGCGTGCTGTGCAGGCGATCCGCGCCCTCTTCCGCGTGGGCCAGCGAACGATCACGGGTTTCGCCCTGGGTCATGCGCGCCACTTGCAGGTGGGTCTTGATGGCGGTCAGCGGGCTGCGCAGCTCATGGGCGGCATCGCCGGTCAGACGCCGCTCGCGTTCCAGGGTCTGGGCAATGCGCTGGAACAGCTGGTTCTGGGTGTCCAGCAACGGCAGCAACTCATTGGGCATACCCGAGATATCCAGCGGCTCCAGCGAATCGGCACTGCGCCGTTTCAAGGCATCACGCATGCGATTGAGCGGCGCCAAACCTTGCCCGATGCCCAGCCAGAGCAGGCCCAGACTGCCGAACAAGGCCACCGCCACCGGCACCGAAGCCGCCAATAAAACCGAATATTTCAGGGTGTCGCGCTCGTCCTGGCGGTCAGCCGTGGTAACGCGCAACTCGCCGTGCGTCAGGGTGAAACTGCGCCAGCGTTCGCCGTTGATAAGCTGGTCTTGAAAGCCGCTGGCATCGGCCGCCAGCGGTTCATCCGGGGTCGAGTGACTGCGTGCGAGCACTTCGCCGCGCAATGAACTGACCTGACACGCCAGCCCGCCGGGGATGCCCAACTGCTCGGCGCTCAAGGCTGCGCCGTCATTGCTGGCGGGGACTGGCAATTGCTCGAGGAGCCCGGAAACCATGCGCGCCGATGCGGCGAGACGTTGATCCAGTGAGTCCATCATTTGTGCACGCAAATCACACAACATCCAGGCCGCCGCGAGCATCCAGATCACCACGAATGCCGAGCCCAGCGTCAGGCTCAGGCGCAGACGCAGACTCATTGACGGTCCTCCAATGGCAGGTCTTTGCCGGCCACGCCGAGTCGATAACCCAGGCCGCGCACGGTCTCGACGATGTGGCCGCCCAGCTTGCGCCGCAGATGATGGATGTGCACGCTCAGCGCGTTGCTTTCCACTTCATCGCCGAAGCCGTAAATGCAATCCTTGAGTTGCTCGCTGGACAGTACACGACCTCGGGCATGCATTAGCGCATGCAACAGCGCCTGCTCACGGCGGGACAAATCCACCGGTTGACCGGATAGAAAAACCTCGCGACTGCTGGGGTCGTAGCTCAGGCAACCATGCTCGATCAGGTTGACGCTGCGTCCGGCCACGCGCCGCACCAACGTGTGCAGGCGGGCGCTGAGTTCACGCAGATCAAAGGGTTTGAGCAGGTAATCATCGGCACCGGCCTGCAAACCATCGACCCGGTCGCTGACCGTATCCCGCGCGGTAAGAATCAACACCGGCAGCTCCACGCCCTGCCCGCGCAGCTGCTTGAGGAGCTTGAGACCGTCTTCGTCGGGCAGGCCCAGATCAAGGATCAGCACATCGAATTGCGCCGCCGCCAGAATCGCCCGCGCCGCTGCCGCCGTGGCCACCCGATCCACGGTCAGGCCCTGGGCATTGAGGCCGGCGGCAATTCCGCTGGCGATCAGATCGTCGTCTTCACAGAGTAATACGTGCATGCTCGGGCTCGGGAAATGTACCAATGAAACAGGTCAGGATTAAGGCAGGATTATGCCTTCGAGGACAAGATGGGATCGCGACCCCGGTCGCGCAGATCAAAAAAATGCAATCTCGTTGGAGATTCTATGTTCGCGGGCAAGCCTCGCTCTAACCGATTCAGGGCCCACCTGAAACATTGCTCTGGCTGTTGATTTTCGCTTTTCCGTGCCGCGATCTGACAGACACCGCCAAACGCGCGTCGGGAGGCTGAGCGCAGGCGTCGTGGTGTGGGGCGACCGGCATGGATGCCGGTCGAGCGCCGTTGCGCCAGGGATGGCGCGTCGGCGCGTACCCACGCCACGACACCGGAGCGAAGGAACCCGACGAAGTCGGGCCGGACGTCAGCGCAGATGGTTTCGTCCTTTTGCCGGAACAAAAGGACTCGACCGTCAGGGCGAAACCTCAATAAGCCGCACCGCAAATGCTGTTGGTGCCACCCGATTCAACACACGGCACCGAAGAACGATGACGCGGCGTATCTGGCCCACCGAGGCGTCTGGTTCGCGGGCAAGCCTCGCTTCAACAAAGGGTACGGCCTTAACCATCACTTAATCCCCCTCCTCCACCCTTGGCCGGTCTGTAAATCCCAAGGCTCTTGTATGCGTATTTTTTTGCTGCTGATGTTTTTGCTGTTGCCCTCACTTGCTCAGGCGTTGTCCGGCAATGATCCCTTCAAGCGACAAGCCGAATTTCTCCCTGCTGACCAGGCGTTCACCCTGACCAGCGACCGCCTGGAGTCCGGGGAAACCCGTCTGCACTGGCGCATCGCAGAGGGTTATTACCTGTATAAGCAGCGCGTCGGTTTTGCCGGGCTGAGCGCCGAAAATCAGCCGGTGCTGCCCGAAGGCGAAGCCCACAGTGACGAGTTTTTCGGCGAACAGCAGGTGTACCGCAACAGTCTTGAAGTGTTGATCCCGGCCGCCGCCAACGGCACCGTGAGACTTGGCTGGCAAGGTTGTGCCGATGCGGGTTTGTGTTATCCGCCGCAAAGCCGGTTGCTGGAGATCGGCGACACCCGTGTCGAACAAAACGGGCAGCAAGCCGAAGACCAGACACTGGCCAGCTCCCTCGCGCAACGCTCGCTGGGCTGGAGCCTGCTGATCTTCTTTGGCCTGGGCCTGCTGCTGGCCTTCGCCCCGTGCTCGCTGCCGATGTTGCCGATTCTGGCGGGCGTGGTGGTGGGTGGTGGCGCCAGTCCCCGGCGCGGTCTGGCATTGGCAGGTAGTTATGTGCTGAGCATGGCACTGGTCTACGCGGGACTCGGCGTGGTTGCGGCATTGCTCGGCGGCAATCTGCAGGCGCTGCTGCAACAGCCGTGGTTGCTCGGCAGCTTCGCTGCGCTGTTCGTCTTGCTGGCATTGCCGATGTTCGGGTTTTTCGAACTGCAACTGCCCGCCGCGTTGCGTGATCGACTGGAAAACGCCAGTCGGCGCACACGCGGCGGCAGCCTGCTCGGCGCCGGTGTGCTGGGAGCGTTGTCCGGGTTGATGGTCGGCCCGTGCATGACCGCACCGCTGGCCGGCGCGCTGCTCTACATCGCACAAAGCGGCAATGCGCTGCACGGCGGCCTGGTGCTGTTCGTCATGGGATTGGGAATCGGTTTGCCATTGATGCTGTTGGTCACCGTCGGCAATCGTTTCCTGCCCAAGCCTGGAGCGTGGATGGATGTGCTCAAAGGCGTGTTCGGTTTCATGTTCCTCGGCACCGCATTGCTGATGGCGCGGCCTCTGCTGGATGAGTCGTTGTGGGTCGCCGGTTGGGGCGCGCTGCTGTTGATCGCCGCATGCAGTGCGCTGGCGTTGACCCAGCGAATGAAAAGCACCACCCGGTTCTTCGCCCCCGCTGGTCTGATCTTCGGCCTGTGGTCCGTGTTGCTGCTGGTGGGCGCCGCTGGTGGCGCGGACGACCCTTGGCAGCCGCTGAAGGTTTACAGTGCCAACCGTGTCGAACAACGCGCCACGACAGATGAAGCGTTTGTCACGCTAAGCGATCCCCGGGCGCTGCAAACTGAACTCGAAGCCGCCAAAGCCAGCGGTCGCTGGGTGCTGATCGATTACTACGCCGACTGGTGCGTGTCCTGCAAAATCATGGAGAAACAGGTGTTCGCCAAACCCGAGGTGTTGAATGCGCTGCAAGGCGTGCATCTGCTGCGCCTGGATGTCACCGCTGACAGCCCGGCCAGCCGCGAGCTGCTGCAACGTTACAAGGTGCCGGGGCCACCGAGCCTGTTGTGGATCGGGCCAGACGGCAACGAACGACGCGACCGGCGGATCACCGGCCAGGTCGACGCCGGGACTTTCCTGCAACACTGGCAAGCCACTCGGGAGCGCAGTTGATGTTGAGTGTTTCTATCGGGCCGTTCGCCCTGGCCGTCGTGCACCTGCTGCTGATCGGCGCACTGGCGCTGGCCACGCTGGTGGGCTGGTTGACCTCGCGGCGGACCGGCGCCAACCCGGAATCGGCGTTGTTCGGTCTGTTCCTGTTGGGGTTGCTGGTCGCACGTGCGGGATTTGTCATCGAGTATTGGGCGCATTATCAGGCGCAGCCGTGGCAGGCGCTGGACATTCGCGATGGCGGTTTCCTGATCTGGCCGGGCGTGCTCGCGGTGATCCTCGGCGGACTGCTGATCGCCTGGCGACGCCTGGAGCTACGCCGCCCGCTGGGGCTTGGTCTGGGCAGCGGATTGATGTTCTGGCTGCTGGCCAATCTGGGCCTGAACATTTATCAGCAAGGTGTCAGCCTGCCGGAAATCAGCTTGCGCAATGCTGCCGGGGAATCCGTGCAGCTGGCCGATTATCAGGGACGACCGCTGGTGATTAATCTCTGGGCGACCTGGTGTCCGCCCTGTCGGCGGGAAATGCCCGTCCTGCAAGCCGCCCAGGCCGAGCGCGATGACGTGGTGTTCCTGTTCGTCAATCAAGCCGAATCGCCGCAAACCGTAGCAAGTTTCCTGAACACCCAAGGCTTGCGCCTGAGCAACGTGCTGTTCGACGGCAGCGGCCAACTGGCGCAAAGCGTCGGCTCCATGGCCCTGCCCACCACCGTTTTCTACAGCTCCGAAGGCCGCCTGATCGGCAGTCACCTGGGCGAGCTTTCCCAAGCCAGCCTGACCCGCTACCTCGACAGTTTTCCGAGTACGACCCAGCCTTCAAGGACCCTTGACCCATGATTTCGATCCGTTGCCTTTCACTGCTCAGCCTGAGCCTGCTGATCCTGCAAAGCCCGTTGTTACAGGCCGAAGAATTGCCTGCGCCGATTCGCGCACTGCAAGACAAAGGCGCGCGCATCATCGGCAGTTTCGATGCGCCGGACGGCTTGCGCGGCTATGCCGCTGAATACCAGAAACAGGCCATGGCGCTGTACCTGACCCGGGATGGCAAGCATGTGCTGGCGGGCAATCTCTATGACGAAAAAGGTGAAGACCTCAGCGAGGCACCGCTGCAAAAACTGGTCTACGAGCCGATGTCCAAAGAGGTCTGGAGCGGTCTGGAGAAAAGCACCTGGATCGCCGATGGCAACGCCGATGCACCCAACGTGGTGTATCTGTTCAGCGATGCCAATTGCCCGTACTGCAACATGTTCTGGGAACAGGCGCGGCCATGGGTCAAGGCTGGCAAGGTGCAACTGCGCCACATCATGGTCGGCATCATCCGTGAAGACAGCGCCGCCAAGGCCGCTGCTTTACTGGCCGACAACGATCCCCAAGCGGCACTGAACACGCATGAACAGGCGGGCAAAAGCAGCAAGTTGAAACCTTTGGGCAGCATCCCCAAGGACATTCAGACCCGTCTCGACGCCAATCTGCAATTGATGAACGACCTGGGCCTTTCCGCAACGCCGTCGATCTTCTACCTCGATGCGAAGGGCCAACTGCAACAGCAGCAAGGCGCACCGCAAACCGCGCAGCTGGAAAAGATTCTGGGCCCCAAACCTTAGCCATCACAATCCGGGCATGCCCCAAAACGGCACGCCCGGATCTGGCGTGTCGTTAATCCAGAGCCTCCAGCTGTGCCATCAAGTCGCTCAGGCGATCCACTTTCTCTTCGGTGATCACACTGGATTCCAGGCCGTCGATATAACCGGCCAATTCGGAAACCGTGCTGCATTCGAACATCGCCCGCAGCGGCACTGTGCGCTGCAAGGCGTTCTGCACCCGTGAGGCAATTTGCGTGGCGAGCAGCGAATGGCCGCCCAGTTCGAAGAAGTTATCGTGGGTGCCGACCTGCTCGACGTTGAGCACTTCGCCCCAGATATCGGCCAGGGTTTGCTCAAGGTCATTGCCTGGCGCGACGTAGGCTTGATTGTGCAGCTGGCCGATCTCCAACGCCGGCAGCGCCTTGCGATCCAGCTTGCCGTTGGCGTTGCGCGGCAACTGCTCAAGCAACAGCCAGTGCAGCGGCACCATGTAATCCGGCAATACCGCACGCAAACGCGCCTTGATGATCTCCGGCAATTCGCCCGCCTGATCGGCAGTCGAGACGATGTAGCCCACCAGATACTTGCCGTTCGGCCCTTCCTGCACCGCGACCGCAGCGTCATGGATCTCCGGCTGTTCATGCAGTCGCGCTTCGATTTCCCCCAGCTCGATGCGGAAACCGCGAATCTTCACCTGATGGTCGATACGCCCGACGTATTCCAGCACGCCATCCGCCCGGCGCCGCGCCAGATCGCCGCTGCGGTACAGCCGCTCCCCAGCGGCGCCAAATGGATGCGGCACAAACACCTGAGCCGTGCGCAGCGGATCGCCCACGTAACCCCGGCCCACGCCTGTGCCAGCGATGCACAACTCGCCGATGGCACCCAAAGGCACCAACTCCAGCGCGTCATCCAGCAGGTACAAGCGGTTGTTATCGGTCGGCGTGCCAATCGGCAAATAGCTGCCCTCGGTCGCAGCTTGATCGACGCGGAAGAACGCCACGTCATCGGAACATTCTGCCGGCCCGTAAGCGTTGACCAGGCCGATCTGTGGATAACGTTGCAACCATTGATGGGCCAGTTCCGGCGCCATGGCTTCCCCGGTCGGCAGCATCCAGCGCAAGCGTTCCAGCGGCAGCCGCTCTGCCGCGAGCATGCCTTGAATCAGTGACGGCACGCTTTCCAGCACAGTGATGCCGCTGCCCTGCACATGTTCCAGCAACGCCTGGGGATCATGGGCAATGATGTTCGGCACGATATCCACCCGCGCGCCGAACAGCGGCGCGGCGAGGAATTGCCAGACCGAAATATCGAAACTTTGCGAGGCGGTCTGCGCGATCACGTCGAACTGATCCAGGTGCAGATACGGCACCTTGCTCAGTTGATTGTTGAGCATGCCGCGCTGCTCGACCATCACGCCTTTGGGCTGCCCGGTCGAGCCGGAGGTGAAGATCACGTAGGCGAGGTTATCCGCCCCGGAATAAATCCCCGGATTGAGCTCCGAATGCGCGCCCTGCTGCACCTCTTCCCAGACCAGCAAGCGCGGCTTGCCAGCGCAGGAGAAGCTTTCAAGCAAGCCCAGCGCCTGCTCGCGATAGGCGGCGGTGCAGACCAGCAGCGGCGTGCCGCTCTGTTCGATGATGCCGCTGAGGCGTTGATCCGGCAGGCCAGGGTCCAGCGGCAGATAACCCGCGCCAGCCTTGAAGCTGCCGAGGATCATGCCCAGCAGATCCAGACCGCGTTCGGCCAGCAAGGCGATGGGCTGATCGATTTGCACAGCGGCCTCGCGCAAGGCATGACCGAGGCGATTGGCGTGACGATTGAGATCCTGATAACTCCACTTGCGCTCCAGGCACGTGGCGACGATGCGTTGCGGATGCGCCGCGACCTGGGTTTCAAACAGCCGTGCATAGCCGTGTTCAAGGGGATAGTCATGCTCGCTGCGGTTGCAGTCCTCGATCAGGAATTGGCGCTCCGCATCGGCCAGCAACGGCAAGTCCGCCATCGTGCCCTGAATACCATCGGCCAGCGCCAGCAGCAGGCGCTTGAACTCGCCCAGCAAGCGCTCAACGGTTTCGCCATCGAAATAACGCTGATCGAACGACAGATGCAGGCCCAGCTCATCGCCCGGATAACACACGGCTGTGAGCGGGAAGTTGGTGTGGGTGCGGCCCGAATCCGAGCTCGCGCTCAGACTTTGCGCGCGATCCAGCACGGAGACTTCAACCGGGGCGTTTTCGAAGACGAACAGGCTGTCAAACAACGGCTGGCCCTTGGGCAGTTCGCTGCATTCCTGAATCTGCACCAGCGGCATGTATTCGTGCTCGCGCAGTTGCAGATTGCTGTCGAGCAGGCCGTGCAGCCAATCCAGCACCGAGCAGCTTTGATCATCCGCAGGCAGGCTGACCCGCAGCGCAATGCTGTTGATAAACAGCCCGACCGTGCGCTGCATCTGCGGCATGTCCACGGGACGTCCGGCCACGGTAACGCCGAACACCACATCACGCTCGCCACTCACACGGCGCAGCAGCAAGGCCCACGCGGCCTGGGCGAAAGTATTGACTGTCAGTTGATGACGCTGGGCCAGATCCTTGAGACGCAGCCCGTCCTGAGCATCGAGACGCGTGTAGCGGTTGCCGACAATCATGCCGCCGCTGTGACCGGCGTGTTCACGCAGCAACGGGCGATCCACCGGAATGAACGTGGTGCGCTCGAAGCCCTGCAGATTGGTACGCCACCAGTGTTTCGACTGGGCAATGTCCTGACGCTGCAACCAGCCAATGTAGTCGCGATAACGCGGCGGCGCGGGCAACGCGGCTTCGCGTCCCTCGCCGAGCGCGGTATAGATTTCGAAGAAGTCGCTCATCAACAAACCACGGCACCAGGCATCGATGAGGATGTGGTGGTTGCTCATCATGAACCAGTAACGCCCGGCGCCGATGCGGATCAGGCGCAAGTGGAATGGCGCTTCATGAAGCAGATTGAACCCGGCCTCGCGCTCGTCTTTGAGCAGCGCTTGCAGGCGCGCTTCATGGCCTTGCTCGGGTTCGGCGCTCCAGTCGACGAACTCGATCCGGGTGGCGCCGGGCTTGTGGATGATTTGCAGCATTTGCTCGCCGCTGTCCCAGCAGAACGACGCGCGCAAGGCTTCGTGGCGGGCGACTACTGCTTGCCAGGCCTGGGCAAAACGTTGCGGGTCGATCTCGCTGTCGATGCGATAACGGTCCTGCATGTAATAAATGCCAGTGCCCGGCTCCAGCAGCGTGTGCAGCAGCAAACCTTCCTGCATCGGCGTCAGCGGATAAACATCTTCAATGGCCGCCACCGGGATCGGCAGCGCATCCAGTTGTTGCTGGCTGAGTCTGGCCAGCGGGAAGTCCGAAGGCGTCAGCCCGCCCGCATCATCGGCCAGGCAATGAGCGATCAACCCTTGCAGCTCAGTCAGATAATCATTGGCCAGGACGTAGATGCTTGCCGGGTCAAAACGCTCGTGGCTGAACGTCCAGCGCAACACCAGTTCACCGCCATACACCTGGCCATCAATGCTCAACGCGTTAGGCAATGGCGCCTGTTCGTCGTGGGTCGGGCCGACGTCGGCGTCCAGCGGTTTGAACAGCCCGTCAGCGACGAAACTCTGATCGAACTGGCCCAGATAATTGAAGGTGATCAAGGCTTGGGGCAATGCGGCCATCGCTTGCCGACACGCATCATCGGCCAGATAACGCAGCACGCCATAACCCAGACCTTTGTGCGGTACGCTGCGCAGCTGTTCCTTGATGGCTTTGATCGAGGGCGCCAGTCCGGCGACGTCGGCAACGTCCTGCGGCACCAGGCGCAACGGGTACGCACTGGTGAACCAGCCGACGCTGCGGGTCAGGTCGATGTCATCGAACAGGGTTTCGCGGCCATGGCCTTCCAGCTGAATCAGCGCCGCCGTGTCGCCGGTCCAGCGACACACCACCCGCGCCAGCGCGGTCAGCAGCAAGTCATTGACCTGAGTGCGATAGGCAGCCGGCGCCTGTTGCAATAACTGGCGGGTGCGCTGGGCATCAAGGCGCACGCTGAGGGTGTGCGCCTGAGCATTGAGCTGACGACCTTGAGGATGATCGAACGGCAGGCGGCTGCTGTCGATCAACTGGCTTTGCCACCACTGCAATTCTTCACGCAGCGGTTCGCTGACGGCATAGGTCTGCAAACGCTGGGTCCAGTCACGGAACGCGCTGGTTTTCGCCGGCAACGTTTGCTGACGATATGCCGCCTGCAAATCATCCAGCAGAATCCGCCAGGACACGCCGTCCACCACCAAATGGTGAATGGCCAGCAACAGTTGCTGCTGCGCCTTGCCGTCGCTGACCAACACTGCGCGCAACAACGGCCCGCGCTCCAGGTTAAGGCTGCGTTGCGCGTCGGCGAACAGCTCTGGCGAGGCATGTTCCGCGCGCCACAATACGGCGCATTGCTCCATCGGCGCGTGCTCGGCACTCCACGCGTCAGCGTCGCGCTTGAAGCGCAAGCGCAAGGCGTCGTGCTGCACCAGCACGTCACGCAGCGCCTGCTCCAGGCGGACCGGGTCGAGGGTTTCCGTGGCTTGCAGCAGCACGGACTGGTTCCAGTGCTGCGCCTGGGGGATTTCGCTGGCGAAGAACCAGTGTTGAATCGGGGTCAGTTGCGCCGCACCGAGAATCGGCCCTTGTTCGGCAAGAATCTGTTCGACGCGGGTCGCCACGCCGGCCAGGGTCTGCACGGTCTGGTGCTGGAACATGTCACGCGGGCTGAAATGAATCCCCGCCTGACGCGCCCGGCTCACGACCTGAATCGACAGGATCGAATCGCCGCCCAGTTCAAAGAAGTTGTCCACCAGACCAACCCGCTCGACATTCAGCACGTCACGCCAGATCGCCGCCAACGCTTGCTCCAGCTCGCTTTGTGGGGCGATGAAACGCTCGCGATTGTGCTCCGGGTCCGGCGCCGGCAAGGCGCGGCGGTCGAGTTTGCCATTGGCGGTGAGCGGCATGCTGTCCAGCAGGATCAACTGCGCGGGCACCATGTAATCCGGCAACTGGCTGTGCAGGTGAGTGCGCAGGGCATCACGCAGCTCGGCCGTGTCGCCTTCGCCGACCACATAACCCACCAGTTGCTTGCCACCTGGCGCATCCAGCGCCAGCACCACGGCTTCGCGCACACTCGGATGTTCCAGCAGGCGACTTTCGATTTCCCCCAACTCGATGCGGAAACCACGAATTTTCACTTGATGGTCGATGCGCCCCAGGTATTCCACCAAACCATCGGCGCGCTGGCGCACCAGATCGCCGGTGCGGTACATCCGGCCGCCATTGGCGCAGAACGGATCGACGACAAACCGCTCGGCGGTCATCCCCGGCCGCTGATGATAGCCCCCGGCCAGACCGGCACCACCGATGTACAGCTCGCCGATGGCGCCTTGGGGCAACAGCGTCAGGTCGGCATCAAGAATGTAGGCGACTCGCGCCCCCACCACGCTGCCAATCGGCACCGTGGCGGCACCCTCTTCCAACACGTGCGGCGCCAGACACGCCAGCGGCATGACCACGGTTTCGGTCGGGCCATAGGCGTTGAAAAACTGTTGCGGCTGGAACGCCGCGCGGATGCGTTGCAGGTGCTCGCCGGTCAGCGCTTCGCCGCCCGTAATGCACATGCGCACCGGCAAGGTTTGCTGCTGGCTGGCCAGCCATTGCGCCAACTGGCTGCCGTAGCTCGGGGTAAAACCGAGAATGTTGACCTGCTGCTCACGAACCAGCTGGCAGATTTCCTCGGCATCCCACTGTCCCTGGGCGCGCATGACCACTCGCGCGCCGCAAAGCAACGGCACCAGAAGACGTTCAGTCGCGGCATCGAAGTTGATCGAATAAAAGTGCAGCTCGCAATCGTCGGCACGCATGCCAAATCGCTGGATCACCGCCCGGCAATGCATGGCAATCTCGCCATGACTGACCGCCACGCCCTTGGGTTTGCCGGTGGAGCCGGAGGTGTAGATCAGATAAGCCTGATGCTGTGGCGAGGTGAGGTTGGGCAGGTTGCTGCTTGATGCAAAACCTGTAGGACCGGATTTATCCGGGAAGATGTCAGTAAGATCAGACAGGGTTTCAGCGCCTGCATCGGCCTCTTCGGGGATAAATCCCCTCCTGCAATGAGCCTGGAAGTCGAAAGTGATCAGCCCCGCAGGCAACTCGCCCAACGCCTCAAACAACGCCGTATCGCCCAACAGCAGGCCGATGCCGCTGTCTTCAATCATGTAGTGCAAGCGATCCAGCGGGTATTCCGGGTCCAGCGGCACGTAAGCGCCGCCCGCCTTGAGAATCGCCAGCAGGCCGATGACCATTTCATGAGAGCGCTGCAACGCCAGCCCGACCCGCACCTGCGGACCGACGCCGCGCTCGCGCAGGGCTCGGGCCAACTGGTTGGCGCGGCCGTTGAGCTGGGCGTAACTGAGGGTTTGCCCGGCGAACGTCAGCGCACCCGCCTCCGGGGTTTTGCGCGCCTGCTCTTCGAACAGCACATGAATGCACTGCGACAGATCATGCTCGCCCGCCTCTTCAGCCAGACTGGCAATCAAGCGCGTCTGCTCGGCAGGATCAAACAGTTGCAACTCGCTCAAGCGTTGGTCCGGATCGGCGATCAAGCCTTGCAGCAGGTTGCGCCAATGAGCGGCCATGCGCGCAATGCGTGGCTCATCGAACAGATCGCGGCTGTAGGTCAGGCAGCAGCCCAGGCGCTGATCGAGATCGGTGACTTCCAGATTCAGGTCGAACTTGGTCGCATGGGCATCGTTGACCAGATAATCCACCGCCATGCCCGCCAGCGTGCGGCTTTGCTGGAATTCCCAGCGCTGCACGTTGCACATCACCTGAAACAGCGGGTTATACGCAGCACTGCGCGGCGGTTGCAGGGCTTCGACCAGATGATCGAACGGCAAGTCCTGATTGGACTGACCTTCAATGACTGTCTGGCGCACCTGATCGATCAATTGCGCGACACTCATCTGCCCGTCGAGCTGACAGCGCAGCACTTGCGTATTGAGGAACGCGCCGATCAGCCCTTCGCTTTCCGGACGGATGCGATTGGCAACCGGCGCGCCGATGCGCAAATCCTGCTGGCCGCTGTAGCGATAGAGCAATACTGCCAGCGCGGCGGTCATGGTCATGAACAGCGTCAGGCCGTGTTCAGCGTTGAAGCGGCGCACCTGCGCGGCCAGCTCGTCGCCCAGATCAAAGCGATACAAACCGCCGCGATGACTTTGCACCGGCGGACGCGGACGGTCGCCGGGCAATTCCAGCAGCGGATGTTCATTGCCCAGCTTGGCGGTCCAGTAATCCAGCTGACGCTGGCGCTCGCCGGATTCCAGCCATTGCCGCTGCCAGACGCTGTAGTCCAGATACTGCACCGGCAGCGGTTCAAGGGGCAATTCGCGATCATCGACGAAGGCTTCGTACAGCGCGCTCAATTCCCTGGCGAAAATATCCATCGCCCAACCTTCGGTGACGATGTGGTGCAGGGTCAGGACAAAGTAGTGTTCCTGCTCGCCAGCCTTGACCAGACAAGCGCGCAGCAACGGGCCGCGCTCCAGGTCGAAAGGCTGGTGCGCCTGAGCATCGGCAAAGGCCTGCAACTGCTGCTCGCGGGCACTTTGGCTCAGCGCGGAGAAATCCTGCCATTGCATAGGCACCGTCGATTCAGCTGCAACCTGCTGGCAGGCCACGCCGTCGACGCTCGGGAACGTGGTGCGCAAGGTTTCGTGACGGGCGATCAAGGCTTGCAGGGCCGCTTCAAAGCGGCTGATGTCCAGCACGCCGCGCAACCGCGCCATGCCGCCGACGTTGTAGGCCGGGCTGTCCGGCTCCATTTGCCAGAGGAACCACATGCGTTGCTGGGAATAGGACAACGGCACTGGCTGGCTGCGATCAACCCGCTGAATCGGCTGCTGGCGATTGCTGTCGCCCGCCCGTTGAATCCGCGCCACCTGCCCGGCAAACGCGCCCAGCTCGCTGGCATCGAACAACACCCGCAATGGCAATTCCACGTCGCAGGCCTGACGCACCCGGGAAACGATCTGGGTGGCCAGCAATGAATGCCCACCCAAGGCGAAGAAGTCGTCGTTCAACCCCACTTGCTGCAAACCCAGCACCTCGCGCCAGATGGCGGCGATTTGCTGCTCAAGCTCGGAGCGCGGTTCGACGTGCTCGCGCTGCTGCCATTGCGGCTCCGGCAAGGCGCGGCGGTCCAGCTTGCCGCTGGGGCTCAGCGGCATCTGCGCCAGACGCATCAGCTGCGCGGGAACCATATATTCCGGCAGTTCGGCGGCCAGCGCGGTTTTCAGCTGTTCGGGGGCAACCTCGCCGTCTGCGGTGTACCAGCCGATCAACTGCGCGCCCGCCTGGGTTTCGCGGACCAGCACCACGGCTTGCAGCACGTTGGGTTGGGTCAGCAAGCGCGCTTCGATTTCCTGGGGTTCAACGCGAAAGCCGCGCAATTTGACCTGCTGATCGAGACGTCCCAGATACTCGATCACGCCGTCGGTGGACCAACGCGCCCGGTCGCCGGTGCGATACAGGCGCGCGCCCTCCTCGCCCAATGGATCGGGCACGAAACGCTCCGCCGTCAAGTCAGGTCGGCCCAGATAACCACGGGCCAGGCCAATGCCACCGATGCACAGTTCGCCGGGCACGCCGGCCGGCAGCGGATTGAGTTCGCTGTCGAGAATCCGGCACACCACGTTGCCCAGCGGACGGCCAATGGGCGAGCGCGGGCCGTCTTCACTGCGGCAATGCCAATGGGTGACGTTGATGGCGGTTTCGGTCGGGCCGTAGCGGTTGTGCAGTTGCACGTTCGGCAGCTGCGCCAGCACTCGATTGCGCAGTTCGGCAGGCAAGGCTTCGCCACCGGAGAAAATCCGTTTCAGGCTGCTACAGGCAACGACGTGCGGGTCTTCGATAAACAGCTGCAACAGCGGCGGCACGAAGTGCAAGGTCGTCACGCCAAATTGCTCGACCCGCTCGGCAATGCGTCGAGGATCGCGGTGCTCTCCGGGCGCGGCAATCAGCAGCTGGCAACCCGTAATCAGCGGCCAGAAGCACTCCCACACCGACACATCGAAACTGACTGGCGCCTTCTGCATCAGCACATCGTCGGGCGTCAGCTGATAAGTGGCCTGCATCCATTGCAGGCGCTCGGCCAGCGCGGCATGGGTGTTGCCCACGCCTTTGGGCTGGCCGGTGGAGCCGGAGGTGTAAATCACATAGGCCAGGTTGTCGCCATTGAGGTGCAAACCCGGCGCGCTGCGTGGCCAGTTGTCCAGATGCAGGGTATCGAGGGTGATGGCGGTGACGCCTTCGTCCACTGGCAAACCGGTCAGCAGATGGCTTTGGGTCAGCAGCAGCTCGACACCGCTGTCGCGCAGCATGAAACTCACTCGCTCTTGCGGGTATTCGGGGTCCAGCGGTACGTAGGCACCGCCGGCCTTGATGATCGCCAGCAAACCGACCAGCAGTTGCGGCGAGCGTTCGGCGCAGATGCCAACGCACACGTCCGGGCCGACGCCTTTGTCGCGCAAATAATGCGCGAGCTGATTGGCCTGGCTATCGAGACTGGCGAAATCCAGGTGCCCGCCGTCCCAGATCAGCGCGATACGTTCAGGCGTCAGTGCCGCCTGCTCGGCGAGCAACTCCGGCAACCAGCGCCTGGCGGGCGCGCAAGGTGCGCGACTCCATTCCTGTTGCTGGGCCTGCTCGGCAGCGCTGAGCAGCAAGAGGTCGCCAATGCATTGCGTTGGTTGGTCGCTGACCTGCTGCAACAAGGCAGTGAAATGCTCGGCCATGCGCTGCACGGTCTGCACGTCGAACAACTCGGGGGCGTAATCGAAATGCAGCGCCAGACGCCCGCGATGGTCTTCTTCACTGTGCAATTGCAGGTCGAACTTGGCTTCGCGGCTGTGCCACGGCAGTTCATCGGCGAGCAGGCCCGGCAAGCGGCGCAGCGCGCTCAGGTCCCGTTGCTGATGGTTGAACATCACCTGAAACAGGCCTTGTTCCCGCGCATGGGGCATGGCTTCGAGCAGTTGCTCGAACGGCAAGTCCTGATGGGCCTGAGCGCCGAGGGCTGCCGCGCGGGCTTCGCGCAACAACTGGCTGAACGGTTTGCGTGAATCCACGGCACCGCGCAGCACCAGGGTATTGATGAAAAAGCCCACCAGACCCTGGGTTTCCAGACGTGGGCGGTTGGCGCCCGGCACGCCGATGCGGATATCAGTCTGGCCACTGTAGCGATGCAGCCAACCCTGGAACGCGGCCAACAGGACCATGAACAGCGTCGCGTCATGTTCCTGGGCGGTGTAGCGCAACGCAGTGCTCAGGCCTTCATCGAGCAACACGCTGTAACGCGCTGCCCGATGGCTGTGCAATGCACTGCGCGGATGATCGGTGGCCAATGCCAACGTGGGCTGTTCGTCGCCCAGTTGTTCGGTCCAGTACGCCAGTTGCCGCGCGGCTTCACCCGCCGCCAGCCATTGGCGCTGCCATTGGGCGTAATCGCCGTAGTGCAGCGGCAACGGCGCCAGGTCAAGGTTCTGGCCTTGACTGGCAGCGGCGTACAGCCTGGAAAATTCGTCGATCAATACATTCAACGACCAGCCGTCAGCAATGATGTGATGCAGCGTGACCCAGAGCTGATGTTCCTGATCGTCGAGGCGTACCAGCGTCACGCGCAGCAGCGGGCCGTTTTGCAGATCGAATGGGGCTTGAGCTTCCCGCTCTCTGGCCTGTGTGGCCCGCGCGTCACGTTCGCTGGCAGGGAACTGGCTCAGGTCCAGATGCTGCAAGGCGAAGGCCGACGCCGGCTCGATACGTTGCAGCGCCTGCCCGTCGCGCTCCAGGAAGCGCGTGCGCAAGGCTTCATGGCGCTGGATCAACTGCTGGAAGCTGGCGGTCAACGCCGCCTGATCCAGCTCGCCGCGCAAACGCAGCGCCGCCGGGATGTTGTAAGCCGCGCTCTGCGGCTCCAGTTGCCAGACAATCCACAAGCGATTCTGCGCCAGGGATTGCGGCAGGTCGCGATCGCGGGGCAGCGCCTGGATTGCATGCTGCGATGGCACCCCCGCCGCTTGCTGACGATTGATTTCAGCCGAGAACTCCCCCAACGTTGGCGCTTCGAACAGCAAACGCAGGTTCAGCTCCAGGCCAAGTACTTCCCGCAGGCGGGCCATGACCTGCGCCGCCGCGATGGAATTGCCGCCGAGCAGGAAGAAATGATCGTCGGCCGCGATCTGCTCCACTTGCAGCTGTTCGCGCCAGATAGTAGCGATGCTGTCCTGCAAGTCGTCGACTGCGCCAGCCAGCACTTGCTCAAGAGGCTGCTCATCCGGATAACGCGCATAGCTGTCGAGACTGCCATCGGCCAAACCCTTGGCGCAGGCGGCGCGTTGCAGCTTGCCGCTGGAGGTCTTGGGCAGCGCGCCGGGATTGAGCAGCACCACGACGCCGGGCGCTTCCTGGAACGCTTCGGCAACAGTTTGTCGAATGGCCTTGATCAACGCCTGCGGGGCGAGGATTTTCTGCACGCTGCGGCTGACTTCGGCGGCGATCCCGATGCTGTCCACGCCGTTTTCGCTGATGGCGAACGCCGCGACCCGGCCCTTGCGCACCACGTCCACTTCGCGCTCGATGGTCTGCTCGATGTCCTGTGGATAAAGGTTGTGGCCGCGCACGATCAACATGTCTTTCAGGCGCCCGGTGACAAACACTTCGCCGTCACGGATAAAGCCCAGATCGCCGGTACGCAGCCAGGTGCGGCCGTCACGCTCGACAAACGTTTTCGCGCTGGCTTCGGGATTGCGCCAATAGCCATGGGCGATGCTCGGACCCGCCGCGCAGATTTCGCCGACCTGATTGTCGGCCAGCACTTCGCCGCTTGCCGGTTCGACGATCTGCACCGCGTGCTCGGGCTGACTGCGGCCGCAGCTCAGCAACAGGCTGCCACGGCCCGGTTCCGCGCGATTTTGCGTAAGTGCCTGGCTGTCCACTTCAAGGTTGCCGATGCCCGATCCACGTTGCCCGCCGCTGACGAACAGCGTCGCTTCGGCCAGGCCGTAACAGGCGAAGAAGCTTTCCTGGGTAAAGCCGGTCGCAGCAAATTTGCTGCTGAACTGATCGAGGCTGTCCTGGCGGATCGGCTCGGAGCCGGAGAACGCCACCCGCCACTTGCTCAGGTCCAGACCGGCCATGGCCGATTCGCTGATCCGTTCGCTGCACAGGCGATAGGCAAAATCCGGTGCACCACTGATGGTTCCGCCGTATTCGCTGATGGCTTGCAGCCAGCGAACCGGCCGCGCCAGAAAATACCCCGGCGACATCAAAACGCACGGCACGCCGCTGAAGATCGGTTGCAGCAGCCCGCCGATCAGCCCCATGTCGTGATACAGCGGCAGCCAGCTGACGATGACATCGTTCGGGTTCAGATCAATGCCAAAGCCGCGCCGGATCAACAGTTCATTGGCAACCAGATTGCCGTGGGTGACTTGCACGCCTTTGGGCAACGCTGTGGAGCCGGAGGTGTACTGCAAAAAGGCGATATCGTCGGCGTGCAACTGCGTCGCGCGCCAGTCATTGGCCAGCGCATCGTCCAGGCTGTCGACGCACAACAATTGCGGCGCGTTCGCGTTGTGCAGTTGCTCCATTTGCAGCAGCGAATCGCGCAATGCGGAACGGGTCAGAATCAGGCGCGGTTCGGCGTCGGCGATGATCGACAGCAGACGCTCCTGATGATGGCGGCGCGCCGACTCGGGCGGATAAGCCGGCACGGCGATGATCCCGGCGTACAAACAGCCGAAAAACGCGGCTACGTAGTCCGGACCGCTGGGGAACAGCAGCACCGCACGCTCGCCGGGATTGGCCCGTGCCTGCAATGCAGCGGCGATGGTGCGCGCCCGCAGATCCAGCTGGCGATAGCTGAGCACCGCGCCTTCGCTGGCGTCTTCGGCAAGAAAACGCAGGGCAATTCGATCAGGCTGGCGGGCCGCACGTTGTTGCAGGGCCTGCACCAGAGTGTTGGGGAGTTCGAATGCGTCGATCATGGTTGTTCCTGCCTGAGTCTGGCTTGCAATCGGGAATGCCGGGGATGGGCGCGCCGAATGCGCGCCGGGTATCGCGGTGTGGATCAGCTGGCTGCTGCGGCGGGTGAGCGTTGGCGGCTGGCACGCGCCAGATGCTGCTCGGCGTAGCGCCGCAGACAACGCAGCAAGGCGCCTTCCTGTTTCTGCAGGAAAAAGTGATGGCCTTCGAACATGTCCAGGGAGAATCCGACCGTGGTTTCATCCTGCCAATCGAGCAGCTCTTCAACCTTCACGCTGTCTTGCTTGCCGCCGAACACATGAACCGGCATCGGCAGCGGTTCGCGCGGCAGGTATTCAAAGCTGCCGCACATCAGGAAGTCGGCGCGCAGAATCGGCAGCATCAGCTCCATCAAGTCGCGGTTGGCCAACACATCCTCGGAGGTGCCTTGCAGCGTTCGCAAGCGCTCGATGAGCTCGGCGTCGGTCTTGGCGACGCGGTATTCGCTGACATCACGCCGCGCCGGACCGGCGGTTGCCGAGGTGAACAGGCATAACGGCGCAGGCGCACCCAGCTCATCCAGCGCATGAGCCAGCTCGTAGGCCAGCAGCCCGCCGAGACTGTGCCCAAACAGGGCGTAATGCTGATCCGGCGTGCGGAGACATTGCTGGCTGACTTCCCGCGCCAGTTGCCTGGCCAGGCCGCGAATATCGGTGTGCAGCGGCTCGTTCATGCGCATGCCGCGTCCCGGCAATTCCAGCGGATGAACTTCAAGCCACTGCGGCAATGCCCGTCGCCAGCGGCTGTAGACCATGGCGCTGGCGCCGGAATACGGCAGGCAGAACAGGCGCAAGCTGTTGAAGGCGCTCACTTCAGGCCACCACTTTGTCCTGATCCATCTTCTGTCGCAGGCTCAGCGGACGCATGTCTGTCCAGTGCTGCTCGATATATTCCAGGCATTCCTTCTTCAGGCCTTTCATGCCAACCGCCCGCCAGCCATTAGGAATGGCCTTGTAGTCGGGCCAGATGGAGTACTGCTCTTCGTGATTGCACACCACCTGGAAGGTGAGGTCTTCGCGATCAAATACCATGTCATTCTCCTGCTGCATGGGAGCCCGGCGGTGAGCCGGCACTGTCACCAAGGAGAACGGATGGGGTTGCGAATTAATTAGTAACAGATGGTTCTGCCCACTCTGTGCGGCCCACAAGCCATCAGAAAGCCACCATCGAAACATGATGTTAGTTATATTTCTCAATTGACAATAATTATCATCCAGCCTAATTTGTTGCCCGGTGTGTAGGGGGCTTCTCCTACAAAGCTTCAGCTGCCCATTGCTGCAAGGTGATTTCCATGCCGGAACAATTATCCACAAGTACGTGCGATTCACCGTTACTCCAGGCGTTCGTAGAAAACCGCCTTATCCTGGTCAAAATCGCTGCCCGCATTACGGGCTGTCGATCAAGGGCCGAAGACGTTGTGCAGGATGCCTACTTCCGCCTGCAATCCGCGCCGCAGATCACCTCATCGATCAAGGCGCAACTGAGCTATCTGTTCCAGATCGTGCGCAATCTGGCGATCGATCACTATCGCAAACAGGCCTTGGAACAGAAGTATTCAGGCAGCGAGGAAGAAGGACTCAATGTGGTCATCCACGGCGCATCTCCTGAAACTTCGCACATCAACTTCACGACCCTGGAGACCATTGCCGATGCCTTGACCGAGCTGCCGAGCCGTACCCGGTATGCTTTTGAAATGTATCGTCTGCACGGTGTTCCGCAAAAAGACATCGCCAAGGAACTGGGCGTGTCACCGACCCTGGTGAACTTCATGATCCGCGATGCGCTGGTGCATTGCCGCAAGGTGTCCCGCCAGGAACCCCGCGCTCTTCGTCGCTGACAGCTATCGGGCAGGTCATCCCTGCCCGCGCTGCGCCCCGTCTACCTTCCCCCATCAAAGCCAGTCGCATTGCGCAAAAAAGCGCTCGCGATCCAGGGTCATGAGTGCCGCGCGTTTGTGCGGGAAGTCGAACTCTTTCTCACGGATAAAACCCTGCGCCTGCATGTAGCCGATCATCTTCGCGTTGTCCGCACGGGGTTCCGACACGATCCGCCGGGTGCGCTCGTCGTCGCCAAATACGTGGTGCAGCAACGCCGACAGCCAGCTGGCGACCTTATGCGGACCCCGCTGACTTTCTTCGCCGACCAGCATGTGAATGCCCCGGTCAAATTCGGCCGCGTCATAGAACGGCGCAATGCGATCTTCCAGCGCCCAGTACACCTCGAAGTAAGCAAACGGCTGATCGTCGAAGCTGCCAATCAAAGTCACGGTATGGGGATCGGCTTGCTGCTTGAGCAAATATTCACGGTGTTGCTCAAGCGTGCCGCCTTCCTGCCAGAACGCCAGAACCCGCGGGTTGTTTTGCCAGCGGCTGAATCGCTCAAGATCCTGGTCGATGTCGACGGTACGCAGGGAAATCCAGCTGCCCAGCCGGGCATCGAAGCGTCGATAGACTTCGCCGACCGGCTTGGGCGGGCGGATCAATTGCAGGGGGCTCAGCGGTAGTGAAGAGGGCATGTTCCGGGCTCACGAAAAAAGACGTATTCCATGAGAAAACGTCAGTCGCGCCGAGAAATTTAGCGGCTTCGCCGACCCGTTGGCCTGGAACACAAATGAATGCTGCATCGGCTCGCGCATCCATGTGAAAATGTCGACCACCATTTAACGAGCCAGGTCGGGAGGCTCAGCATGCGTTACGCACAGGATCACAAAGCTCAAACTCACCAACGCATTCTTACCGAAGCGGCGGCGCGCTTTCGCCGCGACGGCATTGGCGCGACAGGTCTGCAACCCTTGATGAAGGCCTTGGGCCTGACCCATGGCGGGTTTTACGCGCACTTCAAATCCAAGGACGATCTGGTGGAAAAGGCGCTACGCTGCGCGGTGGACGAGTCCCGTGAACGCACCGCACCGGTTTTCGCCGAAGAAAACGCGCTGGAGAAATACATCGATTTCTATCTGTCCGAAGGCCATCGCAGCAACCCTGACAAAGGCTGCCCGCTGCCGACCATGTCCGCAGAACTGGGACAGCGCGGTCAACCCAGCCCGATCACCGACGAGCTGATTCTTGCCCGACTGGCTTCCCTCAAGAACACGCTGTCCGGCCCCGATGCCGAAGCGCAGAGCATCATGATGATGTCGACAATGGTCGGCGCGCTTATGTTGTCACGCAGCGTGCAGGACCCGGAACTGTCGGACCGGATCCTGGCAACTGCCCGGGAATGCTTGAAGAAGACCCCGAACGAGGCGTGATCAGTCACGCCAGCGGCGCAACAGCACGCTGGCATTGACGCCGCCGAAGCCGAAACCGTTGGACAAGGCATATTCAATCGCCATCGGCCGCGCGGCACCGTGCACTATATCCAGCCCGTGCGCAGCCTCGTCAGGGTTATCGAAGTTGAGCGTCGCTGGCGCTATCTGATCGCGAATCGCCAGGGCGGTGAAGATGGCTTCTATGCCACCCGCAGCGCCGAGCAAGTGCCCGGTTGCAGATTTGGTCGACGTCACCGCAACCGAGTTCTGATCCCCGAATACCGCCTTGATCGCCGCCATCTCACCTTTATCCCCCACTGGCGTGGACGTGGCGTGCGCGTTCAGGTGCTGGATTTGCGCAGGCTCGATACCCGCCTGGCGAATCGCCGCCTGCATCGAACGTTGAGCGCCGTTGCCGTCTTCCGGTCCGGCGGTCAAATGGTAGGCATCGGCACTGGTGCCATAGCCAACCAGTTCGACAATCGGCGTGGCGCCCCGGGCCAGTGCATGCTCCAACGTTTCAATCACCAGAATCCCGGCACCTTCGCCCATCACGAAACCGTCACGATCCCGGTCGAAAGGTCGCGAAGCCCGCTCGGGGGTTTCGTTGAAGCCACTGGACAGCGCCCGCGCTGCGGCAAACCCCGCGAGGCTGACTTTGTCGATAGCGGCTTCAGCTCCGCCGCAGATGGCAATGTCAGCCTCGCCACAACGAATCATCCGCGCCGCATCACCGATGGCCTGCACGCCTGCCGCACAAGCGGTGACCGGAGCGCCCAGCGGACCTTTGAAACCATGCTGGATGGAGACGTGACCCGCTGCGAGATTGACCAGGAAAGACGGAATCGTAAATGGCGAAAGACGTCGCGGTCCGCGTGTATCGGTGGTGCGCACTGCCTCGGCGATGGACACAAAACCGCCAATTCCTGAACCGATGATCGTCGCGGTCCGCTCTTGGGCGTGCAGCGTGTCCGGAGCCCAGCCGGACTGGGCGATGGCTTCCTTGGCCGCCGCAAGGGCGAACAGGATGAAACGATCCATCTTCTTCTGCTCTTTCGCAGCTACTGCCCAATCAGCATCGAAGCCGGCTTCGGCATCTTCCTCCAGCAACGGCACACGCCCACCCACTTTGCCCGGCAGATCCGCAACAACCTCATCCGCCAGCCTGACGATGCCGGAACGACCTGCCAGCAAACGCTGCCAAACCTGCTCGACCCCGCTGCCCAGGGGCGTGACAAGGCCCATGCCAGTGACCACGATTCGGGGACCACTCATAAACTCGCTCTCCTGATATTCATCGAATGGTTCAGTCTTTATGACGAGCTGCCGCAGAGGCGCCGCCATTAAATTACGATCATAATTTAAGCGCATTGTATGTCGGCCGACATTCATAATGTCAAGCCGAGGCTACAGTTTTGCGATGACGGGGATGACGGGGATGACGGGGATGACGGGGATGACGGGGATGACGGGGATGACGGAGTGCGACGAGGCGGGAGCGAGATGGCCGATCCTGGATCGGCCGGGGGGAGTGAGGTCAGGACGCTTTATTGAACCACGATCTTTTCGCGGTTCTTTTCCAGAATCGCTTTGCCGATGCCCTTCACTTCAATGAGCTCGTCAATGGATGTGAACTCGCCATTGGTCTCGCGGTAGGCAACGATGGCATTGGCTTTACCCATGCCAATACCGGACAGCTGTTTTTGAAGCGTTTCCGCATCGGCGGTGTTGATGTTGACCTTATCGGTCATCTGTTGCTGTGCGCTCGCCACCTTTGGCGCATCCATTGTTGCAGGCGACGCCGGGGCGGCCGTGACGGCGACCGAGGCACTGGTTAACAATGCAAACAACAGCGAGGACAGAAGAGATTTACGCATTAGCAGGCTCCATAACATCATTAAAGTTGGCAACTTTCCAAAGTCGCCCACTCAACTTAGTTGATGAATGGAGGCTGTCAAAGACGACAAGAGTTTCGAGTTATTACTTGATCAGTTGTAAATTCAATTTACAAAAATTAAATAGATTCTTTTGACCGACTCAACTCCAATCAGAATTCACCGCGACGTTCCTGATATATCCAGTCAACAATTTCTCCATCCGGCGAATAGCCACTGACGGTTTCCCGGAGTTGTTGTCTGACGGCAGTGTAATCATCGTCTTCAACGGCTGTAAGAAGTTGAGAAAGGCGGACCTTCAATACTTCCCAGGATAAATAGTCTTCGTGAGCGCTCATGATCATGGGATGCTCGGTTGACACCACGTTATCGCCGATCAGCAACTCTTCGTACAACTTTTCACCTGGACGCAACCCCGTGAACTCGATCGAAATATCCCCCTGCGGATTCTTCTCGGAGCGAATACTCAGACCGGACAAATGCACCATCTTCTCCGCCAGTTCGACGATTTTCACTGGCTCGCCCATGTCCAGAACGAACACGTCGCCGCCCTGCCCCATGGAACCGGCCTGGATTACCAATTGGGCGGCTTCCGGAATAGTCATGAAGTAGCGGGTAATTTTCGGGTGGGTAACCGTCAATGGCCCGCCGGACTGGATTTGCTTATGGAACAGCGGAATCACCGAGCCAGAAGAGCCCAGGACATTGCCAAAACGAACCATGATGAAACGGGTTTTGTTGACCTGGTAAACATTGCCCTTGTCACCGAACATTACCGGCGCTGTTTCGCGGCTCAGGGCTTGCAAGGTCAGTTCAGCCAGACGTTTGGTACTGCCCATGACATTGGTTGGCCGCACAGCCTTGTCGGTGGAAATCAATACAAAGTTGGCGACACCCGCCTGCAACGCCGCCTGGGCAGTATTAAGCGTACCCACAACATTGTTGATCACGCCTTCAGCAATATTGTGCTCGACCATGGGCACATGCTTATAAGCTGCGGCGTGATAAACCGTCGCCACATGCCAGGTTTTCATGATGTCCAGCAGCTTGGAGTGATTACGTACCGACCCCAGAATCGGCAACAGCTTCACCGACAGCGACTCGCGCGCAACCCGCTGCTCCAGCTCGGAAAGAATGGTGTAGAGGTTGAATTCACTGTGATCGAACAACAGCAGTGTCGTTGGCCCGAGGAGCAGGATCTGCCGACAAAGTTCGGAGCCGATCGACCCGCCGGCCCCCGTTACCAGCACAACCTGGCCTTTGATGCAGCGCTCCAGCAATTCCTCTTGGGCAGGTACGGAATCGCGCCCGAGCAGGTCGGCGATGTCCACTTCCTGGAGGTCGTCAACCTTGACCCGGCCTGCAGCCAGATCCATGAAGCCGGGTACGCTGCGCACGTGCAGCGGAAAGCCTTCCAGATACCCGAGAACTTCACGACGCCGGCCACGGGTCGATGACGGGATTGCCAGCAATATTTCCTGAGCGCCCGTGACCTCGATCATTCGCTGGATATGCTTGGGCTTGTAGACCTGCAGCCCGGAAATCACTCGATTGGAGATGGATTCATCGTCATCGATAAATGCCACCGGGCGCATCAACCGCCCCATTCGCAGGGCCGCGACCAGTTGATTACCGGCAGCGCCCGCGCCATAGATCGCGACCTTGGGCAAGCCGTCATCACGATTGGTAAACGGCACATGCTGCGCGGCAGAGAACCAGTCGCCGAGAAAATATTGACGCATCGCCAGGCGCAGCCCGCCAATCATCACCAGGCTCAACCACCAATAGTTGAACATGATGGAGCGCGGCACCACAGGCTGATGATTGCTGTAGGAGTAAACGATGCAACCCAGAATAAGAGCGGAAAGGCTGACAGCCTTGATGATCGCGATCAGCGCATCATTGCCGAAATAACGCATGACAGCGCGGTACATCCCGAACCGGATAAACAGCGGGATAGCAACGATCGGCGCACTGATGAACAGCCAGGTATGTTTTTCCAGTGGATTGATCAGGTCGTCGATGCCCAAACGAACGACGAACGCCATCCAAAGCGCGAACCAGACCAACACGACATCAGTGGCTACCTGAATCACACGCTTTTGCCGACGTGGCAATGCCACTAGAAAATTCCGTAACGTGTTCATGACTCCTTCCCGCACCTCTTGCTACCCCTCTTGTTTCGACACAACGAATTTGAACTGTTACGCAAACACGGAATTGTTTCAATTTATCTGAAAAACCAGGGCGCCGCGCTGTCAATCGCGCTCAAGCGCACCCGCGCTGAATTTGATTGCCAGCACCACCAACGGCACGTAAGCAATACAAATCCCTATCAGTCCGTCAATTCCGGACGTCTCCACCCACAACGCTACGGGGAGCAGCCACAACAGGTTAATCAGGCCCACTGCCAGCGTGACGGGAAGGTGTCGGCCATACCGTCGTGATGCGAATTGATAAGCATGACTGCGATGGGCTTCGTAGACCTTGTCCCCGCGCAACAAACGCCGGATCAGTGTGAATGTCGCATCGACGATGAACACTCCCAGTAAAATCAGCCACGCCCAAAACAATTGAGGCGATGCCCAGCCCGCCTGCAGCGAAGCCACGCCTAGTACAACCCCCAGAAAACCGCTGCCTGCATCACCCATAAAGATTTTCGCGGGTGGGAAATTCCAGAAAAGAAACCCGGCAACGGCCGCCGCCAGCAGCATCGGCATCCAGATCAGCTCGGTATAACCGCACACCAGGTAAATGAAGCTCGCACCGCAGCAAACGCTCAACGCTTCAATACTGGCAATGCCGTCGATGCCATCCATGAAGTTATAGAGATTGAGCATCCATACAAGGTAGAACGCCGCGAGAACGTTACCGACAAAACCGAGATCCACTCGCACGCCAAAAAGCTCCAACGGTGCCAAACCGCCCAGCCAGTAAAGCGCCCATGCCGCAGCCGCAAAATGGCCAAGCAACCGCCAGCGCGCAGCAATGTGCCCGTGATCATCCATGAAACCGATCACCGCAACCAAAGCGCCCGCACCCGCTATCGCTATCAGCGCGGCCGTAGGCAGTTTTTGCTGGAGGCCCAACACGATCAGCGCCAGCAGAAATGTAACAACAATAGAAACACCGCCCCCACGTGGCGTCGGCACCGAATGCGAACTTCGGGCATTGGGCACATCCATCAACCTTTGCGAAAGCGCATAGCGACGAAGGCCAGCCGTCAGCGTTAGCGACAACAGCACTGCCAATACAACCCACCACCACTCACTCATCGTTTTTATGTTCCAGATAATATTGTGCTGTGTTCTTCATGGCTTCCTCGACACTGACCGGAGGCGTCCAGCCGAGCATCGTACAGGTTTTGGTTATATCGACCTGCAAGGAACCGCAGAGACGCTGTGAAAAAGCTCGCCTCCCCAATAGCGTGGCAGCTGTCGTCAGCAACCACATCGGCACCGGGATCAGGCGTGCGGGCCTGCCCAAGGCCTTGGCCATTTGCCTTAGCAGTCCGGTTGTGGACAGATCATTGCCGTCGCTGACCAGAAACGTCTGGTTGGCCGCAGCCGGATGGTGCATGCACGTGACAATCAGATCCACCAGATTATCCAGCGCCACCAGGCTGCGCCGATTGATGATGGCACCCAATGGTAGCGGAACACCTTTATCCAGCCAGCGCATCATGCTCAGGAAGTTCGCCTTGACGCCGGGACCGTAAACCAGAACCGGGCGAATAATGACTACTTCCATACCCGTGCGAGCGGCGAGTTCTCGAAGCCCTTGTTCCGCCTTGGCCTTGGAGACGCCGTAAGGATCAGAAGGACTGCAAGGCTGATCCGCAGTAAATGCTTGGCCCATATCTGTTGCTTCGCCATTGACCTTGATCGAACTGATAAAAATGAAGCGCTTCACGCCTGCCGCCGCAGCCTGCTCGGCAAGGTTCAGCGTTCCGGCGACATTGATACGTAGATATTCCGCTTCAGGATCAGCGGACAAATCGTTCATCACATGAACCCGGGCGGCGGCGTGGATGACGACATCAACGTCGGCTACAAAATTTTCCCACTCAGCGTCCGGCTCGATCGACTTGATTGTTACAACTTCCACAGTGCTATCGGCTGCAGCGTGGTCACCGCGTATAGCGACACGTACAGAACATTCGGAACGGGTGGACAAATAACGCGTTACGGCACCACCGACCAAGCCTGTCGCACCAGTAATGGCAATCAACGTCGTTTTAGCAACCATGAGACCGTACTCTGAAAATTTCAGGGATGTTTACCGAGCAGACTTCAAAACTCAATTGAAATATTCAACAAGCTTCGCATTCACTTTTACTGCATCAAATCTGGCTTTGGCCATGCGATGGCTTTCCAGCCCCATAGGTTCGATCCGATCCGGATTTTCTATAAAAAAGACCATTTTATCTACCAGGTCAGGGACCGAAAATGGCGGAACAATAAAACCGTTTTTCCCATCAACGACGGTGTCTCTACAACCGGGCACATCTGTAGTAATAACCGGTCGACCTATCGCCATTGCTTCTTGGGTACTCCGGGGAACCCCTTCTCGGTAGGAGGGTAAGACAAAGACACTTGATTGCTTAAGCCAGCCGCGAACGTCCTCAACATGACCAGGATGTATGACGATACCCTTATGAACAAGCTGCCCAAGTTCCTCGCGTGACAGCGCCCCCGGATTAGCTTCATCCAGATCACCCAACATGAAGAATCTGGCCGTTGGGTACTTGAGTTTTACCAGCCGTGCTGCCGCTACATATTCCCGCACGCCTTTTTCGGCGAGGAGACGGCCGATGAAGATAAAGCTGACCATCCTTGATGGAGGCGTTGAATAAACATATTTTTGCAGATCAAGACCAATGCCACCCAGCACACAAACCTTGCGAACCTTCAATCGGTATCTCTGTACCAGATCCTCAGGGTCATCACGATTCAAAAATATCAGACGATCTAATAACGGTAACGCCAAGCGATATAAAATCACCTGCGCATAAGCGACGACATATTTTTTAAAACTGGGTCTATTGGAGCAGCGGGTGAACGCATAGCCCAGACCTTCAAGCATCCCCATGCGCTTTTTGACACCGGCCAAGGCTGCTGCAAGGGTCCCGAAGATTACCGGCTTGGGAAAATATGAAAAAACCATATCGGGCGCCAGCGCTCGTATTTTTCCCGAGAGTCTGACAGTATTCAACAGATCACTGACGGGGTTCATTCCTCCCCGACTAAACAGATAGTCAACCGGTATAGCGCCCAAATCACCTACCCGGCTGCGGGTAACCGGGCAGTAGTCAATTGCGAAAGCATAGACTACATGCCCCTCCTGAACCAGTGAGATGATCAGTTCCGCACGGAAATTTAACACGCAGGCAGCGGTTGTCCCAACCAATGCAACTTTCATATTAGACGTCTTGATAACTATAAATTGGATATTGTTTTCTTGCGAACATAAATACTTACCACACACAACAGAACCGCAATATAATTAAATATCCGCAACCTTACGGCAGTCCCCATATTGTCATTACCCAGCAACCAGATCGTTCCATAAATAACAAAGAAAACACAAAGGAATTTGCTCAACTGATCGACGAATCGCCAATTTCTACAGGTGTAAACCAGGCCTGCAATCAATGGCACGCTCTCTACAACAAAAAGCAAGGTAGCCAGAAATCCCTGGAAATAGAATCCGAAAAGCTGAACAAGCACGCTTTTCAAAAACGTTGGGACAAACCAATATGAAGAGTCGAACACAATTTCCAGATTGCTCCCACCCCTTAGCGCGACGCCAAACTTGGACCGATACAACATAAGGCTATCGAGCAATCCGGCGGCATAGAGAGCATTCAGGAGAATAATATAACAACAACCCAAGACCCACAGGCTCAAACTGCGAACACCAAACAGAAACATTACAATAAGACTGAGTAGCAGACTTACGCCCAGATAAGGCCGCATCAAAAACAGCACGCCACAGATACTCAATAAAACAGCGAGAACAGCAATTTTTCTTAATGCCAGCCTTGCCCCATAGAAAACCTGCAAAAAAAATAATACCAGCAAAAACAAGCAGCACATCAATACATCACGATAAATATCCAGCGCATAATAAAAAAGCGTTGGGTACAGGCTGACCATCAAAACAACACACCAATACTCTTTTGGGTGAGTCCTTTTATCTCTGACAGCTATGGCAGCTGCAAGAAACGGAACTGCCACAGCCCCCAGCGTGCCCATAAAAAATCTCATCCCCTCACGAGAATAACAGCCAATATCATTTAGCCACTTCAGGAATGCGGCCCACGAATTGGCAAGCAAGGTCACTTCACCAGACGCATACTTGTGATAATAGTCAGCGTCATTGCCTTCACCAAACACAGCCAAACCATAAACAGACGCGTAAAACAGCACCAAAGATTTTAATACAAGCATTATGACGAACAGACCGCGTAACACACGGACATCGGGGCACATGCCCAACACTCTGGAGGCTATCATGAAGTTATTTGTCTTCTAGCAAAGGGAGTAACAGGAATTTTTTTACGTCGCCAATAGACGGCTGCGATAAACGCTGTCACCGCACCGTATACGACGAACCCCAAAGCGACTGCATAGACTCCGAACGGGTCGAAGAACGAAAAAATTGTCACGTACTGACAAACCAAACCTAGGACCACCAACGAAAGATACTTGCGTTTATCCTGGCAGAACTGCATGGCGGACAAGCCAATTCCGAACATTGAAGAAACGAGCCCTCCGACAATCAGGACCAACAATACTTGCATGGCCAAAGTGCGATCAATGTCAATCAGGCCAAAATAGACATATGCAACTGGCACCAGCAGGGCGCTAAGCAAGGCCGATACTTTAAGCGCCAGCAGGCCTTCCTGACGCAGTGATCCAGTACTCTGTGCGGCCACCCGGGCAATATCCGGCATAACTGAATTCAGAACAGCGTGGGAGCCAAACAACACGACGGTGTAAAGCGCCTGAGCAGCAAAATAGGAAGCCAGCTCCTTTGCGCTCCCCCACTGTTCAATCACAAATCTGTCGGATTGCGCGACTACCACGATCAGTATCTGCGGCAAAACGATAGGCACCGCATGTTTTTTTTCAGCCAGCCAGACCGCGAATCTTAGGGTGTAGTTAATGTTCCAGAATGGATTGCGATGCACATACAAAAGCAGAAGTGGAAGTAGAACAAACAAAATCAGGTACGACGTATCAACCAACACGCCGAACGGCATCGTTCCAACGCTCAAAATTAAAACCATCACTAACAATGGAATAAAGGCGCGACCAAATTCATTGCAGACGATTGCTATGGCGGGTCTCTTTCGCACAATCAACATTGCGGCAATCAGCCCCGCAACACCAAGAGGTATAACTGCCAACAAGCCTGCGCGCCAATAACCCGATGACATCAATACCAGGTAGATGCCCGCAGAGGCGACCAGCCCGTCAAGCAGTTTATGCCCAACATATATCCCGGTCGCCTTATCGCCTCCCTCAGCTTCACTGTTGTTATCAACCGCAACAACGTTGCTGCCCCACACAGCCAATACCGTTGCCAGGTTGAACAAGAACATGAATATTGCATATTTAGCGATCTCTTGGCTGCCATATGTTCTATCAATAATCACGATAGCTAATAATGTTCCCAACCCAGAGATCACCCTGAGTGTATAAACCACCGCCAGACTTAAGAGCATCGACTAATCCCGCAGCAAAGACAATTACATGCCAATCGTTACGGCGCGCTTTTTAATGGCATATTTTCGCTGCAGAGCATGGCTCAATGCACGTTTGGCAATTTCTTCGCCATGCACCAGCCGGACGTTCTCAGGCCACTCAGTCATCCCCGTCACGAATTCAATCAACTCACTTTGATCCGCATGCGCTGAGTACCCGCCAACAGTTGTCACTCCGGCGTTGATTTCGTAACGCTCTCGATCCAGCTCCACATATCCACCCTGCGGTCCGAACTTCTGTATGGCGGCGCCTGGTGTTCCCTTGACCTGATAGCCCACGAAGACCACGTTGTGTCGGCTATCACCCAGCATTGCCTTGAGATAATTAACGATTCGACCGCCTGCGCACATGCCGTGGCCTGCAATGACAATCGCCGGGCGCTTGGTACTGGATAGATAGTTAACGATCTGCAGATGTTTGTCGTGGCTATCAATGGTAATCAGCTGTTCGAAGGCCAAGGGCCTACGCCCTTCGTTCTGACGTTCCTGAGCTTCGGCATCCCAGTAGTCGTTGAAGTCCCTGTATATGGCGGTGAAGCTTGCTGCGAGTGGCGAATCCAGAATGACTGGCAATTGCGACCAGCCCGCCGCCGGACCAATGTCGCTGCCTTCAGGACCTGCGGGGAAAGGCGCATCGGCAAACGCTTTGCGTCTCAGGATATCTTCAATTTCGTACAGTAACTCTTGCGTACGGCCAATGCTGAACGCCGGAATCAATACCGTGCCGTTATCGGCCAAGGCTTGATCTATAACCGCCTCGAGCCGTTGCTGTCTGCTGGCACGATCCTCATGCAGGCGATCACCATAGGTGCTTTCCAATACCAGGATATCTGCCCGCTCGGGCGACTGGGGGCTCGGCAAGAAGGGTGTATGACTTGAACCCAGGTCGCCGGAAAAAACCACACGCTTATCACGCATCTCCAGCGGGTAATTGATATCGCACTCAACATAGGCAGAGCCCAGGATATGTCCTGCTCGCTGCAGGCGAACCCTACATACCAACTGATCGGTTTCGACGATCGTGAACCATCGGTCGAATGGCAGGGCGACCAATCGCTTGTTGATCATCGTCAGATAGTCATCCAGCTCTTTTGCAGAACGGCCAAACTGGTGACTAAAGGCATCTTGCAGGACAACTGGCAATAAATGAGCCGAGGGTTCACTACACAGGATGGGACCACTGTAACCAGCAGCCAGCAACTCAGGAATGCGCCCGACATGATCGGCATGCACATGGGTGAGTACCAATACTTTCACGGTGTCGAGAGCAAACTGAACGGAATTAATAGCGGACGGCTCTTTTCCTCCTGCAGATTCCAGCAAAGCCCCACAATCGATGAGCAGGCTGTGATGTTCATCCATATGCAACTCATGACATGAACCCGTAACACTTTCAACGGCGCCATGATGAGTGATTTGGGGATATTGCATGAATGACCTCGTCAATCCTGACTCAGCGGCAGGTCCGAATCCTCGTAGCACGTAAAATGCCATCGTGCAGACAGATGCACTTAGTGACATTTCAAACAAACTTCGATGGGTTCAACCGCGCTCGTCTATATGGGGAATGAGGTGCATTCTGATTGCGGACAGATTTATTGCAACTGGGTTGACAACTCCCTGCATTGGCTAAATCAGATATAAAATACACATCCAACCCCGTAAACAAAGGGGTCCAAGTATATGCCTGTTAATAAAGTTACAGACCCTTACAGGAACTGATTACCTTTCCGAGCAACTTAGATGACTTTTCCTACAAGGAGTGACGAAAAGCACTACAAAGGCGGTAGTCTTTTCGCAGCCTGATGCTGATCCAGCCAATAATGTTGACCGGGTTTCCGATCCTGTCCGCAGATGAAGGACAGCCCGGAGACATCTTCGAAGGTTCCGAGATTTCGGAATCCGCCATCGCAGATTGCGGAGTGCTTGAACAAGGCAGCTAAAGCGCCCCCACCTTGCGTTTTTTTCGCAGACCCATTGCCCATGACAAAACCGGACCAATGAGCATTCCGACCAGAAGCGCGAGGATTATCGGTACAGAGAGGGAGAGTTGCGGAGCCGACCATCCTAAAAACGCCAGCGAAACAGGCTGCTGATTTTCGAGGATAAAAATAATCGTGGTCGCGACTACGGCCAAGGCGACGACGCCCAGCAGAGCACGTACAAGAATCTGCATGTATCTATTCTCCGTTCTGAAGGCCTAGAGGCCTTCTTCTTCGTCTTCATTGACGCGGTCGCGCAGTTCTTTGCCTGGCTTGAAGTGCGGAACAAATTTGCCATCCAGCGTAACCGACTGGCCGGTTTTTGGGTTACGACCCACACGCGGAGCTCGATAGTGCAAAGAGAAGCTGCCAAAGCCCCGTATCTCAATACGGTCGCCGGTGGCCAGGCACTGGGACATTTGTTCAAGCATGGTCTTGATGGCCAGCTCCACATCTTTGGATGAGAGCAGCCCTTGATGGGTGACAATTCGTTCGATCAACTCCGACTTCGTCATATTTTTCCCTTCTTTTTCAAGCAGCTAGATCAGCGCTCCGAAGGTTTTAGCATGACCGGATCGATTTGAACAGCCCAAGTATTGACTTATGTGAGTCTATTACTGTTCGGAAAACATCTGTTGCCGCTGAATGAGCGTGGGCAAGGCTCGAGACCTGGAAGCGCCCCGAAGGCTCTCCAAGGCGAAAACGTTAGAGAAAGCCAGGTTATCCGGCTGCTGACGATCAAGCTGCCTGTCGAAGCGTCAGGAGCTTAAGCTCAAATCTCGCCCACAAAAAAGGGCGACCGAAGTCGCCCTTTTTAATGGTCAATCAGAACTTAGTTCTGTTTTTCCATTTGTGCGCGAAGCAGGTCACCAATAGTGGTAGGACCGGTGCTCTCTGCAGTTTCTGGCTTGCTACGCAGGCTTTGGATCGCTTCTTTCTCGTCTTCAACGTCTTTCGACTTGATGGACAAGCTGATCACGCGGCTCTTGCGGTCAACGCTGATGATCTTGGCTTCGATCTCTTCGCCTTCTTTCAGAACGTTACGCGCGTCTTCAACGCGGTCACGGCTGATTTCGGAGGCTTTGAGGGTAGCTTCGATGTCGTCGGCCAGAGTGATGATGGCGCCTTTGGCGTCAACTTCTTTAACGATACCGCGGACGATTGCGCCTTTGTCATTGACAGTGACGTACTCGGAGAACGGATCGCTTTCCAGCTGCTTGATACCCAGCGAAATACGCTCGCGCTCTGGATCTACAGACAGGATAACGGTGTCGAGCTCGTCGCCCTTCTTGAAACGACGTACGGCTTCTTCGCCCACTTCGTTCCAGGAGATGTCGGACAGGTGAACCAGGCCGTCGATGCCGCCGTCCAGACCAATGAAGATACCGAAATCGGTGATCGACTTGATGGTGCCGGAGATTTTATCGCCCTTGTTGAACTGGCCAGAGAAATCTTCCCATGGGTTAGATTTGCACTGCTTGATGCCGAGGGAGATACGACGACGCTCTTCGTCGATGTCCAGAACCATAACTTCCACTTCGTCGCCGACTTGAACGACTTTCGAAGGGTGGATGTTCTTGTTGGTCCAGTCCATTTCGGAAACGTGTACCAGGCCTTCCACGCCTTCTTCCAGCTCTGCGAAGCAGCCGTAGTCGGTCAGGTTGGTGACACGGGCAGTTACGCGAGTGCCTTCCGGGTAACGAGCTTTGATAGCAACCCATGGGTCTTCGCCCAGTTGCTTCAGGCCCAGGGAAACACGATTGCGTTCGCGATCGTACTTCAGGACTTTTACATCGATCTCATCGCCAACATTGACGATTTCCGATGGATGCTTGATGCGCTTCCAGGCCATGTCGGTGATGTGCAGCAGGCCATCGACGCCACCCAGATCGACGAATGCGCCGTAATCCGTGAGGTTCTTGACGATACCTTTGACTTGTTGGCCTTCCTGCAAGGACTCGAGCAGAGCTTCGCGCTCGGCACTGTTCTCGGCTTCGAGGACGCTGCGACGGGAAACGACAACGTTGTTGCGCTTCTGGTCGAGCTTGATGACCTTGAACTCGAGCTCTTTGCCTTCCAGGTGAGTCGTGTCACGCACAGGGCGGACGTCAACCAAAGAACCTGGCAGGAACGCACGGATGCCGTTAACGTCGACAGTGAAGCCGCCTTTAACCTTACCGTTGATAACGCCCTTGACCACTTCTTCAGCTGCGAAAGCCGCTTCCAGAACGATCCAGCACTCGGCACGCTTGGCTTTTTCGCGGGACAGCTTGGTTTCGCCAAAGCCGTCTTCGACCGCGTCAAGAGCAACGTGAACTTCGTCGCCGATCTTGATGGTCAGCTCGCCAGCGTCGTTGTGGAACTGCTCCAGCGGGATGAGGCCTTCAGATTTGAGACCGGCGTGAACCGTCACCCATCCAGCCTGGTAATCGATATCAACGATGATCGCGGTGATGATCGAACCGGCCTGAAGGTTGAGGGTCTTTAGGCTTTCTTCAAAAAGTTCTGCAAAGCTTTCGCTCATTTTAATTCCTGTTGATCAAGGGCGAAGAATACGCCCATCTGCCACATTCCAGACAACGTGGGTTTCGTTCAAGTAAAAGAAAGCCTGCGGGACTCGACTGGTCTCCCACACGCTTCTTTGTCATCCGGCGATATCGCGAAGCGCGATTTCACTCATGATGCGTTCCAACACCTGCTCGATGGATAATTCCGTGGAATCCAGCTGTATGGCGTCATGCGCCGGCTTGAGCGGCGCTACCGCTCGCTGGGTGTCACGCTCGTCGCGTGCACATATCTCATCTAGCAGACTCGACAGACTAACATCATCGCCCTTGGCCTTCAACTGCAAGTAACGACGTCGGGCACGTTCCTCGGCGCTGGCAGTCAGAAAAATCTTCAGCGGCGCGTCTGGAAACACTACCGTACCCATGTCGCGTCCGTCTGCGACAAGGCCCGGCTCTTCCTGAAACGCCCGCTGACGCTGCAACAAGGCATCGCGCACTGCCGGCAATGAAGCGACCTGGGAAGCGCCACTGCCAATCTGTTCATTACGAATCGAATGGGTAACGTCCTCGCCTTCGAGGATGATGCGTTGCCCCTGACCGCCAGGTCCGGCTTCGAATTGCACGTCGAGGTGCGCGGCCAGCAGTTTCAAGGCTTCTTCGTTGGTCAGGTCGACGCCATGATTGCGGGCGGCGAACGCCAGCAAACGGTACAGCGCGCCGGAGTCCAGCAGGCACCATCCCAGCCGCTTGGCCAACAAACCGGCAACTGTGCCTTTACCTGAACCGCTTGGTCCGTCGATGGTGATAACCGGTGCTTTAATCTTCACAGCTGTCCCTCTTGCACTACGCGCATGCCGACTTGAGCGCAAAGCGCGAGAAAATTTGGGAACGACGTAGCGACGTTCGCGCAATCATGAATGTGAATCGGGGCCGAGGCCCGCAGTGACGCAACGCTGAAAGCCATGGCGATACGATGGTCGCCATGGGCATTCACTACGCCGCCACCCATCTGACTCGCGTCAATGATAATCCCGTCCGGCACAGCTTGAACGCTGACACCAAGCGCCAGCAGACCATCGGCCATGACCTGGATACGGTCCGACTCTTTAACCCGCAACTCCTGTGCGCCGCGCAAGATAGTACGCCCTTCTGCACAGGCCGCTGCAACGAATAAAACCGGGAATTCGTCTATTGCCAAAGGCACCAGTGCCTCGGGTATTTCAATACCTTTAAGTTTCGCCGAGCGCACGCGCAGGTCCGCCACCGGCTCCCCGCCCACTTCACGCGGGTTTTCCAGGGTGATATCCGCCCCCATCAAACGCAGGATCTGGATCACGCCGCTACGGGTCGGATTGATGCCAACGTGTTCAAGCAGCAGATCGGCCCCTTCGCAAATCGAGGCCGCGACCATAAAAAATGCCGCCGAAGAAATGTCTGCCGGCACTTCAATCCGGGTAGCCGTCAATCCTGCGCCTGACTCGACAGAGACCATTGGACCGTCGACGCTGACCGCATAGCCGAAACCACGCAGCATTCGCTCGGTGTGGTCGCGAGTCGGCGCGGGCTCGATCACGCACGTCTTGCCCTCTGCATACAGACCCGCCAGCAGCAAACAGGACTTGACCTGAGCGCTGGCCATCGGCATGTCGTAGGTCAGGCCTTTGAGCGACTGCCCGCCACGAATCGTGATTGGCGGACGACCTTCAGCAGCCGTTTCGATGACAGCACCCATCTGCCGTAAAGGATCGGCAACCCGACTCATGGGACGCCGGGACAACGAGGCGTCTCCGGTCAGCGTGCTGTCGAAATCCTGAGCAGCGAGCAAACCGGCCAGCAAACGCATTGATGTCCCGGAGTTACCCAGATACAGCGGACCCGGCGCAGCTTTCAGGCCGTGCAGGCCAACCCCGTGAATGACCACGCGGCCGTGATGAGGACCTTCGATCACCACGCCCATGTCGCGAAAGGCCTGTAACGTCGCCAGTGCATCTTCGCCTTCGAGGAAACCTTCGACCTCGGTGATGCCATCAGCCAGGGACCCCAACATGATCGAGCGATGGGAAATCGACTTGTCGCCTGGCACCCGAATACGCCCATGAACGCTACCGCCCGGACTGGCGACAAACACCAGATCGCTCGCCGGTGTTTCGTCGACATAGGCGCGGCGCGCGAGGATCTTGCCGAAATGTTCGCGCGCCACTCGAGCACGGGTGAACACGCCCAGCAATTGATGCCCGTCGCCCGCATCGACCGCGTCGCGCAACGCATCCAGGTCACTGCGAAACGTATCCAGCGTCCGTAAAACCGCTTCGCGATTGGCGAGGAAGATGTCATGCCACATCACCGGGTCGCTGCCGGCAATGCGCGTAAAATCGCGAAAACCACCGGCGGCATAGCGGAAGATATCCAGATTTTCATTGCGTTTGGCCAATGAATCCACCAAACCAAACGCCAGCAAATGCGGCAGATGACTGGTCGCGGCCAGCACTTCATCGTGACGTTCGACCTGCATGTGCTCGACATCGGCACCCAGCTCGGACCACAACCGATCAACCAGCGCCAAGGCTTGTGGATCAGTTTCGGCCAGCGGTGTCAGGATCACTTTGTGGCGCTTGAATAACTGTGCATTGGACGCTTCCACGCCACTCTGCTCCGAACCCGCAATCGGATGCCCCGGCACGAAGCGCGAAGGCATGCCGCCAAACGCCTTGGTCGCAGCCCGCACGACGTTACCCTTGGCGCTGCCCACATCGGTCAACACGGCATTGCCAAGCTCGAAAGTGGCCAGCAACGCGAGCATTTTTTCCATGGCCAGAATCGGCACCGCAAGCTGGATGACATCGGCACCGCGACAGGCAATTGCCAGATCTTCTTCACAGCGATCAACCACACCCAGCTCCACCGCCAGCTTGCGCGATTGAGGATCGAGATCGACACCGACCACTTCGCCGCACAACCCGCTTTCGCGTAAACCTTTGGCAAACGAGCCGCCGATCAAACCCAGACCCACGACTACCAGGCGGCCGATCATAGGCCGGGCAGGTTGCATTGAGATGACATCAATCACGCGCCAGAACCTTGCTCAGCGCTTCAAGGAAACGGGTGTTTTCCTGGGGCAGACCGATGCTGACACGCAAGTGATTGGGCATGCCATAGCCGCCAACCGGCCGCACGATCACGCCCTCGCGGAGCAAGCCTTCATAAACAGACGCGCTTTCACGTCCCAGATCCACGGCGATGAAATTGCCTTTGGAGGGAATCCAGTCCAGGCCCAGCAAACGCAGGCCGCCTTCCAGTTGCTCCATGCCCACTTCGTTCAACTGGCGGCTTTTGGTGACGTATTCGACGTCATCCAGCGCAGCGCACGCGGCCGCCAGCGCGAAGCTGTTGACGTTGAACGGCTGACGCACTCGATTGAGGACGTCGGCAACGGCTGGCGAGGACAGGCCATAACCGACCCGCAACGACGCCAGGCCATAGGCTTTGGAGAAAGTGCGCGACACCAGCAGGTTCGGAAAATCGGCCAGGTAATTCAGGCCATCAGGCAATTGCGCGCCCTGGGCGTATTCGATATAGGCCTCGTCCAATACCACCAGCACATGCCTGGGCACTGCAGCGAGGAACGTGTTCAAGGCATCCGGGCCGAACCAGGTCCCGGTCGGGTTGTTCGGATTGGCGATGAAAACCACACGCGTGTTGCTGTCGATAGCCGCCAGCATTGCAGGCAGATCGTGGCCCCAGTCTTTAGCCGGTGCGACGTGGGCATCTGCACCAACCGCCTGGGTCACGATGGGATAGATGGCGAAGGCAAATTCGCTGAACACCGCATTGAGGCCCGGCGCCAGATAAGCCCGGGCGACCAGCTCAAGGATATCGTTGGAGCCATTGCCCAGCGTGACTTGACTGGCTTGCACCCGGCAGCGCTCGGCAAGACGCTTCTTCAGCTCAAAGCCGTTGCCATCGGGATAGCGGGTCAGCTCGGCCAGTTCATCACGAATGGCGGCCAATGCTTTAGGGCTGGCACCCAGCGGGTTTTCATTGCTCGCCAGCTTGATGATGTGCGCCGGGTCGATACCCAGCTCACGCGCCAGTTCGTCCACGGGCTTGCCCGGAACGTAAGGCGAAAGTTTTTGCACGCCTGGCTGGGCCAGGGCGAGGAAGTCGGCAGTCATGGCTGGCCCCTTTAAAGAACGGCTTTCGGGTAGGAACCCAGCACCTTGAGCGCCACGGCTTCTTGACTGATCTGTTCCAGCACGGCCTTGACCAACGGATCGCGATGGTGGCCGACGAAATCGATAAAGAACACGTAGGTCCATTTACCGCTGCGCGAAGGCCGCGTCTCGATGCGCGTCAGGTCGATCCCGTTTTGATGAAACGGCACCAGCAGCTCATGCAGCGCGCCGGGCTTGTTGCTCATCGACACGATGATCGAGGTCTTGTCGTCGCCGGTCGGCGGGACTTCCTGGCTGCCGATGATCAGGAACCGGGTGGAGTTGTCCGGGCGGTCTTCGATTTTTTCTGCCAGACGGGTCAAGCCATACAGGCCAGCAGCCATATCGCCAGCAATGGCAGCCGAGTTCCACTCGCCCTTGACCCGCTTGGCCGCTTCGGCGTTGCTGGCGACAGCGACGCGCTCGACGTTCGGGTAGCGCGCGTCCAGCCACTTGCGGCACTGCGCCAGCGACTGGGCATGGGAATAGATGCGGCTGATGCTTTCAGTCTTGGTGCTTTCGCCAACCAGCAGGTGGTGGTGAATGCGCAATTCGACTTCGCCACAGATGACCATGTCGTGTTCGAGAAAGCTGTCCAGCGTATGGTTGACCGCGCCTTCGGTGGAGTTTTCCACCGGAACCACGCCGAAATTCACCGCACCCGCGACGACTTCACGGAACACTTCGTCAATGGCCGCCATTGGCAGGCTGATCACCGCGTTGCCGAAGTGCTTGATCGCAGCGGCCTGGGTAAACGTGCCTTCGGGGCCCAGATAAGCCACCTTCAGGGGTTGCTCCAGGGCCAGACACGACGACATGATTTCGCGAAACAGCCGCGCCATCTCTTCGTTGCTCAGCGGACCGCGATTGCGGTCCATGACACGTTTGAGCACCTGGGCTTCACGCTCCGGGCGATAGAACACCGGCACTTCGCCTTCAGCCAGGGTCGACATCTTGACCCGCGCCACTTCCTGCGCGCAGCGCGCGCGCTCGCTGATCAACTCCAGGACTTTTTCATCCAGGCTGTCGATGCGGACCCGCAGCGCCTTGAGTTCTTGTTCGGACATTAGCCGTGTTCCTTCTCGAACTCTGCCATGTAGGAAACCAGCGCGTTGACGGCGGTGATGTCCACGGCATTATAGATAGAGGCACGCATGCCACCGACCGAGCGGTGACCCTTGAGATTGAGCAGCCCGCGAGCGTCGGCACCGGCCAGGAACGGCTTGTCCAGACGATCATCGGCAAGCCGGAACGGCACGTTCATCCACGAGCGATCAGACTTGTTGATCGGGTTGCTGTACAGGCCGCTGGCATCAATGAAGTCATACAGCATGCGCTGCTTGGCTTCATTGAGTTTGCCGATGGCCTCAACGCCGCCCTGCTCTTTCAGCCATTCGAACACCAGACCGGACAGGTACCAGGACAGGGTCGGCGGCGTGTTGTACATCGAGCCATTGTCGGCCGCGACTTTGTAATTGAGCATGGTCGGGCACAGCGAACGCGCGCGACCCAGCAGGTCCTCGCGAATGATCACCACCACCAGGCCGCTCGGGCCGATGTTTTTCTGCGCGCCGGCGTAGATCATGCCGAAACGGGAGATATCCAGCGGACGCGAAAGGATGTCCGAAGACATGTCGGCAATCAGCGGCACGTCGCCCGTTTCCGGAATCCAGCTGAATTCCAGACCGCCAATGGTTTCGTTGGGCGCGTAATGCACGTAGGCCGCGTCTTTGGACAACTGCCATTCGTTCTGACCGGGAATCGCGAAATAGTCGTAGGGCTTGGCGGTCGCGGCGACGTTGACGTGGCCGTAACGCGAGGCTTCTTCGATGGCTTTCTGCGACCAGATACCGGTGTCGATATAGTCGGCGGTGCCTTCTTCAGGCAGCAGGTTCAGTGCAATTTGGGCGAACTGCTGGCTGGCGCCGCCTTGCAGGAACAATACTTTGTAGTTTGAGGGAATCGTCAGAAGGTCGCGCAGATCCTGCTCGGCCTTGTTGGCAATGGAGGTGAATTCATCGCTGCGATGACTCATTTCCATGACGGACAGGCCTTTGCCATGCCAGTCCAGCAGTTCCGCCTGGGCACGCAGCAGAACAGCTTCAGGTAGCGCAGCAGGACCTGCGCAGAAGTTAAAGGCTCGCTTGCTCATATCCACTCTCACTACGCGCTGATTTCTCAGGCTTGGGTCATTTGAAGTTGGAAGTGCCGAAGGCTGCGAACGGTTTTGAACCGGTCGCAGCCTTCGGCAACTCCTGCAGGAAACCCTTGGGCTTCCTGCTATTTACACATCAGATCAGCTCTGCGGTTCTTCGTCGTCCGGCGCGGCGTCGGCTTGCAGCTCGTCGCCAGCATCGCCTTCAGCGATATCGAGCATTTCGCCCTCAATAGCGTCGCCTTCCAGCTCTTCACCGTCCAGCTCAACGCCTTCGAGTTCTTCGCCTTCGACTTCCGAAGGTTCCTGCACGCGCTCCAGACCTACCAGTTTTTCGTCGCTGGCCAGCTTGATCAACGTGACGCCCTGGGTATTACGGCCCAGGCTGGAAACTTCGTCGACACGGGTACGAACCAGCGTGCCCTGATCGGAAATCAGCATGATTTCCTCGCCGTCGAGCACTTGAACCGCACCGACCAGGCGGCCGTTACGTTCGTTGCTGACCATGGCGATAACGCCCTGACCGCCACGCTTGTATTCAGGGAACTCGGAAATCGCCGTGCGCTTGCCGAAACCACGTTCCGAAGCAGTGAGAATCTCGCTGCCTTCTTCCGGGATCAGCATGGAAATCAGCTTCTGCCCTTCCGGCAGACGCATGCCGCGCACACCGCGAGCGGTACGGCCCATGGCGCGAACGTCGGATTCCTTGAAGCGCGTCACCTTGCCGCCATCGGAGAACAACATGATTTCCTGCTCGCCATCGGTAATGGCCGCGGAGATCAGGATGTCGCCTTCGTCCAGCTCCAGCGCGATGAGGCCGACGCTACGTTGACGGCTGAAAGCCACCAGCGGAGTTTTCTTGACGGTGCCGTTGGCGGTGGACATGAAGATGAACGGTGCCTTCTTCTTGTCTGCAGCCTTGATACGCGCCTTGCGCTCTTCTTCGGTTTCGGTGCTTGCTTCGTTGGTGTCGGCGTCGTCGATTTCGCCTTCGATGACGTCGCCTTCTTCCTCGTCAGCACGCTTGCGCATGGCTTCCAGGTCTACCGGCAGCATGGTGGTGATGTATTCACCTTCGCTGAGCGGCAGCAGGTTGACCAGCGGACGCCCGCGCGCAGCGCGGGATGCTTCCGGGATTTCGTAAGTCTTGAGCCAGTACACCTTGCCTTTGCTGGAGAACATCAGCAGCGTGGTGTGACTGTTGGCAACCAGCAGGTGAGCGATGTAGTCCTCATCCTTGACGCCGGTCGCCGATTTGCCTTTGCCGCCGCGACGCTGCGCCTGATAGACCGCCAATGGCTGGGTCTTGGCATAGCCGCCGTGGGAAATGGTGACGACGCGCTCTTCTTCGGTGATCAGGTCACCCAGGGTCAGATCCAGGCGCGCATCGAGAATCTCGGTGCGGCGCACGTCGCCGTATTCGGCGCGGATCAGCTCCAGCTCTTCGCGGATGACTTCCATCAGACGCGTGGCGCTGTTGAGGATGCGCAGCAGTTCGCCGATCTGGGCCAGGATTTCCTGGTATTCAGTCAGCAGTTTTTCGTGTTCCAGACCGGTCAGGCGGTGCAGACGCAGTTCCAGAATCGCCTGAGCCTGCTCCGGCGACAGGAAATACTTGCCGTCACGCAGGCCATATTGCGGGTCAAGGTTGTCCGGGCGGCATGAATCGGCACCGGCGCGCTCGACCATTTCCACTACAGCGCTGGATTCCCAGGCGGTGGAAATCAGCCCGATCTTGGCTTCGGCCGGTGTCGGCGAGGCCTTGATCAGGGCAATGACCGGGTCGATGTTCGACAGGGCAACCGCCTGGCCTTCGAGCAAATGCCCACGTTCACGGGCTTTGCGCAGCTCGAAAACGGTACGCCGGGTAACCACTTCGCGGCGGTGACGGACGAAGGCTTCGAGCAGATCCTTGAGGTTCAGGATTCGCGGACGACCATCGATCAGCGCAACGATGTTGATGCCGAACACGGCCTGCAGCTGGGTCTGGGCATAAAGGTTGTTGAGGATGACCTCAGGCACTTCGCCACGACGCAGCTCGATCACGACACGCATACCGTCTTTGTCGGATTCGTCGCGCAGTTCAGTGATGCCTTCGAGTTTCTTCTCTTTAACCAGCTCGGCGATCTTCTCGATCAGGCGGGCTTTGTTCAGCTGGTACGGCAGTTCGGTGATGACGATCTGCTGGCGGCCACCGACCTTGTCGATGTCCTCCACCATCGAGCGGGCGCGCATGTAAATGCGGCCACGACCGGTGCGATAGGCTTCGACGATGCCGGCGCGACCGTTGATGATCGCGGCTGTCGGGAAGTCGGGGCCCGGGATGTATTGCATCAACTCATCGATAGTCAACTCGGGGTTGTCGATGAGCGCCAGGCAACCGTCGATGACTTCACCGAGGTTATGCGGCGGAATGTTGGTCGCCATGCCCACGGCAATACCGCTGGAGCCGTTGACCAGCAGGTTGGGAATCCGGGTCGGCATGACCGCTGGGATCATTTCCGTGCCGTCGTAGTTCGGCACCCAATCCACGGTTTCCTTGTGCAGGTCGGCCAGCAGTTCGTGCGCCAGCTTGGTCATGCGCACTTCGGTGTATCGCATGGCGGCGGCGTTGTCGCCGTCCACCGAACCGAAGTTGCCCTGACCGTCTACCAGCAGGTAGCGCAGCGAGAACGGCTGCGCCATCCGGACGATGGTGTCGTAGACAGCAGTGTCGCCGTGCGGGTGGTACTTACCGATAACGTCACCGACCACACGGGCGGATTTCTTGTACGGCTTGTTCCAGTCGTTACCCAGCTCGCTCATCGCGAACAGCACACGTCGGTGCACGGGCTTCAAGCCATCGCGCGCATCCGGCAGTGCCCGACCGACGATCACGCTCATCGCGTAGTCAAGGTAGGACTGTTTCAGCTCGTCTTCGATATTGACCGGGAGGATTTCTTTGGCCAGTTCGCCCATGAGAAGCCTGATTCCTTTTTCTGGTGAAACTTCGTCACATCCATGCGGGACGAACGAAGCTCGCCGCTGCTGGCATTTGCCTGGCAACGACTTACGACAAATCAACGAGTTAAGCTCTGGATCTGCGCAGTAAGGGCGGCTACGAATAGCGCCCTTGGAAACCGCCGGATGTTACCACAAACGCCGCTACGCACCTATCCTTTGAAAGCCCTGAAAATGAGCCACGCTACTGTAAGACGCCTGAGAAACGCTTACAGGACCGCATAGCCCACTCAAGACAAACGACTGATCGCGCAACAAAGCACTCAATGCAGGCGTTTGCGACACATCAATTGAGTCATTTTCGCGGCATCCGGGCGCTCGACGATGCCCTTTTCAGTCACGATCGCGTCAATCAGATCAGCCGGGGTCACATCAAACACCGGATTGAACGCATCGACATCCGCACCGACCCGTTGCCCGCCGATTTCCAGCAGTTCGCGACCGTCGCGCTCTTCGATGACGATGTCTTCGCCGCTGGCGGTGTCCATGTCGATGGTCGAACTCGGGGCAACGACCATGAAGCGCACGCCGTGATGCATGGCGGCGACGGCCAGTTGGTAGGTGCCGATCTTGTTTGCCACGTCGCCGTTGGCGGTGATCCGGTCCGCGCCGACAATCACCCAGGTGATACCTTTGGTGCGCATCAGGTGCGCCGCGGCCGAATCGGCGTTGAGCGTTACCGGAATGCCTTCGTTGGCCAGTTCCCAGGCGGTGAGTCGCGAGCCTTGCAACCATGGCCGGGTTTCATCGGCGTAGACCCGTTCGATCATGCCTTCCAGGTATGCCGCGCGGATCACGCCCAGGGCCGTACCGAAACCACCGGTGGCCAGTGCGCCGGTATTGCAGTGAGTCAGCACGGTCTGCAGATTGCCTTGATGCTTGCGGATCAGGTCGGCGCCCAATTGCGCCATGGTCAGGTTGGCTTCCCGATCACTCAGGTGAATCGCCACCGCCTCGGCTTCCAGTGCCTGCAACGCATCATCGCTGTGCTTGACGCGCTGCAGCCGGTCACGCATGCGGTTCAGCGCCCAGAACAGATTGACTGCCGTGGGGCGCGAATCCGCCAGCACCTGGAAATCTTCCTCTAGCGCAGCCACCCAATCGCCGCCCGCCGCAATCCGCGCGCGCGCGCCCAACACCACGCCATAGGCGGCGCTGATACCAATTGCCGGCGCGCCGCGTACCACCATCGAACGAATCGCCTCGGCGACTCCCGCGGCACAGGTATAGGCCAGCCAGATTTCCTGGAACGGCAGCACCCGCTGATCCAGCAGATGAAGAGCGTCATCCCGCCAATCGATGGCTTTCACCTTCTCCGCAGCCATAAGTCGATCGCGCATTGCACACCCCATACTAAAAACCAATGCCGGACACCAAAAGCCGCCGATTATAGCGAGCCGCCTGCGAAGACGCTCGGGTATACTTCGCCGTCCCTGCAATAAGCTCTGGAAAACCCGTCATGCCCAACCCTTCAGCGCCTCTCGATCTCCTGCTCCTGCCCACCTGGCTGGTGCCGGTCGAACCTGCCGGCGTGGTGCTCAAGGAGCACGGCCTGGGTATTCGTGACGGCTGTATCGTCTATATCGGTCCACGCGCCGAAGCGATCAGGCAAGCGACGCTGGAAACCCTGGAGTTGCCGGGCATATTGCTCAGCCCTGGCCTGATCAACGCCCACGGCCACGCGGCGATGACGTTGTTTCGTGGCCTGGCCGACGATTTGCCGTTGATGACGTGGCTGGAAGAACACATCTGGCCCGCCGAAGGTAAATGGGTCGACGAAGACTTTGTCCGCGACGGCACCGACCTGGCGATTGCCGAGCAGATAAAAGGTGGCATCACCTGTTTTTCGGACATGTACTTCTTCCCGAAAGTTGCCGCCGATCGCGTGCATGTCAGCGGCATGCGTGCGCAAATTACCGTACCGGTGCTGGATTTCCCGATTCCCGGCGCCCGCACCACCGACGAAGCGCTGCACACCGGCGTCGAGCTGTTCAACGACCTGATCCATCATCCGCGCATAACAGTCGCATTCGGCCCCCACGCGCCATACACCATCGGCGATGACAACCTGGAGAAGATCCGGGTCATTGCTGATGAACTCGACGCGATGATTCAGATGCACGTTCACGAAACGGCCTTTGAAGTCGGGCAAGCTGTTGAGCTGAGCGGCGAGCGGCCGCTGGCCCGCCTGAGTCGCCTGGGCATGCTCGGGCCGCGCTTTCAGGCCGTGCACATGACGCAAATCAGCGATGAAGACCTGGCTTTGCTGGTAGAAAGCAACTCCAGCGTCATTCATTGCCCTGAGTCGAACCTGAAACTGGCCAGCGGCTTCTGCCCGGTCGAACGTCTGTGGCAGGCTGGCGTCAATGTAGCAGTAGGCACCGATGGTGCGGCCAGCAACAACGATCTGGATTTGCTGGGCGAAACACGCACCGCAGCGTTATTGGCCAAAGCGGTCGCGGGCTCTGCCACGGCGCTGGACGCCCATCGCGCCTTGCGCATGGCGACTCTGAATGGCGCGCGTGCGTTGGGCATTGCGCAGGTCACCGGTTCGCTGGAGATTGGCAAGGCGGCCGATATCGTCGCCTTCGATCTGAGCGGCCTGGCCCAGCAACCGATTTACGATCCGGTATCGCAGCTTATATATGCCACCGGCCGCGACTGCGTGAGCCATGTCTGGGTGGCTGGCAAGCAGCTGCTGGCAAACCGCAGCTTGACGCGCATGGATGAACAGGCGCTGTGCGAAACCGCCAAAGCCTGGGGCCAGCGCATTTCAGGCCACACCGATTAAAGCCACGCTGACACCCATTGCCAGCCCGGCGACACGATTTTCCAAGTTTGAGAGGACTTCCCATGAGCAACGTCGACCACGCTGAAATCGCCAAATTCGAAGCCCTTGCCCATCGCTGGTGGGATCGCAACAGCGAATTCAAGCCGCTGCACGATATCAATCCACTGCGCGTGAACTGGATCGACGAGCGCGTCAATCTGGCGGGCAAGAAAGTGCTCGACGTCGGCTGTGGCGGCGGCATCCTCAGCGAAGCCATGGCCCTGCGCGGCGCGACAGTTACCGGGATCGACATGGGCGAAGCGCCTCTGGCGGTGGCTCGACTGCACCAGCTGGAATCCGGAGTCAGCGTCGAATATCGGCAGATCACCGCCGAAGACCTGGCCGAAGAGCTGCCTGAGCAGTTCGACGTAGTGACTTGTCTGGAGATGCTGGAGCACGTGCCGGACCCATCGTCGGTCATTCGTGCCTGTTTCCGCATGGTCAAACCCGGCGGCCAGGTGTTCTTCTCGACCATCAACCGTAATCCCAAGGCGTATCTGTTCGCCATTGTCGGCGCCGAATACATCATGGGCCTGCTGCCGCGCGGCACTCACGACTTCAAGAAATTCATCCGCCCTTCCGAACTGGGCGCCTGGAGCCGGGCTGCCGGCCTGCAGGTCAAGGACATCATCGGCCTGACGTACAACCCGCTGACCAAGCATTACAAGCTGGCTGCGGATGTCGACGTCAACTACATGATCCAGACCCTGCGGGAGGCGTAAACCATGCGCTTGAGAGCGGTTCTATTCGATATGGACGGCACCCTGCTCGACACCGCTCCGGACTTCATCGCCATTTGTCAGGCGATGTTGGCGGAACGAGGCCTGCCGGCGGTAGACGACAAACTGATTCGTGATGAAGTTTCCGGCGGCGCCAAGGCGATGGTCGCGGCGGCGTTCGCCCTTTCCCCCAATGCCGAAGAGTTCGAGGCGCTGCGTCTGGAATTTCTTGAGCGCTACCAGCGGGACTGTGCGGTCCACAGCAAACTGTTTGATGGCATGGCCGAACTGCTGGCGGATATCGAAAAAGCCAATCTGATCTGGGGCGTGGTCACCAACAAACCGGTGCGCTTCGCCCAGCCGATCATGGAGCAGCTTGGGTTGGCGGAGCGCTCGGCGCTGCTGATCTGCCCGGATCACGTCACCCATAGCAAACCCCACCCGGAACCGCTGATCCTGGCTTGCAAGATGCTCGACCTCGACCCGGCCAGCGTGCTGTTTGTCGGTGACGACCTGCGCGACATCGAATCCGGTCGCGATGCTGGCACCAAGACTGCAGCGGTGCGTTACGGCTATATCCATCCCCATGACAATCCCGATCATTGGGGTGCGGATGTGGTGGTCGATCATCCGCTGGACCTGCGCAAGGTGCTGGATAACGCACTGTGCGGGTGCTGAGACTCATTTGAATGCAGGATCCGTTGGAGCGAGGCTTGCCCGCCAATCGGCCGTAGGAGCGACTTTAGTCGCGAAGGCGTGAATTTCCCTCCCGGCTAAAGTCGGTCCTGCAGCAGCCTTGCTCCAACGGAGTAATTTCGTCGCGTACGAATTAAAGAGGTAACCCATGTTCGACTACTCCCCTCGCCCTGACCTGCTGACTGGTCGGATAATTCTTGTGACCGGTGCCGGTCGCGGCATCGGTGCTGCGGCTGCCAGAACCTACGCAGCCCACGGCGCGACCGTGCTGCTACTGGGCAAGACCGAAGCCAATCTGACCCAGATCTATGACGAAATCGAAGCGGCGGGCCATCCTCAGCCGGTGGTGATCCCGTTCAACCTGGAAACTGCCCAGCCGCATCAATACGATGAACTGGCAGCAATGATCGAAACTGAATTCGGTCACCTGGACGGACTGCTGCACAACGCGTCGATCATCGGCCCGCGCACGCCTCTGGAGCAGTTGTCCGGCGAGAACTTCATGCGCGTCATGCAGATCAACGTCAACGCGATGTTCATGCTGACCAGCACGCTGTTGCCGCTGCTCAAACTGTCCACGGATGCATCGGTGGTGTTCACCTCCAGCAGCGTCGGACGCAAGGGTCGCGCTTACTGGGGCGCTTATGGCGTGTCCAAGTTCGCCACTGAAGGCCTGATGCAAACCCTCGCCGACGAACTCGACACCGTCGCAGCGGTGCGTTCCAACAGCATCAACCCCGGCGCGACCCGCACCAGCATGCGTGCCCATGCCTATCCCGCTGAAAACCCGCTGAACAACCCGACGCCGGAAGCAATCATGCCGGTCTATCTGTACTTGATGGGCCCCGACAGCACAGGGGTAAACGGCCAGGCTTACAACGCCCAATAAGCTGTTTGATCAACAATGGTTACAGGCATTTGCCAGGGTGCACATTACCCTGGTAAGTGCCAGTCAAATATCTGGCTCACTCTTACTGTCATTTAACTGTCGCCGGCCGACCAGCATTTGGCAATTCGGTTCAATATCTATCTGAACTCAAAGTCATATATATAAATGAACTTGATTGCATAAGTTTCGCTCTAACCGAGCCAAGCCAGCAATATGTGCTGAGGAGTGAGACCATGATTTCTCCTACCCAGACCAACAATACCAACGCTATTGATTTCGACGCCGCCAAATTGCAACGACTGGGTTTTTGTAATAGGCAAAGTCAACACATCGTACCGCCGCCTGTCGACCTGCCCCAGTTGATACACCAACTCGGCCTGCATTTACAGACCAGTCTGGAAGTGGAACGGGTTCTGTCGATTTTTTTCCAGGGCGTACAGCGCTGGATGTCCCTCAGTGCACTGACCTATGACCATCGTGACAGCGATTTGCATCTGCAGCTTGGCGAGCGCTCCCATCACAGTGCGAACTACAGCCTGAGTAACGAAGGCGAATACCTGGGAACCCTGCTGTTCCAGCGTAACCAACGGTTTACCGAGCAAGAGCTCGCAGACCTTGAGTCGCTGCTGGCCTGCCTGCTGTTCCCGATGCGCAATGCGTTGCTGTACCGTTCGGCCACGCAGAGCGCCCTGCGCGATCCGCTGACCGGCGCGGGCAACCGGATTGCGATGGACCAGACCCTGTCGCGGGAAATCGAGGTTGCCCGTCGCCACAAGCAGCCGTTGTCGTTGCTGATGCTCGACATCGACCACTTCAAGCAGGTCAACGATACCTACGGGCATTCCTCGGGTGATGAAGTGCTCAAGGCGATCTCCCTGGCGATCAAAGGGCAGTTGCGCAATATCGACCGGGTCTTCCGCTACGGCGGCGAAGAGTTCCTGATTGTGCTGTCGAACACCGGGCGCGAATCCGCAGCATTGATCGGCGAGCGCCTGCGCCAGGCTGCACACGACCTGATCTACCCAATACTGGACCATCCGCTGGAGCTGACCGTCAGCCTCGGCTGTTCGACACTGCTGCCAGCGGAGTCCGCCGACAGCCTGTTGCGCCGTGCCGATGCCGCCCTCTATGTCGCAAAGCGCGAAGGCCGTAATCGGCTGGCCATGGCCAGTTAATCCTCAGCTCTGGAGCTCGACCGCCCGCACGCGATGCGTTGCCGTCTTGTCCAGCTGCATGCAGTGCTCCAAAAACAGGAACATATAGTCATAACTCTTGGTGACTGCCTGCCGCAACTCAGCCTGCAACTGCTGACTCGGGTTGTTACCCGCCAGGGTACAGATGATCTCCAGCGCCTCCCATGGGTGCGAATCATCGTACTGCGCGTGCATCTTGAGCCACTTCATGGCGCGCTTTCTTGACTCTTCCGGAAACGACTCCGCGTACTCGCCACTGGAACACACCACTGCCGACCATTCCCCCGTGGCACCCTCGATGGCATAGTTGGTGGCCGCGATTGCCACGATCAGCGAATCGGCCGAACTGGTATGCCAGCACCAATGACTCAACGCATGTAAGTGCGGCGATACCCGCTGTGCTTTCAGGTCGTCCAGGGAAACGCTATGGGCCTCACTCCAGTTGATCCAGTAATCGGCGTGATTGAGTTCCACGCGGATATTGCGCATCAGCCAGCGCCGCGCCATGTCCTCGCCGGGATGACGGGCAAAGCGGGTCTTGGCAAGATTGTTGGCCATATATACAGCGAACTGTTCAACGACCGGCCAACCGCCAATCAAATACTGGCGCATGATCTTCGAACTAAGCTGGCCGTCACGCATACGTTGATAAAGCTCATGTTCGACGACCCTGGCCTTGGCACTGCTGCACTCCTGGATTAGCTGCTGCGCCCAAACTGGATAACTACTGGCTTCCATAAGCGGACCGGTTCTGCTGAAAACTTCGATCACTGTGTGGCTCCTTTTTTGGTGTAGGTTTCAGTAGGGGTCAGCGAAATACTCCGGGCGTGCTGAACAGCAATGTCTGGGTCCGCACCGGCCGGGGCCGCAGACTTTCACAGGTAAACACTGCTGGACGTTCGATCAGAAATCCTTGCGCAAAGTCCACCCCGATTTCCCGCAACGCCTCTTCAATTTCCGGTGTTTCGACAAACTCGGCAATGGTGCGCTTGCCCATGACATGACCAATATGATTGATCACTTCGACCATAGCTCTATTGATGGGATTGTCGAGCATGTCTTTGACAAAACTTCCGTCGATCTTCAAAAAGTCCACAGGCAAGTGTTTGAGGTAAGCAAACGACGACATACCGGCGCAAAAATCATCGAGTGAAAACTGGCATCCCAGGCTTTTCAATTCACTAATGAAGCGAATTGCACTTCCCAGATTGGCAATGGCGCTGGTTTCGGTAATTTCAAAGCAAATCGAAGAAGGCGCGATCCCATGGGTGCGAAATTGCTGCTTCAGGAATTCGAGAAACGCATCGTCACCAATACTGGAGCCGGAAAGATTGATCGCACACACCACCAGAGGGCCGCTGTAGCTTTTATCCTCGGCACATTGCGCGATGATCTTGAACACGTTCTGCACCACCCAGCGATCCAGTGTCGTCATCAAGCCATAGCGTTCGGCGGCCGGGATAAAACTGTCGGGCTGGATCATCCGTCCGGACTCGTCACGCAAACGCAGCAGGATCTCGATATGTCCCGCTTGCCCGCCGCCATGACTGATGTCAGAAATTTCCTGGGCATACAGGCAGAAGCGGTTTTCCTCCAGGGCCAGATGCAGACGCTGGATCCAGGCCATCTCACCGAAGCGCACGGAAACCTCTGAGTCATCGGCGTGATAGACCTGCACGCGATTACGGCCCTTTTCCTTGGCCATGTAGCACGCCATGTCAGCGGCACGCAGCGCAGCCTCAAGGGTGGTCGGCACGTGAGAAATATGCACCAGACCGATGCTGACGGTGGTGACAAACGGCCGGCCTTTCCAGACGAAATGCAGGCTTTGCACGGTCTGGCGCAGGGTCTCGGCGATGTCTTCCGCCCGTTGCGGCGCACAGTCTTCCAGCAATATCCCGAACTCGTCGCCGCCCAGTCTGGCGAGCGTGTCGCCTTCGCGCAGGCCTTGCTGCAACAACGCGCAGATATGCCGCAACAGCTCATCACCCGCCGCATGCCCGCTGGTGTCGTTGACCAATTTGAATTGATCAAGATCCAGGTACATCACCGAATGCCGATTCGGCTGGCGGGCCAGACCGATCAGCGCAACATCCAGGCGCTGCTCGAACTCACGCCGATTGGCAAGCCCGGTCAATGCATCGTGGGTGGCCTGCCAGGACAGATTGGCGATGTATTGGTGCTCTCGCGTCATGTCGTGCAGCACCAGCACGGTACCGCTGATCTTGCCATCGGTCTGGATCGGCGAGCCCACCAGAGCGACCGAGACGGTGCTGCCGTCGAGCCGCTGAATCAATTTGGAGTGTTCGCTGCCGCCCATCAATTTGCCGCTGAGGATGCGTTCGATCAGGCTATGGCTGTCCTTCTGGTCATTTTCGTCAAGCAGGCTGAATAACGCCGCAAGAGGCAATCCGCTGGCCTGGCCATTCTTCCAGTGGGTCAGACTTTCAGCCGCCGGGTTCATGTAGACGATGGAGCCTTCGACGTCAGTGGTGATGACCCCTTCGCCGATGGATTCCAGGGTGATTTGCGCCCGCTCCTTCTCGATTTCCAGGGCATCGGCGAAGGCGTGGCGCTGGGTGAGCAGTTTGTCGGTGCGCAACAAGGCCAGAATGATCAACACCACAGCAGTCGCAAGGTTGACGATCAATAACAGCCGCAAAATGCTCCTGGAGCCTGCGCCCAGCGCGTCGGAAAAAGCTTTCGCCGTAGGTGTCACATGTTCATTGATCGCGCTGATCTCGGCGCGCCAGCGCACTGCATCGCTGTAAGTTGCTTCGCCCGAGTTGATGCGCTCGTGCATCTGGCGGGCAATATCATCCAGCTGCATCAGGTACTCGTCACCCAGAACCCACAGTTTCACAGCCTTTTGCATATAGCCGTAGTGCTGAAAGTTCAGGTACAGCCAGATCACTCCAGAGACATCGTCAGGATGATTGCCGCCTTGCAGAATGCCTTGGCGCGCAAGATCCAGCGCAGGCTTGGGTTGGTCCAATGCCAGTCGGACCAGCTGGCCGCCCTTGGGCACGGCGATGGCCTGTTGATAGTTGAGGTAATCGAGTTCGTCGCGGCTGTTGGCGTAAAGGCTCAAGTAAAAGATGGCATCCTTTTGCCCCTTGGACCAAAGGCTTTCGCCGGCGACATAGCTGCGTACGGCTGACAGCGTGTACAAGCTGACGCAGCCAAGCAACGCCTGGAACAACGCCACAGCAATAAATGGCCAGACAATGCCCAACAGCCGGGGCTTTTCGAGTATCCGCTTTTGCCTCATGGTTTCCCTTTCATAAGCGTTAGCGTTGCCAGATGCTCAACAAGCGGCCTGATCAATTTCATCCTTGCCTCAGACTAGGCCAATTCCATGAAAAGGTAGGAGGATTTTCTCAACGATGAAACAGGCGGGCGCTGCGTCGCGATCCTGACGCAGCGCCGACAAGAAGACGGTTCAGGAAAACGTGGGTTCCGGGTATTTTCGGGATAATCCGCAGCGCTTTTGAATCGGCACCTGTCAGATATGTTGCAAATGGCCGTAAAGCCTGGCGTACAGCCCGCCATCGGCAATCAGCTGCTGATGATCGCCCTCTTCGGCGATACTTCCGCCATCGAACACCAGCACTCGATCTGCCTGTTTAACCGCTGACAGGCGATGCGCAATGATCAGCGTCGTGCGCCCTTGAAGGAAGCGCGACAAGGCTTGATGCAGGCTGTATTCAGTCGCGGCATCCAGCGCCGAAGTGGCTTCGTCGAGGATCACCACCTTGGGGTCGGACAACACCATTCTGGCGATGGCCAGTCGCTGGCGCTGGCCGCCCGACAAGCGCACCCCGGAACGCCCGACGATACTGTCCAGCCCATCGGGGAAGGCACGAATCGTCGGCGCCAGTTGAGCAATCTCCAGGGCCCGCCAACAGGCCTCGTCGCTGCGCTCACGCCCCATGCTCAGGTTGGCGCGCACCGTATCGTTGAACAGCGCCGGATGTTGCAGCACCACTGCAACGTTTTCCCGGACGGTCTCCAGACCTATTTCCTCCAGACTCGCCCCACCGAAACGGATCGTGCCGGATTGCGCCGTGTACAGCCCCAGCAAAAGTTGCACCAGCGTGCTTTTACCGCCGCCACTGGCACCGACGATGGCAACTTTTTCGCCGGGAGCGATGGTCAGGTTCAGTTGATCCAGAACGTTCTCTTCGCCATAGGCGAAACTCAGGCCACGAATCTCGATGCCGACGGTTTCCTGCTTTGCGAACGGATCGGCACCACCCGGATACTGTGGCTCGTCAGCACGAGCCAGCAACTCGTTGATCCGTTTCAGCGCGCCTCCGGCGGCGTAATACGCGTACTGCAGGTTCAATAATTGTTCGACCGGACCGATCATGAACCACAGGTAGCTGAATACCGCGAGCATCTGCCCGATGGACAGATCGGAAAACAGCACGGTGAGCATTGCCGCCGCGCGAAAGATATCGATGCCGAACTGGAACAACAGCCCGCTGGCACGGCTGGATGCGTCACTTTTCCATTGCGAGGCGATGGCGTAATCGCGAACTTCCTGCGCGCGCAGCCCAAGCCGCCCGAGAAAATAACCCTGACGATTGCCGGCGCGGACTTCCTGGATCGAGTCCAGGGTTTCAGTCAGGGCCTGGGTGAAGCGCGAGGTGCTGTCGTTTTCCTGCTTCTTCAGGTGCTTGACCCGCTTGCCCAGCTTGACCGTGGCATATATCACCAGCGGGTTGAACAGCATGATCAACAGGGCAAGCTTCCAGTGCATCCACACCAGAATCCCGGCGGTTCCCGCCAAAGTCAGCATGGCAACCAGAAACCGGCTGAGCGTATCACCGATAAATTTGTCCACGGTGTCGAGGTCGGTGACCAGATGCGTAGTTACGGTGCCGCCGCCGAGGCTTTCATATTCGCCCAGGGATATCCGCTTGAGCCGCTCGATCAGCCGGATGCGCACCCGATAGACGATGTCCTTGGACAAGCGGGCGAAAAGCCGTGCCTGAATGACGTTGAACACCAGCGCACCCAGGCGCAGGCCTACCGTGGCGAGCAGCATCAGGCCTATGTAGCCGACCGAGGTTTGCAGGCTGCCGGGCAGAAAGCGGTTCATGAACGCGAGAGCGCTGTCGCCGTGGCCGAGCAACACCTCGTCCACCAGTAACGGCAGCAGCAACGGGATCGGCACGCTGCACAAGGTCGCCAGCACGGCGACACCATTGGCGATCCACAGGGCTTTTTTATGGCGCACTGCCAGACGTCGAATTTCTGCCCAGCTCAGCCGATCAATGCGCCTGGGCTGCTCGCTCGCACCCTGATCAGGTTCATGCACTGGCGGCACGCTCCAGCCATCGACCGAGCAGCGGCGAGAGATCTTCCAGGGATTGATAACCATTGGTCAGCAGCGCCAACTGGCCGTTGCGTTCAGCCAGCAAGGTTGGGAACCCGGCGATACCGAGGTCCTGAACCCAGGCGAAATCAGCCGCCGTCGCGGCATGCTGCTCGGCGCTGTCAAACGCCTCGGCGAATTCAATGCGCGGCAAGCCAGCCTGCTCGGCCAGTTCGGTCAGCAACGCGGCCTGGGTTGTATCGCGGCCATCCAGATAGAACGCTTGTTGAATGAGTCTGACCAGACGCCACGCGCTGTCCGGATCGAGGCTGCGCGCAGCCACCACCGCTCGACAGGCGGGCTCGGTGTCGTAGACAAAACCATCGGGCAACGCATCCTCAAATCGAAAGGGTTGCCCGGTGGTTTGCGCCACCGCCTGCCAGTGTTCGAGGATGTAGCGTCGGGTCGTCGGCTCCAGTGCGGCTCCGCTGCCGGTGCGCAAACCGCCCACCACCAATTGCAAGGTCATGCCACCCGCCTGCGCCTGCTCCACCAGCGCCTTGGCCACATCGGCAAAGCCCCAGCACCAGGAACACATCGGGTCCATCACATAGAGCAGGCGAGCAGACATGGATCAAGCCTCGGTTGGCAGGCGATAGTTACGGCCGATAGGGTGTGGCTGATTGCGCTGCTTCGCCAGTTCGATCTGTTTCTGCCGATCGATGGCGCTGCGGCGGGTCTTTTCGCTCAGCGTGTCCCAGCAATGCGGGCAACTGATACCCGCGGTGTAATGCTCGCTGGCGCGGTCCTCGGCATTGATCGGCGTACGGCAGGCGTGACATTGATCGTAGTCGCCTTCGGTCAGGTCATGGCGCACGGTGACGCGATTGTCGAAAACGAAACACTCGCCACGCCACAGGCTTTCTTCCTGAGGCACCTCTTCCAGATACTTGAGAATCCCGCCCTTGAGGTGGAAGACCTCGCCGTAGCCTTCGCCGAGCATATAACTCGAGGCTTTTTCACAGCGAATGCCACCGGTGCAGAACATCGCGACTTTCTTGTGCACCGCCGGGTCGAAGTGTTCCTTGATGTACTCGGGAAACTCGCGAAAGCTGGTGGTCTTCGGGTCGATGGCGCCTTCGAAGGTGCCGATGGACACTTCGTAATCGTTGCGGGTGTCGATCACCAGCACTTCCGGATCGCTGATGATCGCGTTCCAGTCCTGCGGATTGACATAGGTGCCCACGGATTTATTCGGGTCCACGCCTTCGACGCCCAGGGTCACAATCTCTTTCTTGAGCTTGACCTTGGTGCGGTAGAAGGGCTGCTCGTCGCAGTACGACTCCTTGTGATCGATGTCGTCCATACGCGGGTCGTTCTTCAGCCAGGCCATCAGCCCGTCGATGCCTTCACGGCTACCGGAGACGGTGCCGTTGATGCCTTCTTCGGCAATCAGCAGCGTGCCTTTGATGCCATTGTCGACCATCGCCTGCAGCAGCGGTTCGCGCAGGGCAACGTAGTCGCTGAGCGTGACGAACTTGTATAGAGCGGCCACGACGATCGGTTGAGTCATCGGCTGTTGTGTCATGTGTATCTCCAGGTGGCGACCCTCGCAAAGGGCCTACCGGATCAAAATTCGGAATGAAAAACGCGCCGACAGAGCGGCGCGTGCGGATTCTAGCAAAAATCAGGGTTAATCCGGTAACCCCCGTCAGGCGACGGTCAATGACCACCCGCACAGGTCGGCGAGGCTGGCGCGGCACCGGTTTTAGCCCATTCTTCAGGGGTAAACGTGTGCAACGCCAACGCGTGAAACTCACCCATCAGGCCGCCCAGAATGCCGTAGACCTTCTGGTGACGCTTGACGGCGTTGAGCCCCTCGAATTGCTCGCTGACGATAATCGCCTTGTAGTGAGTCTGCTCACCGCGACTGTGCATGTGGCTCTCGTCGAGCACTTGCAGGTGCAGTGGCTGAAACACGGCCAGCGCCGATTCGATTCGCTTTTGCATGGTCATGACAGGTTTCGCCCGATCAGTCGGTTAAGGCTTTTTGGCTGGAGCAGGAGCTGCCTTGGCAGGTTCCAGTTCAGCAGTCATGTCAGCCAGCAGCTTGTTGACGACAGGCACTGCGCTTTCCAGTTTGCTCTGGGTCAGCTGAGCCGACTGTTGAGTCATCTCAGGCATTTTGGTCAGCACTTTCTTGCCCAGTGGAGACTGGTAGAACGCAACCAGATCCTTCAACTCGCTTTCGCTGAAGTTGGCGGTGTAGAGCTTGATCATGTCGGGTTTCAGCTTGTTCCAGCCGATCGCCTGATCCAGCGCAGCATTGGCTTTGGCCTGATAGGTTTCAAGCAAGGCTTTTTTCGCTTCAGGGGCTTTGGTTTCGGCAAAGCGCTGGGCAAACATCTGTTGCACTTGCATGTAGACCGGGGTGCCCAGCTTGTCAGCATGAGCCAGCTTGAGGAACGTTTCGGCACTGGCGTTATGGCTGGCGGTATCGGCAAGAACCTGGCCGCTGGCACAAACCAGTACAACCGCAGTACAAATGGCACGAAGACGGGTCATCGAGTTTCCTTTCTAGCAGGCGAGGCAATACCTCAAGGCCGACCATTCTGCGCCCAGGACCGCTTTTGGCTCAACCCCTGACGCGCCGAGCGGTTAAAAACGCTAATTAGGGAACCCAATATGGATACCAAAGCCTAAACTTCGCATTGATGCGCACTGAACTTTGAGGAGTGAACCCGTGAGTCGTACTGAAACTGACAGCCTTGGCCCGATCGAAGTCCCCGATGACGCCTACTGGGGAGCACAGACTCAACGTTCGCTGATCAATTTTGCGATTGGCGATCAGCGTATGCCTCTGCCGGTGCTGCACGCCCTGGCGCTGATCAAGAAGGCTGCGGCCCGGGTCAACGATCGCAATGGCGACCTGCCAGCCGATATTGCCCGACTGATCGAGCAATCCGCCAATGAAGTGCTGGCCGGCGAGCACGACAGCCAGTTTCCCTTGGTGGTCTGGCAAACCGGCTCTGGCACCCAGAGCAACATGAACGTCAACGAAGTGATCGCCGGGCGCGCCAATGAGCTGGCCGGACAAGGCCGTGGCGGCAAGACGCCGGTACACCCCAACGATCACGTCAACCGCTCGCAAAGCTCCAACGATTGCTTCCCGACCGCAATGCATATTGCTGCCGCCCAGGCGGTGAAAGAGCAACTGTTGCCAGCGATTGCCGAGTTGTCCAACGGCATCGCCGAGCAGTCGGCGCGGCATATGAAACTGGTCAAGACCGGCCGCACGCACATGATGGACGCGACGCCGATCACCTTTGGCCAGGAGCTTTCGGCGTACGTCGCGCAGCTCGATTATGCCGAGAAAGCCATTCGCGCCACCCTGCCCGCCGTCTATGAACTGGCCCAGGGCGGTACGGCGGTGGGTACGGGTCTTAATTCCCCTCATGGTTTCGCCGAAGCGGTTGCGGCTGAACTGGCGGCGCTGTCTGGCTTGCCGTTCGTGACCGCGCCCAACAAGTTCGCCGCGCTGGCCGGTCATGAGCCGTTGACGGCATTGTCCGGCGCGTTGAAAACCCTGGCCGTGACCTTGATGAAAATCGCCAACGACCTGCGCCTGCTGGGCTCCGGTCCACGTGCTGGCCTGGCTGAAGTCAAACTGCCAGCCAACGAGCCCGGCAGCTCAATCATGCCCGGCAAGGTCAATCCGACTCAGTGCGAAGCGCTGTCGATGCTGGCCTGCCAGGTCATGGGCAACGACGTCACGATCGGCTTTGCCGCGAGCCAGGGCCATTTGCAGCTGAACGTCTACAAGCCGGTGATCATTCATAACCTGCTGCAATCGATTCGCCTGCTCGGCGACGGCTGCAGCAACTTCAACGAGCATTGCATCGCCGGCATGGAACCGGACGCGGAAAAAATGGCTGAACACCTGGAACGCGGCCTGATGCTCGTGACTGCGCTCAACCCGCACATCGGCTATGACAAATCCGCCCAGATCGCCAAGAAGGCCTACAGCGAAGGGCTGACCTTGCGCGAGGCTGCGCTGGCCCTGGGTTATCTGACCGATGCCGAGTTCGATGCCTGGGTTCGCCCGGAAAAAATGCTCGAGGCCGGCAGCAATGGTTGATCCGAAAAGCGGCGCGACACCCCTGGAAGGGTATGGCAAACGCATCCTGATGATTTTCGGTACGCCGAAATCCGCAAGCTTTGGCCACGCGCTGGGCGAGGCTTATGCCTTGGGCGCGCGCAGCGAAGGCCATGTGGTGCGGATGCTCAAGCTGGGAGAACTGGACTTCGACCCCGTGCTGCATAACGGTTACGAACAAAGCCAGAATCTGGAACATGACCTGCTCGAAGCCCAACGGGAGATCCATTGGGCCGAGCATCTGGTGTTCGTCTACCCGGTCTGGTGGGGCGGATTGCCCAGCGTGCTCAGCGGTTTTCTCGACCGGGTATTGATGCCCGGTTTCGCCTTCAAGGCCCATGGTCGTAAACACATTTCCAACGAGCTGCTCAGGGGCCGCACGGCTGAGCTGTTGGTGACCATGGACACCCCGCCGCGCTATTTCCGCTGGGTATATGGCGCGCCGGCGCATCGGCAGATGGTGCGGACTGTGCTGGCTTTCTGCGGGATCAAGACCAAGCGCCTGACCGAATTCGCCCCGATCCGCATTTCCAGCGAAGAACAGCGCCAGCAATGGCTGCGCAAGGCCGAAATGCTCGGGCGCAAGTAAATAGCCTGGATCTATTGGAGTGCCAGCCTCGCCTTCCTTGCGCGCCATCCGGCAAGCATCGAAGGACCGAGTGCGACCAGTGCCGAACCGGCCACCACCAGTACCGCCCCGCCATAGCCCAGCAGATTGATCTGCTCGGCTTGCACGTACTCGGGCCACAACCAGGCAGCGATTGCCACGCAAGCAAAGGTCACCAGCGGGGTCAGCGCCAGCGTCGCACTGACACGCGAGGCTTCCCAGTGAGCCAGCGCCTCGGCGAACGCGCCATAGGCCACCAGTGTATTCAGGCAGCAGGCCAGCAACAGCCAGCCTTGCAACGGGCTCAGCTGCAACGCTTCGGCAGGATGCGCCCACGGCGTAACCAATAGCGCGCAGAACAGATAGATCACCATCATGACCTGCACCGAATTCCACACCGTCAGCAATTGCTTCTGGCTCAGACCGTAGAACGTCCATACCACTGCCGCGAGAAACACGGTCAGCACGCCCGCAGTGTATTCACTCATGGACGTCAGCAACTCGCCGAGGCGCTGATTGAAGAACAACGCAAACCCGATCAACAGCACCGCCAGGCCCACGCCTTGAGCAATACTGAAACGCTCCTTGAACAGAAAAATACTGCTGATCAATAACAGGATCGGGCCCATCTGAATCATCAATTGGGCGGTGCCGGGGCTGAGCAGATTCAGGCCGATCAGATACAGCACGTAGTTGCCCACCAGCCCCAATACCGCCAGCAGGACCAGAATCTTTCCCTTGCGTCCCAGCACCTTGAAGCTGGGCAGGCGCTTGACGGAGGCCAGCCATATAAACAGCAGAGATCCGGACACCAAAAGTCTGAACCACGTCACAGTGACAGGGTCCATCACTTGCAGTACTTGTTTGAGCTTGACGGGCAGAATGCCCCAGAGCAGCGCCGTCAATAGCGCCAGACACAGGCCATAGATCCATCGGCCAGACGAGATGTGCATGAAGATTTCCCAGGCAAGTGCAAAGAGTGCAGGCGATCATTGTAGGCGTGGATTGCAACACGACACAGTTGCAGTTGAGCGCGCAATACGGCCAGAACTGTTTTAGTCGGACTTCGCGCCGTGCAGTTCCCCAGATTCATTTTTAAGCAGGAGAAAACCATGTTCGGCAAGCGTGAGCAGGACCCGGCCCCCACCGTCCACTATCGCAGTGACCGGGTAACGCGGGTCAATGGCGAATATTTTTTCAGCACCCGGGAAAACACCCTTGAAGGGCCGTACCCCAACCGAACTGAAGCCGAGCGTGAAACCGAGGCTTATATTCAGCGCATGCAAGCGCTCAACAGTGCTGGGCTGACATCGCTTAACGGTTGATGCTCAGCCGTGATTGCGCGCGAACGTGTCGGCGCCCATCGCCTTGATCTGCCCCTCGATCAAGGCCTCGAATGGCGCCAGCAGCGGCGCGAATGACTGCGGCGCTTCAAGGATTTGCAAGGCATGGGTGATCGCCTCAAGGGTGGATAACGCATCCGGACCCGGTGCCTTGCGCAGTCGGTAACGGGACTCGGGCACTTGCCCCAGCGTGACCCGGGGCAACGCTGCCAGCAGCGGGTTGAGATGCAACAATTTGCGCGCCTTGCGCCACGTGCCGTCCGGCACCACCAGCAACATCGGCAACGCGTCCTTGTCCTGCATGGCCAATGGCTGCGCATCGTCGCCGGGAAATAACAGTCGCGCCTGATAACCCGGCGGATTGAGCAGCTCATGCATATTTTCGAAAACTTCACCGACCACCAACTGCGCATTGCTCAAGCCCAGCGTCGCCAGTTTGCCGGTGTTCAGGGCATGATTTACTTCGCTGGGATGCTGCAACACCAGCACGCGCGTGCGGCTGTCCAGTCGCGGGATCAGCGCACACAGGCAATGGCTTTCGGGGCGCAGACAACGCTCACAGCGCGGGCGGGACATGGAAACGTTCCTCAGAAAGGATGCGGTCAGACAGGATTGAGCTGCGCTTTGAGCAGATCACGGAAAGTTTGAATCAACGGCTCGCGGCTGCGGCCCCGGCGCACGATCATCGAAAACGGCGCCTGATAACCGAAGGTCGCTGGCAACAGCACGCGCAAGTGCCCAGAGTCCACCCAGGAATGCGCGTAGTGCTCCGGCAGATAACCAATATAAGCACCGGACAGCACCAGAATCAGCTGCGCCTCCATACTTTCCACCGTTGCGGCGCTGTGCTTGAAACCGTGCCGGGCCAGTTCCGCCTGGCTCCAGTATCCGCGCCCGACCATACGCTGCTGGGCGATCACCGGTTCGGGAATGCGCCGCTCGGCAAACAAGGTGTGGCGGTTGCTGCAATACAGCCAATGCTGCTCGCGATACAGCGGTTGGTAGAGCAGACCGTTCATCCGCGTGGAGAACGAGCCGATGGCCAGGTCCAGCCGATTATCCAGCACGCCGAGCTGCAACTCGTAAGGGCTCATCACCGACAGGTGTAAATGCACCGCCGGGTGTTCCTGGCTGTAGGCACCGATGACTTCGGCAAACGGCAGGGCCGGATCGCTGACGGTGGAGTCCAGCACGCCGAGGTTGAGCGTACCGCGCAGCTCGCCCTTGAGTGCGGCGGCATACAGCTCGAAGCCTTCCAGCTCGCCCAGCAGACGCAGGGTTTCCTGATGAAACAGTTCGCCTTTGCTGGTCAGACTGAACCCGCCCCGACCCCGATGACACAAGACAATGCCCAGCGCCGCTTCCAGCTGGCTCATATAAGTGCTGATCGCCGAGGTGGACAGATTGAGTTCCTGTTGCGCGCTGGCGAAGCCCTGATGGCGCACCACGCTGGCAAAAATACGCAGCAGTTTGAGATCGGGTAATGCGCTGGCCATGGGGGTTCCTGGGTTCCTGGATTGCTGATCTGGCGACCTACGGTTCATCCGTCCGACTATATATTCTGGCCGCGCAGCTTAGCTCAAAAGCAGATTAGTTTCGAAATCTCTAAACTAAGTATTTCGCCCCAGCGATTGTTCCCTGCTGCCCCACTTCCCAGAATCGACCCATTCAAACCAACGATGAGGCAATCCCGTGGAAAAGATTTTTCACCAACCACTGGGCGGCAACGAAATGCCGCGCTTCGCCGGTATTGCCACCATGATGCGCTTGCCGCACCTGCAATCCGCGGCCGGTCTGGACGCTGCCTTTGTCGGCGTGCCACTGGATATCGGCACCTCGCTGCGCGCTGGCACCCGTTTCGGCCCGCGTGAAATTCGCGCTGAATCGGTGATGATTCGCCCCTACAACATGGCAACCGGTGCTGCGCCGTTTGACTCACTGTCAGTGGCCGATATCGGCGACGTGGCGATCAACACCTTCAATCTGCTGGACGCCGTGCGCATCATCGAAGAAGCCTACGACGAAATCCTCACCCATGACGTGGTGCCGATGACGCTGGGCGGCGACCACACCATTACCCTGCCGATCCTGCGCGCCATTCACAAGAAACACGGCAAGGTTGGCCTGGTGCACATCGATGCTCACGCTGACGTCAACGATCACATGTTTGGCGAGAAAATCGCCCACGGCACCACCTTCCGCCGCGCGGTTGAAGAGGGTTTGCTGGACTGTGATCGCGTGGTGCAAATTGGCCTGCGCGCTCAGGGTTATACCGCCGAAGACTTCAACTGGAGCCGCAAACAGGGCTTCCGCGTGGTTCAGGCCGAAGAGTGCTGGCACAAATCCCTGGCGCCGCTGATGGCTGAAGTTCGCGAGAAAGTCGCTGGTGGTCCGGTTTACCTGAGTTTCGATATCGACGGCATCGACCCGGCCTGGGCGCCTGGCACTGGCACCCCGGAAATTGGTGGCCTGACCACCATTCAAGGCATCGAAATCATCCGCGGCTGCCAGGGCCTGGATCTGGTCGGCTGCGATCTGGTGGAAGTCTCGCCTCCGTATGACACCACCGGCAACACGTCCCTGCTGGGCGCCAACCTGCTCTACGAAATGCTCTGTGTCTTGCCGGGTGTGACCCATCGTTAACGACAAACGACGACCCGTTGGAGCGAGGCTTGCCCGCGAACGAACCGCCGCGTTGTGCCAGACACACCGCGTTAGCGTTCTTCGCGGGCAAGCCTCGCTCCTGCAAAGGCAATAAGGAGGACTGCACATGAGCGACCACAACAACGTACTGCAAGCCGCCGCCGATCTGGTGACGGCGTTCGCCAGCAATAACCGCCATACGTATTTCGGCGCATTCAGCCCGGATGCGACTTTCGTTTTCTACACCCTGGAAAAACCGCTGCTCAGCCGCAGCGCTTATCAAACGTTGTGGGACAGCTGGCGGGAAGAGGGGTTTGAAGTGCTGTCATGCGTATCCAGCAACGCCCATGTCAGCCTGTATGGCGATGTGGCAATTTTTCTCCACGACGTGACCACCGAGTTACGCGTAGCAGGCGAACAAAGCATCAGCCACGAACGCGAAACCATCGTGTTTGCCCGCCAGGCGTCCGGGAACTGGCTCGCCGTTCACGAACATTTGTCGGCTATCCCCTAATCGCTATTCCCTTAAAACAAGCAGTACTCCACAAGCACCCAATGATCGGAGCAGGTCATGGATAACAATAAACAGCGTGCCCCCACACAACGTCCCGCCAGCAGCATCGAAACCTTCGGCGTCGAACAGATTCCCGATCACGCCCGCAGTGCCACTCCCCGGGATTTGTTCCGACTGATTTTCGGTGGTGCCAATACCTTTGCCACGGCAGTGCTGGGCAGTTTTCCCGTGTTGTTCGGCCTGTCGTTCCAGGCGGGCGTCTGGGCAATCGTCCTCGGCGTATTGGTCGGTTCGATCATCCTCGCACCAATGGGTCTGTTCGGCCCGCTCAACGGCACCAACAACGCCGTATCGTCCGGCGCGCATTTCGGCGTGCATGGGCGAATCGTCGGTTCGTTTCTGTCGCTGCTCACCGCCATTGCCTTCTTCTCGCTGTCGGTCTGGAGCTCAGGCGATGCGTTGATCGGCGGTGCGAAGCGCCTGATCAATCTGCCGGAAACCGACCTGACGCTTGGCCTGGCCTACGGCTTATTCGCCATATTGGTACTGACCGTCTGCATCTATGGCTTCCGCTTCATGTTGTGGGTCAACAAGATCGCGGTCTGGGCGGCGAGCCTGCTGTTCCTGCTGGGCATCTTCGCCTTTGCCGGGCCGTTTGATGCAGGCTTTGCCGGCACCGTTGCCATGGGCCAGGAAGGTTTCTGGGCCGCGTTTATCGGCTCGGCGCTCGTTGCCATGAGCAATCCGGTGTCGTTTGGCGCGTTTCTCGGCGACTGGTCGCGCTACATTCCAAGGGACACGCCCAAGCGACAGATCATGCTGGCGGTGATCGGCGCCCAGACGGCCACGCTGATTCCGTTCCTGTTCGGCCTGGCCACCGCGACCATCGTCGCCATCAAGGCGCCGGACTACATCGCCGCTAATAACTACGTCGGCGGCCTGCTGGCAGTGTCGCCTACCTGGTTCTTCCTGCCGGTTTGTCTGATTGCCGTGATCGGCGGCATGTCCACCGGCACGACGTCGCTGTATGGCACCGGGCTGGACATGTCCAGCGTGTTCCCGCGCGTGCTGTCACGGGTCAAGGCCACGCTGCTGATCGGTGTGATGTCTATCGCGTTCATCTTCATCGGGCGCTTTGCCGCTAACCTGGTGCAAAGCGTTTCAACCTTCGCGGTGCTGATCATCACCTGCACCACGCCGTGGATGGTGATCATGATCATCGGCCTGCTGGTGCGGCGCGGCTTCTATTGCCCGGACGACCTGCAAGTCTTCACCCGTGGCGAGAAAGGTGGTCGTTACTGGTTCAGCCACGGCTGGAACTGGCGCGGGCTGGGTGCCTGGATTCCAAGCGCGCTGGTCGGATTATGCTTCGTGAACCTGCCGGGGCAGTTCGTCGGTCCGCTGGGCAATCTCGCCCAAGGCATCGACATCAGCCTGCCGGTGACCCTCGGCCTCGCATCGCTGGTGTATCTGGCGCTGTTGAGTCTGTTCCCGGAACCTGCCGCTGTGTATGGCCCCAACGATGTGCGCAGCCAGAAACCCCATGACGCTGCGCCTGTCACGGAACAGACGGTTGCCTGAAGACTGCCGGTAGTCGGCGTATAGAGAAAAGGATGTCTACGGACATCCTTTTTTACATCTGAAGCTTCCTGTGCCCGGAGTCGCGGCGGATTTGAGCTAGCCTTGATGATGCAGTGGCAAGGATTGCTGTACAGCCCACATGTGCACGGATCGATATGGAAACACCCTGTTTTATGGACGTTGGGGCTGATCCTCTAAATGACGGATAACAGGGGCTTTCATGAAGCGCAGCGAAATCCAGCAACACGTCTTCGACGCGATAGGCATCATTCTGGTCGACAAGTCAGAGATTCATGAAAATTCGAGTTTCAAGGATTTGATGCTTGACGAGGACGATGTGAACGAACTGTTCGACCAGTTGCAAAGTGACTACGGGGTAGAATTTCCGGCAATTCAACGAGCAAAAGCTATCAATAGACCGGAGGATTTCACCTTGACCGAGCTGACCGAGCTAATTGAAGACCTGGCGAATCACAGGCTGCAGCGATCACGCAGGAACCGCGAAGATACAAGCAAGGAATAAAGAAGGAAGGTCAGGCCAGCATTCAGGGCCTGTTATCCACGACGGGACGCGGACGCGCCCCGGCAGAAGACGCCGTTTCGACTACCGACGTGGACGGCGGTGTTTATCGTGCTTGTCGTTGCTGCGCACCGGAATCGGTTGCAGTTTGGGCCGTTCGATAAGACCCAAGGCAACGCCCAGATCGTGAAGCCATTCTTGCAGTTTGGTATTCATAAAGCCCCCTTCAGGGAAATACTCGACGACCGACATCTTCAAGCCGCTTCAACAGAATAGTGCTATTTCACACTTTACGCCTGCTACCGAGTGTCGCGGAAAAAACATTTTTCCAGATGTGCTCAATGTGACAGCTATGCGGCTCATCCCACGTATTTAAACGACCAACGGCAGCGCAGGACATGCGCAGACACAGTTTAGGGCTGGAGCAAACCACGCAGCTTGCGACGAACCCATTGTTCGCCACTGACCAGAGTAATCCCGAGCAACACCAGAATTGCGCCGATCACAAAGTTGAAGCTCAGCGGCTCATCCAGCAGCAGCACGCCGAAGGTCACGCCAAACAGCGGCGTCATGAACGAAAACACGGCCAGGTTCGACGCCAGATAACGGCGCAACAGCCAGAACCAGGCGAGATAGCTCGCGCATGAGACCACCAACCCCTGGAACAGCACGCTGCCAATGCCAACCGGCGTCAGCTCGACCTGCGTGATCTGGCCGCTGAGCGCTGCAATCAGCAGCAGCCCGACCAGACAAACCATCAACTGATAAAACAGCGTCAGGGTTACCGGCGCTTCGGACAATCGGGATGCGCGCACCACGACTGTGGTCGCACCCCATGCCATTCCCGCCAGTACCCCAAGGCCATCGCCGATGAGCATGTTGCGGTCGACACTGGTCAATGACATGCCGCCGACGAAGGCCGTGGCGATCCCCAGAAACGCGAGAAAAATCCCCAGCCACTGCAGCGGTCGCAGCCGCTCGCTGGGCAGGCGCCAGTGCAGCCCCAGGGCGGTAAAGATCGGCGCGGTATAAAGGAACACTGACATATGCGCGGCACTGGTCAGCGCCAACCCTTGGGCGATGAACAAAAACTCCAGGCCGAACAGCGCTCCGGCCAACAGCCCGGCGCGCCAGGTGCTGCTGATTTTCCGATGACCGCCTTGCCAAACCAGCGCGATGCCGACGATCAGTGCAGCGATGCCGGAACGCCCCGCCGCCTGCATGATCGGCGCGATATCGGGTGCAGCCCACTTGATCATGACTTGCTGCAGACCCCAGATCACGCACAGCACCAGCATGACTTGCAGGGCAAAACCATCGGCGCTTTTGCGCATCACGCTCATGTTGGAAGAGTCCATTCGGGAAAAGAAAAGCGGCGGATCATCTCACACCTTTTATTCAGGCAGCTGCGCCAGACCTTCATCGTCAGTCATCGCCCGCTCCAGCAGGTCCGCTGGCAGGTTCTTGCTGGCCCGCGCGCCGAGCAACTTGAGCTGCTCGCTGCGACTGACCAGATTGCCGCGCCCATCGGTCAACTTGTTGCGCGCCGCGCTGTAGGCTTTGTCCAGTTGCTGCAGGCGATTGCCGACTTCATCCAGGTCCTGAATAAACAGCACGAATTTGTCGTAAAGCCAGCCGGCACGCTCGGCAATTTCACGGGCGTTCTGGCTCTGGCGTTCCTGCTTCCAGAGACTGTCGATCACCCGTAAGGTCGCCAGCAGCGTCGTCGGGCTGACAATCACGATATTGCGGTCGAAGGCTTCCTGGAACAGGTTCGGCTCGGCTTGCAACGCGGCGGAAAAAGCCGCTTCGATCGGCACGAACAACAACACGAAATCCAGACTGTGCAGGCCCTCCAGACGTTTATAGTCCTTGCCGGACAAGCCTTTGACGTGGTTGCGCAGTGACAATACATGCTGCTTCAACGCCACTTGACCGATAACGTCGTCGTCGGCGCTGACGTATTGCTGGTACGCCGTAAGACTGACTTTGGCGTCGACCACCACCTGCTTGTCGCCCGGCAGCATGATCAACACATCCGGCTGAAAGCGCTCGCCGTCCGGGCCTTTGAGGCTGACTTGCGTCTGATATTCGCGGCCCTTTTCCAGACCGGCGTGCTCCAGCACCCGCTCGAGAATCAGCTCGCCCCAATTGCCTTGGGTCTTCTGGCCTTTAAGCGCGCGGGTCAGGTTGGTGGCTTCATCGCTCAGACGCTGATTGAGCTGCTGCAAGCGCTCCAGCTCCTTGCTGAGGGAAAATCGCTCCCGGGCTTCCTGCTGGTAACTTTCTTCGACACGCTTTTCAAACGACTGAATGCGTTCCTTCAGCGGATTGAGCAACTGCCCGAGCTGCTGCTGACTGGTTTCGGCAAAGCGCTGCTCACGCTCATCGAAAATCTTCCCGGCCAACTCGGCGAACTGGGCGCGCAGCTCATCTCGCGAACCCTGAAGATCATCCAGGCGCTGCTGATGGCTTTCCTGTTGCTCACGCAGCTCGGCGGCCAATGAAGCGCTGCGGGCGTCCAGCTGGCGCAATTCGGCTTCTTTGGCGGAGCGTTCAACGCTCCACGCCTGGGCTGCGTCATGGGCACTGTCGCGTTCCTGACGCAGCAGCTCCACTTCCCGCCGCAACGCCGCAAGGTCGGCCTGCTTGAGCGCATTGGCCTGGCTCAAATCGCTGATTTCATCGCGGCTGGCGTCCAGCTGGGCGCTGAGTCCGTCCTGCGCCATTTGCGCAGTGCTCAAACGTTCGTCCAGCAAAGCGCTTTCAGCCTGCTGGCGAACCAGTTTGCGCTGGAGCTGCCAGGCTAAGGCCAATAAAGGTATCGCCGCTGCACCAAGCCCCAGTAAAAGGCTGGTCAGGTCCATCGCCATAGAGACTCCTGGTGTCTGTCTCGAGCCACTGCCAGTAAAGGCATGCCGAACTCATATTCCCGGCATTATGCGCACATCAGCCCTTTGCGCCAGACATCGGCTGTCTTCACAGACGCTACGGATCAGTAACGGTTCAACTGACCCAGCAGTCGCTGTGCGTCGAGGGAACCCTTGGCCGATGCCAGTTCGAGCCAATGCCGGGCCTGACGAGGTTCGCTGATGGGAGCCTGCGTGCACAAACGGCCGTATTCATATTGCGCATTGCAATCGCCAGCCCGAGCGGCCTGGCGCAGCAGTTCGTGACCGATGCGTCGATCACGGGCGTTGCCGCAATCGTGGCACAGCATCTGACCCAGCCGACTCTGCGCCACCACCACCCCTTGACGAGCCGGCTGCTTGAGCAGGCGACCGGCAAAATGCTTGATGCTCGGTTTGCTGCCCAGACGTGGACTGTCGAGCAGCCACAAGGCAACGCGCAGGGAAAACCGCGGCAGTTCGTGGGAGGCAGGACGAGGCTCTTGGGACGGATCAGGGCGAGGCTTCATAAACACTACGGGGGCAAATCAGGAGGCGCGCAACTCTACACTTTTTCTCGCTGAGGTAAAGTCCCCAAACCCACGATGCCCGAAATAGAGCAAGCGCTTGGGACAATCCACAGAACCTGTGGATAACTCAGTGGACAACCGTACTTTAACTCTCGCAAACGTAGACAGAATGGGGCCTGCGCTCAAACTGACGATTTTTTCACCAGTTAAAAAAAACGATGTTTTTCATTGACTTAATAATTCACCACGGTAAATCAAGCTCTTAGGAGCGGTTGTGACAGTGATGTGGCAGCATCGTCGCGCAATGTGCACAACTCAATTTCCAACCGCGATGAGACACGCTTCCCGCTATTGCAAATCCGCCTTGAGCGACAGCGGATTTCAAGCGCAGCAGCCGCTGCGCGGCAGTCGTCTATCTGCGGATCGAGCGCGACTGCGGCACCGGTATCGGAAAAATCCGGCACGCAACTTTCCAATCGGGTCATGGCAGTGGAATATAGGCGGCCAATTTCCAGCGACGGGCGTCTCTCCTTGCGTGAAGTTTTCAAGTTTATTGCCCTGCTTTTGCTCGTCTGCGCCGTTGCCATGGCGGTCACTCTGGCGCTGCCCACGCCAGACAACGCAGTATTCGCCGCTGCGGTGTTACTGCCAGCCATCGGGTTGGCCCTGGTCATCAGCATCGAGTTGAGCGAAGGCCGGATCAATGGCGTGGGCGAAATCATGCGCGCCATCGAAACCCGCCAATCCAGGCGACTTACGTTGGCCGCGTATCTATTGGGCTGCGCGCTGGTGGCCGCCACGATGGTGCTGGTGTACGACGGTTTTTTCCGTGCCCAGTGATCTTTTTTGGTATAGCCCCTTCCATCGCACTCGATGATCGGTTAGCATTGTCGCCGTTAGTACCAAGCTGAAAGTCAATTCTGGTCGAACAATCCCCCCGACAAGCATCCTTCCGATTCGAAGGTGTTGTTGCCAAAAAGGGATCGACCACCTCGATGGTTTCCAGACATGAACCCTACGCGCTGATTACCCACGAACGGGAGCTGTAGCGTAAAAAGTTTCATGGCCTGATAGAACCAGCCTGCAAATTGATCAGGATCTGCACCCAGAGCGGCGAACCTTTGCTCTTGTTGTGTTGCCTGCCCTCCTAAGTACCTACCGGTCAGCCCGAGCGCCATACAATCCAGCGCGCTTCAACTGTCTGCTTTGTTCCAGTCAGGTTCTTCGCCCTGCCCTACCTGAAAATAACAGGTGTTGGCCCGCGTTTACTGGGACGTTTTATTTTTGCACGGCCTTATTCCGTGTTGTTCAGGAACACCATAACCATGACTACTCATACCCAGACTCAGGATGCCATTCGCACCCTTACTCACGCTTTCGCACCAATGAACTGCCTGATCATGGCTGCTCGCAAAGGTTGCTTCAGCTTCACCATCGTCAACGAACACGGCATCGCTCGTCACAGCGAACGCCTGTACCCCGATCAATACTCCAGCGCCGAGCCGCTGCAGGCCGTGATCGAGCGTACCCGTCAGGCACTGGTTGCCTGATAGAGACCGCACACTGAGCGCCGCTCAGCCGGTCACGAAAGCCCCGCCCCTCCAAAGGCGGGGCTTTTTTTCGTCTGCATTTCGGCATTCTCAATCAGTCGAAAACCCATGCGCCCTATCGCCAAGGGATATATAGAGAGCATTGCTAGACGGGAAATAATTTAAAAACAGGGCATTAGGCGCAATAGATGACACTACACTTCAACTTGAGCGGCGATGCCGCTTCCGGCGAGCCTGATCCGATTCATCGCTGCCACGCGCCAGGCTCGTTGGCCACTAGCTCCCGAGGGTGTCATGGGAATTGCAGCCGGTGATCTATCTCGACACGTTATTCGGCCGACATTGATGTATCTCGATCGTCATAGTGCTTGCGCCGAATCCTTCCTGCTGGGTGTTGCCGCCAGCCAGTCAGCCTTGGGCGCCGCCCTCGACAGCCGACGCGGCCATGGCCTGTACTGCATCCCTGAACTACGACACCGACAGATCTGGGACAACTATCTGGCCCTCGATCCTGAACTGGCCAGCCGGGTGCGCGGCCTTGCCAGCCAGCACGCGTTTCTCACCGGACCGCATCTGGAACTGACCGTCAACCTGCGCTACTCCACCGCCATCGCCTGGCTGATGGTCGAAGCTCATGGCGTTTTTCTGCCCAGCGACGAAAACCCGCTGTTGATGGCCAGGATCTGGCGTGAAATCTTCGAGCCCCAAGGGCGTTTGAGGGACTTTATCAGCGCCTGGCAAAGTTGCGTCGCACCCCTTTCCTACCCCGTGTGACCAGGCTATCGGAAAAACACGTTAGCGGGAGATCCCACCACATTATCAGGATTGTCCTACAAGAATCGCTCTAACTCGCGGCATTCAGGCTATAGCGCATTGCTAAAAATGTTGGTAATTTCCGCGCGGTGATCAACACGGAGTTCTAATAATGAAAAAAGTAATGCTCAAGACCACACTTAGCCTCGCAGTCAGCCTGGTCTCTTCTCAATTGTTCGCTGCCGGTTTTGCAATCAACGAACAGAGTATCAGCGGGATGGGCACCGGCTTTGCCGGCCGTTCTTCTTCTGCCGACGACGCCAGCACGGTATTCGGCAACCCGGCCGGGATGTCCCGCCTGAAGAGCGAACAAGTGAGTGTTGGCGCAGCAGCCATCATTGCCAAGACCGATATCAAGCACGGTCGTGGCACTTTTGGCGGCAGTAACGATGGCGATATGGTACCGGTCGTCGGCGTTCCGATGGGCTACTACGTAAAACCTATCGATGATCACTGGGCATTTGGCGTGGGTGTCTATGTTCCTTTCGGTCTGGTTACCGATTATGAAAGCGGCTTCGCGGGCCGTTACTGGGCAGACAAGAGCCACGTTCAGGTCATTACCTTTCAACCGACCGTCAGTTACGCCTTCAACGACAAGGTTTCCATCGGGTTCGGCCCGACCATCAACCGCATTGACGGTGAACTGACCTCCTCCACGCTGACCGCCGCTACTCCGGGCCGCAACGATGGCAAGGTCAAGATCAAAGGTGACGACACTGCACTGGGCTTCAACGTCGGCATCATGGTGCAGGCCACCGACACCACGCGCCTGGGCCTGACCTACCACTCCAAGGTCGATTACAAACTCGAAGGCAAAACCAAGATCCAGGGCGCAGGCTTCGGTCCGTTCAGCGGCCAGAAGTACGATGCTTCCCTGGACATCAGCACGCCTGAGTCGGTCGACTTCTCGATCACGCAACAGCTCGACGAGAACTGGACTGTCTACGCCGGCAGCACCTGGACCCGCTGGAGCCGTCTGGAAGACATCACCGTCAACAACGATGGCGTTCCACGTCAGCTGGGTGGTTCGACCGGCGCCATTGGCACCATTTCCGAAGAGCAGAACTGGCACGACACCTGGGCACATGCCATCGGTGCTTCGTACAAGGTCAACAAAGAGTGGACCTTGCGCACCGGTTTCTCGGTGGATCAGGCGCCGACCAACAACACCAACCGTTCGCCACGTATCCCGACCGGCGACCGCAAGGTACTCAGTCTGGGCGCTGGCTGGAGCCCGACCGACAACATGACCATCGACGTGGCGTATTCGTATCTGCACGAAGACAAAGCGAAGATTCGTGATGCCAGTTCGACCAAGGGCGTGTACAGCGCTGACTTCCAGAACAGCGCACACGGCCTGGGTACTTCGGTCACCTATCGCTTCTGATACAGCGAACCCGGTAGGCTGAAAAAACTACCGATGGCTCAAAAAAAGCCCCGCAATTGCGGGGCTTTTTGCTGCCTGGCAAACGGATCAGGGCTTGGAGGCAATCGCTTTTTCGACGGCCGCGATCAGTTCCGGATCGTCCGGCGTGGTCAGGCTGGAAAAGTTGGCGATGACCTTGCCCTGACGATCAATGACGTATTTATAGAAGTTCCAGCGCGGCGCACTGCTTTGTTCGGCGAGTACTTTGAACAGATGCGTCGCATCCGGGCCTTTGACACTCTGCGGCTCGGTCATGGTGAAGGTCACGCCGTAATTCACGTAACAGACCTTGGCCGTCTCTTCACCATCTTTGGACTCTTGCTTGAAGTCGTTGGACGGCACACCGAGGACTTCCAACCCTTGGCCCTTGAAGCGTTGATTCAGCGCCTCCAGGCTTTTGAACTGCGGCGCGAAACCACAGAAACTGGCGGTATTGACCACCAGCATCGGCTTGCCGGCGAAGCGCTGACACAGGTCGATATTTTCCTTGGCGCGCAGTTTGGGCAGCTCGCCCTGCAACAACGCTGGACATTCGGCGGCCAGCGCCGGGCCAGCGATGGCAAACACAAGAAGCGGAAGAGAAAGCCAGCGAATGGTCATACGGCACCTGAGCGCACGGAGGGCGCAATAGTTAGGGTCTGTGGACACGCTACCCCGAGCGGCAACAAATGCCTAGTCGAGCGCAATCATGGGTTTACCTTTGGCGCTTGCAGCCCTGTCATCTGAGCATGCAAAGGGTGGAACGGCGCCCGGTTACCTTCGCCGTCGGCATAGCCAAACACACCAGCAGGACAATATCGGCCGTCGTCCCAGCCAGGATAGTCAACAAAGGGATACCAACAGAGCGCCTCCACCGGGACGCCTCGGGCATGCGCCAAGGCAACCTGGGCGCTGACATAGTTCAGCCACGGCACACGCTCTTCACTTTCCGCACCGGTTTCCGAGATCAGCAACGGACGTCGGTAGCGCCGATAGACTTCCGCCAGCATGCCTGCGAGCGGGCGAAAATCACGGTCGCCGCGCAGGATTTTCGGCCCGTTATGAAACCATTGATTATGCGGATAGAAATTAACGCCGATGATATCCAGGTACGCTTCGCAGCCCCCAAGACCGGGCCACTGACGCCCCGCCAAAAGATCCCAGGCCTCAAATTGTGCCAGCCGATAGTGCTCGGCAACGTTGGCCTCATCCGTCCGACGCGATTGCGGCATCACATGGATCAGCGGATCGCATTGCACGAAGCGTGCGTCCGGCGCTTGCTGACGAACCGCTTCAATTGCAGCGATACTGGCGCGGACCAGCTGATGCTTGAGCTCCTGGCCTCGTCCCTGTGCACCCGGATTAAAGTAACCCACCTCGCCTCCCGCCCAGCTCCAGAACGATATTTCGTTGATCGGCGAATAAAACGGCGCACGCACGCCCTCGTCTTTCATCAAGCGGGCGACCGCGCCAGCGAAGCGGGCAAATCGCTCGACAAACTCGGGACGCCAGATATCCAGGTCATCGGGATAACCGTAATGACAGAGATCCCAGACCACCTGAATATTGCAATCGCGAGCGGCGCGCAGCATGGGCAGAAAACTGCTCCAATCGTAATGACCCGCTCGTGATTCAATCAAATGCCAACGCAGTCCGTCGCGGGCGCAACCAATGCCTAAGGCGCCCAGCTGCCGGTAGTCCTTTTCAGCCCACTGGGCGTGACCGGTCATGGTGAGCAAATCCAGACGCCGGCCGTCCCTGCGCCGTTGCGCGGCGCATTCGTAACCCGCCATCAGGAAGCTGCTGAACACCCTCCCCGCACTCATACCGACAGCCAAGGCGTCATTTCGCGTTCACTTCGCAATGTGCCAGTCCAGCGTGCTCCTGCTGCTCGATACGTTGGTAAAGCGCGAGCGCCTGGCCCACGACTTGATCCATGTTGTAGTACTTGTAGGTGCCGAGCCGACCGAGAAAGGTCACGTCCGGCGTGTCGTCCGCCAGTGCCTTGTAACGTTTATACAGTTCGGCGTTTTCCGGGCGCGGGATCGGGTAATACGGGTCGCCTTCCGCGCAAGGGAATTCATAGCTGATGCTGGTCAGCGGATGGCTTTGCCCGGTGAGGTGTTTGTACTCGGTGATCCGCGTGTAGGGCACGCTCGGCTCGGGATAATTGACCACCGCCACTGCCTGGAACTGCGCTTGCGTCAGCGTCTCGTGCTGAAACCGCAAGGATCGATACGGCAAGCGGCCAAAACAGAAGTCGAAATACTCGTCGACAGGACCGCAATAAATCAGCTGTTTGTAGGCGATCCGATCACGTACCGCAGCGAAGTCAGTGCTCAGCAGCAGGTCAATCCGGGCATGGTCGAGCATTCTCTCGAACATCCGCGTATAGCCATGCAAAGGCATCATCTGAAACGTGTCGGTGAAATAGCGGTCGTCTTCGTTGGTGCGCGTGGGGATGCGGGAGGTCACCGATTTATCCAGCTCCGACGGGTCCAGCCCCCACTGCTTGCGTGTGTAGCCCCGGAAAAATTTTTCATACAACTCGCGGCCGATCTGATTGATCACCACGTCTTCTGAGGTGCGAATTGCCGCGACCGGCTCGGCACGTTCGGCCAGGAAGACTTCGGCTTGCGCCTCGGTCATGGATAAACCGTACAGCGTATTCAGCGTCGTCAGATTTATGGGAATCGGCACCAGATGCTCGTCCACCCGGGCGAGCACCCGATGTTCATAGGGCTGCCATTCGGTGAATCGGGACAGATAGTCGACGATACGTTGTGCGTTGGTGTGGAAGATGTGCGGCCCGTAGCGATGAACCATCACTCCGGCGTCGTCCAGATGATCGTATGCGTTGCCGGCAATGTGTTCGCGGCGATCAACAACCAGCACATTGCGCCCCAACCCCTCAGCCAGGCGCTCAGCGATCACGCTGCCGGCAAAGCCAGCCCCCACAATGAGGTAATCGTAAGGGCATTGCTCCTTAAGGTGCGATGGCCCGTGGCTCGCGCGTTCAATGGTTACCTGAGGCATTCGATCTGCTCCTTCATCACCGCGCAGGTGTTATCCCATGACATGCCGTCCAGTACTTGATCGGCACGCCGGGCAAAATCCGCGCTGCTCCGGGTTCCCAGCGCCGCTTCGATGGCGAGGATGAACGCGTGCGAGGTGGCTGCAATCGAGACAACGCCACTGTCGCCATATCCATTGATGACATCTTGAACCGGCGTGGATACGACCGGACAGCCGCCCGCCAGATATTCGGGCGTCTTGGTAGGGCTGATAAATCGCGTCGACTCATTGATCGCAAAGGGCATCAGCGCCACATCCCAGCCCGAGAGATACGCTGGCAGCTCGGCGTAGGACTTGGCACCGAGGTAGTGAATATTGCTCTGACGCGGCAATGTCGCAGGATCTATCTTGACCACCGGACCGATCAGTACAATTTGCCAGTCGAGCCTCTGGCTCGCCAGTTCGCCAACCAGCTCGATGTCAAAGCGCTCATCGATGACGCCGAAGAACCCCAGGCGCGGGCGGCCGATCAACCCTTGGTCCGCAGGTTCGGGCAATGGGCTGCGAGCCTTTGCGAAGTGCGCGACGTCGACACTGCTGGGCACGGCATGGGCGTTTTGATGCTGGCTGCGCTTGGCCTGCCAAAGGCTATAGCCGCCGGTAAACACCACGTCGGCCTTGCCCAAGAGTTGTTTTTCCTTTTCCAACAGATCCGGCGGCGCCCCCTTGAAAGCGGACAGTTCATCCATGCAATCGAAGATCGTCACCTGAGCATTCAGATGATCCGTGAAGCTCAAGCTCATCGGCGTGAGGTACCACAACAGCAACTCGCCGGGTGAACGCGCAGCCAGATAATCGTCGAGCAATTGGCGCTGGCTCGCAACGATCTGTTGCGGCTCCATGCCATGCGGCAAGCGCGGCACCAAAAGGGTAATCCCGCTGGCCGGCTCAGACGTTTCAAGGTCTGCCAACGGCGTATCAGCAAACACTGGCTCCTCGAAAAACAGCACGTCGTAGTCCCTGGCCAGACGGGACATGACGTGTTGAGGACGTTGATACACAAAACCCCAGCGCAAATGAGACAGGCATAACAAGGTCGGTCTTGCCACGGTCACAGAGGTTGGCTGGGCGCTGATCTGGACGGGCGAGAGATGGTCTGGCTGCTCTGCAAGATTCATATCGAATTCCTTTTTTTTAATCCCGGAATCGAGACTGAAGCCAACATTCCCGGCTTCGACCGCACTCGTCTGCTTACGAAGTGCGGCCTGGTGACAAGGGGTCACGTTCTGCGCGCTTCTATCGATTGGAAACGCCGTGTTCCTGACGCGTTCAACGCGCGGGTCCGTAAAGCCGATGAACTGCACTTACCGGTCAGCAAAGCGCGCTGAACTCCTTCGCGGCCCTACGCCCATAACTTCATACGTCTCGATATCGCCGCGCTGGCCGTGAGACGCAATCAGAGGATGTCCGGCAGATTGCAGTCGCCGCCCAAGGGTGATGGAAGAGGACAACATATGATCTTGGTGACCGGCGGTGCAGGCTATATCGGTGCCCATGTGGTGCTTGAGTTAATGGCGTATGGCGAAGAGGTGATTATCCTCGACAACTTGTGTAACAGCTCCCGATACGCTTTGGAGCGAATTGCCAGCGTTAGCGGCCAACGACCCGTTTTTATTCAGGGCGACGTCCGAAACCGGGGGGTGCTCGATACGCTGTTCAGTGAGCATCAGATTGACGCGGTTATTCACTGCGCCGGGCTCAAAGCGGTGGGCGAAAGCGTGCGCGAGCCGTTGAGGTATTACGACACCAATGTCGGCGGCAGCGTGACCCTTTGCCAGGCCATGGCCGACGCCGGGGTATTTACCCTGGTCTTCAGCTCTTCTGCGACGGTCTACGGCGACTGCACCACGATGCCCATCACCGAGTCCTGCGCCACCGGCCAGCCATCCAATCCCTACGGTCAATCGAAACTGATGGCGGAAAACGTCATGAAAAGCATGGCGGCCTCGGACTCACGCTGGTCGGTGGGCCTGCTGCGTTATTTCAATCCGATCGGCGCACACGATTCCGGCGAGTTGGGTGAGGAGCCCACTCACACGCCCAATAATCTGCTGCCTTATCTGTTGCAAGTCGCCAGCGGGCAACGCCCGGCACTGAGCATTTTCGGCAACGACTACGCAACGCCCGATGGCACCGGGATTCGTGATTATGTGCATGTCATGGATCTGGCCGAAGGTCACCTCAAGGCCTTGCACGCATTGCGACTCACGCGTGGGGTGCATATCTGGAATTTCGGGACAGGCCAGGGTTATTCCGTACTGCAAGTGGTTGAGGCGTTTGAGCGGGTGTCCGGGATCCCGGTCCCGTTAAGCTATGAGCCACGCCGTCCGGGGGACATCGCGCGATGCTGGGCCGACCCGGGCAAGGCATCTTCGCAATTGGGCTGGCGTGCGCGACGCTCGCTGGACTGCATGTTGACCGATGCCTGGCGTTGGCAATGCAGCATCAAGGATGAACAGATCGAGACTCAGGCCGGTTAACGGGTCGGGCCAGCGTCGGCGGTGAAAGTCCTGGGCTTTCAAGGCGCGCGTCAGCAAGCCCCCATGCCCAGCTGCAACGCAGCCAGGCCGACGCCTTGCCATGCCCACCAGACCAGCATCAGCAAGAGCGCAATGCCAAAACCGGCGCCCCAGCTCCAGAGCCTGTTCACACCGCACTCCCCTGCATTTGCAAGCGCGCCACGGGACGCTCGCGAACCGGCCAGTTCAGCGCGGCCGCCAGCAGGCTGAGCAGGATCGACACTTGCCAGATCAAGTCGTAGTTTCCGGTCCGGTCATACACCACGCCACCCAGCCAGCCGCCTAGGAACGCGCCCAGCTGGTGGAACAGAAACACAATGCCGCCGAGCATCGACAGGTTGCGCACGCCAAACAGGGTGGCGACCGTGCCATTGGTCAGCGGCACCGTCGACAGCCACAACAAGCCCATCGCCACGCCGAACAGATACGCCGTGGTCTCGCTCGACGGCACCCACAGGAACAGGGCAATCACCACCGCTCGCAGCAAATACAAGCTGGTCAACAGGCGCGGCTTGGACATCCGCCCGCCCAGCCAGCCTGCTGTATAGGTGCCGAAGATATTGAACAGCCCGATCAGCGCCAACACCGTGGTGCCGACCTTGGCCGGCAAATGCTGATCCACCAGATAGGCCGGCAGATGCACGCCGATAAATACCACCTGGAAGCCACAGACGAAGAAACCCAGGGCCAGCAACCAGAAGCCGGAATGCGAACAGGCTTCATGCAGCGCTTCACGCAGGGTCTGCTCGCCACCGACCAAGGCTGTAGGCACGTCCTTGAGCATCATCACCAGGGGCAGGATCAACGCGACCAACGCGCCCAATACCAGCAACGCGCCTGACCAGCCCAGCCAGCTGATCAGTCCCAGCGTGCCGGGCAACATGGCGAACTGGCCGAACGACCCGGCGGCGCTGGCGATCCCCATGCCCATGCTGCGTTTCTCCGCAGGCAGAGCACGCCCGACCACACCGAGAATCACCGAAAATGAAGTGCCCGACAGACCGATGCCAATCAACAGGCCTGCGCTCAGGGATAAACTCAAGGGCGAGTCGGCCAGGCTCATGGTCATCAAGCCAAGCGCATAAAGAATCCCGCCGACGAAGACCACTTTGGCGGCGCCGAAACGGTCCGCCAATGCGCCCGCAAACGGCTGCGCCAGGCCCCACATCAGGTTCTGAAAGGCGATGGCAAAGGCGAATACCTCACGACCCCAGCCGAAATCGGCGCTCATGGGCGCGAGGAACAGACCGAAGCCGTGCCTTGTACCCAGCGACAGCGCAAGAATCAGCGCGCTGCCCAACAGGATCCAACCACTGGTACGCCAAACCGATGTCATTGTTATTCTCCAGGCAGGGGCCGTGAAATCTGGTACGCGGATATACCCGTAACAGGATGTGTGCACAGGATGATGGTGTCAATGCTCACGACCCGCGCCGTCGCTATGAGAATCGTGAACAGCCTGTAGGAGGGGACTTGTCCCCGAAGAGGCGGTTTAGCCAATGCGATTAAGCAGCCAGTTCTCCATCGCCCAAACGGACGCCTTCCCGGACAAGTCCGGTCTTACCGATTCCTGCATTGATACGAAATAACTTCAGTCGACCTGACATCCATCGCGAACAAGTTCACGCCTACAAAACCATCGCCAACAACACCGCCACTTCCAGCAACTCCAGCATCGCGCCGGCCGTATCGCCTGTGCTGCCGCCGAGTCGGCGCAGCATCAGGTGCCGCAGCCAGAAAAAGCCGATTGAGGCGACCAGCAGCGCCAGCAAACCAGAGACTCCCGCGATCAGCACGCACACCAGTGCGCTGACCAGCAAGACCTGCTGACCGGCTGTGCGCGGCAAGTGATCGGCCAAGGCCTGGCCCAGGCCGCCAGCGCGCACATAAGGCGTGCCGAGGAACAAGCCCAGCATCGCCGCGCGACCGATCAGCGGGGCGAGCAGCAGGCCCAGCGTGTACTGACTTTCAATCAACGCCATGAGCGCGCTGAACTTGAGCAGCAACACCAGCACCAGCGTCACCACCGCAATCGGTCCGCTGCGCGGGTCTTTCATGATGGTCAGCGTGCGCTCGCGGTCACCGAAACCGCCAAGCCAGGCGTCGGCGCTGTCGGCCAGTCCATCCAGATGCAGGCCACCGCTGAGCAACACCCAGGCGGTCAGCAGCAACGCCGCGTGAAGCATCAGCGGTGCGCCGTCGAGCAGCGCGTTCAAGGCCAGCAACAGCACGCCGAATAATCCACCGACCAGCGGATAGAACAGCAGCGACCGGCCCAACGCCTGCGGCTGCGGCATGCCGGGCAGACGAATCGGCAGGCTGCTGAGAAATTGCAGGGCTATCCAGAACGGCAACATCTCAAACCTCCGTGAGCAAGCCGCCCGCCGCGACTGTGATCGACAGCAGCGCGCCATGTCCGACCTGAACTTGCAGCAACTGCTCACGGGGCAGCCCCCGCGCCTGGGCAAGCAGCAAACGCATGACGCCGCCATGACTGATCAGCAATACCCGTTCGCCGGCATAAGCCTGCTGCAAACGCTGCACGGCGGCCAGGACCCGCGTCGAGAACTCAAGCACCGGTTCGCCATTGGGCGGCGTGAAGCTGTAGGGATCGGCCCAGAACAGTCCCAATCCCTCGGCATCGGTTTCCATGAGCTGTGCGGCGCTGTGGCCTTCCCAATCGCCGAAATGCAATTCCTGCAACCCAGGTTCCAGGCTCAACGGTAGCGCCAGTTGCTCGGCCAGTTCTTCGGCGAAACGCGCGCAGCGTTGCAACGGCGAGCTGACGATCCGCTCCCATGGCCCGCCGTCGATGACCGCCGCACGCATTTGCCCCCAGCCGAGATCGGTCAGGGCATCGTCGAGGCTGCCGCGCATGCCGCCGCCGAGTTCGGTTTCGCCGTGGCGCAGCAGGTCCAGGTGCAAGGTCATGCCGGGCGGTCTGCCACGGCGGCTTCAGCGAAAGTCGCCATGCCGTTGTGCAGCTGACAGGCCAGACGTACCAGCGGCACCGCCAGCGCCGCGCCGCTGCCTTCGCCCAGGCGCAGGCCCAGATCCAGCAACGGTTCAGCCTGCAGGGTTTCCAGCAAATGACGATGTCCAGGTTCCGCGCCACGGTGGCCGAACAACAGCCATTCGCGACACGAGGGATTCAAGCGCACCGCCACCAGCGCAGCGACGCTACAGATAAAGCCATCGACCAGCACCGCGATGCCTTCCTGGGCGCAGGCCAGATACGCGCCAACCAGCGCCGCAATTTCAAAACCGCCCAGACTGAACAGGCTTTGCACTGGATCGCCCGCATGCTCGGCATGCAGTACCAGCGCGGCTTCAATCACTTGGGTTTTATGGGCGATGCCCGCCGCATTCAGACCAGTACCGGGACCGACCATCAGCTGCGCGGCGCATTCCAGCAACGAGCAGGCCACGGCACTGGCCGACGCCGTGTTGCCGATGCCCATTTCGCCGCCCACGAACAGTTCGCTGCCCACCGCCTTGGCGCGCAACACGCTGTCACGTCCGGCCTGTAAAGCCAGCAATCCTTGTTCCTGAGTCATCGCCGGGCCCTTGGCGAAGTTGGCCGTGCCCGTACCGATCCGCAAATGGCGCACGCCCGGCAAATCCAGCGGCGCGACGGTGCCCAGATCCACCACATCCAGTTGCGCGGCCAGTTGCTGCGCCAGCACGCTGATGGCCGCGCCGCCGGTGACGAAGTTGTGCAGCATCTGCCCGGTCACTTCCTGAGGGTATGCAGAAACACCTTCAGCCACCACGCCATGATCACCGGCGAAAATCGCGATCCACAGCGCGTCGGCGTGGGGTTTGACCCGCCCCTGCAAACCGGCGAGCTGCACCGCGACCCGCTCAAGCTGGCCGAGAGAGCCGGCAGGTTTGGTCAATTGTTGCTGACGCGCCAGCGCTTCTTCGCGGACTGCCGCGTTGGCGGCCTGTGCGGGATTAAGCCACCAGGAATTACTCATAATGCGGATCCTTTCAACGTCAGTGGCAAGCCGGCAACGGTCAACACCACGCGTTGGCAACGTTCGGCCAGGGCTTGATGCAACAAGCCGGCTTCGTCGACATAACGGCGGGTCAACTCACCGAGGGGCACGACGCCCAACCCGGTTTCATTGCTGACAAAAATGATTTCGCCCGGCAGCAGCGCCAGGCAATCGAGCAGCGCCTCACGCTCCAGCGCCAGACGCTCGGGGTTTTCCAGCAATAATAAATTGGTCAGCCACAACGTCAGGCAATCCACCAGCAGGCAATGGTCCGGCGCGGCGTTTTCCCGCAGCACCCGGCTCAGTTCAAGCGGTTCTTCGATCAACCCCCAGTGTTCCGGGCGGCGCTGACGATGCAACGCGACACGCTGGTTCAGCTCGGCGTCCACCGGCTGGCTGGTGGCGATATAAATGACGTTCAAACGCGACTCGCTGGCCAGTTTTTCCGCCAGGCGACTCTTGCCGGAACGCGCCCCGCCGAGGATCAGTTGCAGCATATGTGTGCGCCTCTCCATCAGAAAAAATACAAATCCCTGTAGGAGCCAACTGGTTGGCGAAGCGGTTCCAGCCACAACACCTCGCCAACAAGTTGGCTCCTACAGCGAAGCGGTGTCAGACAGGCCGCATAATTCGCGCAACAACGCGCCGTCGAGATGCTTCTCGACCAAATCCGCCAGTCGCTCGATATCCCGCTCGCGCAGCGCGTGGTAATCCACTTCCTGCACGTTTTCCAGCCCCGCCCAACGCAACAGCGCGCTGCAGGCAGCGGGCGTTTCGAACAGGCCGTGCAGGTAAGTACCAAAAATCTGACCGTCGACGCTTTGCGCGCCGTCGCAGCGATTGTCATCCAGCTGCACCGCCGGACGCTCCAGCGCCGCGCCGCTGGTCACGCCAGCGTGAATCTCATAGCCGCTGACCTCGACACCTTCGAGCAACAGTCGGCCACGCACATTGCGTAGCTGTTTGTGTTCTTCAAGCACAGTGCTCATGGCCAGCAAACCCAGGCCTGGACTTGATCCGGCCGCACCTTCCAGCCCCAGCGGGTCATGCAATTGCTCGCCGAGCATCTGCAAGCCGCCGCAAATGCCCAGCAGCTTGCCGCCGTAACGCAAATGCCGGGCGATGGCGCTGTCCCAGCCATTGGCGCGCAGATAAGCCAGGTCGCTGCGCACGCTTTTCGAGCCGGGCAGGATGATCAAATCAGCGGGCGGAATGGCCTGACCGGCCCCCACGAACTGCAAATTGACTTGCGGGTGCAGGCGCAGCGGGTCGAAATCAGTGTGATTGCTGATGCGCGGCAAAATCGGCACCACCACGTTCAGCACCTGTTCGACCTTGTCGGTCTGGCGCTGATCGAGGCCGTCTTCCGCCTCCAGATGCAGATCCATGACATACGGCAGCACGCCGACCACCGGTTTGCCGGTGCGTGCTTCGAGCCAGTCCAGCCCCGGTTGCAGCAAGGCGATGTCACCGCGAAAACGATTGATGATGAAGCCTTTGACCCGCGCCTGCTCGCTGGGCGACAACAGCTCCAGCGTGCCGACCAGGTGCGCGAACACCCCGCCGCGATTGATATCGGCGATCAGCAGCACCGGGCAATCCACTGCCTCGGCAAACCCCATGTTGGCGATATCGTTGGCGCGCAAATTGATCTCGGCGGGTGAACCGGCGCCTTCGACGACGATCACCGGATACTGCTCGCCCAGCCGTCGATGGGACTCCAGCACCGCTTGCATCGCGATTTCTTTATAGCCGTGATAGGCCACCGCATTCATGGTGGTGACGGCGCGGCCATGAATAATCACTTGCGCGCCGGTGTCGCTATTGGGCTTGAGCAGCACGGGGTTCATGTCGGTGTGCGGTTGCAGCCCGCACGCCTGGGCCTGCACCGCCTGGGCACGGCCGATCTCGCCGCCGTCCGCCGTCACCGCACTGTTGAGCGCCATGTTCTGCGGTTTGAACGGCACGACGCTGACGCCCTGACGCGTCAGCCAGCGGCACAACGCCGTCACCAATGTGCTTTTGCCGGCATCAGACGTGGTGCCTTGCACCATCAAGGTGGTCATGAATTTTCCTGATTGAATTCGCCGAGGGCGTGGTCGAGGCGTTGCCAATCCGCTTCATTGCTGGGCAGGCCGAAGCGCAGGCTGCTGTGGTGCGGGCCTTCATCGAGAAACAGGCGCAGCAGAATGCCGCGCCGGGCGCAGAACTCATGCAACGCGCACGCACGGGGCGTGACCAGCCATTGAAACAGCGCGCAGCCGCCGTGTGGCGTAAGGTCGTGTCGCGTCAGCAATTGCACCAAGCGCTGACTGGCCTGACCGGTGCGCTGGCGTTGATGGTGATGGCCTTCGGTGTCGCGCAGGCAAGCCGCGCCGATTTCCCGGGTCGGACCGCTGACGGCCCAGGGCCCGATGTCGTTGGCCAGTAACTTGAGCAGATGCGGTTCAGCCAGCACAAAGCCGAGCCGCGCCCCGGCCAGACCGAAAAACTTGCCGAACGAGCGCAACACGATCAACCCGGTGCGCCAGGTTTCGGCAGCAAGACTCAGGCCCGGCGTGTTGTCCATGAAAGCTTCATCCACCACCAGCCAGCCGCCCCGCTCCGCCAATCGTGCATGCCACTTGAGCAGTTTTTCAGGGGTCAGGTGCAGGCCGGTGGGATTGTTGGGGTTGACCACCACCAGCACCGTGAAGCTGTCGAGAAAATAATCGACTTCGTGCTCCAGCACTTCCCGGACCAGAAAACCGGCGCTGCGCCAGGCCTGGGCATGCTCGGCATAACACGGCGACAACACGCCGACCTTACCGGCGCCACGCAAGCGCGGCAGAGCTTGAATCGCCGCCTGGGAACCCGGCACCGGCAACACTTGGGGAGCGCCGTAGTAAGCGCAGGCGGCTTGTTCCAGGCCGTCGTCGGTTTCCGGCAGTCGTGCCCAGGCTTGCGGCGCAATCGGTGCGATCGGCCAGGCCCAGGGCGCAATGCCCGTGGAAAGATCCAGCCACTCATTTTCGGCAATGCCGTAATCGCGCGCAGCAGCACGCAGTCGACCACCGTGTTCAAGCATAGAATTCAGCTCCCACACACAAAATCAGCAACCAAAGCCAGACACCGCGCTGCACCAGTTGCCAGCCTCGGTCAATGGATTGCGCGTCGGCGGGCACGCCCTCGCCCAGCTGCGGGCGCTGGTGCAGCTCGCCGTGATAAATCGCCGCACCGCCCAGTTCGACTCCCAGCGCACCGGCGCCAGCCGCCATCACCGGACCCGCATTGGGGCTGTCCCAGGTCGGGCCCTGGGTTCGCCAGCAGCGCAACGCGAGTCGGGTTTTGCCCAATAGCGCGTAGGTCAACGCCACCAGACGCGCAGGAATGTAGTTAAGCAGATCATCGATTTTGGCCGCCGCCCAACCGAAACGCTCGAAGCGTTCGTTGCGATAGCCCCACATTGCATCAAGCGTATTGCTCAATCGATACAACACGACGCCCGGCGCACCGGCGACCGCAAACCAGAACAGCGCGGCAAACACGGCATCGCTGCCATTTTCCAGTACGGATTCGGTGGCGGCGCGGGCGACTTCAGTCGCATCCAGCTCCGAAGTCTGGCGGCTGACCAGATAGCCGACCCGCCGCCGCGCTTCGTCAAGATCGTCGGCGCGCAACGCCTGGGCCACCGGCTCGACGTGCTCGCCAAGGCTGCGCAGGCCAAGCGCGCAATACAGCGCGAGGATTTCCACCAGCCAGCCTATATAAGGCAGCCAGCTCAGCAGCGTGGCCAGCAACGTCAACGGCACCACGGCCAGAAACCACGCCGTGACGCCATGGCTACGCCAGCCGCGTCCACCAGAATTGAAGCGCCGCTCGATGCGATCAGCAAAGCGCCCAAAGGCCACCAGCGGATGCGAGCGCTTCGGCTCGCCCAGCAACGCATCCAGCGCCACCCCGGCGACGCTCAACAGCGCCACACTCATTGCCTGACTCCCCATTGATTCTCGTAGAGCATTTCATCGAGCGGCCGTTCTTGGGTCCAGCCTTCCATGACCAGCATCGGCGACGGATAAAACTCGTTGACCGGCCCCAGACACAACACTGCCAGCGGCTTGGCACCGGCCGGCATACTTAATAGATCGGCCAGCGCCTGGGGTTCGAACAACGACACCCAGCCCATGCCCAGCCCTTCGGCGCGCGCCGCCAGCCACAGGTTCTGAATGGCGCAGGACAACGAAGCCAGGTCCATTTCCGGCAACGTGCGGCGGCCAAAAATGTGTTTCTCGCGATCATCCATCAGCGCGGCGACCAGCACTTCCGCGCAATCTTCGATGCCCTCGACCTTAAGCTTCATGAAATCGTCGGCGCGCTCGCCCATCGCTTCAGCGGTGCGCAGCCGTTCCTGCTCGACCTGCGCCTTGATCTGCGAACGCAAGGCCCGGTCGGTAATGCGAATGAACCGCCACGGCTGCATCAAACCGACGCTGGGCGCTTGATGCGCCGCACCGAGCAACCGCGCCAGCAGTTCCGGCGCAACCGTGCCGCCGCTGAAATGGCGCATATCCCGGCGTTCGGCAATGGCTCGATACACCGCAGCGCGCTCGTCGGCGCTGAACGCTTGGTCATTCATGGCTTGAAAAGCGCCGCAACCGCTTGGGGATTGGAAGGGAAGTAGAAATGTACGTAGGACGCCGTCATGCGTCCGTCGCGATAGACCGCCTCCGCGCCGCGCCCGCCGTTGGGGCTGATGCCACGGGCGATAGGCTGCAATTCAGTGCTGGTCAGCGAATGGTGATAAGTGTGGCCGCGCAATTCACCTTCCGGCAACGCGACGGTTTGCAGCGCCAAAGCCGCCAGACGCTTTTGCATGACCGCTTCACCGGCGAGCAAGCCCACCAATTCGGCGCGCTGGCCGTCGACATCGGTCAAGGCGTCGAGCAGATACAACATGCCGCCACACTCGGCCAGCAAGGGTTTGCCCGCCTGATGATGCTGGCGAATCGCGTTGAGCATCGATGTGTTCTGGCTCAAGGCCAGATGGTGCAGCTCCGGGTAACCACCGGGCAGGTACAGGCTGTCGGCGGCTGGCAGAACGCTGTCACGAATCGGCGAGAAAAACACCAGCTCGGCACCCATGGCCCGCAGCAGATCGAGACTGGCGCCGTAAGTGAACGCAAACGCTTCGTCGTGGGCGACGGCAATCGTCACGCCTTCCAGCAAAGGTTCGGCTGGTACAAGGTCCGGCGCAGCGAAGGTCACCGCAGGCGGCAGTTCGACTTCGCAGGTGCTGGCCAACGCTGCGGCGGCCGCATCCAGTCGCACATCCAGATCGTTCAGTTCACTGGCTTGCACCAGTCCCAAGTGCCGACTTGGCAATTCGATCCCGGTTTCCCGGGACAACGCGCCGTACCAGCGCAGGCCTTCAGTGAGGCTGCCTTCGAGCAACTGCGCGTGACGCACGGTGCCGACCCGATTGGCCAATACACCCGCGAACGGCAGGTCCGGCTGATACCGCGCCAGGCCCAGGGCCAGCGCGCCGAAGGTCTGGGCCATGGCCGTGCCGTCGATGACGCCCAGCACCGGCACGCCGAAATAACGCGCCAGATCAGCGCTGGAAGGCGTGCCGTCGAACAGGCCCATCACGCCTTCGATGAGGATCAGATCGGCTTCACCCGCCGCTTGCCACAACAGGCGCCGGCTTTCATCGGCGCCGACCATCCACAAATCCAGCTGATACACCGGCGCACCGCTGGCGCGCTCAAGAATCATCGGATCGAGGAAGTCCGGGCCGCACTTGAAGACGCGCACCTTGCGACCCTGATTGCGATGCAAACGGGCGAGCGCGGCGGTGACGGTGGTTTTGCCCTGGCCGGAGGCCGGTGCGGCGATCAGGACCGCCGGACAATGACGCGGTTCACTCACAACTCGATGCCTTTTTGCGCACGGATACCGGCCTGGAAGGCATGTTTGACCACGGTGATTTCCGACACGGTATCGGCCATGTCGATCATTTCCGGTTTGGCGCCACGGCCGGTGACAATCACGTGCTGCATCGGCGGGCGGGCTTGCAGGTCGCCAAGCACGCGCTCGATGTCCAGATAACCGTGCTTGAGGGCGATGTTCAGTTCGTCGAGGATCACCATGCCGATGGCCGGATCACGGAGCATTTCCAGGGAAACCTCCCACGCAGCTTCGGCGGCGGCGATATCGCGCTGGCGGTCCTGGGTTTCCCAGGTATAGCCCTCGCCCATCACGTGATAGCGAACCTGCTCGGGGAAACGCCGGAAGAAGAACTCCTCGCCCGTGCTGTTGCTGCCTTTGATGAACTGCACGACGCCGCATTGCATGCCGTGGCCCATGGCCCGGGCCAACATGCCAAATGCAGAACTGCTTTTACCTTTGCCGTTGCCGGTCAGGACCAGCATCAGCCCGCATTCATTGGGTGCGCTGGCGATGCGCTGGTCCATCACGAGTTTTTTGCGCAGCATGCGCGCCAGATGGCGTGCGTTGCGTTCGGGGGATTCGTTCATCTCAGCTCTCCGCTTGAGGGCACGCGAAAGCAGACGGCAGGCAATAGCAAATGACTGGCAGCACGACTTTCGTCATGCCCAGAGCATCGCCCGCCGTGATGCTGTTGAATGGATCAGGCCGGTCTCCGGGCTCATGAGCGGGAAAATCCCGACTGTGCGCCTTCCCATGTCCTGGGGACACAGTGGCATGAAGCACAGCTTCACTCATCTACCGTTGCGGGGGCAGCACCGGGATTGGTCGCCCTGGGCGTCCTTACCGGTTTCCCTGTTTCACTCAAGCAATCCGGGGATTTTGAGCACCTGAAACAAAGGGCGCAGGTTAGAGGCTTGAGACTGGAGCGTCAATCAACACAGCAACCAGTTGAACCTCGAAAGCGCAGGCGTCTCTATCTCTTACTGGAACACTGCCCGTAATGGAGATCGAACATGTTCAAGCTCAGACCACAGTTCGCGGTATTGCTACTGGTTGCAGGAGGCCTGGCGGCCTGCGGCGAATCTTCGACCCTGCAAGTCAACGACGGCACGGGGCCGTCGCCAAAGCTGCCGGAACCGAACAAGACGCTGATCCCGACCGTCAACATCGCGCCGGCGGTGGGCTGGGAAAAAGACGCCAGACCCATCGCCGCCAAAGGCACGCAGGTCGCCGCGTTTGCCGAGCACCTGGACCACCCGCGCTGGCTGTACGTGCTGCCCAATGGTGACGTGCTGGTGGCGGAAACCAACTCGCCGCCCAAGCCTGACGACAATAAAGGCATTCGCGGCTGGGTCATGGGCAAAGTCATGGGCCGCGCCGGGGCCGGTGTTCCAAGCCCCAATCGCATCACTTTGCTGCGCGACAAGGACCACGACGGCATCGCCGAAACCCGCACGGTGTTCCTGGAAAACCTCAACTCGCCGTTTGGCATGACGCTGGTGGGTAACAAGCTGTACGTGGCCGACACCGACCGTCTGATCAGCTTCCCGTATCAGGACGGCCAGACCTCGATCAGCGCGCAACCGACCAAAGTCGTCGATCTTCCCGGCGGCACGCTGAATCACCACTGGACCAAGAACGTCATCGCCAGCAAGGACGGCAGCAAGCTCTACGTGACAGTCGGCTCCAACAGCAACGTCGCCGAGAACGGCCTGGCCGCCGAAGAAGGTCGCGCAGCGATCTGGGAAGTGGACACCGCGAGTGGCGCCCACCGCATCTTTGCTTCAGGCCTGCGCAACCCCAACGGCATGGATTGGGAACCCACCACCGGCAAACTCTGGACGGCGGTCAACGAGCGTGACGAAATCGGCAGCGATCTGGTGCCGGACTACATCACCTCGGTGCAGGACGGGGCTTTCTACGGCTGGCCGTTCAGCTACTACGGCCAGCATGTGGACGTGCGCGTGACGCCGCAGAATCCGGAGCTGGTGGCCAAGGCTATCGCCCCGGATTACGCAGTCGGCCCGCATACCGCGTCACTGGGTCTGGTGTTCGCCGATGGCAAGACGTTGCCGGCGCCGTTCAATGAAGGCGTATTTATCGGTCAGCACGGCTCCTGGAACCGCAAACCGCACAGCGGCTATAAGGTGCTGTTCGTGCCGTTCAGCGGCGGCAAGCCGAGCGGCGCGCCGATTGACCTGCTGACCGGCTTCCTCAACGCCGACGAAAAAGCCCAGGGTCGCCCGGTCGGTGTGGTCAATGATCATCAGGGTGGTTTGCTGGTGGCGGATGACGTGGGCAACAAGATCTGGCGAGTGACAGCGGCCAAGTAAGGGCCCGCTGGAGCGAGGCTTGCCCGAGAATCAGGCGCCGCGGTGGACTATTCCCACCGCGTTATCATTCTTCGCGGGCAAGCCTCGCTTCAACGAACTGGCTTCAGCTACGGATTACGCGCCAGGCTCGATGGCTGAATGACGCGCTTGGCATTCAGGTAAGCGCGCTGCCAATACGGTTTGTCCAGGCTGTCCAGCTTGACCGTGCCGCCTGTGGCTGGCGCATGCACGAAACGCCCTTCCCCGACGTAAATCCCCGCATGGCTGACCTGCGAGCCACCGCCTGTGGCAAAGAACACCAGGTCGCCGGTCTGCAACTGTTCACGGCCCACGTTCGGCGCACGCATGCCGATCATGTCGCGGGTCGAGCGAGGCAGGGCAATGCCTGCCGCGTCACGGTAGACGTAACCGATCAGACCGCTGCAATCAAAACCGGAATCAGGGGTGTTGCCGCCCCAGTGATAAGGCGTGCCGACCAGACCGAGGGCGCGAAACATCACGTCTTCGATAGCCGGGGAGAAACTTTCAGGAGGGGCAACCAGCATCGGACGTTGGACAATCCGGGGCTTGGCGGTTGGCGCAGGCGCGCTGGCGCAAGCGCCGAGCAAGGCAGCAAGAGTAATGACCGCGAGGCGCATCGTAATCGACATGGATACAACAACCTGAGCTGGATGCGGCTGCTTGCCGAGGGCGCTAAATGCGCAAAACAGGCTTATAGCCTGTTTTTGCGTAACACAGTAGTGATTACTTGTGGCGTTTGAGCGTAGTCGAGGTCATTGCAGTTGTCTGCGGCGCGATATTAGGCGATTCCATCGCCAGGGCACGCTTGGCCTCGATGAACGTCTTGCTCCAGTACACATCGTCCAGGCTGTCGACGCGAACACCGCCACTGCGACGGCTGCTGGAGTGAATGAACTGATTGTCGCCCAGGTAGATGGCAGCGTGGCTGACACGACCGCGACCGGCAGTGCTGAAGAACAGCAGATCGCCCGGTGCCAGATCGTTGCGCTTAACCAGTGGCGCATCGATGTTGATCATGTCGCGAGAAGAACGCGGCAGGCTCATGCCCGCTTTTTCCCGGAACAGATAACCGATGAAACCGCTGCAATCGAAACCGGTGCTGGTTGAGGTGCCGCCGAAACGGTAGCGGGTACCGATCAGGGATTTGCCACGCTCAAGGATGCTGTCAGCCAGGGCTGGCAGTTGATAAGGTTTGTTGTCGGCAAACTGAGCCAGTTCGGCTTCAGTGGCCAGTTCTTCCTGCAACACCGAGCGATCGGAGCGGCTGACGGAAGACTGCGCGGTGATCTGCGTCTTGTACTGCTGTTGCTGCGTATCGTGTTGAGATACCGGCATATTGGCCGAGCAACCGAACAGCAGTGATACGAGTGCGAGAGGCACGAGGGGTGCGAAGCGAGCTAGCATGGGCACAACCGTGGCTGACTGTTAAGGTGGCGAGACTATGCCAACTATGATCCTCATTTGCAAATTCAATCGAACTATATGTGACTTACCAGTTCGCTCATGACATGTGCTGCCCGGCACTGCAAAAAAGCGTCCATCTGCGGACTCTGATCGGTAGGCGTCAAATTAATCTCCGCCGTAAAACCGCCGCAAACCCTTGTCCTGAATAGGGGTTCATGGATGTAGGGGAAGCTTGCGGTGGTGCCTATGCTCAACACCGCATCAAAGCCTTTTGCCATCTCTTGATGCAGGGTTTCGAGCGCCAGCTCCGGCAGCATTTCCTCGAATAAAACGACGGACGGTCGCAGAATGCCACCACAGTGACTGCACAGCGGCGGCAATGGGCGGTCCAAGTGCGCAGTCCATTGCGGGTCTTGCGCCGCGCACGACTGGCAATAAACCGGTGCCAGCTGACCATGAATTTCGATCACACGTTCAGGCGGGCTGCCCGCAGCGCGGTGATATCCATCGACATTTTGCGTCAGCACCCAGCACTCGGGCTTCTTGCGTTGCAACTGGGCGATGGCGTAGTGCGCCTCATTGGGCTGTGCGCCGAGGCAGGCCTTGGCCAGTTGCGCGATGTATTTCCAGCACAGCGCAGGATCGCGGCGCAGCATCGGGCCGGACAGGGCCATTTCGATAGGCAAGCCATCAGCGGTCTTGTCGTTGTACAAACCGCCGACGCCGCGATAAGTCGGCAAACCCGAATCAGCAGACAGCCCGGCGCCGGTGATGATCAGAATTCGTTGGGCATGTCGCAACGCTGCTGCAACCTGCAACACCAACGCCTGATCTACCACCCCAGCGTCTCTTTGAGGAACGGGATGGTCAGCTTGCGTTGCGCCTGCAAGGACGCCTGATCGAGGCGCTCAAGCAGCTCGAACAAGGCGCTCATGCTGCGTGTGCCGCGCGTCAGGATGAAATGCCCGACCTCATCGGTCAGGTGCAGCCCGCGTCGCGAGGCGCGCAGTTGCAGGGCGCGCAGCTTGTCTTCGTCCGACAGGCCACGCATCTGGAACACCAGAGCCATGGTCAGGCGCGATTTCAGATCGGGGAGTTTGACCGGCAGTTCACGGGGCGATTGCGAAGCCGCGATCAACAGGCGACGACCACTGTCGCGCAGCCGGTTGAACAAGTGGAACAAGGCCTCTTCCCACTCGGGCTTGCCGACCACAACCTGCAGGTCGTCGAGACAGACCAGTTCGTATTGTTCGAGGTTATCGAAGAGTTTGACGCCTTGATCAATGACTTCCGCCAGCGGTAGATAGACTGCCGGCTCGCCCATCTGCTCGAAGCGCAGGCATGCGGCCTGCAACAGATGCGTGCGTCCTACGCCGTCCTTACCCCAGAGATAGATAAGGCTTTCGGTCCAGCCTGCGTCGGCTTCGCACAGCCGCTCCACGTAGCCGAGTGCGGCGGCGTTGGCGCCTGGATAGTAATTGATGAAGGTGGCGTCATCACGCAGACGCACACCCAAGGGCAGCTGAATCGGTTTCATGCTGGCTGAACAGCTCATGTGAGCCGTTAGGGGCCTCTGTGTAAAGTGTGCAAAGTTTATACCCGTCAAGCGGGCCACACAATGCGCGAGACCATAAGGAAAATCAAAGGTTTGCGTGCTTTGCGAGGTCGCCGAACAATTGCCGAGACAAATCCTGCAATAAAAAAGGACGTGCGCACTCGGCGTGTGCCACGTCCTTCGCGATGCAGCAATTGGTCCTACAACTCCGGGTCGCCCATGCCGCCGTAGATGTCCGAGTCCTTATAAAGGTCATGAACATGCCGCACGAGCACCATGATCACCGCCGCCACCGGCAGCGCGAGGAGGATGCCGGTAAAACCGAACAGTTCGCCGCCCGCCAGAATCGCGAAAATCACCGCCACCGGATGCAGACCGATGCGATCGCCCACCAATAGCGGCGTGAGCACCATGCCTTCCAGCGCCTGGCCGACCATGAACACCGCAATGATGCCCATCATCGGATACAGGTCGCCGCCGAACTGGAACAAGCCGGCAATCAATGCCGCGCCGATGCCGATCACGAAGCCCATATAAGGCACGATGGCCGCCAGACCGGCGATTACCCCGATCAACAGGCCCAGTTCCAGGCCAACCAGCATCAGCCCCGCCGCGTAGATCACGCCCAGCGCCACCATCACCAGCAATTGGCCACGGATAAACGCGCCCAGCACTTCATGGCATTCGCCCGCCAGCTTGACGATCTGGCCTTCGCGATGACGCGGCAGCAGGCTGCGCACCTTGCCCATCATCACGTCCCAGTCACGCAGCAGGTAAAAGCACACCACCGGGATCAGCACCAGATTGGTGATCAGGCCAATCAGCGCCAGACTCGACGCGGTCGCCTTGGACAGCACGATACCAACGATATCGCCGGTCTGGCCCATGTGCTCGGAAATCGCCGCCTTGACCTTGTCGAACTTCCAGAACCCGTCGGCAAGCCCGAATTTGGCCTGAGCCCACGGCAGCGCCGTGTGCTGCAACCAGTCGAGCATCTGCGGCGCGAGCTCATACAGGCGGAACAATTGCTTGGCCAGCATCGGCACCAGGACCAACAGCAACGCCAACAGAATCAAGGTGAACAAGGTAAATACCGCCACCACGCTCAAGGTCCGCGACAACCCGGCTTTCTCCAGCCGATCCGCCAGCGGATCGCCCATATACGCCAGCAGCAGCGCTACCAGAAACGGCGTGAGAATCGCGTGCAACAGGTAAACAAACAGGAACAGCAGGACAATCCCGCCGAGCCAAAACCAGCGCCGTGTGTCAGTCATCAAAGTCCCTCAGCTTTATAAGATGCAGCGTTGCGTGAATCATCACCGCCGCTTACCAGCGAAAGTGCAATTGTGGTCCCGCCGCCGGAACGATCATCGGCGCGGCGCCCGGTGCAGCAGCGGCGCCATCGACTGGCGCGCTGGCTATAGAAGGAGAAGACGCCGCCACTTCCCCGGCAGGCACTTCCTGCAACTTGGCCAGCGACAACTGCGCACGCAGCTGATCGGCGTTGGCGCTGACGTCATAGGTGATCCGCTCGCCATCGACCGATTTGAGACGCGCACCAAAAGGCTCAAGCAAACGCATCAATTGCGCGTAACGCTCCAGATTCATGCCCTGCACCTCCAGCGACAAACCGCTGGCAGCGCCGGGCTTGACCACGAAGCGCGGCGCCAGACGCTGGCTCACCGCCAACAGCACGGCATCGGCCAATGCGTCGGAGGTCGCGCCCGTGGCGGTGCCTTGTTCGCGCTGCTCGCCCAGCCATAAACGCCATTTACCCTGCCACTGGCCGCCCTCTTCCTTGGCATGCACCGCCAGCAACGCGTCGGCGCCGTAGCGTTCGGACGCTTCCTTGAGCGGCGTCGCGTCGGTGCCTTCCAGATTCTTTGCGGTGCCGACGCCTTGCTCGCCAAGATCAGCCAGCGGCAGGCGCAACGGCAAGCCGCGATGCTGGGCCGCACGCCGCAGCGGTTCGGCCGCGCTCTGACCGTCGCCCACCAGATTCGAGCCATCAGTTGCGTCATTCAGCCACCAGCCAAGGATGGTCGGCCGATTGCTGCCCCAGATCGGCAGACCGGCCTGGCGCAACGAACGGTCGGTGCTGGCGGGATCGAAATCCACCAGCAGCGATTCCGGCGGACCGGCCTCGTAGCCGAACTGACTGATGATTTGTTGCGGATTCTTGCGCAGCTCGGCCAGCGCCGGGCCTTGCACTGACTTGCTGTCGCCAGTCAAACGCAGCACCAGCGTATCCAGCGCGGCCTGGGTGGCGCGGGTGCGCTCATCCGGGGTCTGGCCGCTGACCGGCTCGCGCACCTGATAAAGATTGTTGACGGTTTCGGCGAAGCTCGGCAGACAGATGAACGACAGGCAGCCGGCGAAGAATATTTTTGAGAGACCCATGGACAGTTCCCGAACAGAAAAGCGGCAGAAAAATAACCGTAACTCGATGGCTGACTTGCCTGAGACCGCAGAGCAAGGCCATTCATTCAAATTCAAGTGCAGGCTACACCTTAAAGAGGCCTCGCCAAACGAGCCAGAGCGCTCGGGACCGGGTTTATTTTGTATCGATCAAGCCTGCCCGTCGGCCTAAGGATGGCCGCTGCCGCCCAAGCCTGATAAAATCGCGCGCCTTCGCAGACTGGCGATGGTGGCGGCCCGAAAAACTGCATTGCACGCAGGTGCAGTTTTCCAGTGGCCCCGCCGTTTCCGTCGATCCCACCCGAATCCCCCCTAAAGGCCTGGATTATGAGCAAGCAACCCTCCCTGAGCTACAAAGACGCCGGTGTAGACATCGACGCCGGCGAAGCATTGGTCGAACGCATCAAGAGCGTTGCCAAGCGCACCAAGCGCCCGGAAGTCATGGGCGGTCTGGGTGGCTTCGGCGCCCTCTGCGAAATCCCGGCTGGCTACAAGCAGCCCGTGCTGGTTTCCGGCACCGACGGTGTCGGCACCAAGCTGCGCCTGGCCTTGAACCTGAACAAGCACGACACCATCGGCATCGATCTGGTCGCCATGTGCGTCAACGACCTGGTGGTGTGCGGCGCAGAGCCGCTGTTCTTCCTTGATTACTACGCCACCGGCAAGCTCAACGTCGAAACCGCTACCCAGGTAGTGACCGGCATCGGCGCTGGCTGTGAACTGGCGGGTTGCTCGTTGGTGGGCGGCGAAACCGCCGAAATGCCTGGCATGTACGAAGGCGAAGACTACGACCTGGCCGGCTTCTGTGTTGGCGTTGTGGAAAAAGCCGACATCATCGACGGCTCCAAGGTCGCTGCCGGCGATGCCCTGCTCGCCCTGCCGTCCTCGGGTCCGCACTCCAACGGTTACTCGCTGATCCGCAAGATCATCGAAGTGGCCGGCGCCGACATCGAAAACATCCAGCTCGACGGCAAGCCGCTGACCGAACTGCTGATGGCGCCAACCCGCATCTACGTCAAATCCCTGCTGAAACTGATCAAGGACACTGGCGCAGTCAAAGCCATGGCCCACATCACCGGCGGCGGTCTGCTGGACAACATCCCCCGCGTGCTGCCAAAAGGCGCCCAGGCTATCGTTGACGTCGCCAGCTGGCAGCGTCCAGCGGTATTCGACTGGTTGCAGCAGCAAGGCAATGTGGCCGAAAACGAAATGCACCGCGTGCTGAACTGCGGCGTGGGCATGGTTATCTGCGTCGCTCAAGAGCACGTTGAAACGGCGTTGAACGTACTGCGCGAAGCCGGCGAGCAGCCTTGGGTGATCGGTCAGATCGCTACCGCTGCCGAAGGCGCTCCACAAGTCGAGCTGAAAAACCTCAAGGCGCACTGATGCCTGCAACCTGTGATGTGGTGGTGCTGCTGTCCGGCACCGGCGGCAACCTGCAAGCCATGATCGACAGCTTCAAGGACGGGGATCATCCCGTCCGCATCCGCGCGGTGATCTCCAACCGCGCCGATGCGTTCGGTCTGCAACGCGCCCGCGATGCGGGTATCGAAGCCTGCGTCCTTGACCACAAGGCGTATGACGGTCGCGAAGCGTTCGACGCCGCGCTGATCGAGCTGATTGACACCTTCCAGCCGCAACTGGTGGTGCTGGCCGGTTTCATGCGCATCCTCAGTGCCGGCTTCGTCCGGCATTATTACGGCCGCCTGCTGAACATCCACCCGTCCCTGCTTCCTCTCTATAAAGGCTTACACACCCATCAACGGGTGCTGGAGGCTGGCGACGCCGAGCACGGCTGCAGCGTGCACTTCGTTACCGAGGAACTCGATGGTGGACCGCTGGTCGTACAGGCAGTTATTCCGGTAGAGTCCAACGACTCTGCGGCAAGTCTGGCGCAACGCGTTCATGCCCAGGAACATCAGATTTATCCGCTGGCCGTCCGCTGGTTTGCCGAAGGCCGCTTGAGCCTTGGCGAAGAAGGTGCATTATTGGACGGTCAGTTACTCGCGGCTCATGGCCACTTGATACGAACCTAGGAGATATTATGCGTCGCGCTTTGCTGTTCGCTTTCGCTTTGCTCGCACTGCCTGCCGCTCATGCCGCAGACCTGCAACCGTTCTCCGCCAGCTACACCGCCGACTGGAAGCAATTGCCCATGAGCGGCACTGCCGAGCGCAGCCTGGCAGCAGGTCCGAACGGAACCTGGACCTTGAATTTCAAGGCTTCCATGATGATTGCCAGCCTGACCGAAATCAGCACGCTGAAGGTCGACAAAGACGTACTGCTGCCGCAAACCTACAACTTCGAGCGTGGCGGCCTGGGCAAGTCCAAGAAGGTTGACCTGGTGTTTGACTGGTCCACCAAGTTCGTGACCGGCACCGATCGCGGCGATGCGGTCAAGCTGCCCCTGAATCGCGGCATCCTCGACAAATCGACTTACCAGCTCGCCCTGCAACACGACGTGGCCGCTGGCAAGAAGAGCATGAGCTACCAGGTGGTTGACGGCGACGAGGTCGACACCTATGACTTCCGCGTGCTGGGCTCGGAAAAGGTCGCGACCAAAGCGGGCCAGGTCGATGCCATCAAGGTTGAGCGCGTGCGCGACCCGACACAAAGCAAGCGCATCACCGTCCTCTGGTTCGCCAAGGATTGGGACTACCTGCTGGTTCGCCTGCAACAGGTCGAAACCGACGGCAAGGAATACAACATCATGCTGCAAGACGGCACGGTGAATGGCAAAGCGGTCAAAGGCAGCTGATTCCTCAGCCCGCCAGCAATGCCAGAACCCCGCTTTTTAGCGGGGTTTTTTGTGGGTGGATACCCGTAATCCGTAGGACCGGCTTTAGCCGGGAGGGCGTAAGGTCTGACGACGCGGCCGCTGCGACTGTACCGGCCTCCTCCCGGCTAAAGCCGGTCCTACGGGTTGCGTGATGAGGATCAAGACAGTGTCTACGGTTTCGAGCGCGCAACGCGTACATGAAAAAACCTTCATTTACCCGCAAATCCCCTGCAACCCAGACAATTCAAGGCCTGCGGCATTTTCCTCATTCTCGCAACAAACCCTTGCCCGTCCTGGCTATTTACTTAGGAACCTAACAAATCCTATAACAGAGTCCTGCGACACATCGCCGCAGCCTCAAGTCAGGAGCCTGAACCATGACCGTACGAGTTACTGAACGCGACGACGCCCATATCTCTCACGAAACCATCGCTGATGGCATTCAGATCTGGGATGTACACCAGCAAGATCAGTTGGTAGGGATGTTTCATGTCGAGTCCGACGCCCAGCGCTACAAGGCTGAGCTCGAAGAGCTGGAAAGCAGACGCAACCAGTAAGACGTACTTTCAGAATCGCATCAAAACAAAACCCGCCAAGTGCGGGTTTTGTTTGTTTGGCATTTACCACATCAGATCATCAGGGATCTTGTAAGCCGCGTACGGATCATCGCCATCGACTTCTTCGGTCGGTTCGCTGAGCAAGACGATACGCCGTGGATCGCGCTCCTGGATCTTCAGCGCCGCTTCCCGGGGAATGACTTCGTAACCGCCGCCGTGATGCACAATGGCCAGCGAGCCGTTGCTGAGCTTGCTGCGCATCAGGCTGTTGACCGACAGACGCTTGACCTTCTTGTCGTCGACGAAGTTGTAATAATCTTCGGTGGTCAACTTCGGCAGGCGCGACACTTCGATCAATTGCTTGATCTGCGCGGCGCGGGCTTTCTGCTCGACCTTCTCCTGCTGCTGGCGATTGAGTTCCTGATCGCGCTTGGCCTTTTCAGCCATGGCTTCCTGGGCGGCACGCTTTTGCGAGTCGTCGATCTCGACCTGACCTTTGTGGGCCAGACGCTGTTCTTTCTGCTTGTCTTTGCCGACCTGCTTGGCCTGCTTTTGGTTGACCAGACCTGCCTTGAGCAACTGGTCGCGAAGGGAAAGGCTCATTGTCTACTCACTTATGCAGATTCAACCGCCTCAGCCACAGCTGGGCGCGTTCTTTTCCTGACGTTTGGCTTCGCCCCAGAGAGCGTCCATTTCTTCGAGGGTGCAATCTTCGATGGGACGATGGGTCTGGCGCAATGCCTGTTCGATAAATCTGAAGCGGCGCTCGAATTTTGTGTTGGCGGCACGCAACGCGTTTTCCGGGTCGACCTTCAAATGGCGGGCCAGATTGACCGCGGCAAACAGCAGGTCACCGACTTCTTCGGCCATCGCCTCGGCATCGTTGCTGGCCATGGCTTCAAGGACTTCATCCAGCTCTTCGCGAACGTTATCCACCACCGGCAGCGCGGCAGGCCAGTCAAAACCAACCCGCGCGGCGCGCTTTTGCAATTTGGCGGCACGCGACAAAGCGGGCAGGACCGCTGGCACGTCATCCAGCAAGGACAACTGCTCAGGGGCTGCGGCTTTATCGGCGCGCTCGTCGGCCTTGATCTCTTCCCAGCGCTGCTTGACCTGCTCCTCACTCAAGCGCGGGGTTTCCAGCGGCGCGTACAAATCGCCGGTCGGGAACACGTGGGGATGGCGGCGGATCAGTTTGCGGGTGATCCCGTCGATCACCCCGGCGAACTCGAAGCGCCCTTCTTCCCGGGCCAGCTGGCTGTAATACACCACCTGAAACAGTAAATCGCCGAGCTCGCCTTTTAAATCATCAAAGTCGCCACGCTCGATGGCGTCGGCCACTTCGTAGGCTTCCTCAAGGGTGTGCGGCACGATGCTGGCGTAATTCTGCTGCACGTCCCACGGGCAACCGAACTGCGGATCACGCAGCCGGGCCATGAGGTGCAGCAGGTCTGGGAGAGAATACATTGATGCGGTTCCAATTCAATTCTGCGAGCTCGCAGCTAAATCCGCTCCCACGGTCGCGTGTGAGATCCGTAGGAGCGGCTTCAGCCGCGAGGGCGGCCGGTCAATATCAAGGCGTCCGATTACGCCGCGTCTCGATAATGTTCGGCAACTGCGATATCCGCCCCAGCAAACGCCCCAATGCATCCAGACCCGGGATCTCGATGGTCAGCGACATCAATGCGGTGTTGTCTTCCTTGTTCGAGCGAGTGTTGACCGCCAGCACGTTGATCCGCTCGTTGAGCAGCACCTGGGAAACGTCGCGCAGCAAACCGGAGCGATCGTAGGCGCGGATGATGATGTCCACCGGATAGGTGAGCACCGGGATCGGTCCCCAGCTGACCTGGATGATCCGTTCCGGCTCGCGGCCGCCCAGTTGCAAAACCGACGCGCAATCCTGGCGGTGAATGCTCACGCCACGGCCCTGGGTGATATAGCCGACGATGGCATCCCCCGGCAGCGGCTGGCAGCAACCGGCCATTTGCGTCATCAGGTTGCCCACGCCCTGAATCTGGATATCGCCACGTTTGCCAGGCTTGTAACCAGTGGCCTTGCGCGGAACCAGCTCGATCTGTTCGTTGCCACGTTCCGGCTCGACCAGTTGCTGCGCCAGGTTGACCAGTTGCGTCAGACGCAGATCACCCGCACCCAGGGCCGCATACATGTCTTCAGCGGTCTTGAGATTAGCTTTTTCCGCCAGCCGGTCGTAGTCCACCGCAGGAAAGGCCAGACGCGCCAGCTCGCGCTCAAGCAGGGTTTTACCTGCCGCGACGTTCTGATCCCGCGCCTGCAATTTGAACCAGTGAACAATCTTGGCCCGCGCCCGTGACGTGGTGATGTAGCCCAGGTTCGAGTTCAGCCAGTCGCGGCTCGGCGTGCCGTGCTTGCTGGTGATGATCTCGACCTGTTCACCGGTCTGCAGGCTGTAGTTGAGCGGCACGATACGGCCGTTGATCTTCGCGCCACGACAGTTATGGCCGATCTCGGTATGCACCCGATACGCGAAGTCCAGCGGGGTCGCGCCCTTGGGCAAGTCGATGGCGTGGCCGTCCGGGGTAAAGACGTAGACACGATCAGGCTCGATATCGACGCGCAGCTGCTCAGCCAGGCCGCCGATGTCACCCAGTTCTTCGTGCCATTCCAGCACCTGACGCAGCCAGGAGATTTTCTCTTCGTAATGATTGGAGCCGGATTTGACGTCGGTGCCTTTATAGCGCCAGTGGGCGCAAACCCCGAGCTCGGCTTCTTCGTGCATCGCGTGGGTGCGAATCTGCACTTCCAGCACCTTGCCTTCCGGCCCGATGACGGCGGTGTGCAGCGAGCGATAGCCGTTTTCCTTGGGGTTGGCGATGTAATCGTCGAACTCCTTGGGAATATGCCGCCACAAGGTATGCACGATACCCAGCGCGGTATAGCAATCGCGCATTTCCGGGACCAGCACACGCACGGCGCGCACGTCGTAGATCTGGCTGAATTCCAGACCTTTGCGCTGCATTTTGCGCCAGATCGAATAGATGTGTTTCGCCCGACCGCTGATGTCGGCGGTAACGCCGGTCGCCAGCAGCTCGTTTTCCAGCTGGCACATCACGTCGCTGATGAAGCGCTCGCGATCGAGACGACGCTCATGCAGCAGCTTGGCGATCTGTTTGTATTGTTCGGGCTCAAGGTAGCGGAAGGACAAATCCTCCAGCTCCCATTTGATATGGCCGATGCCCAGGCGGTGGGCCAGCGGCGCATAGATGTCGAAGACTTCCCGGGCGACGCGGTTGCGTTTTTCGTCGTCGGTATTTTTCACCGCGCGGATGGCGCAGGTCCGTTCAGCGAGCTTGATCAAGGCCACGCGGACATCGTCGACCATGGCCACGAGCATCTTGCGCAGGTTTTCCACCTGCGCCTGACTGCCCAGCACCAAAGATTGACGCGGGCTGAGGCTGGCACTGATAGCGGCCATGCGCAGCACGCCGTCGATCAGTTTGGCAACGGTCGCGCCAAAGCGCTGCTCGACATCGGGCAGCGGAATCTTGCCTTCGCGCACGGCGCGGTACAGCACCGCTGCAACCAGCGAGTCCTGATCGAGCTTGAGGTCGGCGAGGATTTCGGCGATCTCCAGACCGGCCTGGAAACTCGACGTTCCTTCGGCCCAGCGATTCTTTGAAGCGTTGTCCTGCTGCTCGGCGTTGCGGGCAAATTCACAGGCCTCTTTCAAGGCTTGTCGATCCAGAATCAGGTCGACGCTGACCACATGATCCAGCCATGCGTCGAGGTTGATACTGCCGTCTGTGTTTATCGGCTGGTGTGCTCTCACCTGTACCATGTCGCTTACCTTCCCTACGGCGCGATGAATAGCGCCAAAGTCCCTGGCCTTCTTGAGCGAACACTCCTTGCCGGGCAAGCAAGGACTGGCATTCGCGGGCCAGTCGGATTAAACGAGACTCCATGTGAACCGCTGACTCAATTCCCTAAGCCGCTGCTCACTTACTCGCTTCAAATAAAGCCATCGCCTCGACATGAGCTGTCTGTGGAAACATATCGAGGATTCCGGCACGTTTTAATCGGTAGCCCTGTTTGACCAATTCGACAGTGTCGCGCGCCAAAGTTGCCGGGTTACATGACACATAGAGCAACCGTTCGGCACCTAATGCCTTGAGCTTGCGTACCACCTCGAAAGCGCCGTCACGCGGCGGGTCCAAGAGTACCGCAGAAAAGCCCTCTGCGGCCCAGTTCGCGTGTGCCAGCGGCTGGGACAAATCCGCCTGAAAAAAAGCTACATTGTGCAGATCATTACTGATTGCATTGGCCGATGCACGTTCGACCATGGTCGCGACACCTTCGACTGCAACCACTTCCCGGGCCTGTCGGGCCAAGGGCAAGGCAAAATTTCCCAGACCACAAAACAGGTCCAGAACCCGCTCGTCGGACTGGGGTTTGAGCCAGTCCAGCGCCTGCTCGATCATCGCGGTATTGATCGCCGCGTTGACCTGAATGAAGTCCCCCGGCCGGTAAGCCAGGTCCAGATTCCAGGGCTCCAGGCGATAACCCAAAGCCTGTGCAGCGTCCGTCGGTTGCGGATCGCCTTCGCCATGCAGCCAGAGTTGCGCGTCATGGTCTTTGCAGAACGTTTGCAGGGTTGCCAGGTCGGCATCGGCCAGCGGCGCGGTATGGCGCAGCAATACCGCCGTGGAAGATCCACTGAACAGCTCGACATGACCCAGCACCTGCGGTTTGCTGAAGCTTCTCAGCATCGCCGGCAACTGCATCATGATCGGTTGCAAGGCCTGTACCAGCACCGGGCATTCTTCGATGGAAACGATGTCCTGACTGGCCGCGGCACGAAAGCCGACATCCAGGCGTTTGGCCTTGGCATCCCAGCGCACGGCGACCCGAGCGCGTCGGCGGTAGGCGAATTCGGCACCCGTCAACGGGGCCGCCCACTCTTGCGGCTCGACTCCCGCGACACGCTGCAATTGCTCGGCGAGCATGCGCTGTTTCAGGGCGAGCTGTTCGCTGTGGGGCAAATGCTGCACGCTACAGCCACCGCAGCGACCAAAATGCACGCAAGGTGCCGGACGGCGCATGGCGCTGGGCTGGAATACCCGCTCGGTGCGGGCTTCGACGACTTTGCCGTGGGCGTTGAGCACCCGCGCTTCAACTTCTTCACCGGCCAGACTGCCAGCGACGAACCAGGTTCGCCCATCGAGAAACGCGATACCGCGCCCGTCGTTGGACAGACGCTCAATGGTCAGCCGCTGTTTTTTTCCGGTGGGGATCTGCGTCGCCCGAACACCGCCTGCTGGTTGGAAGCGCAGGCCTCTTTCATGTTTGGCCATCAGTTGGGCGCGTCGTAGACGCCGGTCGACAGGTAACGGTCGCCACGGTCACAGATGATCGCGACCATGACCGCATTTTCGACTTCACGCGACAGACGCAACATGCCCGCCACCGCGCCGCCGGAGGACACGCCGCAGAAGATGCCTTCTTCGCGCGCCAGACGACGCATGGTGTCTTCGGCTTCGGCCTGGGCCATATCGACAATGCGATCCACCCGGTCAGCCTGATAGATACGCGGCAGGTATTCTTCCGGCCAGCGACGAATGCCCGGAATCGCGGCGCCTTCCATGGGTTGCAGACCGACGATCTGCACCTGTGGATTTTGCTCTTTCAGGTAACGGGAAACGCCCATGATGGTTCCGGTGGTGCCCATGGAACTGACGAAATGGGTAATGGTGCCGCCGGTCTGCCGCCAGATTTCCGGGCCGGTGCTGGTGTAGTGCGCCTCGGGATTGTCGCCGTTGGCAAACTGATCCAGCACCTTGCCGCGACCTTCGTGCTGCATGCGTTCAGCCAGGTCGCGGGCGCCTTCCATGCCCTCTTCCTTGCTGACCAGAATCAGCTCGGCGCCATAGGCGGTCATCGCCGCCTTGCGCTCGGCGCTGGAATTGTCGGGCATGATCAGAATCATCCGGTAACCCTTGATCGCCGCAGCCATGGCCAGCGCGATACCGGTGTTGCCGGATGTTGCTTCAATCAGGGTATCGCCGGGATGGATCTGCCCGCGCAGTTCAGCGCGGGTAATCATCGACAGCGCTGGACGGTCTTTCACGGACCCGGCCGGATTATTACCCTCCAGCTTGAGCAGAAGAATATTACTGGTATCACCCGCCATACGTTGCAGACGCACAAGCGGGGTGTTGCCGACGCAATCGGCAATGGTTGGGTACTGCAGGGTCATGGCGTATTCGCAATCCAGACTGCGGGGGCGCCTATCATAACGGCAAACGCCAAAACCCCATATCACGCAAAGTGCGGGGGTTATCGCTAAAAGGAATAACGCGCTATGCCGCGCCGCTATTCGCTGGAGCGACGCCTGCTGTAGGACCGGCTTTAGCCGGGAGGGTAATTTAGGATCTCGCGACTAAAGTCGCTCCTACGGTCGCTGCTACGGTCGCTGCTACGGCCGGTTCGCGGGCAAGCCTCGCTCCAACGAGAATCGGGCTTGTGATTCGCTTTTCCATGCGGAGATTTGGCAGACACCGCCAAACGCGCGTCGGCGCGTCGCCCCACCGCGACACCGGAGCGAAGGAACCCGACGAAGTCGGGCCGGACGTCAGCGCAGAATGGTTTCCTCGGTCTATACACAAAGGGGTCGACCGTCAGGGCGAAACCAGATTCAGCCGCACCGCAAATGCTGTTGTTGCCACCCGATTTAAAATGCCACTCAGCCAAAAATCGTTGCTTCAAGCCTTAGCCAACAACCGCATCCTCAACCGCAACCCACCCTCGATGTTCTCCGCCCACAACATCCCGCCCTGCAAGGCCAGGGAGTTGCGGGCGATGCTCAGACCGAGGCCGAAGCCGCCGTTGCCGGGGCGGGAGCCGTCCAGGCGGGTGAATGGCGCAAAGATTCGCTCCAGCTCGCCCTCGTCGACCCCACCGCCCTGATCGTCGAGCCACAGTTGCCAGAACTCCCCGTCACGCGTGCCGCTCAGGCGCACTACGCCTTGCGGCGGTGAATGGCGAATGGCATTGCGCAGAATATTTTCCAGCGCCTGGGCCAGGGTATTGAGATGACCCCGAACCCAGCAATCGGCGTCCAGATCGCACTGCAACTGCGCAGCGGGCCAACCGCTTTCGAAACAGGCGTTCTCGGCGAGCATTTCCCAGAGCGCCAGCACCTGAATGTCTTCCTTGGGCAGTTGCTGGCGCTCGGTGTCGAGCCAGGCCAGTTGCAGGGAGTCATCCACCAGACGCTGCATGCCGTCCACCTCGCGGCTCAGTCGCCCGCGCAAATCGACGAGGCTTTGCTCGCTCTCGCAGGCCACTCGCAAGCGGCTCAAGGGCGTGCGCAATTCGTGGGACATGTCGCGCAACAATTGCTGCTGGACGATGACGGTGCTGTGCAGGCGTTCGGCCATTTGATCGAAGGCGCGGCTCAATTCACCGAGTTCGTCCTGACGATTGGTCATCTGGCGAGACAAGCGCTGCGCCAGTTGATCGGCATGCCAGGCGTTGGCCTGGGCGCGCAGGTGATTGAGCGGCTGAATCAGCAATCGATACAACCCCACGCACAGCAACAGGGTGAAGACCCCGGGAATCACGCCGTTGGTCAGCACTCGCCAGAGCACCACGTAACGACCCGGCACGAAGCGTTTGGGCAACTCGATGACCAGGCTGCCCGCAGTGGGGTCCATGGGGAACGGGATTTTCAGCCAGGGCGTGGTCCGCGAGCGACTGCTGATGGGCCAGTCGAGCCCGCGCAGAAAGGTCATGTGCTGGCTGTCGATTTCGCTCAGCGGATAGCTGCTCAACGATTGCAGATCAGCGCCGATCACCCCGACCCAGCCGCTTTCGCTGCGACCGATCTGCTGCAGCCAGGCGTCGACACCCGCTTGCTGCCCGGTGACCCAGGCGCGTTCAGCCTCGGCGGCGTAATCGGTCAGGGTGTAGCGTGCCTCGTCGGACAGGTACGCGTTGCGCTTTTCGGCGTAACGCCCCCAGGTCAGGCTCAGCCAGATCATCAACAGGCAAAAGCCGACCAGCAGAAACGCCAGCTTCCAGAACAGCGAATGCTTGCCCGGCAGACGGGAAAAGGACTCAATCATCGGCTTGCGCAGCAGTCAGCACATACCCTTTGCCCCATACCGTGTGCACCTGTCGTTCCAGATAGCCGATGCCCTTGAGCTTGCGGCGGATCTGGCTGACGTGCATGTCCAGGCTGCGATCATGCTGGGCATAACCGCGCTGCAACACATGCTGATAAAGGAAGGGCTTGCTCAGCACCTCTTCGGGATTACGCCACAGGGTTTCCAGCAGACGATATTCACTGCGGGTAAGATCGCCGCGACGTTGCTCGAAGCTGACATCGCACAGCGCCTCGTCGAACACCAGCTCGCGGCTGCCCTGCCCCGGCAATTTCACCGGCGCGGGCGCATGGCGGCGTTCCAGCGCCACCCGACGCAGGATCGCTTCGATGCGCACCCGCAACTCGGCCATGCTGAACGGTTTGGGCAGGTAATCGTCGGCGCCGTTGCGAAACCCGGTAATGCGATCGGTTTCCGCGCCGAGTGCCGACATCAGAATCACCGGCAAGCTATGGCTGCGGCGCAGATGGGTCAGGATCTCCAGCCCGCTCATGCCCGGCAGCAGGATATCCATCAGCACGACGTCAAATGGCTGGCTTTGCGCCTGGACCAGTCCCTGGCTGCCGTTCTGCTGCCAGGTCACCTGAAAACCGCACCGGCCCAACTGTTCATGCACATAAGCGCCGAGCACCGGGTCGTCTTCTATCACCAGGATGCTGGGGAGGTGGATGGGTTCGGGATTCATTATCTTTCGCGACTCATTCTCGATCGCCGATTATTCAAGATTGACCGGGGATGAGCAAGCAGGCTGAGTGTTGTTGACGTATGGCAGGTCCATGCCTGACACGCAGCGCTGTAAGATGCCGGGGGTTGCAGGCGCTCAAAATCGCTACACTGCGTAAATATTGGCCTGCGCCGATGCCGAACCGAGTCTGGACATCCTGGCCTGCTGGAGAAAGAGCGTGCTGAACAAGCTGGGCATCAAAGGCCGCGTATTGCTGCTGACCATTCTGCCCGCCAGCCTCATGGCGGCGGTACTGGGCGGCTATTTTACCTGGATGCAGCTCCATGACCTGCAGAACCAGTTGCTGCAGCGCGGGGAAATGATTTCCGAGGAACTGGCGCCACTGGCCGCACCGGCGCTGGATCGCAACGACAAGGTTTTGCTGGAGCGCATCGCTGTTCAGACCCTGGAACAGACCGATGTGCGTTCGGTTTCATTCCTCAGCCCGGAACGCGTGATCCTCGCCCATGCCGGGCCCAGCATGATCAACGAAGCCCCCATCGGCAGCGCCACGCACCTGCTGCAACGCTCGGGCAACGACGCGACGCGCTATCTGTTGCCGGTGTTTGGCCGCCAACGTCACCTGACCGGCGCCATGGTGCCCGAAGAAGCCGATCGCCTGCTGGGTTGGGTTGAGCTGGAACTGTCCCACACCGGCACCTTGTTGCGCGGCTATCGCAGCATGTTTGCCAGCTTGTTGCTGATCGCTGCCGGCCTGGCGCTGACTGCCATGCTCGCGTTGCGCATCAGCCGCACGATCAACGTGCCGATCAGCCGTATCAAGCAGGCCGTCGCCCAGCTCAAGGACGGCAATCTGGAAACCCGCCTGCCGCCATTGGGCAGTCTGGAACTGGACGAATTGGCCTCGGGCATCAACCGCATGGCGGCCACCTTGCAGAATGCCCAGGAAGAACTGCAACACAGCATCGACCAGGCGACCGAGGATGTCCGGCAGAATCTGGAAACCATCGAAATCCAGAACATCGAGCTGGATCTGGCCCGTAAGGAAGCCCTTGAGGCCAGCCGCATCAAGTCCGAATTCCTCGCCAACATGAGCCATGAAATTCGCACGCCGCTCAATGGCATTCTCGGTTTCACCCACCTGTTGCAGAAAAGCGAGCTGACCCCGCGCCAGTTCGATTATCTGGGCACCATCGAAAAATCCGCCGACAGCCTGTTGAGCATCATCAACGAGATTCTCGATTTCTCGAAGATCGAAGCCGGCAAGCTGGTGCTCGACAATGTGCCGTTCAATCTGCGCGACCTGCTGCAAGACACCTTGACCATCCTCGCCCCGGCCGCTCACGCCAAACAGCTTGAGCTGGTGAGTCTGGTGTATCGCGATACGCCGCTGTCGTTGCTGGGCGACCCGTTACGACTCAAGCAGATCATGACCAATCTGGTCAGCAACGCCATCAAGTTCACCCGCGAGGGCACCATCGTCGCCCGCGCCATGGTCGAAGACGAAACCGAAGACAGCGCGCAGCTGCGCATCAGCGTGCAGGACACCGGCATCGGTCTTTCCAGCCAGGATGTGCGGGCGCTGTTCCAGGCGTTCAGTCAGGCGGACAACTCGCTGTCGCGGCAACCCGGCGGCACTGGTCTGGGACTGGTGATTTCCAAACGCCTGATCGAGCAGATGGGCGGCGAGATCGGCGTGGACAGCACGCCAGGCGAAGGCTCGGAATTCTGGATCAGCCTCAATCTGCCCAAGGCACGGGACGATATTGAAGACCTGCCAGCGCTGCCGTTGCTGGGCTTGCGCGTCGCGGTCCTGGAACACCACGACCTTGCGCGCCAGGCGCTGGAGCACCAACTGGAAGACTGCGGCCTGGACACGCTGGTGTTCAACAACCTGGAAAACCTGCTCAATGGCGTGACCGCCGCACACCAGACTCCGGCAGCCATCAGCCTCGCGGTGCTGGGCATCACCGCCCACGAACTGCCGCCGGAGCGCCTGCGCCAGCACATCTGGGACCTGGAAAACCTCGGCTGCAAAGTCCTGGTGCTGTGCCCGACCACCGAACAGGCGCTGTTTCAGTTGTCGGTACCGGATATCTATACCCAACTGCAGGCCAAACCGGTCTGCACGCGCAAGCTTCGCCGCACGCTGTCCGAACTGATCATGCCCAAGGTCATCCGCAGCGATACCGTCGAACCGCTGTCCAGCCGACCGCCGCGTTTGCTGTGCGTGGACGACAACCCGGCGAATCTGTTGCTGGTGCAGACGCTGCTAGAAGACATGGGCGCAGAAGTCGTGGCCGTCGACAGTGGTTATGCCGCGTTGCAAGCGGTGCAGGCCGACACCTTTGATCTGGTGCTGATGGACGTGCAGATGCCGGGAATGGACGGTCGCCAGGCCACCGAAGCCATTCGCGCCTGGGAAGTCGAGCGCCAGAGTTCGTCACTGCCGATTGTCGCCCTCACGGCTCACGCCATGGCCAACGAGAAGCGCGCCCTGCTGCAAAGCGGCATGGACGATTACCTGACCAAGCCCATCAGCGAGCGGCAACTGGCCCAAGTGGTGCTCAAATGGACCGGGCTGGCACTGCGCAATCAGGTGCCGGAGCCGCGCGCCGAGAAAGCCCGAGGCAGCGCCGATCTGGACGTGCTTGATAATGAAGAAGGCCTGCGCCTGGCCGCCGGCAAGCCTGATCTGGCAGCCGACATGCTGGCCATGCTGCTGGCCTCTCTGGAAAGCGACCGCGAAGCGATCCGCACGGCACGGGAAACCGATGACCATGCCGGCCTGATCGAACGGGTTCACCGCCTGCATGGCGCGACGCGATACTGCGGAGTTCCGCAATTACGTGCCGCATGTCAACGCAGCGAAACCTTGCTCAAGCAAAATGCCCCGGAAGTCCACGAGGCGCTCGACAACCTGGAGAAAGCCATTAACCGCCTGACCATCGAAGCGCGGGTGAGTGTTTGAAGGCGCGCTGCCGGGATCAATGGGGTCTTCGCGAGCAAGCTCGCTCCCACAAACCAAGGAACTCTCCAACCTCATGCACACCCTGATTTTCAGCAGCCAGACCTACGACCGCGAAAGCTTTCTCGCCGCGAAACTGCCCGCCGACCTGAAACTGCACTTTCAGCCGGCGCGCCTGACGCTGGAAACCGCCGCGCTGGCAGACAAGCATTCGGTGGTGTGTGCGTTCATCAACGATGATCTGAGCGCGCCGGTGCTGGAGCGTCTGGCCGAGGGCGGCACAAAACTGATTGCCTTGCGCTCGGCGGGGTACAACCACGTCGATCTGGCTACCGCGCAGAAGCTGGGGATCAGCGTGGTGCGCGTGCCAGCTTACTCGCCCCACGCCGTCGCCGAGCATGCCGTCGCGTTGATTCTGGCGCTCAATCGTCACCTGCACCGCGCGTACAACCGCACCCGGGAAGGGGATTTCAGCCTGCACGGGCTGACCGGATTCGATCTGGTCGGCAAGACGGTGGGGGTCGTCGGCACCGGGCAGATCGGCGCGACGTTCGCAAAAATCATGGCCGGTTTCGGCTGCAAGCTGCTGGCCTACGATCCGTACCCCAATGCGCAGGTCCAGGAGCTGGGTGCCGAATACGTGAGCCTGCCGCACCTGCTGGCCCAGGCGCAGATCATCAGCCTGCATTGCCCGCTGACCGAGCAGACTCGGCACCTTATAAATGAAACGTCGCTGGCGACCCTGCAAACCGGGGCGATGCTGATCAATACCGGACGCGGCGCGCTGGTCGACACCCCGGCATTGATCGAGTCGCTGAAGAGCGGGCAACTGGGTTATCTGGGGCTCGACGTCTATGAAGAAGAAGCGTTGCTGTTCTTTGAAGACCGCTCCGACCTGCCGTTGCAGGACGATGTCCTGGCGCGTTTGCTGACCTTCCCCAACGTGATCATTACCGCTCATCAGGCGTTTCTGACTCAGGAAGCGCTAGGCGCCATCGCGCAGACCACGCTGGACAACATCGCCGCCTGGGCCGGTGGCGCTGCGCAGAATCTGGTGGTCGGTTAACAGGGACAGCGCGCCTCAAACGCATGTTAGGATGCGCGCAATTTGGAGGACCCCATGGCCGAACACGATTTTCGCTACAGCATGCTCAACCCGCAACACACCCTGACCGAGTGCCGCACCCTGGCACCCGGGCGCTATCAAGTCACCGGTAACGGCGGCTCGATTCATGACAACGATCAGTTGTTGGTGACCATCAAGGGCAGCAAAACCCTGCACATGCGCCTGACTGTCGCCAAAGTCCGGCACTTGATCAACCCGCCCGGTCAGTGGATTGCCGTGGCCAGCGGTCCGGTGTTCGACGAACTGGCGATCCATCAGTGGAAGGTCAACTGCGACAGTTGCGCCACCGTGCTGGATTTCGAGTTCATGGTTGACGCCAAACAGGGTGTCTCGGCGCAAAAACCGGCTGCCGCTGCACGCATTGCCGAGCTGGGCTGGAAAACCGTTGGCGAAAAGCATTTTTGCAAGAAGTGTCAGGAGAAAGCCGCATGAAACAGCTGGCTTTGCTGGGGCTGATTGGCGGCGCGTTGCTGGTCGGCTGTGCGGCTCAGCCGCTGCCCATCAAACAGGATCAAAGCTATGTGCTGGAATGGATCGGTGAACGCCCGCTGATCGACAGCAGCCATTTGACCATGACCCTCGGCGCGGACGGTCGCGCCTACGGCACGGGCGGCTGCAACCATTGGTTCGCGTCCTACACCCTGGACGAAAAAAGCATCAACTTCGGCCCGGTCGGCAGCACCCGCAAACTCTGCCCGCCAGCCTTGATGGAACAGGAACAGCGTTTCCTGCAGGCATTGGACAAAGTCCAGCGCTGGGACATCTCACCCATCGACCAACTGCGCCTGTGGCCCGCCGAAGGCAAGCCGCTGCGGTTCTGGGAAGAGAGCTGATTGAGATATCGTAGGACCGGCTTCAGCCGGGAGGGCGCAAGGTCTGACGACGCAACTGTTGTGAATGTACCCGACGCCTCCCGGCTGAAGCCGGTCCTACGGGATAGGAACGACGACACTCACAGGATGGCGTTGGAGCTACCCTTCCCCACGCAACGCCTTCAACCGCTGGGTAATACCCGCTGAGGTTTGTTCGCCGAGCAGTTGCTCACGCATTTTGCCTTTGTCGTCGATGATGTACGTCACCGGCAATGCTTCGCTGGGCGGCAGGTCATAGCGTTCGGCGGGGTCCTGGGCCAGGACCGTGAACTTGATCCCCAACGCGTTGGTGGCCGTTTTCAGGTCTTCGCCTTGCAGGTTGTCGAAATTGACCCCCAGCACGCTGACCTGTTGGTCCTTGAGCTGCTCGGACAAGGCATTGAGTTCCGGGATTTCCGTGCGGCACGGACCGCACCATTCGGCCCAGTAGTTGATGACCAGCCAATGCTTGTCGATGCGATTGCTCGCCACTTTCTGGCCATTCTGGTCCAGGCCCAGATCCGCGCCGCAGCCGCCCAGCACCAGGCTGCCGACAATCATCGCTATTGCTGCCAAACGCCTTGCCATGTTTTCCCCCACTGCCTTCGAATCAGAGCCAAACCTGCGACCGATCACCACCCCATGTTCAGCCGGTGCCATCACACGGGTAGAATAGCCGCCACCTTACGCAAGATGCGACCTGCAAATGACCGATCTGACGCTTTATCACAACCCGCGCTGTTCCAAATCCCGCGGCGCGCTGGAACTGCTGCAAGCCCGCGGCCTGAGCCCGACCATCCTGCTGTATCTCGAAACCCCGCCCGACGCCGCGCAACTGCGTGAGCTGCTGGCCAAGCTGGGCATCGGCGCCCGGCAGTTGCTGCGCACCGGCGAGGACGACTACAAAATCCTCAATCTTGCGGATAAAAGCCTCAGCGACGACGATTTGATCGCGGCGATGGCGGCGCATCCAAAACTGATCGAGCGACCGATCCTGGTCGCCGGCGACAAGGCGGCAATCGGCCGTCCACCGGAAAACATCCTGGAGATTCTGCCGTGAGTGCGCCTTACATTCTGGTGCTGTTCTACAGCCGCAATGGCTCGACCAGCGAAATGGCGCGGCAGATCGGGCGTGGCATCGAAGCCGGCGGCATGGAAGCGCGGCTGCGCACCGTGCCGGCGATTTCCACCGAATGCGAAGCCGTGGCGCCGAGCATCCCGGAAAGCGGCGCGTTGTACGCAACGCTCGACGATTTGAAAAACTGCTCCGGCCTGGCGCTGGGCAGCCCGACGCGCTTTGGCAACATGGCCGCGCCGCTCAAGTATTTCCTCGATGGCACCAGCAACCTGTGGCTGACCGGCGCACTGGTCGGCAAACCCGCCAGCGTGTTCACCTCCACCGCCAGCCTGCACGGCGGTCAGGAAACCACGCTGATGTCGATGTTGCTGCCCCTGCTGCATCACGGCATGTTGATCACCGGTCTGCCTTACAGCGAGTCGGCGTTGGTAGAAACCAGCGGCGGCGGCACGCCTTACGGCGCCAGCCATCACGCCGGTGCCGACGGCAAACGTCCGCTGGACAAGCACGAAACCGAACTGTGTCGCGCGTTGGGCCAACGCCTGGCGAAAACCGCACAGTTGCTGGAGCCGTCTCGTGGCTAAACAGCCCAAAGTCTTGCCGACGCTGGAATGGCTTGCGCCCAGAGTACGAATCAGCCGGGTCATCAGCCTGATTTGCTTTCTGGGTTTGATCACCCTGCTGAGCGTGTATTACCTGTTCGTCGCCGACCTGCACGGCGCGCGGCCCTGGGTCATCCTGATCATCGAGCTGGTGCCCTTGCTGCTGCTCGCCCCCGGCATGCTCGTCGGCAACACGCGCAGCCATTCCTGGACCTGCTTCGTGGTCAATCTGTACTTCATCAAGGGCGCGCTGGCGGCTTACGATCCCAATCGCTCGGTGTTCGGCGTGCTGGAAATGCTCGCCAGCGTGGCGGTGTTCACCAGCGCGTTGCTGTACGTGCGCTGGCGTTTTCAATACAACCGCAAACTTGCGGGTGAAGGTTCGGTCTGAGGTTTACCCAGACCCGTGCGTTGGAGCATGAATGCAAGACTACAAATGGCTGAATGAGTATTGCCTGAACCGTTTCGGCTCAGCGAAAGCCCTGGAAGCACACCTGCCGACACCCAAGACCGCCAGACAGCTGCAAGCCATCAGCGTCGACCGCTACCTGTCGACCATGGCGCTGCGGGTGTTTCGTGCCGGTTTGAAGCACAGTCTGGTGGATTCGAAATGGCCAGCATTCGAAGAAGTCTTCTACCGCTTCGATCCGGAAAAGGTCGTTCTGATGGGCGCCGACCATCTGGAACGCCTGATGCAGGATGCGCGGATCATTCGCCACCTGGGCAAGCTCAAGAGCGTGCCGCGTAACGCGCAGCTGATTCTCGACATCGAGCAGGAACATGGCAGCTTCGGCCAGTTCATCGCGCAATGGCCGGTGGATGACATCACCGGGCTGTGGCAATACATCGCCAAACATGGCAACCAGATGGGCGGGCTTTCCACGCCGCGTTTCCTGCGCATGGTCGGCAAAGACACGTTCATCCCCACCTGGGACGTGGTCGCCGCCTTGAACGCGCAGAAAATCGTCGACAAGGTGCCGACCAGCAAACGCGATCAAGCCATCGTCCAGCAAGTGTTCAATCAGTGGCACAGCGAAAGCGGTCGGCCGTTGTGCCAGCTTTCGGCGATGCTGGCGTTTACCGTCAACCACTGATTTTTTCACCCGGACTTGGTAGAGAAGCGCTCGCCAGCGCGCGCTTCGTATACCATATCCGCCAGTCAATCCAACATGAGTCATCTGCGTGCCCCTTCTTCTGCCTGACGCTCCCAACCTCGGTGTCGCCCCTTCGGCGTCCGAAGTGATTGCCAAACACCTGCGCGACGCCATTATTTCCGGGCATTTCGCTGAGGATGAGCCTATTCGTCAGGACGACATCGCCAAGGTCTTCAACGTCAGCAAGATCCCGGTGCGCGAAGCCTTGAAACGCCTGGAAGCCGAAGGGCTGGTGCAGTTCCAACGCAACAAGGGCGCAGTGGTGACGCGGATTTCCGAGCCGGAGCTGGCGCAGATTTTCGAAGTCCGGGTGCTGCTGGAAGTGCAGGCGATTCGCCTGGCAGTGCCAAAAATGACCCAGGATCACATCAACCGGGCGCTGGCCATCTGCGATGAGTTCATGACCGACGACAACGTCGGACGCTGGGCAGAACTCAACTGGGCATTTCACACGTGCCTGTACGAAGCCGCCGAGCGGCCGTTCCTGCTCAACCTGATTCGCTCGATCCACGACAAGGTCGAACGCTACCTGCGCCTGCAAATGAGCTTTGCCGAAGGCAAGCTGCGCGCCGATCAGGAACACCGGGAGATTCTTCAGGCCTGTGCTGATCGCGACGTAGACAAAGCCGCCGAACTGATCGATCACCACATCATCGGCGTGTGCCGCGAGCTGTACGCGCACCTGCCCAACGAGTCGATCCGCGAAGTGTGAGGCTGTGCCGATTTCGTCATCGGCACAGGTGAAATCCTTCAAGACCGGCGATACCGTCAGCGTCACTCTGTAGTCGTCTCTCAACGGCAGGTGACCCGATGAAACGCATCCGCATCCTCGACTCTCACACCGGCGGCGAACCCACGCGACTGGTGCTGGAAGGCTTTCCCGAGCTGGGCACCGGCAGCATGGCCGAGCGCCGACAGATTCTGGCTGAACAACACGATGACTGGCGCGCCGCAACCGTGCTGGAACCGCGCGGCAGCGACGTGCTGGTCGGCGCGCTACTCTGCGAGCCGGTTGATCCCGAGGCCTGTGCCGGGGTGATTTTCTTCAACAACAGCGGCTATCTGGGCATGTGCGGCCACGGCACCATCGGGCTGGTGGTGTCGCTCGCGCATTTGGGGCGGATCAGCGCGGGTGTGCATCGCATCGAAACCCCGGTGGGCACGGTCGAAGCCACGCTGCATGAGGATGGTTCGGTCAGCGTGCAGAACGTGCCGTCGTATCGCTATCGCCAAGCCGTGAGCGTTGAAGTGCCCGGCATTGGCAGCGTCGTCGGTGACATCGCCTGGGGCGGCAACTGGTTTTTCCTGATTGCCGAACACGGTCTGAGCATCAGCAGCGACAATCTCGACGCCCTCACGGCCTATACCTGGGCGGTGCGTCAGGCCCTGGAATCCCAGCGCATCCTCGGCGAAGACGGCGGCGAAATCGATCACATCGAGTTGTTCGCCGACGACGCCCACGCCGACAGCCGCAACTTCGTGCTGTGCCCCGGCAAAGCCTATGACCGCTCGCCCTGCGGCACCGGCACCAGCGCCAAACTGGCGTGTCTGGCGGCCGATGGCAAACTCGCGCCGGGGCAGATCTGGCGCCAGGCCAGCGTGATCGGCAGCCAGTTCGAAGGCTTCTATGAATGGCAAGGCGAGCGCGTGGTGCCGACCATTCGTGGCCGCGCGCACATCAGCGCTGAAGCGACGTTATTGATAGACAACGACGATCCGTTCGCCTGGGGCATTCGCCCGTGAAGGCGGAGCGGGCAGCCGATGTAATCATCATTGGCGGCGGAATCATCGGCGCGGCCTGCGCCGATGAACTCGCTGGGCAGGGCCTTGACGTGCTGGTGCTCGACTGCAATCGACCTGCCGCGACTGCAGCCGGCATGGGCCATCTGGTGGTGCTGGACGACAATCGCGACGAACTGGCCCTCAGCGAATATTCGGTGCGTGCCTGGCGCGAACTCGCCCCGCAGTTGCCGGAAGATTGCGCCATGCGCACCAATGGCACGCTGTGGCTGGCCTGCAACGAAGAAGAAATGGACGCTGCCCGCGCCAAACAGCAGACCTTGCAGGATTACGGCATGGACTGCGAGCTGCTCGGCGCACACGCCGTTGCCGACGCGGAACCGGCGTTGCGCAGCGGCCTGCAGGGCGCCTTGCAAGTCAGTGGCGACGGGATTCTCTACGCGCCGAATGCCGCGCGCTGGCTGCTGCAACGGCATGGGCCGCGTATCCGCCAACGCACGGCGCAAGTCACCGAGGTGCAAGGCAATCGGCTGCGCCTTGCCGACGGCCAATGGCTGAGTGCTACAGCGGTGGTGCTCGCCAACGGCATCTACGCCAGCGAGTTATGCCCGGAGCTGCCGCTGCACGGCAAAAAAGGTCACTTGCTGATTACTGATCGCTATCCGATCCAGATCCGCCACACGCTGGTGGAACTGGGGTATGTCACCAGCGCTCATAACGCGACCGGCCCTTCCGTGGCGTTCAACGTGCAGCAGCGGCCCACCGGTCAGCTGTTCGTCGGCTCCTCCCGGCAATTCGATAATCAGGACGCCGAGGTCGAAGGCTGGATGCTCGGCCGCATGCTGCGTCGGGCCGGTGAATTCCTGCCGGGTCTGGGCCAGATGACGGCGATTCGCAGCTGGACCGGCTTTCGCGCCGCGACGCCGGACGGTCTGCCGCTGATTGGCGAACATCCGCGCCAGCCCGGCCTGTGGCTGGCGGTCGGCCATGAAGGCTTGGGCGTGACCACTGCGCCCGGCACTGCGCGGCTGCTGGCCGCACAACTATTGCGCACACCTGCGCCGCTGCCGATTGACGCTTATCTGCCGCAACGTTTCATTGGAGCCGCCGCCCATGCCTGAATTGAGTATTGATGGCCGCCTGCTTGAGGTCCTTCCCGGGACAACCGTCGCCGCAGCGCTGGACCAGATCGGCGATGCGTGCAGTCGCACCTCGGTGAGCGGTGAGCGACGTGCGCCGTTGTGCGGCATGGGGATTTGTCAGGAATGCAGAGTCGACATCGACGGCAAACGCCGATTGGCGTGTCAGACGCTGTGCCGCGACGGTATGAATGTGGAGACACGGCCATGAACGAATCAGTCGATCTACTGATCATCGGCGCGGGCCCAGCGGGACTGGCGGCTGCATTGGCCGCAGCGCCCAGCGGCGCGCGCATCGCATTGATCGACGACAACCCGCTGCCCGGCGGACAAATCTGGCGCGATGGCCCACAAGCAGACATTCCCGCCCAGGCCCGATCCATGCGGGATGAGTTGCAGGCCTTTGCCAACATCAGCCTGCACAGCGCCTGCAAAGTCATCGCCCGTGGCGGTGCTCGGCAGTTACTGGTGGAAAACGCCGAGCGCGGCTGGCTGATCAGCTACGAAAAACTGATCCTGTGCACCGGCGCCCGCGAACTGCTGTTGCCCTTTCCCGGCTGGACCTTGCCGGGCGTTACCGGGGCCGGTGGCCTGCAAGCCTTGATCAAAGGCGGCCTGGCGGTGAAGGAACAGCGCGTGGTGATCGCCGGCAGCGGGCCGTTGTTACTGGCGAGCGCGGCGACCGCCAAGGTCAAGGGTGCGCAGGTAATCCGCATTGCCGAGCAGGCTTCGCTGACTGCGCTGGCCGGGTTCGCAGCGAGTCTCTGGCGATGGCCGAACAAGGCCTGGCAGGCGTTCGGGCTGTTTGACGGGCACTATCGCGCGGGCAGCCACGTGATCGCCGCACTGGGCACCCATCATCTGGAAGGCGTGCGCATCCAGAGCGGCAAACGTATCGAAGAAATCCCCTGTGAGCGTCTGGCCTGCGGCTTCGGTTTAGTACCGAACGTCGAATTGGGTCAAGCCTTGGGCTGCCAGGTGGCTGAACGTGCCATCGTCGTGGATCAATGGCAGGCGACCAGTCTGGAGGATCATTACGCAGCCGGGGAATGCACCGGTTTTGGTGGCAGTGAACTGGCACTGGTTGAGGGTCGCATTGCCGGTTTGGCGGCCATGGGTTGGCAGCAGCAAGCGCAAGCGCTGTGGCCGCAACGCCAGCGTTGGCAGGGTTTTGCCGATGCATTGCGACGCCGGTTTGCCCTTGCTCCCGCAATCAAAAACCTCGCTGAGCCGCAGACCCTGGTGTGCCGCTGTGAGGACGTTTCCTACGCCGAGCTGGCACAACATTCCGACTGGAAACACGCCAAACTCGCCACCCGCTGCGGCATGGGCGCGTGTCAGGGCCGCATCTGCTCCACCGCCACGCAAACCCTGTTCGGCTGGGAACCGCCAGCAACCCGCCCGCCGTTCAGCCCGGCGCGGGTGGAGACGTTGATGGAACTTGATTGAAATACGGGGCACTGTAGGACCGGCGTCAGCCGGGAGGGCGGAAGGTCTGACGACGCAACTGCTGCGAATGTACCGGCCTCCTCCCGGCTAAAGCCGGTCCTACGGGTTGTGTGATGAGGATCAAGACGGTATCTACAGGGGACACCCGCAATGCTCGACCTGACCCAAACCCCCGCGCCGCGCGATCTTGAACACCTGCTCGCCAGTCTTGAGCTGGTGGCGCCGTTGCTGGATGCGATTCCGGGGGTGGTGTTTTTCATCAAGGACACTCAGGCGCGGTATGCGCTGGTCAATCACACACTGGCGTTTCGTCTGGGCTTCAAGCACAAGCGTGATCTGGTCGGGCGCACTGCCGAAGAGGTGTTCCCGGCGCGCTTCGGCCCGCAATACACCGAGCAGGACCGGCGGGTGCTGGCCGATGGCAGGCAGCTGACCGATCAACTGGAACTGCATCTGTATTACGGCAACCAGCCGGTCTGGTGCCTGACCCACAAACTGGCGTTGAGAAATCAGGCCGGAGCAATCATCGGCCTGGCGGGCACATCCCGTGACTTGCAACTGCCGCAATCGACACATCCGGCCTATCCCAAGCTGGTCGCGGTCGATGCTTATATTCGTGAGCATTTCGCCCGGCCTATCACCCTTGCCGAGCTGACGACCATCGCTGGCCTGTCCATCGCGCAACTGGAACGGCAATGCAAACGCATTTTCCAGCTCACGCCCCGGCAGATGATTCACAAAGCGCGTCTGGGTGAGGCTTCGCGGCTGTTGCTACAGGACATGTCCATCACCGAAATTGCCCTGCGCTGCGGTTACACCGATCACAGCGCGTTCAGCCGCCAGTTCCGCGCCCTGACCGGATTCTCCCCGAGCCAATATCGCGAGTCGCACTTGGCGTAGGAAGACGCCCGCCACATGTGCACCAATGAAGCACCCCGCCCACTGTTTGCTCCCTTATGTAACAGCCTTGTCCTGCTGAATTGACGCGGCAATTCCCGGCAAACCGCTGAGGCCGTTGCTTATAGCCAATCCAGCAAAACAGGCACAACCTGTGCATATCAAATATCGTATACGAAATTACTTATCCTGATTTCTTCACTCACACCACGAGGCGTCTATGAAAAACCCAGCTGTCGCTGCAGCCCTCCTTGCCGCAATGAGTGTTTCCCTGATCAGTACCGCCCAGGCCGACAAACTCGATGACATCATCGATTCCGGCAAGCTGCGCTGTGCCGTGACGCTGGACTTCCCGCCCATGGGCTCGCGGGATGAGAAGAATGTGCCGGTCGGTTTTGATGTCGATTACTGCAACGACCTGGCGAAGGTGTTGGGTGTGACCGCCGAGATTGTCGAGACGCCTTTCCCGGATCGTATTCCGGCGCTGGTCTCGGGCCGCGCCGACATTATCGTGGCCTCGACTTCCGACACCCTGGAGCGGGCCAAGACCGTGGCGATGAGCGTTCCCTACTTCGCGTTTTCCATGGTGGTGTTGACGCGGGACAACACCTCGATCAACAGCTACGAAGACCTCAAGGGCAAGCCGGTCGGCAATACCAGCGGCACCTTTGAAGCCATCGCTCTGGAAAAAGACCAGAAGAAATGGGGCAGCGGCAGCTTCCGCGCCTACCAGACCCAGAACGACACGATCCTCGCCGTCGCCCAGGGCCATATCGATGCGTCGGTCGTGACCAACACCGTGGCGGCCGCGACCATCAAGTCCGGCAAATACAAAGGCCTCAAAGTCGCGGGCAACGCGCCTTATGTCATCGACTACGTGGCCCTGGCCGCCAAGCGTAATGAATACGGCCTGATCAACTACCTGAACCTGTTCGTCAACCAACAAGTGCGCACCGGGCGCTACGCTGAACTGTACGAAAAGTGGGTCGGCGGCAAGCCGGTTGATTTGACGGTGCCAGGGGTTTATCGCTGATTGCCGTAGGACTGGCTTTAGCCGGGAGGGCGATTGACGGCCTCGCGACTAAAGTCGCTCCTACGATCGCTCCTACAGCCGAAGGACTGGCTTTAGCCGGGAGGGCGATTGACGGCCTCGCGACTAAAGTCGCTCCTACGATCGCTCCTACAGCCGATTCGCGGGCAAGTCGGAACGCCGCCCGCTCGCTCCAACAGAAACCGTATTTTTCAGGAGCCAACCCATGCCGGATGTTTCACTCAACGCCCGCTGTCTGGTCAGCGGCTCAGCCCGGGGCAAGTTGCTTTGGGCCGAGGTCGGCTTGAGTTTCTGGGGCGGTGTCGATCCGTTCAGCGGTGAGGTCATCGACCGCCATCACCCGCTGAGCGGGCAGATCATCAGCGGCCGTATTCTGGCGATCCCCAGCGGCCGAGGTTCCTGCACCGGCAGCAGCGTATTACTGGAGCTGATCCTCAACGGCCATGCGCCGGCCGCCTTGGTGTTCGAGCAGGTCGACGACATCCTGACCCTGGGCGTGGTGATTGCCGAGCAAATGTTCGAACGCTCAATCCCGGTCATCAGCGTGGGGCGCGAAGGCTTCGCTGCACTGCGCGAACTGGCCTGGGTCCAGGTGGAAGCGGACCGGCTAAGCGGCTTTATCGAGCAGCCAGCGGTGGCGCTTGAATCAACCAAAATACCTGCCGAAATACCGTGGCAGCCTGACCTGAAGCTGAGCGAAACCGACCAGCATTTTCTCGACGGCAGGCATGGCAAGGCGGCGCAGGTGGCGATGGGCATCATCGTGCGCATGGCCGAATTGCAAGGCGCCCGCGAACTGCTGGACATTACTCAGGCACATATCGACGGCTGTATTTATACCGGTCCGGCGAGCCTGCGTTTTGCGCAACAACTGGTGCAATGGGGCGCCAACGTGCGCGTACCAACCACCCTGAATTCCATCTCTGTCGACAAGCGCCGCTGGCGGGAACTGGGCATTGACAGCGCGCTCGGCGAACCGGCCAGTCAGCTGGGCGATGCTTACCTGAACATGGGCGCCACGCTAAGTTTTACTTGCGCGCCGTACCTGCTCGACAGCGCGCCCAAGGCTGGCGAACAAATCGTCTGGGCCGAATCCAACGCGGTGGTCTACGCCAACAGCGTGATCGGCGCCTACACCCTGAAATATCCGGATTACCTCGATATCTGCATCGCCCTCACTGGCCGCGCGCCGTTGACCGGCTGCCATCTGGCCGAGCAACGCCATGCGCGGGTACGCATCGAGCTGCCGCCGCTGACTGATCTGGACGACAGCTTCTACCCGCTGCTGGGCTATCACGTCGGGCTGTTGAGCCGCAGCGAAATTCCGCTGGTGTGCGGCCTGGAACAGACGCGGCCGAGTCTGGATGATTTGAAGGCCTTCGGCGCGGCGTTCGCTACCACTTCCGCCGCGCCGATGTTTCACATTGCCGGCGTGACGCCAGAAGCCAGCACTGCCGAACTGGCGTTTGGCGGGCATGCGCCGACGCAGACGTTGCACATCACCCATGCGCAACTGTTGAGCAGCTGGCGCGAACTGGACAGCGCGCCGGAGCCGCAGGTCGACTTGATTTCGTTGGGCAATCCGCATTTTTCAGCCAGTGAATTTGCCGCGCTGGCCAGACTTTGCCGGGGCAAAAAGCGCCATCCGGACGTGCCAATGGTGATCACCTGTGGCCGCGACGTGCTGGAAAAGGCCCGGCGTGCGGGTGATATCGCCGCGCTCGAAACCTTCGGCGCGCAGTTCGTCACCGATACCTGCTGGTGCATGCTTGGCGAACCGGTGGTGCCGGTCGCGGCGCGGACCTTGATGACCAACTCCGGCAAATACGCGCATTACGCGCCGGGCCTGGTGGGCCGCAAAGTGCATTTCGCCAGCCTCGCCGAATGCGTCGCGACGGCGTGCAGCGGCGTGGCCAGCGGTCACTTGCCGGCCTGGCTCAGCCATCCGGAAGCGCCAGCGGAGCTTGCTTATGTTTGATTACAATTTTCACTGGCGCGCCGCGTTCAAGGCCTTGCCGGACATGCTCGGCGGTGCGTGGGTCACCTTCGAAACCGCTGCCCTGTCGATGATTCTCGGCGTATTGATCGCCTTGTGCCTGACCTTCATGCGCCAGGGCAAGAATCCATTTCTGCGGGGCTTTTCCGCCACCTGGATTTCCATCGCGCGCAACACGCCGTCGCTGTTTCAGGTGTACATCCTGTATTTCGGCCTCGGCTCGTTCGGGCTGCATATCAGTTCCTGGGCGGCGTTGCTGGCGGGGATCACCATCAACAACGCCGGTTACCTGGCCGAGAATTTTCGCGGCGGGCTCAAGGCGGTGCCTGACACCCAATTGCGTGCTGCCCGCTCCCTCGGCATGAGCGCGCCGCAAGCCTATCGCTTGATCGTCATCCCGCAATTGCTGCGCATCGTGTTCTATCCGCTGACCAACCAAATGGTCTGGGCGGTGCTGATGACCTCGATGGGCGTGATCGTCGGGCTCAACGACGACCTGACCGGCGTCACCCAGAATTACAACGTGATGACCTTCCGCACCTTCGAATTTTTTGCCATTGCGGCGGTGCTTTATTACCTGCTCGCGAAGGCCATCGTGTTCATTGCACGCCTGCTGTCGTGGCGTCTGTTCCGGTATTGAGAGCGGTATTAATGGGGCATAGGCATGTTCAATAGCAGCTTTACCTGGAATGACATGTTGTTCCTGCTGGACGGCGCGAAAGTGACGATCCTGCTGACCCTCGCTTCGATGGCCATCGGCACCCTCGCCGGGGTGATCTGCGGCTTCCTGCGCGCCCTGCTGCCTCGTTCGACGATCCCGCTGGCGTGGCTGCTGGACGTATTTCGCAGCGTGCCGTTGCTGATTCAGTTCGTGTTGTTCAACGCCCTGAAAAGCATCGTTGGCCTGAACTGGTCGGCCTTTGCCGTGGCCTGCGTGGTGCTCGGCCTGTATGTCACGGCGTATTGCACCGAGGTCGTGCGCAGCGGCGTGTTGTCGGTGCCGCTGAGTGTGCGCCGCGCCAGCCGCTCATTGGGGCTGACCTACTGGCAGGATTTGCGCCAGATCGTGCTGCCCATGGCGACACGCGTGGCGTTTCCCGGCTGGGTCAACCTGCTGCTGGGCGTCATGAAGGACACGTCGCTGGTGATGTGGATCGGCATTGTCGAGTTGCTGCGCGCCTCGCAAACCATCGTTACCCGAATTCAGGAACCGCTGCTGGTGTTGTGCATTGCCGGCGCGATTTATTACGTCATGAGCCTGGTGGTTGCCCGCCTCGGCGCCCGACTGGAAGCAAGGTGGCAGGAAAATGATTGAGATCGACAACGTACACAAATCGTTCGGCGAACTTGAAGTCATCAAGGGCGTGAGTCTGACCGTCAACAAAGGCGAGGTGGTGTCGATCATCGGCGGCTCGGGCTCGGGCAAATCCACCCTGCTGATGTGCATCAATGGCCTGGAATCGATCAAGAGCGGCAGCATTCGCGTGGACGGCACCGAGGTCCACGCCAAAGGCACCGACATCAATAAGTTGCGGCAGAAAATCGGCATCGTCTTTCAGCAATGGAACGCGTTCCCGCACCTCACCGTGCTGGAAAACGTGATGCTGGCGCCGCGCACCGTGCTCGGCAAAAGCAAGGCCGAAGCCGAGGAACTGGCAGTCCGACAACTCACCCACGTGGGCCTGGCCGACAAGCTCAAAGTGTTCCCCGGCAAGCTGTCCGGTGGCCAGCAACAGCGCATGGCAATTGCCCGCGCCCTGGCGATGTCGCCGGATTACATGCTGTTCGACGAAGCCACTTCGGCCCTCGACCCGCAACTGGTCGGCGAAGTACTGGACACCATGCGCATGCTCGCCGAGGACGGCATGACCATGATTCTGGTGACCCACGAAATCCGCTTTGCCCGTGACGTATCGGACCGCGTGGCGTTTTTCCGCAACGGCCTGGTGCATGAAATCGGCACCCCGGATCAGGTCATCGGCAACCCGCAGCGGCCGGAAACCGCTGATTTCCTCAAGTCCATCAACTAAGAGGCCCGACTGATGCGTTCATCGAAAGTCATTCATGTGGTCAGTTGTCACGCCGAGGGTGAAGTCGGCGATGTGATCGTTGGCGGCGTTGCGCCACCCCCTGGCGAGACGATCTGGGAGCAATCGCGCTGGATCGAACGTGACAATGTGCTGCGCAATTTCATGCTCAACGAGCCGCGCGGCGGCGTGTTCCGCCATGTGAACCTGCTGGTGCCACCGAAACATCCCAAGGCGCAGATGGGCTGGATCATCATGGAGCCCGCCGACGTGCCACCGATGTCCGGTTCCAATTCACTGTGCGTGGCCACGGTGCTGCTGGACACCGGGATTCTGCCGATGACCGAACCGGAAACCCGGCTGGTGCTGGAAGCGCCCGGTGGTTTGATCGAAGCCGTGGCGCAATGCAAGGACGGCAAAGTGCTGAGCGTCGAAGTGCGCAACCTGCCGTCATTTGCCGACCGGCTGGGTGCATGGATCGAAGTGCCGGGGATCGGTTCGGTCCAGGTCGACACCGCCTATGGCGGCGACAGTTTCGCGATTGTCGACTCGACAAGACTGGGCTTTGCCCTGACCGCTGACGAGGCGAAGGATCTGGTGGAAACCGGCCTGAAAATCACCCTCGCCGCCAACGAACAACTGGGCTTCGAGCACCCGCTGAATCCGGACTGGAAACACATTTCCTTCTGCCAGATCGCCGCGCCCCTGCATTACGAACAAGGTGTTGCCACGGCCGCCAACGCCGTGGTGATTCGCCCCGGCAAGATCGACCGCTCGCCGTGCGGCACCGGCTGTTCGGCGCGCATGGCGGTGTTGCATGCCAAAGGCGAGCTGGCGGTGGGCGAACGCTTTGTCGGGCGTTCGATCATCGGTTCGCAATTCAACTGCCGCATCGACAGCCTGACCGAGGTTGCCGGGCGTCCAGCCATCGTTCCGGCGCTGTCAGGTCGGGCATGGATTACCGGCACCCATCAACATCTGCTGGACCCAAGCGACCCATGGCCCGAGGGCTATCAGTTATCGGATACCTGGCCGGTGGGGTTGCAGCTTTGAATATGAATGCTCTGTTGGAGCGGGCGGACGCTGCTCCGACTTGCCCGTGAAGGCTGTAGCAACGACCGTAGGAGCGACCGTAGGAGCGACTTTAGTCGCGAGAGTCGCGAGAGCATCGATTGCCCTCCCGGCTAAAGCCGGTCCTACAACAAGCCACCGATGGGCGAAATTTGCTTAACCATAACCGTATACGAAATACCATTCATCCAAAACGGAGTCACTCATGAGCCAACACGTATCCTGGAGCGGCGTTTTCCCTGCCGTCACCACTCAATTCAACGCCGACTTTTCCGTCAATCTGGAAGCTACGCATAAAGTCATTGCCAATCTGGTCCGCGATGGCGTTTCCGGGTTGGTGATCTGCGGCACCGTCGGCGAAAACACGTCGCTGAGCGTGGCCGAGAAAATCAGTCTGGTGGAAGTCGCCAAAGACGCCTCCGCCGGGCGCGTGCCGGTGATTTCCGGGATCGCCGAGTTCACCAGCGCCAATGCCTGTGACGTTGCCCGACAGGTGGCCAAGGCCGGTGCCGACGGGATCATGCTGATGCCAGCGCTGGTGTATTCGGCCAAGCCGTTCGAAACCGCCGCGCACTTTCGCACCGTGGCCGCCGCCACCGATGTGCCGATGATGGTCTACAACAATCCGCCCATTTATAAGAACGACGTCACGCCGGACATCCTGATTTCTCTGGCCGATTGCGACAATATCGTTTGCTTCAAGGACTCGTCCGGCAACACCAATCGCTTTATCGATGTGCGCAATGAAGTCGGCGATCGCTTCATATTGTTCGCAGGCCTGGACGATGTGTTGGTGGAAAGCGTTGCCGTGGGTGCGGTGGGTTGGGTGTCAGGCATGTCCAATGCCTTCCCGAAAGAAGGTGAAACCCTGTTCCGTCTGGCCAAAGCCGGGCGCTTCGCCGAAGCCATGGCGCTTTATGAGTGGTTCATGCCGCTGCTGCACCTGGACGCACGCCCGGACCTGGTCCAGTGCATCAAACTGTGTGAAGCCATCATGGAACGCGGCAGCGCCCTGACCCGCCCACCCCGCCTGGCCCTGCCGGATGCGGACCGGATCTACGTCGAAGGCTTGATGGCCACCGCCATGGCCAACATGCCGGTGCTGCCGGAGGTGGGGTTGTAGGGCGGCCCTGGCTGGCTCGGGAATGAAGACTGTGCAGACTGTGTGGGACCGGGTTTACTCGCTCCCACTGTCACTTCACTGCTCTTCAGGAAAATGCAACTGAACGTCCATTGCATCGTGTAGCAACCTGACCACCTCAATGACATCGCCAGTCAGCACCCGATAAAAAACGATGTGCCGTGGTTTTTTGACATAGGCACGGGACTGCCTGGCGCTCTGACGCGAGTGAGTAAGGTGATAACTGCGCAGGCCTGGTGCAACATCGTCACGACCGGCGGTTCCGATTCGTTGCGGTAATGCCGCGATTTCTTGCAAGGCGGTCAGTATCAACGCCTGGTATCGATGCCGGGCGGCATCGCTGAATTGAAGCTGGGAAGATCTGAGAATATCGACAATGTCGGTGCGAGCAGCATTGGAAATTCGGTATTGCGCCATAGTCAGTGCTGGGTCCCCGCTACCGAGGCCGCTTCGACACTCAACGCTTCAAGGAACTGCTCAAGCTCGCCGCTTTCTATCGCCGAGAAATGGCCTTCTTCAAGGTCCATGAGGCCAAGAGACGTGGCATGCCTAAGCGCCTCGACCTTTGCGGTGTCCTGCGCAACACGCTGCTCCAACAGGCGCAGACCTTCGCGCATCACTTCGCTGGCGTTCTGATAGCGGCCGGAAGTCACCAGATCATTGATGATCTTTTCCTGATGCGCAGTGAGGACAACATTTCGGGTCGCCATGATTTACTCCGAAGCAGAGAGAACCGGTTGATAGGTTGGCATATTATGCCAATCCTGCAGATTTTTCGTCGGCAGATTTCGTTATCTTCTGCCTACGCCTCAAACATTCACCACATTCACAAACCGCGACGCCGCCGTCTCGTCGATGCGCAGGTTGCTGAAGTCGAACAGGTTGCGGTCGGCCAGTTGTGAGGGCTGGACGTTCTGCAGGCTGCGGAAAATGCTGTCGACGCGGCCGGGGGTCTTGCGTTCCCAGTCCTGCAGCATGTCCTTGACCACCTGGCGCTGGAGGTTTTCCTGGGAGCCGCAGAGGTTGCACGGGATGATCGGGAAGTTCTTGAAGTCGGAATAGGCCTGGATGTCTTTTTCATGGCAGTACGCCAGTGGACGGATCACCACGTTACGGCCATCGTCGGCGCGCAGTTTGGGCGGCATGGCCTTGAGCGTGCCGTTGAAGAACATATTAAGGAAGAAGGTTTCGACAATGTCGTCGCGATGGTGACCGAGCGCCATCTTGGTCGCACCGATTTCATCCGCGAAGGTGTACAGCGTGCCGCGACGCAGGCGTGAGCACAGCGAACAGGTGGTTTTGCCTTCCGGGATCAGCTCCTTGACCAGCGAGTAGGTGTCTTTTTCAACGATGTGATACTCCACGCCCAGTGATTTCAGATAGGCCGGCAGCACATGCTCGGGAAAGCCCGGTTGTTTCTGGTCCATGTTCACCGCGACGATATCGAAGCGCACGGGAGCGACTTTCTGAAAATGCAGCAGCACATCGAGCAATGTGTAGCTGTCCTTGCCACCGGACAGGCAGACCATCACTTTGTCGCCCTCTTCAATCATCTTGTAGTCGGCCACGGCTTCACCGGCCTGGCGGCGCAGGCGTTTTTGCAGTTTGTTCTGATTGACTGAAAGGGTGCCCATGGCGCTGATATCCGGTTGCTGTGACAGAGGGAAGCTGGAAAAGCGGCCATTTTACGCACAAAGATTTCAGGCATAAAGAACGCCCGCTGCTGATGACTGATGCCAGCCAAAGCGCAATTCGGCACCCATCGGCTATTAACAGCAGCCCTGACATTGCCAAACACTCTAAGCCACCCGGTTTTCCGGCTTCACGGCTTCCTATACTGCGTGAAGAGGTCGCATCCGTTGATCCATTCAGGCTTGTGGCCTTTTACCTGCGCAGTTGTACCTGTAGGGCATTGTCCCGCGCAGGCGCCTCTTGTCGGGCACGGCATACACGAGCGGAAGGAGTGACACGCATGATCCATCACGTCTGGGGACTGTTCACGCATCCCGATCAAGAATGGCAACAGATACGTGGCGAAGAGGAAGAAAGCATTGGCCACATGTACCTCACCCACACCCTGATCCTTGCCGCGATCCCCGCGGTTTCGGCGTATATCGGCACCACCCAGGTCGGCTGGGTGATTGGTGATCGAGCACCGGTAATGCTCACCCATGAAAGCGCGCTGTGGATGACGATCATGTCGTACATCGCCATGCTCGCCGGAGTCGCCGTCATGGGCGGTTTCATTCACTGGATGGCCCGCACCTACGACGCCACGCCGAGTCTGGCGCGCTGCATCGCGTTCGCGACCTACACCGCGACACCGCTGTTCATCGGCGGGCTGGCGGCGCTTTATCCGCACATGTGGCTGGGCATGCTGGTCGGCACGGCGGCCATTTGCCACACCGTTTACCTGCTGTATGTCGGGCTGCCGACGTTCATGGGCATACCGGCTGACGAAGGCTTCATGTTCTCAAGCTCGGTACTGGCCGTGGGATTGGTGGTGCTGGTGGCGATTATGGCGTTTACCGTGGTCCTGTGGGGCATCGGTGTAGGGCCGGAATACACCAATTGAAATAAGGAAGGAGCTCAACGCAATCCCCGTGGGACCGGATTTATCCGGGAAAGCATCGGTCCGGCCAGCAAGATTGCTGCGCCTGCACCGGCCTCCTCCCGGATGAATCCGGTCCTACAAGGTATTTGCCCACATTCACAATATTCAGCGGATCTATAACCATTCGGCAGCTCGGGTTTTCGGCTAGCCCCGGCTTTACGGCATACTTGGCTTCTCTGGAGATCGAGAAAGCATGGCCGAGCAACTCAATACCCGTGTCGAAGTCTGTTACCAACAAGCCGAAGCTTTTTTCAAACGCCCTTTCAAACGCCCGGTGGTCAGCCTCAAGCTGCGCGGCCAGAAGGCGGGCGTCGCGCATTTGCACGAAAACATGCTGCGTTTCAATCCGCAGTTGTACCGCGAGAACAGCGAAGATTTCCTGCGCCAGACCGTGCCTCATGAAGTGGCGCATCTGATCGCCCATCAACTGTTCGGCGATAGCATCCAGCCCCATGGCGAAGAATGGCAGCTGATCATGCGCGGCGTGTACGAGCTTCCGCCCAATCGTTGCCACACCTACGCCATCAAGCGCCGCAGCGTAACCCGTTATATCTACCGCTGCCCTTGCGCTGGCAGCGACTTCCCGTTTTCCGCCCAGCGCCACCAACTGGTCAGGAAAGGTCGGCGTTATTTATGTCGGCGGTGTCGCGAGACGCTGGTGTTCAGTGGTGAGACGCGGGTGGAGTAGCACCGCTTCTGTTCTGTTGGAGCGAGGTTTGCCCGCGAAGAGTCCATTACATCCAACAGATGTACTGGCTTGAAATAAGCCTTCGCGGGCAAGCCTCGCTCCCATCAAACAGAATATAACCCTCTGTTTTTGCTTTAAAATTTATCTAAAGCCCAGGCAGTCCTTACTTCGGACACGCACTATTTCAAGGCAGGCCCTGAGGGTCTTCCAGTCTGGGATTGCTCTAACTTTTAACAACAAGGCTCACGGGATACACGGCGGCTAAAGGGATTCACTCTCCCATACGTGGTCACAGATTTTCTGTGCCGACAATGACTTCACGCCGATGCCGTGCGGACCATTCTCCTATTCGGGTGCCAACACACCAGTGTGGGCTACGGTCTCTGCCCCGCGCACACCATAAGCATAGACGCACCCATGTTTGCTGCGCGACAGCGCGGCGTCTGGACGACGGGGGGACTCCTATCAAACAGAACCTTACCCTTTGTTTTTCATAGCAAAAAATCATGCTGCCGGTGCCAACTGGTAGCCTAGTTTGCGAGCTTTGCGTTCCAAGGCTCGCAGTTGCCGGTCATGGCTTTTGGCTTCATAAGCTTCAATTCCCTGCTCCACATAGGGCTGGCCTTTGGTCAGCATCGCGTAAATCAGTCTTGCCAATTGATGCGCGGTAGCCTTGATGGCGCAGCTTGCGTCCATTCTCGCCAATCTTGATCGGTGGCTTGCACCGATGAAGCTCTTGTCGTTGCGTGCATTCGAAGCAGCTTGTTTCAGCGCCTGGGCTGAGCGATTGAGCACTTTCGAGGGTTTTGAGGCCAACTGCTTGCCTCCCGATATCCGCGTCGGCGGAGCCAGCCCCAGCCATGAACAGAAGTGCTGAGATGTCGGAAAACGATTCAAGTCCGGACCTGTTTCGCTGGCCAGCACCAACGCCGTATCAACCCCGATAGTCGGGATGGCTGTCAGGTCTACGCCCATTATCTGGTTCAACGCCTTGTGCAACATGAGTTGATCCGCCGAGGAGCGATGAGGGCTGCGTAGGACTTTGGCGGGGGCTTTTACGTCCTCGCTCAACGTGGGCAAGCGGGCTAGCAACTGGCCGATTGCGATATCACATGCCTCAATTTGTTGATCAAGGAAGTCCTGACACTCCACTTCCTGGCGCAGGGCATGCAAATGCTCTACCCGCCAATTACCGTGCAAGCTTCGAGCGATGGTGGATTGATCAACCTTGATCCGCCCGTCCCGGTGAGTAGCCAGCACGTTAGGGTTGCGCTCTCCTGCAAGAATGGCGCGGATGATCTTCATGCCGGTCACGCCGGTAATGTCGCTGATGACATTGGCCAGTTGAATGTTCATCTGGCTTAGCGCTTTCTGCATGCGATTGATTGACTTGGCCTGATCGCGAACCTTGTTGGCGCGCTGTCGGACCAGCGAGCGCATCGCGCAGATTTCGTCCGAAGGACGAAACGCGCCACTGAGCAGGCCGTGCGTCATGAGCTGCCAGATCCACTGGCAATCGAGCACATCTGACTTGCGCCCGGAAACCTGACGAGTGGCTCGGGAATTGACGAGATAAACATCGAAACCACGAGCATCCAGTATCTCGAACGCTGGAATCCAGTAGACACCGGTCGCTTCCATTGCCACGACGCTGATCTTGAGGGATTCAAGCCAGTCGGCCAAGGCGATCAGGTCGTCGGTAAATGTGGTGAAGCTGCGCACAGAGTCAGCGCAGGATGAGGGATCGACCGCCACCCAGTGCTCACGGCTGCCGACATCGATCCCGGCACAATGGTGGTGGACAATCTCGAAACGTTTTTTCTGGTTCTTGCGCGCCATAAAAAATCCTCGCAGGATTGAAGGGCGCGCGGGGAACACGGTGGCGAATGGATTCACTCTCCTATACGAGGTCACAGCATGCTGTGCCTTCAACGACTCCACGCCGATACCGTGCGAACCACTCTCCCACGCGGGTGCTGACACACCAGTGAAGGCTACGGTTTCGATCCCCGCGCGCACTTCAATTTTATCCCGCCCAGTTTGCTGCGCGACAGCGCGGCGTCGGAGACGGGCGAGACCTCCCACTGTCCACACATTAGCGAATGGTGCCTGCATCACGCATCGCGGCGACCTCATCGACAGAAAACCCCAACTCCACCAGCACCTCTTCACTGTGCGCGCCTAACTTCGCGCCAATATGGCGGGGTCCCGCCAGGCCATCGGCGAACTTCAGGGGACAGGCAATTTGCGCCTGAGTGCTGCCATCCTCTCTCGGCACCTGAGTGACCAGCTCCCGCGCCTGCAATTGCGGATGCAGCACTGCTTCGGACAGGCTCAGTACCGGTTCGACACAGGCATCGATCTGTGCAAAACATGCCTGCAACTCGGCGAAACCGCGCTTTTCGAACTCCATGCTCAGCTCGTTTTTCAGCGCGGCCTGGACCTCTGGCGAAGAAGACAAGCCTTGCGTCGCCAACTCCGGCCTGTCCAGCGCAGTGCACAACGCCTGCATGAATGCCGGTTCGAGGCTGCCCACGGCAAACCAGCGCCCGTCGCGACTGCGGTAGTAGTCATAAAAGCTGCCGCCGTTGAGCAACTGATTCTCCCGCTCAGGTTCGACCCCACAGGCCAGATAACCCGCGCCGGCCATGGCGTTAAGGCTGAACGCGCAGTCGGTCATACTCACATCGACGTATTGCCCCAACCCGGTTTGCTGACGCGCGACCACGGCGGCCAGCAAACCGATCACGCCATGCAGCGAACCGCCCGCCACGTCAGCCGCCTGAATCCCCAACGGCACCGGCCCGCTTTCACATCGCCCGGTGTAGCTGGCAACGCCGGCGAGCGCCAGGTAATTGATGTCATGCCCCGCCCGGTCGCGGTACGGCCCGGTCTGGCCATAACCGGTGATCGCGACGTAGATCAGGCGTGGATTGAGCGCCTTGAGGGCTTCGTAGCCAATCCCCAGTCGATCCATCACGCCGGGGCGGAATTGTTCCAGGACGATGTCGTACTCCAACACCAGGCGCCTGATCACCTCCAGCGCGGCGGGCTGCTTCAAGTCCAGCGCCAGACTGCGTTTGTTGCGGTTCAGCCAGGCGTGGCTGGCGGACGTGCCTTGGTCGTGCGGCGGCAGGAGGCGCAGCAGATCGGGGCGGGTCGGCGATTCGATGCGCAGCACTTCGGCGCCCATGTCGGCCAGCAACAACGACGCGAACGGACCCGGCAGCAGGGTTGAAAAATCCAGCACTTTGAGTGACGACAACGGCCCTTGCATGAACGCTCCTTGGCAAGACTGAGGTGCGTTCAGCGTAGCCCGGTTGAACATCCTGCCGGGCAATCGCAGGCATAAAAAAACCCATCCGAAGATGGGTTTTTTGTGCGACGCGTACCCTTAGACAGGTTTACGTGTCGGGATAGGACGCGTCAGCGGCTCAGGAGCCAGTTCTGCTACGCCCAGATCATCTACTGGACCGGTGTTGTCGATGCCACGGCCGCCAGAGAGCAGCTCCGATTGCAGCTGGTCGTTGTCGAGTTCGCCGACCCACTTGGCAACCACCAGCGTGGCAACCGCGTTGCCCACCAGGTTGGTCAGTGCGCGGGCTTCAGACATGAAGCGGTCGATACCCAGGATCAGCGCCAGACCGGCAACCGGCAGGTGACCAACAGCCGACAGGGTTGCAGCCAGTACGATAAAGCCGCTACCGGTTACGCCAGCAGCACCTTTGGACGACAGCAGCAGCACCAGCAGCAGAGTGATCTGGTGCGTGATGTCCATGTGGGTGTTGGTCGCCTGAGCGATGAACACGGCCGCCATGGTCAGGTAGATCGACGTACCGTCCAGGTTGAACGAGTAGCCGGTCGGGATCACCAGACCTACTACCGACTTCTGTGCACCCAGGCGTTCCATCTTGATCAGCATGCGTGGCAGGGCCGATTCCGAGGAGGAAGTACCCAGCACGATCAGCAGCTCTTCACGGATATAGCGGATCAGCTTGATGATGCTGAAACCGTGAGCGCGAGCGATACCGCCCAGCACGACCAGAACAAACACGACGCAGGTGATGTAGAAGCAGATCATCAACTGACCCAACTGCACCAGCGAGCTCACGCCGTAGGCACCGATGGTGAACGCCATGGCGCCGAAAGCACCCAGTGGCGCCAGCTTCATGATCATGTTGATGATGTTGAACATCACGTGAGCGAAGCGATCGATGAAGTCCAGGACCGGCTTGCCGTAGGCACCCAGGCGATGCAGCGCGAAGCCGAAGATCACCGAGAACATCAAGACTTGCAGGATGTCGCCGTTGGCGAAGGCACCGACAATGGTGTTCGGGATCACGTTAAGGATGAAGCCAACGATGCTCTGGTCTTTACCCGCGGTTACGTAAGCGGCGATTTTCGAGGCATCCAGCGTGGTGACGTCGATGTTCATGCCGGCGCCCGGCTGAACAACGTTGACCACGATCAGACCGATCAGCAAGGCAATAGTAGAAACGATTTCGAAGTACAGCAGCGCGTAGCCACCGGTCTTGCCGACCGACTTCATGTTCTGCATACCAGCGATACCGCTGACCACAGTGCAGAAGATGATTGGGGCAATGACCATCTTGATCAGTTTGATGAATCCGTCGCCCAGCGGCTTGAGGGCCTTGCCGGTATCCGGATAGAAGTGGCCGATCAGAACGCCGATCACGATTGCTACGATCACCTGGAAGTACAGGGATTTATACAGGGGCTGACGAGTCGTCATGTTGAAGTCCTCAAGAGTGTCGTCGCATCATCCAACTGACGCACGCGGCACCTAACGAGCTAACCCTCCTGCAACTGGAGGGATTTGTTTTGGCGAGCTGCACGGGGCAGACCTCTACCGCACATATCGCAAGGTGCGTGCCAGTTCCGAAAAAGTAGCTGACAACCAATGGATGCGGGGGGTTGCTGACGAAAGGACTTACTGAGCCGCCATGAGGCTGGCGGTTTTCCGCCCATAAGCCGGAAATTATCGGCGGCGGTGGCGGGTATCCGCCTCACAGCGCTTTTTTCGTAGGAGCCAACTTGTTGGCGAAGCGATGGGCAGGTGCACAAAACCCGACGCGAGACCAACAGAGGATCCGTAGGACCGGCTTTAGCCGGGAGGGCGCAAGGCCTGACGACGCAACTGCTGCGAATGAACCGGCCTCCTCCCGGCTAAAGCCGGTCCTACGGGATCGATGAGGATCAAGACGGGACGTGCGAAGTTCAGAAATGAATCCTGAACGCCGCGCCCCCCAAAGACGAATCCTCCAGGGTCAGCCGCGCGCCATAGCTTTCGATGATGTCCTTGACCACCGCCAGACCGATGCCCTGCCCAGGGTTCTGGCGATCCAGCCGCTCGCCCCGTTGCAGGATGCGCTCGCGCTGGCTTGTGGGAACGCCGGGCCCGTCGTCTTCGACACACAACTCATCGCCATCTTCACCGGAGCGCAGGCTGACTCGCACTTCGCTCAGGCACAGGCGATAGGCGTTTTCCAGCAGATTGCCGAGCATTTCCAGCAAAGCGCCCTGCTCCATGGGCACCACGCACTCCTCGGGCAGATCCAGCGTGACCTTGACCTGCTTGTCGCGGTAAACCTTTTCCAGCGTGTTGCACAGGCTTTCTACCACCGGCCGCAACGCCACGTGATGGCGCACCAGACCGCTCTTGCGCAGGCTGGCGCGTTGCAGCTGGTAACCGATCTGCTGGCTCATGCGCTCGATCTGCGATTGCAGAATGCGCGCCTGCTCCAGGTCTTCCGGGCGTTTGGCCATGGTTTCGCTGACGCCCTGCAAGACCGCCAATGGGGTTTTCAGGCTATGGGCCAGATCGCCGAGAGAATCGCGATAACGGATGCGCTGCTCGCGCTCGCTGAGCAGCAGTCGGTTCAAGGAACCGGTCAGCCGCAACAGTTCACTGGGATGACTTTCACTCAGGCTGTCTCGCGCGCCGGATTCCACCTGATCGAGCTCCTGACTCAAGCCGCGTAACGCGCGCAAGCCCCAGGTCAGACCGATCCAGAGCAGCGCCAACAACACCAATAAGGCGGCGCCGAAGCCCAGATACAATTTTTCCCGCAGCGCCGCCACGGTTTCCTGATACTCGCGCACCGGTTGCAAGGCGACGATGCTGAACGCGGCATTACGCCCGCCGAGCAGCTTGATTTCCACGTCATAGACGAAAAACTCTTCGCCGTTGGGTTCTTTGATCTTGGCGAACTCACTGCCATTGCCGTCATAACGCGGCTGGTAATCGATGAATTCGTCTTTGGTGGCCAGCGAACGCCAGACCAGTTCGCCCTGGCGGTTATAGATGTAGCCCAACAGGCGGCTCGACGGCAGATTGAACTGCTCGCCCGGCAGCACCGACGGCATCAACAGGCGCCCATCTTCGACCCGCGCGGCGGAAATCAGCGTCGTGACGTCGGAGGCCAGGCGCTGCTCGATGGAACCGCGCAATGCCAGACTGAACGCGCCTTGCAGGGCAGGCAGCATCAGCAGCATGAAAATCACCGCCAGGGTCGCGGCACCGATCAGCAGCCGCAGGTGCAGCGAACGAATCATTTACAGCGCTCGGAAAACAGGTAACCCAGCCCGCGCACGGTCTCGATAGGCTTGAAGGCATTGGGCCCTTCGATTTTGCGGCGCAGACGCCCGACCAGTACCTCGATCACGTTTGGATCGCGCTCGTCATCATCTGGGTACAACTGCTCCATCAGGCGCTCTTTGGGCACCACTTGTTGATGATGGCGCATCAGGTATTCGAGAATCCGGTATTCATAGGCGGTCAGCGCCAGCGGCTGCTCGTCCATGGACGCCTGCTTGCGGTTGAGATCGAGCAGCAGCGGCCCGGCGACAATCGTCGCCTGAATGAAACCGCTGGAGCGCCGCAGCAGCGCATTGAGGCGGGCTTCCAGCTCTTCGAACTGGAACGGCTTGACCACGTAGTCATCCGCGCCCGCAGCCAGCCCTTCAACCTTGTCCTGCCAGTTGCCCCGCGCCGTCAGGATCAGGATCGGAAACGCCTTGCCCTGGGCGCGCAACTGGCGAATCAGGTCCAGACCGCCCATTCCGGGCAGCCCAAGGTCGATCACCGCGAGGTCGTGATTGAACTGTCCGGCCTGATAAAGCGCCTCCTCGGCATTGGCCACCGCCTCGACCACGTGACCGGATTCAGTCAGCCGGGTCAGCAAGTGATGCCGCAACAAGGCCTCGTCCTCAACCACCAACAACTTCATGACGCTCTCCTGGGCATGCCAGCTCAATTTAATGAAATTTCAGATCTTGCGCAGGCCTGATCGGTCAATCACAACCGGTACTGCGTCGGCAGCCAGCCTTGCGGGCTGCCGGTCAAACGCGTCGACGCCTGAACCGAATCGCCCGGGTCGATTGTGCCAGCGCCGAACAGATTAGTGCTGCCGATCTGCGTCAGGCCCGGATCGTAATGGCCAGACAGACTGTGCTCGGCTACCGGCCGCCCGTTGTGGGTGCCGGAAAGCACCGGGTAACTGGTTGAATAATACGGCTGGCCTGCGTGCGGATGATCGGCATTCTGCTGGCTCAAGCCCTGGCTCCACACATTGCTCGTCCCGTGACGCAGTTCGCTCTCGGTTCGGTCCATGCGCTCGCTGGTCTTGCCCGGCGGCGGCGGTGTCAGTTCCAGCGCGCCATCGGCGGCCTGCGCAGCCGCACTTCCACCGAGAAAAGCCAGGGCCAGGAAAAACTTGTTGAATGTCAGCATAGTCACCTCCGCTCGCGCATCGCGCTGTCTGAGTACGGGTTCAGACTAATCCCGGTGCCCTGAACCGCCCCTGAACACCCTCTCATAGGCCATGTCCGACGGTTGAATAATTATCTACCGCACTCGCTGCCACACGACGGGCACAATCGACTAGGCTTGCCCATCATCCCGCGATACCGCGCTTAATAAGATAAGGAGCTGATCATGCGTTTCTGGATTGCATTGCTGATGATGGGCCTGGCAGGCCTGGCCCAGGCGGAAATCAAGACTCGACAGGTGGACTACCAAAGCGCCGACGGCAGCAAGCTGGTGGGTTATTACGCGTATGACGACGCGATCAAAGGCCAGCGCCCCGGCATCATTGTCGTCCACGAATGGTGGGGGCTGAATGACTACGCCAAGCACCGCGCCCGCCAACTGGCTGCGCTGGGTTACAGCGCCATGGCCATTGATATGTACGGCGAAGGCAAGAATACCGAGCACCCTAAAGACGCCATGGCCTTCATGCAGGCGGCGCTCAAGGACAGCAACGCCGCCGCCCAGCGGTTCGATGCCGGCCTTGAGCAGTTGAAGAAACAGCCGCAGACCAACCCGGACAAGGTCGCTGCTATCGGCTACTGCTTCGGTGGCAAGATCGTGCTCGACGCCGCCCGACGCGGTGAGGCGCTGGCCGGTGTGGTCAGCTTCCACGGCGCGCTGGTCACCAACACACCCGCAACACCCGGCAGTGTGAAAGTGCCGATGCTGGTGGAACACGGCGCCAAGGACAGCATGGTCACCCCGGAAAACGTCGCGGCATTCAAGAACGAAATGGACAAGGCCGGTGCCGACTACAAGTTCGTCAGCATCGAAGGCGCCAAACACGGCTTCACCAACCCCGACGCCGACCGCCTCAGCCATGGGGAACACGGCGGACCGGATATCGGCTATGACAAGGCGGCCGATCAGAGTTCGTGGACGGACATGCAGGTATTTTTGAAGCGGGTGTTTGGAGCGTAGAAACCCCCATGCGGCGGCATAATCCAGGGTTATGCCCCCTTCCTGTGGGAGAGGACTTGTCCTCGATGGCTGTCATTTCAGCACTGCATGTGGGTCAGGCGGATCAAGGTCGTCTGGGCTGGCTATCGAGGACAAGTCCTCTCCCACAAAGGCACTGCCCACCCACAGCCAGGCATTCCACCTATAGAATCTCCAACGGCATTTGCTTCTTTTCCAAAATTTGGCCGACGCTCACTGCCCTTCCCCATTTCCGATTCCCCCGGCAAAATGCCGCCCATGACTCAAACCACGACACTGCCCGCCTGCTGCCCGGCGCTGACTCATCATTGGCCATTGCCTAAAATCCTCGACGGCGCGGTGTTGGTGAGCGGTCGCTTCAATCCGGCTCAACTGGTGGAAGGTGACTTCCAGCGCAGCCTGATCGCCCAGCCCGCCAGCATCCAGCGCTCGGTGGCCAAGCGGCAGACCGAGTTTCTCGCGGGACGGCTATGCGCCATGGAGGCCATACGGCGACTGGATGGGCGGCAGTTGGCGCCCGACATGGGTGAAGACCGCGCACCGATCTGGCCGGATGATATTTGCGGGTCGATCACTCACAGCACCGGCTGGGCCGCAGCCATCGTGGCCCAAAAGCAGCAATGGCGCGGACTGGGGCTGGACACGGAAAACATGCTCAGCCCGGAACGCGCCACGCGACTAGCCGCAGAAATCCTCACGCCCGAGGAGCTGGCGCAAATGGCCGCTGGGCCCGCCGAGCAGATCGCGTTGCGGGTCACCCTGACGTTTTCCATCAAGGAAGCGCTGTTCAAGGCGCTGTATCCCATCGTGCAACAGCGTTTCTACTTCGAACACGCGCAACTGCTGGAATGGTCCGAAGACGGCCACGCCCGCCTGCGCCTGCTGACCGACCTGTCCAGCGAATGGCACAGCGGCAAGGAGCTGGAGGGACAATTCAGCGTGCAGGACGCGCATGTGTTGAGTCTGGTGAGTATTGCGGCTTGATAAGGGTTTCAACCTCGCGCAACAGCCCGTGAACAGGTAGGAGGGGACTTGCCCCCGAAGACGTCGTCAAACCCCCGACAATCTCGTTGCCTGACCCATTGTGATCGGGGACAAGTCCCCTCCTACAGGTGAATCAAACACTCAATGGGCAATGCTCACACCGCCCGACCCACTCCACCTGATAACTCAAACAGCAACTGCGACGCTGCCGATGTGGCGGGTTACCGATATAGCTCACGGCCTTGAATAATGGGTTCGGTCTTCCATCCAGCCGCTGTTTGAGATCAAGCAGCGCATAGCCGTCATCCAGTGGTTTGTCGGTTAGCGGGCGCAGCTGTTGCAGGCAGGTTTCCAGATAATCCCCGGCGTTGCCCCACAGAACGCTGCTCGCTACGCCGCCGTATGCCGCTAATGCCGCAATGAACGGCTGCAAATTGTCATCGAGCAATTCGGCAAAAGGCTCAGGACTTTCAAGATGGCAAGCCCGGCCCGCACCGAGCCAGACACCTGCAGGCAAGCCGCGCTCATCCAGCGCCAGACTCACCTGTTCGAGGGCCAGCGGCCAGCGCCAGTCGCTCAGCAAGCCACCAACCAGCACCGGCGGGATCAGCTGCATGAAGTAATACTTGGACCACTGAGACACCAGCACCGGCAAATGGCTGGCCACTAATTGCGCGCCGTAGACCTTCAAGAGCAGCGCATCCAGCACCTCGGGCCTGAGCAGTTCCGGCATGCCCTGCAACGGCTGTGCAGTGTCGGCGGCCAGCAGCGTGCGTCCGAATGGCTCCAACGCACCGGCAAGCTTCATTGCGGCTCCTGCGTGCGCGGCCAGGCCAGGCTGAAACAGGCGCCGCCCAGGCTGGAACTGCGGCCGATCAAGGCACGACCGCCATGCCAGTGGATGATGCGCCGCACGATCGACAACCCCAAGCCATGGCCGCCGGATGCCCGGGTGCGGCTGTCATCCAGGCGCATGAAAGGCGTGAAGATGCGGTCCCAGGCGCTTTCGGGAATGCCCGGTCCGTCGTCTTCGATATCGATGCGGCAACGATCCGGCGACAGTTCGAAGCTGATCCGCACCTCGGATTCAGCATGACGTATCGCATTGCTCACCAGATTCTGCAGCGCCCGATGCAGGTAGCGTGGCTCAGCCTCAACCCAGGCGGTCTCGCCCTCGGCAAGCTCGGTACAAACGCCGCACGACACACGCACATCGGCGCGCAATGGCGCCAGCTCGGCGATCACTTGATCAAGTAAACGCTGCAGATCGATGCTCTGGAAATTCAGGGTCGGCGCGCCCTGTTCCAGGCGCGCATAGGTCAGCATTTCATCCACCAGCTTGTCGAGGTCCTGGATATCGCTGTCCATGCCGACCATGTATTTATGCCGGGCTTCCGGCGTTGTGGCGTCGCCGATCATTTCCAGCCCGAAGCGCAGGCGCGCCACAGGCGTGCGCAGTTCATGGGACACGGCGCGCACCAGTTCACGCTGAATGGTCAGGGAGCGTTGCAAGTGCTCGGCCATGCCATTGAACGCCACGGCCAGCCGGCCGACCGAATCCGCGCCCGAGTCCGGCACTCGGGTTTCCAGGCTGCCCTGGGCAAGCAGCGTCGCGGCGGCTTCCAGTTCCAGCAGCCGCCGCTCAAGGCGACGCACCAGCAAATACACCACCAGACCGATCAGACACAGCCCAAGAAAAGCGATCAACACCAACAACTCAGGCGGATAGGGACTCATCTGATACAACGGGCCGATTTCCAGCACCCAAGGCGTGTCGACGATGCCGGCAAACACCCGGATCGAATCACCGCCCTTGCCCAACGCCATGACGGTATCGCCCTCATAAACCCGGCGGCGCTGATCATCATCCACATCGGCCTTGTCCAGCGGGATCAGTTGCAGATCGAAACCAAAGCCCTTGCTCAGGCGCAACGCTTCGAGGCGGGCCGGCTGCTCGGTGACCGGGAAACGCACCAGTTCATCGATCAACAGGAAAATTGTCGCCCGCGCCAGCTGCTCGGTGATCTGTTGCACTTCGCCGGTCAGCAGCAACGGCTCGCTGTTGCTGATCTGCCGGTAAACCTTGGCGGCGTGCGGGCCCGTCTGTTCCACCACCACTTGCCCGCGTTGCAGGCGATTGCGCGTGCTGCCGCTCACCTGCGCCTGCTCGGCGGTTTGCAGGGTCAGCGGAATGCCGAGCAACCGCTCCCACACCGCGAGGGCACGATGACGCTCGATCGCATCCATCAGTTGCAGATTGTCGGCCATCAAGGCAAAGGTGCCGTGGGCCAGCTGATCCCGATACTGCTCGGTGCGAACCTGATTGAGCAGGTGCAGGCTCAACACGCCCAGCAGTGCGACCAGAACCAGCACGCCGAGCATGCCGCCGTAGATGCGCAGGAAGATTGAGTTCATAAAGGAAACCGCCGTATCACTGACATCACGCTGTTACGCGGCGAACCGGGCACCTGTGGGAGCGAGGCTAGCCCGCGAAGACGGGGTTTCAGACCGGAAAATCCTTGCGAATGTACCGATCTCTTCGCGGGCAAGCCTCGCTCCAACGACACATCGCCCATCATGAAAGCGGCATCGCCTGCGCCGCTTCCGGCACGAACAGATAGCCTTTACTGCGCACGGTCTTGATCAGGCGCGGATGGTCGGGATCGTCGCCGATTCTGGGGCGAATGCGCGAGATGCGTACATCTATCGAGCGGTCCTGGCCGTCGTAGCCGAAACCACGCAGCGCGGTGAAGATTTCTTCCCGGGACAGAATCCGCCCGGCATTGGCCACCAACAACCACAGCAGATCGAACTCGGCACTGGTCAGGTCGATGCTGCGTTCCTGCAACCAGGCTTCACGCAATGCGTTATCGACCACCAGTGGACCGAACACCAACCGCCGCAACTCGCCCGCCGGGGCCTGCGGCGGTTCGCTGCGCCGCAACAGCGCATGAACCCGCGCCAGCAACACGCGCGGATGCACCGGTTTGCAGACAAAGTCATCCGCGCCGGTGTCCAGCCCCTGGATTTGGTCGGAATCGTCGGTACGGGCCGTGAGCATCAGGATCGGCCCGTCGAAGCGGTCGCGCACCTTGCGGCAGATACTCAGGCCATCTTCGCCCGGCAGCATCAGGTCCAGAATCACCAGATCAGGCTGTTCATCGAGGATGCGCGCAGCCGCCAGGGCGCCGTCGCCTTCAATGCTGACGCGCAAACCGTTGTTCTCAAGGTAATCGCGGGTCAGCTCGGCCAGACGCCGGTCATCCTCGACAATCAATACGTGCCAGGCTTCTCGCTCCACAGGGGCCCCTTGAACTGTTGTTGTTATTAATGAGCTGTTGCCCGCCGAAATGGGCCAGACCGGAGCGCAATTGGCAGCGAGTGTAGCAACCGCCCGCAGCAAGCACACCACATGCCAGATCGGGCTTGCGAGATGCATTTTTTGTGATAGGGTTCGCGCCCGCAAAAAACCCTCGGCACCCGCAAAAAATCGTAAAAGAGCATGACAAACGGTCAGGTCCAGTAGTTCTGCGGCCTACACGCAGTTTGGGCATTTCATACAGGATTTACACACAGCTTTATCCACAGATCATGCGTTGCAATTGATGTCCAAAACGCATTATCTTGTAGCCCGGCGCGAAAAAAACCCTACATATAGGGTTTTGCGATAAAAACCCAACACAAGTAGAACGGGAATTTCAAGCATTTTTCTTACGGTTTGTGGGGTGAACCAAAGGCCCAATTGATGGCCAAAGCTTCTCCCGCCAAAGCCTGAGCCGCACGTCCCGTTGACTACGGCAGATCAGTACATTTGTTGCAATATAAAACGAGCACTCTTCCAGAGATTTCCCAGAGGTAACGAGCAACGATTCGTTACCTTTTTTGACTTCAAAGCCGGGACGGCGCGATCCGCCGCCCTTTATCCATTTTGAAGTCGTTACGGCCGACCTTTGTCGACTGAATGCCTTCAAGACGGAACGGTGGGTACGGACCAGTACCCATACAAACTTAAAGAACGTGGAGACACCCATGCAAACAGACACAACTCGCGAGAACTCGCCGAACCCGGCGCCGCAGTCAGGCCAATCGCAACAGGACCTGTCCGCGACCGCTCCCGGCCAGCTGCGCGTGATCAAGCGTAACGGCACCGTCGTCCCGTACACGGATGACAAAATCACCGTCGCCATCACCAAAGCGTTTCTCGCAGTTGAGGGCGGTACCGCCGCTGCGTCTTCGCGTATCCACGACACCGTTGCCCGCCTGACCGAACAAGTCAGCGCCACCTTCAAGCGTCGCATGCCTTCGGGCGGCACCATCCACATCGAAGAAATCCAGGATCAGGTCGAACTGGCCCTGATGCGTGCCGGCGAGCAGAAAGTCGCTCGCGACTACGTGATCTACCGTGATTCCCGCGCCAAGGAACGTGCCGTACGCACCAGCGAAGCACCGGTCCAGGCGCATCCGTCGATCCGCATCACCCGCGCCGACGGCAGCGTTGCGCCGCTGGACATGGGTCGCCTGAACACCATCGTCACTGAAGCCTGCGAAGGGCTGGAAGAAGTCGATGCGAACCTGATCCAGAGCGAAACCCTGAAGAACCTGTACGACGGCGTGGCGCTCAAAGACGTCAACACCGCACTGGTGATGACCGCGCGTACCCTGGTCGAGCGCGAGCCGAACTACTCGTTCGTCACCGCCCGCCTGCTGATGGACACCCTGCGTGCCGAAGGCCTGAGTTTTCTGGAAGTCGCCGAAAGCGCCACGCACCACGAAATGGTCGACCTGTACGCCAAGGCCCTGCCTTCGTACATCGAAAAAGGCATCAAATACGAATTGCTCAACCCGATCCTGGCCAGCTTCGACCTGGAAAAACTGGGCAAGGCGATCAACCACGAGCGCGATCAGCAGTTCACGTACCTGGGCCTGCAAACCCTGTACGACCGTTACTTCATCCACAAGGATGGCGTGCGTTTCGAACTGCCGCAGATCTTCTTCATGCGTGTGGCCATGGGCCTGGCGATTGAAGAGAACGCCCGGGAAGATCGCGCCATCGAGTTCTACAACCTGTTGTCGTCCTTCGACTACATGTCCTCGACGCCAACCCTGTTCAACGCCGGTACTCTGCGTCCGCAGCTGTCCAGCTGCTACCTGACCACCGTGCCGGATGACCTGTCGGGCATTTATCACGCGATCCACGACAACGCCATGTTGTCCAAATTCGCCGGTGGCCTGGGCAACGACTGGACGCCGGTTCGCGCGCTGGGCTCTTACATCAAGGGCACCAACGGCAAATCCCAGGGCGTCGTGCCGTTCCTGAAAGTCGTCAACGACACCGCAGTGGCAGTCAACCAGGGCGGCAAGCGCAAAGGCGCTGTGTGTGCGTACCTGGAAACCTGGCACATGGACATCGAAGAGTTCATCGAGCTGCGCAAGAACACCGGTGATGATCGTCGTCGTACCCACGACATGAACACCGCCAACTGGATCCCTGACCTGTTCATGAAGCGCGTCTTCGATGACGGCCCGTGGACCCTGTTCTCGCCATCGGAAGTGCCGGATCTGCACGACCTGACCGGCAAGGCATTCCAGGAACGCTACGAGTACTACGAAGCGCTGACCGAATACCCGGGCAAAGTGAAACTGTTCAAGACCATCCAGGCCAAGGATCTGTGGCGCAAGATGCTCTCGATGCTGTTCGAAACCGGCCACCCATGGTTGACCTTCAAAGACCCGTGCAACCTGCGCAGCCCGCAGCAGCACGTGGGCGTGGTTCACAGCTCGAACCTGTGCACCGAGATCACCCTGAACACCAACAAGGACGAGATTGCAGTCTGCAACCTGGGCTCGATCAACCTGCCGAACCACATCGTCGACGGCAAGCTGGACACCGACAAGCTCAAGCGCACCATCGACGTTGCCGTGCGCATGCTCGATAACGTGATCGACATCAACTACTACTCGGTGCCGCAAGCCAAGAACTCCAACCTGCGCCACCGTCCGGTTGGCCTGGGCATCATGGGCTTCCAGGACGCGTTGTACCTGCAACACATTCCTTACGGCTCCGATGCCGCCGTGGAATTCGCCGACCGTTCCATGGAAGCCGTCAGCTACTACGCGATCCAGGCTTCCTGCGACCTGGCCGACGAGCGCGGCGCTTACGAGACGTTCCAGGGTTCGCTGTGGTCCAAAGGCATCCTGCCGCTGGATTCGCAACAGATCCTGATCGAACAGCGTGGCCAGAAGTACATCGACGTTGACCTGAACGAAACCCTGGACTGGGCACCGGTACGTGCCCGCGTGCAGAAAGGCATTCGTAACTCCAACATCATGGCCATCGCCCCGACCGCGACCATCGCCAACATCACCGGCGTATCGCAGTCGATCGAACCGACCTACCAGAACCTGTACGTGAAATCGAACCTCTCCGGCGAGTTCACCGTGATCAACCCGTACCTGGTCCGCGACCTTAAAGCCCGCGACCTGTGGGACTCGGTCATGATCAACGACCTGAAGTACTACGACGGTTCCGTACAGCAAATCGAACGCATCCCGCAGGAGCTCAAAGAGCTTTACGCGACCGCCTTCGAAGTGGACACCAAGTGGATCGTCGACGCGGCAAGCCGTCGTCAGAAGTGGATCGACCAGGCTCAGTCGCTGAACCTGTACATCGCTGGCGCATCGGGCAAGAAGCTGGACGTGACCTATCGCATGGCCTGGTACCGTGGTCTGAAAACCACTTACTACCTCCGTGCCCTGGCCGCGACCAGCACCGAGAAATCCACCGTCAACACCGGCAAGCTCAACGCAGTATCGAGCGGTGGCCTGGGCCCGGACGACACGGCGATCACCGCCCCACACCCAACCGAAGCCGCCCCGGCCGGTCCAGCGCCAGTGCCTAAGGCCTGCGCGATCGACGAGCCGGATTGCGAGGCTTGCCAGTAAACATTGGCGCCGCACGTGTCTGAGCGGCGCCCGCGTTGTTGCCGATTTTTTTGGCATCCTCACGTACTAACGTACGCTCCGGGGTCCAAAAAACTCGGCGCCTAGCGGTCACTCGCTCAGACCCGCGCTACAAGGCAACCCCCGCTCCTGTTCGAGCGAGGCATAAGGTCAACCCCGCCCCCGTTGGAGCGAGCTTGCCCGCGAATAAGGCTAGCGCGCTATAACCGTTGGAATACGCAAAAACCGGGAGCATCAAACCCTCCCGGCCTATCACCGCTCCACCCCCCTTTCCGCTACACTGAGCTTCTTTCGAACCTGGAGGTCGCCACCATGCCAACCCCCTCCCTCGCTGCAAAAAAAGCCTATTGCGCTAAAACACGCCGATCAAACTACGCAGCAAGCCTGCGCCTGGAAGGCTTCGATACAACGCCGCTAGACGCTGAACGCACACTCGCATCCCGTGAAGAATTGCTTAAAACCTATCGCAACAAGCAGAACTGATGCTCGACAAGTACGGCGTCGGTCAGGATCCTTATTGCTATCCCGGCACATCGATCCTGCGAAATCTCCTTGATCTGACTGATGATCAAACGTTGTCAGAAGCCGAGCGTGCCCTTTCTGAAGTCGCTGCGGATGCCATCGAATTTGCACCACCTCCCTACGACCTTTCTTACCTGCAATCCGTGCATCGCAGATTGTTTGCTGATCTTTACGAATGGGCCGGAGAGCTGCGCACTGTCGACATATCCAAAGACTCAACCCACTTCTGCACGACCAGTCGCATCGAACCCGAAGCCAAAAAGCTATTCACCCACCTTGCCCAGGCTAACTGGTTCCAAGGGCTTGATCGCTCAGCGCTGGTCGCTGCAAGCGCAGAGTTATTTGGTGACCTGAATGTTGTGCATCCTTTCAGAGAAGGCAACGGCCGAGCACAACGCATCCTGTTCGAACACATCATCGTCAATGCGGGATACGAAATCAGCTGGTGGGCAGTGGATGCGCAGGTCTGGCTCCAAGCCAATATTGATGCCGTGGTTTGCGATTACAGAGCGCTCACGGATGTGTTTAAGCGGTGTATCGGGCAACCAATCAGCAGTTAGCTTTCATCATCAATCTGAAATACCGTGCAAACCGTCCGTCGTTTTTGAAGGTGGGTTCCTCGGCTTCGTCTTGGTGCAAAAACCTTCCTTCCCCTGCGGAGCCCTTTATCCCCGGCCCTTCGGAATATTGACCTTGATCAAGCCTGGAATTCTTATCCGGAAAGGTACGCAACAGCGATTGCCGTCGGATTGCTCACACTATATGCTGCGTTTCGAAATGTAAAAAAGCACCACATAAGGGATTTCGCTTCGTTTTATGCTCATTTCCTTGCAATTGGGAATGAATGCGCAAACGCAAAAGAAAAAGCGTAAGTCGCCTACCAAAACTCAGTCACGGATGAACAAGTGCCGGGCAAAATCTGTATAATCCCGCGCTCGCTCCAGGGTACCCAAATGACCAATTGCCACAGCAATATCGTCTTACCTGAAAGCATCCTCCGCCCGTTTTGCTCGCCTGTGAGGCACCGCCGCCGCGGCAGCAAATCCAGTGGGCGACCGCCTGCTTAATAAACCGGCCAATCACGAGACCCGAGTGAATACTCAAAAATTTCGTTGCCAGCGTCATCAACACGACGCAGGCACTACATCCTTTAAAATTCAGGAGCTTCCACCATGCTGAGCTGGGACGAATTCGATAAAGAAGACGGCGAAGTAGTCGCCAAAGCGACCAACGCCGGTCACGCCAACGAAGCCAACATGGACCGCCTCGACAGCGCCGGTGGCGCTGCGGCGACCGAAGCACGCAACATCACCGACAAAGACTCCCCTGCCCTGATCCGCGCGAAAAAAGCGCTGGACGCACTGGACGTCGCTGAAGGCCTGGCCGAACTCGAAGGCGCCAGCGCCCGCGTTGCCGTTGACGAAAAAATGATGATCAACTGCCGCGCTGACCTTAACCAGCTCGTGCCCTTCAAGTACGACTGGGCCTGGCAGAAATATCTGGACGGTTGCGCAAACCACTGGATGCCGCAAGAAGTCAACATGACCGCCGACATCGCCCTCTGGAAAGACCCGGAAGGCCTGACCGACGACGAGCGCCGCATCGTCATGCGCAACCTGGGCTTCTTCTCCACCGCCGACTCCCTGGTTGCCAACAACCTCGTGCTGGCCGTGTACCGCCTGATCACCAACCCGGAGTGCCGCCAGTACATCCTGCGCCAGGCCTTCGAAGAAGCGATCCACACCCACGCTTACCAGTACTGCATCGAATCGCTGGCCATGGATGAAGGCGAGATCTTCAACATGTACCACGAGATCCCGTCGGTCGCGAAAAAAGCCGCCTGGGGCCTGAAATACACCCGTTCGATCTCCGATCCGAAGTTCGAAACCGGCACCGTCGACACCGACAAAGAGCTGCTGCGCAACCTGATCGCCTACTACTGCGTTCTGGAAGGCATCTTCTTCTATTGCGGCTTCACCCAGATCCTCTCCATGGGCCGCCGCAACAAAATGACCGGCGTCGCCGAGCAGTTCCAATACATCCTGCGTGACGAATCCATGCACCTGAACTTCGGCATCGACGTGATCAACCAGATCAAAATCGAAAACCCACACCTGTGGGACGCCGAAATGAAGGAAGAAGCCAGCCAGATGATTCTGCAAGGCACCCAACTGGAAATCGAATACGCCCGCGACACCATGCCACGCGGCGTACTGGGCATGAACGCCGCAATGATGGAGGACTACCTCAAATTCATCGCGAACCGTCGTTTGAGCCAGATCGGTTTGAAAGAAGAGTACCCGGGTACGACTAACCCATTCCCATGGATGAGCGAAATCATGGACTTGAAGAAAGAGAAGAACTTCTTTGAGACTCGGGTTATTGAGTATCAAACCGGCGGCGCACTTAGCTGGGATTGATCATCAGGGTGTTGTGATCCTGATTTAAGCAATGAAAAAGCCAGAGGCGTAAATGCTTCTGGCTTTTTTGTTGGAGCGAGGCTTGCCCGCGAATCCGTGCACCGATGAGTTCACAGGATCATCGTTAATCTGCTGCGGGAGCGAACTTGTTAGCGATGCGATCTACAGCCCAAAAGCACCCTATCAGGCCTGACTTAGCTTGCCTTATGATCTTCGTCCGTTAATCCCTCGAGACTCCCTCGATGATCAAACGCTGCACATTACTTGACCACAACAGCTGGCTACCCCTACGCACCGCGCTGTGGCCTGACTCCGCCGCTGATAGTGATCACGACAAACAGACCATCCTCAGAGAACCAGAACGCTACCTGGTCCTCGTCTTCACCGACGAAAATGACAACGCTCTAGGCTTTGCCGAAGCCTCCATCCGAACCGACTACGTCAACGGCACCCACTCCTCGCCAGTGGCCTTTCTCGAAGGTTTGTACGTCCAACCTGCCAGCCGAGGCCAAAGCATTGCGCGACAACTCGTGGCGGGTGTTGAACAGTGGGCTTTAGAAATGGGGTGTACAGAGCTGGCATCGGATGCGCTGGTGGAGAATCGGGTGAGTCATTCGATGCATGAGGCTTTGGGGTTTGAGGAGACTGAGCGGGTTGTTTATTTTTTGAAGAGTTTGGGAGTTGACCGCGAGCAGTAATCAGGGCTGCCAATTACACCTTGCGAGCCTCAAATCCATCGCCGACCATCATTTGCTTACCGCTAAGAGCCCGACCTTACATTGCTGTAGGAATATTCCTAGACATCTGTAATCCTAACTCAGTATCTTCCGAAGGTTTTCAACCTCTTCGGCGATTGTATGGACACTGAAAAGAGCAATAAAGACTGGAGCGACTTGGAGATTCAGGCGGCTGTTGATGCCTATCTAGGCATGTTGAAACGCGAACAGAGTGGCCAGCCAATCAATAAGGCGTATGAAAATCGCGTTCTGCGCGAAGGTGCCTTAGCGACTCGTACCAAAGGTTCGGTTGAATTTCGAATGCAGAACATTTCAACCGTACTAGAGGGAATAGACCGTGATCGCATTGAGGGATACAAACCCGCACAAAATGTCGGTGCCAACGTAGTTCGTAGCATTCTTAAAGCGCTCGATGCAGCACAAGACAATCCGACTCCCGAAGACTACACGCCCACAGCCGACGAAATAACACTGGAACAGCGCGCCTCTAAGCTGGAACAAAAGCCGCTGAATAAAGAGCCGAAAGGTATTTTACAGCCGAAGCAAACCAGTGCCGCCGCAAAGTCCTATGTACGCGATCCTGAAGTCAGGGCGTGGGTGCGCCAACATGCAAACGGTAACTGCGAGGGCTGTGGATTAAAGGCCCCTTTTGAAAAAGATGGCCGACCTTTTCTCGAAGTCCATCATGTAAAGCATCTTGCTCAGAACGGCTCGGACCGCATCAGCAATGCTGTTGCACTTTGCCCCAACTGTCATCGCCGCTGTCATCATTCCAGTGATCGAGATCTATTTTCTTTGTCTTTGTATGAACGCCTAGGGCGGCTGATAAAGGAAGAATGAGCCAACGTTGCTCTGCTATGACTATGAGGTATTCACTGCGGGCATCGAGAATCTGACCATTTCATCACTCGCGATGCGTAGGAGCTGTCGGGTAATTAGCGCCTAATAAATATCGCTGAGATTTTCAGAATCCCCCTACAACCCTGCCCCTTGCCCGCCTCACCACCACGCCCTACCCTTGCAACGCGCCTAAGAAACGCCAGTGAAATCCAATGTAGCGGCCTGCCCGCCCCCGATAAAATGCGGCTTTTTTGTACCTGCGGCCTTCGGCTGCGCGTCCTAAAATTTCTACTATGTCGGGAGTGGACCAATACAAGACCCGCGAGGGGAATACGTCCGGCCTTTCTACATTGGGGTTTCTTAACTCCCGACGCCTTAGCTCTAGAAAGCTATTCAATGTAGAGATCACGACATGACCAATCTCGATTCACACAGCCAACGAAGGCAACCCACAACCGAAGCCCTCCAACCCACCACCTTCCACCGCCACAACCGCCAACTGCGCACCCTCCTCCTCGAATCCCAGGCCTGGTTCTGTGCCCGGGATTTCAGTCGTTTGATGGGTTGGCCGTTGAATGAGCGTACGACTCGCAAGCTGGATGTGGATCAGCGTCGGGTGGTGATGTTGAGTAATCATTACGGCCCTGAGGAGGAGTTGATGGTGAGTGAGTCGGGGATTTACGAGATGTTGGTGCATCACTGTCATGCGGAGAATCGCTATTTACGGCGCTGGATTACCAATGAGGTGGTGCCTTGTTTGCGTGATGATCGGGCGTCGGGCAATGACGGTTCGCCGAGTTTGAGTGTGTTGCAGTGGCCTGAGTTGTCGGTGTGTTTGCTGCATTGGCAGAGCGAGCCGTGGATTCGCTTGCGGGATATGCCGAGGATGTTGCCCCATGGGCAGTTGTGCGGGGATTCGGTTCGCAGTACTAGCCGATTGCCTTGGTGGCGGGCGGTTTGGCGCGGGGTTGGGTTTGGTTGATTCAGGCATTGTGAACCAGCCTGTGGGACCGGCTTTAACCGGGAAGACCTGAGTACACCCAACTCATTTACTGAGTCTGGAATACGGTCTTCCCGTCGTAATCACACCCAGCCAAACAGCCCGTCATCATTAACAATGGTGCGCATGCCGGTGAGGATGATGTTTTCGCCGTGGCTGGCGTCTGCCGGGTTGGTGAAGTCCATGTAGAAGGTTTCGTTGGCTTCCCATTTGTAGTCGCCGAGCACTTCCACGGCGACGACGGCTTGGGTTTCGCCGGCGTAGAAGTTCAGGGTGCCTTTGGTGGCCAGGTAGTCTTCGCCAGCTTTGGCGGTGCCATCGCGGGTGGTGAAGTTGAGGCTGACGACCTGGTTGGGGTCGCTGCGGGTGCCGTTGAACTGGATCAGGAAGTACGCGTTGCTCGCGCCGCTGCTGCCTTCGAGCACGCTGGTCTTGACTTCGGATTGTTTGGTCGGCGCGTCGACGTAGCTGGCGCGGATCGCCTTGTCGATGGTTTCCTGGTAGGCGCTGATGCGCTGCCAGGCGCCGATTTCGCCGTAGCTGCTGTTGAGTTTGTCGTCGACGTCCGGGTGCGAGCCGTTGAGGTACATGGTGTTGATGGAGCTGGCGATGCCCGCGATCTTGCCATTGATGAACGCCGGGCCGCCGCTGTCGCCCGCGCTGAGGATGCCTTCCTTCTGGCCCAGGCCGGTGTCGTTTTTACCGAGCAGGCGGCCGAGGGCATCGTGGGCGCTGGTGCCATCGTCGAAGTCGGCGATCAGTTGCGTGCCGGCCTTGGGGTTCCAGGCGATGTAGCCGCCCATCTTGGCCTTGAGCGCGGCGGCATCAGCGTCGAACTTATTGGAGGCGATCTGGCGAATCGGCGCTGCGCTGTAGTTCGTTGAAATCCCTGCCGCCCCGGTGCCGGGCACGCCATAGCCGACCATGGTCATGGTCTGGCCGATTTCGTTAGCGTCGCGGTAGATGTCGTAACGTTCGGCGCCGACCGGTGCGTGGCCGTTGAGCCATACAATCGCCAGGTCGTTGTTCAGGTTGAACGAATCATAGTTCGACATCACATCGACCTTGCTCGCCCCCAGCGTCTGCTTGCCTGCCGTGGTTTCGAACGTCACCGAGGTGTTCGCGGTGCCGTTCTGGAACAAGTGCGCTGCCGTCAGAATCGCCTGACCGCCGTACAAAAGCACGCCTGTGCCGTAATAACCACCTCCTGTGGAAACCATTACCACGCCGTCGTTTCCTTGACCTGGCAGTGCTTTGTTGCGTGAGTCTGTGTAGGAGGTGACCGTCGAAACCATAATTAAATACCCGGAAGATGTGTGCGTACCGGGATGGTGTCGGCATCCATTTGAATGGATTGAGTGACGTTCGTCGGAAACGCCATCATTATGGCATTACACCTTTAGTTATCAGTCGAACGGTATAGTCGCGACGCTGAAAACGCCCTTTTCAGTCGACGTTCGCTGGGTTTGGCATCTGACGCAAAGCCGACCACTTGGGCCCATACAAGCCTTTACTTCAACACCGCAACCTCTGCACCATTACCGATTCGCACAGGAAGCTGCTGCTCAGCTCGCTAAAAGGCAACGGTTATGTCCCGCAAAAACTCGTCAAACCTCCCCGCCCTGCTCTCCGCCGCCGGCAAATTGCCCTGGTGGCTTGGCATCATCCTGGCCGTGGCGTCGGGCTTGTATCTGCACTCGGTCGCCATTGAGCCGCTGCCGACCTATGCCGGTACGCGGCAGTTGAGTCTGATGCTGATCAATACAATTTTTAAAAGCATGGCGACGTTTGGCCAGTTTCTGGTCCCGATGATTTTTCTCGGCGGCGCGTTGGGTTCGTTCTTGGAGCGACGTAAGCGCCGCAAATTGCTGGATTCAGCCGCAACACCCGGTGGCAATACGCTGCTGAGCATCAGTTGGCTTGAATTCGAATTGTTGGTGGGCGAAGCATTGCGGCGTCAGGGTTTTAGCGTGCAGGAAGCGGGCGGTGCCGGACCGGACGGCGGGATTGATCTGGTCGCGCGCAAGGATGGCGAAAAGTATCTCGTGCAGTGCAAGCAGTGGCGCTCGGTGCAGGTCGGCGTGCCGGTGGTTCGTGAGCTGTACGGCGCGATGGCGGCCGAGGGCGCTGTAGGCGGTTTCGTGATCAGCAGTGGGCGGTTTACCAAAGCGGCGAAGGAGTTCGCCTCGGGGCGCAATCTGAAATTGGTGGATGGCGATTTGTTGAATCGCTGGATCGCCGACGCCAAACGCGTAGTAGCTCCCGCGCCGATCACAGAGCCGGTCAACCCTGAGCCTCGGGTCGAGCCTGAGGTCGAAGTCGCTACGCCTTTAAAGGAAACTCCCGTCGAGCCCGAAGCGCCGGCCTGTCCGCATTGCCGCAAGGCGATGGTCATGCGAGTCGCCCGGACCGGGGCGAATGCCGGGGGTAGTTTTTGGGGTTGCTCGGCCTATCCGAAGTGTCGGGGGATTCGAGCGATTTTTGCGCCGATGGTGGTTAAGTAGTCGCAGCAGCGCATTGGCTCCTACGCCAGCTGGCAATGCGGGATGTACATTTCGCGGGATCAAGATTCTTCTCTTGTCGGTTGCGCTCGACGTCCCTGTAGGCATGTTCTTGATAGCGTGTCCGAGTCAACACGCGACACTGTTGTGAAGCGCGATCTAGAGGTGTTTGTAAGAAAAATCCAGATCGTGATTACGCCGCAACCCTCTATCTGACAGGCACTTTTGAGGGCCTCGACAGCCTGTATTGCACCGCCTATCTTGCGCCTCTTTTCGACCGGCCTGCGACGCATTCGCTCGCAGTTGCCCAGCCGCAGGACACCCAAATGAGCCAGCAACTCTCCGTCGCTAACGAAACACTTGAAAGCGGTTTCGCCGAAGTCGCACTACTGATTAACCACGCTCGCCAAGCTACGCTACAGGCCGTCAACACCCAGCTGATCGAGTTGTATTGGCAAGTGGGTGCTTATATCAGCGAAAAAATCGACAAGGCAGAATGGGGTGAAGGGGTCGTGGCGCAACTGGCCATTTATCTGGCCAGAAGTCAGCCTGGGTTGCGTGGATTTACTCGGCCTAATCTCTTCCGCATGCGGCAGTTTTACGAGGCTTACCGCAATGACGAAATAGTCTCACCACTGGTGAGACAAATACCCTGGACCCATAACCTGATCATCCTCAGCCAGAGCAAGCGTGCTGAAGAGCGTGAGTTTTATCTGCGCATGGCCATCCAGGAAAAGTGGTCTAGCAGGGAGCTCGAACGACAATTCAAAGCAGCGCTGTTCGAACGCTCGATGACCCAACCTGCAAAAGTCTCAGCAGTGCTGAGACAAACTCATCCCGAAGCCCTGAGCATCTTCAAAGATGCCTACATGCTTGAGTTTCTCGGCTTGCCGGGGACGCACGGCGAGGCTGATTTGCATCGTGGTTTGGTGCAACGCCTCAAGGACTTTCTCAGCGAACTGGGCCGGGACTTCTGCTTCGTGGGCTCACAGTATCCGGTACAAGTTGGCAGTCGTGATTTTGCGCTGGATCTGCTGTTTTTCCACAGGGGCCTGAACTGTCTGGTGGCGTTCGAGCTCAAGGTCGGGCGCTTTGAGCCGGAATATCTCGGCAAATTGGGGTTTTATCTTGAAGCACTTGATCGTGACGAGCGCAAGCAGCATGAAAACCCTGCGATTGGCGTGCTGCTGTGCGCTAGCAAAGAAGATGAAGTGGTCGAGTACGCCCTGAACCGGTCGCTGTCGCCGGCACTGATTGCCGAATATCAGACTCGCTTGCCCGACAAGAAGCTGTTACAGGCCAAGCTTCACGAGTTCTACTTACTGAACACGCATTCGTCTGCGCAAAAGTAACTCCAACGTTCAATCGACGAGCGTTCGACATCCATCCCCCCATTCAGGCAGGATGCCAGCACTTGCTGGCCTGCCATCTGTCACGCCTATTCGAATGCTCTTCATGAGGAAACCCAATGCGGTTTTTCAGCTGTAAAACCGTGCTGTTCATCGCTGCCATTACCCTCGGCCTGAGCAGCGCCAGCCTTTATGCAGAGACCAAGCATCATGCGGCGCAGAAGACCCAGAAGGCGCCAGCGGGGCAGAAGGTCTCGATGCTGGGCGGCAAGTTTGTGTTTCGGTTGCCCAAGGAATACGTGAAGAGCCCGATGCCGGAGATCGACGCCAAGGCCAAGGCGGCTGGGGTGACCGGTTCGCTGTACATGAACAAGGCCGCCAAACGCGTGGTGATCGTGACCGAAACGCCACTTGAATCAGGCGAGAAGGTGTCGAGCAATGACGGCCCGACCCTGGATGGCGTCATCGCTGCCACCCGTGAGCAACAGAAGGCCAGTTACAAGGACTTCAAAGAACTGGGCGAGAAGAAGATGGTGCGCCGTGGCCTGGGCGTGCGGCAGCTGGATATTGCCGGAAGCGTCGAGGGTGGCAAGGTGCTGAGCACGACCGTGGCGGCTGCGTCGGGCAAGCGCATGGCGATGGTCAATGTGATTTCTCTGCAGAAAGACGCCAAGGTCCATGGGGAGTTGTTGAAGGCGATTACGGATAACAAGAAGTGAGGTCGCAGCAGTCAAGCAGTCCTTTGTAGCAAACCCGGCTGCTCAGTGAACAACGGCCCGTTGGAGCGAGGCTTGCCCGCGAAGAATGATTACGCGGTGAATCTGGCCCACCGTGGTGCATGATTCGCGGGCAAGCCTCGCTCCAGACTCGCTCCTGATATGCGCTAAGTCCGTCGCCCCTCCACCAACATCCGCAACGCCAACCCGAACATCACTGTGCCCATCAGCCATTTCTGGACCACGGCCCAGGTCGGGCGCCGGGTGAGGAACACGGCGATGGAGCCTGCGCCCATGGCGATCAGGGCGTTGACGCTGAGGCTGACGGCGATCTGGCAGCTGCCGAGGATCAGCGACTGGCTCAGCACGCTGGCACCGTTGTCCAGCGTGATGAACTGCGGCAATAGCGACAGATAGAGCACCGCGACTTTCGGGTTCAGCAGGTTGGTCATCAGGCCCATGAGGAACAGTTGCCGATTGCTGTCCCTGGGCAGGTTCTTGACCTGAAAAGGAGAGCGACCGCCCGGTTTGACGGCTTGCCAGCCCAGGTACAGCAAATACAGTGCCCCGGCGTAACGCAGGGTGTCGTAAGCGTAGGGCACGGCCATGACCAGCCCGGTGATGCCGAACGCCGCGCAGAGCATGTAAAAAAGGAAACCAACGCCCACGCCAGTCAGGGAAATCAGGCCTGCCCTGCGTCCCTGTGAGATCGATCGCGAAATCAGGTAGATCATGTTCGGCCCGGGTGTCAGAACCATGCCCAGGCAAATGAGTGAGAACGCGATGAGGCTGGAGAGCTCTGGCATAACGTGTTCAGGCATGGCGACTTCCTGTTACCGAGAGAGTGTAGGCGATGCGCCGTGTAGATCCGGCGAGCAGCATTGCAGCTTAAGGCTGCACGCGGGTCAATGTTCATTTCACGCGTCCGTCCACCCGCAACGCCGCCGACAGCCAGTCAACCAGCTTGTGCACCTTGGGCAAAGACTCGCGATTGCGCGGCCACGCCAGATGCAGGTCCAGGCCTTCGGTGGCCAGGTGCGGGAGGATTTCCAGCAGTTCGCCGCGCTGCAGTTGTTCGGTGATCAGCCAGGTCGCCAGCTGCGCAACACCGCTGCCCGCCACGACGGCTGCGACTTGGGCTTCTGCGTCGCCGACGATGATGCGGCCGTCCATCATGCGCATTTGAATCTGTCCGGCGGCATCGACGATGAGCCACGGGCTGGTGCTGCCGTAAGACTTGCCATACAGAATGCAGGCGTGATCGGCCAGGTCGTCGACGGTTTGCGGCGCGCCGTGCCGTTGCAGATAACTCGGGGCAGCACAAAAGATCACCCGTTCGGTGCCCAGATAACGGTGGCCACGGGCCGCCGATCCTGACGGCGAGGTCGACGCCCTCCTCCAGCAAATCCACAAAGCGGTCGGTGAAGGACACGTGCGGCCGCAGCTTCGGATGTTGCTCGGCAAATTGCAGGATCAGTGGCAAGACCTGCAGCCGTCCAAAGGAGGCGGGCAAATCCACCCGCAGATGGCCGGCCGGCTCGGATCGCTGGGCAGCCAGCGCCGTCTCGGCATCTTCAAGCTCGTCAAGGATGCGTCGGCAAACGGCGTAGTACGCCGACCCCTCTTCGGTCAGGGACAGGCTGCGCGTGGTGCGCTCGAACAGACGCATGCCCAGGCGGCTCTCCAGACGCGCCACACTTTTGCTCACCGCTGAATTGGTCAGGTTCAGGCGCTCGGCGGCACTGGTGAAGCTGCCGGCATTGGCCACGGCGACGAAGGTGACAATGCCCTTGAGGCGGTCGGTAGAGATCATGGCGGCGTGCCGATTAATGAAATGAATTCCATAGTGCCCGGAAAAACCACCAAAGATAAGAAGTCGTTTCTCTAATAACCTAGCGGCATTCTTAATTTCGGGTCTTGTTTATGCCTTCTTTTGACACCACCGCCACTGGCACAGCCAGCGGCGAGCGATCCACCGGCGCCGGATTGTCCATTGCCATCCTGGCCTTGGCCGGTTTTGTGATCGTTACGACGGAATTCCTGATCATCGGTTTGCTGCCATCGATGGCACGGGATCTGGGCATTTCCATTTCCGACGCCGGGCTGCTGGTGACGCTGTTTGCCTTTACGGTGATGCTGTTTGGCCCGCCGCTGACGGCGATGCTCTCGCACCTGGATCGCAAGCGTACCTTCGTGATCATCTTGCTGATCTTCGCCGCGGCCAATGCCCTGGCGGCCGTTTCCAGTAACATTTGGGTACTGGCGTTCGCCCGTTTCATTCCGGCGCTGGCGTTGCCGGTGTTCTGGGGCACTGCCAGTGAGACCGCCAGTTTGCTGGCCGGTCCCGAGCGCGCAGGCAAGGCGGTCGCCCAGGTTTATCTGGGTATTTCCGCTGCCATGCTGTTCGGCATTCCCCTGGGCACGCTGTTCGCTGACGCGGTGGGCTGGCGTGGCGCGTTCTGGGCGCTGACGGTGTTGTCGATGTTGATGGCGTTGCTGCTGTGGATCTCCATGCCTTCGCTGGCACCCACCGCAAAAGTCGGTCTGGCCAAACAGGCGAAAATCCTCGGTGACCCGCGTTTCATCGCCAATCTGGTGCTGTCGATCCTGCTGTTCACGGCGATGTTCGCCGCTTATACCTACCTCGCCGATACCCTGGAGCGCATCGCGCAGGTGCCTTCCGCCCACGTGGGTTGGTGGCTGATGGGGTTTGGTGCGGTCGGTCTGATTGGTAACGGCCTTGGCGGGCGCTACGTTGATCGCAGCCCGCTCGGTTCGACCATCGTTTTCGCTGTGCTGCTGGCGCTGGGCATGACCACCAGCGTGCCTGCGGCAGGTTCGTTGCCACTGTTGTGCGCGGTGCTGTTTGTCTGGGGCGTTGCCCACACCGCGCTGTTCCCGATCTGCCAGATCAGGGTCATGAAAGCGGCCCCGCAAGCTCAGGCACTCGCCGGTACGCTTAACGTTTCAGCGGCCAACGCCGGGATTGGGCTGGGCTCGGTCATCGGCGGCATGACCATCGAACACCTGGGTTTGCATGATGTGGGGTATGTCGCCGCAGCAATTGCAGTGCTCGCCGTCATTACCGCGGTATTGACCCTGCGTATGAAATCCAACTAAGCACGTCGCAAAGAACCTCAAACCGTCGCAAATCGCCATGATTTGTGACGGTTTTTTTAATTATGGCAAAAGGCCCTTCCCATAACCGTCGTCGGAGGCTCAAACTCCGTTCTTTCGGTCTAGTTCAAGGTTTCTGGCCGGTCAACATTACACCGGTGAACGTGATGAAGCATTACGAAGGCAAAGGATTGTCATTTGCCAGACGCATCTATTGGTCACGCAGTGTCGGCGTAAGCATCGGTTGCTTCAGCGTCGCGGCCACGCTTTATCCCTTGCACCCGCCGGCCTGGATCTGGGTGTTGATGGCGTGCAACGTTCTGGCCTGGCCCCACATCGCGCTGAGGTTGGCAGTACGTTCCCCGCAACCGTATTACGCCGAACGCCGCAATATCCTTTGCGACTCTATCGCGGGCGGCTTCTGGGCTGCGGCCATGGGCTTCAGCCCGCTGCCTACCGTCACCGTCCTGGCGATGATGGGCATGCACAACATGGCGGCGGGCGGTCAACGCCTGTTTCTGCTGGGCTGCGTTGCCCAGGCCTTCGGTGCACTGATCGCTACGCTGCTGGTTGCCCCCTCGTTCGTACCTGAAAGCACCGCCCTGCAGATCTACGCCTGCCTGCCCGTGCTGGTGATTTATCCGTTGTTCATCGGGTATTCCAGCTACCGGCTGGCAGTCAAGCTGAGCGAACACAAACATATCCTCGGCAAACTAAGCCGTACCGATAGCCTGACGGGTTTGATCAACCACGGCTCATGGAAAGATCTGCTGCAAGTCGAGTTCGGCAACTGTCAGACGCTGGCCCGCCAGACCACCGTCGCGCTGATCGACATCGACCACTTCAAGTCCATCAATGACACCCACGGCCACATTACTGGCGACGCGGTCCTCAAGCAGATGAGCGCGGCACTGGTGGCCAACCTGCGGGACTGCGACCTGGCGGGCCGCTATGGTGGCGATGAATTCTGCGTGATCCTGCCCAACACCAGCGAAGTCCTGGCCCGGGAAATTCTGGAGAGGCTCAATCACGAGGTCTCCAACTACCGCGACACCATCTTGCCGGACCTGCACATCAGCCTGAGCATCGGCATTGCGACTTATCAGCCTTACCTGATCGACGCCGCCGCCTGGCTCAACGAAGCCGACAAGGCGCTTTACGTCGCCAAAACCACAGGCCGTAATCGAATTTGCGCCGCAGAAGCCGCGTTAGCCGCCAATGACGAGCCGGAACTGGATATGGAAGCTTCAGCGTCCTGAGCCCGAAAGGGAAACTTTGTTGGAGCGAGGCTTGCCCGCGAAGGCTTAGTTATTAATTAAAAATAAGTTATGAATTGAATATACCGGCTTATTCGCGGGCAAGCCTCGCTCCAACAAGTATCATCCTTCATCAACTGTAGACATATTCTCCAGCAGCCATTCCGGCGAGTGTTCTTCAAGGAGTTTGTTGACCGGCTTGTCCAGTTCAAGCTTGCCGTAGAGGGTTTCTTCCCGGTCCAGGTGTTGCTGCTGAACCTGACGATAATCGGGCGGGTAGATACTCTGTTCGATCGGCAGCAGGCGATCAAAATGTTCGAGCAGCCCCTGAAATACAAAGCGACGCTCGACGGTATTCACGGTCGTCGCGATGAGTCTGAAAAAGAACCGGGCGTCTTGCTGGCGCAGGGCTTCGGACGCGGCGTAACGCTCGGCCAGGGTGTAAGGCGCGCCCTCGTCGAACACCACACAACACAGGAACTCGCGGGTAGTGCCGCTGAACGGGTTGTCGCATGCCGTGCAGCGCTCAAGCTGACCGAGAACGAAGCGAACCGAACGCTCGGCCAACTCCATCCGTGCGCCGTCCTCCAGTTCCAGTACGTCCTCCAGCAAAGGGGCTTGTCTGCCGAGGCGCGCGATTTGTCGGCCAAAGTTCATCAGCAGTCCCCGCGGCCCTAATAGTTGCCCCTGCTGATCACTCAGCTGGGCGTTCGACAGCGTAGCTTGCCTGGCCGCCAGTGTATGGAACGCATGAAGGTCTCCCCGCCCCTCATGCAGATAATGCCCGGACAGGCACCGTATCGAACCGTCTTCCTTGATAAACGAAACACTCATGAATGACTCCCTAAACTAAACAGATCTTTTGTTATTGTGTTGTGCAGCGTTTATCGTCCCTGAATCGGGATCTATTATGCAGTTTCACTGTTGTGTTAGCCGAAACGCTCAAGCCTGCCATGTATTGCCGCTCACCTGAGCAACGCCATGAGTTCCAGCCGATTACGGACATTATTCTTTTTCAGAAGCGAAGAAACATGATCCCGGGCGGTAAACCAACTTATCCGCAAATGGCGGCCAATTTGTTTGTTGGTAAGCCCCTGCAACAGCAGACTCAATACTTCCTTTTCTCTACTCGTCATCTCCATGATGTACCTGTATGCGAGTGATTCATTCCCAGACTGAAAGGTAGGATCAATCTGAAAAATAACTGCCCGTAGCGATTATTCCTACAGCCAATAAAGAATCGTTAAACTTACGACCTACGCCGGCGCAAACAAATTGCCATCAAGCGTATAGAAGGCGAGATTAAACGCGACAAATGATAATTACAATCATCTGTAATAAATAAATTCAGCGAAGAAATTTCTTACACGCCACATTACCAACTGCATATCAGAAACATGAAAAAGCCCGCATCTTGAATAGAAACGGGCTGACAGATATTAAACTTCAACTCTGCTTGAACATCTCTTGCGCGCGCTTGCGAATCTCGTCAGGGGTTAGATCCTGCTTGTGAGTCGCAATGAACCAGCAGTGCCCGTAAGGATCTTTCAGGGTGCCGGTTCGGTCGCCGTAAAACATGTCGGCCACCGGCATCAGTGATTCTGCACCCGCATCGAGGGCGCGCTGGTAGACGGCATCGGCATCGTCGACATACAGATGCAGGCCGAACGGCGGTTTAACGGTTTTATCCGGGCTGCCCAGCACACCCTGCTCGCAGGGCTCGGACAGCATCAACATGGAACTGCCGATGCGCAGGGCGGCATGGCCGACGCGGCCGTCGGGGGTATCAAGGCGAAAGTCCTCGGTAGCGCCGAACGCTTTTTTATAAAACTCGATGGCGTGCGCGGCTTCCTTGACGCCCAGATAAACCGTCAGGCTGTGATAGCCCTCGGGTATGGCTTGAACACTCATTATTGTTCTCCTCTGTGTTGGGCAAGGCGTCCATCAGGGCTTGTGCTCGAACAGGGCCTTGCCGCTTTCCATATCGAATGGTGCTGAAAAATGCTCGTGCACCGCTTTCCATTCACCGTCGACGCGCCGATAACCCGCGCTCGCACGCATCCAGGATGATTTCTGTTCGCCCTTGTCATCGGTCCCGCCGCAACTGCACAGCCAGTGGGCGAAGGCGAGATTGTCATCGGCGTAAATCTGCAGATCTCGCGGCTCGAAGAGCATTGCCCCTTCGCACATGCCCAGGCAGAACTGCCAATGTTTGCGGTAGGCCTCGGCACCTTTGAACTGCAACTGGATGATCGCGTCATACGCGACGATGTCAGGTGCGTAATAGGCCATGATTGCATCCAGATCCTTGTCCCGCACCGCAGCGGTCCATTGTTTGATAAGCGCACCGATTGCCTCGGTGGCAGTCGGGCTTTTCAGGTGGGTAGCGGCTTTCATAAAGTTCTCCTGTGGTCATTGCGCTCAGCGGCTTGCCGCCTGCGCGGATTGCTGCACGTTCAGGGTTCGAACCGGGCGCACTTCGACGCTGCCCACACGTGCTGCGGGAATATGCGCCGCGATGTGCAGGGCATCGTTGAGGTCCTTGGCATCGATCAGGTAGAAACCGGCCAGCTGTTCCTTGGTCTCGGCAAAAGGCCCGTCGGTAATCCTGACTTTGCCGTTACGCATGCGCACGGTGGTAGCGGTCTGCACCGATTCCAACGGCTCGGCGGCCAGCATGTGGCCGCTGGCGTGGACGGACTCGGCATAGGCGAAACACTCGTCATCACGCGGACTGTCCGGATGCGTATGCAGGATCTGTTCGTTGCTGTAGATCAGGCAAAGGTATTTCATGGCGTCCTCCGTTACGGGCTTTCTGCCCTATGCACAGGATTAGTCGTACAACGCCTGCGGAAATCGACAGGATCAGCCGTTGATTTTTCGGCGCCGATAAACGGTTAGCGGAGAGTCAGGCCTGGGATTCAAGTTCGTGCAGACGCCCTTCGAGAAACTGCCGGTCGACGCTTTGCCGGGATTTTTCGATGGCCATGCGATACGCCAGGCGCGCTTCATCGAGGTGGCCTGCACGTCGACACAAATCAGCCTTCGCCGACCAGGCCAGGTGGTAATCGCGTAACTCCTCACGACCAAGCAGCGCATTGATCAGCGCCAGCCCCGCTTGCGGGCCGCGCAGCATGGCAATCGCCACCGCACGATTGAGCTCCACCACCACCGAGTCGGTAAGGCGCAGCAATACGTCATAAAGTCCGACGATTTGCGCCCAGTCCGTGAGGTCGGCATTGGCAGCCTCGGCATGCACCGCAGCGATGGCCGCCTGCACGCTGTAGACGCCGTGACGCCCGGAACGCAGCGCCTGCTCGACCAGCGCCTGGCCTTCTTCAATCATTGGCCGATCCCACAGGCTGCGATCCTGCTGCTCCAACATCACCGGTTCGCCGCTGGCCGTCGTCCGCGCGGTGCGCCGGGACTCGTTGAGCAGCATCAACGCCAGTAACCCGGCGACCTCCGGCTCCGGCAGCAGATCCAGCAGCAACCGGCCCAGGCGAATCGCTTCGCTGGACAAATCATGGCGGGTCAATTGATCGCCGGACGAGGCGAAATAGCCTTCGTTGAACACCAGATAGACCACGCGCAGCACGGCATCCAGGCGTTCGGGCAGTTCAGCGAAAGAAGGCACTTCGTAGGGAATGCGGGCATCAAGAATCTTGTTTTTGGCCCGCACGATGCGTTGCGCCACCGTAGACGGCTTAGTCAGGAAGGCCCGGGCGATTTCTTCGGTGGTCAGGTCGCAGACTTCACGCAAGGTCAGCGCGACCTGGGCATCGTCGGTCAAGGCCGGATGGCAACAGATGAATATCAGCCGCAGCCGGTCGTCTTCGACACTGTCCAGATCGGGCGTCTGCACTTGCTCTTCCAGCTCCCGCGCCATCTGGATCAAAGAGGCATTGAAACGCGAGCGACGGCGCAGACTGTCGATGGCCTTGAAGCGCCCCGCCGATATCAGCCAGGCCCGGGCACTTTGCGGTACGCCGGTTTGCGGCCACTGTTCGACTGCCGCGATGAATGCGTCCTGCAGGGCTTCTTCGGCCAGTTCGAAACTGCCCAGCAGGCGGATCAAAGTGGCCAGGACCCGACGGGACTCCTGACGGTAGAGGCTCTCGACTTCGGCGTTGATGGTTCGCGTGTTTTTATTATTGTGCTCACGATGCTGCTTCATGCCGGACTCTCGCGTGGCGTACGAGAGAGCGTAGCCTGCGCGGCATCAGCGTGACTGCCGCTCCAGACCAAATGCACCCGTCAGGCTTTCTGCCCCGCCAGTACCGCGTCGACCTGCACGCCTCGGCGCAGGCCGTATATCGCTGCGGTCAATACGCCGACCGCACCCATCACCGCGCAATAGACGACACACACCCATGGGCTCCAGGGCATCAGCGCGATCAGCATCAAGGGCGTGGTGCTCGCCCAAAGCGCATAGGCGATGTTGTAGGTAAACGAGATACCGGAGACGCGAATTTTTACCGGGAACAGGCCGACCATGACTGAAGGCACCACACCGACGATGCCGCAGGCCAGACCGGCAACGGCATAGGCGATGCCCGGCGTAAGCCATTCACCGATCAGGCTGGCATACAACGAACCGATGCCCAATGGCAGCAACAGGCTGTAAAGCATCACGCCGCGCCATGCGCCGATACGGTCAACCAGCAAGCCCGCCAGTACGCAACCGATATTGAGAAACACGATGCCCAGGCTGCTCAAGGCGAAGGTGTGGCTGGCGCTCATGCCAAAGCGCTGCTGCATGACCGTCGGCGTGATGACCACCAGTACGACGACGGCGGAGGTCAGCACGCAAGTCAGCAAGGCCGCAGGCAGTAAAGACTGGCGATGGTCGCGCAACACCGCCTTGAGCGGGAATTCGGCCATTTCGCTGCGCTGGGCATGCAGAGCCATGAATACCGGCGTTTCACTCAGCCAACGGCGCAGCCACACGCCAAAGATGCCGAACACGCCGCCCAGCAGAAACGGGATGCGCCAGGCGTAATCGAGGATTTCCGCAGGGGTGAATACTTTCGCCAGCCAGGTGGCGACCAATGCGCCCAGCAGATAACCAAAGGTCAAACCGGCTTGCAGCACGCCCAGGGCATAACCGCGATGGCCCGGCGGCGCATGTTCGGCGACAAACACCCAGGCGCTGGGCACTTCGCCGCCCACCGCCGCGCCTTGCAGGATGCGAAAACCGAGCAGGATCAAGGGCGCCCAATAACCGATGTGCGCGTAGGTGGGCATCATGCCAATCAACAGGCACGGCAGCGCCATCATCAGAATGCTCAGGCTGAATACCCGTTTGCGTCCGAGCCGATCTGCGAAATGCGCCATCAGGATGCCGCCCAGCGGTCGCGCCAGATAGCCGGTCACAAAAATGCCGAAGCTTTGCAGCAGCCGCAGCCATTCGGGCATTTCCGGCGGGAAAAACAGTTGGCTGAGGGTCAGCGCGAAGAACACGAAAATAATGAAGTCATAAATTTCCAGCGCCCCGCCCAGAGCCGCAAGACCCAGGGTTTTGTAGTCAGCGCGCGACAGCGGCTGGGGACGTGATCGGACAATGGCCGTCATAAAGAACCCGAAACGGTGGATGACAAGGGGGCGACATCAGGTCGCAGGGCGCGAAGAATAGCAAACTCGCGCGCGATGAGTTTGTCACTGCACCGCGCTTGAGCCCAGTGGTGGCTATTGCCGTCCTGAGCCGGACTCAGTTGCGTCCGGCGCGGCGTTCGGCCACCTGACCCAGGACCGCCAGATCCATGTGACCCTCATCATTGGCCTGGGCATCGAGCAGGCTGCCATACACCACGTTGGCTACCGGCAACGGCACCGCCACGTGCTCGGCGGCCGCCAATGCCAGGCTGATGTCCTTGAGCCCCAGCGAAGCCTTGAACAAGGCCGGTTCATAACGACGCTCAGCAATCATGCCGCCATAGCCTTGATAGACCGGACCGGGGAAGATACTGCCGGAAATCAGCTCGATCAGTGTCCCAGGCTCGATCCCGTAGGCATCCACCAGCACCGCCGCTTCACCCATGGTTTCGATGGCGGACGCGAGCATGAAATTGACCGCCAGTTTCAGCACGTTGGCACGTGATGCCTGCTCGCCCAGAGGCCAGGTTTTCTTGCCGATCAAGTTGAACAGCGGTTGCACGGTCTTGATTGCCGCGCCGGGGCCAGCTGCCAGAATATTCAGCGCGCCAGCGGTGGCGACGTCCGGACGGCCCATGACCGGGGCTGCGATGTAAGCAACGCCACGCTCAGCGTGCAGAGCCGACAGTTCCTCGGCGAAAGCGACGGCAATAGTCGCCATGTTGATGTGAATCAGCGGCGCCTTGAGGGTGTCGAGCAGGCCGGATTCGAGCAGAACTTCACGCAGTGCGCGATCATCGGCCAACATGCTGAACACCACGTCATTGCCAAAAGCCTGGGCCGGATCGGCAGCGGCCTTGGCACCCAGCGCAACCATCGCCTGCACGGGCTCGGGCGAGCGATTCCAGACCCAGACTTCATGGCCGCCTTTCAATAGATTGGTCGCCATGGCCTGCCCCATGTTGCCGAGTCCTACGAAACCGATTTTCATGAACGTGCTCTCTCCAGGTCAAATCAAGTGGCCTAGCGTGCGCTTTTGCCGGACTGAAAAGAATAGATGTTGGTCTGGACGACTACCAACATAAGTCGCTGAGTTGAATGGTTCATCCCGTAGGATCCTGTGCACAGTGAAATCCCTTGATGGTCTTGCGTCGGATTTAGACTCGGGCGTGCAGCCAATCAGTTGAGTATTTGCTGGTTGAGCCACCCCAGAAACTCGCGAACCGGGGACTGGCGCTCGCGGCCGGGAGCGCAGACGGCTATGTAGCTCGGCCCAGGCAGGCTGATGTCAGGCCGATAAGCGACGAGCAGCCCTTTGGCCAGGCTGTCCGCCACCAGCACATTGCTGGCCAGCACCAAGCCATGACCGGCGATGGCGGCATTCAGGGCGAAATGCTCGTCGTCGTATTCACGCAGCACCGCGTGAGTCAGCCAGTCGGCATGCCCCGCAGCCGCGCACCAGCTTGGCCAATCCACCCTGAAACCACCGGGTATCTGCCAGCGCAGGTTGATCAGCTCGACTCGAGTCTGCGCCGTTGGCTCAACGTAGCCAGGCGCGACGTAAGCGCCAAAACGCTCATCCATCAACGGCTGGCTGATCAGTCCCGGATCATCGCGTGATGACGTCCGAATCGCCAGGTCGATACTCGAATCACGCAGCAGATCCACAAGGTCGTTGCTGGTCTCAACCCGCACATTGATATGTGGCCAGGCGCGATAGAAATCGCCAAGTCTGGGGATCAGCCATGCCGCTGCCAGTGCGGGCGTGGTCGAGAGCACCAGCGTGTGCATGTCCGGCTGCGGACGAAACCCGGCCAGGCTATCGCGGATGTCCAGCAGCGCACGATGGGCGTCGCGGTAGAGACGTTCACCTTCGGGCGTCAACTGCACGCCTCTGCCGGTACGCTCGAACAGCAACGCGCCCACCCAGGACTCCAGCGCCTTGACCTGATAAGAGACCGCCGCGGGCGTGACGAAAAGCTCCTCGGCCGCCGCCTTGAAACTGCCTGATCGCGCAGCCGCCTCAAAAGTGCGTAACGCGGTTAACGGGATTGTCGAAAACAAAGGCGACCCCGCCGTGACGTCAATTGAATTGATCGGGCTTTAATTTATCTCATTTTCCCCAGCTTCGGCCCGGAGGCAGGATGGCTTGTCGAAATGAACCTGGAGAGCACCATGCAAGGCCCGACCCGAAAGATTGTGCAGGCAACGCTATACGAACTGATCGCCATCGGCGTGCTATCCCCAGCATTGTCATGGCTGTATGACGAGAGCCTGGCCTATTCCGGCGCATTGTCGGTGATGCTTTCGGCCTCGGCTTTGCTGTGGAACATGCTCTTCAATTACGGTTTTGAGTATTGGGAAGCGCGGCAGGCCCAGCGCAGCAGAACCTGGCAACGGCGCTTGCTGCATTCGCTGGGATTCGAAGGCGGCCTGACGTTGCTGCTGTTGCCGCTGATTGCCTGGTGGCTGACGATTTCCTGGTGGCAGGCGCTGGCGACCAATCTGGGGTTATTTGTATTCTTCTTTTTTTACGCGCTGGTATTTCAGTGGGTATTTGATCGGGTTTTCGATGTTCCAGAGTCGGCGAAACAACCGCTGCCGTCTAAATGTTCAGTGTGAACACAGAATTAAGGGTGAATTAAGTCTGGCGGGTTAATCTGGCTTCAACCAGACAGCTGAACGTTCCAGCTGCTGATGAATCTATTGCATCAGATAAAACCAGAAGGAAGACCCGATGAAAACTTTACCTGCTCTGTTTACTGCCCTTGCCCTTACCGCTGCTGCGGGTGTTGCCCAAGCTGATATCCGCCCTGATGAAGTGGTACGCCTGTATAAAGCCGGTACCTTCATGGATTTTGATAACCTGAATAAACTGGCGTCGGACAAGCACTCCGGCTTCACCATTCATGATACCGAGCTGGAAAACCATGCCGGGCGTTATGTTTACCAGGTTGAACTGCGCGACGCGAAAAACGTGGAATGGGATGTCGACCTGGACGCCAAAACCGGTGAGGTGTTGAAAGATCTGCAAGATAAGTAATGCAGCAATGCACTACGTAGGACTGGCTTTAGCCGGGAGGACGCCGGTAACTACGCAGCAGATGCGTTGTTATAACTCTGGCCCTCCCGGCTGAAGCCGGTCCTACGGATTTTGCATTTGGCGTTACTTCAACCCAACCTTCAATAACTGCCCGCAATGAACTACGTAGGACTGGCTTTAGCCGGGAGGACGCCAGTACAAACGCAGAAGATGCGTTGTCAAAACTCTGGCCCTCCCGGCTGAAGCCGGTCCTACGGATTCTGCAATAAACGTTACTTCAACCCCACCTTCAATAACTGCCCGTTATCCTCATCGGTCAGCACATAAAGATACCCATCCGGGCCTTGGCGTACGTCTCGAATACGCTGTTTCAGATCGCCCAGCAGTCGTTCTTCGTGGACGATCTTGTCGCCGTCAAATTGCAAACGAATCAATTCTTGCGACGCCAGTGCGCCAATGAACAGGTTGTGGTCCCAGGCCTTGAAGCGCGACGCATCGTAAAAGGTCATGCCGCTGATGGCCGGGGATTTTTCCCAGACATGGAATGGCCGGATCGTACCTTCGACGACTTTGCCTTTCGCTTCAGGAATAGGCTCGCCGGAGTAGTTAATCCCGTCAGTCGCCAGTGGCCAGCCATAATTGCCGCCGCGTTCGACAATGTTCACCTCATCGCCGCCGCGCGGCCCGTGTTCGTTAGTCCACAGCGTGCCGGTCCATGGGTTGAGCGTCGCACCCTGTTGGTTGCGATGCCCGTAGGACCAGATCTCGGGACGGACATTTTTCTGGCCGACAAAGGGATTGTCAGGCGGCACCTTGCCGTCCGGGAAGAGGCGCACGACTTTGCCTTGCAACTTGTCGAGATCCTGCGAAGTCGGGCGATTGTTGTTTTCACCCAGCGCGATGAACAGGTATCCATCACGATCAAAGACCATTCTCGAACCGAAGTGATTGCCCACGGATAACTTCGGTTGCTGGCGGAAAATCACCGTGAAGTTTTCCAGTTTGCTCATGTCGGCAGACAAACGACCGCGTCCGGCGGCAGTGCCGGCTTTACCGTCCTTGCCCACTTCGGCATACGTCAGGTAAACCAGACGGTCATTGGCAAAGTCCGGAGAAAGCACCACGTCGAGAAGACCGCCCTGCCCGCTGGCCCAAACCTGCGGTACACCGGAAATCGGTTTCGACAGCTTGCCATCTGCCGCCACTACCCGCAGATTGCCGGGGCGCTCGGTCACCAGCATGCCTTGCTTGTCCGGCAGAAACGCCAGCGCCCATGGGTGCTCCAGGCCTTGGGTCACTTGCTCGACAGTGACGCTGCCCTGCTCGCTTTTGAATTCCTGGATATCCGCCGCATAAGTGGTCAGCGGTACAGTCAATAATGCTGTGGTACACAGCGTTGCAATCAAGGTTTTGCGGAACATGAACAATTCCTTATGCAGAGGGATCAGTCGTTAGTGTTGCGCTGACGTTGAGTGTCGTTGGGCGAAGGTCGGGCAGGCTGTTGTCGGGTCGGATAGCCGTTGCCGATGCCGCCATTCTCGAGGGTGGGCGGACGCGGATTGGGCACGGTGTTCGGTCCCCGCAACGGTGGAACACTCGATTCGGTGCCCTGGCGGCTGTTCGGATTCGCCCGATGGATGGGGCTGTTGTGGGGATTGCTGTTATTCAGCGTGCTGTTGGGCAAGGTCTGCGCCTGGGAAACACTGGCAAGGCCAGCCATCATCAGGCCGCCGAGCAAGGGAATCGCAACGCTACGCAAGAAAATGTTCATCAGTTACCTTCTGTTCAGAAACGCTGAGGTCTCAGGCCTTTGATGGCGGTTGCCCACCTAGGTTCGGCGCTGGGCCCTTGATGAGCAACGATTGCGGCATCAGGTTTGTAACAAGGATGGTCAGGATGGATAAACGGGCTGGGGTTTTCACCGAATCTCATTGTAGGAGGGGACTTGTCCCCGAAGGCGGCAGTCCCGCAGACCCGGCGATTGCTTTACGAAATCTCATTTCATACTTGCGCCAGAGACCCACACGACATGACCGAAGTCACCCAGGCCGCACCGGCCTTGAAGGAAATCTTCAACCGGGCACGCCTGCAGCACATTGCCGAACAGACCGCAGCGGTTTACCCGGCATTCGACATCCCGGCGTTTCTGGCCCATGTCAGCGAGGATCTGGACGATCTGTCGCTCATGCAGCGCCTGAACCGCGTCAGCCGAGGGCTGCATGCCTGTCTGCCGGAGGATTACGTTGCCACGCTGGACATCCTCTACAAACTCGCCCCACGCCTGAACAGCGGTTTTGTCACCCTGGTACTGCCTGAATACGTGGCGCTCTATGGTCAGCATGATTTCGAGCGATCCATGCAGGCGCTGAAATACTTCACCTCGTTCGGCTCGTCGGAGTTCGCCGTGCGCCATTTTCTGCGCCTGGACTTCGAGCGGGCGCTGCACCTGATGCAGGAGTGGGCACAGGACGACAACGAGCACATCAGGCGTCTGGCGAGCGAAGGCAGTCGGCCGCGGCTGCCCTGGTCATTTCGTATCGAAACGCTGATGCGCGATCCGTCGCCGGTATTGCCGATTCTCGACGCGCTCAAGGCTGACAGCAGCCTGTACGTGCGCAAATCAGTGGCCAATCACTTCAATGACATCACCAAGGATAACCCTGACTGGGTGCTGGATCAGATTGAAGGCTGGTCGCTGGAAAACCCTCATACCGCATGGATTGCCCGGCATGCCTTGCGCTCGCTGATCAAGAAAGGCGACCGCCGCGCCCTGACCATCATGGGTGCCGGCCATGCAGCCCAGGTGCGTATCGAAGCGCTGAGCGTCAGCCCCGAACAGGTGCGTCTGGGCGGACGCATCAACCTGTCGTTTCGCCTGACGTCCACGGCCGGGCACAGCCAGCGCCTGATCATCGATTACGCCCTGCATTACGTGAAGAAAGCGGGCGGTACCTCGGCCAAGGTGTTCAAACTCAAGACCCTGAACCTGGCACCCGGTGAGTCGGTTATGGTCAGCCGCGAGCAGCAGATCCGCAATTTCACGACCCGCGCGCATTATGCGGGCAAGCATGAGCTGGATATCCTGATCAATGGCGAGTGCCTGGGCCGAACTTTTTTCGATCTCATTGACTGATTGGCCTGGAGCGCTGCACAAATCTTCCAGCTTTTTCTCCATCGCTGGATGACACTGTCGCAGCCAGGCACTGTTTCGGAGGAACGCCATGGGCACCGCCAACTGGATCGACCTCAAGCAGGACAATGAGTCCGGCATCGAGACGATTCGTGCGCATTTTGAAGGCCACGCTTATGACCCGCATTGGCACGACAGCTATCTGGTGGGGGTAACGGAGCAAGGCGTCCAGCAGTTCAATTGTCGCCGCGAGCGACATCTGAGTACGCCGGGCCGGGTATTCCTGCTGGAGCCGGGGGAGATTCACGACGGTGACGCGCCCGCGCCGGAAGGCTTCACCTATCAAACCCTGTATCTGGACCCTAAATGGCTGGACCGCGAACTGCGTTCGCTGTTCGAGCACGCTCCGGCCGATTGTCAGCTGAGTTTTGCCGAAACTCTGGCCGACGATCCGCGCCTGGCCCGCGCCACCGCCAACGCGTTTCGCACCCTGCACCATCAGGAAATGCGCATCGTGCGCCAGACTGCGCTGGATGACCTGCTGGGCAATCTCACCCGCCACCTGCGCTGGCGAACCTTGATTACCCCGGACCCACGCCTGCCGCTGGTGGCGCTCAATGCCCGGGATTTTCTGCACAGTCACATGGCGCAGGACATCGGCCTGGACGATCTGGCGCGGGTGACGGGCGTGGATCGTTTTCGCCTGACTCGCGCGTTCAAGTCCGCGTTCGGAATGGCGCCGCATGCCTATTTGATCCAGCTAAGGCTGGCCAAGGCGCGACGCCTGCTGGCCAGTGGCGAATCGGCGGCCCAGGTCGCAGCGGCTTTGGGTTTCGCTGATCAGAGCCATCTGGGGCGCTGGTTTCAACGCGCGTACCGGATGACGCCAGCGGACTACCGCAAGCGTTGCTCAAATCTTCCAGACTGAGGCACCGGCGGGCCGGATGATCGACTGACGATCAATCATTCGAGTGTGTCATGGACCAGTTACTGCCCTTCCTGCTGTTCGCGTTCGTTGCTTCGATTACCCCCGGCCCGACCAACATTCTGGTGCTGACCAACAGCTCGCGTCACGGCTTGAGCGCCACCGCGCCCATCGTGCTGGGCGCCTGCGCGGGCGCGGCCGGGCTGGTGCTGCTGGTGGGCACCGGTGTGGGGGATTTTCTCGCCCGCCATCTTGTTGTGCAGAGCGTCATGTCGTGGATCGGCATCGCGTGGCTGAGCTGGATGGCCTGGCAGCTGTTCAGCGCCCCGGCGCAGGTGATCGATCCCGCCCTGTCCAGCGCTCAAGGCCCGCGTCTGGGTTTGTTTGGCGCGGCGAGTCTGCAGCTGGTCAACCCCAAAACCTGGATGATGGCGTTGGCAGTGGTCAGCGTCTTCGCTGGCAACGAAGCCGACCGCAGCCTGAAAGTGGTGTATTTATCCCTTGCGTTTTTCCTGGTCGCTATCCCTTGCATGAGTGCCTGGGCGTGGCTTGGGGTCAGCGCCGCCAAGTTTTGCCGATCATCGCAAAGCATGCAGCGTTTCAATCGCAGCATGGCCGTGTTGCTGCTGGTTTCGACCTGGCTGACCTTGGTGGTTTGATGACAGACAGGCATTCGACAGGTTAAAAAGCCTTTTGGACTCTTCATAGCCGAACCCGCCTGGACGCCCCATGACCCGCTTTTACGATGCACGCGCCAATATCTACGCCGTCAGCACACCCGACGCCTTGCGTGACTTGGGCATCGCCGTTGCGCGCACGGCTGCGCAAGCGAGCGCCGACCGCGAAACCTGGGCGAAAGACGCCATACGTGCGCTCTGTGACTGGCCGCCGGGCACACGTCCGGCCGATGCCAAGGCGCATCGCTGCGATGGCCTGTTGATCGGCCCCTTTCAACAGCACGCGCCTTTTGACGTGCTGATCGTCAACACCGACGGCACCTTGGCCGAACGCAGCGGCAACGGCCTGACGATTTTTGCCCAGGCGCTGACCGAAACGGGCCACGTCGGCGCTCAAGGGCGTTTCGAGCTGAAAGTGCATCACGACAAACACGATTCAGCCTCACCCGTTTCGACCTGGATAGAACCTGCGACCCTGCAAGGCCAGGCCGGTTTTTGGCTGGAGCTGGGTAAACCGGCGTTTGGCCCGGCTGCGGTCGGCGCGCAGGCGAAGGGTCTGGGCGAGATTTCCCTCGCTGGCCGCGCGCTCAGCCGGGTCAACGCGCTGTCTCGCCTCGAACCGGATTGGGATCACAGCGTGTTTGTCAGGATCGGCAATCCGCATTGCGTCACGCTGGTCAGGGACAACACGCAGTTGCCCGCATTTCAAGCGCTGCATGAGCCGCCGCTGAGCAGCGCGTTGACCCGCATTGCCTTTGCCGAAGGTGATCTGGGCACTGGCGAGCCGTGCCCTGCGGGCGTGAACCTGCAATGGGCGTGTGTCGCGTCGCCGAGTCGCATTGTCGCCAGGGTCTTCGAACGTGGAGAAGGCCCGACCGCGTCGTCGGGAACCAGCGCCAGCGCGGTTGCCTGCGCAGCCTGGCACGCCGGACAGGTCAGCGCCGGGCTGATCGAAATCGAAATGCCCGGCGGCACGGCTCCAGTGCGTCTGGTTGAGAGCGGTGGGGAATTGCAGGAGGTTGCGTTGTTCGGGGTGGCGCGGCGCACCTGACACCGTTGGAGCGACCGTAGGAGCGACTTTAGTCGCGAGAACCTCAATTGCCCTCCCGGCTAAAGCCGGTCCTACACCAAGGCTCCAACGGTCCTAAGTGAACCGTGTCACTCGCCGATATCTTCATTCCACAATTCAGGCTTGGCCGCAATGAAGCCTTTCATCATTTGCACGCAGGCCTGGTTATGGATGACATCCACTTCTACTCCGCGCGAGCGCAGCAGCTCTTCTTCGCCCATGAAGGTCTCGTTTTCGCCGACGATGACTTTGCGGATGCCATAGAGCAGGATCGCGCCGCTGCACATCGCGCAAGGCGACAGGGTGGTGTAGAGCACTGCCTCGCGATAAGTTCGTGCGGGCAGGCGGCCGGCGTTTTCCAGGGCGTCCATTTCACCGTGCTTGATCGCGCTGCCTTCCTGCACCCGACGATTGTGGCCGCGGCCGATGATCTTGCCGTCATGGACGATCACCGAACCGATGGGAATGCCGCCCTCGGCCAGACCGAGTTGCGCTTCGTCGATTGCCGCCTGCATGAATGGGTCCATGGTTTTACCTCATCGCGAATAATGAAAAAGTCAGTGTTCAAGGGTCTGCTGGGCGTTATCGAGTGCGCGGTCGACAAAGGTCTTGAGCAGTTCTGCCGAACGCGCCTTCATGTCCATGCCGACATCGTTCTGCTTGGCCCGCAGCTTGTTGGCGTACATCTGCGCGCCATCCCCGGAGTTCAGGCCGCGCAGTTCTTCGGCAGTAAAAAACTGCGCGTAAGCAGCGGCCAGGTTGCGATCCCATTGCGCTTGATATTCGGGTTGCAGGCGTTCCAGCTCACCTTTGACCAGCGCCTGCGCCTGGGTCTTGCCGATGGCCTCGACAATGCTGGCGAAGGTTGCCGTGCGCGAAGCCACTTGATACCCCAGCCAACCCAGACTGTCGCCCAGATGTCGATCCTGCACAAACGCCTGCGCGCTGTCATCCACTTCCGAGGCGCTCGCGTCGCGCGATACGTCAGGAAGTACGAACGCCAGCAGCGCGAACAGCATGTTCAAGGCAGCGAGCGAGCTGCGAAACGTCATGGGGCCTCCCGGTGAAAATCCTTGCACGCTGTGAACTTAGCAGTCGAAGCGGTCTTTAACAGCCCGGCGGTCGTAACCGAACCTCTTGGTGACGCTAACAGGAACGCCGGGCTAGCCATTGTTTGAGCGTCATGCGGTAAATCCTGACGCCCAGGCGATGGTACTGGCTGTAGACGAAATCACTGAAACCGACTTTATTGATGACGCGCACCGACGCGACATTGGCAGGCTGGACGATGGCAATGATCGAATCCAGCCTCAGGTTTTCAAACCCGTGAGCCAGGGTCGCCATGGCAGCTTCGGTGCCCAGCCCGCGCCCCCAGAACGCCGGAGCAAGGCGATAGCCGATTTCCACTTCGTCGGCGCGATCCACTTCTTCGCGATTGAGGGCGCAAAACCCGGCAAGCAGCCCGCTTGATACCTCGATCACGGCCCAAGGCCCGAAACCATCCGCCACGTAGCAACGCATCGACCACTCGATGAACTCGGTCGTGGCCTGCTCGCTCAGCGGCCCGCGCACTGAAAAGCGCATCACCTCGGGATCGCCAAGAATCGCCGCCAGCGCAGGAATATCGGCGAGACTCAGCTCGCGCAGCGTCAGTCGCTCGGTGTGCAGAATGACGCGCGGTTCGCTCATGAGTGGCACTTATCCTCTGCGGTTAAAGACTGCTGCTGACTTTAGTGGCCACATCTGCCGGCACCCAGGCCTTCCAGACTTCGGGATGCTCCTTGAGGAACGCCTGCGCCACGGCCTTGGGCTCAAGGCGTTTTTCGCTCATCTGGCCCAGCGTCTGGTTAAGCAAATCGATGGGCAGATCAACTTTCTCGAAAAATGCCACCAGCTCCGGGTACTGCTTGTGGAACTCGGCCGACACGCCGATGCTCAGGTGCGGTTCCAGCGAACGGGTGCCCTTGGGGTTTGGATTGCTGGCGTCGGCCAGGGTTTTCCAGGCTTCGGCGTCAAACGGCGGTTCTTCGAGTTTGATCAGCTTGAAGCGACCCAGCAGCGGGGTTGGCGACCAGTAATAGAACAACACCGGCTTGCCACGATGAATCGACGAACTGATCTCGGCATCCAGTGCCGCGCCGGAGCCGGTGCGGAAATTGACGAACGTGTCGTTCAGGCCGTAGGCCTTGAGCTTCTGGGTGTTGACGATCTCGGAAGTCCAGCCGGTAGGGCTGTTGAGAAAACGACCTTTGTCCGGCTGTTCGGGGTCTTTGAACACGTCTTTGTAACGCGGCAGGTCAGCCACTGACTTGAGGTCCGGCGCCAACGGTTTGATGCCTTTGGCGGGATCACCCTTGATCACGAACTCCGGCACCCACCAACCTTCGGTAGCGCCTTTGACGATATTGCCCAGGCCGAACACCTTGCCTTCGGCTTCGGCCTTGACCCACGCAGGACTGCGCCCGGCCCATTCTTCGCCGACGACCTGGACGTCATTTTTGGCCAGTGCGGCCTCCAGACTCACAGTGCTGCCCGGCAGCGTATCAGTGGGATAGCCGTAGCCTTTTTCCACGATGGTGCGCAGCACCTGGGTAATCAGGCTGCCACTTTCCCAGGTGAGATCACCGAAATGGATCGTTGCGGTTTTGTCCGCCGCAGATGCGGGTTGAGCGAGCAGGCCCAGCGCCAATAGCGAGCAGCCCAGCAGGGTTTTAATAGATGTCATGATCACCTCTAGGTGGCGGGTTATGGGATGCCGTGATCAGCTCGCCCGAAAGTCAGTCAGGTTGTGTTGGTAAAGGTATCGACAGCGCCGATTACAGATTAGTTGTGCGGCGAAACGATCAGGGGCGCAGCCATGGCAAACCCGCGTCACGGGCCTGACGCTCGTAGTCGAGCAAAACCTGGTAATCCGCCGCGCTGGCGCTCAGCACTTCACCAATCGCCAACACCTGGGCAACCTCGGGTAAATCCAGCAACGCCTGATTCATCGCTGCACGAATCTGCTCCGCCTGCTCAGCATTCACACCCAAGGCGGTGATGTAAGGCAGGCATGGGCTGATGGCGCTGCGGGCCAGAATCCGCAGGCCGGCGAGCTCTTCGCTGGAGTCCCGGGCCAGATAGTCATGGGTCACGCTGTCGATGGCGGCGAGGTCGCCGCGCCCCTCTTTGAGCCAACGCAAACTGTTGCGATGGCCGCCGGTGGCAGAAATGCGCCCGAAGAAGCGGCCGTCCCGCTGTAAGGGCGCAATCTGGTGCCGCAACAGGTTCATGCCGGAGTTGGAGTCTTCGCTGTTGATCAGGCCGTGGCTGTCGCGAAACTCTGTCAGCCGGGTGCGCGGATCGTCGGCGCGCACCAGCAACAGGCTGCAGTGGTTGCCGTCGGCGCTGTGGGGCAATTCATAGACCGGCCGGCCGATCAGCCGCACCTTGTCGCGCAACAGAGTCATCAACGGATAACCGCAGGTCTGGGCCAGCAGCAGTTGCGGCGATAGCCACAGTTGCGGCAATTCAAGCTCGCCTGACAGACGTTCAGCCCTCAGCAACTGAACGATGCGCGCCAGCCAGGTTTCACTGGCCTGCTGGACGCGAACGGGCGCGGTGTACATCGATAACTGGGCGAAACCCTGGATCATGCGCGGACTCGGCGAAGGCGTGAGCGGCCAACAATAGATCAAAAAAATGGAGCCTGCATAGGCTCCATTGTTTGCAACGCTGATAGATCAGTGACCGAACAACCCGGTATCGGATTTCTTGGCTTTTTTGTCGGCGCGCTTTTCATCGAGGGTCTTGGTCGGTTTTTTCTTCGCGGCTTTCTTTGAATCCATGCCTTTGCTCATGATGCGTGCTCCAGATGAAGGATCTGATCTCAGTTATACACCTATGCCGCACGCGCCGCGCCGTTTACGCCGCTGTATCATGCGCCGCCAAGCCATCGTGCGATTACCTGTGGAGCCCACGCATCGCCATGCCCGACATTGAGTTTTCGATCCTGCCACCCGACTGCCTGCCATTGCTGGACAAGTTCTATCGCGAACACCGCTCGAACATGCGCGCGTCCAGCGCGGCGCGGGCGTGGGTGGCCAGAAAACAGGAGATCATCGGCGCGCTGTCCATGACACCCGTTGCCGGAGGGTATTGGCTGACCGGGCTGTTCGTCGCGCCGCAATGGCGCAGCCAGGGAGTCGCCAGACAGTTGATGGCTCATGCCACCGGTTCGTTGACCGAACCGGTCTGGCTGTTTTGCCATCCGGATTTGCAGGGGTTCTACGAGGCGTCTGGATTTACCCCGGCGGGCGCGCTACCCCAATCGCTGGGCGAGAAACTGATGCGTTATGGGCGCAACAAAACATTGGTGGCGTTGGTGCGGGTGGGTGATTGAATGCTACCCAGCTCTGTTGGAGCGAGGCTTGCCCGCGAAGGGGCCGGAACGTCCAGCCCTTCTTCGGCGCCTGAAAGATCGATTCGCGGGCAAGCCTCGCTCCAACGGGATCAAGGCGAATCTGTGCGACCACCTCGCGAATAAATTCGCTCCTACGGCAGGTCCCTTCGCCCATAGATCATCCAGCACTAACCACTGCACAAAATGTGTGATCCGCCCCGCAAAACCCCGTGCTAGCCTGCGGCCTGACCTTTTCAAGCCTCAAGGACGGACCATGAAATCTGCGCTTATCGCCTGTTCTTTACTCGGTGTGTTGGCCACTCCGCTGGCTATGGCTGCCGCGCCCGTTTCTACTGTCACCGACGCTCAATTCGCCGAGGTGTTGAAAGGCGACTGGCGGGCCCCGCAAAACAGCGCGCGTGATGGCTATCGTCATCCGCAGCAAACCCTGCAGTTCTTCGGCTTGCGGCCCGAGCAAACCCTGATCGAAATCACCCCCGGCAACGGTTGGTACAGCGAACTGCTGGCGCCGCTGCTCAAGGATCGCGGCCAGTACATCGCCGCGGTGGTCGATCCGGCAGCCAGTGATTACGCACGCAAGGCCGCCGACAGCCTGCAACAGAAATTCGCTGCTGATCCGCTCCATTACGGCAAAGCGCAGGTCATCGACTACGACCCGCAAACTCCGACGTTCGGCAAACCGGCCTCAGCGGACACAGTATTGACCTTTCGCAACGTGCATAACTGGGTGCTGGCCGACGATGCGCCGGCGATGTTCAAGGCCTTTTACGCCGTGCTGAAACCGGGCGGCACATTGGGGGTGGTGGATCACCGCGCCAAGGACGGGGCTTCCGTGGAGGCAATCAAGCAGAGCGGTTACCTGCCGACGGATTACATCGTGAAACTGGCGAAGGATGCGGGGTTCGAGCTGGCAGGCCAGAGTGAAATCAACGCCAATCCCAAGGACACCAAGGATTACGCCCAAGGCGTCTGGACCTTGCCACCCACCTTCCGGCTGGGTGATCAGGACCGCGCCAAGTACGCGGCAATCGGCGAATCCGACCGGCTGACGCTACGTTTTATCAAACCGGCGGGTCACTGAGTCATTCATCGGCATTCGGGTCCATGTCCGGAAACATCACGTCCATGAACCCGAACTTGCTGAAATCGGTAATGCGCGAAGGGTACAAGCGGCCGATCAGATGATCGCACTCGTGTTGCACCACTCGAGCGTGAAAGCCGTGGGCAATACGCTGAATGGGTTGCCCCTCGGGATCGAAGCCTTCGTAGCGAATGCTTTGATAACGCTCAACAGCGCCACGCAGACCGGGCACCGACAGGCAGCCTTCCCAACCTTCTTCGAGGGCCGGGCTTAACGGTGTGATCAGCGGATTGAGCAGGATGGTTTGCGGCACCGCTTCAGCGTCCGGGTAGCGTTCGCTGCTTTCGAAACCAAAGATCACCAACTGCAGGTCGACGCCAATCTGCGGCGCCGCCAGTCCTACGCCGCCGACGCTTTCCATGGTTTCAAACATGTCGGCAATCAGGGTCTTGAGCTCAGCAGTACCGAACATCGCTTCGGGCACAGCCGGGGCGATGCGTAACAAACGCTCATCGCCCATTTTGAGAATGTCGCGGATCATGCATCGGCCTCCTTCAACGAAAACGTCATCCTGCCACAGCTCTGCTCAGGATTCGTCGGCCTTGGCGGGCAGCGGCACCGAATGGTCGCGACCCAGCCCGGAAACGTGCTGCTTCTCGGTGGACGCGACGCCACCATCGCCCGCTTCTTTCTCGCCAACGTCCTTGCCTTCGGAGGACATGTGCTCGACCACCGCATTCATTTCCGCGCCCAGTAACAGCACCGCCGCCGAAATATAGAAATACAGCAACAGCACAATGATCGCCCCGATGCTGCCGTACATGGCGTTGTAGTCAGCGAAGGTCTTGACGTAATAACCGAAGCCCAGCGACGCGATGATCCACACCACCACCGCAAGCACAGAACCGGGCGTAATGAAGCGAAACTCTTGTTTTACGTCGGGCATGACGTAATAAATCAGTGCCACTGACACCATCAGCAGCAAGACGATCAGCGGCCAGCGCAGGATCGTCCACAAGGTGACAATGAAGTCTTCCATGCCGATCTGCGAGGCCAGCCAGTTCATGACTTGTGGGCCGGTGACCATCAGCGCCGCCGCTACCAGCAACATCAGGGCAATGCCGACGGTGTAGAGCACTGACAACGGAATGCGTTTCCAGACCGGCCGGCCCTCGACCACGTCATACGCGGCGTTCATGGCGCTCATCATCAGGCGCACGCCTGCCGACGCGGTCCACAACGCGATGAAGATACCAATGGACAGCAGACCGCCCTTGGACTGTTGCAGTTGGTCGATGACGGGGTTGACCTGTTCCAGCGCCTGGGGCGGCAAAACCAGCTCCGATTGCAGGCGCAACCAGGAGAAAAAATCGGGGAGATGCAGGAAGCCGATCAAGGCGATCAGAAACAACAGGAAAGGAAATAATGAAAACAGCATCTGGTACGCCAATGCCGACGCGTAGGTCGACATTTCATCGTCGAGGAACTCGCTGACGGTCCGCACCATCACCTTGAACGGCGAAAGTTTGCGCAATTCCGAAAAAATCATGGCGTTTCCTTCGCTTAATGGTGCTGAAAACTGGAGTGCCGAAACGACCAGTTCACATTCGGCAGTTCTGCGTTGACCAATAATCCTGCCGCACTGGCAGGCGTTTCAGAGCTTAATTGACCGTCTGTCCGACAGGAAAGTTTCAAATCAGCCATGCCGGACATGATAACGGCCATCCGAGGATGACCGTTATTTAAGTATCAACCCCGAATACCGATTCGGGACCGATAGCTTCATGCCTTGTCGACGCCCTTTTTCACAGCGTCTTTGGCTTTGCCTACCGCTTGTTGGGTTTCGCCTTTGATTTCCTGAGCCTTGCCTTCTGCACGCAGTTTGGAGTTGTCGGTAGCTTTACCAACACCTTGCTTGACGTTGCCAACAGCTTCGTTAGCCATGCCTTTAACTTTATCGCCAGTGCTGCTCATAGGTACTCTCCAGAGTAAAATTCGGGTGTCGTAACCTCGACATAAAGATTGACCCGCCGCCTTTGCGCAGAGTTTCAATTATTTTTACCCGCTGCGCTGCCGCTGGTCAGCCCGGCCAGGATGAGGAAATTGCCGTGTTTTTTCCGGACAGGCCGCAAGTTTGACTTTAAGTTTGCCCGGCAACCCCCGAGAATGCGGCACGCAATCAGGCTGCGCTGACTCGGGTCAGTGCGCCGACTATTCAGATCCACAGGAACATTATGAAACTCGATAAAAAGCAGGCCATCGCACGCCGCAATCTGGAACTGGGCGGGGCCGTGCTCGGCACCAACAACACCCACTTCACGGCGTTGAACACCAACAAGAACATCTGGTGGTTCGATCTGCCGCTCGGCCGCCTGGCTGTGGGTCAATACGAATGGGTTCATCTGCTGCTGCACACGCCCAGCACCGACCAGTTGCTGCATCTGAAGGTCACCACGGTGTTTCTGCGCGACCACATGGAAGGCCTGGTGGTGCGCAACCGAGGCAAACGCAAATCAACCGTGAGCCTGGAGTTGAGCGCCGACAAGGATTCATTCCTCAAGGACGTGCGCCCGGACGGCGCGAACCTGAGCTTTGCCGGGTTCCTGCAACCTTGATGTAGCGAGCCTGCTCGTTGCCGCTGCGGCTACGAGCAGGCGCGACGGCTTTACGCCAGACGTTTCGCCACCAGGTAACCGACCGTCGCCGCAACGCTTGATGCCACGGTTCCCCACGCCAGATCCACCAACGCCATCTGCGCTGGCCAGCCCTGCAACGTGGCCCAGTTGCTCAAGTCATACGTGCCGTACGCCACCAACCCCAGCATCGCGCCGCGCTTGATCGCATGGGTCAGGCTGTGGCGACGCAAGGCCGATTGCACCGCGAAATACACCAGCCCCGCCGTATACAACAGGTAAAACACCACCGCCGGCCCCGCCACAGGCTTGTCGACCATGATCGAACCGAGCCAGCTGCGGTAAGTCGGGCCCATCAGCAAACCGAGCCAGATACCATCAAGGATCAGGAACGCCACCAATGTGCTCAGGTAAGCCGTCAGATTTCTTTTCATGGGTCATCCGTTTTTTAAACGCGATTGCGCGCAGGGACTGCTGAAAAGGTCAGACCCTGATTGCGGACACAATGTCCCGGTGCAGTGAAATTTCTGCGCGACGACTATGCGCGCCGTAGGATCCGTAGGATCGGCTTTAGCCGGGAGACGCAACAACTGCGTCGCCAGAACTCAAGCCCTCCCGGCTGAAGCCGGTCCTACAGAACCATCACGCGAGATCACACCAGATCGATACGATCGGCGTGAATCACGATCTGGCCCGACTTATAAAGGGCGCCAATGGCTTTTTTGAAGTTGCCTTTGCTGACGCCGAACAAACCGCTGATGACCTGCGGATCGCTCTTGTCGCTGACGGGCAGCGTGCCGTTGTTTTCCCGCAGCTTGCTGAGGATTTTCGAGTTGAGGCTGCTGGAGGCTTCCGCGCCGACCGGTTGCAGGCTCAGGCTGAGATTGCCGTCGGTACGGATTTCCTTGATGAAACCCTTTTCCTGCTTGCCGGCACGCATGAACTTGAACACTTCGTTCTTGTGGATCAAGCCCCAGTGTTTGTTGTTGATGATCGCCTTGAAGCCCATATCGGTGGCTTCGGCGACCAGCAAATCGACTTCCTGGCCAACGGTATAGGTGGCGGGCGTATTGTCCAGATATCGGTCCAGGCGCGCGGTCGCGGTGATGCGGCGGGTGTGTTTGTCCAGGTAGACATGCACCACGCAATAATCACCGGCCTGCAACGTGCGCTTCTCTTCCGAGTACGGCAGCAGCAAATCCTTGGGCAGGCCCCAATCGAGGAACACGCCAATGCTGTTGACCTCAACGACTTTCAGGCTGGCGAATTCACCGACCTGAACCTTGGGTGTTTCAGTGGTAGCCAACAGCTTGTCTTCGCTGTCCAGATAAACGAAAACGTTGAGCCAGTCTTCGTCTTCGCTGGGAATATCCTTGGGGATATAACGGTTGGGCAGCAGGATTTCGCCATCCGCCCCGCCATCCAGATACAGACCAAAGTTAGTGTGTTTCACGACTTGCAAGCTGTTGTAACGCCCGATTAACGCCATTTCCAAATACCCTCATTACGTGGGCGACATTCTACCCGAGTTTGCCGATCAGGATCGCGACGCGCTGGAACCCATCGCAAATCAACAATTTGTTCCCCATTCGTCAGACTGATTCAGCCCGCCATCGCAGTTTTTGTCCTGCCAGATTCCGGCCAAAAACAACTTTTCAGCAGCAAAACAGCAAGTTAGCGAGCTAATTATCCGCCCATATAAATAATTGTCTGCGCGAGGGGCACAGCTTTTAGGGCTATATTTTTAAAGCAATTGTCAAGCCATTCATATACAATTGCTGGCCGTATCAAGTTTATATAGGTTAATGGCAGCCATGCGCGTAAAAGCATCCAACTCCAAAGCAAAGCCAGCTCCAGCCGTTGAAACGAGCGATTCGATCAACGCCCAGATTGCTGCTTTTCTGAAGTCCGGTGGTGAAATCCAGGAAATCGCCAAAGGCGTCAGCGGCCAGACTTTCGGCCCATCCAAGCAAATCACCCTCGGCAAAAAGTAATTTTCCCCGCTCCAGTTGTCGATCTCTATGCGCTTTGATTATCAGGGCGCTAGTGGATTGATCCTTCGCTGCATCAGCTAGACTCCTCGCTCAGCCTCCTGGCATACCATTTTGGTGCTCAGCTCGTTGCGTACTGACGCTGCGACGGGCAGGATGAAGCCCTTGGAGCCAGACCCCTTTGCGGAATGCACGAATGAAGAACTGGATGCTTTTCGGCGCACTGATTTGTCTGGGTGGTTGTGCATCGCACGGCTGCGACGACACGCTCAATGACGGTTACCCCGCAGGCAGCGCCTGTCGTGAACAACACTTGCTGTACCAAAACGACATGCTGCAGGCCAAGCTGTTGATCAGTGAAGCCGACCGGGAGAATTATGAACTGGCTGAAGCCATGCTGCGCCGTGCCGGCATCGACGACGCCTCCGGTGAAGCCGAGTTCTACCAGGCCGTGCTGCTGATTCGTCAACAACGGGACCAGCCACGCGTTATCGAATTGCTCCAGGATGCTGCCCGCAGCAAGCACCCGCTGGCCATTGCCCTGCTCGCGCAACAGCTGAGCATGAGCGACCAGAAACAGTCTGAACGCTACCGCGCCGACTACGCCGAACTGGATGTCGCCAAGAGCGGCTATCCGTCTTTCGAGCAAGCGTTGGTGGTGATTCGCGGCCTGATTATTCCCTCGCCGCAGACCACCGCTTCCAACTGATAGTGCGCGGATCGACGAACGGTCTGATCCCGCGCGCATTCGCCGGTATGCTTGCGAGGCTCTAGCTCGCGGTTTCTGTTGGGTCGCCGGCAATTTGCCGAAGCGCCGTTTTCGATACGACTGCTCCAATCCCACTCCTCAACCCCGGGAGTGAGCTCATGCTCAATATTCGTCAATACGTCCTGTCACTGGGCGTCGTTGTCATCTGTCAGTCCGCTTCTGCCCAGGTTCTGGAGCGGGAATTGGGTGCCTTCGATCTCAAACTCGGCACTTCGCCCGCGCGCAGCATGGCCCAGGGCCTGGTCACGCCAAACGGCAGCGGCTCGTTTCATGGCGGCCTGGACCTGACCCACGAAAGTGGCTTCTACGTCGGACAGTGGACACCCAGCGTCGGCATTACGGACGACACCACGCTGGAAGTCGATTCGTACATGGGTTTCAAGAAGCCCTTCGACAAAACCCTCGGCTACGAGATGGGCATCATTCGCTACAGCTACCCCGACACCAGCCAACTGGACAGCCATGAGTTCTACGCCGGCCTGCGCGTGCTGAACAGTCGCGTCGGCGCCGCGTTCAGCAACGACGTCGGCCGTCGCGACAGCACCCTGTTCGTTGATCTGGGCGGTATCGAGCGGCTGGGCATCGGCGTGCGCATGCAATACGCCAATCATCAGTTCGATACGCCGCAGCAGATCACCGATGGCGGCATGGTCAGCATGTTCAACGACTGGTCACTGAACATCACACGGCCGTGGATGGGCATCGACATGAACCTGATCTACAGCGGCTCCAGCCTGAGCGGCAGTGATTGCAGCGCCTACAGCGGCCACAATCCGCAGTGCGAAGGCACCTTCACCGTCAAGGCCGTGCGCGCGTTCTTCTGATTGACTGAACTGCTATCCTCAGGCCCGCTCTACAGGATAAGCAGGTCAATCGAGGAGTCTTCATGCGCACCCCGTTCAAAGCCTTCATTACGTTGTTGATGGCGCTGTTTGTGCTGGGCGGATGCACTCGCATCGGGCTCGCTTATCGGAATCTGGACGTCATCATTCCCTGGTCGCTCAATGACTACCTGGGGATGAATTCCACACAGAAGGGTTGGCTGAGCGAGCGGCTCAAGGAGCATCTGAGCTGGCATTGCAGCACCCAATTGCCCGGCTACCTCACCTGGCTGGATCGCCTGGAAGACATGGTCGAGAGCAATCAGGTGACCGAACCGGAACTGCGCGCGCGCACTGAAGAAGCCAAGCAAGCCATTGCCCAGATCTCCCGCCAGATCACACCGTCCGCCGTGGAGCTTCTGGCGCAGCTCGACGACAAGCAGGTCGCGGAGATGCAGGAGACATTCGCCAAGGATCGTCGCAATCGCGAGGATGAATACCTCAAGCAGCCGCTGGACAAGCAGATCAGCGAACGCGCTGAACGCATGGAAAAACGCTTGAGCCCATGGCTCGGCTCGCTCAATGCCGCGCAGAAACAGCGCGTGCAGAGCTGGTCAACTTCGCTGGGGGAACAGAACCGCGCCTGGCTGGACAACCGCGCCCATTGGCAGGCGCTGTTTGTGAACACTGTGCAGAATCGCCAGGCCAGCGACTTCCCGGAGAAAATCGCCAAGCTGTTGCAGGATCGGGAAACGTTCTGGACGCCGCAATACCGCGTGGCGTATGACCAGACCGAAAAAGCCGCGATTGCCTTGCTGGTGGACCTGATCGCACAAAGCAGCCCGGACCAGCGTCAGCAATTGCTGGAGAAAATTGCCAGCACACGCAAGGACTTCACTGACTTGAGCTGCCTGAAAGCGGCGAAGGCTGCCTAGCAATCACGCCCGGGGTAACCTCGCCTCGTAGGAGCGGCTTTAGCCGCGAGAGCCATCAATCCAGGTCCCATACGCCCTCCCGGCTGAAGCCGGTCCTACGAGGCCGGTACAACTCAGGCAATCTGCGCCTTGGCCGCGACTTCCTCGAACGTTACCGGATCCAGCGGATCTTCCTGGTCGTCCAGCACCTGACGCGGATGGTCGTTGCCAGGGATGCTGCTGTCGATCAACGCCAGCAGGCTTGCACCGCGCGGGCTGAGGACGAAGTTTTCACCGTTGCCACCCTCTTCTTCCCGACGCGGCTGGATAAAACCGCGACTGAGCAGCAATGCTTCGTATTCACCGGCAATGGCTTTCAGGTGATCAAGATTGCCGACTGCTTCGCCATCCGCAGCCTTAGCGGCCGCGTGTTCCTCGGCGTATTTGCGCGGTTTGAAGCTGTCGTCGGCGCTGTTTTGCACTTCGTGCAGCAGACGTTCGATAAGGTCCCAGTCATAAGGCTTTTCCATTGTTCTTACCTCCATCCAGCGTGGATAAATGGCCCGTGACGTCCCGCCATCAGGCTTGCTACTGAGGGTTGTGACCCGCGCCGACGCTGGCCGTTCAGCCGTGGCGGCTGAGCGGTGCTGCTGAACTTTTTGCCGAATCTGGCGCTCAACCGTTCAAGCCCGCAAAGGAAATAGAGGCAGCCATGAAAATCCTGTTGAGCATTACCGCCGCGTTGACCCTGCTGACCGCCGTGCCGTCATGGGCATGTACGCCCGAAGAGGCAACCGCCAAGCGCGAGCAACTGGCCAAGGAAGTGCAGAAACTCACCGAACAGAATCCGACCAAGGCCAAGGAGATCAACGACGAGTTGCAGAAAATGAATCTGGAGACAGCGTCCAAGGACCTGCCAGACAAGTGCCAGCTGATTGATCAGCGGCTCAAGGAATTGAACACGGCGGAGAAGAAAGCGGAATAGCGCGTTAGCCGCCGATCACCCGTAGGAGCGAATTCATTCGCGAAGGGCCGATACATTCGACACATCTTCTGCTGCCGGAATATCGCCTTCGCGGATAAATCCGCTCCTACAGGGTTTGGCTATGAATCGTTACTCAGCCGCCGGCGCTTCTGGCTTGCGCTTTTTCAACGGGGCCATGCCGTCCTTGCTGACCAATGACAACGCATCGGTTTTGGGACGATTGGCGATTTTGCGTTTGGTCGGGGCCTTGGCGCCGGTTTTCTTCTTGTCGCCCTTGGCGTCGGTCTTTTTCTTCTTCACGCCAACCGCCTTGCCGGACGCCTTGACCTTCTTCGGTCCGCCGTAAGAGCCTTTGACTTCCTTGATGGTGCGACGCTCGAAGCTTTGCTTCAGATAGCGCTCGACGCTGGACATCAGATTCCAGTCGCCGTGGCAGATCAACGAAATCGCCAGGCCTTCGCCACCCGCGCGACCGGTACGGCCGATGCGGTGCACGTAATCGTCGCCACTGCGCGGCATGTCGAAGTTGATGACCATGTCCAGGCCTTCAACGTCCAGACCACGCGCTGCAACGTCAGTCGCCACGAGGATCTTGGTGCCGCCCTGCTTCAAGCGATCAATCGCTGCCTTGCGGTCTTTCTGATCCTTGTCGCCGTGCAGCACGAAGGCTTTGTAGTCCAGCGCCACCAGACGCCCGTAAAGGCGGTCGGCCATGGCTTTGGTATTGGTGAAGATAATCGCTTTCTGATACGTCTCGTTGGCCAGCAGCCAATGCACGATCTGCTCTTTATGGCTGTTGTGGTCGGCGGTGATGATTTGCTGGCGTGTGCCCGAAGCCAGCTCGCTGACGCTGTTGACCTGCAAGTGCTGCGGATCGGTCAGCACTTTGCCGATCATCTCGCGCAGGCCGGCACCACCAGTGGTGGCCGAGAACAGCAAGGTCTGCTGACGGTTCGGGCACTCGCCAGCCAGACGCTCGACGTCTTCGGCAAAACCCATGTCCAGCATGCGGTCGGCTTCGTCCAGAACCAGGACTTCAACCTGCTTGAGGTCCAGGTTGCCGGCATTGAGCTGCTCCAGCAGACGACCCGGCGTACCGATCAGAATGTCCGGCACCTTGCGCAGCATGGCGGCCTGAACCTTGAAGTCTTCGCCACCAGTGATCAACCCGGCCTTGATGAAGGTGAACTGGGAGAAGCGCTCGACTTCTTTCAGCGTCTGCTGTGCCAGCTCGCGGGTCGGCAGCAGGATCACCGCGCGAATGTCGACGCGAACCTTGGCCGGGCCCATCAGGCGATTGAGGATCGGTAATACAAAAGCCGCAGTCTTGCCGCTACCGGTTTGCGCAGTCACCCGCAGGTCACGCCCTTCCAGCGCCAGCGGGATGGCCGCTGCTTGCACAGGCGTAGGCTCGACAAAATTAAGCTCGGCCACGGCTTTCAGCAGGCGTTCATGCAGGGCGAATTGGGAAAACACGGGTGCTACCTCGACGAAATACAAAAATACAGGCGCATAGCCTAACGGTTTCGAGCGCCGGGGCCGAGTTTCTTTACGACTAACTGCTTATTTTGTTACTCGATTTGCCATACGTCGCCCAAGACGGGCCTATGAATGCTCTAATTCGCAGCCAATTTCTTCAGGAGTCTTAAAGAGTCGCATGGATATTCAATCGCTATGGCTGCGGGTGCAGAAACTTTGGGATGTGCTGGATCAACATCCGGTGCTGCACGCGAGTCTCGGCCTTTTGCTGTTGCTGATTGCGGCGTTCGCACTCGGCAGAGTCGCGCGCTTCCTTATTCTCTACGCCATGAAAATGCTCGGCAGGCAACCGGCGCTGCACTGGCTCAATGATTTTCTGCACAACAAGGTTTTCCAGCGCCTGGCGCAGATAACGCCGTCGCTGGTGATCCAGTTCGGCCTGAATCTGGTGCCCGACCTGAGCGCCACCGGCAAGAATGTGATTGGCAACGTCGCGCTGGCCTTCACCATTCTGTTCATGACCCTGGCCATGGGTGCGCTGCTCAATGCGCTGCTCGACATTTATGCGCGCACCACTCACGCCCGCACGCGCTCGATCAAGGGTTATGTGCAGCTGGCGAAGATGATTCTGTATATCTTCGCCGCCATCATCATTGTCGCCACGCTCATCGACCGCTCGCCGCTGTTGCTGCTCTCCGGGCTTGGCGCCATGTCGGCGGTCATCCTGTTGGTCTACAAGGACACGCTGCTGTCGTTCGTGGCCAGCGTGCAGTTGACCAGCAACGACATGCTGCGCGTCGGCGACTGGATCGAAATGCCGCAAGTCGGTGCCGACGGCGATGTGGTGGACATCACGCTGCATACGGTCAAGGTGCAGAACTTCGATAAAACCATCGTCTCGATTCCGACCTGGCGCCTGATGTCCGAGTCATTCAAGAACTGGCGCGGCATGCAGCAGTCAGGCGGCAGGCGCATCAAGCGCAGTCTGTTCATCGATGCCAGCGGCGTACGTTTCGTGAGCGACGAAGAAGAGCGGCATCTGAGCCAGGTGCATTTGCTGACCGACTACATCAGCCGCAAACAGGCCGAACTGCTGGCCTGGAATCAGGCGCAGGGCAACGTGGCGCAGCTATCGGCCAACCGGCGCCGGATGACCAACATCGGCACCTTCCGCGCCTACGCGCTGGCCTATCTGAAAAGCCATCCCGACATTCATCCCGACATGACCTGCATGGTCCGCCAGCTGGAAGCCTCAGCATTGGGCGTGCCGCTGGAAATCTACTGCTTTACGCGCACCACCGTCTGGGGCGAATACGAGCGCATTCAAGGCGATATTTTCGATTACCTGCTGGCGGTGTTGCCGGAATTTGGCTTGAGCCTCTATCAACAACCGAGCGGGATGGATATGCGCGCGGGGTTGGCCCAGCGGGTCCCTGAGTCCTGACTGTAGGAGCCAACTTGTTGGCGAGGAAGGCCAAATCAGATCATGTTAATCGAGGCTTTTTCACGCCCAAGCGGCTGATCCACACCGAAGCCACGATGACCGCCCCGCCGATGAACAAGCGACCCAAATCCTCATGGCGGTTCCAAATCAGCAAGTTGATGAGCAGCCCGATGGGTACATGAAGGTTGTTCATCACCGCCAGAGTCCCGCCGCTGACCAGGCACGCCCCCTTATTCCACCAATACATCCCCAACGCTGTCGAACACAGACCCAGGAACAGCAAAACCAGCCATTGCTGCGGCGCGTCGGGCAGGTGTTGGGGGTTGCCGAACATCAGGAACGCGGGCAAGGCGATGATCAGCGCGCCCAGGTAGAAATAGCCGAAGCGCCGGTAGTGCGGCAGGTCGCTGGGATAGCGCGCTACCAAGTGTTTGTAGAGCACTTGCCCGGCGGCGTAGGTGAAGTTGGCGACTTGCAGCAGCAGGAAGCCGCCGAGGAAATTGCCGTCGATGCCGTCATAGCGAATCACCCCGGCGCCGAGCACCGCGACCAGTGCCGCCAACAAAGCCCAAGGGTTGAAGCGTCGATTGAGTGCATCCTCGATCAGCGTGACGTGCAACGGCGTAAGAATGGTGAACAGCAAGACTTCCGGCACCGTCAATACCCGAAAGCTCAGGTACAGACACACGTAAGTGATGCCGAATTGCAGCGCGCCGATCAGCAACATGCCACGCATGAAACCCGGCTCGACCTGACGCCAGCGGGTCAGCGGAATAAACACCAGCCCGGCCAGTACCACGCGAATCAGCACGGCAAAGTAGCTGTCGACATGACCTGCCAGATAAACGCCGATCAGGCTGAAGGACAACGCCTGAATCAGCGTCACGAAAAGTAGATAACCCATATGCGCCCCCGATTGAAGCCGGCGACCTTAGCGGTTTTGGGGTTTGGGTGTCATTTTTTTATGGGCGAGTCCATACATAGGACCGGCTTCAGCCGGGAGGAGGTCAGCCCATTTGCAGCAACTGCAGCGACCTCCCGGCTAAAGCCGGTCCTACGAGTCGGACTTTGCGTCTTACTCCTTGGTCAAATCCACCAACGGCTCATTGCGCACTTCGGTGCTGCGTCCGGCCTGAATGGTTTTGATCTGCCCCAAAGCCTGGTCCACCGCGCCTTTATCGGCCAGCAGGCTGTAGCTGATCTGGAACTGACGCTGTTGTTTCGGGCCGATGGTCGGCACCAGGCTCAATGGGCGCTGGTAGCGACGGTTGTAGGAAAAACTGGTGCCCGGCTCCAGCCCGGTCACATAGCCCTGGCCTTGGGTGTCGGTATTTTTCCACAGGGAGAACACTGGCAACTGCTGGGTATTGAAGCCCACTGCGACGCCAAGGCTGCCGGCTTTATTGTGCAGCACGGTCAGCGTGTCGCCCTTGTCATCCGCGTAAGGCACCACGTTGTAGACGGTTTCGTCGTAGTCCGGCGTCGGCGCGCGGTATGTCTGCCAGTCAGCCAGATCACCTTTGGCCTTGTCATTGAATGGCGAAACCTGCTTCACCGGCGCTTCGAAACGTGCGCCCTGCTCCAGGAATGGCGTGCTGAAGTTGCTGTGATACAGCGCCTGATATTCCTTCGGATAGTCGCCGTTGTTGGTCAGCGTGTCATTGAGGGTAAAGCGCGCGCTGCCGGGTTCGGTGACCAGTTCGGTCTGCACGGTGAAGTCGACTTTCTTGAAAGCCTGTTCCTGAAGTTCACCCTTGAGGCTGATTGCATAAGGCGGCTTTTCGTCGATGTGCAAGGTGACTTTGCTCGCCGGGATATTCGCCGCGCGACCGTGCAGGGTCAGCAGTTCGCCATTGTCCATGCCCGGATGCCCGACCCATTCGTAGCCGCAGCGCGTGACCAACTCATTGAAGCCTTCGAGCCAGCCCAACCCGCCACGGCCGTTGAGTTCGATGAATGCCGGATTGACCACATCCTTGACTGGCGAATCCCAGCCCATCCTTACGTCGCCCACCGAAGCGCGCAATACGTTCATGCCGCGCGTGGGCACGACCGAGAGTTTCATCGTGCCGTTGTCGATATCGATGATGCTCACCCCTTCCTGACGCCCGCCGTGCAGGGTGCGCATAGTCACGGAAAAAGGTTTGTCGGTCTTCACGCCGAGTTGGGCGCTGGTGATTTGCTGGTTTTGCGCGGCCTTGTCGGCATCGAGCAAGACGTAATCCCAGGCGAAAACGTTGGAGGCGGCGGTAATGGCGCCGAGGCCGAGCAGCAGGGAAAGGGGTTTCATGAGGGCGGTCCTTATTGGAATTATGATTTTGCGCAACGGGTTAATCGATTCAGCTAGCAACCGAGTCTAGTCATATTTCGCAAAAATGTTGAGCGGCCCGTTGAATTCCAGACAGAAAAAAGCCCGATGACCGCCAAAGAGGGGTCAATCGGGCCACGCACCCAGGAGCGGCGGGTGCCAAGGGGAAATCTGCAGTGCAGCGGGGTCAGGCGACCTGGGCGAGTTTGGCGATGGCTTGGTTCATGCCTTTTTCAACGAAGTCGCCGCCCATGTTCAGGCCTTCGGCGTGAATGAACGTGACGTCATGGATGCCGATAAAACCCAGCACCTGGCGCAGGTACGGTTCCTGATGATCAAGGCTGCTGCCTGCATAAATGCCGCCACGGGCGGTCAGGACAAAGGCGCGCTTGCCGACCAATAAGCCTTGCGGCCCGGTTTCGCCGTACTTGAAGGTGATACCGGCACGCAGCACATGGTCGAACCAGGCTTTGAGCGTGCTGGGGATAGCGAAGTTGTACATGGGCGCTGCAAGCACCAGCACATCCGCCGCCACCAATTCGTCAGTCAACTGATTGGAGCGATCCAGCGCGGCCTGTTCGGTCGTGGTGCGCTGCTCTGAAGGCTTCATCCAGCCGCCCAGCAACGTGGCATCCAGATGCGGCACCTGCTTGGTGGCAAGGTCGTGGACCGTCAGTTGATCGTCGGGATGCGCTGCTCGCCACTGGCCAATGAACTGTTGAGTCAATTGGCGAGAGACGGAATCCTGCTGGCGGGCGCTGCTTTCAATGATCAGTACGCGGGACATGGGGCGGTGCCTCCATCGAAGAATGTCTTGAGTCGATGGAGTGCAGAGTAGAGCAGGCTGTATCGATTAAAAAGCGTAAAAATCCGCTGTTAAACATCTAAAAATTTGTTTTATCGAGAGGGGCGCTCTACTCTCTTACCCAGTTTGACGCCCGACGAGTGATTATTCCGGTTCGCAGCTGAGCTTGATGCGCAGCTTGATAATGCTGCGGTTGAACTTGGCCGACACGTCCACGCTTTTTTTCGCGGCGACGGTCACGCGGCGCGTCTTGGGCGCCTCCGGACCATTCTGAAACACCACGCGGCATTTGGCCGGGACGCTGCCGTAGTTGTTCACGGTGATGGCGCCGGTATCGTAAAACGTGTCATGGCTGGTGTAGTCGATGTCGACGCCTTGATAGTATTTTTCCACTTCGATGGGATACGCCCAGGCGCTCAGCGGCAGCATGGCCAGCAACACACAACAGATTCTGTTCATCGGGCAGTCTCCAAGAGGGGATTGGCAGATTAGGACAAAGCGTAAGAAGGAGCTACAGATGAAAGCGCCCCGCGTGACCCTTGATCAATGGCGCACCTTGCAGGCCGTGGTCGACCATGGCGGTTTCGCTCAGGCCGCCGACGCCCTGCATCGGTCGCAGTCATCGGTGAGTTACACCGTGGCGCGCATGCAGGATCAACTCGGTGTGCCGTTGCTGCGTATCGACGGGCGCAAGGCCGTGCTTACCGAAGCCGGCGGCGTGTTGCTGCGCCGCTCACGGCAATTGGTCAAGCAGGCCAGTCAACTCGAAGACCTCGCCCATCACATGGAGCAAGGCTGGGAAGCGGAAGTGCGTCTGGTAGTCGACGCGGCCTACCCCAACGCACGCCTGGTCAGGGCCCTGACCGCGTTCATGCCCCAGAGTCGCGGTTGTCGGGTGCGGCTGCGTGAGGAAGTGCTGTCCGGCGTGGAAGAAGTGCTGCTCGAAGGCGTTGCCGACCTGGCAATCAGTGGTTTCAGCATTCCGGGTTATCTGGGCACGGAAATGAGCAGCGTGGAATTCGTCGCTGTCGCGCATCCGGAACATCCCCTGCACCAGTTGCAGCGCGAGGTGAATTTCCAGGATCTGGAAAGCCAGCTGCAGGTGGTGATTCGCGACTCGGGCCGCAATCAGCCTCGGGACGTTGGCTGGCTTGGCGCTGAGCAGCGCTGGACGGTCGGCAGCCTGGCGACCGCCGCAACGTTCGTCAGCAGCGGCCTGGGTTTCGCGTGGTTGCCTCGACACCTGATTGAACGCGAACTCAAGGAAGGCGTGCTTAAGGCCTTGCCGCTGGATAAAGGCGGCAGCCGCAGCCCGACCTTCTATCTTTATTCCAGCAAGGACAAACCACTGGGCCCGGCAACGCAGATCCTCATCGAGTTGATCCGCACGTTCGACACCGCGCCACTGACCGCACCTTTCGCAGCACCTCAACAAGCCTGACAAGGAGATGTCCATGGCGTATTTCGAACATGACGGTTGCACACTGCATTACGAGGAATACGGCCAGGGCGCTCCATTGCTCTTGCTGCACGGCCTGGGCTCCAGCTGCCGGGACTGGGAATACCAGATTCCGGCACTGGCGGCGCACTATCACGTCATCGTCATGGACATGCGCGGCCATGGGCGCTCCGACAAACCCCGGGAACGCTACAGCATGCGCGGCTTCAGTGGCGATGTGCTGGCGCTGATCGAGTACTTGAATCTGCCCGCAGTGCATCTGGTCGGGCTGTCCATGGGTGGCATGATCAGTTTTCAACTGGCGGTGGATCATCCGGCGCTGGTCAAAAGCCTGTGCATCGTCAACAGCGCCCCCCAGGTCAAGGTCAAGAGCGCCAATGACGTCTGGCAATGGGCCAAACGCTGGAGCCTGGCCCGGCTGTTGAGCATGGAAACCCTCGGCAAGGCGTTGGGCAAGAATATGTTTCCCAAACCCGAACAGGCCCATTTGCGCACCAAGATGGCCACGCGATGGGCCGAGAATGACAAACGCGCGTACCTGGCCAGTTTCGATGCCATTGTCGGCTGGGGCGTGCAGGAAAAACTCTCGCGGATTACGTGCCCGACGCTGATCATCAGCGCTGATCGGGATTACACGCCGGTGGCGCTGAAACAGGCTTACGTGGGCCTGATCGCCAATGCGCAGCTGATCGTCATCAACGATTCCCGGCACGCCACGCCGCTGGACCAGGTCGACGAATTCAATCGCATCGTGCTGGAATTCATCGACGCCGTGCCGGTCTGAAGCAACCCGCGCCTAAGCCCTTTGCATAGGGCCACTGGGCAAAAAAAGCCAAACGTGCTTACCTTGCGCACTGGATCACAGCATGTCCGCATTGCTGATCGCAGTCGAAACCCTCAATCAGGATCAACTGACCCATGTTGAAAAAAATCGCTATCGCCGCCTGCTCCGTGCTTTTTGCCGCCAATCTGATGGCTGCCACCGCACCCGCCAAGCCGACCCACGTCGTGCTCGACACCAGCTTTGGCGCGATTGAAATCGAACTCGCCGATGCCAAGGCGCCAATCAGCACCCAGAACTTTCTGGGCTACGTCGACAGCGGCTTCTACACCAACACCATTTTCCACCGCGTCATTCCCGGCTTCATGGCCCAGGGCGGCGGCTTCACTGCACAGATGACGCAAAAACCGACCAAGGACCCGATCAAGAACGAAGCGAATAACGGCCTGCACAACGTGCGCGGCACGCTGGCCATGGCGCGCACTTCGGTTGTCGATTCTGCCACCAGCCAGTTTTTCATCAATACCAGTGACAACGCTATGCTTGATCATGGCGGTCGTGATTTCGGCTATGCGGTGTTCGGCAAAGTGGTCAAGGGCATGGACGTGGTCGACCAGATCGTCAACGCCCAGGCCGGCAACAAAGGTGGCATGCAAAACGTGCCGTTGGACCCGATCCTGATCAAGTCCGCCAAGCGCGTCGACTGAGTCGAGATGTGCCAGGCCGCGTGAAATTGTTCTGAGCAATGTCAGGATCACGCGGTCTGACTGTGGGAGTTTTCTTCAAGCAAGGAGAGCCTGCGCGCAAGCAGGCGTCAGCCAATGTTCTATCGTCGTTTCGAAAAACTGATCGACATCTTCCGGGACGCACCCACCGACGCCCCTCCGAATAAAGTCCTCGCCTTCTACATCTATTACCTGCGCCAGGTCTGGCCAAGCTTCGCTGCACTGTTGGTGGTGGGCCTGATCGGCGCGCTGATCGAAGTGGCGCTGTTCAGTTACCTGAGCCGCATCATCGACCTTGCCCAAGGCACGCCCGACCCGAATTTCTTCAGCATCCATGCCACCGAGCTGATCTGGATGACCGTCGTCGCGCTGGTGCTGCGGCCGATTTTCGTCGGTCTGCATGACCTGCTGGTGCATCAGACCATCAGCCCCGGCATGACCAGCATGATTCGCTGGCAGAACCACAGCTATGTGCTGAAGCAAAGCATCAAGTTCTTCCAGAACGACTTCGCCGGGCGCATCGCCCAACGCATCATGCAGACCGGCAACTCGCTGCGCGATTCGGCGGTGCAGGCCGTGGACGCGCTGTGGCACGTACTGATTTATGCCATCAGTGCGCTGGTGTTGTTTGCCGAAGCCGACTGGCGCCTGATGATCCCGCTGCTGACCTGGATCGTCGCCTACATTCTGGCCCTGTGCTACTTCGTGCCGCGTGTGAAAGAGCGTTCGGTGGTGTCATCCGATGCGCGCTCCAAGTTGATGGGGCGCATTGTCGACGGCTATACCAACATCACCACCCTCAAGCTGTTCGCCCACACCCATTTCGAGCAGCAATACGCTAGGGAAGCGATCAGCGAGCAGACCGAAAAAAGCCAGCTGGCCGGCCGCGTCGTGACCTCCATGGACACCGTCATCACCACCATGAACGGCATTCTGATCGTCACCACCACCGGTTTGGCGCTGTGGCTGTGGACGCAATCCATGATCTCGGTGGGCGCTATCGCGCTGGCGACGGGTCTGGCGATTCGCATCGTCAACATGTCGGGCTGGATCATGTGGGTGGTCAACGGCATCTTCGAAAACATCGGCATGGTTCAAGACGGCCTGCAGAGCATTTCGCAACCGGTCAGCGTTACCGATCGCGACCCTGCTCCACGCCTGCAAGTGGACAAGGGCGGCGTGAAGTTCGACGGCGTTGATTTCCATTACGGCAATGGCAACGGGATCATTCACGGCCTGAACCTGGACATCAAACCCGGCGAAAAAATCGGTTTGATCGGCCCTTCCGGCGCGGGCAAATCGACGCTGGTGAACCTGTTGCTGCGCATGTACGACGTGCAGGACGGGCGGATTCTGATCGATGGCCAGGACATTTCCCACGTCGCACAGGAAAGCCTGCGGGAAAAAATCGGCATGATCACTCAGGACACGTCGCTGTTGCACCGCTCGATCCGCGACAACCTGTTGTACGGCAAGCCCGATGCAACCGACGAACAATTATGGGAAGCGGTGCACAAAGCCCGCGCCGATGAGTTCATCCCGTTGCTGTCGGACGCTGAAGGCCGGACCGGCTTCGATGCACATGTCGGCGAGCGTGGCGTCAAGCTTTCCGGTGGTCAGCGCCAGCGCGTTGCGATTGCCCGCGTGCTGCTCAAGGATGCGCCGATTCTGATCATGGATGAGGCCACCTCGGCGCTGGATTCGGAAGTTGAAGCAGCCATTCAGGAAAGCCTCGAAACCCTGATGCAAGGCAAGACCGTGATTGCCATCGCTCACCGTTTGTCGACCATTGCGCGGATGGACCGCTTGGTGGTCCTGGAACGCGGCCAGATCGCCGAAAGCGGCACCCATGCCGAACTGCTGGCCCACGGCGGCTTGTACGCAAGGTTGTGGCAGCATCAGACCGGCGGATTTGTGGGGATTGATTAAACCTGTTGGAGCGAGGCTTGCCCGCGAAGAACGATCACGCGGTGCATCAGGTTCACCGAGGCGCCTGATTCGCGGGCAAGCCTCGCTCCAACGATTCATTCCACGGTTTGCCGATACGGCAACGCCCCGCGGGCATCTTCGGCGTAGGCCAATATGCCCACGCGCTCCTGCTCGAGAAAGCCCGTCACGGCGTCTTTCAATCCCGGATGCGTCAGGTAGTGCCACGACCGGGTGATGACCGGTTCGAAGCCGCGAATCAGTTTGTGTTCACCCTGCGCGCCCGCGTCGAATCGCTGCACGCCGTGGGCAATCGCGTAGTCCATGCCCTGATAGAAACACGTCTCGAAATGCAGGCGATCAAACTCCGCGAGGCATCCCCAATAGCGCCCATAAAAACTGTCGCCACCCAACAGGCTGAACGCCATGGCCACCGGACGTGAACCCTGACGCGCCAGCACCACCCTAATCGCTGTCGGCATACGCTCGGCCAACAAGCTGAAGAATTCTCGCGTCAGATAAGGCGACTGCCCACGGATCTCGTAGGTATTGGAATAGCAGGCGTAGACAAAATCCCACAACGCTTCGCTGAGTTGATGACCTTCGAGCCACTCGAACTCGATGCCCTGCCCCGCCACTTGCTCACGCTCCTTGCGCATCTGTTTGCGCTTGCGCGAACTCAAGGCGTCGAGGAAATCCTGAAAATCCCGATAGCCACGATTCTGCCAATGAAACTGGCAGCCATAGCGCTGCAACCATCCGGCTTGCTCAGCCAGGAAGGCATCCGCCAAGGGATCGGTGAAGTTGACGTGAGCGCTGGACAACCCTTGCTCATCCAGATAACCCGGCAGGCTGCCGAGCAATTGGACGCCAGCCTCGGGGGATGCGCACAGGATGCGCGGCCCGCTGACCGGGCTGAACGGGATGGCGGCCAGCAGTTTCGGGTAGTACGCGATTCCGGCGCGACGGCAGGCGTCGGCCCAGCTGTGATCGAACACGTACTCGCCGTAGGAATGCCATTTGCGATAGGCGGGCATGGCGGCCACCAGTTGCCCGTCCTGAACGTCGAGCAGGTGTTCGGCCCGCCACCCCGAGCGCGGGCCGAGGCTGCCGCTGTCCTCAAGCGAGCTGAGAAACGCATGACGCAGGAAGGGCGAATGGCCTGGCACGAGCGCGTCCCATTGCGAGGACGCGATCGTGCTCAGGCTGTCGGTGGTCTGTACGGACATGCGCAATTCCCCAGGAGCAGCAGACGTGCCCGCGAGTATCCCTCATAACCGACGATTGTTCACGACCACCGTGTCCCGTTTATCGTCAGCCAGCGGCGGCTGCGGACTGGGCAATCTCCTGTGTCAGTAGCGATGCCAGCACCGAGCAGGCCTCTTGCCGGTCCCGAAGAACCTCGTTTGTGCCACGTAAAAACGCCTCGTCAGTAAGGGTGCCACGAGCAGAGTCGAGCACATCCTGACGATCATGAAACGGCTGGTTTATCTGTTCAAAGCGAGCGGGATAATGCTCTTCAAGAAACGAAATCCAGTCCTTGCGGGCGATCATGGCGTCGAAGAACGCCTGGGTGCTTTCCCTGGCAAGAACCCGGTTCCTGGCTTGATCCAGCATCTGCTGGGTAACCCCCGAGGTGGTTTCAAACAGCATCGCGCGCGCCTGCCCCGGCAACTCAAGGCTTTCACGCAATCGGGTGGGGTAAATGAGCCTGACCTCGGCCAGATCCAGTTCCGGCTGGTTCGCGATCCTTGCGTTGATGTCTTCAAGCGCAATTTTCTCAAGCTCAGACAAGCGTTCAAGCCCACGGATCAGCTTGAACATGTCAACAGGTGTTACGCCTCCGTTCGCGACCTCCAGCTCAAACACCAATACGCGAACGTCCAGCTGGTTGAAGATGATCATGGTGCCATCGCCGCAGGTTTGCGGATGAGCAGCCAGCGCGAAGAGCTCCTCCTGCAGCGCGTAGGAACTGGACATTGCATCGATCATTCGCCAGAGTCGGACAGTCAACTCCCGGCGATTATCCCGGTAATCCGCCGTGATGAACAAGTCACTGACCAACTGGACAAACGCCTCCCCGCCGGTTTCCAGCTGCAACTCTGCCCAGCGCAGAAGCTGCTCTTGACTGCCGGTTTCTGCCAGCCATTCCGAAACTGGCGGATTGCGCCCAGGCAGCCGGGGCAGGGTCATAACGCCCATGCGTACCAGCCTGATGGGATTAAAGAAGCGTAAAGCCCGCTCGATGGTTTCGTTACTGAGAGGGTTCAGATGCAGCCGCACATAAAGTTGGGGACGCGAGGCAATGGCGCTTAAAGTCTGTTCTGATATGTCGATAATCCGGTTATGACGCAGATCGACGTGGCGTAACGGCTCATGAACACCCAACCCGGACAGCATGATAACGAATCCGCAGTTTCTGAGTTTCAGCTCCACCAATGCTGGCCACTGGCTGATGTCGATTGCCACCGGGATAGTGATAGCCTGGCCCTCAAGTACCAGCGTTTCCAATTGCTTCAGGCGTTGCAGGGATTGCAAACCTTCGGCATCGACAGTGACGGGATTATTGCTCAGCATCAGGCTTTTCAAGGTGGACAGGCTGCCCAACGTCACAGGGATCGAGTTCAGGAGGTTGCCGCGCAACGATAGCCAGCGCACCTGAGGGAAGCACCGGAGAAATGCTTCCACGCCAGCAACGGTCAGCGCCATGTTCTCCAGCGTCAACGCGTGGACGTGCTTGAAGTTCGCCTCTATCGCGGGCAACGCGCCGATGGACAGGTCACTGAGGTCCAGTTTGTGTGCCGAATCCGGCACTTGAGGATCGATCAACGACGCCGTTTCTTTTCGCCAGCATGCCAGTATCCGTGTCCTGGCAGTTTCACGCCCCGCGACAGTGGCATCAGGCAAATGCCCGTCCTGCGCCAGTCTCACCTCACTCAGCCAGCGATCCAGCGTGCTTTCCAGTCGGGCATATTGCTCGGTGAGTTCATTCAGCATGGCTCGGATCTGATTCTGCTTTTCACCGGCCGTACCAGTGAGCCCCAACGCGGCTGCCTGAAGGAACTTCCTGACTTCGCGGGGCGTGAGCTGTGGATAAAGATTCTGCACCGCCAGCTCCGGCGAAAATGCCTGCGCGTTGTTGCGGAACTTGCTGAACAGTCCTCGCAGGCGAGAACTCAACGGATACCCCACACGTCCATCAGCCAGACGCGAAGGCCAGATGATTCCCGGTTTTGTCTGGCGCATACCCAAAAGTCGTTTAACCTTGCTGCGCTGCTTCGTTGCTATGTCTCCCAGAGCGACCTTGAGCTGGCCCACGTCGTCCGCGAGGCTCGTCTGAGCCGCCAGAGCGCTCGCCAGGGTGCCATGCGTGCTTGCGCTCTTGAGTTGAATGGGGCTGCCGTTGCCGTCGAACGCTTGATAATCGTCATCCGTTTTCACCAATACCAGACTCGGCTGGCTTGATGTTGTATTGCTGCCCCCCAGGCGAGAGAGCGTCTCGCCATTAACGTTACGGACTTCAATCGCCTGATCCTGCGGCCAGTCGGGCCAGGAACTAATCAAACCCAGGGCCACCGTGGAGCTGTCGGGGGTTTCGATGTGCAGATAAAAACACTCCAGCGCCCGGTTTAATCGCAATTGCTGGAGGTATTCACGAGCCTGCTCGGCCAGACGCAGCGGGATGCGCCGGGCTTCTTCCATACGGCTGCGTTCCACGCTGTTGGCGCCGCTGACGATCTCGCGTGCAACGGTATCGGGCAGCGTCTTGAAGTCGCGCTTCATGAGTTGGACCAAAGGAGCGGCCGCAGGATTCAGAGCGGCGTAAAGCAACTCAAAAAGTACCCCTCGCCTACCCTGTGCTTCATAGGCAATGCGCAACGCGAGATGTTGGCCTTGAGTTTTCGGTCCCTCGTAGTCGACCAGCAACATCTCAACGTCCTCCGGCGACAGTTTGATCACCAGAGCGTCCAGGAGTGCGTTCATTCTGCCAGGGGTGTACATCACATCGACTGTGCGCAAGGTGATGGTGGTCGGCGCATGAATACTCAGCACTGTCCCTTGTGCGTCTACACGACGCAATACGCAATCACCCGGCCAACCCGGCAGGGTCACCAGAAAATCGAGATACGGTTCGATCCTGGCGACGAAGAACTGATCATGCTCCTCGGCCGAACCGAAATTGGCTATAACCCACATCAGGTCGATGAACTCGGAAACTTCACGATCAACAAGAAAGCGCTGGGTGCAATCAATGAGCAACGCTGGCGGGAACAGCTTATCCACATGGATCTTGCGTAACAGGGCTTCGTCTACTTCCGTCACCCGCAGGATGTGCTGGATCGTGTCATCCGAAAGCACCGCCAGGTCACCGTGCAGGCGCCGAAATGCGGTGTACGCATCCCACCCCATCGGGTTTTCGCCTTCGAAGCGCCAGGCACCGGCGTTGTTGGTTTCCAGAACGGGTGAATAACCTGGTGCGGCGTCGGGATGCAGAACGCACCACTTCCTCAGGGTTGGGTCAAGGTGGATCTGGTAAAAATGCTTTCCCATCGCCAGATAGGTTTTGCCGCCCGCATGGTACAGGCTGCGTGAGTCAAGGAAGGCGCCTTCGGGCAACCCGTGCAGTGCGTAGGAATCCAGGCTGGGTTTCCACAACCGCGTCGAAGGATCGTAGGACTTGACCTGAACCAGGCTTTCGATGAATGCCGAAGGCTTGGGTGTGCTCTGTGTTTGATGTACATCATTACCGGGTTCAATTTCGACAATCTTATCCCGCTCAGCTCCCTCCTGTGCCGCGGTTGAAGTGCCGGAACTACTGACTGCGGGTTCAAGTACTTCCTTGAGGAATTCCAGCGCCTGTTTTCCATCTTCATAGACTTTTTCCACCCTCTCGACTTCCTTGGCAACTTTGGGCACCGCAAGCATTACTGCGTCCTTGCCGATAGCATAGAGCTGATCCAGTGCCTTCCCGGTATCGCCATCGCTCCAGTCTTCAAGGGCGATGAAAGTATCTTTTAACAGGTCACGAACTTCCGAAGCCGGCAGGAATACATCAGCCAGATCGAATCCGAAATGGGCAACGGACCTGAATATGTGCAGTGCTCCAGTGTTGGCGGCGTGTTGGGTGTGCGCAACGGGTACTGCAAGCACTTCGGCGTCGGCATAAAGTGTGTCTAACGCCTGGTTGTACAGGAGTTGAAACGGTCGGCCTTGTTGGGACATCAAGAGGGGGGCGATTTCGCTGAAGATATCCCCTTCGAGTGCCCTGTTCATTTTCTCAAAGAACTGACCACGATACTGCAGGCGGATAAACCGTGCGAAGTAGCTTTGGAAAGAAGGCTCGGTAAACCGGGTCAGCAAGTCGGCAATAAAATGCAGTCTACTGCCGTATTCCTTGAGCGGATGAACAGGGTCGCCTGGCATGTAAACGACCACCGGATAATCATGACCGGGTTCGCCAAACCTGATCAATTCTTCCCTGGGCATAGGGTCTGCATAGCTGCGCCGCGTATGTGACTCGACGATCAGGATGCCCTGCGCAAGACCGCCCATGAATCCGCCCGTGAAACGACGATCCAGAATTTCCAAGGTACAGTACCGAACCGGCCCTCCGCGCCACACAGGCCTTTCGCCATCTTTTGCGACCTTCAGCAAGACTTCATAAGCCTCTGCACTGACATCGTATTTCATCCGTGCGATATGGCTCAGCACTTCAAATCGAAGCCGTTCTTTCAGAATAAAAGCTTCGGAAATCTGCCCGGAAGTCGTTTCGGATTTGAATACGCTGTCAAGGTGTGCCTGATATTTCCCGCCAAGATCGAGGGTTCGGCACATCTGTGCAAACGCTGCGGGTTCGGTATTCAGTTGCCCTGAAGAACAGGAAATTTGCTCCCCGCACACATCGCTGTAATCGGCTGGATATACAGCGGGTATATACCGAAGCACGGCCCCTGGAAGGAATACCTTATTAACAGCGAAATTAAAAAGGGCAGCGGAAAGTAGTGAACTCCTCGTCACTTCCAGAGGGCTGGCGGCGATGAGTTCTTCCAGGTAAATCTGTGTGCAGTCCGCCTTGACCCTGAACTGTTCAAGCATCGCGTTATTCAACAGCGGCCTGCTGAATGCGCGCACCGATTTGAGCGGTTCAATCAGCGTGCTGAACGCTTTTTGCGCCGCCAGACTTTGCAGCTGACTTTTGTACAACTCCACTTGTAACGACGCCATATCCGGCGTGTATCGGGTAAACCACCATGGCAAACGCTTTTTCAGGATTTCCTGATTAGGAAAGTGTTCATTATAGAAAGTAATATCCGGCATTGATTCGGTAACAGCTGTGTCTGACATGGTTGAGTCCACGAGGTGTTTGAAATTAGCCTCACGGTACTTACCTGGCGGGCAGGTTGTGACATAGCCCAATAGTGCATTTCGCCTAAAACGACCTTCCTGGGTGCTGCCCAGGCCACCAGCATTGCGTAACCCCAAGCAATCCTGCCTGCAGGCACGCCGAAGGCTCTGGACCGCACCTTTGCCGAAAGGTTGCATTGTCATCGACGTGCCATTGCTTTGCCACTTTTCTGTAATAACTCGCAGTGATACTGGCGCCAGTTTTTAGAACCGGGGGCACTAACCCCCATTCGCGCTCTGACCGTGGGGCGGTTATTCGGGATGGCCTGCCGTCATCCTTTATCAAGTTATGGAGATTGATATGCGTCTTGTTTCTGCACAAACTGCGGCGGCCCTGTGTGGTGGCCTCGTTCTGGCCATCAGTGTTCCGGCCAATGCCGCAGTCGACGCTAAACTGCTCGACATGCTCAGGGCCAATGGCTCGATCAATCAGGCTCAATATGCCGAGTTGCAGACCGAACTGGCGAAAGACCAGCAGGCTCAGAAGCAAGCGCTCGCCGACGTCCAGAACACTAAATCAGCTTCTCAGGCCGCTTTCGAACAGAAAGTTGCCTGGGCGACCAAGACTCAATTCAAGGGTGATGTGCGGGTTCGTCAGGAAACCATCAATATCGATGGCCAGACCAACAGCCAGGACAAGGACCGCCAGCGTATTCGCGCTCGTCTGGGTGCCTACACCGAAATCAACCCGCAGGTGAGCACCGGTATCCGTATCGCCACCGGCGGCAGCAGCGATGCGCGCTCCACCAACCAGGATCTGGATGGCTACTTCGTCAAGAAGGATCTGTGGCTGGATCTGGGCTTCATCGATTACGCGCCGACTGCGGTCAAGAACCTGCACGTCATTGGCGGCAAGATGAACCAGCCGTGGGTCAGCATGGGTGACGTGATCTGGGATGGCGACATCAACCCGGAAGGTCTGGCAACCACCTACAGCCTGCCACTGGGCGGCAAGACCGAGCTGTTCGGCAGCGCCGGTTACTACACCCTCAAGGACAACATCGACGGCGAAGGCACACAGTTCCGTCACGACTTGAGCATGACCGCCGGCCAGTTGGGCGCGCGCTTCGCACCGACCGACAACCTGAAAGTCACCCTCGGCGGCAGCGTTTATGCCTTCGACAATGACAAGGACAGCGCTGCCCTGCGCGTCAACGGCAACACCACCAATCAGTTCCGTCTGTACGAAGGTTTCGGTCAGATCGATATCAGCGGTCTTGGCTTGCCACTGGCGCTGTACGGCCAATACGTCGTCAACAATGACAGCACCGACGATCAGGACACCGCCTGGCTGGCGGGCGTGAAGACCAAGGTGTTTGGCTTCGGTCTTGACTACAACTACCGCGACACCCAGCGTAACGCTGTCGTTGGCGCCTTCACTGACTCGGACTTCGCCAACGGCACTACCGGTTCGCGCGGTCACAAGATCAAGGTCGGTTACGAAATCGACAAGAACTTCTCCGTCGGCGCGACTTACTTCCTGACCAAGGCCGACTACGCCGTGGCCAGCCAGCGCGACGCAGACGCCAACACGCTGCAGCTGGACGTTGAAGCCAAGTTCTAAGCATCCCCTGCCCAAAAGCCGACGCCGAGACGTACTCAGCGTCGGTTGGTTTTTGTCAGGCTGGCGTTGGCCGGTGATCCCCATCATCCGTCATCAGGCCGAACGTTCAGCCTGCGTTTACAGTCCCTCTCCCCGTCTGATCCAGACTGCGGGCAAGCATCGCCTCTTCGCGCACTACAGCCAGTTGAATATCCAGCGATAGCCGACACGCCAGCGCATTCAACGCCTCGTTGCGCTGACGCTGAATAGCCCCGACTCGCGCCAGATAATGTTCGTCCGTCAAGCCAGCCCTGTCGTTGTCCAATGCTTCCATGCGGTCCTGAAAGCCGGCCTTGAGCGGCGCGAAGGTATCTGCATAACGACCCTCCAGAAACGTCATCCAGAAATCACGCGCGATCAGCGCCTGCAAAAATTGCGGCTGGCCCTCTTTGGCAAGAATTCCTGAATAAGCATCATCAAGCATGTCTTGCGTCACGCCGGCCAGCCGGTTGTAGAGCATGCCTTCAGGCTGACCGGGCAGGTCCAGAATATGCGCGAGGCCTACTCTGAACGCCAGGCGGATTTCCGCTTCATCCACAGGGACATTGGCGGCTCGGCGCACTGCGATCAGCTGCCAGGCGCTTGACTCCACGTCATCCAGCCGCTGCAATCCTCTGACCAGCCGGAACAGTTGAGCGGGCTGGTCGTCAGGTGAAACGGATGCGGAAACCTTGAACACTTGCGCATGTATCTCAAGGTTACTGAACACAATGGCCACGCCATCACCACAGGTCACGGGATGCGCGGCCATCTCGAACAACTCCTCGCGCAGCTGGGTCGTGTCACTGGCCGCGTCAACCAGGCGCCATACACGTCCTGTCAGCCCTGCCCGATAATGATTGAAGTCGGCTGACAGCGTGAGATCGTGAAGCACCCGGAAAAATTCACCGCTATTGGGCTCACTCTGTAAATCGCCCCATTTGAGAAGCCGGGATTGCAATTCTTCCGTCGGGAGCCCGGCGAGCCAAAAGGTGCCTGATGGCAAAGCCGCATCGTGATGCCCTCTCGCCGATCCGAGCCCCATCCGACGCAACTCCACTTCAGTGAACAATATCCGCGCCCTGACCATGCTCGAATCGTTGATCGGATTGTCATGTAATTGCGGCCGAAGACCGGGCTGCACCAGATGGTTCAACGTCCCGCCACTGAGTTCCGCTATCTGATTGTCGCGCAGGTCCAGATGCCGCAGCATCTCGCTTCGCCAGGCCCAATCCGGCACTGCATCCAGACCGGTGGCACGTAGTCCTAGCGTGCGCAACTGGGGGAAAAAACTCAGCCTGTGCAGGTGTTCACCCACCGGACACTGACTCAGGTCCAGTGATCGCAACACGGTGCAACGGCTCAGGCTCATGGCGCTGGCGGTGTCCAGAACCAGAGGGTTTTCAGCAAACGACAAGCGTTCCAGGCGCGACATTTCACTCAAGACCTCCGGCACCGACGTTAGATTGTTACCGCGCAGGCTGATCCAGAAAGCCTGTTTGAAGTAACGCAGGAAAGCGTTGGCTTCAGCTGTATACAGATTGAGGTGCTTGAGCTCCAGCGCGCCAACATGGTCCCAATTGCCGTTGAGCGGTGGCAGACTCCCGATGTGCAGGTCATTCAACTCCAGCTTGTAAGATAAACTGCCATCCGCCTGTCGGATTAAGTTGCCGGTCCGCCTCCAGCAATTGCGCAGATTAAACGCCGCAATACGTCGCGCATTCCTGGTGCCTACTGGGGCATGCGGCGACTCCGACCACTGATCAAGCGTGCGATCGAGGATTTTGTAATCAGACGCCAAGGTATCCAGCCGACTTTTGATGAACAGTGGCAACTGCTCTACAGGCCCGCTGTGCGCAGCCTTGAGTTCGTCGAGAAAGGCTTTGATTTCATCGTCGACAAACGTCGGGTAGAGCGCCTTGACCGCCAGCTCAGGCGAAGCGCGTCCGGAGCCCAAGCCCATTTTCCTGAACAGCCCGCGCATCCGTCCGCTCATGGGATAGCCGGTGCGTCCGTCGGCCAGGCGCTGCGGCCATTTGAAGCCGGGCTTGATCGCTTGCATCCCCAGCATCCGGGCAACGGTGTCACGCTGCGGCACAGCCAGATCACCCAGACGAGCCCGCAGCGTCTGCTCAGTTGCGCCTTCCGGGAGGCCGACAGCACGCCTGACCGGACCGGGCAATGCATCAAGCAGCGCCGCGAAAAATGCCTGCTCAGCCTGGCCAAGGGGATTGCCGTGATGATCCAGAGCCTGATAGCCGGCGTCGCTCCTGGCAACAATGGAATAGGTTTCAGCATTGGCGCTATTGCCCACGCTGTCGAGCAACTCACCGGTGAAGGTGGAATCACGCAGCTCAAGCGCGGCGTCTGCGGGCCAACCTGACAGCATGCTCAGCAGTTTCCAGCCAGCCGTGATGGTGTCCGGGTTATCAGTTTCCTTGAGGAAAAAACCTTCGTTGGCCCGATTGATGCGCAGCTGCTGGAGATAGTCGCGCGCCTGCTCGGCGATGGGCAGCGGCAAACGCCGGGCTGAAATCATGCGCGCCTGCTGCGCGTGAGTCGCCATGTCGAGCAGCTCTTTGCAGACGACGTCCGGCAGCCCGGAAAAATCGCGCCGGACCAATGCGATCAGAGGCTCACTGGAGCCGCTTCCCAAGGCGTGAATATCATCGCGCAGCCGCGCTTTGCGTGTTTGAGCCTGTTCGCCAAGCATCCGGGCGAGGCGCAGCACCCTTGCCGCCTTCCCGTCGATCGCTTCGCCGAACAACGCCTGGATCTCATCCTCAGCGAGACCGTCCAGCACGTCGCCCAGCAATGTAGTCATGTTCCCCGGTGTGTAAGTGACCTGAATGACCGAACGCGTGCCGGGATGAGCATTCCAGGTTTCCAGCACGACGCCCTGCTGCTCCAGCAAACGCAACGCCACGCCTTCAGGCCAGTTCGGTGCTGACGTCAGCAGCTTGAGGAAAGGTCCGATACGCGGGGCAGTCACGTTATCCGGCTCACTGCCGATCCGATCGATGAACGCTTCCACCTGCTGTTCGGCGCGAAAGCGCAGAGCGGTATCCCTCAATAAAGCTGGCGCGCCCAGATTATCGATATGCACGTGCCGCAGCAGCGCCTCATTGGCGCCGGTGACCCGCAGCACGTGCTCCGCCGTTGCGTCGGTAAAGGCATCATGGTCGGTATGCAAGCGTTTGAGACCGGTTATTTCATCCCATTCCACAGGATTTTCACCTTCATATCGCCAAGCGCCTTCACCGTTGTGTTCAAGCGCCGGGGAAAGCAGGCTCGACTCAGAGGGATGCTTGATGCGCCACTGATTCACTTTCGGATCGAGTTCGATCCGGTACAGCCTGCCTTGCAGTGGCAACCAGGTTTTCCCCTCCAGCCTGAGACACCCTTGCGCGTCGGCCGCAAGCCATTTGGGCAAGACAACATCCTGCTCAAAAGGCGCGAGTTCCGCCTTCCACAGGCGCGTCACACCGTTGAGCAATTTGACCGGGGCAAGACTTTCGACGAACGTCGATGGCAGGACACGCGGCGCCAGATGTACAGCAGTGCCCAACACCGCCATCGCCGCAAGGTTTTCACCGATGTCGAACAGGTGATTGAGCGCTTCTTTGGTTTCGTCATGGGTCCAGTCTTCCACAGCCACGAACGCTTCGTGCAACAGCTGCCCCGCCGCGACCACAGCCATGGCAGCGCCCAGTGCCGGGACGAAAAAACCCGCCACCATCAGCAAATCCATACCCACCGACTCGAAGGCGTGCCAACGCTTGAGCCGGCTTTTGCGGTCTTCATCACGGGTGGGAACCGCGACGATTCGCGAATCAGCGTAGGTTTTGCTCAGCAAGTGCTCGTAAAGCGCGTCAAACGGGGATTTGGCAAGCTCGCGCTTTTCCAGATAAAGCTCGGCGTCTGGATCGAAGTGAGGGGCAAACAGGCTGTCATCTCCCGGGATTGGTCGCAGCGGGGTCAATCGCTCATTGAGCTTGACGAAAAACAGATGACTCTGTTCAAGGCTGATAAAGCGCTGGAAGTATTCCTGATACTTCATCTCGAACAACTTGTGGCGCATTGCGGCAACGAATGCCGTGAAGGATGCGTACTCCTTGAGTGGCGCCTCGGGGTCGCCGGGCAGATAAACCACGCAAGGCAAGTCATCACCAGGCTGATCGGGTTCGATCAGCAATGCGCCATACAGCGTGCTGCCGGGAAACGCGTAGGTATCGAGCATATGGAGCTGGCGATAGCGTACCGGCCTGCCGTGCCACAGCGGATGGCCGTGAGGTTCTGCCATTTCAAGCAACATCGAATAGCTGTCGGCGCCGAGATGCTCGCGTATGCGGGCAATGTGCGCCAATACGGCCAGTGCATCGCGTTCACTGTTGATAAAAGCGCTGGCCACCGCCTGAGCTGCCGAACCCTGCGGTTGTCCCTCGGCGGTCGCAGGTCTGAACACGCTGTCCAGATGCGCCTGATATTGACCACCCAGATCCAGCGCGCGACTCATCTCGACAAACGCTTCGGGTTTGATAGCCAGCGTGCCGTTATAGCGATAGCGAAAACGCGGCAACCCCGGCAGCGGTCCGGAGCCGTAAATCAATTCGACCGCAAACCCGTCGACCGGCAACAGCGCGGCGCCTTGCCCGAGGCCGCCATCGCTGGCTTCGCTCGCTTCGAAGTTTTGCAAGGCCGCGTGCAGCAGAGTTTGTTTGAGGGGGGTACGAGTCTGGAGAAAAAAACCCTCGGTCTGCAAGGTCACCAACTGGTTGGCGGTGACGTCCAGCCGCAGTTTGAAACGGTCAAACAGGGCCTGCTCCAGCCGCGGTGTCGCAAATTTTTCTATCGACTTCAGCCGTGACCGGATCGGCTCGACGATATGCCGCGACAACTCGCTCTTGAGTTGGCTTTGGCGCAGCGCTTCGCGCAATTGCCTGGGCGCCTTGACGTACCAGTCCGGAATGCTGCCCTTGAGAAACTCAAGATTGGCGTGGCCGGTATCGAAAGGTACGGCGCCGAAATGCTCGTCGGTGCTGGAAGACACAGGCGTTGTTGTGGGCGACGGGTAGTGGGTGGCGGGTGTTGTTGAGGACATTGGAAATACCGTGAATGATTACCAGGAAGTCATTCACGGTATTTATTTGCGGGCGGGGCGTGACATAACCCACTACCGCATGGCGACATTGTCGCCGCGCTCGCAGGAACCCGCCTGGCGTCAGGTCGAGCGCGAAGGTCCCCCGTTTTCATTACGCGCGACTTTCCCGGCGATGTCCTCGGTCAGTCGCACCGCGTATGCCTCAACCTCCAGTGCGCGCTCGCGCTGTATCTCGCCGACCTGCTGAATATAATCCCCGTCCACAAGCTCCATACGGCGGCTGTGCAGGGCGTCCAGACGCTCATAGAAAGGTGCGTTGAGGGTCTCGAACCGCTGACTGAAGCGCTCTTCAAGAAATTTCATCCAGAACTCGCGTGCGACCAGATGACTGAAGAATCCCGGCGTGGTTTCTCTGGCCAGCACCCGCAACCCGGCATTATCCAGCATGGGCCTGGTGACACCCGCCAACGCCAGAAACGTCATGCCACGTACCTGCTCAGGCAACTGCAAGCGCTTTTCGAGCCCGGTTCGAAACGCCATCCGTACCTCGACGTGATCCACTGTTTCGCCAAGCAGTTCTCGGGTCCGGATATTGACCAGCGCGATTTTCTCGACTTCATCCAGACGCGCCAGGCCCCTGACCAGCCTGAATATATTGGCGGGTTGTTGGGTGCTTTGCGACGTGGCCATGATGTTGAATATCCGCACATGCAGTTCCAGGTCGCTGAACACCATCGCGACGCCATCGGAACAGGTCTGCGGTTGCATCGCCATGGCATAAAGCTCCTCGCGCAGTGCCCGGTTTTCAGCAATGGCATCAATCAACGCCCATACCCGTACGCTCAAGGTTTCTTGATATTGGGCAAAGTCGGCGCTGCCGGTTAACTCATGTAACACCCGGAAGAAGTCTGCGGAATCGGGTTCCGCCTCCAGATCGTCCCACTTCAAGGCCCTCGCCGTTTTGTCACCGTTTGCAACGCCCTCCATCCATCCCGCATCCGCGCCGGGTTGATGCTCAAAGTGGATCCGCGCCTCGCGGATGCCGATGCGAGCCCGAGCAGCGTCGGTCAGCAGATTTTCCGCACGCAGCAGGCAGACCTCGTTAAGCGGGTTGTCGTGCAACTGCACCCTGACGTAAGCGCTGCCCAGATTCGCCAGACTGGCATCGGTAAGGTCGGTAATCCGGTTGTCGCGCAAGTCGACATCGCGCAACAGTGGACAATCCCACATTCCAACCGGTAAAGCGTCGATGTGGGTGGAACGCAACCCCAGCGTCAGTAGCCTGTTCAGCGGACGCAGATCCAGTTGTGATCCAATCGGGCAGTTTTCCAGATCCAGGGTTTGCAGGGACGTCGCGCTGCATATGTGCCGGGCAGAATCCGGGTCCAGGACCAGCGGGTTATCGCGCAACGACAGCTTCTGAAGCTGGCCCTGTCGCGCAACGCTGGCGGGCACGGTCGTCAGCTCGTTGCCATCAAGCTCGAGAATGCGCAAGTTATTGAACGGCTTGAGCAAGCGATCCGCCTGCGGGGTCGTCAGCTCCAGCCGCTCGGCTCGCAGTACACCGATATGGTCGAAGTTGACGTTCAACTCGGGCAGCGAGGAAACGCACAAGTCGCTCAGATCGAGTTCATATCCAATGAACTCGCCAGCGTCGTTGTAGCGCCTGATGCCCATTCTTTTCCAGCCCAATTTCAGCCGTATGGCTACCGAAGCCTGGGCATCCTGTATGGAGTCGGCCAGTGAGGCGTCGGGGTCGGCAATGCTTCTTTCACTTTCCAGCCACTCGTCCAGCGCCTGCTCCAGAGCCTTGTATTCTTTCGCCAGGGCCTTGAGCCGCTGCTTGGCAAAGGTGCTGAAGCCCCAGGCCTCGCCGGTATACTCAGCCCGCATCCGATTAAGGAATGTCTGGACTTCACCCTCGATGAATCCCGGATACAACGCCTTGATGGCCAACTCCGGTGAATAATTATGCGCGCCAACCCCGATACGGCTGAACAAGCTGCGCAAACGCCCGCTCATGGGATAACCGACACGCCCGTCTGCCAAGCGATGCGGCCAGCAGAAACCGGGCTTGATTGACCGGATATTCAACATGCGTGCAACGCTCGTGCGTCGGGTGATGGCGTGATCACCCAGCAAGTGCCGCAGGTCTCGCTCGGTAGATGCCGCCGAAAGGCCCATATTCTGTCGGGCTGAATCAGGCAAGGCTTGCAACAAGGCCTCGAAGAACTTCTGGCTGCTACCCCCGATTCGGTTGCCATCGCTGATGAAGGTTTGATATCCCGAATCGGTCTTGACCAGCGTGTGACGGATCTGTGCGCTCGGGCTATTGCCGGCCGCATCCAGCAGTTCGCCAGTCAGCGTTGCATCGCGCAACTCGATGGCGAGGTTCGCTGGCCAGCCCCACAGACTCGACAGCAAGCCAAGTCCAACTTTGAAAGTGTCCGGATTGTCGGTTTGCGCCAGGTAAAAATCCTCGCTGACGCGGTTCAATCGCAGCTGTCGCTGGTACTCCCGCGCCTGCTCGGCGATAGTCAGGGGGATTCGCCCGGACGTCGTCATGCGCAGCTTTTGCGCCGGGGTGGCAGCGTCGAGCATTTCCTGGGCGATGGCCTTGGGCATGCCGGGGAAGTCGCGGCGAATCAGCTTGATCAACGGATCGCTGGAGTGTTCGGCCAGCGCGTACAGCTCTTCTCTCAGTGGGCGTGTGTGAGTCCGGGCCAGCTCGGACAGATTGCGGGCCAGACGCAAAATCTGCGCGGGTCTCCCTTCGACCTCCGCACCCAGCAAGCGGGTGATTTCATCAGGCTGCAAGCCTTTGAGCACCGTATCAAGCAGAACGGTCATACCGCCCGGCTTGTAAGAGACCTCAATCAAGGTTTTCAAATCAGGGGTTATGTTCCAGCTTCCCGGCACCGCAGTGGGTTCACGCAGCAGACGCAGCCCACGGGCAGCAGGCCAGCTTTCGGCAGAGGCGAGCAGCTTCAGGAAAGGCTCGATGCGCGGCGTACTGACCAGATCCAGATCGCTGCCGCTCGTCAACGTAATGAAATCTTCCACCTGCTGTTCGATGCCCATGCGCTGCAGGGTATCGTTGAGCAACGCAGGCATTGGCAGATTCTCCACATGCACCTGACGCAACAACGCCTCGTCGGCACCGGTGGCGCGCAGCACGCGTTGCAAGGTTTCATCGGAAAAACCTTCATGGGACCTGCTCAGGCGCTTCAATGCCTTGATGTCGTCCCAGCCCATGGGGTTTTCACCTTCGTGACGCCAGGCGCCGGCGCCATTGTGTTCGAGCAGCGGCGAATGCAGTTCGGCGTCGGTGGGATGCTGGACGCGCCACTTGCCCATGCGGGCATCGAACTCCAGCCGGTAAACATTGCCCTCCAGTGCCAACCAGTTTTTCCCGCCGAGTTTGATCAAGCCTTGGGCATTGGCTATCACTGAGGGTGGCAAGGTGATGTTCTGCCGGAACCGCGAGAGCACGGGCTTCCACAGGCGCGTCATGCCGTTCAGCAAGTTGACCGGGACGAGACTTTCCACAAACGCCGAGGGCAGAACACGCGGCGCCGTATGCACCACTGTGCCCAACACCGCCATCGCTGCAACATTCTCACCGATATCGAACAGGTGATTGAGCGCTTCTTCGGTTTCGCCATGGGTCCAGTCCTCCACAGCCACGAACGCTTCGTGCAACAACTGTCCCGCCGCCGCAACAGCCATGGCAGCGCCCAGTACCGGCACGAAAAAACCCGCCACCATCAGCAAATCCATACCCACCGACTCGAAGGCTTGCCAACGCTTGAGCCGGCTTTTACGGTCTTCATCACTGGTGGGAACCGCGACGATTCGCGAATCCGCATACATTTTGGCCTGCAAGTGCTCGTAAAGCGCTTCGAACGGGGGCTTGTCAATGGCGCGCTTGGCCAGATAAAGCTCGGCGTTTTCATCGAAATACGGGGCCAACAGGCTTTCATCGCCCGGGACCGGTCGCAACGGGGTCAGTCGCTCATTAAGCTTGATGAAGAACAGATGACTCTGTTCAAGGCTGACAAAGCGCCGAAAGTATTCCTGATACTTCATGTCGAACAACGTGTGGTTCAGCGCAACAGTGAATGCGCTGAAGGACGCATATTCTTTCAGCGGCGTCTGTGGGTCGCCCGGCAGATACACCACACAAGGCAAGTCATCGCCAGGCAGATCGGGTTCGATCAGCAGCGCGCCATACAGCGTGCTGCCGGGAAACGCGTAGGTATCGAGCATATGCAGCTGGCGATAACGCACCCTGCTGCCATGCCAGCGAGGTTGGCCATCGGGATTGACGACCTCCAGCAACAGCTGCCAGGTGTCGGCGCTGAGATGATTTTTCATGCGGGCGGTATGCGCCAACACTTCGAGCGCATCGCGTTCGTCGTTCATAAAAGCGCTCGCCACGGCCTGAGCGGCCAAAAGCGGCGGCTGGTCCTCAAGCGGGGCAGGCTTGAACACGCTGTCCAGAAGCGCCTGGTATCGCCCACCCAGATCCAGCGCGCGACTCATCTCGGCAAACGCTTCGGGCTTGATTGCCAGCGTGTTGTTATAGCGATAGCGAAAGCGCGGCATCCCTGGCAGCGGGCCGTAGCCGTAGACCAATTCCACCTGAAAACCGTCGACCGGCAACAGTGCTGCGCCTTGGCCAAGGCCGTCGACGCTGGCTTCGCTTGCCTCGAAATTCTGCAACGCCGCATGCAGCAGCGTTTGCTTCAACGGGGTACGGGTCTCGAGCAAAAGGAAACTGTCGACCTTCATGGTCACCAACTGATTGGCCGTCACATCCAGACGCACCTTGAAGCGATCAAACAAGGCCTGCTCCAGCAGCGGAGTGGCGAAGGTCTGGATCGGCACCAGGCGATTGCGGATCGGTTCCAGCACTCGTCTGGACATCTGGCTCTTCAGATGGCTCCGGCGCAAGGCCTCGCGCATGGGCTTTGAGGCATCGACGTACCAGGCGGGGAGCGCGGTTTTCAGGAACTCAAGATTGGCGTGGTCCGTGCCGAATGGCAAAGAACCGTCAGGTTCGCCAGCCCCGGCCGGGACTGGAGCAATTGCAGGATTGCTATTGAGGGGAGGTGTTGCAGGCATCGGTAAATCCTTGAATGACTCACAATGAAGTCATTCACGGTATTTATCCGACGCATAAAAGTGACATACCCGGTTAACACCCGGTTTCCTGCTTCGCGATCAACGCTTGCGCAAGATCACGCTGCCAATGGAATAACCGGCACCGAACGAACTCAGCACGCCCAGCGCGCCTTTGGGCAAGTCATCCTGATAGCTGTGAAACGCAATCACGGAACCGGCCGAACTGGTGTTGGCGTAAGTATCAAGAATCACCGGCGCTTCTTCGAGGGTCGCTTCACGGCCCAGCAGCTTCTTGACGATCAGGTGGTTCATGCTGAGGTTGGCCTGATGCAGCCAGAAGCGTTGCACGTCGCTGGCATTCAAACCGTTGGCTTCAAGGTGCGCGCCGACCAGCTCAGCGACCATCGGGCAGACTTCACGGAAGACCTTGCGACCTTCCTGGACGAACAGTTTGTCCGCCGAATCCGCACCTTCGTCGGCGGTACGATTGAGGAAGCCGAAATTGTTGCGAATGTTGTTGGAAAACGAAGTCAGCAGTTTGCTGCTGACGATATCGAACTGATAAGCCGAAGTGGCCAGATCAGCGCGCTCGACTACCACGGCAGTCGCGCCGTCACCAAAAATGAAGTGGCTGTCGCGGTCGCGGAAATTCAGATGCGCGGTGCAGATCTCCGGGCTGATCACCAGCAGCGCCCGAGCCTGCCCCAGCTGCACGCTATTGCTCGCCGCCTGAATGCCGAAGGTCGCGGAAGAACAGGCGACGTTCATGTCGTAGCCAAAACCCTGAATACCCAGTGCTGCCTGGATTTCGATGGAAATGGCCGGATAGGCGCGTTGCAGATTGGAACAGGCGACGATTACGCCGTCGATATCAGCGGCGGTTTTACCCGCGCGCTGCAAGGCTTGCCTGGCAGCGGCGACGCCCATTTCGCAGAGGATCGACCACTCGTCATTGGTGCGCTCGGGCAGTCGCGGCTTCATGCGCTGCGGGTCGAGAATGCCTGCCTTGTCCATCACGAACCGGCTTTTGATGCCGGAGGCTTTTTCAATGAAAGCCGCATTGGATTCGGTCAGTGCCAGCACTTCGCCGCGCTCGATGGCGTCGGCATTTTCGCTGTTGAAGTGAGCAACGTAAGTGTTGAAAGACTGCACCAGCTCTTCGTTGGAAATGCTGTCGGCCGGGGTGTACAGGCCTGTGCCGCTGATGACGACGTTGTGCACGGTCGTTCCTCTCTTATTGATCAATGCAGGTAGCGACCTGCTCGGGCACGGCGGGCTGGCCCACTTATGGAACCAACGTACCAATGCCTGCATAAAGTAACTGCCGAAGGCGCAAGAAAATCCGCGCGACGCATCGGGCTCAAGTCGTGAAGTGTGCCATAACTGCTGGCTTTTGGCGCTATCCGGGCGGGTGATTAAAGGTGAACCCTATAGGCGATCCTTCGTCGCGTAGCAAGCCCCGGCCGGAATCAGGTGCCCTTTCCAATCACCCCTCCACCTGACTCCACTGTTTGCTCAGGCGTTTATCCGAAACCGCCATTTTGGTGCCCAACTGCTGGGCGAACAGTGAAACCCGGTATTCCTCCAGCCACCAGCGATAGGCCACCAGCTCGTCGTCGCGCTTGCCTTCCTGTCCGTGTTTGCTGGCCCGCGCCTGATATTGCGCCCACAACCCCGCCAGTTCAGTGCTCCAGACCCGATCCTTCTGCACCTGGCCGGGCAGTTTTTCCAGACGCATTTCGATGGCTTTCAAATAGCGCGGCAACTCCTTGAGCCACTGCGCCGGGGTTTCGCGGACGAAGCCTGGATAGACCAGATGGCTGAGCTGCGACTTGATGTCGTTGAGGGCCACGGCCTGGGACAGATCGATCTTGCCCTTGAAGCGTTTTTGCAGGCCATGCCAGAGCTTGAGAATTTCCAGGGTCAGCTTCGCCAGGCGCTCGGCGTGTTCGGTCCAGCCGCCGCGCTTGCGTTCGGCCAACGCCAATAGCCCGGCACCGTCGCGTGGCAAATTGGCTTCGCCTTCGAGAATGCAGCTGTCGAGGCTCGCCAACAGGATGTCTTCGACCAACGCATCGATGCGCCCCAATTCCCGATGCAGCAACGCCAGCTCGGTCTGCCCCGGCAGTTTGCTGCGCAGGAATTTCGCCGGTTCGGCCAGTTGCTGCAACAACAAGCGCTGCAAGGCGCGACGATGTTGGTATTCGGCTTCGGCCGGCGTCGAGAAACGCCCTTCCTTGACTGTGCCCGATTCCTCGACCAGTGCCGGATACACCGTCATCGACAACCCGGCGATGTTCTGCTGGGTTTTCTCGGCGACCGGGGCAAACACCTTCGCTTCCACCGGCTGCTGACTTTTCGCTGTCTGCGGCACCGCCAAGGCGGCCTGACTGGCTTGGGCGAAACGCGCGGTCAACTCATCCAGATCGCGTCCTTCACCGAGGAACTTGCCCTCGGCGTCGACGATTTCCAGATTCATCTTCAGATGATTTTCCAGCTGCTGCGCCGCTTCAGCCCAGGCCTCATCGGTCACCCGGGCGCCGGTCATGCGCAGCAGTTCGCGGCCCAGCGCTTGCGGGAGCGAGCCTTCGCCGAAGGTCATGCGCTGCAAGGCGGCCTTGATGAAGTCCGGCACCGGCACGAAGTTCTTGCGAATCGCCTTGGGCAGGTTGCGCACCAGGGCAATGCACTTGGTTTCCAGCAAACCCGGCACCAGCCATTCCAGGCGCTCGGCGGGCAGCGACAACAGCAATGGCGCGGGCACGCGCACGGTCACGCCATCGCGGGGATGGTTCGGCTCGAAATGATAAGTCAGCGCCAGCGTCAGGTCGCCCAGGCGCAAAGTGTCCGGGTAATACGCGGCAGTGACTTCACTGGCTTCACGGGCCAGCACGTCTTCCTCGCGCATGATCAACAACTGCGGGTTCTTCTGGCTTTCGGTCTTGTACCAGCTGTCGAACGTCGCGGTTTGATGAATCTCGGCGGGAATCCGCGCTTCGTAAAAACTGTACAGCGTGTCTTCGTCGGCCAGAATATCGCGACGACGTGCCTTGGCTTCCAGCTCGTCGAGGCTTTCCAGCAGTTTGGTATTGGCCGTGAGGCACTTGGCCCGGGACTGGATTTCGCCGCGCACCAGACCTTCACGAATGAACAGCTCGCGGGACACCACAGGATCAATCGGGCCGTAATGCACCGGTCGACGTCCCACCACGATCAGGCCAAACAGCGTGATCTGCTCGAACGCCACGACCTGGCCGCGCTTCTTTTCCCAGTGCGGTTCAAAGTGGTTCTTCTTGATCAAATGCCCGGCCAGCGGCTCGATCCAGTCCGAATCAATCTTGGCGACCATGCGTGCGTAAAGCTTGGTGGTTTCTACCAGTTCCGCTGCCATCAACCATTGCGGGCGCTTCTTGCCCAGTCCGGACGAGGGGTGAATCCAGAAGCGACGCTGCCGCGCGCCCAGATAATCCCCTTCATCAGCCTTTTGCCCGACCTGGCTCAGCAGTCCGGAAAGAATCGCCTTGTGAAACTTCGGGAAGTCGGCCGGCTCTTTGTTCACCGTCAGTTGCAGGTCGCGGCAGATCAGGCTCAGTTGTCGATGGGAATCGCGCCATTCGCGCAGCCGCAGGTAATTGAGGAAGTTGCGCCGGCACCAGTTGCGCAACGGGCTGGCGGTCAATGCCTGGCGCTGCTCTTCGAAACCACGCCACAGATTGACCAGGCCGGCGAAATCCGAGTCCGCATCTTTCCATTGTGCGTGGGCCTGATCCGCAGCCTGTTGACGCTCCGGCGGGCGTTCGCGCACGTCTTGCACGGACATGGCGCTGGCGACAATCAACACTTCCTGCAAACTGCCCTGCTTCGCCGCTTCGAGCAACATCCGCCCCATGCGCGGGTCCACCGGCAAGCGCGCCAATTGGCGGCCCAGCGGGGTCAGCTGGTTCTCGCGATTGACCGCCGAGAGTTCCTGCAACAGGTTGAAACCGTCGCCGATGGCCTTGCCATCCGGCGGTTCGATAAACGGAAAATCGGTGATTTCCCCCAGACGCAAATGCAGCATCTGCAGGATGACTGCCGCGAGGTTGGTGCGCAGGATTTCCGGATCGGTAAATTCCGGTCGCCCGTTGAAATCTTCTTCGCTGTACAGCCGCACGCACAACCCCGGCTCAACCCGGCCGCAACGACCTTTACGCTGATTGGCGCTGGCCTGGGAAACCGCTTCAATCGGCAGACGCTGGACCTTGGCGCGATAGCTGTAGCGGCTGATCCGCGCGGTGCCGGTGTCGATCACATAACGGATACCCGGCACAGTGAGGGAAGTTTCGGCAACGTTGGTGGCCAGCACCACGCGGCGTCCCGGATGCGACTGGAAAATCCGCTGCTGTTCAGCCGGTGACAAGCGCGCATACAGCGGCAGAATTTCCGTGTGCCTGAGTTGCGCCTTGCGCAGCATCTCTGCTGCATCACGGATTTCCCGTTCGCCGGGCAGGAACACCAGCACATCACCGGGACTCTTGCGTTCGCTGCGCTCGAAGGCTTCCAGTTCGTCGATCACGGCGAGAATCGCCTGGTCCACGGTCAGGTCTTCTTCGACGCTGTTGCCCTCCTCGTCCTGTTCGGACGTCAGCGGGCGATACCAGAGGTCAACCGGGAAGGTTCGGCCGGACACTTCGACGATGGGTGCGTCGTTGAAGTGCTCGGAGAAGCGCTGCAAGTCGATGGTCGCCGAGGTGATGATGACTTTCAGGTCCGGGCGACGCGGCAGCAGGGTTTTCAGATAGCCGAGCAGGAAGTCGATGTTCAGGCTGCGTTCGTGAGCTTCGTCGACGATGATCGTGTCGTAGCGTTCCAGGAACCGGTCATGCTGGGTTTCCGCCAGCAGGATGCCGTCGGTCATCAGCTTGATCAGCGTGTTGCTGTCGCTTTGATCTTCGAAACGAACCTGATAACCCACCAGCGCACCCAATGGCGTACCGAGTTCTTCGGCGACCCGGCTGGCAACACTGCGCGCCGCAATACGACGCGGCTGGGTGTGACCGATCAAGCCGTGTTGCCCGCGACCGATTTCCAGGCAGATCTTCGGCAACTGCGTGGTTTTCCCCGACCCGGTTTCGCCGGCAATGATCAGCACCTGATGCTTGAGCAGCGCGGCCTTGATTTCGTCGCGCTTGGCGGCAATCGGCAGGCTGTCGTCGTAACGAATCACCGGCACGCTGTCACGCCGCGCCGTCACCTGGGCAAACGAGGCTTGCACCTTCGCCACCCACTGCGCCAGCTTCGCCTCATCGGGCTTCTTGCGCAGATCGTGCAACTGACGACGCAAACGATGCCGTTCGCTGATCATCGCGTGGTCGAGGTTGTTCAGCAGTTGGTCAATAGAAGGCGTTTGATCGGTCATCAGGTGCGCAGGGTCTTTTGAAGGGTACAAAAGGGGGGATTGTCGCAGATTGGGGCGAATGATGCAGATGCAGCGTCGGTTGGGCGAACATCAGACTACGTGGGGCTGGATTTCATCGGGAAGGCAGATGCATTGGATGTCCTGGCCAATCGCAAATAAATTGGCTCCAAGGTTCTAGGCAGAGCAGATGTGCACTAATCTGTAGGAGCGAATTTAATCGCGAGGCTGCTTAATAAGGCGTCGAAGGTTATCGGATATGCCTCCGCTTTCGTGCACTGACCTCGCAGCAACGAGTATCTGCTACCTATGAGCAAACATCTGAGCGACGCTGCAACCCAACCCAAAATAGAAATCTCGGAGAGCGAAGAGCATCTCGAAGATGTTGAGCTCTGTGTACTAATCGAATCGCGTCAGCACGAACAATCTTTGCCCGTCGATATCGACGATCTTTGATGCCTTCCAAAGCAAAGAACGCAAGCTCCGATCCAGTTGAAAGGTCAGCCCTGCTACTTACGCAGGCCTGACCAACATGCAAGCACTTACTTCTTCAACCCCAACTTCTTCAATTCCCCATCACGCAATTCGCGGCGCAGGATCTTGCCGACGTTGGTGGTGGGCAGTGCATCGCGGAATTCCACGCTGCGCGGGACTTTGTAGCCGGTCAGGTTGGCGCGCATGTGTTCCATGACCTGATCCTTGGTGAGGGTCACGCCGGGTTTGACCACCACGAACACCTTGATCGCTTCGCCGGATTTCTCGTCCGGAACGCCGATGGCTGCGCATTGCAGCACGCCGGGCAAGGTCGCCAGCACGTCTTCCAGTTCGTTGGGGTAGACGTTGAAGCCGGAGATCAGAATCATGTCTTTCTTGCGGTCGACAATGCGCAGGTAGCCATCGGGCTGAATGACCGCAATGTCGCCGGTCTTGAGCCAGCCATCGGCGTCGAGCATCTCGTCGGTGGCGTCCTGACGCTGCCAGTAGCCTTTCATGACCTGCGGCCCCTTGATGCACAGCTCGCCGATCTCGCCCAACGGTTGTTCGACGCCCGCGTCATCAATGACTTTGCACAAGGTCGACGGCACTGGAATACCGATGGTGCCAACGTGATTCTTCTGGATCGGATTGACCGTGGCCACCGGGCTGGTTTCGGTCATGCCATAGCCTTCGCAGATCGCGCAGCCGGTCACTTCCTTCCAGCGCTCGGCGGCAGCCAGTTGCAGCGCCATGCCGCCGGAAAGGGTTACTTTCAAGGCAGAGAAATCCAGGTTGCGGAATTCCTGGTTATTGCACAGCGCCACGAACAGCGTGTTGAGGCCGACGAAGCCGCTGAACTTCCACTTCGACAGCTCCTTGACCATCGCCGACAGATCGCGCGGGTTGCTGATCAGGATGTTGTGATTGCCGATCAGCATCATCGACATGCAGTGAAAGGTGAAGGCGTAGATGTGATACAGCGGCAACGGCGTAATCAGGATCTCGCAGCCTTCATTAAGGTTGGAGCCCATCAACGCCTTGCACTGCAGCATGTTGGCGATCAGGTTGCGGTGGGTCAGCATCGCGCCCTTGGCCACGCCCGTGGTGCCGCCGGTGTATTGCAGCACGGCGACGTCATTGGCCGCAGGTGAAGCATCGTTGACCGCCTGGCCACGACCCTGGCTCAGCACGTCATTGAACTTGACAGCCTTGGGCAAGTGATACGCCGGGACCATCTTCTTCACGTACTTGATGACGCTGTTGATCAGCAGACGCTTGAGCGGCGGCAGCATGTCGGCCACTTCGGTAACGATGACGTGCTTGACCTGAGTCTTGGGCACGACCTTTTCCGCCAGGTGCGCCATGTTCGCCAGGCACACCAGGGCCTTGGCACCGGAGTCGTTGAATTGGTGTTCCATTTCCCGCGCGGTGTACAGCGGGTTGGTGTTGACCACGATCAAACCGGCGCGAATGGCACCGAATACGGCAATCGGGTACTGCAACACATTGGGCAGCTGCACAGCGATGCGGTCGCCGGGTTGCAGGTCAGTGTGTTGCTGGATCCAGGCAGCGAAGGCACCGGACAATTCGTACAGCTCACCGTACGTAAGCGTCTTGCCCAGGTTGCTGAAGGCCGGTTTATTGGCGAAACGCTGGCAAGACTGCTTCAATACCGCCTGGACGTTGGGGTACTCGTCTGGATTGATATCGGCAGCAATGCCGGACGGGTACTTGTCCTTCCAGAAATTTTCGATCATGGAAGCCGGCTCCTCAGCGACAGCGAATTCTTCACACCGCTTGATCGCGGTGATTTTCTTGTGTTTTGGAATTTTGCGGTTCACGCTTTTGACTTACGGACTGGTCCAAAAGCGCGCCGAGAGTAGCAGCTTTGCCGAGGGTCGCATAGAGCCAACAAAGGCCTCTACAGTCACTAAAATGACTCTTGATTATCCAGTAGTCACATTTAGAGCAATCATACTATTTGTCGCAAATCTGCCCGAAATTGTTGGGCTAGAGCCTCAATTGCCTTCGTAGGACCGGCTTCAGCCGGGAGGGCGGAAGGGCTGACAATGGAACGGCTGCGAATGCACCGGCCTCCTCCCGGCTTAAGCCGGTCCTGCGAATGTATTCAAATAGTTGCGCGATGAGGGTCAAGACGGTGTCGACGATTCTTTACGCAATATCCCGCAACTCCCGCCGCAAGATCTTGCCCACCGGGGTCATCGGCAGCGACTCGCGCAAGACGATGTGTTTCGGCACTTTATAAGCGGTGAAGTTTTCCTTGCAGAAGATCTTCAGCTCTTCAACGCTGACCCCGCCTTCGCGAGCCACCACGAACAGCTTCACTGCTTCCCCGGAGCGTTCGTCCGGTACGCCGATGACGGCGCAGTTGGCAACACCGGGATGGCTCATCACCACGTCTTCGATTTCATTGGGGTAGACGTTGAAACCGGAAACGATGATCAGGTCTTTCTTGCGGTCGACAATGCTGATGAAACCGTCGGCATCGATGACGGCAACGTCGCCGGTCTTGAACCAGCCTTCGGCGTCGATGGCCTCGGCGGTTGCATCCGGACGTTTCCAGTAACCCACCATCACCTGCGGGCCTTTGATGCACAGCTCGCCGCGTTCGCCCAGCGGCAACTCGTGGCCGTCATCATCGATGACTTTCATCGCCGTACTCGGCATCGGAATCCCCACGGTGCCGAGTCGGGACTGGCGGCCATAAGGATTGGCGCTGGCCACGGGCGACGTCTCGGTCAGCCCGTAACCTTCAACGATGCGGGTACCCGTGAGCTGCTCCCAGCGCTCGGCAGTGGCCTTGACCAAGGCGGTGCCGCCGGAGTTGGTGCTTTTCAGGCTGGAGAAATCCAGGGATTTGAAATCCGGATGATTCATCAAGGCCACGAACAGCGTATTGAGGCCGATCATGGCCGAAAAACGCCATTTGCCCAGTTCCTTGATGAAGCCGCCAATGTCGCGTGGATTGGTGATCAGGATGTTGTGGTTGCCGCTGACCATCATGCACATGCAGTTCGCGGTGAAGGCATAGATATGATAGAGCGGCAACGGCGCGATCATGATTTCCTTGCCCTCCCGGAACACCGGGCTGCCGTCGTCGCCGTGCTGCAGCATGCAGGCGTAGACCTGCTGCATGTTCGCCACCAGATTGCCGTGGCTGAGCATCGCGCCCTTGGCCAGGCCCGTGGTGCCTCCGGTGTATTGCAACACCGCGATATCCTCAAGCCCGAGGGTCACCGGTTGCAGGTGATGGCCGCGCCCCAGATGCAGCGCGCTTTTGAACGGCGTGGCCTGGGGCAAGTCGTAGGCCGGGACCAGCTTCTTGACCTTGTCGACAATCACATTGACCAGCCAGCCCTTCGCCGCTGATTGCATGTCGCCCATCTTCACTTCAATCAGGTACTGGATCTCGGTGTCGGGCAGCACTTCCTGGACCAGCTTGCCGAACAGGTTCAGATAAACCAGTGCCCGAGCGCCGGAGTCCTTGAACTGATGACGCATTTCCCGCGCGGTATACAGCGGATTGGTGTTGACCACGATGAGGCCGGCGCGCAGCGCACCAAACACGGCAATCGGATATTGCAGCAGGTTGGGCATTTGCACGGCGATGCGGTCGCCAGGCTTGAGTTCGGTGTGTTGCTGGAGAAACGCCGCAAATGCCGCTGAATGCCGATCCAGCTCGGCATAGGTCAGGGTAATGCCCATATTGCTGAACGCCGGGCGATCGGCAAATTTTCGGCAACTGCGCTCGAACACTTCGATGACTGACTTGTAGGCGTGCAGATCCACCTCAGGGAGTACACCCGCCGGGCGTTTGTCATTCCAGAAATCAGGTTGCATTGTTATTGTCCTCTTACCTGAGAGTGTCTGGCCCGCTGCTGTAACGCGGGGCTTGGCGGACGTTAGCAGCAATCGTCAGGAAGGCAAATACCGGCCAATGCGTCATCATCGGCGTGAATCTCGGTGCTGATCGGGTTGCAATCGGTCATCGGCTATACACTTCATGCACAGCGCCGGAATATCAGCGGACTCAGGCAAGGGAGACGTCATGAAACACGAAGTCTTTTGGCTCGACGCCAGCGATCACACTCGCCTGTACGTCAATGCCTGGTTACCGCCGCTGGCGCCCAGGGCGGTAGTGATGGTGTCTCATGGCATGGCCGAACACAGCGGCAGGTACGCTCGCCTGGGCGAGCCGCTGTGCGCTGCGGGATTTGCGCTGTATGCCCACGACCAGCGCGGCCACGGCAAGACCGCCGCCCAAGGCGTGCTGGGCCATTTCGCCCATGAAAACGGCTGGAGCAAAGTCGTGGATGACCTGGCGAGCCTGAATCAGTCCATAGGCCAGCGTCATCCCGACACACCGGTATTTCTGCTGGGCCACAGCATGGGCAGCTATATAGCGCAGGCCTGGCTGCTGCATCACGGCGCCAGCTTGCAGGGCGCGATACTCAGCGGCTCGAATTTCCAGCCGGTTTCCCTGTACCGCAGCGCCAGCACCATCGCCCGCCTGGAACGCTGGCGGCAAGGCCCGAGCGGGCGCAGTCGGCTTATCGAATGGCTGTCATTCGGCTCGTTCAACAAGGCGTTCAAACCGGCACGCACCCGCTTCGACTGGCTGAGCCGGGATGCCCGGGAAGTCGATCAGTACATCAGCGACCCGCTGTGCGGCTTTCGTTGCACCAATCAATTCTGGCTGGATCTGCTCGGTGGCCTGCAGCAAATCAGCAAGCCGTCGAACCTGAAACAGATCGATCCAGGCCTGCCGTTGCTGATAATTGGCGGGGAATGTGATCCGGTGAGCGAAGGCAAACGTCTCAAGGATCTTGCCGACGCATTGGCCGAGACAGGTCATCAAATGTTACAAATGAAGATCTATCCGCAGGCGCGGCATGAGCTGTTCAACGAAACCAACCGCGATGAAGTCACGGGGGATGTACTCGACTGGCTGGAGCAGACACTGCAGCAGCCAAGACCGCGTCGGGCAGAATGACCTCGCCACCTTTGCCCGTCATCGCCAGGCCTCTTTTCAATATTCAGGATCACCCATGACTCAGGTTACCAACACCCCTTACGAAGCCCTTGAAGTCGGCCAGACCGCCAGTTACAGCAAGACTGTTGAAGAGCGCGACATCCAGTTGTTTGCCGCTATGTCCGGTGATCACAACCCGGTGCACCTGGATGCCGAATACGCTGCGCAGACCATGTTCAAGGAACGCATCGCCCACGGCATGTTCAGCGGCGCATTGATCAGCGCTGCCGTCGCCTGCGAGTTGCCTGGGCCGGGCACCATTTATGTGGGCCAGCAGATGACCTTCCAGAAACCGGTAAAACTGGGCGACACCCTAACCGTACGCCTGGAAATCCTGGAAAAAATGCCGAAATTCCGCGTACGCATCGCGACTCGCGTTTTTAATCAGCGTGAAGAACTGGTGGTTGACGGCGAAGCAGAAATTATCGCCCCGCGTAAACAGCAGACCGTGACCCTGACTCAATTGCCGGCAATCAGCATCGGTTGATTCTGCGAAAACCTGTTGGAGCGAGGCTTGCCCGCGAACCGGGTACCTCGGTGGGCAAGATCCACCGCGTTATCGTTCTTCCCGGACAAGTCCGGTCCTACCGGGCAGATACAAACTGGTAGGAGGGGACTTGTCCCCGAAAAGCGCGCCCCCCTTCAAGCCTCGCTCCAACGAATCTTCGCCTGGCCAACAAGTTGGCTCCTACAGCGATTCAACTCATTTTTTCGCAACAAAAAAAAGGGCGACCGAAGTCGCCCAAAATGCCTTGCGTGCTCTTGTTATAGAAGGCCTCAGCCTCACTTGCGCTTTTGCGAGTCCTTCCAGATAAATAGTCCGAAGCCTGCGAAGAACACCAGCATCAGGCCAACGGTAACGACACCGGCCACAACCACATTGTCGAAAAACATAACCGCGCCTCCTGCTCTGTCCCTGTTCGATGGAGCAAGATTACCCACAGCGGCGGCGATGGAAATTGACCCAAATCAATAGCGCCACACGCTTGATCGCCAAGCGCGCGGATAACTGATCTGGGTCAACGGAATTGGGGGGATTCAGCGCTTTTTCGGTTTGTTCTTCGACTTTTTCTTGCCCGGACTCAGGGGCATGGCTTGCTCGAAGGCATTGCGCACTTCGTTCAGCCGCTTGTCATTGAGATCGTGTACCCGCTTGGCACGTTCGGCGCCCAGGTCGATCAGTTTTTCATCTCCGCTCATGGCCTGCACTCTCGAACACATGGAAGTGAGGCTAATAATGCGCAATCCCGTGCCCCATGACCAGCGCAGCAGCGCTCACAGGCGCACCGCTCACGCTCAGACTTCGACATCCACCCACATGCCCTGGCGCGGCGCTTCATCCATCAGCGGCACCACCGGCACGGTGTTATCGGCATTCAGCGAAACGCCGGGCACCGCAAGATGTTCCGGTTCATCAGAACCCTGCTCACGACGCTTTTGCTGCTCGTGATGACGTTGCTGTTCTTCACGCAACAATAACGCGCTGTGTTCAGCGTCATGATTGCGCAAGTCGATGGTGGTTTCGGTGGAGCTGGACTGCACGGGTGCAACAGGCGGAATATCCGGGACCTGTCTGGCCGCATCCAGCTGGGAAGTGACGGGCACCACACTCAAGGGAAGGGTCGGCTGCAGCATGATTTGATCTCCTGTTGAGTAATTGTCGGCCGCCGTTTCGTCGACTTGAACCGTTGAATGAGAAAGATTCGACTATGTTTGCTGCAACTAGTGCCGCAAAACGCAGTTTTAGCCGGAAATACAGGAGAAATCGCGTTGAAAGTTCACTCCGCCTTTGGCCTGGGCAGCGTGTTCCGTTAACATAGTCGGCTTTTTCAAGGCGGGAGACAGGCAGCATGGCGCAGCAGTATCAACCGGGGCAACGCTGGATTAGCGACAGCGAAGCCGAGCTGGGTTTAGGCACCGTTCTGGCACAGGACGGCCGCTTGTTGACCGTGCTCTATCCGGCCACTGGCGACACGCGTCAATACGCTTTGCGTAACGCACCGCTGACCCGCGTGCGCTTCTCTCCCGGCGACGTGATCACCCACTTCGAAAACTGGAAGATGACCGTGCGCGAAGTCGACGACGTCGACGGCCTGCTGGTCTACCACGGGCTCAACGCACAGAACGAACCGGTCACGCTGCCGGAAACCCAGCTGTCGAACTTCATTCAGTTCCGTCTGGCCACTGATCGCCTGTTCGCCGGACAGATCGATCCGCTGGCGTGGTTTTCCCTGCGTTATCACACGCTGGAACACACCAGCCGCCAGTTGCAGTCCTCCCTTTGGGGCCTGGGCGGCGTGCGTGCGCAGCCTATCGCCCACCAGTTGCACATCGCCCGGGAAGTCGCCGACCGTATCGCGCCACGGGTTTTGCTGGCGGATGAAGTCGGCCTGGGCAAGACCATCGAAGCCGGTCTGGTGATCCATCGCCAGCTGCTGTCCGGTCGCGCCAATCGCGTGTTGATTCTGGTCCCGGAAAACCTCCAGCACCAATGGCTGGTGGAAATGCGCCGCCGTTTCAACCTGCAGGTCGCGCTGTTCGATTCCGAGCGTTTCATCGAAAGCGATGCCAGCAACCCGTTCGAAGACACTCAGTTGGCGTTGGTGGCTCTGGAATGGCTGGTCGAAGACGAGAAAGCCCAGGACGCGCTGTTTGCTGCGGGCTGGGACTTGATGGTGGTCGACGAGGCTCACCACCTGGTCTGGCACGAAGAAAAGGCCAGCCCTGAATATTCCCTGGTCGAACAATTGGCTGAAGTCATTCCCGGCGTGTTGCTGCTGACCGCAACCCCGGAACAACTGGGTCAGGACAGCCACTTTGCGCGCCTGCGCCTGCTGGATCCGAACCGCTTCCACGACCTGCAAGCCTTCCGCGCCGAAAGCGAAAACTATCGCCCGGTGGCCGAAGCGGTGCAGGAGCTGCTCGACAAGGGACGCTTGTCGCCAAAAGCGCACAAAACCATTCACGGCTTCCTCGGTAGCGAGGGCGAAGCGTTGCTGGCCGCCGTCAACGATGGCGACACCGAAGCCAGCGCGCGCCTGATTCGCGAATTGCTCGACCGCCACGGCACAGGCCGCGTGCTGTTCCGCAATACCCGGGCCGCCGTGCAAGGCTTCCCGGAGCGCAAGCTGCATCAGTATCCGCTGCCCTGCCCGGCCGAATACCTCGAATTGCCGTTGGGTGAACACGCCGATCTGTACCCGGAAGTCAGCTTCCAGGCGCAACCGGACGTTACCGAAGAAGAACGCTGGTGGCGCTTCGACCCCCGCGTCGACTGGTTGATCGACACGCTGAAAATGCTCAAGCGCGTCAAGGTACTGGTGATCTGTGCCCACGCTGAAACCGCGATGGATCTGGAGGACGCCTTGCGCGTGCGTTCCGGCATCCCGGCCACGGTGTTCCACGAAGGCATGAATATCCTTGAGCGCGACCGCGCTGCAGCGTATTTCGCGGATGAAGAATTCGGCGCACAGGTGTTGATCTGTTCGGAAATCGGCAGCGAAGGCCGTAACTTCCAGTTCTCGCACCACCTGGTGTTGTTCGATCTGCCTGCGCACCCGGACTTGCTGGAACAGCGTATCGGTCGTCTGGACCGGATCGGCCAGAAACACACCATCGAGCTGCACGTGCCATTCCTGGAAACCAGCCCGCAAGCGCGGCTGTTCCAGTGGTATCACGAAGCGCTCAATGCGTTCCTCAATACCTGCCCGACCGGCAACGCCTTGCAACATCAGTTCGGCCCGCGCCTGCTGCCGCTGCTGGAAAGCGGCGATGACGACGAATGGCAGGCGCTGATCGATGAGGCCCGCGCCGAGCGCGTGCGCCTGGAAAGCGAGCTGCACACCGGTCGCGACCGCTTGCTGGAGCTCAACTCCGGCGGAGCGGGCGAAGGCGAAGCGCTGGTCGAGGCGATTCTTGAGCAAGACGATCAGTTCACCCTGCCGATCTACATGGAAACCCTGTTCAATGCGTTCGGCATCGACAGCGAAGACCATTCGGAAAACGCTCTGATCCTCAAGCCAAGCGAAAAAATGCTCGACGCCAGCTTCCCGCTGGGCGACGACGAAGGCGTGACCATCACTTACGACCGCAACCAGGCGCTGTCTCGCGAAGACATGCAATTCATCACCTGGGAACACCCGATGGTTCAGGGCGGCATGGATCTGGTGCTGTCCGGTTCCATGGGCAACACCGCCGTGGCGCTGATCAAGAACAAGGCGCTCAAGCCTGGCACCGTTCTGCTGGAACTGCTTTATGTCAGCGAAGTGGTTGCGCCGCGCTCGCTGCAACTGGGCCGTTATCTGCCACCGGCCGCCTTGCGCTGCCTGCTGGATGCCAACGGCAATGATTTGTCAGGCCGCGTGTCGTTCGTGACCCTGAATGAACAACTGGAAAGCGTGCCGCGTGCCAGCGCCAACAAGTTCATCCAGGCCCAGCGCGACGTGCTCAATCCGCAGATCAACGCCGGCGAAGCCAGGATCGCACCGAAACACGCCGAGCGCGTGGCCGAGGCGCAGCGTCGCCTGGCTGCCGACACCGACGAAGAACTGGCGCGCCTGACCGCCTTGCAAGCCGTCAACCCGACGGTGCGCGACAGCGAACTGATCGCCCTGCGCGCACAACGCGAGCAAGGCCTGGCGATGCTGGATAAAGCCGCGCTGCGCCTGGAAGCGATTCGGGTGCTGGTAGCGGGTTGATCGAATAAAAAAGCCTCGCTGTAGGAGGCTTGCTGTAAGACCGGCTTTAGCCGGGAGGACAATCGACGCCCTCGCGACTAAAGTCGCTCCTACGGCGTCCGGGAAGGCGGCACGTCAGGCAACCGACGTGCTCCCCGCCCCAATCTCCGCCGGCTCATCCGCCGCCATCCCCACCCTCATCTTCTGCGCATCGCGGCTAAAGCAGCGCGACGCCTGATGCAGAAACAGCAAGGTCATGAACAACGCCACCGGGATCAAATACATGGCGTCATGCAAGCCGACCGCCTTGAACGCCTCGGCCATTTCCAGGGCGCCGGCCGCCGCCATCGCCGAATGGGCAAAATGATCGGACAACAACCCCACGACCACCGGCCCTAAACCGCCACCCAGCAGATACAAGCCGGCAAAAAACAGCGCCATGGCCGTCGCCCGCAAACGGGGTTCCACGACATCCTGAATGGCGGTGTAGACGCAGGTATAAAAGTTGTAAGCGAACAACCAGCCCAGGCCGAACACAGCAACAAACACTCCGATTTCAATTCGCCCCGCGTGCAAGGCATAGCCTGTGGCCAGCGTCGCCACCAGCATGCTCACGGCAGCGAACATCAGGCGACCATTGGCGAAACGCTGATGCAACTTGTCCGCGATCCAGCCTCCAGCGGTCAGCCCTACCAGCCCCGTCACCCCGACGATAATCCCGGTGGCGACCGCTGCTTCCTGCAACGGCAGCAGGAAATAGCGTTGCAGCATCGGCACCATGAATGAGTTGCACGCATAAGTGGCGAAGTTGAAGGTCAATCCGGCCAGCACCAGCCAGCCAAACGTCGGGATCGCCAGTACGCGACGAATCGGCTTGTCGATTTTCTCCTCGGATATGCGAACGCTTTCGGCCGCGCCGCGCTTGGGTTCACGGATGAAAAACATGAACACCGCCAGCACCAGGCCCGGCACCGCCGCAATGAAGAACGGCGCGCGCCAGCTGTCGAACGCCTTGACCATCGCACCAATGGTGAAAAACGCCAGCAACAGCCCCAACGGCAGGCCCAGCATGAAAATGCCCATGGCTCGCGCCCGTCGATGGGCCGGGAACAGGTCGCCAATCAAGGAATTGGCCGCTGGCGCATAACTGGCCTCGCCAATTCCCACGCCCATGCGCACCAATAGAAACGTCCAGAAGCTGCCAGCCAGCCCGTTCACGGCCGTCAGCCCGCTCCAGACCGCCAACCCCCAGCCCATGAGTATTTTGCGCGAACCGGTATCAGCGATGCGCCCCAGCGGCAGCCCGGCGATGGCATAGACCAAGGTGAACGCGGTGCCAATGATGCCCAGCTGAAAGTCGCTCAACTGCCATTCCTTGCGAATCGGCTCGATGATGATCGCCGGAATGGTGCGGTCGAAGAAATTGAAAAGGTTGGCCAGAAACAGCAGAAACAAGACGCGCCACGCGTTGGACGCCTGCGGCGAAAGAGGCTGCGAACTGCTGCTCATGGTGAAGCTCCCTTTTTATTGTTGTTGGAAGACCGCGCCGTTAAATCTAGAACGCTTATCCACGACTGTCTGTAAACATTCGTTAAGCAAATGTCCTGGCATCGCGGGGTGCGCCTTTCGCGAAACGACAGCGAGGAATCAGCCGGGTTCAATCCACTCATCAGAAAATCTAAAGATTTCCTTATGCCTGCCGATTCATTACTTGAACCAGACAGGGAGCGCCTTGGTCGTTGCTCGGGCTTATCCCCTTTCGCCCCTGAAAAAGCGCACTGCAACGTCGTAACTTCTCTTTCCGTGATGGCGCGATGACCCCGACCGCATCGCAGCCTCCTTAGGCAAATGGCGCACGATGACCAATAAAAACGATTCTGCTGGCGCGATATCCGGACCATTGAGTGCAGCCGTTGCCGCAAAGGCAGATGGCGTACCTGGCACCTCCTACCGACCCAAGCCCATTCCCGCTCAGCAATATATGTATTTCACGGAAACCGATACCGACCGGATCCTGGATAATCTCGACGGTCTGCGCGACACAGTCTTCCCGCCTTCACCTTCAGTGCACATTGAAGAAAGCGTGCTGCGCAGCGAACAGCAGTTCCCCTCGGTATGCCTGATCGGTCTGGGCCGCTGCGGCTCGAACATCGCCCTGGACGTTGCCGAACTGGTCTACAACGCGCGCAAGTTCTACCTCAATCAATTCGAGAACGAAGATCGCCTGCGCGATGACAAGCGCTACAGCCCGGTGCACTGGATCCGTAACAATCTGCGGCTGGTGCAGAACAAAGCCAGCAAACCCGTATTTCTGGTTGAGCCGCTGGTCATGCTCGGGGATCTGGACAAGGACATTGCTGGCCGCATCCGCTTCTCACGCAAGGGCGAGAAAAGCGGGTTCATCAACGACTACAGCAAAATGAAAATCATGGATTTGTCCGAAGTCCATGCAGGAGGCGCCGGTAACGCACCGATCCTCGGCCAGTACCTGGCCAAAATCATCCTGAACAAGGACACCAGCCAATTCTCCAGCACTGACTGGAAGCTGATCCACTCGTACCTGATCGATTCGTGCGGCATCAAGGCCAACCAGTCTCGCCTGTACTTCTACATTTTCAGTGCGGGCGGCGGTACGGGTTCTGGCATGGCCTCGGAGTTCGGCCTGGCGCAACAGTTCTCGTACATGAACAAAACCTTCGACACCCGCCCCACTGACGAAAACGACAGCAAACGCGGCCGGTCCTTTGTGTTCGAGCCTATCTTCACCAGTGGCATTTGTGTGCTGCCGAACATTTCCGATCACCGCAGCGAAATGTCCGAGGCGCTGCATATCAATGCCGGTCGCCTGCTCTGCAAGTATCTGGCTGAGGAGTGGGACTTTTCGTACAACTTCGAGAACGAAGACAGCAGCGAAGCCAGCGTCATGGGCCGAATTCGCCCCTGGAACGCCATGATGCTGATCTCCAACGACATCATGCGTTACGCCGAAGAAAGCGATGACGGCAACATCGACAACATCGATGTGAACGCCATGGAACGTCACGCCAACCAGTACATCTCGCAGCAGATCTTCAACATCCTCACTGCCCAGGCCGTTACCACCGATTACGATCAGAACTATTTCCGACGTGCCGGCATTGATATCGGCGAGACCATCCGCCTGGATGCCAACGACCTGTTCATGAGCCTGGCCGGGCCGGTAGCGATTGCCTACGCCGAGTCGGTGGTGCCGGAAAGCCCGGTCCCCGGTTCGGACAAATTCAAGGTGTTCGAGAAAGAACCGCCACGCCTGAACATCGACGACCTGTTTTTCCGCTCCATTGACTTGCCGCACTTCAATAAAGTGACCCAGGCCATCGAAGGCATCAGCTTGCTGCCGATCGAGTCCAAGCGTTATCGCGCTGCGCTGGACCAGTACAAAACCTCCGGCTACGACGCCGCGGCGCTGCATGACTTGCACTTCTTCAAGAACTGCTCGTCGGTGGTGTCCATCGTCTCGCTGCCCAAAGACTACAAGCTGTCCTACATGGACCTGAACCGTCTCAAGACGCACCTGAACAGCCTGTTCCCCAACACCACGCTCAAGCGTTATGCACTGGTGATCGGAGCGTCGGCCAACCTGTCGCTGACCACCTTGATCGCCAAGAGTCCCTGCCTGTCGGATGACTTTCTGACGCTGATCGTGGCGTTCATCAAGCGCTGCTTCGCGAAAAACCAGTTCCGCTTCGACGACACGCTGGACAACTCGATTCTGGACTTCATTGTCAGCGACGAATTTGATGAAGAGCGCATCGACGACTTGCTCAATGAATATGAAAACCCGGCCAGGATCCTCGACACCAACTGGTATGCGATCAAGCCCATGTACGAGAAGAAGTACCGCGAGCTGATCGAGGACAAAGCCAAGTTTGTCTCGATCAACGACATCCGCATTTCCCGTGAAAGCGTGAAGAAGGCCATCAAGTACTTGCGCGAGATCTACCGCCATCGCATCGGCAAGACCCGCGTCATCTCGCTGAATCAGCATACGGGCAAGACGGGTTACGGCTTGTAACGGAGTTCAATTGAGTCCCGTTGGACCGGCTTCAGCCGGGAGGGCGGCATTGCATGCTACGCATCTGCATTGCCGCGCGTGCAGCTCTCCCGGCTAAAGCCGGTCCTACGACGACAACACCAACAGTGAGATTTTTCGCTACCCCGGTTCCGGGCCGGTTACCAGACTACCCAGGCGCGGCGCCCGCGCGCACCAAAACTGACCACTTATAAAGCGGGCGCCCTATCCTGGACCAGCACCCAAGGAGCCACTACGACTGCCCAAAGTGTCGGGTCACGCTCCACAAGCTCTAGCGCACGCGCTTCAGCCACCTTGCCCACTTCTCCCGTGCCAAGCCACGTGCTGACTTTGGCAGCGTCGTTTTCGGCAACGGCCTGCGCCACTTCGATCAAATCCAGAGTGGGCTCGACCCACAACAGGGCGCCGCGTGCAAAGAACGGTTGCAGCTCCGTCCAGGTAATTGATGCCGTCTCACCGAGCAATTTGGCATAGAGGGTGCTTGGTTCTTCACTCATGGGTTCCACCGAAAAGAAAATCGACGCAAATAATAGCGCCGACTCTGCTCCAGACAAACCCAGATACAAGTAATTGATTGCAGGGAAGATCAGGGAAACCAAGGGTTTGAAGGTCGGTTGGACACGTCGAACCGCTTGATTCTGTATCTTTCTTACAATTTAGCGACATCATTCGGTTTTGCCCCCTGCAGCCAGCTTTCCAAGCGATCAATCGGCGCTCTAAACTGTTCCGGTACAGTTGCCGGGGGGAAGATCGGAATCTACCAATCCGGTCCTGCAGCTTTGGCGTCAGGATTATAAAAATTAAAACACAAGAGTGGAGCATCATGACTAAGGGTACTAAGAAGCTTTCCAAGCTGTTTGCCGCACTGGTTATGGCGGGGGTTGCCAGCCATTCATTCGCAGCAGACACCATCAAGATCGGCATCGCCGGCCCGAAAACCGGTGCAGTCGCCCAGTATGGCGACATGCAGTTCAGCGGCGCCAAAATGGCCATTGAACAGATCAACGCCAAAGGTGGCGTAGATGGCAAGAAGCTCGAAGCGGTTGAATACGACGACGCCTGCGATCCGAAACAAGCGGTAGCGGTCGCCAACAAAGTCGTCAACGACGGCGTCAAGTTTGTGGTTGGTCACCTGTGCTCCAGCTCCACGCAACCGGCTTCGGACATTTACGAAGACGAAGGCATCATCATGGTGACTCCGGCTGCAACCAGCCCGGAAATCACCGCTCGTGGCTACAAGCTGGTGTTCCGCACCATCGGTCTGGACAGCGCTCAAGGCCCGGCGGCTGGCAATTACATCGCCGATCACGTCAAGCCAAAAATCGTTGCGGTCATCCACGACAAGCAGCAGTACGGCGAAGGCATTGCGACTGCGGTCAAGCAGACCCTGGAAGCAAAAAAAGTCAAAGTTGCCCTGTTTGAAGGCATCAACGCTGGCGACAAGGATTTCTCGTCGCTGATCGCCAAGATGAAGCAAGCCAACGTCGACTTCGTTTACTACGGCGGCTACCACCCTGAGCTGGGTCTGATTCTGCGCCAGGCACAGGAAAAAGGCCTGAAAGCCGGCTTCATGGGTCCGGAAGGCGTGGGTAACGCGTCGATCTCGCAGATTGCCCAGGACGCTTCCGAAGGCCTGCTGGTAACCCTGCCTGCTTCGTTCGACCAGGATCCTGCCAACAAGGCGCTGGTTGATGCGTTCAAGGCCAAGAAAGAAGACCCAAGCGGTCCGTTCGTGTTCCCGGCTTACGCCGCGGTTCAAGTGATTGCCGATGCGATCAAAACGACCAAGAGCGAAGATACCGCCAAGGTTGCTGCGGCAATTCACGCCGGCACCTTCAAAACTCCGACTGGTGACTTGAGCTACGACGCCAAAGGCGACCTGAAAGACTTCAAATTCGTGGTCTACACCTGGCACAAAGACGGCACCAAGACTGAAGCGCCTGTGAAGTAAGCAATCGCTGTCAGTTGAACCCAGAGCCCACTGCAACCGCAGTGGGCTTTGTTTTACGAGCTGGACCAATCCACAAGAAAACGTCCGGCTGAACATCTTCAAAACCGTTACCAGTGATTCACTGGGCTCGATGCCAACGTGGACCCATATCACGACGCACGGGCAGCAAGACGACCACCAGTGGAACACCGAGCAGGTTTTCAGGAGCGCTGTAATGCCCGAGATAGACATCTATCACTTTTTCCAACAGCTGGTTAATGGCCTGACCATTGGCAGCACCTATGCCTTGATTGCCATCGGTTACACGATGGTTTACGGCATCATCGGCATGATCAACTTCGCCCATGGCGAGGTGTACATGATCGGTTCGTATGTCGCGTTCATCGCCCTCGCCGGCCTGACGATGATGGGGCTGGACAGCCTGCCGTTGCTGATCACCGCCGCGTTCGTCGCCAGTATCGTCGTGACCAGTGCCTACGGTTATGCCATCGAGCGCGTGGCTTATCGCCCGTTGCGCGGCAGCAACCGTCTGATCCCGCTGATTTCTGCGATCGGCATGTCGATATTCCTGCAGAACACGGTTCTGTTGTCGCAGGACTCCAAAGACAAATCGATTCCCAACCTGATTCCCGGCAACTTCGTGTTTGGCTCGACCAGCACCCATGAAGTCGTGATTTCCTACATGCAAGTGCTGATCTTCATCGTGACCTTGATCGCGATGCTCGGCCTGACCTGGTTCATCTCCCGCTCTCGTCTGGGCCGCGCCTGCCGGGCCTGCGCCGAAGACATCAAGATGGCCAACCTGCTGGGCATCAACACCAACAACATCATCGCCCTGACCTTTGTCATCGGTGCCGCGCTGGCGGCGGTCGCTGCCGTGTTGCTGAGCATGCAGTACGGCGTGATCAACCCCAACGCCGGTTTCCTGGTCGGCATCAAGGCCTTCACCGCCGCGGTACTGGGCGGTATCGGCAGTATTCCGGGCGCCATGCTCGGTGGTCTGGTATTGGGCGTGGCCGAAGCCTTTGGCGCCGATATCTTCGGCGACCAGTACAAGGATGTGGTGGCGTTCGGTCTTCTCGTATTGGTGTTGTTGTTCCGGCCGACCGGCCTGCTTGGCCGCCCGGAGGTTGAAAAAGTATGACCAGGAAACTCAAATCAGCGTTGTTCAGCGCCTTGCTGGTGCTGGCTGTCGCTTACCCGATACTCGGCCTGAAGCTGGAAATCGTCGGCGTCAAACTGGCAGTCATCGGCGCCAGCAGCACCACCGTCAGCATTATCTTTGCCTGTGCCATCGCCATGTTTCTGCGGGTGCTGTTCCATGAACAGATCAGCGCGGCGTGGCGTTCGTCACCGAGCATGCCGGTCATGCCCGCCAAGGCCAGCAATTTCCTGACCCTGCCGAGCACCCAGCGCTGGATCATGCTCGGCCTGATCATGGTCGCACTGGTCTGGCCGTTCTTCGGCTCCCGAGGCGCGGTGGATATCGCCACGCTGATCCTGATCTACGTGATGCTCGGCCTGGGCCTGAACATCGTGGTCGGGCTGGCGGGTCTGCTGGACCTGGGTTATGTGGGCTTTTACGCGGTCGGTGCCTACAGCTACGCCCTGCTGTCCCACTACTTCGGCCTGGGTTTCTGGATCTGCCTGCCGATTGCCGGGATGATGGCGGCGACGTTCGGCTTCCTGCTGGGCTTCCCGGTGTTGCGCCTGCGCGGTGACTATCTGGCCATCGTGACGCTGGGCTTCGGTGAAATCATCCGCTTGCTGCTGCGTAACATGACCGACCTCACCGGCGGCCCGAACGGCATCAGCAACATTGAAAAACCGACCCTGTTCGGCTTGTCCTTCGAACGCAAGGCGGCGGAAGGCATGCAAACCTTCCACGAGTTCTTCGGCCTGCAATACAACTCCATCAACAAGGTCATCTTCCTGTATCTGGTTGCCTTGCTGCTGGCGCTGGCCGCGCTGTTCGTGATCAATCGCCTGCTGCGCATGCCTATCGGCCGTGCCTGGGAAGCGTTGCGTGAAGATGAAATCGCCTGCCGCGCATTGGGCCTGAATCCGACCATCATCAAGCTGTCGGCTTTCACCCTGGGTGCTGCGTTCGCCGGTTTCGCCGGCAGCTTCTTCGCCGCTCGCCAGGGCCTGGTCACGCCGGAATCCTTCACTTTCATCGAGTCGGCCATCATCCTCGCCATCGTGGTGCTGGGTGGCATGGGCTCGCAACTGGGGGTGATCCTCGCCGCCGTGGTGATGATCCTGCTACCGGAACTGATGCGTGATTTCAGTGAATACCGCATGTTGATGTTCGGCGCCTTGATGGTGCTGATGATGATCTGGCGTCCTCAGGGTCTTCTGCCCATGCAACGTCCTCACATGGAGCTGCGCAAATGAGCCGCCCGCTATTAGAAGTCAGCGGCCTGAGCATGCGCTTTGGCGGTCTGCTGGCGGTCAACGGCGTAGGCCTGACCGTCAATGAGAAACAAGTCGTGTCGATGATCGGCCCCAACGGTGCCGGCAAGACCACGGTATTCAACTGCCTGACCGGTTTCTACCGGCCGACGTCGGGCACCATTCTGCTCGATGGCGAGGCTATTCAAGGCCTGGCGGGACACGAGATTGCCCGCAAAGGCGTGGTGCGTACCTTCCAGAACGTGCGTCTGTTCAAGGAAATGACCGCGCTGGAAAACCTGCTGGTGGCTCAGCACCGGCACTTGAACACCAATTTCTTTGCTGGTCTGTTCCGCACGCCGGGCTTCCGTCGCAGCGAGCGCGAAGCCATGGAGTACGCCGAGCATTGGCTGGAAGCGGTGAACCTCAAGGAATTCGCCAACCGTACCGCCGGCACCCTGGCCTACGGTCAGCAACGCCGCCTGGAAATCGCCCGCTGCATGATGACCCGTCCGCGGATTCTCATGCTCGACGAACCGGCAGCGGGCTTGAACCCACGGGAAACCGAGGATCTCAAGGCGCTGATCGGCATGTTGCGCAACGAACACAACGCCACGGTCCTGCTGATCGAGCACGACATGAAACTGGTGATGAGCATTTCCGACCACATCGTGGTGATCAACCAGGGCACGCCGTTGGCCGATGGTACGCCGGAACAGATTCGTGACAATCCCGAAGTGATCAAAGCCTATCTGGGGGAAGCGTAAATGCTGCAATTCGAAAACGTTTCCACTTTCTACGGCAAGATTCAGGCGCTGCATGGCGTCAACGTGGAAGTCCGCCAAGGCGAAATCGTGACCCTGATCGGCGCCAACGGCGCGGGTAAATCAACCTTGTTGATGACCTTGTGCGGTGCACCTCGGGCCCACAGCGGCAGCATCCGCTACATGGGCGAGGAACTGGTCGGCCTGGAGTCGGCGCAGATCATGCGCAAGAGCATCGCCGTCGTGCCGGAAGGTCGTCGCGTATTTGCGCGCCTCACTGTCGAGGAGAACCTCGCCATGGGCGGCTTCTTCACCGAGAAAGGCGATTATCAGGAACAAATGGACAAGGTTCTGCATTTGTTCCCGCGCCTCAAGGAGCGCTTCAACCAGCGCGGCGGCACCATGTCCGGCGGCGAACAGCAAATGCTCGCCATCGGCCGGGCGCTGATGAGCAAGCCCAAGCTGTTGTTGCTCGACGAACCGTCGCTGGGGCTGGCGCCGATCATCATCCAGCAGATTTTCGAGATCGTCGAACAGCTGCGTCGTGATGGCGTAACGGTGTTTCTGGTGGAGCAAAACGCCAACCAGGCGCTGAAAATCGCGGATCGCGCCTACGTGCTGGAAAACGGCCGGGTCGTCATGCAAGGCACCGGGGAAGAGCTGCTGGTCGATCCGAAAGTCCGCGACGCGTACCTCGGCGGGTAAGCTTTCGGTACTGCCCTTGATCAAAAAACGGCCTACGGGCCGTTTTTTATTTCCAGGGTCGCCAGGCGCTCAAGGGCATCAGTGCTGCGCTGGAACCAGCCCAACAGATAGTCCGCCAGAACCTGGATACGCTTGGGTAATTCACCCTCATAGGGATGCACCAGAAACAGCGGCAGAACGCTCGTCTGGTAATCGCGAAACAGCCAGTGCAAGCGCCCGTCGTTGACCTCGGCATGCACCATGTAGGACGGCAGACGCGCGATGCCGGCGCCCACCATCACCGCTTTCTTCAACAGACCATAGTGATTGCTGGCGAACGCGCCATAGACCTGCACGCGGGTCAGTTGATGATTCTGGTGATACAGCCATTCGTGGCGGCCGTTGTAATGGCTGTTGAGCAGACACTTGTGCGTGACCAGTTCATGGGGCGTATGCAGTTGGCCGTACCGCTCGAGGTAATCGGTACTGGCGCAGGTCAGTTCCTGAATGGCCAGCAATGGTTTGGCAACCAGGCGCTCGTCGGGAGCGACATACGAGCGTATTGCCAAATCGAAGCCATCGCGACGCAGGTCACGAAAACTGTTGTTGAGGTCCAGTTCGATCGTCACTTGCGGGTATTTTTCGGAGAACTCCATGAGCAAGCCTTCGAAAAAGGTTTCCCCCAGGGAAACGGGGGTGGTCAGGCGAACCTGCCCGACCATGTCATCGCGCATCAAAGCCACGATATTGCGCGCCCGATTCATGCTCGCCAGTAGCTGTTGCGCCTGGGGTAACAGGGCCGCACCGGCCGAGGTCAGATTGAGGCTGCGAGTGCTGCGATGCAGCAGCATGACTGAATAAGTCTCCTCAAGATGGCTGATGCGCTTGGACAGATACCCTTTACTGCAGCCCATGCGCGCCGCCGCAGCGGTGAAGCTACCGGCATCGATCAAGACCGCGAACGCCGCCAGGTCGTCTATTTCACTCACTATCGTTTCCTTATGAGAACCAAAGGTTGCCTATTAGCACTCTTATCGACTGCAATTAGTCCACCTAAACTTCGTGCTCAACTTCCCTGAAAGACATGCTCGGAGCAGCACGATGAAAATTTTATTGATTGGTGCAAGCGGTACGGTCGGTTCGGCAGTCGCCGACGAGTTCGCGCCGCGCCACGAAATTGTGCGGGCCGGTCGCAACAGCGGCGAGGAACAGGTCGATATTAGTGACAGCGCTTCAATCCGGAAACTGTTCGAACGGATAGGCCGCTTCGATGCGCTGGTCTGCGCTGCCGGAAACGTGAACTTCGTCCCGTTGGCCGACATGAAAGAAGCTGACTTCACCCTCGGTCTGCAGGACAAATTGATGGGCCAGGTGAATTTGCTGCTCATTGGCCGCGAATTTGCCAATGACGGGGCTTCGTTCACCTTCACCACCGGCATCCTCAGCCGTGACCCGATTCACTCGGGCGCGTCGGCCAGCCTGGTCAACGGCGCCATCGATGCATTTGTGCGCGCGGCAGCCATCGAAATGCCACGGGGTATGCGGGTCAATTCGGTGAGCCCGACGGTTCTGGTGGAAGCCATGGGCAGTTACGCGCCTTATTTTCGGGGTTTCAAACCGGTTCCCGCAGCCGAGGTCGCGCTTGCCTACGCGAAAAGTGTCGAAGGCCTACAGACCGGTCAGACCTACCGCGTTGGCTAACTGCCCCTTGTGATGGCGCGGCAGGCTGAGTAACGTGGCGGCACTTGTCTGGAGACCATCCCATGTTTGCTGCCCGTTCCGTAATGTTGTTTGCCCTGCTGCCGCTGTTTGCCGGATGCCAGATGCTCGGCGCCAAGCCCGAGTCGTCGGTATCCAAGGCGAACTGGACGCGCATGCAGGGTTCGTTGAGCGGCGAAGGCGGCAAGCTGATGTTTCAGCCGTGCAATGAACAACGCCGCTTCGTGGTCAAGGACGTCGGCAATACCGGCGTCCTCCAGGAATCCGCGGCCCTGGCTGACAACTCCGGCAAGGTCTTCGCTGACTTGCGTGGCAGCTTCGTCGCGGGCAAGGCGGCCAACAGCGACGGTCAACTCGACCTGCAACAGCTCTACCGTGTAGAGCGCGCCGGTCAGGCCTGCGACGATCCGAACTTCAAACGCCTGAACCTGCACGTCAACGGCAACAAACCGGCCTGGAACGTCAATGTCAGCGGTAAAGGCATGGTCATCGAACGCCTCGGCAAAGAGCCGATTGCCGTACCTTATCTCGAAGAACAACTGCCGGACGGACGCTTCAGCGTCAGCAGCGAAGCCAACGGCCAGACCATGGAGCTGTGGGTCGCGCCACAGCGTTGCGTCGACAGCGTCACCGGCGCCGTGCAACACCTGACCGCCGAACTGCGCCTCAACGGCCAGACCCAGCGTGGTTGCGGTTATTACGGCGGCGGGCGCAATGACTGAGTAAATGATGCCCGTTGGAACGAGGACGGCTGTAGGACCGAGGACGGCTGTAGGACCGGCTTTAGCCGGGAGGGCTGTTTTATGAGTGGCTCGCGACTGAAGTCGCTCCTACAGTCGCACCTACAGTCGCACCTACAGTCGCTCTTGCGGCCGATTCCCGGGCAGCTTCGCTCCAACGGTCCTGGTTTGCTTCGCGACTTCCCCTCAATGTGGCTTATAATCGCCGGTTCTTGTAGCGCTGTCGGGCTGAACCTGCGGCCCGGAAACTGGATCCCTTCATGTTACGAATCACCGAACTCAAGCTGCCGATCGATCACCCGGAAGAAGACCTGCGACCTGCACTCTTGCAGCGCCTGGGCATCGCCAGCGAAGAACTGCTCGACTTCACGCTGTTCAAGCGCAGCTACGATGCGCGCAAGAAGTCGTCCGAGCTGTGCTTCATCTACACCATCGATTTCCAGGTCCGGGACGAAGCTGCGCTGCGGCTCAGGCTCGCCGATGACCGCCATCTCAATCCAGCGCCGGATATCAGCTACAAAGTTGTAGGCCGTGCGCCTGAAGGTCTGACCGAGCGCCCGGTGGTGGTCGGCTTCGGGCCTTGCGGCATCTTCGCCGGGCTGTTGCTCGCGCAGATGGGCTTCAAGCCGATCATCCTCGAACGCGGCCGGGAAGTTCGCCAGCGCACCAAAGACACCTGGGGCCTGTGGCGCAAGAACGTCCTGAACCCGGAGTCCAACGTGCAGTTTGGTGAGGGCGGTGCCGGGACATTCTCCGACGGCAAGCTCTACAGCCAGATCAAAGACCCGAAATTCCATGGCCGCAAGGTGCTGCACGAGTTCGTCAAAGCCGGCGCGCCGGAAGAAATCCTCTACGTCAGCAAACCGCACATCGGTACCTTCCGCCTGACCGGCGTGGTGGAAACCATGCGCGAAGAGATCAAGGCCCTCGGTGGCGAAGTCCGCTTCGAACAGCGCGTGACTGACGTGCTCATCGACAACGGCCAGATGCAGGGCGTGGTGCTCGACAGCGGCGAACGCATCGAGTCCCGCCATGTGATCCTGGCCCTGGGACACAGCGCCCGCGACACCTTCCGCATGCTGCACAGCCGTGGCGTGTACATGGAAGCCAAGCCGTTTTCGGTAGGTTTCCGCATTGAGCACCCGCAATCGCTGATCGACCGGGCACGGCTGGGCAAATACGCCGGTCACCCTAAACTGGGCGCTGCCGACTACAAACTGGTGCATCACGCCAAGAATGGTCGCTCGGTCTACAGCTTCTGCATGTGCCCAGGCGGCACCGTGGTGGCGGCGACTTCCGAGCCGAATCGGGTGGTCACCAACGGCATGAGCCAGTATTCGCGTAACGAACGCAACGCCAACTCGGGCATCGTCGTGGGCATCACCCCGGAAGATTATCCTGGCGGGCCGTTGGCCGGCATCGAGTTGCAGGAGCGTCTGGAATCCCACGCTTATGTTCTCGGTGGCAGCACCTACGAAGCACCAGCGCAACTGGTCGGCGACTTCATTGCCGGCAAAGCATCCAGCGCGCTGGGCAGCGTCGAACCATCCTACAAACCGGGTGTAAAACTGGTGGATCTGGCCGATGCCCTGCCCGCCTATGCCATCGAAGCCATTCGTGAAGCATTGCCGGCGTTCGACAAACAGATCAAAGGCTTCGCCTTGCACGACGCCATCCTGACCGGCATCGAAACCCGCACCTCGGCACCGCTGCGCATCACTCGCGACGAAACCATGCAGAGTCTGAACACTAAAGGCCTGTATCCGGCGGGTGAAGGCGCGGGTTATGCCGGTGGGATTTTGTCCGCAGGCGTCGATGGAATTCGCATTGCCGAGGCGCTGGCCAGGGACATGTTAGGTATCGAAATCTAGCTTTCGCTGGCGAATTCGGACCGTTCCTACGACACATAAAGACACAGTCTGACGGCAATAAATCAGGTTGCCGACAGACTTGGAAACACTCTAATCCCGCTATATTTCTTATAACAAAAAAGAATATAACTTTTGTTTTAACAGCCGGAACTACGGGTTAGGGTGTCGCTCCTTTTGTTCAAGAATGGAGCGCGAACCTTGCCTCTACGTAGTTCTATCACCCGTTTTTTTCAGCTTGAAGCAGCAGGCGGCTTATTACTGATTGCTGCCGCCGCCCTGGCGCTGATCATCAACAACTCCCCTTTGTCCTGGCTGTATAACGCCTTTCTCGACGTTCCGGTTGTCGCCCAGATCGGCGCAGTACAAATCGCCAAACCGCTTTTGCTCTGGATCAACGATGGCCTGATGGCGCTGTTCTTTCTGTTGATCGGCCTTGAGGTCAAACGTGAAGTTCTGGAAGGGCATCTTTCCAAACCTTCGCAGATTGTCCTGCCCGGTGCGGCGGCCATCGGCGGCATGGTCATTCCAGCGCTGATCTACTGGGCGCTGAACAAGGACGATCCCACGGCCCTGAGCGGCTGGGCGATCCCGATGGCCACCGACATCGCATTCGCCCTTGGCGTCCTCGCCCTGCTGGGCAAACGCGTTCCGGTATCGCTCAAGCTGTTCCTGATGACCCTGGCAATCATCGATGACCTGGGCGCCATCGTGGTGATCGCGCTGTTTTACTCCGGCGAACTGTCAAACCTGTCGCTGATTCTGGCGGCGGCTTCCATTCTGTCGTTGATCGTCATGAACAGACTCGGTGTGGTAAAGCTCGGGCCTTACCTGCTGATCGGCCTGCTGCTGTGGGTATGCGTACTCAAGAGCGGCGTGCACGCGACTCTGGCGGGCGTGGTGCTGGCGTTCTGCATTCCACTGCGTACCCGCAACGAAGAATCCTCGCCACTGCTGACCCTGGAACACGCGCTGCACCCATGGATCGCCTACGGCGTTTTGCCGCTGTTCGCCTTCGCCAACGCCGGGGTATCCCTGAGCGGCGTGACCCTGGAAAGCTTCACCCACCCGGTGCCCATGGGCATTGCGGCAGGTTTGCTGCTGGGCAAAACCCTCGGCGTCTTCGGCCTGACGTGGCTGGCCATCAAACTGGGCATCGCCGCCCTGCCCCAAGGCGCCAACTGGGGGCAAGTGCTGGGCGTATCGATCCTGTGCGGCATCGGCTTCACCATGAGCCTGTTCGTCGGCTCCCTGGCCTTTGAACCGGGCAACAGCGCTTACGCAGGCGTCGACCGCATGGGCATTCTCACCGGGTCGATACTGGCAGCGTTTATCGGATATGGGGTGATGGTGGTTGCCAGCCGGAGGAATCAGGGGCAGTAACCTAACCTTCGTTGCGCACTCAAGGTTAACAAGCGCCTCGTCTATAGGGGCGCATGTAGCCGATTTCATACAAATTATGCAGACAGAACGCACGGCTGGATCAGGTCACGGGTTTGTAGCGATTGCCGTTATAGAAGGGGAACATAAAAAAACTAAAGAAGGATGAAATTATGTCTTCTACCATTACGCCCTCCCCGCATGCGCAGCAGCACGCTTTCATAGCCCCGCGATATCGTCCAGGCCTCGACTACTGGCAATCCATCAAACAGGATTATCAAACCGGACTGGCAGAAGGGACAATTACACCCGAGCGGGAAGAAGTTTATAAGTCACTGCTTTCTACAGAGGGTTTCAAGTACACCACCGTTCGCGCCCCCTATAACAAAATTGGTTTGCAAGCTTCTCTGGAAGCCGTCGAAAATCTCCCTCCCGAAATAAGCGAAAAGCTGGCCACATCATTAGGTCACTACGAAGACGACGCCGTATATACCCTCAACTGGATGATGAATTTGAGGATGGAGCAAATGCAGGAGATATTTACTGGATTCAAAGACCAGCTGCGTATATGCCTGCCTGATCTGGCTGATAAAAACTTTGGTTTCACCGTCAATGAATATGGGATCCTGGAGGTGACTTCTCCGAAAGGTGCTCTGAGTGACAAAGAAATCAACCAGCTGAACGGCTGGCTCAATGATCTGGACGATTTTAAAGAACTGACCTTTGAACATGCAAAACTGGTTGTTCACAGCCTGAAGCACGTACCAGAGCTGACTAAATATGACGGTATTGTCACTTTGAAAAACATCTACAAATTTGTTGATTACGGTTTATTGCTTCAAAATGGCGGCACCAGCCCGGCTAGAGGATTCTCGTGGGTGGAACAATTGCAGGTGCAAGGTGAAAAAATTCTTGAACAACAGCAAGCCGAGAAAAAATCGAAAAAATAATGTGCATTACAGCAAACCGGACGCATACGGATATGCGCCCGGTTCAAGAGTTATTAAATCAATACAACAGCCACTGCTTGCAGATATGTCCAAAGGTATTATCAATGGTCCCTGAGTTCCATCGGTAACCTCGATCGTCGCCCTCCAGTTTTGCGACCAACCGGCCCGGGTTATACCTGAGATTCCACCACCGTTTTAATGTTCCATTACCAGTAGAAAAGGAGTTGGAGACCATGCTGCCCTCACAGCCGGGCAAGGCTATCGTGGCTGCCGCCCGACCATCGACAGCAGTGTATAGGTCGATTTTTTCTGCAACTCCAACTTGGATACTGGCTTTTGCACCTTCAAGCGGTTGCCCGGTCGAATCATGGATATGTATCGACCAGTTTACTTCCCGGAAAGCTTGAAAAACCCCGGCATAAAGCGGCAAGCCTTGGGCGTCACTTCTAATCAAGTCCGCACTGGCGTGATAAGGCGCAGAACCAAATCGAAATTCATAAGCACGAGACACCGTGTTGCTGTTCGGACGTTTGAACACCCTGATCAACACTTCATCCCCAGGCGTCAGCTTATCGAAAATATGAACACCGTTGGCCGGCAGCAACTGCCAGACATCTCCGGTTTTATATTCATAAGCGACCCCTGGTTGCCAGCTTGCCGGACGCGTCCCCCTGAACATCACGTTCTGCCCACGTACCGCCGTAAAACTATAATATTTTACCTCCGCATTGTTTTGTAGAAAGCCATTAAAACCATGCAGCTTATCCGCCAAAATAATTGGCTGCACCGCATCTTGCGCCACCACCATTGTATCATCCAGATTTTTCGCCGCCACAGCATTTACCATTCCGCTAAGAAGCGCGAGCGCAATAGTCATATACATTGCGTGCTTTTTAAACAAAGATTTACGCATGATCCATGATTCCTTTTTTATTTTTCAGCCGTCTTCTGGGCGATAGAAGTCCACACCCGTTATGGCTGTTGATTAACCGTTAGCAAACTAATCGCAGGCGCACATGAAGCCACCCGCGGCCAGCTATTTATCAACTGACAACCAAGACATAATCAATCCCACGACCTGCCGTCAATACGAAACACGATGATTAATAGAAACTAGCTGGACTCTCGATTGATTCCGAAACCACTTACTCGCGCACATGCACTTTCCTACATCAACTAGGTCGATAGACTCCGAATCCGCACATAGAATACTTTCGCAAAAAATCTAGACAAAAAAATGCCCGCATCCAAAGACACGGGCATTTTTCATTACTTCTTACAGATCCATCCGGATCTGCCGTCAAACCATCAGTGCGTCACACGACTCGTGCCGTTGACGCTCATGATGCGTACGCGCTCGCCGACGCGGAAGATTTCGTTTTCCTGGACTTGCTGCACGTAAGCGCGCATGGAACCGTCGTCTTCGCGAACGGTGATTTCCACGCCTTGGGTGCGGGTCAGTCCTTCTTCGGTGGCCGAGCCCAGCAAGCCGCCGGCTACCGCACCAATGACTGCCGCGACGATACTGCCGCGACCGCCACCAATGGCGCTGCCACCCACGCCGCCGACAACCGCGCCTGCGCCTGCACCGATAGGCGTCTTGGTGCCTTCGATCTTGACCGGACGCAGCGACTCGATGGTGCCCAGGCGAACGGTCTGCACTGTCCGCGCTTCATCACGGGAATAGGAGTCGCCGGTCAGATTCGACGTACAACCACCCAGTGTCAGCGCCATCGCGGTGAATGAGGCAGCCAACAGAACAGACTTACGCATATCGGTATCTCCAGAGGAACAGGTAGCCATTAGACTTCGCGCAACAGGCACTGTCACGACCCCAGCCTCGTTAATTTAAGATCATTCAGGCGCTATACAGCAGCGCCTTCATAGCGGTATGACGACGGGCCGGGCGAAAAATTCAACGAACAGGATCAGGGCGCGAGTCGTTCCCGCGTCCACTGGTTATCCAGCAGGCGATAGTTCAGGCGATCATGCAGACGGCTCGGCCGTCCCTGCCAGAACTCGATGCGTTCGGGCCACAGCCGGTAGCCTCCCCAATGCTCGGGGCAATGGGGTTGAGTGTCGATGAAGCGTTGTTCGGTTGCCTGGATCATGCCCTCCAGCTCGGCGCGATCAGCGATCACCCGGCTCTGCGGCGAAGCCCAGGCGCCGAGGCGACTGCCCAATGGGCGGACCTGGAAATACGCGTCGGACTCTTGCGCCGTGACCTTGACCACGCGCCCTTCAATACGCACCTGGCGTTCCAGCGTCGGCCAGAAGAAGGTCATGGCGGCAAACGGACGCGCCGCCAGTTGCTGGCCCTTGGCGCTGTCGTAGTTGGTGAAGAAGGTGAAGCCTTGAGTATCGAGGCCCTTGAGCAAGAGGATCCGGCAATGCGGACGCCCGTCCTCGTCCACCGTCGCCAACGTCATGGCATTGGCTTCAACGGGTGCCTGCTCGGTTTTCACCGCTTCGGCAAACCATTGATGAAACAGGGCAAACGGCTCATCGGGCGACTGCGCTTCGGTCAAGCCATCGCGGGCATAGTCACGGCGCATATCGGCCAGAGACTGGGTCATGACGTCCATCCTTCGCTGAAAAAAATCCTGGGGCTGACTCACCTTGGCAAGCGCGAGTCAGACCGGCTACTCAGTTGCTGGCCTGATCCGTCGCGGCCGGCTTCTTCTTCACAGCAGCCTTGGCTGGCGCGGCTTTGGCCGGAGCGGCTTTTTTCGCCGGCGCTGCTTTTTTCGCAGCCGGGGCTTTGGCGACCGGCTTCTTGGCAGCGGCTTTGGCCGGGGCTGCTTTCACCGCTGGTTTGGGCGCAACCACTGGCGCTACTGCAGCAGGCTTGGCGTCCTGCACCGCAACCATGGTTGGCGCAGGCGGCAATTGATATTTAGCCATCAGCGCCGCCATGGTGTTCTGCGGCGTCATCAGGATTTCCACACGGCGGTTCAGCTTGCGACCTTCGGCGCTGTCGTTGGCTGCACGAGGCGCAACCGCACCCATGCCGCGCAGGCTCAGGCGATTACGCTCCAGACCGCTGAGGCGGAAGATCGCGGCGATCGATTGCGCGCGTTCCTGGCTGATTTTCTGGTTGGCAGCCGTAGGGCCACTGGTGTCGGCGTGACCGAGTACCAGCACGGCGGTTTTCGGATCAACTTCAACGATTTTTGCCAGACGAGTGATCGGACCCAGCGTAACCGGCAGCAACATGGCCGGACGATCAGGGTTGAACGAACTGTCCACTGGCGCCGTGATCACCAGCAAATCTTCACGACGTTCGATCTCGAACGGCGTGTCCTTGATCGCCAGGCGCAGACGTGGCTCGTATTCGTCGAGCCAAGCCTGGGTCACTTTAGGGTCGATCTTTGGCGCGGCTTGCGGCTCGTCCTTCTTGCTGCTGCTGAACGGCCACCACCACTGGGTATCAGTCTCGGACTTGGCGACCAGCGGCGGCACGGTTTTTTCAGCGGGCTTGCTGGCGGCGCTGTCGGCTTTCGGTGCAGCGCTGTCGCTGGAAGCGAACGGCCAGTACCAATGAGTGCCGCCTTCGGCAGGGGCAGCAGCGGCTACTGGTGCAGGTTTGGTTTCCGTAGCCTTGGCTGGCGCGGCACCAGGCGCTGAAGCATCGGCGACCTTGTCGGCACCGAACGGCCACCAGCTGGAGCCGGTGGCGGCAGAATCATTCTGAGGCGTTTGAGCACAGCCCGTGACAGCAAAACAAAGGGCGATAGCGAGGCTTTTATTAGACGACATGGGTGACCCACAAAAAATAGTAAGCAGACAAGGGGACTTGGCAGAGCCCATATAACACGCATAAACAGACTGTTGGAAAAGGAAACCGTCACACGGTTCCTGTTCGGGCCGATTAATCGACAGTCGGTAAGAAACAAGTACTTATGCACACAACTTAGAGCAAACACTCACTCAGCACCCGAGCCAGCTTCTGCGCGCGAGGATCCATCAGCACATACGGGCCCAGAGTGTTGGTGACGAAGCCGAAAGCCACTTCACGCTCAGGATCGGCAAAACCTGTGGAACCGCCAGCCCCTGGATGGCCAAACGCCTTGGCGCCCAGGCCATACGTGGCATTGGGAACGGTGGGCTGATCGAGCATGCAACCCAGACCAAAACGCGTCTGGGTCAACAAAGTTTTGTCCTGGCCGACGCTGTGCTCGCGGGTCAGTTCGCCGAGTAATTCCGGCTCCAGCAGACTGCCATCGAGCAGGCCATTGTAAAAACCGGCGAGGCTGCGCGCGTTGCCGTGGCCGTTGGCAGCAGGCTGTTGCATGCGCCGCCATTCAGGCTTGTTGGTGCTGGTCATGATCGACGGCGGATTGGTAAACGCCCGCGCCGTCATGGAATTGGGCTCGCGCAGGGTGGTTTGCAGTAGCCGCTGCGCAGCCTCGTCGCCGGTATTGCCTTTGCCCCGTGCGATGTGGGCAACGCGGTGGAACTGGTCATCGGCCAGACCGACATGAAAATCCAGGCCCAGCGGCCGTGCCACGCGGGCAACGATGGACTCGCCCGGCCCGCGACCATCCGCGCGACGCAGCATTTCGCCCACCAGCCAGCCATAAGTGATGGCGGCGTAACCGTGCCCCTGCCCCGGCGTCCACCAGGGTTGTTCCGCCGCGAGCGCGCTCGTCATGGTTTCCCATTCGTACAACGCCTGAGCGGGCAGCAAACCGCGCAACGCGGGCAAACCTGCCTGATGGCACAGCATCTGGCGCAAAGTAATGGCTTCTTTACCGGCTGCGGCAAATTCCGGCCAGAGCCGAGCGACAGGCTCGTCCAGCTTGAGCTTGCCCTCACCCACCAGTTGCAGCGCGGTCACCGCCGTGAAAGTTTTGGTGCAGGAGAACAGATTGGCGATGGTGTCGCTGTGCCAAGCCTCGGCGCCATCCTTGTCGGCAGTGCCAGCCCACAGATCGACCACGGTTTCGCCGCCGATCTGGATACACAGCGCAGCGCCACGCTCTTGAGGATCTTCGAAGAGTGCCGCGAACGCTTCGCGCACGGCTTCGAATTTAAGCTCGAAATGACCCTGAATCTGCACCCGCTGGCTCCCGAAACGACTGATCTGAAAAAATGGTCTGCATTGTTTCAGCGATTGGACGCTTTGGGAACCGGCTCCGCTCAAGGTTGCGTGGTTTGAGGCGTTGCGCCGGGATCGGCAGCAGCCTTGTTCGCGGCGGCTTCCTTGTTCAGCACAACAGCCACCTGGCGATTGCTCTTGCGCACCGTTTCCACAAAACCCTGAAACGGCAGATCGGTAATGCCCACCAAACCGAGATGGCCGTTTTCGCCATCCAGCAAACGCCCGGTGACCGGCTGGTCCAGATACTGGAACCAGTGCACGCCAACAATCGACGGCTCGGCCAGCGCCTGTTTGAGGAAGTTGGCGTAGGCCGGCCCGCGATCTTCTTCCCGCGCGACTTCCATCGCCCCGCCCCAGAACGGCCCGCGATCACGGGAGCCGAAATGGAATTCGCTGACCAGCACTGGTTTGTCCAACTGGCGCAGCGCGGCGAAGTCGTAACCGTCCTGCGGCTTGGGCGTATAGAAGTTGAAACTCAATACATCGCAATATTTGGCGCAGGCGGCCACCGCTTCGGGCGTGCTGATCGAATAACGCCCGCCCAGCAGCAAGTGATTGGGGGCGTGCCATTTCAGCGAATCGGAGATGGTCTTGAAGTAGGTTTCGGCAAACACTTGCTGGAAGTACTTGAAGTCGGCTTCGATTTCCGGATGTTCGGGGTTGGGCAGCGGCGGCTCGAAACCAGGGTCTTCCATGAATTCCCAGGCGGTCAACTCAATGCCCCAGGCTTGGGACAGCCCTTGCTGATTGCGGTATTTGTCGCGCAACTGCTTGAGAAACGCACGCTTGGCCGGCGCGTCGGTGGTCATTTTCATGGTGCCGTAGGCCAGCGCGTAGCGGGCTTTGGGATCATCGCCCGGCCCGGCCCAGGCCAGTTCGTTATCGGCGAAAAAACCCACCAGCCACGGATCATCGCGATGGTCGCGGGCGGCGATGGCGATGGCCCGTTCGGCAGCCATGGCAAAACGCGGATCGAAGGGATCAGGCATGCCGCCCCACCAATCCTGGCCGGTGCTGATACTGGAATAGTCGCCATAAATCGACAGCGGCAAGGTGTAAGGCACCCGATCCTGAGAGCCAAGCAATGGCTCGCTCCAGTTACCGACGGTGTTGAATCCCCAGGCTTGCAGGCGATCGAGGGTGCGCTCGACCCAATGCTGAAGGTCGTATGGCGCGGGTTTGCATTCCACGGCAGCAGCGACCGGTTCGGCCGGGCTTGACGCTACTGGCTCACAGGTTTTCGGGCCATAGATTCGCTGCAGATTGGCCCCGTAGAAATCGAACCAGCGACCTTTATCGAACTGGCGATCCTTGCCGGAGCCATTGTTACTGTGATTGTCGCCCTTGCCGTAGGACGCGCCCAGCGGCTCATTCTCTTGGGGCAGGCTGGCGAACATCGATTCGCGGCCTTCAACGTAGGTCGCGCTGTCGTCCGCCGCGACCGCATTGATGCCCAACGAGTAAAACGGGTGGCCTTCAGGGGTGACCAGATACCAGCGATCCGCGCGTTTTTCAGTGCGAAAGAAACCTTTCGCGTCGAAGGCCGGGCCGTCGAGCCAGCCGCCGAATTTATCCAGCCCGGAACGCTCCGTGAGCCAGGCCTGGGTCTGCTGCTGCTCCTTGGCGGCAGCAGCCTTGAGTTGCTCGTCGCTGCTGACTTTCTCCGGCCATTTGCCACGGGAAAACTGACCGTAGCCATCGACGATGCCGCTGTAGACGGCCTGTTGAATCGCGTCGCCTTGCTGCACGCCGAAACGCTCCAGCAAGATGCTCTGCGCGACCTTCGGCTGAGTCATCGACAGCGTGACAGAAACCACCTGGCTGCGATCAAGCTCGCCCTGAGCATTGGCGAGCAAGATGCGCTGCCCGTCGTAACTCCACGGCATCGGCGGTGCGGCGCGCATGCCCTGGGTCAACGGCGAACTGGCCTGTAACGGCACCAACAAGGTTTGAGCCGGGCCTGCGGGCAAGTCCACGCGACTGTTGATCACTTTGCCGTCGGCGCTCTGAATCTGTACATCGACGGTCAGCGCCCAATCCATTGCGCTCTGGATGCGCAAGGTCATGGCGCTGTCGGCGGACCAGTCCCAGACACCGTTTTGTGGCGTCAGGCGCAGACTCGGCCGGGCCACGGGATTGAACACCACGCGCCGCAGCACTTCGCCTTCGGCGGTCTGTTCGGCGTTGGATTGCGGCAGGCTGGTGTTATCCGTGGCGACCTGCACCACGTCGGCCGGACGCACAAAGCTGAACAGCGTCTGCTGGCCAGCCGGCTCGGCGAATAGAGGTCCTGCGCAGGCCATGACCAGCACGGCAGACAGTGAGCGGCGAATCATGTGATCAGGTTCTCCTTGATGATCTGAATCCTGTGGCCTGTGGGCGCGTCGCACTTGGCCGATATCCGATCGTAGGAGCGGCTTCAGCCGCGAGAACCCTCTCCCGGCTAAAGCCGGTCCTACGGGCCAGGCGGTTGTGCATAGACACCCGGACCAGGTTAAGACCCGATCCGGCGCCAATGATGCCGAGGATTTTTCAGGAAATTTCGCGGCGGAACGGCGGCAAGGCGTTGAGGATGGCTTTGCCGTAACGCTGGGTGACCACGCGGCGGTCGAGCAGCGTGATGGTGCCGCGATCTTCTTCGGTGCGCAGCAATCGCCCGCAGGCCTGGACCAGACGCAACGAAGCATCGGGCACGGCGATTTCCATGAACGGATTGCCGCCACGGGCTTCGATCCATTCGGCCAGTGCCGCTTCGACCGGATCGTCCGGCACTGCGAACGGGATCTTGGCAATCACCACGTGCTCGCAATACGCGCCGGGCAAGTCCACGCCTTCGGCAAAACTGGCCAGCCCGAACAACACGCTCTCCTCGCCGCTGTCGACCCGCGCCTTGTGCTTGTTGAGGGTTTCCTGCTTGGACAGGTTGCCCTGAATGAAGACTCGCTTGCGCCAATCGCGCTCCAGCCCGTCGAACACGTCCTGCATCTGTTTACGCGACGAGAACAACACCAACGTGCCGCGTGAGCCTTCCACCAGATTCGGCAATTCGCGGATGATCGCGGCGGTGTGCGCCACCGAGTCGCGCGGATCGGCTTTCAGGTCCGGCACGCGCAGCACACCTGCATCAGCGTGATGGAAAGGGCTCGGCACCACCGCCGTCACCGCGCCCTTGGGCAAACCGGCACGCATGCGATAGCGGTCGAATTTACCCAGTGCGGTCAGCGTCGCCGACGTCACTAGCGCGCCGTAGGCAATGTTCCACAAATTACGACGCAGCATTTCAGCGGCGAGGATCGGGCTGGCGTTGACTTCGATATCAAACAACGAGCCGCTGTCGGCCAGGGTCAGCCAGCGCGCCATGGGCGGGCTGTCTTCCGGGTCTTCGGCGGTGAACGCTGTCCACAATTCCCAGTTGCCGTGGGCGCGGGCCAGCAGGCTGCCAAACAGCGGATACCATTCCTCGGCCTGATGGCTGGCGATGCCGATGTTGACCTCGCCGTCCATGCCTTCCTTGAGCAGGTCGGTCAGGCGCGTGAACAGATCGTCCAGGCGCGCAAAACCTTTCTTCAATTCGATGCCCATCTCGCGGATGTGCTCGGGCACCACGCCACCCACGAACCGATGACGCGGGCGCTCGCGGCCTTGCATGTCTTCGCCGGCACGAAAATCCGCCAGTTGTTCGCAGGCGGTGAACATGAACTGCTGCTGGCCCTTGATCTCACGCGCCAGTTCCGGCACCTGTTCGATGTACTTGCCCAGATCACCCGGCAATGGATGCTGGGCGAGCAATTTGGCGAGGTTCTTGGCGGTTTGCTCAAGCCAGTCCGCAGTGGAGCGCAAGCGCGTGTAGTGGGCGAAGTGGCCGATGGCCTTGTCCGGCAGGTGATGGCCTTCGTCGAACACGTACAGCGTCTCGCGCGGATCAGGCAACACAGCGCCGCCGCCCAGCGCCAGGTCGGCCAGCACCATGTCGTGGTTGGTAACAATTACGTCGACCTTGCCCATGCCTTCCCGGGCCTTGTAAAAGGCGCACTGCTGGAAGTTCGGACAATGCCGATTGGTGCATTGGCTGTGATCGGTGGTCAGACGCGCCCAGTCCTGATCGGGCAGTTCCTGGGGCCAGCTGTCGCGGTCGCCGTCCCACTTGTTGCCGGCGAGTTTTTCGATCATCGACGTGAACAGCTTCTGGCTGGCCTCATCGACTTCGATCTTGAAGCCTTCTTCTTCGAAGAGCTGCGCAGTGGCGTTGCTTGCATCGCCTTCCTGCAACAGCATGTCGAGCTTGGACAGACACATGTAGCGACCGCGCCCCTTGGCCAGGGCGAAGGTGAAATTCAGCCCGCTGTTGCGCATCAGGTCGGGCAGATCCTTGTAGACGATCTGCTCTTGCAGGGCCACGGTTGCCGTCGCAATCACCAATCGCTTGCCCGCCAGCTTGGCGGTGGGAATCGCCGCGATGGCATAGGCCACTGTCTTGCCGGTACCGGTGCCCGCCTCGACCGCAACCACCGCCGGGTCTCCCGAACGCCGGCCTTCCTCATCGGTGTCGACGTCGCCCAGCACTTTGGCGATCTCGGCGATCATCAAACGCTGGCCATAGCGCGGCTTGAGGCTCTTGGCTTCGAGGAAACGCGAGTAGGCGCCCTGAATCTGGGACTTGAGTTCGTTACTGATCATGGCTTAGGTCGGGCTCGGGCGCTGCTGGGCATCGGTGACAATTAAAACGCAAAACTGCTGGATATATCTTCAGTAGTTCTCACGGGCGGCTATCATACCCCGCAAATTCCATCCGCGCAGAACGGAGTACCTGATGACACCTTTCGCCCTTGTCTACACGTTGCATGTTTTGGCCGCTCTGGTCTGGGTTGGCGGCATGTTTTTCGCCTGGATGGTCTTGCGACCGGCGGTCGGCGCGGCGTTGGAAGGCCCGTCTCGCCTGAAATTGTGGGTCCAGGTGTTTCCACGGTTTTTCGTCTGGGTCTGGGCCACGGTGGTGGTCCTGCCGATCACCGGCGTGGGCATGATGCACCTGCACTTCGGCGGCTTCGACGGCGCGCCGCGCTACGTGCAGGTGATGATGGGCCTGTACGTGGTCATGACTGCGCTGTTTATTCGTATCCAGTCATTGCAGCTGCCGGAACTGCGCCGCGCAGTGGACGCTGAGAATTGGGCCGAAGGCGCCGCCGCACTCGGTCGGATTCGCCGGCTGGTGGGGATCAATTTGCTGGTGGGTCTGGCCGTCGTGGTGATTGCTTCGGCGCGACCGGGGTTCTGAGACTCCCGTTTATTCCCTGAGCATCACGGGCGGGGCTGGCGTTTCGCGGACAAGTCCCCTCCTACCGGTTTTGCATTGGCCCGGCAGGACCAGACTTGTCCCCGAGACCGGTTTTGCAGTGGCCCGGTAGGACCGGACTTGTCCGGGAAGAACGATAACGCGGTGGGTCTGGTCCACCGAGGCGCTTGATTCGCGAGCAAGCTCGCTCCCACTGTCGTGCTTACAGCCGCTGAACCGTCAACGCGCCCGCTGGCCCGGCAACACCCGGCTGGCCTGGCAGACCTTCACGTCCGGCCTTGCCGCCATCGGCGCGATAGACGATGCAACCCTTGGACGCTCCGCCCTTGCCGGCACGACCGCCCTGACCCGCCGCACCTCCGGCACCACCCTCGACATTGACTTTGATGTGCGCGGCTGGGAATGCCAGCGGCAGTTCCAGACGTACCTGGCCACCTGCGGCGCCGTCGTGACCATTGCCGCCGTCGTCGCCATTGAAGCCACGTCCCGCCTGACCCCAGGTGCAACCCGGCGCTTCGCCGTTGGCGCCATCGAGGCCGACATAACCGGGCGCGCCCGTGCCGCCGCGGGCATCAACCGACAGCTCGGCTGCGTTCAGGGACTCCAGGCGCAGCGTCAGATTTCGCCCCGGCAACGGCGCTTTCTCATAAGTGCCAGGCGACCCACGCGCCGTGATCTGGCTGCCTTCGCCAAGCTGACCGCGATGCACCACCAGACTGAACGGCTGGCTGCCGGGCACAATCGCAATGCGCGCCTCATGGCCCAGCACCAGTTGATCGACCTTGACTTCGGTAAGGCCGGACGGAATCAGCAAGGTGCCGTAATCCGCGACTTCCAGACGCTCTAGCTGCAGCACGCTGGTGGCATTGGGCAGGCGCATCAAGGAATGGCTTTCAACCGTGATGGTCTGGGCCATCGCCAAAGGACTGCACAGCGCGGCGAGCAGCAAAAGACTACGCATGAGCGGCCTCCGAGGACGATTTAGGGAAGGATTGCAGGTGAAAAATGCCGAAGACCAGAATCTGCAGGCGATCACGCCAAGGATGCTTGCGCCCGCGCAGGCTGCCATTGAACAGCAGCAGTTCGGCGACGTGCGTCAAGATCAGCAGGCTGCCCGCCAGCTTGATCAGCATCGCGAACGGCGTCGGCAACACGATTACCAGATTCAGCAGTACCACCAGCCAGAACCCTGACGTCAGCAGCTTCCCCAATCCCCAAAACACCTTCATTACTCGCCCCTGGTCATGATTTTTTATGCGAACGCTTATTATTGCGTGCGTTTTCCGCGCGCACAGTAGACGGCTTGCTTGCCGAATATGCCAGCGGGGTGATGAAAATTCTTCACGCAGTCGCGCGAAACTGCCGAACGGCGCAGGAAATGCAGGCCTGGCAACTGTGCCAAGCCCGCATTGGGAGGGAGAATCAGCGGTTGATCTGGATTTCTACACGACGGTTCAGAGAGCGACCGGACGCCGTTTTGTTGTCGGCCACAGGACGCGCTTCGCCATCGCCTTCGACCGATACGAACGCACTGCGCGGGATGCCGGAACTCACCAGATAGTCCGTCACCGAAATCGCACGTTTTTCGGACAGTTTCTGGTTGTAGGCATCACGGCCGACGCTGTCGGTGTGCCCGCTGACCCGCAACTGAGCACTCGGCGCTTCGCGTTTCAGGCGAGTGGCGATCAGATCGAGTTTCGATTTGTCGGCGGCGGTCAGGCGCGCCGAGTCGAATTCGAACAGCACATCGTTGATGACAATGACCTCTTCCTTGACCACCACCACTTCTTCAACCACTGCTGCGGGCGCTGGCTCAACCAGCGGACAACCGGTGGCGTCTACCTGAACTCCCTTGGGCGTATCGGGGCATTTATCGACGCTATTTTTCACGCCATCGCCATCATCGTCGCCGTCGCCATGTACCCAGCAATACGCGCCCGCCATCACGCCCACCGCGCCGCCCAGGCTGGCCGCAACCGCAGCGGTCTGGAACGCCCCCGCCGCCGCGCCCGCCAAAGCGCCGCCGGCCGCACATAATGGCCAGTCGGTCTTCTGCAAACCGGCACAACCGGTCAAGACACTGGTTACAAGAATCAGAGGTAACGCCGTCCGGATTATTCTCATCAATTTCTTCTCCCAAGGGTTCGGCCCAATGCGCCGCCACTCAAGTAAAGACATCACATCGCCACTTCGCCAGTTTGAGCCCGTATTTATTGGGGGAAAGGCAAATACCTGGCCACTTCTCACTGTGTCGCCGACACACATTGATGGGCCCTACGGGATTTGGTCAGGCTCAATGGGGCGTAGCTGCTGGTTCAATCCCGACAGGACTAGGCCCGCCGCCGAGAGCGCGCTAGTCTTGCAGGTCAATACGAGGATTTTCGATGAGCGAAGGCTTTTCCACCCGCACGCCCCAGCAAGCGCTGGCCGCCCTGCTCGACCAGCAGGCGCCGCGTCGCCTGCTGATGATCGGTACGCAGACATTTCCGGCGCTTGAGGCGTTCAAGGACGCGCATCCGGAAACCGAAGTGTTTCATGCCACGCCGGGATCATTGCCAGCGGAACTGGCCGCGCAGCGCTTCGATTTGGCGCTGGTCGTCGATTGCCTGGAACACCTGCCCAAGCGCGCCGGGCTGGAATTGCTGGGCGGTATTCGCAACCTGAACGCCAGCCGCATCGCGGTGCTCGCCGATTTGCCTGCCTGCGGTTGGCAGGACACGGACTTCTATTCCCTGGCCCTGCAACTGACGGAGCGCTTCGGCCGGGACGAACAAGTGTTGACGCTGTTCACCTACGACCTGCGCGAATACAAACAAGTACCGGATTGGCTCAACGCACGTTTCTGGGCCAACCCGGAGAATTTTGGCAAATATTGGTGGTGACCCATGAGTAGCGCTATCTGCCCATGCGGCAGCGGAGATTTGTTGATCACCTGCTGCGGCCCTTTTCATGCCGGCCAGCCTACGCCTTGCGCCGAAAAACTGATGCGTTCGCGCTACAGCGCCTACGTGCTGGGCCTGGTGGATTACTTGCTGGATACCACGCTACCGGCGCAGAAAGCCGGGCTGGATCGCGAGTCGATCAGCCTGTGGAGCCTGCAAAGTACCTGGCTGGGACTGGAAGTCGAAAGCACGGAAGTTTTCGGCGGCAAGCCGGAACATGCGTTCGTCACGTTCACGGCACGCTGGCATGACGGTGCAGGCGAGCACAGCCATCGTGAACGCTCATCCTTCGTACAGAATCAGGGCCGCTGGTACTTCATCGATTCCACCGTGCCGCTCAAGGCCGGCCGCAACGATGCCTGCCCGTGCGGCAGCGAACAGAAGTTCAAGAAGTGCTGCGCCAGCTACATGGCCTGATTCATTTCAGGCTCAGGTGCGAAGTGTCCGGCGCTGGTCCGGCCTTGGGTTTTTCCTCCTGACCCATGTCGCTGCCGGCCGGGGCCAGGCTGATGCCGGAAAGGTCCAGGCGCGGCGCAACGGCTTGGGGTTTGGCGTCCTGCAAGTCGCTGCCGGTTTCAAAGAGTACGAAATCCGGCGCATCGACGTCCACGAAAGCAGCCATGTACACATCGCGCGGCGCGACCTGCAGGCGGCCCTTGCTGGCTGACGGTTTGCGCAACCAGGCGGGTTCGTCCGGCGGCGGCGCCAGTTCCACTTCTTCGATCTGCTGCGCCATGGCCAGAACTTCGACCAACGCTCCGGCACGTTCCAGGGTCGAGCGATACTTTTCAGCGGCCGCTGCGTCAAGGTTGTTCTTGAGCACCAGACGCCGCCCGGAAAACAGCAGCGCCAGGCGCTGGGCATCGGCCTGAAACAATTTCCCCAGATTGGCCTGCACTCGTTCAAGCTGAGCGCCGGGTATCAATTGGCCATTAAATACAATTTCATAAAGATTCATGGGTCAGACTCTGTAGCTCGTGGCATGAGTATGCGTACGCTCGGCAAATGGAACAAGCAGGCCGCCCTGCTAAACTCTGGCCTCAAATGGAGCACGACAATGTTTTTACAGGCGCATGTGATCAGAACAATTAGCCTGGCGCTGCTGCTCTCGGTGCTGGCCGGATGCTCGAGCCTGGTGGTCAGCGACTACAAGGAGCCCGTGGTGCGCCTGACCCGCGTCGAAGTGGTCAAGGCCAGGCTGATGCAGCAGGATTTCAAGCTGCATTTTCGCGTCGACAACCCCAACAGCGGCAGCATGCTGGTGCGCAGCCTGCGTTATAAAGTCATGCTCGGCGACGTAATGCTCGCGGACGGCGAGTCCACCGACTGGTTTGTCGTTGACGGCGAAGGTCACGAGAACTTTGTCGTGCCGATCAGGACCAACCTCTGGCAGCACTTGAAATACATCGCCAGGCAGCTGAAAAAGCCTGATCAGGCGATTCACTACCGCCTGGAAGGCAAACTCAAGACCGGCTTTTTGTTCCGGCACAACGTGCGTATCGGCCGCGATGGGGAGATAATCCCCGGCGATTTTATTCCGGAGTAACCCCGATGACCCAGCAAGACCACGTGCATGGCCCTGATTGCAATCACGATCACGACGATCACGCCCATGACCATCACGACCACCAGCACGGCCACGTTCATGGCCCGAACTGCGGTCATGCTCACCAGGAGCCGGTGCGCAACGCCTTGAAAGACGTTGGCCGCAACGATCCTTGCCCGTGCGGCAGCGACAAGAAATTCAAGAAGTGCCACGGCGCGTAACGTGTCGAGCCTTGCCGACGGCCTGCCTTGCAGGCCGTTTTCATTTGTGCGATCCGCTGAAGTCGGAGTAAAACAGGGGGTCTTTTTTTGCGCTGAACTCATTCGGAGCTTTCAATGATCGACCTGCATTACTGGACCACGCCCAACGGTCACAAAGTCTCGCTGTTTCTTGAAGAAGCCGGTCTGCCGTACAAGATCTTCCCGGTGAACATTGGCCAGAACGATCAGTTCAAGCCTGAATTCCTCAAAATCGCCCCCAACAATCGCATTCCGGCCATTGTCGATCACCAACCTGCCGATGGCGGCGCGCCGCTGAGTCTGTTCGAATCCGGCGCGATCCTGCTGTATCTGGCGGAAAAAACCGGCAAGTTCATCCCGCAGGATCTGCGTGGTCGGCAGGTCGCCTTGCAGTGGCTGTTCTGGCAAATGGGCGGACTGGGGCCGATGGCGGGTCAGAATCATCACTTCAACCGCTTCGCCAAGGAAAAAATCCCCTACGCGATCAAGCGCTACGTCGACGAAACCGCTCGACTGTACGGCGTGCTGAACAAGCAGCTGGACGGCCGCGACTTCGTGGCGGGCAGCGAATACAGCATCGCGGACATGGCGATCTACCCGTGGATCGTGTCGCACACCTTCCAGGAACAGAACCTCGACGACTTCCCGCATATCAAGCGCTGGTTCGAAACCGTCGCCAAGCGCCCCGCCACCCAGCGGGCGTACGCGCTTGTGGACAAGGTGAATCCGCCGAAATCATAAAGTTCAAGCGTGATCGCGGTCAAAGCCGGTCGTACGGACGAGCGTGATCGCGGCCAACGCTGAAAAACCTTGAAATAAACTCCCGTTCCCCGCTTGCGTGCCGCGCGCCTGCTCTCTAACGTAGCGCCTTTTATACGCCACCCCCGCAGGAGCTCCGCCCATGGCCTCGCCAGCCCTTTCCAAATTTCTACCCCGGTTCGGCGCTGCCGCCGCTGCGGCGGGTTTCCTGAGTCTCGCGGGCTGCCAGCTCGGCGGTGGCGACACCGATACGCTGATGCCGAATTCAGGCACGATTGCGATCAAGGGCCTGGCGCAAAACGTTTCGGTGCGCCGCACGCCACAAGGCATGCCGCTGATCGAAAGCAGCACGTTCCACGACGCGCTGTTCACGCTGGGCTATGTGCATGCCAATGACCGCATCACGCAAATGGTCGGCATGCGCCTGCTCGCCCAGGGTCGGCTGTCGGAAATGGTTGGCTCCAGCGCCCTGGACGTCGACCGCCTGATGCGCGCGGCCAACCTGAAACGCAACGCCGGCGAGCTGTACAACGCCGCGTCACCACGTCTCAAGCGCTTCTTTGAAGTCTATGCCCGAGGCGTCAACGCCTACCTGTTCCGCTATCGCGACAAGTTGCCTGCCGACCTGGCCTCCTCCGGCTATCGCCCGGAATACTGGAAAGCCGAAGACTCGGCGCTGATTTTCAGTCTGCTGAACTTCAGCCAGTCGGTTAACTTGCAGGAAGAATTGTCCGCGCTGGTGCTGGCGCAGAAAGTCGGAGTCGACAAGCTGGCGTGGCTGATTCCGACTTATCCGGATGAAGAATTACCCTTCGCCGAAGCAGAAAAGCTCAAGGGTTTGAACCTCGGCGGACAAGTATCCGGGCTTGGCGATCTGAATAAAGTCGCCCTGCAACTCGCGGACTTGAACATGCTCGGCGTCGCGGCTTCCAGCAACTGGGCTATCGCACCGCAGCGCGCTCGCAATGGCCGCAGCTTGCTGGCCAACGACATGCAGCTGCCCGCCGCATTGGCCTCAGCCTGGACGTTCGTGCAGATTCGCGCGCCGAAATATCAGGCGGCCGGTACTTCAATCGCCGGTCTGCCGCTGATCCTGTCAGGCTTCAACGGCAAGCTTTCCTGGTCCATGGCCTCGGTGATGGGCGACAACCAGGACCTGTTCCTGGAAAAACTCAAGCGGGAAAACAATCGCCTGATGTACATGGCCGATGGCAAATGGCTGCCGACGACGTCCCACGAAGAAACCTTTTTCGTCAAAGGTGGCAGCCCGGTGCGCGAAGCGGTCTACGAGACGCGTCACGGCCCGCTGCTCAACAGCAATCTGGGCGGACAACTGAGCAATGGTCTGGGCCTCGCGCTACAAACCCCAGACTACAAAGATGACAAGAGCCTGGACGCGTTCTTCGACCTGTCCCGCGCCCCGAAAGTGGACAAAGCTTTCGACGCGAGCCGGGAAATCCGCGCCATCGCCCTGAACATGGTATTCGCCGATGCCGCGAACATCGGCTGGCAAGTCACCGGCCGCTTCCCGAATCGCCGTGAGGGCCTGGGCCTGCTGCCGTCGCCGGGTTGGGACAGCCGCTATGACTGGGACGGTTTCGCCGACGCGATGCTGCATCCCTACGATCAGGATCCGACTCAAGGCTGGATCGGCACCGCCAACCAGCGCACCTTCCCCAAGGGTTACGGCATGCAGCTGTCCAACTCGTGGAAGACGCCGGAACGCGCCGAACGTATCGCCGAGCTGGCCAACAGCGGCAAGCAGGACAGCCGCAGCGTGATCGCCATGCAATACGACCAGACCACCACCTTCGCCGCCAAGCTGAAGAAAATGCTTGAAGCGCCAGGCATGGTCAAACCACTCAAACAAGCCATTGATGCCCTGCCCGAGGCCGAGCGCGGTAAAGCGCGCGAGGCTTACACGCGCTTGATGGCATTCGACGGCAAGCTGTCGGCAACGTCCGCCGACGCAGCGCTGTATGAGCTGTTTTTGCAGGAAAGCGCCCGGCAGATTTTTCTCGACGAACTGGGTCCGGAAAGCAGCCCGACCTGGAAAGCCCTGGTGCAGAACGCCAGCCTGTCTTACGCGCCGCAGGCCGATCACCTGCTGGGGCGCGAGGACAGTCCGTACTGGGATGACGTGAAAACCCCGCAGAAAGAAGAAAAGCCGACGATTCTGGCCCGCAGCCTCGCAGCGGCCATTACCGCTGGCGACAGCCAGTTGGGCGGCGATCACAAGAGCTGGCAATGGGGCAAACTGCATCGCTACCTGTGGCAAAGCAATCCATTAATCCCTAACAGCGTCGAGCATGGCGCAGTTGCGGCGGGCGGCGATCACAGCACGCTGAACATCGCGGCTTATCCATGGGGAACGAATTTCGACAGCCCGGTGGCACCCGGCATGCGCATGATCGTCGACTTCAGCCAGGCCGAACCGATGATGGGCCAGGTCAACATCGGCCAGTCCGGCAACCCGGCCAGCGCCAATTACAGCGACGCCATCGAGCCTGCGCTCAAGGGCCTGTATCAGACGATTCCGGTGCAACAGCAGAATCTTGAGAAGGCCTATGGCAAGCAGCGGTTGACGTTGGTGCCGGGGAAATAGCACGTCCTGAAATGTGGGAGCGAGCTTGCTCGCGAAGCCGGTGCTCCTGACTCATGGATGTGCTGAACCTTCGCGCAATTGCATGTAGGAGCGGCTTTAGCCGCGAGAATGCCCTCCCGGCTGAAGCCGGTCCTACGGCTCGAACTTCCTCCCCCGCCCCGCCTCATAACTAACAAGCCCATCGCATTGGTCATCCCATTGCTGAACCTTCGCGCAGTTGCATGTAGGAGCGGCTTTAGCCGCGAGAATGCCCTCCCGGCTGAAGCCGGTCCTACGGCTCGAACTTCCTCCCCCGCCCCGCCTCATAACTAACAAGCCCATCGCATTGGTCATCCCATGGATCTTGTTATCGCTCGCCCCGAAGGTCTGTATTGCCCGCCCGGGGATTTTTATATCGATCCGTGGCGCCCGGTGGAACGTTCGGTGATCACCCACGGCCACGGCGATCACGCCCGCACCGGCAACGAACATTACCTGGCGGCGGCCCGCGGAGAAGGGATTCTGCGCGCCCGGCTGGGCCAGGACATCAACCTGCAAACCCTGGAATATGGCGAAACCCTGCTGCACCACGGCGTGAAACTCAGCCTGCATCCGGCTGGACACGTGCTGGGCTCGGCACAGGTTCGCCTGGAATATAAAGGCGAAGTCTGGGTCGCGTCCGGGGATTACAAAGTCGAACCGGATGGCACCTGCGCGCCGTTCGAACCGGTGCGTTGCCACACATTCATCACCGAATCGACCTTCGGTCTGCCGATCTACCGCTGGCAGCCGCAGGCGGAGATTTTCGCCGGCATCAACGATTGGTGGCGGGCCAATGCGGCGGCCGGCAAAGCCAGTGTGCTGTTCGCCTATTCGTTCGGCAAAGCTCAGCGAATCCTGCATGGCATTGATCCGCAGATCGGTCCGATCCTCGTGCATGGCGCAGTCGAGCCGCTGAACCGGGTGTACCGCGAAGCTGGCGTGCGCATCCCTGAAACCCAGTACGCAGGCGACTTCAAAAAGACCGATCCGGCGCTGCGTCAGGCGTTGATCCTCGCCCCGCCTTCCGCTGGCGGCAGCACCTGGATGCGGCGCTTTGGTGAGTTCAGCGATGCGTTCGCCAGCGGCTGGATGATGTTGCGTGGCACCCGCAGACGGCGCGGCGTGGATCGCGGCTTCGTCCTTTCCGATCACGCCGACTGGCCGGGCTTGTTGTGGGCCATCGAAAATACCGGCGCGGAGCGGGTCATGGTGACCCACGGCTCGGTGGCGGTTCTCGTGCGTTACTTGCGCGAATCCGGGCTGGATGCCCAAGGCTTCGTCACTGAATACGGCGACGAGGAAGACGCTGGCGAGGCCAAAGCCCAGGCGCCTGCATCAGCGGAAACGGAAACAGAAACGGACGAGGTGGCGCCATGAAAGCCTTCGCCGAACTCTATTCCCGGCTCGACGCAACCACTTCCAGCAACGCAAAACTCGCCGCCATGCGCGAGTATTTTGCTCAGGTTCCCCCAGAGGATGCGGCCTGGGCAGTGTACTTTCTGGCCGGCGGACGCCCACGCCAACTGGTGCCGACCAAACTGCTGCGCGAACAGGCCATGACCCTGGCGCACTTGCCCGAATGGCTGTTCGAAGAAAGCTATCAGGCGGTCGGTGATCTGGCGGAAACCCTGTCGCTGCTGTTGCCGGAAGCGGTGCACAGCTCGGATCAAGGCCTGGCGATCTGGATGGAGGAACACTTGCTGCCCTTGCGCGGCCTGCCGCCGGAAGAGCTTGCCGAGCGTCTGTCCGGCTTCTGGACGCAACTGGATCGCGTCAGCCTGATGGTCTGCATCAAATTGATCACCGGCAGCTTCCGGGTCGGCGTGTCGAAGTTACTGGTGACCCGCGCCCTCGCCGCCCTGGCGGACATCGACAGCAAGCGGGTCGCGCAACGTCTGGTTGGCTATACCGATCTGTCCCATCGCCCGACCGCAGCCGGTTTTCTCAAGTTGATCGCCGAAGAGTCCGACGACGAACACGCCCAGCGTGGCGGCCAGCCCTACCCGTTTTTTCTCGCCCATGCCCTGCAACAGCCGGTGGATCAGTTCGAAACCCTGCTCGGCCCGGTGGATGACTGGCAGGTGGAATGGAAATGGGATGGCATTCGCGCGCAAGTGGTCAAGCGCGAAGGTCGGTTGTGGCTCTGGTCGCGGGGCGAAGAGTTGGTCACTGATCGCTTCCCGGAGCTGCACACACTGACCCAGAGCTTGCCCGACGGGACGGTGATCGACGGCGAAATCGTGGTCTGGAAAGCGCCACCGGGCGAAACGGTCGTCGACGGCGAGTTTGCCCTGAGCAGCGAAGCGCAAGTCGGCGCCGGGCCAGCGCAACCTTCGGTGCAACCCTTCGCGCTGTTGCAGCAACGCATCGGCCGCAAAACACTGGGCAAGAAAATCCTTGAGGAGGTGCCGGTGGTGGTGCTGGCGTATGACCTGCTCGAATGGCAGGGTCATGACTGGCGCAGTCGCCCGCAACATGAGCGACGGGCTCAGCTGGAAAACGTCATCGCAGCCTGCGACAGCCCGGTCTTGCTGCCGTCTCCGGTACTGACCGGCAAGGACTGGGCGGACCTGCAGAAACAGCGCGAAGCCTCGCGCAGCCTTGGCGTCGAAGGCATGATGCTCAAGGCCCGGGAAGCCTTGTACGGCGTGGGTCGCACCAAAGACATGGGCGTCTGGTGGAAGTGGAAAGTCGATCCGTTCAGCGTCGACGCGGTGCTGATTTATGCCCAGCGCGGCCACGGTCGACGTGCCAGCCTGTACAGCGACTACACGTTTGCGGTCTGGGATGGGCCGCCGCAATCCAGCGAACGCACGTTGGTGCCCTTCGCCAAAGCCTATTCAGGCCTCACCGACGAAGAAATGCGCAAGGTCGACGCCATTATCCGCAAGACCACCGTGGAAAAATTCGGCCCGGTGCGCAGTGTTACCCCAAGTCTGGTATTCGAGCTGGGTTTCGAAGGCATCGCGCTGTCCAAGCGGCACAAGAGCGGGATTGCCGTGCGATTCCCGCGAATGCTGCGCTGGCGCCATGACAAACCGGTGGCCGAGGCTGACAGCCTGTCGACGTTGCAGGATTTGTTGAGTTAGGATGCGCGCTCTTTTTTAGGGCGCCGATTTTTCTGCGCCCGGATCAATGCTCCGTTTGTGTGCGCGCCTGTGCGCAGTGCTACTCAATGGTTACTGAATGACTCCTGCGCGCGCGCCGACTGCAGACGAACACCCACACCTGGAAGCGTATCTGGCGCATTCAGGCGTTGCGCAAGGCGATTTTTTGTCCATTCGGAGCGTTTCGCGAACCAGCTACACTCTCGCAGTCGCGCGTAACCAGACTCGAAGACAGCATTGCGACAACTGCGTACATTTAAAACGCACGTTCGTATCTTTGGTTCGGAAATTGCTATCTTCTCGGGTCTGGCACCCGCCGGTAGCAAGCCTCGCGTGTTCCCAACGCTCATTTTGGTTTTAAGGACTGAACGATGAAAAAAGCATGGCTGACCCTCTCTGCATTGGCTGTTTGTCTAGCCGCTGGTAATGCAATGGCCAAGGAATACAAGGAACTGCGCTTTGGCGTCGATCCTTCTTATGCACCTTTCGAATCCAAAGCCGCCGACGGCAGCCTGGTCGGTTTCGACATCGACCTGGGTAACGCAGTCTGCGCCGAGCTGAAAGTGAAATGCGTCTGGGTCGAAAGCGACTTCGACGGCATGATCCCTGGCCTGAAAGCCCGCAAGTTCGACGGCGTGATCTCCTCGATGACCGTGACCCCGGCTCGCGAGAAGGTTATCGACTTCTCCAACGAACTGTTTTCCGGCCCGACTTCGCTGGTCTTCAAGAAAGGCGCAGGCCTGACTGCCGACACAGCCAGCCTGAAAGGCAAGACTGTCGGCTACGAGCAAGGCACGATTCAGGAAGCCTACGCCAAGGCCGTTCTGGACAAGGCTGGCGTGAAAACCCAGGCTTATCAGAATCAGGATCAGGTGTATGCCGACCTGGTTTCCGGTCGTCTTGATGCTTCGATCCAGGACATGCTGCAAGCCGAACTGGGCTTCCTGAAGTCGCCACAAGGCGCCAACTACGAAGTCAGCAAGCCAATCGACAGCGAACTGTTGCCAGCCAAGACCGCCATCGGCATCTCTAAAGGCAACAAAGAGCTCAAAGCCCTGTTGGACAAAGGCATCAAAGCCTTGCACGACGACGGCAAGTACACCGAGATCCAGAAGAAACACTTCGGCGATCTGAACCTGTACAGCGGTAAATAACACCCCGACGCCCATCGATTCCGACGACAATCCGGCGCCGTTTCGATGGGCGTTTTGTTTTATTGACCGCTAAAGGCTTTATCCATGTTCGATGCCCTTCTACAAAATCTGGGACTCTCGGCATTCAGCTTGAAAGGCTTCGGCCCGCTGTTGCTTGAAGGCACCTGGATGACCATCAAATTATCGGTACTGTCGCTATTGGTGAGCATCGTGCTCGGCCTGATCGGCGCCAGTGCCAAACTGTCGAGCAGCGCAATCCTGCGCGTGCCGGCGCAGATGTACACCACGTTGATTCGTGGCGTTCCCGATCTGGTCCTGATGCTGCTGATTTTCTACAGCCTGCAAACCTGGCTGAGCCAGCTGACAGATGCCATGGAATGGGACTACATCGAAATCGATCCCTTCAGTGCAGGCGTGATCACCCTCGGCTTTATCTATGGCGCGTATTTCACCGAGACGTTCCGAGGTGCGATTCTTTCCGTGCCTCGCGGCCAGGTTGAAGCTGCTACCGCTTACGGCCTCAAGCGCGGTCAGCGTTTTCGCTACGTGGTATTCCCGCAAATGATGCGTTTTGCCCTGCCGGGTATCGGCAATAACTGGCAAGTGTTGCTCAAGGCTACGGCGCTGGTATCGATCATCGGCCTGGCGGATCTGGTCAAGGCTGCGCAAGACGCTGGCAAGAGCACGTATCAGCTGTTTTATTTCCTGGTGCTCGCGGCAGTGATTTATCTGCTGATCACCAGCGCCTCCAACTTCGCGCTGCGCTGGGCAGAACGCCGCTACGCCGCCGGCAGCCGGGAGGCTCAACGATGATCGAACTGCTGCAGGAATACTGGCGGCCCTTCCTTTATAGCGACGGCATGCACATTACCGGCCTGGCGATGACCATGTGGCTGCTCAGTGCATCCATTGCCATCGGCTTTTGCGTATCGATCCCGTTGTCGATCGCCCGGGTATCGAGCAAAGCCTGGCTGCGCTGGCCGGTTCAGTTCTACACCTATCTGTTTCGCGGTACGCCCCTCTATATACAGCTGCTGATTTGCTACACCGGCATCTATAGCATCGCCGCCGTTCGCGAACAGCCGATGCTCGACGCGTTCTTTCGCGATGCCATGAATTGCACGATCCTGGCCTTTGCCCTGAATACCTGCGCCTACACCACGGAGATTTTCGCCGGGGCGATCCGCAGCATGGCACATGGGGAAGTCGAAGCCGCCAAGGCCTACGGCCTGACCGGCTGGAAGCTCTACACCTACGTGATCATGCCTTCGGCGTTGCGTCGTTCGCTGCCTTATTACAGCAACGAAGTGATCCTGATGCTGCACTCGACCACCGTCGCGTTCACCGCCACGGTGCCGGACGTTCTCAAAGTCGCTCGGGACGCCAACTCGGCCACGTTCATGACCTTCCAGTCCTTCGGTATCGCGGCGCTGATTTACCTGTGCGTCACGTTCATCCTGGTGGGTCTGTTCCGTCTGGCCGAGCGTCGCTGGCTGGCCTTCCTCGGCCCGGCTCACTAGGAACTGCATATGCGCCATGAAACCCACGATTTGCTGGCTCCGCTGCCGGGCACCGCGCGACAGATCCACAGCTTTCACTACGGACCGCAGAACGGCGCCTGCAAGATCTATATCCAGGCCTCGCTGCATGCCGACGAACTGCCCGGCATGCTGCTCGCCTGGTATCTGAAGCAGCGCTTGAGCGAGCTGGAAAACGCCGGCTTGCTGCTGGGTGAAATCGTCATTGTGCCGGTGGCCAATCCAGTCGGGCTGGAACAGATCCTGATGGATATTCCGCTGGGTCGCTATGAACTGGAGAGCGGACAGAACTTCAACCGCTGGTTTGTGGATCTCGGCCTGGAAGTGGGCGATGCCGTCGAGGCTCAGCTCAACGACGACCCGCAGCACAATGTCCAACTGATCCGCCGCAGCCTGCGCGACGCGCTGGAAGCGCAAGTTGCCAGCACGCAATTGCAATCCCAGCGATTGACCCTGCAACGGCTGGCCTGCGATGCCGACATGGTCCTGGACCTGCATTGCGATTTCGAAGCCGTCGAGCATCTGTACACCACGCCCGAAGCCTGGCCACAGGTTGAGGCGCTGTCGCGGTATCTCGGCGCCCAGGCCAGCCTGCTGGCAACCGATTCGGGCGGCCAATCGTTTGATGAGTGTTTCACGCTGGTCTGGTGGCAATTGCAGCAACGCTTCGGCAATCGCTTCGAGATCCCGATGGGCAGCTTTTCGGTAACCCTCGAACTGCGCGGCCAGGGCGACGTCAATCACGCCCTGGCCAGCCGCGACTGTCAGGCGTTGATCAGTTACCTCAGTCATTTCGGCGCGATTGCCTGCGAGGCGACCCCGCCACCGGAATTGCTCTATCCAGCCACGCCGCTGGCAGCAGTGGAACCAGTGGCGACGCCAGTGGGCGGCTTGCTGGTGTTCTGCACCCAGCCGGGGGAATACGTTGAGGCCGGGCAATTGATCGCCGAGATCATCGACCCGATCAGCGACCTCGTCACCCCCATCCATACCCTTAATTCCGGTTTGCTCTACGCCCGTTCGTTACGACGCATGGCGACTGCCGGAATGGTCATCGCTCACGTTGCAGGCACCGAAGCCTACCGCAGCGGTTACCTACTTTCTCCTTAAGGACTGCCCGTCATGTACAAACTGACCATTGATGGCCTGCATAAAAGCTACGGCGATCATGAAGTGCTCAAAGGCGTTTCGCTCAAGGCCAGCACCGGCGACGTGATTTGCCTGATCGGCGCCAGCGGTTCGGGCAAGAGCACGTTTCTGCGCTGCATCAATTTCCTCGAACAGCCCAACGACGGCGCGATGACCCTGGACGGTCAACCCGTACGCATGGTCAGCGACGCCGGCGGCATGCGCGTCGCCGATCCCGATGAGTTGCAACGCATTCGCACGCGTCTGGCCATGGTGTTCCAGCATTTCAATCTGTGGGCACACATGACGGTTCTGGAAAACATCACCATGGCGCCACGCCGGGTGCTGGGTGTTTCCAAAGTCGAAGCCGAAGCGCGCGCCCGCAAGTACCTGGACAAAGTCGGTCTGCCCGCCCGTGTTGCCGGCCAGTACCCGGCCTTTCTTTCCGGCGGCCAGCAACAGCGCGTGGCCATCGCCCGGGCGCTGGCGATGGAGCCGGAAATCATGCTCTTCGACGAACCCACGTCTGCACTGGACCCGGAACTGGTGGGCGAAGTGCTCAAGGTGATACAGGGCCTGGCTGAAGAAGGCCGCACCATGATCATGGTCACCCACGAAATGAGCTTCGCCCGCAAAGTCGCGAGCCAGGTGGTGTTTCTGCACCAAGGCCAGATTGAAGAATCCGGCCACCCGGAAGAAGTCCTGGGCAATCCGAAAAGCGAGCGTTTGCAACAGTTCTTGAGCGGGAATTTGAAGTAGATCGTTAATTCGACGACATGCAAAACCATCGTAGGAGCGGATTTATCCGCGTAGGCATTTTTTCAGGCGCGTAGATGCATCGGCGGGACTGACGCCTTCCCGGATGAATCCGGTCCTACCGAGCCATACACGTCCGGTAGGAGGGGACTTGTCCCCGATTGGCCAGCAAGCAACCCTGATCCGTCTGACCCACCTCGATTGCCTGAACCAACGTTTCCCGGACAAGTCCGGTCCTACCGAGCCACACACGTCCGGTAGGAGGGGACTTGTCCCCGATTGGCCAGCAAGCAACCCTGATCCGTCTGACCCACCTCGATTGCCTGAACCAACGTTTCCCGGACAAGTCCGGTCCTACCGAGCCACACACGTCCGGTAGGAGGGGACTTGTCCCCGATTGGCCAGCAAGCAACCCTGATCCGTCTGACCCACCTCGATTGCCTGAACCAACGTTTCCCGGACAAGTCCGGTCCTACCGAGCCACACACGTCCGGTAGGAGGGGACTTGTCCCCGATTGGCCAGCAGAGCAACCGTAATCCGCCTGATCCACCTCGATTGCCCGAACCAACGCTTCCCGGACAAGTCCGGTCCTACCGAAGCAATATCCTGATGAAGATCGCCGTAAAACTAATCCCCACGCGCCGCTGTCTCTGATTTACCCCATTCAGAGCACGCGGTGCGCATGAGCAGACCCAACGATTTCGCTCAGCGATGGTTTTCGGCGCGCGACTGGAAGCCTTTTCCTTTCCAGAAAGAAGTCTGGTCGGCCGTCAAACGAGGCGAGTCCGGGCTTCTGCACGCCAGCACCGGCTCCGGCAAAACCTACGCGGTGTGGTTTGCCGCGCTGAACTGCTTTGCCCAAGCCAATAAAGCCTTGCTGGATGACAAACCGCGCAAACGCAAACCACCGGCCGCGCCGCTGAGCGTGCTGTGGATAACCCCGATGCGCGCCCTCGCCGCCGACACGGCACGCGCACTCGAAGCGCCATTGCAGGATCTCGACATCCCCTGGAGCGTCGGCCTGCGCACCGGCGATACCAGCAGCAGCGAACGGGCCAGACAAGGTCGACGCCTGCCTTCCGCCTTGATCACCACCCCGGAAAGCCTGACCTTGCTGCTCACGCGCGCCGACGCGCTGCGCACGTTGTCGACACTGAAGATGGTGGTCGTTGACGAATGGCATGAGCTGATCGGCAACAAGCGTGGCGTGCAGCTGCAATTGGCCCTTGCCCGCTTGCGTCGGTGGAATCCGCAACTGATCGTGTGGGGCGTTTCCGCGACCCTGGGCAATCAAGACCATGCGCAGCAGGTGTTGCTGGGCGACGGCGGGGTCAGCGTGCAAGGCAAGATCAACAAAGAGTTGCGGGTCGATACGCTGCTGCCCCCGGCCATCGAACGTTTTCCGTGGGCCGGGCACATGGGCCTGCGGATGTTGCCGCAAGTGCTGGCCGAGGTGGACAGCAGCGCCAGTTGCCTGCTGTTCACCAATACCCGGGCGCAGTCGGAAGTCTGGTATCAGGCACTGCTCGAAGCACGACCTGACTGGGCGGGTTTGATTGCCTTGCACCATGGCTCGTTGTCCCGGGAGGTGCGCGACTGGGTCGAGCGCGCCTTGAAAGAAGGACAGCTTAAAGCAGTTGTGTGTACCTCCAGCCTCGACCTTGGCGTGGATTTCCTGCCCGTCGAGCGAGTCTTGCAAATCGGCTCGGCCAAAGGCGTGGCGCGTCTGATGCAGCGCGCCGGTCGTTCCGGGCATGCGCCGGGGCGGCCATCTCGCGTCACGCTGGTGCCCACGCATAGCCTTGAACTGGTCGAAGCCGCAGCGGCGCACGACGCGATAGCTGCGCGAATGATCGAGCCTCGGCAATCGCCGCACAAACCGCTGGATGTGCTGGTGCAGCATGTAGTCAGCATGGCTTTGGGCGGCGGCTTCCTGCCCGAGGAACTGCTCGCCGAGGTGCGCAGCGCCTGGGCCTACCGCGAGCTGACCAACGAGGAATGGCAGTGGGCGCTGGCCTTTGTGCGCCATGGCGGCCACTCGCTGACCGCTTATCCGGATTATCGACGCGTCGAGCCGGACGAGCACGGCATCTGGCGCGTGCCGGATGCGCGACTGGCGCGTCGGCACCGCATGAGCGTCGGCACCATCGTCAGTGATGCCAGCATCAACGTGAAATATTGGTCCAAAGGCGGTGGCGGCGGATCGCTGGGCAGCGTTGAAGAAGGCTTCATCGCCCGTCTTAAACCCGGTGATGGCTTCTTGTTCGGCGGTCGCCTGCTGGAATTGGTGCGGGTCGAGAACATGACCGCTTATGTGAAACGCGCCACCCGCAAGAAGGCCGCCGTGCCGCGCTGGAATGGCGGACGGATGCCGCTTTCCAACGAACTGGCTGACGCGGTGGTCGCCAAATTCGATGCCGCTGCCCGTGGCGAGTTTATCAGCCCGGAAATGCAGGCCGTCAAACCGCTGCTGGAGGTTCAGCGGCACTGGTCGGGCTTGCCGCAGCAACACTCGTTGCTCGCCGAAGTGCTCAAGTCCCGGGAAGGCTGGCATCTGTTTCTCTACCCGTTTGCCGGGCGACATGTGCATTTGGGGTTGGCGAGCCTGCTGGCCTGGCGCCTGAGCCGGGATACGCCGCTGACCTTTTCTATTGCGGTCAACGATTACGGTTTTGAACTGCTCAGCGCCACGCCAATCGACTGGGCAGAGCAGTTGAGCAAAGATCTGTTTTCTGAAAATCATCTGATGGCCGACATCATCGCCAGCCTGAATGCCGGAGAGCTGGCACTGCGCCGCTTCCGGGAAATCGCCCGGATCGCCGGGCTGGTGTTTTTCGGTTATCCAGGCGCACCCAAGAGCAATCGCCAGCTGCAAGCTTCCAGCGGGCTGTTCTTTGAAGTGTTCAAACAATACGACGCCAGCAATCTGCTGCTGACTCAGGCCGAGGAGGAAGTCTTGCGCCAGGAACTGGACGTGGAACGGCTCGAACAAACCCTGCAACGCATTAATCAGCGCACGCTTGACGTACACGTCATCAAACGTGCCACGCCGCTGGCGTTTCCACTGCTGGTGGAGCGCATGCGCGAAAGCCTGAGCTCGGAAAAACTCGCCGACCGTATCGCCCGCATGGTGCGCGATCTTGAGAAGGCCGCCGGACCAGAGGCGAACGTATGAAGCCGTACCTTGCGATCAATCTGGCCGGTGCCGAGCTGTGGTTACTGGCCGACAAAGCGATCTACTACCCGGAACACCGCGCGCTGTTGATCGCCGATGTGCATTTCGGCAAGGCGGCAGCCTATCGAAAACTGGGCCAACCGGTGCCACACGGCACCACTCAAGGCAACCTTGAGCGGCTTGATCGACTGCTGACTGCTTATGATTGCGACAGGCTGATCTTTCTCGGCGACTTCCTGCATGCGCCTGAATCCCACGCGGCAACCACGCTGAACGCGCTGGGTGAGTGGCGCAGGGCGCGCCCTGAGCTGCGCATGACGCTGATCCGCGGCAACCACGACAGACGCGCGGGCGATCCACCTGAAAGTCTTGCAATCGAAGTCGTTACCGAGCCGCTCCTGCTGGGTCCGTTCGCCCTTCAGCATGAGCCCGATCCACACACGACGCATCATGTGCTGGCCGGGCATGTGCATCCGGTTTATCGCTTGCAGGGCCGGGGACGACAAAGTCTGCGACTGGCCTGCTTTTATGTGGGCGAAACGGTCAGTCTGCTACCCGCCTTCGGTGGATTTACCGGCGGCTTCGCCATTGAAAAAACCCCTGACACGCAAGTATACGTCGTCGGCGATGGCGCGGTGTGGGCGGCAGGATAGCTGCTTGCTGAATCGTTTCAACTCAGCCTGTTTCAGCCAGTTTCGTGACCGATCAGCCACGACTCTGCCGGCCAGTGAATGCGCCAGCAGAAACATGAGGGGATTCAGACGACCGGGGCTGGTGGTGGCTCGTCCGGAACAGTCGGGCTGCCCGGTTCAGTCGGCTCCGGGATTTCTCCCGGCCCATCAGGGCCTGGCTGGCCGGGAATACCGCCAACCATGTTGAATTGTGGATGCGCTAGTAACGACCAGGCGAGTAGACCGACTTGATTTGCATGCGGGTCAACCCCTTGGGGACTGGGCTTCGTTTCTATCTTCATAAGGGCACTCCTGAGCGTTGGCCCCACTCGCATGACGCGAGGGGAAACAGTTCAGCTCAATAGAGTGCCGAAATGAAGACTAATTCAATTCGCGCAGGATCAACGGTAACAAATACACCGAAGCTTAGGCGCGCGGCAGGGTAACGCCACGCTGGCCCTGATATTTGCCGCCGCGATCCTTATAGGAAATCTCACATTCCTCGTCGGATTCCAGAAACAGCATCTGCGCCACACCTTCATTGGCGTAGATCTTTGCCGGCAACGTCGTGGTGTTGGAGAATTCCAGAGTCACGTGGCCTTCCCACTCAGGCTCCAGCGGCGTGACGTTGACGATGATGCCGCAGCGCGCGTAGGTGCTTTTTCCCAGACAGATGGTCAGCACATTACGCGGAATACGGAAATATTCGACGGTGCGCGCCAGGGCAAAGGAGTTCGGCGGGATGATGCAGACGTCGCTGGTCACGTCGACAAAGCTTTTTTCATCGAAATTCTTCGGATCGACGGTCGCCGAGTTGATATTGGTGAATACCTTGAATTCGGCAGCGCAACGCACGTCGTAGCCGTAGCTGGAAACGCCGTAAGAGATCAGCCGGTCGGCACCCTCGCCGCGCATCTGACGCTCCACGAAAGGCTCGATCATGCCGTGTTCCTGCGCCATGCGGCGAATCCACTTGTCCGATTTGATGCTCATGGCGGTGTCCTGAATAGCGAGGTGAAAAAGATGTCCGGCATCTTACCGGGCCGGGGCGTCGGGTTCAAAGACTGTGGGCATGATGCAGGTCATGCTTTGGACACGAATAGAAATATTCCTGCACAGAGTGTTGGCACACTCAAAAAAAAGCGTTAAGGTGGCGTCACTGTGTTGCTTGTGTCACTGAGAATCTCTACACGATGTTGAATTTCGATCCAACCATCTCCAAGAATTTTTCCTGCTCTTTGCACTCAGTCTCGGCCAGGGCATTTCCTGAGTCGCAGTTAACTTTGTCCAAGGAGATACACCATGTCTAATCGCCAAACTGGTACCGTTAAGTGGTTCAACGATGAAAAAGGCTTCGGCTTCATCACTCCACAATCGGGTGACGACCTGTTCGTTCACTTCAAAGCTATCCAATCCGACGGCTTCAAAAGCCTGAAAGAAGGCCAACAGGTTTCTTTCATCGCTACCCGCGGTCAGAAAGGCATGCAAGCTGAAGAAGTTCAAGTTATCTAACTTGTACTGAATCGCTTAAAAAGAACCCCGCCAAAAGCGGGGTTTTTTTATGCCTGCGTTTTTTGCCACGCCGATGGCAAGAAATTCGCAGGACCGGCTTTAGCCGGAAGGCGGCATCTCTTTCCAAGCAGGCACCCACTCCCGGCTAAAGCCGGTCCTACGCTGCAATCCCGAGCAAAGCCTCCCTAATCAGTCGTCGCTGACCGAAATATTCGGCATCGCCGGGCTTTGTGCTTCCTGCAGCACGATCCGCGCGCCAACGTGCCGCGCCAGTTCCTGATAGACCATCGCAATCTGGCTTTCCGGCTCGGCAATGACCGTTGGCTTGCCGCCATCAGCCTGTTCGCGAATCAACATCGACAGCGGCAATGAAGCCAGCAGCTCGACGTTGTATTGACTGGCCAGCTTCTCGCCACCGCCCTCGCCAAACAAATGCTCAGCATGGCCACAGTTCGAGCAGATGTGTACCGCCATGTTCTCGACGACGCCGAGGACCGGAATATTCACCTTGCGGAACATCTCCACGCCCTTCTTGGCATCCAGCAACGCCAGATCCTGCGGGGTCGTGACGATCACTGCGCCAGCGACCGGGACTTTCTGGGCCAGGGTCAACTGGATATCGCCGGTGCCAGGCGGCATGTCGATGACCAGATAATCCAGGTCATTCCACGCGGTCTGGGTAATCAGCTGCAATAAAGCGCCGGAGACCATCGGACCGCGCCACACCATCGGCGTGTTGTCATCGGTCAGGAACGCCATGGACATGACTTCGATGCCATGGGATTCGATGGGCACGAACCACTTCTGATCCTTGATCTTCGGCCGGGTGCCTTCGGCGATGCCAAACATCACGCCCTGGCTTGGCCCGTAGATATCGGCGTCGAGAATCCCGACCCGCGCGCCTTCCCGAGACAGCGCCAGGGCCAGATTGGCAGCGGTCGTGGATTTGCCGACCCCGCCTTTGCCCGACGCCACGGCGACGATATTTTTGACATTGGCCAGGCCGGGGATTTGCCCCTGGGCCTTGTGCGCGGCGATGACCGTGCTGATCTCGACCTTGGCCGACGTCACGCCATCCAGGCCTTCGATGGCAATTTGCAGCATCTGCGCCCAGCCATTCTTGAACAGGCCGGCGGCGTAACCCAGTTCCAGCTGGACGTTGACGCGCTCACCCTGAATGTCGATGGCGCGCACGCAACCGGCAGTGACCGGGTCTTGATTCAAATAGGGATCGGTATATTGGCGAAGAACGGCTTCCACCGCTGCGCGATTTACAGCGCTCATGGGCTACTCCCGAATAAAGGCAGACTAAAACAGGCGGCTATCCTACCCCTTCTATAGATCGGCAGCATGGTTTCGCTCCGCATGCCAGAAGACTCCTACGTCTGCGCGGGGTGAAAAAAATTGCCCGGACCTTTATAGTGGTCGACCTCCGTTTCACTTCAAGTAGCCGAGCCCCATGTCCGAGCCACGCAAGATCCTCGTCACCAGCGCCCTGCCCTATGCCAATGGTTCCATCCACCTTGGCCACATGCTTGAGTACATCCAGACTGATATGTGGGTGCGCTTCCAGAAGCATCGCGGCAATCAGTGTATTTATGTCTGCGCGGACGACGCCCACGGCTCGGCAATCATGTTGCGCGCCGAAAAGGAAGGCATCACCCCGGAACAGTTGATCGACAACGTCAAAGCCGAGCACAGCGCCGACTTCAACGATTTCCTGGTCGATTTCGATAATTTCCACTCGACGCACTCGGACGAAAACCGCGAGCTGTCGAGCATGATCTACAAGCGCCTGCGCGATGCCGGGCATATCGCGACGCGCTCGATCACCCAGTATTTCGACCCGGAAAAAAAGATGTTCCTGGCCGATCGCTTCATCAAGGGCACCTGCCCGAAATGCGGCACTGAGGATCAGTACGGCGACAATTGCGAAAAATGCGGCGCCACTTATGCGCCGACCGACCTGAAGAATCCGCGCTCGGCGATCTCCGGCGCGATCCCGGTCCTGAAGGAATCCAAGCATTTCTTCTTCGATCTGCCTGCGTTCGACGCCATGCTGAAAAGCTGGACCCGCAGCGGCTCCTTGCAGGATGCCGTGGCCAACAAGATCGCCGAATGGCTGGATGCCGGCTTGCAGCAGTGGGACATCTCCCGCGACGCACCGTACTTCGGCTTTGAAATTCCGGATGAGCCGGGCAAGTACTTCTATGTCTGGCTGGATGCGCCTATCGGCTACATGGCCAGCTTCAAGAACCTGTGCGCGCGCCGTCCGGACCTGGACTTCGATGCGTACTGGGCCAAGGATTCCACGACCGAGCTTTACCATTTCATCGGCAAGGACATCGTCAACTTCCACGCCCTGTTCTGGCCGGCGATGCTTGAAGGTGCCGGCCTGCGCAAGCCAACCGGCATCAATGTGCACGGTTACGTCACGGTAAACGGGCAGAAAATGTCCAAGTCCCGTGGCACCTTCATCAAGGCCCGGACCTATCTGGAACATCTGTCGCCGGAATACCTGCGTTATTACTACGCAGCCAAACTGGGTAAAGGTGTCGACGATCTGGACCTCAACCTCGAAGATTTCGTGCAGAAGGTCAACTCGGACCTGATCGGCAAAGTCGTCAACATTGCCAGTCGTTGCGCAGGCTTCATTCATAAAGGCAACGCGGGCGTGCTGGTGGCCGGCAATCCGGAGCCCGAGTTGACCGATGCGTTCCTGAGCGCTGCGCCGGGTATCGCCGAAGCTTACGAAGCCCGTGACTTCGCCCGCGCCATGCGTGAAATCATGGGCCTGGCCGACCGCGCCAATGCCTATATCGCTGAAAAGGCGCCATGGTCGCTGGCCAAGCAGGAAGGCAAGCAGGATGAAGTCCAGGCCGTCTGTGCGCTGGGCGTCAATCTGTTCCGGCAACTGGTGATTTTCCTCAAGCCGGTGCTGCCGTTGCTGGCCGCCGATGCGGAAAAATTCCTCAATGTTCCGCCGCTGACCTGGGACGACCACCAGACGCTGCTGAGCAATCATCAGCTCAACCCGTTCCAGGCCCTGATGACCCGCATCGATCCGGCGAAAGTCGAAGCCATGACTGCCGCCTCGAAAGAAGACCTGACCACCAGCGCTGCCGAAACCGATGCCGCACCGGCAGGCAATGGCGAGCTGACCAAGGAGCCGCTGGCTGCGGAAATCGAGTTCGATGCCTTTGCCGCCGTTGATTTGCGGGTTGCCTTGATCCTCAAGGCTGAACACGTGGAAGGTGCCGACAAACTGCTGCGCCTGACGCTGGATATCGGTGACGAGCAACGCAACGTGTTCTCGGGCATCAAGAGCGCGTACCCGAACCCTTCCGAACTGGAAGGTCGCCTGACCATGATGATCGCCAACCTGAAGCCGCGCAAAATGCGTTTCGGCCTATCGGAAGGCATGGTGATGGCAGCGGGCCCTGGCGGCGAAGAAATCTACTTGCTCAGCCCTGACAGCGGCGCAAAGCCGGGGCAGCGTATCAAGTAAGTTTGCACAACCTGGGTAGGACCGGACTTGTCCGGGAAAGCATCGGCTGGGCTGATGCCTTCGGGGACAAGTCCTCTCCTACAAGGTTTTGCGGCAGCGCCCAACGAAACGAACCGGTTTCTTGCCAGATACTGTCTACCCTTTAGAAAGGCTCTTCAGCCTGTTCGCACATCCGGCAAGCACATGACCGACTTCATCCTTATCTTCATCAGCGCCGCGCTGGTCAACAACTTCGTGTTACAGCAACCGATTGCTGTCGATCCAGTATTGGCCGCCTCCGTGCAGACGACCAATACCCGTGCTCGCGTGCATGCGCTGGGCATCGCCACACTCAGCCTGATGCTTGTAAGCAGTCTGGTTGGCCAAGGGATTTACCGGTACGTCTTGCTGCCCTGGGGCTTTGGTTTTTTGTCGCTGTTCGTGTTCCTGCCTACCGTTGTGTTGCTGATCGGTCCAACGTTGCAGACCCTGGGCCGACTGTTTCCACGCTTGCCACTGGACGGCATGCATCGGCTGCTGATCGGCAACGCCGGTGTACTCGGCCTGATGGTACTGGGCAGCGAGCCGGACAAAGGATGGATCCATACCGTCGCGTTAAGTCTGGGAGGCGGATTGGGATTCTGGCTGGTCTTGAGCCTGTTCGACGACCTGACCGGACGCCTGCGACAGCAACTCATTCCCGCACCCTTTCAGGGGCTGCCCATCCAGCTGATTGGCGCGGGCCTGATGGGGCTGGCCTTTCTTGGCTTCAGCGGACTGGGCAAACCATGACTCTCATTCAACGCATCGATGCGCTGCTGCCGCAAACCCAATGTGGCAAATGCGGCCATCCAGGCTGCAAGCCCTATGCGCAGGGCATCGTCGACGGCGAAGCCATCAATAAATGCCCGCCGGGGGGCGAAGAAACCATCGAAGCCCTCGCACAACTGCTCAGAGTGCCGATTCTGGCGCTGGACGCCGAACGTGGCTTGGCCCCGCCGCAGGTTGCGTTCATCCGCGAGGCCGAATGCATCGGCTGCACCAAGTGCATTCAGGCCTGCCCGGTGGATGCAATTCTTGGCGCGGCAAAGATGATGCACACCGTCATCGTTGACGAATGCACGGGCTGCGATCTGTGTGTGGCGCCGTGCCCGGTGGATTGCATCGATATGCTTCCCCTGCCGCTCACGGGGGTAATCCCGATTGTCGGCGGTCTTGCGGTGACCGAGGGGCAAACCTGGGCCCGGACGCGCAAACGCAATCACGCGCGCCATCGCTTCGAAGCCCGCAACGCTCGCCTGCGCCACGAAGAGCAACAGCGTCACGCGGAGCGGCTGGCCCGCGCGCAAAAGCCCGCATCGCCGCCAGACACCCTTGAGAGCCCGTTGCAGTCTGCAATCGAGCGTCTACGCACGCAAAAACTGGCAACAAACGAAGATGCGCTGAAAAAAGCGCGCAGTACCCTGGCCATGAGCCGGGCGCAGCTGAACAAATCCCTCAAGGCTTTCGGTCATCCGCCCATCGCCGAGCAGGCTGCGCAGTTGGTGGCGATGCAAAAAGAGTTCGAAGCCGCCGAGCAAGCGCTGGCGAGCCTGCAAGATCAGGCACCCGTGCTGGCACAAACGCCGCTAGCCCCGCGCGATGACAGCGGCCTGAAACGGGCCAAGATCCAATTGGCCATGGCCCGCGCCGCCTTCAACAAGGCCCTGTCAGCTCAAGCCCCTGCCGAGCAACTGGCGATCTTGCAAACAGCACTTCACACAGCCGAGTTGGCGCTTGATTCGGCAATGCAGCCCTCTTCTGCCTTGATGGATACTCGTGCAAACGCCTGATAACGCCATTCACCTGGAACAGGTGAATGAGCGCCTGCAAAAAACCATGCTGTGGGTGCTGATTGCGACGTTGCCGGGGGCATTGACCCTCTTCTGGATCTTCGGCTGGGGCGTATTGATCACCTGGCTGATAGCGGCGGGTGCAGCGCTGCTGGTGGAAGCCGCCGTGCTCGCCCTGCGCGGGCAAGCGCTGCTGCCGACACTCAGTGATTACAGCGCGCTGGTCAGTGCAACCCTGCTGGCGCTGGCGCTGCCGCCCTATTCCCCTTGGTGGGTAACGGCGCTGGCCAGCGGATTTGCCCTGCTGTTTGGCAAGCATCTGTATGGCGGCATCGGCACTAACCCCTTCAATCCGGCGATGCTGGGCTATGCCTTCGTACTGGTTTCGTTCCCCCAACAGATGAACCACTGGCCCGCGACGCACGGCCTGAGTCTGATGGGTGGCCTGCAGCACATATTCGGCCTCGACCTCAGCGGCCTGTCAAACCCGGATGCCTGGTCCCAGGCAACCGCACTCGACGTACTTCGCATCAACAAGAGTTTGACCGTCGACGAACTGTTCGCGCGCAGTCCGGCATTCGGCAGCCTGGGCGGGCGCGGCGTGGAATGGGTCAACCTCGCTTTCCTCGCCGGCGGGGCGCTGCTGCTGCAACGCCGCCTGATCAGTTGGCACGCGCCGGTTGGCATGCTCGGCAGCCTGTTCGTGATCAGCCTGCTGTGCTGGAACGGTTCCGGCTCGGACTCCAACGGTTCGCCGCTGTTTCACTGGCTCACCGGCGCGACGATGCTCGGTGCGTTTTTCATTGTCACCGAGCCGGTTTCCGGGCCGGACAACCCCAGGGCGCGCCTGCTCTTCGGCGTCGGCGTCGGCCTGATTATCTATGTCATTCGCACCTGGGGCGCTTATCCGGACGGCGTTGCATTTGCGGTATTGCTGATGAACCTCGCCGTCCCGGCACTGGAGCGCCTGACCGCATTGCCAGCCACGCCCGGTGCACAGTCGTGAAGCCGCTCTCCAGACCTCTTGCCGGGCTACTGCTCGTTGTCGTCATATGCCTGGGCGTCGGCGTCACGCTGGTGCTTGAAAAAACCGCTGCGCCGGCCATCCAGGCGAGTCGGGATACGCTACGCAACCAAGTGTTACTCGGCGTCATTCCTGCGCAAAGCTATGACAATCAACCGCTGCAACAGCCCTTGGCGTTGCCCGGTCGCCCGCCAGATTCCGCCGTACTCGAAGGTTTCCTGGCAACACTGGAAAGTCGCCCTGTCGCGATCATTTTTCACAGTCGCGGCCAAGGTTACGCAGGGCCGATGGAACTGCTGATTGGCGTATCGGTGGATGGCAGGCTCAGTGGCATCAAGGTGCTGAGCCACGCCGAAACAGTCGGTCTTGGCGGGCGGATAGTTTCCGAACCGCAGTGGCTCAATGGTTTTCTCGGCAAATCTTTGACCGACCCGGATGATGCAGGCTGGAAACTGAAACAGGACGGCGGGACCTTCGATCAAATCGCTGGCGCGACCCTCACGTCGCGCGGTGCCATCGACGCAATCCGCGAGACATTGCGCTACTTCGATACCGAGAAAACCCGCTTGCTGCCCAACCTGACAGGAGAACGGCCTTGAACCCCGGCAATCGCCCCGTTCTGTTCGTGCTGATGGGGCCCCTGAGCCTGGCGCCTTTGATCGGCGTTACTGACTCGCTGGTTAAAACCATGGGATTTCTTCTGGTGCTGGGATCGGTCGGGTTGCTGCACCTGGCTTTGGACAAGGTCGTCGCGCCGCTACTGCACTCAACAATCAGGTTGCTGATCGGCGCCACAATCGCCGCCACCTTGGTCACTCTCGCCGGCCTGCTGTTGCAAGTGCACGCCCTTGAGTTGTATCAAGCGCTGGGCATTTACCTGCCGCTCATCGGGGTTCAGTGTCTGCTGTTATCAAATACCGAAACTGATCCGCACCGCAGCGCCCGGAGCTTTCTACGTCTGACCGGTTTCTACGGCGCGACATTCATGTTGCTCGCAGCGGTTCGAGAGCTACTGGGTCAAGCCTCGTTGTTGAGCAATGCGCAATGGTTGTTTGGCAGCAGCGCATCGAGATGGCAGATTGACCTATTTTCGTCAGTGTCCGGCCTTCATCTTGCGATACTTGCTCCGGGAGGCTTTATCGTTCTGGGCCTCATGCTCGCAGTGGCAAACGCGCTAAAGCGGCGCGCCAAAGAAACCAGCATCTAACGAGGCACTGGCCTCCAGGGAAACACTCCGTACATGAATGCCGCGAAACGCCTGGAAATTTTCCGCCGACTTCACGAAGACAACCCGGACCCAAAAACCGAACTGGCCTACACCTCGCCGTTCGAGCTGTTGATTTCGGTGATTTTGTCAGCACAGGCCACGGACGTGAGCGTCAACAAGGCCACGGCCCGCCTCTACCCGGTTGCCAACACACCGCAGGCGATATACGACCTGGGTGTTGAAGGCTTGTCCGAGTACATCAAGACTATCGGCCTCTACAACAGCAAAGCCAAAAACGTCATAGAAACCTGCCGAATGCTCGTGGAGCTGCACGGCGGCCAGGTGCCCGAAACCCGTGAAGCGCTGGAAGCCTTGCCGGGCGTGGGTCGCAAGACCGCCAATGTGGTGCTCAATACTGCATTCCGCCAGATTGCAATGGCGGTGGATACGCACATTTTTCGCGTCAGCAATCGAACGGGCATCGCACCCGGCAAGAATGTGGTCGAAGTCGAGAAGCAGTTGATGAAGTTCGTACCAAAAAATTATCTGCTGGACGCCCACCATTGGTTGATCCTGCATGGCCGCTATGTTTGCCAGGCACGCAAGCCTCGCTGCGGCAGTTGTCGAATCGAAGACCTGTGCGATTACAAATACAAAACGTCGGACGATTGAGCGATGGGGGTTTTAGCGCCTGATCGATTGAAAAAATCTTTTTTACCCGCCTTCGCTTTGTCGCTATAAGGTGCGCCATGAATGCCCCAAGCCTGGAGTCAACTTCATGAGCACTGACAAAGAGCAAATAGACGTAGACGACGACTTTGTTGCCGTCGAATCGGACGAGGCCGAGCCGACGCCCGTCGAGCAGGCGAAGACCAACCTGAGCAAACGTCGCACTATCGACAACCTGCTGGAAGAGCGACGACTGCAAAAGCAATTGGCGGATTACGACTTCGACCTTTAAGACCGAAGACGCAACGCGCCATGCATGGATCAGTACGCCCGCGCCGTCAAAGCCTCTCATGCTCGAGAGGCTAGAGGGAATCAGACCAGACCGTTGCGCTGGGCCAACTCGATCAAGTCCACCAACGAGTGAGCGTTGAGCTTCATCAGCAAGCGAGTCTTGTAAGTACTGACGGTTTTATTGCTCAGAAACATACCGTCGGCTATCTCCTTATTGGTTTTCCCCCTGGCGAGCTGTTGCAAGACCATCATTTCCCGCCCGGACAGACGATCAACCATATCGGCCTCACTGGCGTTACCCATGCTCGAGCGAACGGTATGCAGCGCCTGGTTTGGAAAGTAGCTGTAACCTGACAATACCGCCTTGATAGCGCTCAGCAGCTCGGTCAGATCCTGCTGCTTGCAGACGTAACCTGCCGCGCCCGCCTGCATGCAGCGCATGGAAAAATGCCCAGGCGCCTGCGAGGTCAGAATCAGCACCTTGAAGGGCAGCGTCATCGCCGACAAACGAGCGATGACTTCAAGCCCGTCCAGCTTGGGAATTCCAATGTCGAGAATCACGATGTCGGGCAAATGCTCGCGTGCCAACTGCAGGGCATCCACGCCGTTGTCCGTCTCCGCGATGACCTCATAGCCATGACGCTCCATCAGCATACGTACGGCAAGGCGAATGACGGGATGATCATCCACGATCAGCACTTTATTCATGGGCAGTCCATTTTTCGCTATTCGAATTTTCAGAGTCAGCACAATAGCCTAGTCGTTTAGTGCTTTGCATGGCGGTCACCCCTGAGGAGTAACAGCCAAAGACCATTCGTACACTTACAACAGAATAGTCCTACAAATTTCAGCCGCATTACGGCATTCCAGAAATTTTTCAAATTATATCCACCCTGACAATGGACGAATCGTTCATCCCGGCAAAGACCGGGATAGAGCGTTGCAACCCAAGGACAATCGTTACAGTCAAATCAAGCATTAGACCCGCTACCTCTTATGATTAATGAACCGGATGCCACGGAGCCGATGAACATTTCTCATTCAAACCACGGTTCACTCCTACGCATCCGGCGGACTTAAGATGACCCCAGGCTAGATAGCGCCTCGCCACTACTTCAGATCGATTTGCTGCGTTGGCCTATCAGGACGCTCGCAGGATCGAATGGCTGAATAAACGCACCAGCCCCATTCGGCCCCCAGGTTTAAACATCGCCGGATCGACCACGTCCCCTGCCTGAGGAAATTCCAATGCGCCTGCCTGCGGCCCGCGTATTCGTTATCTATTCATCATATGTGCTATCGATGAGGACGCCAGAGACCCGCGTCAGAAAATGTTGCACACATAATTACCTCAACCCTGCCTGTTGCCTCTGTTGAAAAACTACACATATTGCAGCGCTGTTTTTGTAAATATATATATTTCAGGAAAACTCCTACGAATATTTCGGACAAATCCTAATCAAAGGACGCGCATTGGCATCACCCGCCTATGACCGGTTATCACTCCGCAATTGTGTTTGGCTGCTATCAAAACGAAGCACGAAAGATGCATAACTATTTATTACCCAACTATCTATTTATCCGACGCTTCACAACGCTGCGCCTTCAGACGTTTTAAAAACGCTCATCCGACATACAGCTAATACTATATTGCCAGCTGACGCCATACTCCGCCATTTAAAGAGGAAATGTACTACAAAACTCACAGACGCCAAATAAAAGCATGTAAGACACGTAGCACCAGGGCAAATCAATTCATGTAAAGCATCTATTTTTACTTGCAAATTCTATTACCAGTCGTTACTTTTTTAACAACCAACTCACTAATCTTAGCGTGAAGCATGCTGAATTAATTGAGCAACCACCTAAGAGGCAATGTCACTTTGACTACCTTTTATATGGTTTTTTATTGTATGGATCCCATTCAAAAACAACTGAAGGGACTCGAACAGTGCAGGCAAGGTCAATCAGACACTGCTCAACACTGACAGACCTGGGTCCGGCCTGTAGATTCATTTTGAATTGGCCATGTGTATAACCATGTTCAAAAAAGGATATACCATGAATAGCAAGACTACCCACCGCGCTCCCGATCAACGAAGTACCAGGGACCTTGCCGCCGCTGTCGAACGATTCGTCGCTCAAGGCGGGGTGATTGATGTCATAAAGGAAGGCAATGTATCGCCGCCGCGATCAACTCCGGCCTCCGACAACACCCCGGATGACGCGCAGGAGCGAAACAGTAAAATACATCTCCTCAAAGATCTGGTCGCCAAGGGCGCCGGGATGTCAGCGCTTCAATATTCACTGAGAATGAACAGGAAAGAAATAAAACAGCTGGCATTCGAACACGGTGTGAAAATAGCATTCAGTCGACCTATCAATGAAATCAAGCGGGAAGCATTACAGGACCCCATGGAGATAGATGACCTGGTCGCAGGTCACGCCATGCATTACTCCAGTCTGGGTTATACCGCAGTGGAGATCGCTCGCTTGCTTGATCTGACCGTGCGGCAGGTGTGGGACATCGGCAAGGCTTATCGCTTTGAGTTTCAGCAGCGGGGAGACGACGATACGCCCTGAGTCCTGCTTACACCAACCTATGGCCGGTACCTATCTGATCGCAATGACAGCCGACAACCCGTCAGTACCGGCCTGACACCCTGCACAACCTGCATCCCCGGCAAGCGCGCTCCTGCGTCGTCGAGCGGTCACCCGCCCTTGCATTCACCTGAACCAAAAGCGTCAACCTTCGATTTTTGCCCCCTTTTCGGATATTGCGAAAAGAAATTCAATCTGGTTAAACGTTCTTTATCGCCTGGTGGCGTTTGTCATCTACTCTATAAGGAACAACAAATGAAACGTTTAAACCGGATTGTAAATCCCATCAGCGTCATCGCGGTATTTGCAGCACTATCAGAAGCCTCAGCGACAACGGTACTACCTTACCTGGATGACGAAAACCGTCAGATATATATCTGGTTTTTGATCGCCTTCCCTTCAACGTTGGTCGTGTTCTTTTTTCTGACATTGAATTTCAACAATAAAGTGCTATACACGCCCACCGAACTGAAGAACTTTCACACCGAAGACGTAGCCCGCCCTGAAGCTACGACATCTAAAACCAGCACGTCGAATGAAGCAATGGCATTGAGTTTAAGTTTTAACAAAGAAGAATACCGCTGTAGGAAATCGTCATGCAGCCCGCCTCAGACGGATAAAAATCAACAGATTTAAGCGATTAATCTTGTAGGAATAAGGCAGTTAAGCTGACAGCTTGATCCACGTGATAAAGGCGAAACAATTAAAACACTGTGCAATCAAGCACTTCAATCAGCATGCCTTACGGGGCCAAACATCAAGTTTCGTAGGATCGGTAAATAACATGTCAAAAAAGGAGCTAACGTTTAATGAAATCAACCAAGGACGAGACGTTTATGAAAACTGCTTTTACCTGACTCAACCAAGCCCAAGGACAGACGACGGAAACTATCATGTCAAAACTAAGAGATTACCGCGACGCAGAGCGTGCGCTGGACAAAAACCTGCAACGCCTTGAAGACCTCAAGAATAATCCTGAACTGATCAAGGAACTGGAATTCGAAAAAAGACTGATGACGCTGTTGAAGCGCTATAGCAAGAAAACGGAGGATTTGCTGGCGTTCATCAAACCGGTGCTCGGGGCCAGCCTTCAAGCACAGGAGCAACGACGTTCCTACGCAAAGACCACAAGCAAAAACAACAGATAATCTGCACTTCGATACCAATAAGCCAGCCTGAGAATCCAATGACCCTCAGCAACGAATTCAAATGCAGCACCGGTTCAGGGTGCTGCATTTTTTACGTCAGGTCAGAACAGCTTTCTGCCCTTGTTGGCGGCGATACGCATGCGCAGGGCATTGAGCTTGATGAAGCCTGCAGCGTCCGCCTGGTCGTAGGCACCGGCGTCGTCTTCGAATGTCGCGATATTGGCATCGAACAACGACTCGTCCGACTTGCGACCGGTCACGATCACGTTGCCTTTATACAGCTTCAGACGCACGACACCGTTCACATGAGCCTGGGAAGCATCGATCATCTGTTGCAGCATCAGACGCTCAGGGCTCCACCAGTAACCGGTGTAGATCAGGCTGGCATACTTGGGCATCAGCTCGTCTTTCAAGTGAGCGACTTCGCGATCCAGGGTAATCGACTCGATGGCGCGGTGAGCGCGCAGCATGATGGTGCCGCCCGGCGTCTCGTAGCAGCCACGGGATTTCATGCCGACATAGCGGTTTTCAACGATGTCCAGACGACCAATGCCGTTTTCGCCGCCGATGCGGTTCAGGGTCGCCAACACGGTCGCGGGCGTCATTTCAACGCCATCAAGCGCAACGATGTCGCCATTGCGATAGGTCAGCTCCAGGTAGGTCGCAACATTCGGTGCGTCCTCCGGGGACTTGGTCCAACGCCACATGTCTTCTTCGTGCTCGGTCCAGGTGTCTTCCAGAACCCCGCCTTCGTAAGAGATGTGCAGCAGGTTGGCGTCCATGGAGTACGGCGATTTCTTCTTGCCGTGACGTTCGATTGGAATCGAATGCTTCTCGGCGTAGTCCATCAGCTTTTCACGGGACAGCAAATCCCATTCACGCCAAGGGGCAATCACTTTGACGCCTGGCTTGAGCGCGTAAGCACCCAGTTCGAAGCGGACCTGATCGTTACCTTTACCCGTCGCGCCATGGGAAATGGCGTCAGCACCGGTTTCGTTGGCGATTTCAATCAGACGCTTGGCAATCAGCGGGCGAGCGATGGAAGTGCCCAGCAGGTACTCGCCTTCGTAGACGGTATTGGCACGGAACATCGGGAACACGAAATCACGCACGAACTCTTCGCGCAGGTCGTCGATGTAGATTTCTTTCACGCCCATGGCTTTAGCCTTGGCACGTGCGGGCTCGACTTCTTCGCCCTGACCCAGGTCAGCGGTAAAGGTCACCACTTCGCAGTTGTACGTATCTTGCAGCCACTTGAGGATTACCGAAGTATCCAGGCCACCGGAATACGCGAGAACTACCTTGTTTACGTCCGCCATGCCATCACTCCACCGGGTTGTACGGAAAACCCGGGATTCTACCGCTCATGGGCAGTGATTTACAGTGGCGCGACAGCTTCTGACGATGAAGCGACAGTTTATGTCGAGTGGGCGACGAATCTCGCTCGATCAGGAAGTGCTGGCTGCGCTGCCTGCTGAGGCAACGGGCGCGGGCTTCTCGTCGGGAGTCACCCGTTCAAGATGAATGTTCACCCGGCGGTTACGTGCGCGGTTGGCGTTGTTGGTGTTCGGCGCGAGCGGGTAACGCTCGCCATGGAAGCGCAAGGTGATCTGCTCTTCGGGAACGCCCTGGGCCTTGAGGAAATCCATCACCGCCAATGCGCGACGTCGGGAAAGGTCACGATTGGTCAGGCGGTTGCCGCTGTTGTCGGAGTGTCCGTCGAGCTCGATGTGATTGACCGTCGGATCTGCCTTCAGATAAGCCACCACTGTTTGCAGCTGCGACTTGGCACGGCTGTCGAGTTCGATACCGCCGCCGGGGAAGCCGACCTCGGCCTGCTTGACCTGGTCGAAGTTCATTGGCAAGAGCTTGGTGACACACAGCTGGTACTCGCCGAAGGCCTTGTTGAACTTGACCGGCAGCAAGCGCACTTCCATGGTCCCGCCACCGTCACGGGAATAGTGCCGGATAACCGGGCTGCGGCCGTCCATCAGGCCGTTGATCAAACGCCCGGCCTGCACCTGAGAGCTATTGAAGGGAAATCCGCCATTGCTGACCCGGACCGAGCCCAGATTGATATCGCCGCGCCCCGGCTGCCAAGGTGCAGCGGCAGCCAGCAGGGTTGCGGAGCCTGGCCCCATAATTGCCCCCGAAGCCTTGATGCGAAAGATCGCCTGCTCACCCGCCCGGCGCACGAACTCGCCCGCACCGAAATCGGTGATGGGTTGGCTCAGACGACATTCGAACTGATCGCCTTCGACCTTCCACTCGATACTTTCCAGACGCGTCTGGAAAGTAATAGCCATCGCCGGCAGGCTGGCGAAAAGGCTGAGCAAGGCTAAATATCGCTGGCGCACGGGAGGCTCCACAAAAAAATACGGCGTTACCAAAAAATGGCTTCCTACAACTGGCTATCGGTAACTTCCTACAAAACTTGATAGCGAGTGCCTGAGAGAGTCTTTTCCGGTAGCATTCCCAGCGAGTTTGACCCGCCTGGAATCCCCAATGTCTGACCGCCTGACCCTCCTGCGTCCCGACGACTGGCACATTCACCTCCGCGATGGAGCTGTTTTGCCTCACACCGTTGCTGACGTAGCGCGTACTTTTGGCCGCGCAATCATCATGCCGAACCTCGTGCCACCCGTACGCAATGCACAGGAGGCTGACGCTTATCGCCAGCGCATCCTGGCGGCACGTCCGGCCGGAAGTCGTTTCGAGCCTCTGATGGTGCTCTACCTCACTGACCTGACCCAGCCGGTAGATATCCGCACGGCCAAGGCGTGTGGCTTTGTTCACGCGGCCAAGCTGTATCCGGCCGGCGCGACTACCAATTCCGATTCCGGCGTGACCAGCATCGACAAGATTTTCCCCGCGCTGGAGGCCATGGCCGAGGTCGGCATGCCGTTGCTGGTGCATGGCGAAGTGACCCGGGGCGAGATCGACGTGTTCGACCGCGAGAAGATGTTCATCGATGAACAGCTGACCCGCGTCGTCGAGCGCTTCCCGACGCTCAAAGTGGTGTTCGAGCACATCACCACGGCCGAGGCCGTGCAGTTCGTCAATCAGGCTTCGGCGAATGTCGGCGCGACGATCACCGCCCATCACTTGCTCTACAACCGCAACCACATGCTGGTTGGCGGCATCCGTCCGCACTTCTATTGCCTGCCGATTCTCAAGCGCAATACGCACCAGAGCGCTTTGCTGGATGCCGCAACGAGCGGCAGCACGAAGTTTTTCCTGGGCACCGACTCGGCGCCTCATGCCCAGCATGCCAAGGAAGCCGCCTGCGGTTGCGCCGGTTGCTACACCGCCTACGCAGCGATCGAGATGTACGCCGAAGCGTTCGAGCAGCGCAATGCCCTGGACAAACTGGAGGGTTTTGCCAGCCTCCACGGCCCGGCCTTTTATGGCCTGCCGGTTCACCAAGACACCATAACGCTGGTCCGTGAAGAATGGACCGCGCCCACCAGTCTGCCGTTTGGCGAGCTGTCCGTAATACCCCTGCGTGCCGGTGAAAAACTGCGCTGGCGCCTGCTGGAGACACACACGTGAGTGAAGATCATTTCGACGACGAACAGGAAGGTCACGGCGGAGGCGGCTCGCGTCATCCGATGGCTGCCCGTTTCCGTGGCTATCTGCCTGTCGTCATCGACGTTGAAACCGGTGGTTTCAACTGCGCCACCGATGCCCTGCTGGAAATTGCAGCGGTCACCATCGGTATGGACGAGAAGGGCTTCGTCTTCCCGGAGCACACCTACTTCTTTCGGGTCGAGCCTTTTGTGGGCGCGAACATTGAAGCGGCAGCACTGGAATTCACTGGAATCAAACTCGACCATCCGCTGCGCATGGCCGTCAGCGAAGAAACCGCACTGACCGACATTTTCCGTGGGGTCCGCAAGGCACTCAAGGCCAATGGCTGCAAGCGCGCGGTATTGGTCGGACACAACGCCAGCTTTGACCTGGGCTTCCTCAACGCCGCTGTAGCGCGGCTGGACATGAAGCGCAATCCGTTTCACCCGTTCTCCAGTTTTGATACCGCGACACTGGCCGGGCTCGCCTACGGCCAGACCGTGCTCGCCAAAGCCTGCTCGGCGGCGGGTATCGACTTCGATGGCCGCGAGGCGCACTCGGCTCGTTACGACACCGAGAAGACCGCTGACTTGTTCTGCGGCATCGTCAATCGCTGGAAACAGATGGGCGGCTGGGAAGACTTCAACGACTGAGTCGTTGTTTGCCTGAAAGAAACCGGCCCTCAACAGGCCGGTTTTTTTTCGCCGCGAAATAGCCTTAAGGTCATTTCGCGCTAAGCCTATTCCCTGATTTACCATTCATCGACACTGCGCGAAAGCCTCTCAAAGAGTTTTGACAAGCATTCTCATTAACATTAGTATCCTCCGCATCGAGCAATGAACAGCGACGGTTCTCACTTATGTATGTCTGCCTCTGCCAAGGTGTTACTGACGGTCAAATCCGGGATGCAATTCTGGAAGGCTGCTGCAGTTATCGCGATGTCCGCCAAACCCTGGGCGTAGCCAGCCAATGTGGGAAATGCGCGTGTCTCGCCAAGGAAGTTGTGCGCAATACGCTGACCGAACTGCAAATCAGCAAGCCCTCGCTGGCTTACCCCGCAGAATTTTCAGTCGCCTGATTAAACGAATTTAACGAACCGGACCCAGTGTCCGGTTTTTTTATGCCTGTAATTCAAGCGCTTAGGACCAAGATGCGGAACACAAACATTCTTATTACTATTTATTTTCACTTAATATTCAATAACTTAGGTTTGACAGAGCTATAACTGCGGCTCAAACTTGCCTTTTTTAGACACAAGCCATTGGCGGGACCTCGAACATGAAAGGCGACATTACAGTCATCCAGCATCTCAACAGGATCCTCGGAAACGAGCTGGTCGCGATCAATCAATACTTCCTGCATGCCCGTATGTATGAAGATTGGGGTCTGAAAAAGCTGGGTGCGCACGAGTATCACGAATCCATCGACGAGATGAAGCACGCTGACAAGCTGATCAAGCGCATCCTGTTCCTTGAAGGCCTGCCTAATCTGCAAGAGCTGGGCAAGATCCTGATCGGTGAACACACCAAGGAAATGCTTGAGTGCGATCTGAAGATCGAGCAAAAAGGCCTGGCCGACCTCAAGGCTGCGATTGCGCACTTTGAAGTGGTGGGTGACTTTGGCAGCCGCGAACTGCTGGAAGATATCCTCGAATCCGAGGAAGAGCATATCGACTGGCTCGAAACCCAGTTGGGCCTGATCGACAAGGTAGGGATTGAAAACTACCTGCAGTCGCAAATGGGCGACTGAACAGTCTGATCGACCGATACGAAAAAGCCCCGCTTCTCTGATGAGAGCGGGGCTTTTTTATTGGCTACCCAATCTGGAATGCGATCAACAGTGTAGGAGCGGATTTATCCGCGAGGCTAAGGTGCTGGCAAAGTGAATTTGCGCCACGTGCGCCATCCCTCTTCGCGAGCAAGCTCGCTCCCACAATTCGCTCCAGGTAGCGCAGCCCGCAATCAAGCTTCGGTCTTGTTGGCCGCAGCTTTGACAGTTGCTTCCTTGACCAGCGTTGGCAGCGAGCCATCAGCCATCATTTCGGTGATGATGTCGCTACCGCCAACCAGTTCGCCTGCTACCCACAGCTGTGGGAAAGTCGGCCAGTTGGCGTACTTTGGCAGGTTGGCGCGGATTTCCGGGTTCTGCAGGATATCGACATAAGCGAATTTCTCGCCACATGCCATCAATGCCTGGGAAGCCTTCGACGAAAAACCGCACTGCGGAGCATTCGGAGAGCCTTTCATGTAAAGCAGAACGGTGTTGTTGGCAATCTGCTCTTTAATCGTTTCGATAATATCCATGGAGCACCTCGGCTTAACTTTTCCGACTCAGTTGTCGACACGGTGGCGCATTGTAACGGAATCCCGAGCAGGACGCTCAGCCTTCCCTGCCTTCAGGCAGCTGCGACCTGCACACAAACCCCGTTCAACACTGCATTGCCGGACAGGCTGTCGAGTTGCCGCTCGTCAGTCAAGTCGTTGGCGCTGACGCCGGGCTGGCTTTGGGCGATGCCCATCTGGACGCCAGGCCGCGCATGCCCCCAACCATGAGGCAGGCTGACCACGCCCGGCATCATGTCGAGACTGGCCAGCACTTGCACTTCGATTACACCCACCCGGGAGCTGACCCGCACTTGCTGACCATCGCTCAGCCCGCGACTGGCCAGATCATCCGGATGCATGAACAGCTGATGACGCGGCTTGCCCTTCACCAGCCGGTGGTAGTTGTGCATCCAGGAGTTGTTGCTGCGCACATGGCGGCGACCGATCAGCAACAATTCGCCGACGGCTGGCGTGCTGGCAGCGGCGAAACGCGCAAGATCAGCCATGATCACCTCCGGTGCGGCCTGAACACGCCCATTCGCAGTCTTCAAGCGTGGCGCCAGGTTGGGCTTCAGCGCGCCAAGATCCAGGCCATGTGGATGATCAAGCAGACGATCCAGGGACAGCGAATATTCCGACGCCTCGCCGTACAAGCCGCCACGCAAACCCCGATCAATCATTTGTGCCGGAGCCATGGTCGGCTTCAATTCCCGTCCGGCCTTGGCAGCAAAAGCCCTGGCCAGTCCGACAAAGATCTCCCAGTCATGCAAGGCACCTGCTGGCTTTTCGAGAATCGCCCGATTGAAGCGGGTCACGTTGCGCACGGCAAACATGTTGAACGTCGTGTCGTAATGATCGTTTTCCAGCGCCGAGGTCGAGGGCAGGATCAAGTCGGCGTGGCGCGTGGTTTCGTTGATGTACAAATCGATGCTGAGCATGAATTCAAGCCCGTCGAGCGCCTGATCCAGCTGTCGGCCATTGGGCGTCGACAACACCGGATTGCCCGCCACGGTGATCAACGCTTTAACCTGCCCTTCCCCCGTGGTAAGAATTTCTTCAGCCAACGCCGATACCGGCAACTCGCCAGCGTATTCCGGGAGCCCGGAAACCCGGCTCTGCCACTGATTGAAATGCCCGCCAGACGTCGTGCTGACCAGATCCACAGCCGGCTCGGTGCACAAGGCGCCGCCCGTTCGATCAAGGTTGCCGCTGACTAGATTGATCAACTGCACCAGCCAGTGACACAAAGTGCCGAACACTTGCGTAGAGATGCCCATGCGCCCGTAACACACGGCTTTGTCGGCTGCGGCGAAATCCCGCGCCAGTTGCCGGATCTGCCAGGCTGGAACACCACAACGCGGGCTCATCGCTTCGGCGGTCATCGCCGCAATCGCGTTGCGCACCTCCTCGATACCATCGACAGGCAAATGACCGGCGCGGGTCAGGCCTTCTTCGAACAGCGTATTGAGGAGTCCAAACAGCAGCGCCGCGTCGCCACCCGGACGAACAAACACATGTTGATCGGCAATCGCCGCCGTTTCGCTGCGCCGTGGATCGACCACGACCACTTTGCCGCCGCGAGCCTGAATCGCTTTCAGCCGCTTTTCCACATCCGGAACGGTCATGATGCTGCCGTTGGAGGCCAGCGGATTGCCGCCCAGAATCAGCATGAAATCGGTGTGATCAATGTCGGGGATCGGCAGCAGCAAGCCGTGGCCATACATCAGGAAACTGGTGAGGTGATGCGGCAGTTGATCCACGGAAGTCGCTGAAAAGCGGTTGCGAGTCTTGAGCAGTCCGAGAAAATAATTGCTGTGCGTCATCAACCCATAGTTATGCACGCTGGGATTGCCCTGATACACCGCCACCGCGTTCTGCCCGTGACGCTGCTGAATGGACAACAGACGTTCGGCCACCAGCTCGAACGCAGCGTCCCAGCCAATTGGCTGCCATTGATCGCCAATACGCTGCATCGGCTGACGCAATCGATCCGGGTCATTCTGGATATCCTGCAATGCCACCGCTTTGGGGCAGATATGTCCGCGGCTGAATGTGTCCAGCGCGTCACCCTTGATCGAGGTGATCTGCGTTCCGGATTCTGTGGTCGAAGTGGTTTCGATGGTAAGGCCGCAAATGGCTTCACACAGGTGACAGGCACGGTGGTGGAGGGTCTTGGTCATCGCCAGCCTCATGTTTTTGTCGTTGCGATCTGGAGTGATCGAGCAGACGAAACTATGGAGCGTGGCAGGTGACTTCGCCAGAGTCGTTCATCACGTGAATCGGCGTGCATCAGGCGCGCCGATGGGAGCGAGGATCAGCCGCCGATGGGCGTGATCTTGCGTTGCAGCTGGATTTCGTGGACGGTTTCGATCTGTTCCTGGGCCACATGAACGCCGGTCAGTTCACCGATCAGGCGCCAGTGTTCATCCAGACCGGAACTGATAGTCGCCATGCGGTCGATCATGCGACGACCGGCAGAGCGGGTCACTTCGTCTTCGCTGCGCAGCAGCTCGAATGACATTGACGTCATCGAAGCAGTGAGATGTGTGAGGGTGCGGGCCGTGAGACCGAGCAATTCCGTCAATTGTTGTTCTTTTGAATCCATTCCCCGAGCCTCTTGATTGCGCGCCAGCCATTTATAACTCAGGACGGCTTTTTATGAAACGTAATGAAACGGCCGACGTGTCAGCCACGTGAAGCAGGTCGCATATGCTGCGCATAACAACACCGGGGTCGGCAGCAATTGCATTGGCTCGTGAGGTCGGTGTACAAATGTTCTTCACTGCTTCCAGCAGGGTCAAATTCTCGTCAGGATGGAAAGAGTCTAGCTGACGCCGACCATCCTGCAACGGGCGCCGATGGGCCCGAGCATGTTTCCAAACATTGCCAACGGCTTATAAATCAATGCCGCCATTGGTAACAGGCGACATTTTTTTATACCATCGCGCCTTTCCTATTCGCCGCCTCGTGCGGCCTTCGCCGTAGATCTCGCCCGTTTTCCCGATAAAACCCGGCTTTGAGCATCTGCGGTCTGTTGCAAAAAGGTAGTTAATGATGAACGCCAGGCACTTTCTCTCGATGATGGACTACCAGCCAGAAGAGCTCGTGCGCCTGATTCGACGCGGCGTGGAGCTCAAGGAGCTGCGTAATCGCAGCGTGCTGTACGAGCCACTGAAAAGCCGGGTGCTGGGGATGGTTTTCGAAAAATCCTCGACTCGTACCCGTGTTTCCTTCGAAGCCGGCATGATCCAGTTGGGCGGCCAGGCGATCTTTTTGTCGCCTCGTGACACTCAATTGGGCCGTGGCGAGCCGATTGGCGACGCCGCCCGAGTGCTTTCGAGCATGCTCGACGTGGTGATGATCCGTACGTTTGCCCACAGCAATCTGCTGGAATTCGCGGCCAACTCCCGCGTACCGGTCATTAACGGTTTGTCTGATGATTTGCACCCCTGCCAGTTGCTGGCCGACATGCAGACCTTTCTGGAGCATCGCGGCTCGATCAAAGGCAAGACCGTTGCCTGGATTGGCGACGGCAACAACATGTGCAACAGCTATATAGAAGCCGCGATTCAGTTCGACTTCCAGCTGCGCATTGCCTGCCCTGCCGGCTACGAACCCAATGCTGAGTTCCTCGCCCTGGCCGGCGAGCGGGTCACAGTGGTGCGCGACCCACGTGAAGCCGTCGCTGGAGCGCATCTGGTCAGCACTGACGTCTGGACCTCCATGGGCCAGGAAGAAGAAACCGCCAAGCGCATCGCACAGTTCCGTCCATTCCAGGTGACCCGCGAACTGCTGGATCTGGCTGCCGACGACGTGCTGTTCATGCACTGCCTGCCTGCACACCGAGGCGAGGAAATCAGCGCCGATTTGCTCGACGATCCGCGTGCCGTAGCGTGGGATCAGGCGGAAAATCGCCTGCACGCGCAGAAAGCCTTGCTCGAATTTCTTGTCGCACCGTCCTGCCAGCCAGAATGAGTCAGCCGCTTCTGCTGAATCTGCGCAATCTGGCATGCGGCTATCAGGATCAACGGGTGGTGCAGAATCTCAATCTGCACCTGAACGCCGGGGATATCGGCTGCCTGCTGGGTTCTTCCGGCTGCGGCAAGACCACGACCCTGCGCGCCATTGCCGGCTTTGAGCCTGTACATGAAGGGGATATCACCCTGGCTGGCGAAGTCATTTCCCGACCGGGGTTTACCCTCGCGCCGGAGAAGCGGCGCATTGGCATGGTCTTCCAGGATTACGCGTTGTTTCCGCACCTGAGCGTCGCCGAAAACATCGCGTTCGGTATTCGCAAGCATCCGCGCCTCAAGCAGGTGACCGAAGAATTACTTGAGTTGGTCAACCTGGGCGCGCTGGGCAAGCGTCATCCCCATGAATTGTCCGGCGGCCAGCAACAACGCGTCGCCCTGGCGCGTGCGCTGGCGCCCGAGCCGCAGTTGTTATTGCTCGATGAACCGTTCTCCAACCTGGATGGGGAATTGCGCCGTCGGCTGAGCCATGAAGTTCGCGACATTCTCAAAGCGCGGGGCACCAGTGCGATTCTGGTCACGCACGATCAGGAAGAAGCCTTTGCGGTCAGCGATCATGTCGGGGTTTTCAAGGAAGGTCGTCTTGAGCAATGGGATACGCCCTACAACCTGTATCACGAACCGCTGACGCCTTTCGTTGCCAGCTTCATTGGCCAGGGCTACTTCATTCGTGGCCTGATGGTCGATCCGCAATCGGTGCAAACCGAGCTGGGCGTGCTGCAAGGCAACCGTGCCTACGCGGCAATCAAAGGCAGCGCCGTCGATGTATTGCTGCGCCCGGACGATATCGTTTATGACCGGGACAGTGCGCTCAAGGCGCGGGTGACCAGCAAGACCTTCCAGGGCGCATCAACGCTCTACCGCTTGCAGCTTTCCACGGGCAGCCAGCTGGAGGCGATTTTCCCGAGTCATGCCGATTACGTTGCCGGTGAAGAAGTCGGCATTCGCGTCGCGGCAGAACACCTGGTGGTGTTTCCGGCGGCGGGGAGTGTTCCGACTCATAGTCCGGTGTAGCAGTGCTTCGAACCCGTTGGAGGCTTGCCCGCGAAGAGCGATGACGCGGTGGGGCTGATACACCGAAGTGCCTGATTCGCGGGCAAGCCTCGCTCCAACAATCAACCGCGCCCAACCGGCGCAAAAATCGCCTTGGTCTGCTCCGCAAGCACCGCCGGCGCCAGTTCAACCTCCAGGCCGCGCCGCCCGGCGCTGACGTAAATCGTTGCGAACGCCTCGGCGCTCTGGTCGATAAAGGTGCGCAACCGCTTCTTCTGGCCCAACGGGCTGATGCCGCCCAGCAAGTAACCGGTGGAACGCTGAGCGGCGGCTGGATCAGCCATTTCCGTTTTCTTGGCTCCCGCCGCATGAGCCAGCGCCTTGAGGTCCAGCGTGCCGACCACTGGAACCACCGCCACCAGCAGCTCGCCTTTTTCCGTGCTCGCCAGCAGCGTCTTGAACACCTGCTGCGGATTCAGCCCGAGTTTTTCTGCGGCCTCCAGGCCATACGAGGCCGCTTTCGGGTCATGTTCATAACTGTGGATACGATGTTCGGCGCGAACTTTTTTCAGCAGATCCAGTGCGGGGGTCATGCAGCGCTCCAGGGTGGCGGGCAGATGATTCAGGCCGCTACTTTAAGCGATTCGCTGTCAGTGCGTCTTGATCAGCGCCTGTATACGGGGTGATGAATGCTCAAGGACGCCCGATACAGGACAAATCGCAACCCGTTCAAGCGCCTTGGTCACAATGTGGCCGATGGTTCACATCCGACCTTTGACAGTATTCATTCTTGTCTATATTTTTTCGTTTACGAATATCATCGGAACTATATTTCTAGTCACGGTCGAATCTCGGTCGGCGATGGGGTTTCGCCGACACGATGAAAAAGATAGCACCGGTGAATTGCACACGGCGCTGCAAAAAACAAAAAATGAGGTCCTTCATGACAATCGCTCTACAACAACCGACGCTGAAAGGCCAATGCGTAGCCGAATTTCTGGGCACCGCCTTGATGATTTTCTTCGGCACAGGATGTGTTGCGGCGCTCAAGGTCGCGGGTGCCACGTTTGGCTTATGGGAAATCAGCATCATCTGGGGCCTGGCGGTCAGCATGGCGATCTATTTCAGCGCCGGGGTTTCCGGCGCTCACCTCAATCCGGCGGTCAGCATCGCGCTGAGCCTGTTTGCAGGTTTTGAAAAGCGCAAACTGCCGTTTTATATCGCCGCGCAAACCGCTGGAGCCTTTTGTGGTGCCGGCCTGGTGTATCTGCTGTACGTGAGCCTTTTCTTCGAATTCGAACAAACGCACCACATGGTGCGCGGCACGCTTGAAAGCCTTGAGTTGGCCTCGGCCTTCACCACCTACCCTAATCCGGCGATTTCAATCGGCCAGGCGGCATTGGTGGAATTTGTGATTACCGCGATTCTGATGGCGGTGATCATGTCGCTGACAGACGACAACAACGGCCTGCCACGCGGCGCCCTGGCACCGCTGCTGATTGGTTTGCTGGTTGCCCTGATTGGCGCGTCCACCGCCCCACTGACCGGTTTTGCCATGAATCCGGCACGGGATTTCGGCCCTAAACTGATGGCGTTCATTGCCGGCTGGGGCGAGATGGCGTTCACCGGCGGACGCGATATCCCTTATTTCCTGGTTCCGATTTTTGCACCAATTCTTGGTGCCTGCCTCGGCGCTGCCAGCTATCGTGCGTTGATCGCGCGCTATCTGCCCAACGCCACCCCTGCTAGTGCCGCACCTGTTAAAAAGAACGATGCTGATGTTGCTGCCCTGAAAGTCCGGGCGTGAGCTTGAACCTCACCCGCGCTCTTGAAACTCACCCATTATTGCAAGGCAATCGACATGACTGACTCACAGAACAAGAACTACATCATTGCGCTTGACCAGGGCACGACCAGCTCACGGGCGATCATCTTCGACCGCGACGCCAATGTGGTGAGCACCGCCCAGAGCGAATTCGTCCAGCACTACCCGCAAGCGGGCTGGGTCGAACACGATCCCATGGAAATCTTCGCCACCCAGACGGCCTGCATGACCAAGGCGCTGGCCCAGGCAGATTTGCATCACAACCAGATCGCCGCCATCGGCATTACCAATCAGCGTGAAACCACGGTGATCTGGGAGAAGGAAACCGGCCGGCCGATCTACAACGCCATCGTCTGGCAGTGTCGCCGCAGCACCGAAATCTGCCAGCAGCTCAAGCGTGATGGCCTGGAAGATTACATCCGGGATACCACCGGCCTGGTCATCGATCCGTACTTCTCCGGCTCCAAGATCAAGTGGATTCTGGACAACGTCGAAGGCAGCCGCGAACGCGCGCGCAACGGCGAGCTGATGTTCGGCACCATCGATAGCTGGCTGATCTGGAAGTTTACCGGCGGCAAGGTTCATGTCACCGATTACACCAACGCCTCGCGGACCATGCTGTTCAACATTCACAAGCTGGAATGGGACCAGCGCATGCTGGACGTGCTGGATATCCCGCGGGAAATGCTCCCGCAAGTGAAGTCCTCGTCGGAAGTCTACGGCCACAGCAAAAGCGGCATTCCAATCGCCGGCATCGCGGGCGATCAGCAAGCGGCGCTGTTCGGCCAGATGTGCGTCGAGCCAGGCCAGGCCAAGAACACCTACGGCACCGGCTGTTTCCTGCTGATGAACACCGGCAAGAAGGCAGTCAAATCTGCCCACGGCATGTTGACCACCATCGGTTGCGGCCCGCGCGGCGAAGTCGCTTATGCGCTGGAAGGCGCAGTGTTCAACGGCGGTTCTACCGTGCAGTGGCTGCGTGACGAACTGAAGATCATCACCGATGCGGTGGATACCGAGTACTTCGCCACCAAGGTCAAGGACAGCAACGGCGTTTATCTGGTCCCGGCTTTCACCGGACTGGGCGCGCCGTACTGGGACCCGTATGCCCGTGGCGCATTGTTCGGCCTGACCCGAGGCGTGAAAGTCGACCACATCATTCGTGCGGCGCTGGAATCCATTGCCTATCAGACCCGCGACGTACTCGACGCCATGCAACAGGATTCCGGCGAACGCCTGAAATCCCTGCGTGTCGACGGCGGCGCCGTGGCCAACAACTTCCTCATGCAGTTCCAGGCCGACATCCTCGGCACCCACGTGGAACGCCCGAAAATGCGCGAAACCACGGCCCTGGGCGCAGCGTTCCTGGCCGGCCTGGCCATCGGTTTCTGGAGCAGTCTGGACGAGTTGCGCAACAAGGCAGTGATCGAGCGCGAGTTCGAACCACAGTGTGAGCCTGCGCAGCGCGAGAAACTCTACGCAGGCTGGCAGAAAGCCGTGGCGCGCACCCGTGACTGGGAACCGCACGAAAACCAAGAGTAAGCAGCGCCTGAGCGAGGGGCAGTATTGAGTTACATGAGTTTCCGGCTGACAGGCAGCCTGTGCCTGCGGCATCATGGGCCGCATTTGGCAGCCTGAAAGGACACTCAACAATAATGAATCTGCCCCCCCGTCAGCAGCAGATCCTCGAACTGGTCCGTGAGCGCGGCTATGTCAGCATCGAGGAAATGGCCACGCTGTTCGTCGTGACCCCGCAAACCATCCGCCGCGATATCAATCAGCTGGCGGAAATGAACCTGTTGCGCCGCTACCACGGCGGCGCGGCCTATGATTCGAGCATTGAAAACACCGCCTACGCCATGCGTGCGGATCAGATGCGCGATGAGAAACAACGGATTGCCGAGGCCATCGCCGCGCAAATCCCCGATCACGCCTCGCTGTTCATCAATATCGGGACCACCACCGAGTCCATCGCCCGCGCCCTGCTCAATCACAACAACCTGAAAATCATCACCAACAATCTGCATGTGGCGTCGATTCTGAGTGCCAAGGATGATTTCGAGGTATTGCTGGCGGGCGGCAACGTGCGCCGTGACGGCGGTGTCGTGGGCCAGGCCAGTGTCGATTTCATCAATCAGTTCAAGGTCGACTTTGCCCTGGTAGGCATCAGTGGTATCGACGAAGACGGTAGCCTGCTGGATTTCGATTATCAGGAAGTCCGGGTTTCCCAGGCGATCATCGCCAACGCGCGGCAAGTCCTGCTGGCGGCGGATTCGAGCAAATTCGGCCGCAACGCCATGGTACGCCTCGGACCTATCAGTTTGATCGATTGTCTGGTGACCGATCAGGCCCCGGTGCCGGCGCTGATGCAATTGCTGACGCAGAACAAGATCCGGCTGGAAGTGGTTTAAAGCCCCGCATAGATCTCGTAATTGGATGGACTCGCCCAAGCCGAGGCGTCTGTAGCGCCACAGTGGCATTCTTAAGAAGCCAACGACAGCGAGGGCGAGTCCATGAAAAAGCATACGACCAAAAGTAACTCCCTGTCTTCAGCCGATGTGTCGGCTTGTTCGACAGTGGCTGTAGGACCGGCTTTAGCCGGGAGGACCGCATCCCTGACGATGCACATGTGTCGGCCATACTGGCCTCCTCCCGGCTAAAGCCGGCCCTGCGACCCCTCTCGACTCCATGTTCACTTTTGTTCCATTCCCCACTTCCAATCAGTATTTTCAATGAATACCGACTGGAAGAGCTTTCATTATTGAGCTATGATTTTCGGAAATGAACATAAATGTTCGAATCTGTTGTTCGAACAAATATCAGGAGGCCATCCGATGCCCCATTCCGTCTTGCCTGTACCGCCCCTCTCCGAGGTCTACGACATCGCCGTCATTGGTGGTGGTATCAATGGTGTCGGAATTGCCGCAGATGCTTCCGGTCGCGGTCTTTCTGTGTTCCTTTGTGAAAAGGATGACCTTGCCAGTCACACCTCTTCTGCCAGCAGCAAGCTGATCCACGGCGGGCTGCGCTATCTCGAACATTACGAATTCCGTCTGGTGCGCGAAGCCTTGGCCGAGCGTGAAGTGCTGTTGGCCAAGGCACCGCACATTGTCAAGCCGATGCGCTTCGTGCTGCCCCATCGCCCACATCTGCGCCCAGCGTGGATGATTCGTGCCGGTTTGTTTCTGTATGACCATTTGGGCAAGCGCGAGAAGCTGCCCGGTTCACGCAGCCTGCGTTTCGGCAGCGACAGCCCGCTGAAAGCCACTATCACCCGTGGTTTTGAATATTCCGATTGCTGGGTCGATGACGCCCGCCTCGTGGTACTCAATGCGATGGCTGCGCGGGAACATGGCGCGCATATCCACACCCAGACCCGTTGCCTGAATGCCCGGCGCAGCAATGGCCTGTGGCATCTGCACATGGAACGCGCCGACGGCACGCTGTTTTCGATTCGCGCCAAGGCGCTGGTCAACGCGGCGGGCCCGTGGGTTGCCAAGTTCATTCGCGATGATCTGAAGCTGACATCGCCGTACGGCATTCGTCTGATTCAGGGCAGTCACTTGATCGTGCCGAAGCTGTACGAAGGCGAAAACGCGTTCATCCTGCAAAACGAAGATCAGCGCATTGTGTTTGCGATTCCGTATCTGGAACGCTTCACGATCATCGGCACCACAGACCGCGAATATCAAGGCGATCCGAGCAAGGTGGAAATCACCGACGGCGAAATGGACTACATGCTCAAAGTGGCCAATGACCACTTCAAGAAGCAGCTGAGCCGGGACGATGTGCTCAACACTTATTCAGGCGTGCGTCCGCTGTGCAACGACGAATCGGACAATCCGTCAGCCATTACCCGGGACTACACGCTGTCACTGTCCGGAGGCGCCGATGAAGCACCGATTCTGTCGGTGTTCGGCGGCAAGTTGACGACCTATCGCAAGCTTGCGGAATCGGCGTTGGCGCAGCTCGCACCGTTCTTCAAGGACATGAAGCCAAGCTGGACCGCCAAAGCCAGCCTGCCCGGCGGCGAAGACATGAGCACGCCAGCCGTGTTGAGCGCCGAACTGACTCAGCGCTGCACCTGGTTGCCAGCAGACATCGCCCAACGCTGGGCGCGCACCTACGGCAGCCGCAGCTGGCGCTTGCTGGAAGGCGTACAAAGCCTTGCCGACATGGGCGACAACCTTGGCGCCGGCCTGTACACCCGTGAAGTCGATTACCTGTGCAGCACCGAATGGGCGACCACCGCTGAAGACGTTTTGTGGCGTCGCAGCAAACTGGGCCTGTTCATGACCGCTGAAGAGCGTGCTGGCGTCCAGCAATACCTGGATGTTGTGGCACGTAGAAAAGGCGCTATCGAAGCGGCTTGAAATATGAATCCGCAGGACCGGCTTCAGCCGGAAGCGCAAGAGCTCTGACACCGGAGCTGCTGCCCATGGACAGGCCTCCTCCCGGCTGAAGCCAGTCCTACGGATACATTTGGTTCGATGGTTATATCATTCGGTTTTCCGAACGTGCCCACCTCCATAGTTCGGCTTCCCGGACGCTTCAAGCCCCCGCCCCGCCCCCGATAAAACTTTAAATCCTTTTAAAACAATGAGTTAACCTTGCGCTCCGTGCTTGGCACGGCTCCTGCTCTACACTACTTGTCGATCGCTTCGACAGTAACGTGTGCCCCTGTCGGCCGCCGTTGAAGCATTCGCCGAACAAGCGGGCCACACCTGTTTCGGCCCCATAAAAAAAACAAAGTCGAGGAATTACAGATGCGCATCGTCCCCCATCTTTTGGGCGCAGCAATCGCTGCCGCTCTGATGACCACTCCAGTTTTCGCCGCCGAACTCACCGGCACACTGAAGAAAATCAAAGAGTCCGGCACCATCACCCTCGGGCACCGCGATGCTTCGATTCCGTTTTCCTATATCGCTGACGCTTCCGGCATTCCGGTTGGCTACTCCCACGACATTCAGCTGAAAATCGTCGAAGCCATCAAAAAAGACCTGAACATGCCGGACCTGAAGGTCAAGTACAACCTGGTCACTTCCCAGACGCGTATCCCGCTGGTACAGAACGGCACCGTTGACGTTGAATGTGGTTCAACCACCAACAACGTTGAACGCCAGCAACAGGTTGACTTCTCGGTAGGCATCTTCGAAATCGGCACCCGCTTGCTGTCCAAGGCTGATTCTTCGTACAAGGATTTCGACGATCTGAAAGGCAAGAACGTCGTGACCACCGCCGGCACTACGTCCGAGCGCATCCTCAAGTCGATGAACGCCGACAAGCAAATGGGCATGAACGTCATTTCCGCCAAAGACCATGGCGAGTCTTTCCAGATGCTGGAATCCGGTCGTGCCGTTGCGTTCATGATGGATGACGCGCTGCTGGCAGGCGAAATGGCCAAAGCCAAGAAGCCAACTGACTGGGCTGTAACTGGCACGGCGCAGTCGTACGAAATTTACGGCTGCATGGTCCGTAAAGGCGACGAACCGTTCAAGAAAGCGGTCGACGACGCAATCGTGGCGACCTACAAGTCCGGCGAGATCAACAAGATCTACGGCAAGTGGTTCGAACAACCGATCCCGCCTAAAGGCCTGAACCTCATGTTCCCGATGAGCGACAAGGTCAAAGAACTGATCAGCAACCCGACCGACAAAGCGGCTGACGACAAAAAGGCTTAATCGCCCATCAAGATATTCCTGAGAGGGCACGTGCCCTCTCAGGATGCCGTTGCGTGTATCTGGATCGATCAGAGGGGAGACCCTGATGAATTACAACTGGGACTGGGGTGTGTTCTTCAAGTCCACCGGCGTTGGCAGCGAAACCTATCTGGACTGGTATATTTCCGGTCTGGGCTGGACTATCGCAATCGCTGTCGCTGCCTGGATCATAGCCTTGCTGCTGGGCTCGGTGCTGGGTGTCATGCGCACCGTACCGAACCGACTGGTAGCAGGCATCGCCACGGTTTACGTGGAAATCTTCCGTAATGTGCCGCTGCTGGTACAGCTGTTCATCTGGTACTTCCTGGTACCGGATCTGCTGCCTGAACACATTCAGGAGTGGTACAAGCAGGACCTCAACCCGACGACTTCAGCGTTCCTGAGCGTGGTGGTCTGTCTGGGTCTGTTTACCGCTGCCCGAGTCTGCGAACAGGTGCGCACCGGCATTCAGGCGTTGCCTGTTGGCCAGGAATCCGCCGCGCGCGCCATGGGCTTCAAGCTGCCGCAGATTTATTGGAACGTGCTGCTGCCGCAGGCGTACCGGATCATTATTCCGCCGCTTACCTCCGAATTCCTCAACGTGTTCAAGAACTCGTCGGTGGCCTCGCTGATCGGCTTGATGGAACTGCTCGCCCAGACCAAACAGACCGCCGAGTTTTCCGCGAACCTGTTTGAAGCTTTCACGCTGGCGACACTGATCTACTTCACCTTGAACATGAGCCTGATGTTGCTGATGCGCGTGATCGAGAAGAAAGTCGCGGTGCCCGGCCTGATTTCCGTGGGGGGCAAATAATGGACTTTTCCGGAATCAGCCAAGCCATTCCCGGCATGTGGAACGGCATGGTCATGACCCTGCAACTGATGGCCATGGGCATCGTCGGCGGTCTGGTGCTCGGCACCATCCTGGCATTGATGCGCCTGTCGTCGAACAAGTGGCTGTCCAATCTGGCCGGCGCTTACGTCAATTATTTCCGCTCGATCCCGCTGCTGCTGGTCATCACCTGGTTCTATCTGGCGGTGCCGTTCGTGCTGCGCTGGATCACCGGCGAAGACACGCCCATCGGTGCGTTCACCTCCTGCGTCGTGGCGTTCATGATGTTCGAGGCTGCGTACTTCTGCGAAATCGTCCGTGCCGGTGTGCAATCGATTTCCAAGGGCCAGATGGGTGCCGCACAGGCGCTGGGCATGACCTACGGGCAAATGATGCGTCTGATCATTCTGCCCCAGGCCTTTCGCAAGATGACCCCGCTGCTGCTGCAACAGAGCATCATTCTGTTCCAGGACACCTCTCTGGTTTATACCGTTGGTCTGGTGGATTTCCTCAACGCCTCGCGGGCCAGTGGCGACATCATTGGCCGCGCCAATGAGTTCCTGATCATCGCCGGTCTGGTGTACTTCACGATCAGCTTTGCCGCCTCGTTGCTGGTGAAGCGCCTGCAAAAAAGGTTCGCCGTATGATTTCCATCAAGAGCATCAACAAGTGGTATGGGGACTTCCAGGTACTGACTGATTGCAGCACCGAGGTCAAGAAAGGCGAAGTGGTGGTGGTGTGCGGACCGTCCGGCTCCGGCAAATCGACCCTGATCAAATGCGTCAACGCGCTGGAACCCTTCCAGAAGGGCGACATCACCGTTGATGGCACTTCGATTGCCGATCCCAAGACCAATCTGCCCAAGCTGCGCTCGCGGGTCGGCATGGTGTTTCAGCATTTCGAGCTGTTCCCGCACCTGACCATCGTTGAAAACCTGACCATCGCGCAGATCAAGGTGCTGGGCCGCAGCAAGGCCGAAGCCACCGAGAAAGGCCTGAAGCTATTGGAGCGCGTCGGTCTGTCCGCCCACGCCAACAAGCATCCGGGCCAGCTTTCCGGTGGTCAGCAACAACGTGTGGCCATCGCCCGCGCCCTGGCCATGGACCCGATCGTCATGCTGTTCGACGAACCGACCTCCGCGCTTGACCCGGAAATGGTCAACGAAGTGCTCGACGTGATGGTGCAGCTGGCCCACGAAGGCATGACCATGATGTGCGTGACCCACGAAATGGGCTTCGCCCGCAAAGTGGCGAACCGCGTGATCTTCATGGATCAGGGACAGATCGTTGAAGACTGTGAGAAAGAAGAATTCTTCGGTGACGTCAGCGCCCGCTCCGAGCGTGCGCAGCAGTTCCTCGCCAAGATCCTTCAGCACTAAGCGATACCCCGTCGGTGGCCTGGCTCTTTGCGAGTCAGGCCGCTGTTCGGCTCAGGACGACTGTGATGAAATGCGACCCCAATCTTTATCGCGCCGCGCCGCCATCACTCGCCGTGAAACCCCGCCTGATACGCCACCTGTTTTTGCCGCCGCTGATCATTGCGCTGATGATCGGCCTGGGCTACATCGCCTATCTGTTCAGTGAACATAACGGGATCAAGGCTCTCAAGGAGAATGGCGAACGTCAGTTGGAGCTGCACGCGCGCACCGTTGAAAGCGAAATCAACAGATACACGTATTTGCCCAGCGTGCTGGAGCTTGAATCCAACGTTTCCGCATTGCTCAAAGATCCGACGCCGGAGCTGCGGCAGAAGGTCAACGACTACCTCGAAGGCCTGAACCGCCGCAGCCGCAGCCGCGCCATTTATGTGCTGGACACCACCGGCCGCGTACTGGCCACCAGTAACTGGCGCGACGCCGACAGTTATCTGGGCGAAGACTTGTCGTTCCGCGCCTATTTTCAGGACGCAGTGCGTGGTTTGCCCGGCCGTTTCTATGGCATCGGCAGCACCACCGGCGAGCCTGGCTATTACCTGGCCCATGGCCTGGAAGAGCAAGGCAAGATCATTGGCGTGGCGGTGATCAAGGTCCAGCTCGAAGCCCTTGAACAGCGCTGGCAACGGGCGCGTCTGGAGGCATTCGTCAGTGACGAGAACGGCATCATCATCCTTTCCAGCGACCCGGCCCGACGCTTGAAATCGGTACGCCCGCTGACGGCGGAAATCAAGGAGCGCCTGGCGCGCAGCCTGCAATATTATTGGTTCCCGCTGAACGAACTGGTGCCGCTGGAGCGCGAATCCCTGGCCGAAGGCGTGGAGAAACTCACCTTTCCGGCCAACGTCAGCGTCGATCATGAACACAAACAAGTGAGCTATCTGGCCCAGACCCGGCAACTGAGCGACACGCCCTGGCACCTGACCTTGCTGACCCCGCTGGAAGACCTGCGCCGGGAAGCGGGCAGCCAGGGCATGTTGGTGGCAGTGATCTGCGCGCTGGTGGCCTTCTTGCTGATCGCCTGGAATGAACGGCGCAAAGTGCTCTCGACACGGCTTGCCGCGCGGGAAGCCTTGCAACAGGCCAACAACGAACTGGAACGCAAGATTGCCGAACGCACCGAGCACTTGCGCGCCAGTAACGAACGTCTCAAAGGCCAGATTCGCGAACGACGCCAGGCTGAAGACACGCTGCGCCGGGCTCAGGATGAACTGGTGCAGGCTGGCAAGTTAGCGGCCATCGGCCAGATGTCTACCAGCATCGCTCACGAACTGAATCAGCCGCTCGCTGCGTTGCGCACCTTGTCGGGCAATACCGTGCGCTTCCTTGAGCGCGGCGCACTGGATACAGCCAGCGCCAACCTGCGCACCATCAATGATCTGGTGGACCGCATGGGCCGCATTACCGCCAGCCTGCGCGCCTTCGCCCGCCGCGGCGATGACAAGGGCCAGGCCTTGCTGAGCAAAGCGGTCGAGGCGGCGTTGCAACTGCTGGCTGGACGCCTGGAAAACTTCTCGCTGGACCTCCATCAGGAGTTTGTCGACGCGCAATTAATGATCGACCAGACGCGTCTTGAACAGATTCTGGTCAACCTGATCGGCAACGCGCTGGACGCCATGAGCGCTCAACCGCTGCCTGAACTGTGGCTTGAAGGTTCGCTGGTGGACGGCCGTTATCGCCTGCTGGTGCGCGATAACGGCCACGGCATCGACGACGAAGCGCGCAAGCATCTGTTCGAACCGTTTTTCACCACCAAGCCCGGTGAACAAGGGCTGGGGCTCGGCTTGACCTTGTCTGCGAGCCTCGCCGCAGCGGCTGGCGGAAGCCTTGGCGCCGAGCATCCGACAACAGGCGGAACGACGTTTGTATTGTGTTTGCCGCTGGTGTCCGTATGACCGGTGGGAGCGACTTTGCTCGCGAAGGCGATGTTGCACGCCCTTGGGATAGAGGCCACTTCGCGAGCAAGCTCGCTCCCACACTCCATTTGCTGATTTGTAGGTCGCCTGATGAGAACCCCGAATGAACACTGACCTGACCGTACTCATCGTCGAAGACGACCCGCACGTCTTGCTCGGCTGCCAGCAGGCGCTGGCGCTGGAGGACATTCCCAGCGAAGGCGTCGGCAGCGCCGAAGAAGCCCTGGCGCGTATCGGCGATAACTTTGCCGGGATCGTCATCAGCGATATTCGCCTGCCCGGCATCGACGGTCTGGAACTGCTGACCCGGCTCAAGGCCCGCGACCGAAGCCTGCCAGTGGTGCTGATTACCGGCCATGGCGATATCTCCATGGCGGTGAATGCCATGCGCGACGGCGCCTATGATTTCATGGAAAAACCTTTCTCCCCCGAGCGGCTGGTGGAAGTCGCGCGTCGCGCCCTGGAGCAACGCGGGCTGGCCCGGGAAGTCTGGTCGCTGCGCAAGCAGCTGGCCGAGCGTGATTCGCTGGAAGGCAAAATCATCGGTCGCTCGCCCGCCATGCAAAACCTGCGCGCCTTGATCGCCAACGTCGCCGATACCTCGGCCAACGTGCTGATCGAAGGTGAGACCGGCACTGGCAAAGAGTTGGTCGCCCGCTGTCTGCATGATTTCAGTCGTCGCCATTCCCAGCAGTTCGTTGCGCTGAACTGTGGCGGATTGCCGGAAAGCCTGTTCGAAACCGAAATTTTCGGCCATGAATCCAACGCCTTTACCGGCGCGGGCAAGCGGCGCATCGGCAAGATCGAACACGCGCACAACGGCACGCTGTTCCTCGACGAAGTGGAAAGCATGCCGATCAACCTGCAAATCAAACTGTTGCGGGTCTTGCAGGAACGGACGCTGGAACGCCTGGGCTCCAACCAGAGCGTGGCGGTGGATTGTCGAGTGATCGCCGCGACCAAGTCGGACCTGAACGAGATGGGCAAGACCGGGCTGTTTCGCAGCGACTTGTACTACCGCTTGAACGTCGTGACCCTGGAGCTGCCGCCGCTGCGCGAACGCCGCGAGGACATCCTGCAACTGTTCGAGCATTTTCTGCAGCTGTCATCGCTGCGCTTTGACCGAGAGCCGCCGCAACTGGATCCGCAAACCGTATCCAGCCTGATGAGCCACGACTGGCCCGGCAACGTGCGTGAACTGCGCAACGTCGCCGAGCGCTTTGCCCTCGGCCTGCCGGCCTTCAAGACCGCAAGCGCGCAGATCGAAAGCCTAAGCCTGGGTTTTGCCGAAGCCGTGGAAGCCTTCGAGAAAAACCTGCTCAGCGAGGCCCTGCAACGCAGCGGCGGCAACCTGAGCCAGGCCAGTCAGGAACTGGGCATGGCCAAGACCACGCTGTTCGACAAGGTCAAAAAATACGGGTTGGGTTAGCCAAAATTGCCAGGATCCGTAGGACCGGCTTTAGCCGGGAGAGCGTGGGCTCTGACGACGCAACTGCTGCTGATGTATCGGCCTGCTCCCGGCTAAAGCCGGTCCTACAGGATCTATTCAACTTCAATGAGTTGTTTACGCATCCCCTGCCAGAATCTGCCGAATCGCCCCCACAAACACATCCACCGGCTGGCCACCTGACACGGCGTATTGATCATTGAAAATAATGGTCGGCACCGAACTGATACCACGGGAAACCCACAGTTGCTCCAGTTCGCGCACGTCGCTGGCGTATTCGTCGCTGCTCAGGATGGCTTCGGCGCGCATACGATCGAGTCCGACTTTCTGCGCTACATCTGCCAACACCCGATGGCTGGACGGGTCGGCCAGATCGGTGAAGTAGGCCGTAAACAGCGCTTCTTTCAGCGCCTGCTGCTTGCCTTCCAGCTCTGCCCAATGCAGCAGACGGTGTGCATCGAAGGTGTTGTAGATGCGCCGGTTGCCCTGGGAGAAGGTAAAGCCCAATTCTTCACCACGCAGGCGGATGTTTTCCCGATTGGCTTTGGATTGCTCTGGGGTGGAGCCGTATTTCTGCTGGATATGCTCGTCGATATCCTGACCTTCAGCGGGCATGTTCGGGTTCAGTTCGAACGGCTGGAAGTGGATCTGCGCCTGCACTTCATCGCCCAGTTCAGCCAGCGCCTCGTTCAAGGCGCGCAGGCCGACCACGCACCAGGGGCAGGAAACGTCGGAGACAAAATCGATTTTCAGGGGAGTCGTCATGGCAGGCTCACTCTAAGGAAACAGGCTGCCACGATACGCCTAAGTGCCGCCGATATTCAAAGCTGCGCCATGTGTCGGCCGTCTTCATGCTGCGCGCGCAGGTAGGGCAACACCGCGCCCAGCAACGGGGCCTTGAAGGCTTCCTGAAAACGATGGGCCAGGCCCGGAATCAGTCGCAGCTGACTGCCCTGGATATGCGCGGCCACATGCACGCCGTGCATCACCGGCAACAACGGGTCGGCCGTGCCATGCACCACCAGCACCGGCAAACGCAGGCGATCCAGCAGTTCGACGCGACTGGGCTCGGCCAGAATCGCCAGGATCTGCCGCTTCACCCCTTCCGGATTGAACGCCCGGTCGTAGGAAGTCGCGGCCTGTTGCAGCAACAGCGCACGATCATCTTTCACCTCGGGGCTGCCCAACGCGGCGAGCAAATCTGCCTGCTGCTCCAGCGCCGCCTCGCGATTCGGTGCGCCGCGCTTGGCGAGCAATTGCAGTAACGCCGGATTGGGCATCGGTAAGCCCTGGGCGCCGGAACTGGTCATGATCAAGGTCAGGCTTTCGATGCGCTGCGGCGCCAGATCGGCCAGATGCTGAGCGATCATGCCGCCCATGCTCGCGCCCAGCACATGAAATTGGCGGACGTGCAACGCGTCCATCAAACCCAGCGCGTCATCGGCCATGTCAGTCAACGAATACGGCGCTGAAACTTGCAGGCCCAGCTTGAAGCGCAGCACTTCGTAGGTCAGGTTGGCACTGGCGGGCGGCTGTATCCAGGTTGACAGGCCGACATCGCGATTATCGTAGCGAATGACTCGATAACCCTGCTCGCACAGCGCGACCACCACCTCGTCCGGCCAGTGAATCAACTGCCCGCCCAAGCCCATCACCAGCAGCAAGGCGGGGTCGGATTCACGGCCGACACTCTGGTAAGCCAGGCGCACTTGCTGGAGTTCAGCTATTTGCGTAGGAACGTTGACATCACATCGAGAGGCCGCAAAAGACGGCAAGCCGCACAAAAGTGCGGCCAGGAAGAGAAACACGCGCATGAAAAAACACCAAAAAACAGATCCCCAGTAGGCAACGAGTTTGATGATGTTTTGCAAAGCGCGCTGCCACAGTTACGTGACAGTTTGATGAAGAGGGCTGAATGGTCATTCAGAGCAGCAAGCTGCAAGCTTAAAGCCGCAAGCGATTTTCGCAGCGTCACTTGCAGCTTGTGGCTCATAGCTTTCAGCTGGCAGCAGACTGACTACGCAACTGCCGCGCCGCCGCCACCATATTGACTAACGCCGCTTCGGTTTCAGGCCAGGCGCGGGTTTTCAGGCCGCAATCGGGGTTGACCCACAAGCGCTCGGCCGGGATGCGTTGCACGGCCTTGGTCATCAGGCGGACCATTTCTTCAGTGCCGGGCACCCGTGGCGAATGGATGTCGTAGACGCCGGGCCCGATGTCGTTCGGATAATCGAACGCCTTGAAGGCTTGCAGCAATTCCATGTCCGAGCGCGAGGTTTCGATGGTGATCACGTCGGCGTCCATGGCGGCGATTGACTCGATCACGTCATTGAATTCGCTGTAGCACATGTGGGTATGGATCTGTGTTTCGTCGCGCACGCCCGACGCGCACAGGCGGAATGCTTCGACAGCCCAGTCCAGATATTCCTGCCAGTTCGCCCGACGCAGCGGCAGCCCTTCGCGGAAGGCCGCTTCGTCGATCTGCACGATCTTGATACCCGCCGTTTCCAGGTCCACCACTTCGTCACGAATCGCCAGGGCCAGTTGCTGCGCCTGGACCTTGCGCGACACGTCTTCGCGGGGGAAAGACCACATCAGCATGGTCACCGGCCCGGTCAACATGCCTTTCATGACCTTGTCGGTCAGGCTCTGGGCGTAGCTGATCCAGTCCACGGTCATCGCCTGCGGACGGCTCAAGTCGCCGAAGATCACCGCTGGTTTGACGCAGCGCGAGCCGTAACTCTGCACCCAGCCAAAGCGCGTGAAGGCGTAGCCATCCAGTTGCTCGGCGAAGTATTCAACCATGTCGTTGCGCTCGGCCTCGCCATGCACCAGCACGTCCAGCCCCAGGCGTTCCTGGGTTTGCACCGCGTGGCGGATCTCGTGGCGCATCGCGTCGGTATAGTCGTTGGCCGACAGACGCCCCTGTTTCCACGACTGACGCGCCAGACGAATGGACGGCGTTTGTGGGAATGAGCCAATGGTCGTTGTCGGAAATGCCGGCAGATTCAAGCGCGCACGCTGTTGTTCAATACGCGCGGCAAACGCCGATTGACGCTGGCTGTCGGCAGCGGTGATTGCCGCCAGACGCGCCTGCACTTCAGGTTTATGGATACGCGGCGATTGCGCACGGCTGATCTGGATGGCGCGACTTTCAGCCAGGACGGCCTGCACTTCGGATGACTCCGGCGCGTTCAAGGCCGCGCTGAGCAGCGAGATTTCTGCACATTTCTGCACGGCAAACGCCAGCCAGCTCTTGAGCTCGGCATCGAGCTTGTCTTCACGTTGCACGTCCACCGGGCTGTGCAGCAGCGAGCAGGAGCCAGCAACCCACAAGTTGTCACCAAAGCGCAGCTGCGCCTCACGCAATTGCGCCAGCGCCTGGTCCAGATCACAGCGCCAGACGTTACGGCCATTGACCACGCCCAGGGACAACACTTTATAAGTCGGCAGGCGGTCGAGCACCGCAGCCAGTTGTTCCGGCGCGCGCACCAGGTCGATGTGAAGGCCGTCCACCGGCAAGGAAACCGCCAGACCGAGGTTGTCTTCCAGGCCGCCAAAATAGGTCGCCACCAGTTTTTTCAGCGGTGAATATTGCAGGCTGTGATAGGTGCGTTCGAAGGCGTTCTTCCAGTCCTGCGGCAGATCCAGCGCCAGAATCGGCTCATCGATCTGCACCCACTCAACGCCCTGGGCAGCCAGGCGGCCGAGGATTTCGCCGTACAGCGGCAACAAGCGCTCCAGCAGATCGAGCTTGTCGAAGCTGTCACCCTTGGCCTTGCCCAGCCACAGGTAAGTCAATGGACCGATCACCACCGGCTTGACCTTGTGGCCAAGGGCGCGGGCTTCGTCGACTTCTTCGAACAGCTGTTCCCAGCTCAATTTGAAACGCTGATCCTGAGTGAATTCCGGGACCAGATAGTGATAGTTGGTATCAAACCACTTGGTCAGTTCCTGCGCGTATTGGCCTTTGCCATGCGCCCCGTTGCAACACGCAGTCGCACCTCGCGCCATGGCGAACAGGGTGTTGAGGGTCGGCAAGCCTTGAGCGTCCGTGGTCTGGGCGAAACGCTGGGGGATTACACCGAAGGTCAGCGAATGGGTAAGGACCTGGTCGTACCAGGCGAAGTCACCCACCGGCAGCAGCTCGATGCCCGCATCCTTTTGCAGCTGCCAATGCGCGGCGCGCAGCTCGCGACCGGCGGCGCGCAGGCCTTGCTCATCCAGATCGCCCTTCCAGTGAGCTTCCAGAACTTTTTTCAATTCGCGATCAGCGCCGATGCGCGGAAAACCAAGTGTGTGGGCCAAGGCCATGGTGCGTCCCTCCGTAAAAGATGGCGCCATTGTCGACAGCGAAGGCAACATGAGACAAACTCATTGTTTTCGTGTTGATCACAAAATCTATTCATGGAGCGCCAGCGGTGCTTGAGATACGCCACCTGAAAACCCTGCATGCCTTGCGCGAAGCCGACAGCCTTGTGGAGGCCGCCGAGCGCCTGCACCTGACGCAATCGGCGTTGTCCCACCAGTTCAAGGAACTGGAAGAACGCATGGCGATGCAGTTGTTCGTGCGCAAGACCAAGCCGGTGCGTTTCACCAGCGCCGGATTGCGCCTGCTGCAACTGGCTGATGCGGTGCTGCCGCAGTTGCGCAGCGCAGAGCGGGACATCGCACGATTGGCAGGCGGCACGGCCGGGCGTCTGCACATGGCGATCGAATGCCACAGCTGTTTTCAGTGGCTGATGCCGACCATCGATCAGTTTCGCGATGCCTGGCCGGAAGTGGAGCTGGATCTGGCGTCGGGCTTCGCTTTCGCGCCGCTGCCTGCCCTGGCCCGTGGTGATCTGGATCTGGTGGTGACGTCCGACCCACTGGAACTGGCGGGTATTACTTATGTACCGCTGTTCACTTACGAAGCGATGTTAGCCGTCGCCAACCAACACCCGTTGGCCAACAAGCCTTACATCGTGCCCGAGGACCTGCTCAAGGAAACCCTGATTACTTATCCGGTAGAACGCGACCGCCTGGACATCTTCACCCGGTTTCTGGAGCCCGCCGACATCGAACCGGCGCAGGTGCGCACTTCCGAGCTGACCGTGATGATGATGCAGCTGGTCGCCAGCGGCCGTGGCGTGTGCGGGATGCCGCACTGGGCGCTGCATGAATACAGCTCGCGGGGTTATGTGAAGGCCAAGCGCCTGGGCGAGAAAGGCTTGTTCGCCACGCTGTACGCCGCCGTGCGCACCGACATGCTCGACGCGCCGTACATGCGCGATTTCCTGCTCACCGCCAAGGACACCTCGTTCTCGACGCTGGATGGGGTCAGTGCGGTGCGGTAAACGACGACCGGTGTCGCGCGGCTAATGTGGGATCCGTAGGACCGGCTTTAGCCGGGAGGGCGAGAGTTCTGCCGACACAGGTGCGGTGTATGATCTGGCCCCCTCCCGGCTAAAGCCGCTCCTACAGAATGCACGTCATGCTTGAGCGGGTAATCCCTGATAAATCGGCAGGATCGAATCCCGGGTCAGCGGGGCCAATGGCAGTTGAGGATGGCTGTCGGCGCTGATCCAGACGACCTCCTCGATCTCTGCCGCCGGTACCACATCGCCATCGATGCGCACTTCAAAAAGCTCGCAGCGCACCTCAAAGCCAGGCTCGTTGGCCGCCGGTGCGGCGAAGGAGCCGAGATAAGCGGCCTGAACGGGATCAATCAGCAACCCCAGTTCTTCCTCAAGCTCGCGCGCCAAAGCCACGGCAGGCAGCTCGCCGGGTTCGATCTTGCCGCCCGGTTGCATGAAGGCTGTCGTCCCGCGCTTGCGGACCAACAAGGTGCGGCCATCCTTCCCGATCAACAGCGCGGCGGCTATCTGAATCACCTTCATGAAAATATCTCGACCTTGAGCTGGCGTGCTTCATCGGCGCGTTCCAGCGCCAGCACGATCAACCGGTCGATCAGGCCCGCATAGGTCATGCCGCTGGCCTGCCAGAGTTTGGGGTACATGCTGATGGAGGTGAATCCCGGAAGGGTGTTGACCTCATTGATGATGATGTCCCGCGCCTCGGTGACGAAGAAATCCACCCGCGCCAGCCCCGCGCATTGCAGTACTCGATAAGCGTGCAGCGCCACGTCCCGGACCTGATCACTGAGTTCGGGCGTCAGCTCGGCCGGAATGGCGATCCGCGCCTGATCGCCGTTCAGGTATTTGGTGTCGTAGGCGTAGAACTCGTCATTGGCGATGACTTCCCCACACACGCTGACCTGTGGCTGGCGATTGCCAAGCACTGCACATTCCACTTCACGACCGACGATGCCCTGCTCGATCAACACCTTGTGATCGAACTCGAAAGCCAGCGCCAGCGCGGCGCTAAAGCCCGCTTCGTCGCTGACTTTACTGACGCCCACGGACGAACCCTGGCTGGCCGGTTTGACGAACATCGGCAGGCCCAGCCTGGCGGACACTTCTTCGAAGCGCGCCGATTGCCCGCGCGTCAGCACCAGCGAAGGGGCGACGGCGATTCCGGCATCGCGCAACAAACGCTTGGTGACGTCCTTGTCCATGCAGGCCGCCGAGGAAAGCACGTCCGGTCCAACAAACGGGATCGCCAGCAGGCGCAACAAGCCCTGCAATGAACCGTCTTCGCCGAATGCGCCATGAATCAGCGGGAACACCACATCGATTCTCGGCAATTGGACACCCGACGCGACGTCGACAAACTGCCCGGCCAGGCTTCCCGGCAGCAACGACAGCAGCTTGCCCGACTCGCTGAGTTTGATCTGTGCAGGGTTATCAGCATTGAGCAGGTAATCACACTCATCGAAATGCAGCCAGCGGCCTTGCTTGTCGATGCCGATCAAGGTCAGGTCATAACTGCCGCGATCGATCGCGTTGATCACGTTCTTGGCTGACTGCAGCGAGACTTCGTGTTCGCTGGATTGACCGCCGAAGAGGATGGCGACTGATGTTTTCAAAACGACAACTCCTGGGTTTCAGGCCGCAGAGTCAAAAGCAAATTGACGCGTTAGTCCAGCGACGAAGCATGCCGGTTGTCATCGGGACTGAAATTCAGGCAAAAAAAATCCCGCGCGCCGGACGAACAGAATCTGATCGTCCAGCGCTCGGGACCACGCGGTTTCATTCCGTGGCTTCAGGGTCTTTCTTGCCACCGGAGCCGAACGTTGCAAAGCGTTTGTTGAAGCCCGCGATACGGCCTTCGGTAGTGGTTTTACGCTGCTGCCCGGTGTACATCGGGTGTGAAGCGCTGGATACATCGAGGGCGACGTAAGGATACGTTTTGCCATCGGTGTGTTGTTGCGTGCGCTCCGTATCAACCGTGGAGCCAATCAGGAAAAACGCATCGGCGGCGGTGTCGTGGAACAGCACGGTACGGTATGCGGGGTGGATATCAGGTTTCATGTTGCCTCCAGATGAGTACGTAATTGATGTGTTACACAGTAACATAACGCGAAGTGTGAACCATCATCGATTGTCGTGACTTGCATCATTCGCGAACTTGATTAGGCAGACACATGTCGCTAATGTTCGAGCCGCTGCTGCTCAATCAATGACCCGGGATTGGCCTCCTGGCATACTGGCCGGATGGAAACAAGCCATGTCTCAACCCGATCATTTTCAACTCCCCTCCTACGCGTACAACCGCCTGATTGAAGCCCGCGACTCGCTGCGTCTATTGGATGGCTATGTCAATAAAACCGACGTGCTGTGCAACCCCTCAATGTTGGTGAGCTACGTCTCGATGCTGCAAAGCGCCTTGCAGGAAGTGATCGCCGCCAGTCAACCAGGCGAACCCCGCGACGCGTTCATGCGCAAGGCCGACGAACTGGGCTTCGTGGCACTCAACCCGATAGAAATGAAGCTGATCGAGCACCTGCGCTGGACCAGCCTCGAGGGACGGGAAGATATTCATGAAATGGCGCAGCGCACCCGTCGCGTGAAACCCTGGGTGCTGGAGAGCTGAGCGGCACACACCTGACTGGCTAACTCGTAGGAGCGGCTTCAGCCGCGAAGGCATCTTCCCGGCTAAAACCGGTCCGCATCAAATCGCGAACTGACGTGATCGCGTCCCGGGATCGGTTCAGAATTACCTTAAAGGCCTGTATCTTCCAAGTCCGCTCCAAAGCGCAGCGACAAAGATCGAGCGCAGCCAATAAATCACCGTTATTAGCCCAGGAATACGTATGAGCCTGTCCCTTCTCAGTCGTTACGCCTTCTTTGTAGGTTGTGTGTTGTTCACGCTGTTCAGCTTGCCGTTCTTGCATCACGAATGGTTATGGCCGTTTACCCTGGTCACCGGGCTGCTTTCGATAGTCGGCATTTTCGATCTGCTGCAATCACCGCATTCGGTGCGGCGCAATTATCCAATCCTGGGCAACATCCGCTACGCCGTGGAGGCCATCCGCCCGGAAATTCGCCAGTACCTGCTGGAATCCGACAGCGACGCCCTGCCCTTTTCCCGGGCGCAGCGTTCGCTGGTGTATTCCAGGGCCAAGAATGAGTCGGCAGACCGGCCCTTCGGCACGCTGATCGACGTCTACCAGACCGGCTTCGAATTCATCAGCCATTCCATGCGCCCCGCGCCATTGAGCGATCCGAACTCGTTTCGCGTCATCGTCGGCGGCCCGCAATGCACCCAGCCTTACTCGGCTTCGTTGTTCAATATTTCCGCGATGAGTTTCGGCTCGCTCAGCGCCAATGCCATCCGCGCCTTGAATCAGGGCGCCAAACTCGGCAACTTCGCCCATGACACCGGCGAAGGCAGCATCAGCCCGTATCACCGGGAAAACGGCGGCGACCTGACTTGGGAGCTGGGCAGCGGCTATTTCGGTTGTCGCACCGCCGATGGACGCTTCGATCCCGAGCGCTTCGCCAGGCAGGCGCAGGACCCACAAGTGCGAATGATCGAAATCAAGATGAGCCAGGGCGCCAAACCCGGCCATGGCGGCATCCTGCCCAAGGACAAGGTGACCAAGGAAATCGCCGAAACCCGAGGCATCATGATGGGCGAGGATTGCGTCTCGCCATCACGGCACAGCGCATTCTCTACACCCACCGAAATGATGCAGTTCATCGCGCAGTTGCGCGAGTTGTCCGGCGGCAAGCCGGTGGGTTTCAAGTTTTGCCTGGGCCATCCCTGGGAGTTCATGGGGATCGCCAAAGCCATGCTGGAAACCGGCATCCTGCCCGACTTCATTGTGGTTGACGGCACCGAAGGCGGCACTGGCGCAGCGCCCGTGGAGTTCACCGACCACATGGGCGTGCCGATGCGCGAAGGCCTGCTGTTCGTGCATAACACGCTCGTTGGCTTGAACCTGCGGGACAAGATCAAGCTCGGCGCCAGCGGCAAGATCGTCAGTGCGTTCGATATCGCCAGCGTGCTGGCTATCGGCGCCGACTGGGCCAACTCGGCGCGTGGTTTCATGTTCGCCATCGGCTGCATTCAGTCGCAAAGTTGCCACACCAACAAATGCCCGACCGGCGTCGCCACTCAGGACACCCTGCGCCAGCGGGCGCTGGTCGTGCCGGACAAAGCCCAGCGCGTCTTCAACTTCCATCGCAATACGCTCAAGGCCCTGGCAGAAATGATCGCCGCCGCCGGGCTCGATCATCCCTCGCAACTGGGCGCTCGGCACCTGGTGCGGCGCATGTCGGCGACGGAAGTGAAACTGTTTTCGCAGTCCCATGTATTCCTGCAGCCCGGCCAGCTACTCACCGGCCCCGTTGATGGCAGCTTCTATTCGAACATGTGGCAAATGGCGCGGGCAGACAGTTTCGAGCCCAACGCGATTGCCTGATCGACCGCAGAAACCTTGATGGGCATGCCTGGTGCCCATTGAGACATTCTGTAATAGCCTCGCTTTGCATTTGCACCGCTAACCCGCCACCCTTCCGCGCCGCCGGTCTGCTGGACCGACGGCGTGAACCATTGCCTGTGCATTGACCTCTACTTTTTACGACTTCAAGAGCCCACCGTTATGACTGACGGACGCGACCTGCGCATCGACTTTTTTCGCGGCCTGGCGCTGATCTTCATTTTTTGGGATCACGTGCCGGACAACCCCTTCGCCCAATTGACCGTACGTAATTTCGGGTTCAGCGACGCTGCGGAAATTTTCGTGTTCCTGGCCGGCTACGCGGCGATCCTGGCCTACGGCCGCATTGCCCAACGCGACGGTTTTGTCGTCGCCTGCATTCGCATCCTGCGCCGCACCTGGGTGCTGTATGTGGTGCATATCTTCTTGCTGACCTTGTTGATGGGCATCGTCTTCGTCGCCAACAATCACGTCGAAACCCGGGACATGGTCCGGGAAATGGGCCTGGAATACTTCGTCGGCAATCCGCAGCAAGCGCTGGCCGATGAATTGCTGCTGCGCTTCAAACCCAACCTGACTGACCCGCTGCCGCTGTACATTCTGCTGCTGCTCGCCTTGCCGCTGATCCTGCCGTTGATGCTGCGCAGCATTGCGCTGACGGTCGGCTTGTCGTTGGCGCTGTACATGATGGTGCCGCTGTACGGCTGGAACCTTTCAGCCTACGAAGGCGGCGGCGTCTGGTATTTCAATCCAGTGGCGTGGCAGTTGCTGTTTGTGCTGGGCGGCGCTTGTGCACTGAAGTCCCAAGCGAAATCGACCAGCAGCGCCGAGCCGGTTGCGCTGCGGCGACAACCGCTGTTCATGCTTTGCGCCGCTTACGTGTTGCTGGCGGGCGTGTTGACCGTGCTCTGGAAATTCCCTGAGCTGCACGCCGAGCTGGTGCCGCAGATCATCGCCGATTGGCTCTACCCCATCAGCAAGACCGACCTTGCCCCCGTGCGTCTGCTGCACTTCCTGGCCCTGACCTACTGCGTGGCAAAACTGCTGCCCGTCGGCCAACGCTGGCTGGCCAACTGGCCAGCGCAACAGACCTGTCGAATGGGCCGCTACTCGCTGGAAATCTTCTGCCTCGGCGTACTCCTCGCCCCCCTCGCCGACATGGCCAACGCCCTGGCGGGCGATACCTGGCCGATGCAAATCTGCACCGCCCTCATCGGTCTGGCGCTGATGGTGCTCATGGCCGCCTGGCTCGATCTCAACAAACGCTTGGGCCAACCAAAACCCGCCCATGTGGTTGCGGTTTGAGAACTGCGTCGCACTGAAACTCCTTCTCGGAAGTTTCCCACAACTTTATCAGGCCAAGTTTTTTTGCAGTTGGCCGTTAAGGAGGGGGAACGGATTAATTAGAGAGGGAGTTATTTTGAATATCAATTCCGCAGTGAGCGTCAGCAGTGCCTATTCGTTGGTACAAAATAGAAAATTTGACGTTGAGAGGCCAGCTTTGGCGACTGGCAACCCCGGTGATATAAAGGCGCTCGACGCAGACGCAGCCCCAGGAACCCTGGAGACGGCTGATAAAATCGAACTCTATGAGTACGAAGAAAAACCGTGGGAGTCAGAGAAGTGGTATATGGAAAATTTAACATATGATTATGACAGGAGGAGATTTTTTATATTCATGCAAGAAGTAGATAAAATTTCGCAACTTCACACCATTAAAATTAAATTCAAGGAATTCTCCGACTACATTACCGATCAACACTCTGATATCGCATCGATAAAATATGGATTTACACTGGATGAAGTCGGAAAAATTAAAATACTCGACCCCCATCAGAAACTGAGTGAATCCGACAAATCCTGGTTAACGGAGAAAATCAATACATTCAATGGATTAAGCAAAACAGTTAATTCACACTTTCAAACACTGATGACGCTGATAGATCATGCCGATAGCCTTGGCAAAAAATACAATCTAAACAGGCACAATTTTCAAACGACGATTGACTACGGCAACATCCTCAATATTGCGTGGGACAGCTTGAATAAAACATTTGATAAAATGCTCAATGACAATTCAGAGAGACGGCCCGAGCCATCGATCGACACGCTTGCATAAGAAAAAAAGCGGGCCCACCAGAAAACCTGGTGGGCCCTGGATATTGCTATGCTCAAGAAGGTCTGCTACTCACCAATTGCTGACGACAAATATGCGCCAAATTATAGCCTTCAGGATTCGCGACCACGTCAACCAGATAGTTCATCACTACATAACTGCCGGTACGATAGTAACTTCTCCACGTATTATTGTACCCCCGACTGTATTCAACAAAATCTCTGGCTTGAGCGCCACCTTCGCAACGTCCAAACTCAACCAACTGCGAAGCTTTGCCTTCGCTATTGGAGAACAGGGCAGTATTTATACTCTCTCTGTAACCGTCGTCAAAACTGACTCCGAACGCTGCTATTGCCCCTTCCAGCGCGGCCCCAGAAGTGTCAGTAAACTGCACCTCAATCCTGGCCTGTTTATAGGCCTGCGTAGGCAGCCATTCCGGATAGGCATAGCCATAGGGGATGCGCAAAACGGCCTCCTCATCGTGAAACTTGAATTCCTTCAAGACGGGATAGGAGCCAAACACCAGGCTATATTCTCCGCTGCCAGAGGGCGTACTTTGGTTGTGTGTCACCCTGAGGATGATTTCTTCGCCCGGTTCCAGGCCTTTGAGGGTATTTCGGCCTGAAATTAATGTCCAGGCTCCGTCTACGTGCCGCTCGACCTTGATGTGTTGCCGACTCGTCGAATGCAGCAAGACATCCTGCCCTCGCAGGGAGGTGAAGCCGTAATAGTGCTCGGACGCCGAGCTGTTTAACCGGCCGTTGATGTTATGAACTTTATCTGACAACACGCTGAACACGGGTTCCTCTACCGTCGGCGCAGGGGGAACTTGTGCAACGCTTCCCTCAACAACAGCATGTGCCCATGCAGCATGAGTTCCCGCTGATAAAACAGCGGACACGACAACACTTAATAGCAATTTATTATTCTTATGCATGTGAAACCTCAACAATTTAATTTGGTTATGCCAGGCAGTTTTACCACTGACAAATTCGACGTAATCACTGCGTATAATCTGAGTCAACACGCTCGTATAAAAATCAGAAACGTCCTACTCATTAATTTTTTCGTGATACATTTCGCACAACTAATGCTGCCGATGCTTACAGCAGGCACCGAACTCAGCGAATTACTGCTCGCTACCTCGGCGTACTCCTCGCCCTCGCGCCGATGGCGCTCATGCGCCGACTGGCTCGATCTCAACAAACGCCTGGGCAAACCAAAACCTCCCCAGGTGGTTGCTGTTTGAGAACTGCGTCGCACTGAAACTCCTACTCGGAAATTTCCCACAACTTTATCAGGCAAAGTTTTTTTGCAGTTGGCCGTTATGAAGGGGAAATGAACAGAGAGAGTTGCTATGAATATCAATCCCAATTCCGCTGCGCAATCACCTTACCCAAACCTGGCATCAAGAAACGCCAGAGCGGAGGAAGCCATTCAAGCTAATCATGAACAAGGACAATCCTTGCGGACCACTTCGCAACCCAGCGATAAGCCAGTCAGTTCAACTGATACGTTGAAGGGTTATAGAGGCTCTTCGGATCAGAAATGTTTGTTCCAGGGCGTTATCGGAATGACAGAAGACCAAAATTACGCAAGAGAAAATCCTTGGGGCGGTCCGGAAGTTATCAAGGAAAAAGAGTGCTGCTGGACATGCCGGGGATTTGAGCTATCTTCACTACGCTTGCTTGCGGAGACAGGAGTCAACATTATCAAGTCAGAACTGCAAAACTTTAAGAATGCGCTTGCCAAAACATATCCAGAGCTATCGACCAAACTATTCAACTTCACGCTGGATGCATGCGGCCAAATAAGCATTATTGACTCAGACGAACTCACCCCGCTAGAGCAAGCAATTTTGACCCAGTCCCTACGCGATCACAAGCGACTAAACGCAGCCCTTCAAGCACATGCAGAAACGCTAATAAAATACGCAGGCTACAAAGCACCCGAACCGGGACAAGATCCTCTTAGCATGGAAAATCTAGGCACGCGGGTGAATTATGCGGCGCTATTGGCACATCCCACCGGTGCACTGGACCTCTTCGGAAATCCCTGGGTTCCCAACGAACCGATTTATGAGCGTCGTTCAATTGACATAAAAACGTGATGACTGGACGCTTACAACGTAGATAGGCGGGCCTTATAGAACTACCTATCTATAGGGTTATTAATTGCTGATGCAATGCAACGCGAACGCAGCCGTCCACTTCTTCTGCTGCTCAAAATTTTCAGGGCCAACCAGTTCGTCAGATACGAACCAGCGAACTATTTTATATCCGGCGATCCCGTAATTAACGCCCTCATCGTCATTCTGTTCTGCGCGCACCTCGCTGTCATAGCACCTATCCAGTTTGAATGTCAGATCGATTTTCCCGGTATCGTCGGCTGATGCTAGCCTGAAAAAATCCGGCTCCTTCGAACGACCATCCAGATACAGATTAAATTTAGCGTAACTTCCTTTAAGGGGAGCACCAGTGGAATCGGTATATTGCAACTCATACGATAACTCTTCGTAGGTTTGTACGCCTACCACCCATCCGGTATTACCCGCTCCGACACGAGCCCAGACTGGCGGCGCTGTCAGCTTTACATCTTTCATGAACGCGTATGACCCGAAGCTCAAATTGTATTCTGTGTCTTTATAAGCTTCAGTCCGCCGATAAGAAATTCGGACCCGGACCGCGTCACCTGCCTTGAGACGTGAGAAGGTGATTGTGTCCCCTGGATAGCCCTTCGCCCATCGCCCCTCATGAAAGTATTCGATAAGTAACTGCTTTTCAGAATCAGGAGTACGGTTCACCAACATCACTTTTTGGCCACGTATTGCCGCAAACTCTTAACAGTGAACTTCCTCTTTATTTTTGAGCTTATTTCGCAGCCTATGAACTTGATCCGACAAAACCTGACATACAGGCTCATCAGATCCATTCCCCACAACCTCTACATTCCCCTGCGCATTCACCCCACACGCCCCCGCCAATAAAAGAGCAGACGCAAATGTACCGAGGGCGAGCTTTTTATTCTTGTTCATCGCAAATCCTTGAGTAGATTCAGTCAATATATAAATATTATTTACACAGCGCGTTTAAGCCACTGACAAAACCGGACGTAATCACCCGCCCCACCCGCCGTCAGCCACCTACGTTAATAAACAGACCGTTCCCACAAACGGGTCGGCCAGCGCCTTACCGCTCCTGAGACCAAAGATTTCTGCCGCCACGTCTGCCAGCGTCTAAGCTTGTGTCAGGTGCGATTAACAGGTTTAACCGGGCCAATGGATATGGGTGTATTACGGCATTCCGATACGAAGCAGACTGCTCAGGACACGGACAGTCAGAATCAGCCACCAATGCCGAAAAGCCCTCGCCACAGGCGTAATGCGTGGCGCGTGTTCTGGGTGTTGCTGGTCATGGGCCTGGTGGTGTTCGGTTTTGTCATTGCCACCGAATCGCGAACCTCCAGGCTGCAGGCCCGGGAGTTCAGCCGATTTTCGGCAAGCCTGAGCTACTCGCTGCAACCTGGCCCCAGCGATGCGGTGTTGTATCCGGGGGACGGACCGTTTGATAAGCGCCTGGGTTACTCCGCTCTGGATGAGTTCCTGCCGCGCCTGCTCAAGCGCGATTATCTGATCGTTGAACAGACCCGCTTCTCCCCCGAACTGCTCGCTTACGGCCGACGCGGTTTTTTCGTGCCTTACGAAGAGAAGATTCAGGCCGGGCTGTCGATTACCGACTGCCGGGGTTCCGATCTCTATCAGTTCCGCTACCCGCAGCAGTTCTATCCGAGCTATGCCGCAATTCCGCCATTGGTGGTGCACAGCCTGTTGTTCATCGAGAACCGGGATTTGCTGGACCCGCGGCAGCCAATGGCCAACCCGGCGGTGGACTGGCCACGGTTTGCCAAGGCTGCGGTTTCACAGCTGGCGAAGATGATCGGTCTGCCCGGCCAATCGGCAGGCGGCAGCACGCTGGCCACACAGCTGGAAAAATACCGTCACTCCCCCGATGGCTTGACTCAGTCGGGCTCGGAGAAGCTGCGACAGATGGTTTCCGCCAGCGTGCGCGCCTATCAACCCGGCGAGCAAACCCTGCAAGCCCGGCAGCGGGTGGTGCGTGATTATTTGAACAGCGTGCCGTTGTCGGCGGTGCCGGGCCATGGCGAAGTGCACGGGTTGGCCGAAGGGTTGCGGGTCTGGTACGGCGCGGATTTCGTGCGCACCAACCAGTTACTGGCGTCCACCGCCAGCGACCCACAAAGTCTGGCGGCGCGTGGCCTGGCGTTGCGTGAAGTGCTCTCATTGGTGATCGCCCAGCGACGTCCGTCGCACTATCTGGCCAAGGGCCGCGCGGAATTGGCTGACCTGACCGATAGCCATATCCGCCTGCTGGCGCAGAATAAAGTCATTGATCAGCGTCTGGCGGATGCGGCGCTGAACAGCACGGTCACCTACCGTAACTGGATTCAGCAGCCGACCATTCAGCCGATTGAAACCAACAAGGGCATCAGTGTGGCGCGCAGTCGCCTGTCGGGGATGCTCAATCGCCCGCTTTATGATCTGGATCGTCTGGACCTGTCAGCCACCACCACCTTGCAAAGCGAGTTGCAGGCGCGCGTTGGCCAGTACCTGCGCGATCTGGCCGACCCGGCTTTCGCAGCGAACGTCGGATTATTGGGCGAGCGCTTGCTGACGCCCGCCAGTACCGCGCAGGTGCGTTACAGCTTTACCCTGTTCGAGCGGGGCCCGGACGGATCGCGGGTGCGGGTGCAGACCGACAGCACCGACCAGCCGTTCGACATCAACGAAGGCAGCAAGCTGGAACTCGGATCGACGGCGAAGATGCGGGTGCTGACGACGTATCTGGAGATGATCGCCGAGTTGCACGGGCGCTACGCCGGGCTGACCTCGGCGCAACTGAGTAAAACCCCGGTGGAAGAGCAGGATCGCCTGACTCGCTGGGCGGTGGATTATCTGGCGCAGAACAAGGATCGCAGCGTGTCGAAGATGCTTTCTGCGGCCCTGGATCGGCATTACTCGGCGAGCCCAGGCGAGCGGTTTTTCACCGGCGGAGGCCTGCATCACTTCAACAATTTCCGCAAAGAAGATAACGGGCGCAACCCGACGCTGCGCGAGGCGTTGCGCGAGTCGATCAACTTGCCGTTCATTCGCCTGATGCGCGATCTGGTGCGTTACAGCACGTACCAGGCACCCAGCAACAGCGCCGAGCTGCTCAAGGACGATGACAACCCGCGCCGCCAGGAATACCTCGCCCGCTTCGCGGATCGGGAAGGCTCGGTTTTTCTGCTGCGATTCTGGAAACGCTACAAGGACAAGACCACCCAGGAGCGGCTTGACACGTTCCTTGATGGCGTTCATCCCACAGCGCCACGGCTGGCGGCCGTTCATCGCTATTTGCTGCCGGAAGCCGATCAGACGGCGTTCAACTCGTTTGTCCGGGCGCACATGGCCGAAGAAAAAATCGGCCCCAGGCTGAGCGAAAAGCGCCTGGCCGAGCTGTATCAGAGCTACGGCCCGGGCGCCTACGACTTGCCGGATCAGGGCTATATCGCCAGGGTTCACCCGCTGGATCTGTGGCTGGTGGGTTATCTCCTGAAAAACCCGGAGGCGCAGTTCAAGGATGCGGTGACGGCCAGCCATTTCGAACGTCAGGAAGTCTACGGCTGGCTGTTCAAAAGCCGGCATAAAAGCGCTCGCGACAGCCGCATCCGCACCATGCTGGAGATCGAAGCGTTCCTCGATATCCATCAACGCTGGCAGCGGGTCGGCTACCCGTTCGATCATCTGGTGCCTTCCCTGGCGACCGCAATCGGCAGCTCGGGGGACCGTCCTGCGGCGTTGGCGGAGTTGATCGGGATCATCCAGAACGATGGCATCCGCTTGCCGACCTTGCGCATCGACAGCCTGCATTTTGCCGCCGACACGCCCTATGAAACGCGGCTGGCCAACAACCCGGAGCTTGGCAAGCGCGTATTGCCGTCCGAAGTGGCGGCGGCCATGCGTGAAGCCTTGTCGCAAGTGGTGGACGGCGGCACAGCCAAGCGCGTGCAGGGCAGTTTCAAATTACCGGATGGCAGCCCGCTGGCAATGGGCGGTAAAACCGGCACCGGCGACAACCGCATCGAAAGCATCGGCGCGGGCGGTCGCATCCTCAGCTCCCGGGCGATAAACCGCACGGCGACGTTCGTGTTTTATCTGGGCGACAACCACTTCGGCACGCTTACCGCCTTCGTGCCCGGCAAGGCCGCGGAAGGATTTCGCTTCACCTCGGCACTGCCGGTGCAAGTGCTCAAGGGCATGGCGCCGATCCTGAGTCCGTATCTTGAACCGGGCGCGCATACGCAATGCAGTGCGCCGACGGCCCCGTTGGAGCGAGGCTTGCCCGCGAAAAGCGATAACGCGATAGCTCTGGTCCACCGAGGCGTCTGATTCGCGGGCAAGCCTCACTCCAACGGAATGTGGCAGATGAGAACCGTTCGTCTTTATCTCTTGCGCAATGATTAAGATATATCTTAAGGTATATCTAACTTGCACAGGAGATAGAGAAATGCGTGATGACCATCACCACAATGAACACCGCCCCCATCACCGCGACCACGGCGAAGGTCGTGACGGTTTTGAAAAGCGTCCTCGCGGCGAACGCGGTGGCCGTGGGCCTCGGGTGTTTGCGCCGGGGGATCTGAAATTGCTGTTGCTGGCGCTGATCGCCGAACAGCCATCCCACGGCTACGACCTGATCCGTCAGATTGAAAGCATGTTCGATGGCGCCTACAGCCCGAGCCCCGGCGTGATTTATCCAACCCTGACCTTTCTTGAAGAAAGCGAATTGATCGAAGGCAGCGCTCACGGCGGCAAAAAACACTACGCCATCACTGAGACGGGTCGCGCGTCACTGACCGAGCAAGCCGTGGCGCTGGACGGCGTCCGCATGCGCATCGACGTCAGCAAGCGTTCCTTGCGAGGTCACGAACGGCCGCCGGAAATCCATGAAGCCGTGAACAATCTGCGTCACGCCATGCATCTGCATGATGGCCGCTGGAGCCCCGAGGAAATCCTGCGGGTTCGCGACCTGCTCAATAACACCGCCAAAGCCATCGTCGATGGCCCTCAAGGTTCGGAGAAGTCGGTATGAATTCGCAACAATCGATCCACCGCGTCAGCCATGAAATCAAACGCCGTAAGTTGCAGGTGCTGCGCGTCACAGACATCACCCCGAAGATGCGTCGGATTACGCTGCACGGGCCGGAGCTGACCGGCTTTATCAGCCTGGGAACCGACGATCACGTGAAGCTGATTTTTCCGCGTACCCCAGAAGAACAGCAAGCGATGGAAACCCTGCAACTCGGCGCGCCGGATGACGGCCCGCGCCCGGCCATGCGCGATTACACGCCGCGTCGTTATGACGCCGAAAGCGGCGAACTGGACATCGACTTCGTGCTCCATGGCGAAGGTCCGGCCGCCACCTGGGCCGCACAGGCCGAACCGGGGCAGTTTTTGTACATCGGTGGCCCGCGTGGTTCGATGATCGTGCCGGATATGTTCGACAGCTACCTGTTGATCGGCGACGAGACCGCGCTGCCCGCCATCGCCCGGCGTCTTGAAGGCCTGCCGACCAATCGCTGCGCGCTGGTGGTGGTCGAGGTTGCGGATATGGGCGAACAGCAGGTGTTCCAGAGCCAGGCGCAAGTCGACGTGATCTGGATCGTGCGCGGCGAGCAAGACCTGGTGGACGTCACCCGCCGCCTGGAAATGCCCGAAGGCCAGCTGTATGCCTGGGTCGCCACCGAAGCGGCGTTGTCACGCAGGATTCGGCGCGTATTGCTCGGCGAATTCGGGCTCGATGAATCGCTGGTCAAGTGCTCGGGTTACTGGCGGCTTGATGAGCGGGATGAGGGCTGAATCCCCGTTGGAGCGAGCGGGCGTTTACGCCCGACGCCCCTTGAATCGATCCACCCCCACCAACAACAAACCGACCCCGACAAACCCCGCTAATACCCCGCCGGCATTGATGAAGGCCCTGGCAAAGCCGATGGTTCCCGCATCAATGAAGGGGTACATGTAATCGCCGAGGGAATTGCCGCGCAGCAGCACGTAGGCAAAGTAGACAATTGGATAAAGAATCCACAGCAGCACATGTCTGAATTGCAACACGCCCTTGGGCACATACAGCCACCAATACCCCAGGAACATCAGCGGCATGACGTCGTGGAGCAATTCGTCCGCGACCCATTGCCAGCCTTCGGGTTGCCACAAATGGCGCAATAGAATGTTGTAGGCCAGACCGACCAGAACAATGCTGGTCGCAATCGCGCCGCACACCACGGGATGGCGAAAAAAACGCTGCGCCGCTGACGTGCTGCGGCTCAGCGCACAGGTCAGGGCCACCGCCGCCAACGTGTTGCTCAGTACCGTAAAAAAGCTGAAGAACCGCACTAATCCGCCAATCAGGCTGGCGTCGTCTGCCCAGCGCGCGAAGAAAATCAGATACAGCTGAATGACCAGTCCCGACCAGCCCAGGCTCGCGGCAATGATCGTGTAGCGGCGCTGTCCCTGCGCCGGTTGCGTGTGTTCGGCGTACATCGATGTTAATCCTTGTGGCCCAGGCTCCAACCCGGACAAAGTTACCAACCCTTGCTGCGGTGCAACTTCACGTACAGCGCTTCGACCTTTTCCCGAGCCCAGGGCGTCTTGCGCAAAAACGTCAGGCTGGACTTGATGCTCGGGTCGCTCTTGAAGCAGCGAATATCAATGCGCTCAGCCAGGCCGGACCACTCGTAATGCTCAACCAGAGCGTTGAGGATCTGTTCCAGCGTCACGCCATGCAGAGGATTGGAATGCTGTGTTGTCATGCGGAACCTTCGAGTTGATGAGCAAGGGCGTTTCAAAGAGCTGCGCACCTTAGCCGAGCCTTCTGACAGCGGGAAGAGCTTAGCGTGCGAAGGCTGCCGATTGTCGCACTGCTAATGCCCATCAAAAGTGTAGGAGTTGTCCTGAAATAGTGTGCGCGGAGGACATCGCGGTCGCCCCTCAAGCTCACTGTTGCAGCCCTCGCAATGATCCATGTCAATTTCCCCGCTGTTTGCTGAGTCGTTAGCCCCCTATCATTGCCATCCTCAACGGCTGAATCGATTAATCCTGTTTTTTCGCTTCCTTCTCTCGTTTCTTCAGGTGCGAGATGCCGCTTTCGACCCTCACTCAATAACTTAAAAAGAATGCTCCTAATGTCCGATTACCCGAGACGATCTGCTGCCATCGCCGTGCCTGCTGTGTCGCGCCTGCAAACCATCCATGGCGTTTGCGGCCTGCTGGCACTGGGGCTTGCGACTTGCGCGCAGGCAGCACCCGCATTCGATGCCGACTCGCCCTGGATGCTGGGCGACTGGAATGGCAAGCGCAGTGAGCTTGCGCAGCAAGGGTATGACTTCAAGCTGGACTACACCTCCGAGACGGGCTCCAACCTGCATGGCGGTTACAACCATGACAAAGCCGTTCGTTACAGCGATCAATGGGCATTGGGCGCGCACCTTGATCTGCAGAAGATTCTCGGCTGGCACGATGCCGAGTTCCAGCTGACGGTCAGCAATCGTAATGGCGACAACATCAGTAATGACCGCGTCGGCGATCCGCGCACCGGCACGCTTTCGTCGTCCCAGGAAGTCTGGGGCCGAGGCAGCGTTACCCGCCTGACGCAGATGTGGTACCAGCAGAAATTCCTTGATCAGGCCTTGAGCATCAAGCTCGGCCGTTTTAATCAGGGCGAAGATTTCGGCACCTTCCCGTGCGACTTCCAGAACCTGGCGTTATGCGGCTCCCAGGTCGGCAACTGGGACGGCGGCATCGTCTACAACTGGCCGATCAGCCAATGGGCCATGCGCGTTAAATATCAGCTGACGCCTGAATTCTTTGCGCAGATCGGCGTGTTCGAGCAGAACCCCTCGAACCTGGAAAACGACAACGGCTTCAAGCTCAGCGGCAGCGGCACCCAAGGCGCGGTATTGCCGGTTGAACTGGTGTGGTCGCCAAAAGTTGCCGGCCTGCCAGGCGAATACCGCGCCGGTTATTACTACAGCACCGCCGACAGCCAGGATGTGTACAAGAACAGCAATGGTCAGTCAGCAGCCGCCACCGATGGCGCCTATCGCAGCGCTTCGAGCAAACACGGCCTGTGGCTGAACCTGCGTCAGCAAGTCACCGCCGTCGATGGCGATTCCAGTCGCGGCCTCAGCCTGTTCGTCAACGGCACGCTGCACGACAAGAAAACCAACAGGGTCGACAACTATGTGGCACTCGGCGGCTTCTACAAAGGTCCGTTCGATGCCCGCCCGCAGGACGACATCGGTCTGGCCATCGCGCGCATTCACGTCAACCCGGCGTACCGCAAAAACACGGACGCACAAAATCGGGCAGCGGCGGTCTACGACTACAGCGACCCGGCCTTCATGCCGCTGCAGGATACTGAATACAACGCCGAGCTGTATTACGGCGTGCACGTCACCCACTGGCTGACCGTGCGTCCCAACCTGCAGTTCATCCGTCATCCGGGCGGTGTGGACAAGGTCGACGACGCGCTGGTCGCGGGCTTGAAAATCCAGTCGTCGTTCTGACCAACGGTTGATTTGAACTGTCGGTAATAGGTTTCAGCAACTAGCGTCAAAGTATCGCCACACGATTCGTCAGGAATCGGCGTCACGAATATAAAAGTTTCAATCACTTAACTGTCACGGAGATTCACACTATGAGCACTGATGGTGCTTTCAGTCGATATCGCTTGCTACCGACGTTGCTCGGGCTGGTGATCTTGTTGATGGGCCTGATCATGTTGGCGGGGGGTGTCAAACTCCTGCAACTGGGCGGTTCGTTGTATTACCTGCTGGCCGGTATCGGTTTCGCCGTGACGGGCCTGCTGCTCATCACCGGACGCCGCGCTGCCCTGGGTCTGTATGCAGTGATTCTGTTTGCGAGCACCGTCTGGGCCTTGTGGGAAGTCGGCCTGGATTGGTGGCAACTGGTGCCGCGTCTGGCGTTGTGGTTTGCCCTGGGTATCGTCTTGTTGCTGCCTTGGTTCCGCCGCCCAGTGCTGCGTGGCCAACCCGGCGGCCTGGCGACCGGCGCGTTGAGCGTGGCCGTGGTGCTGGCCGGTGTTGCCGCGCTGGCCAGCCAGTTCACCCACCCTGGCGAAATCAAGGGTCAACTGGACCGCGACACCGCGGGCACCAGCAACACCGCACCGGCCATGCCCGACGGTGACTGGCAGTCCTATGGTCGTACGGCTTTCGGTGACCGCTATTCGCCGCTGGCGCAGATCACTCCGGAAAACGCCAACAAGCTGGTTCCGGCCTGGACCTATCGCACCGGCGATATCCCTGGCCCGAACGACCCAGGCGAAACCACGGCGGAAAACACCCCGCTCAAGGTCAACGGCATGCTGTATGTCTGCACGCCGCACAGCCAGGTGATCGCGCTGGATCCGGATACCGGCAAGGAAATCTGGCGCTACGATCCAAAAATCAGCACCCAGAATGCCGCCAACTTCAAAGGTTGGGCGCACATGACCTGCCGTGGCGTGTCGTATCACGATGATGCCGCTTATGCCGCAGCGCCAGCGCAAAGCCCGGCCACTCCGGCCGTCGCGACTAACGGCAGCAACGCTTGCCCACGTCGTATCTTCCTGCCAACTGCCGACACGCGCCTGATCGCGCTGAACGCCGACACCGGCAAAGTCTGTGAAGACTTCGGCAACAAAGGCGCCATCGACCTGAGCGCCAATATCGGCACCTTCGCACCTGGCGGTTACTACTCCACTTCGCCACCCGCGGTGACCAAGGATCTGGTGGTTATCGGCGGCCACGTCACCGATAACGTTTCGGTAGACGAGCCTTCCGGCGTGATCCGTGCGTTCGACGTCCACACCGGCCGTCTGGTGTGGAACTGGGACAGTGGCAATCCGGACGACACCACGCCGCTTGCCGAGGGCCAGAAGTACACCCGCAACTCGCCCAACATGTGGTCGATGTTCGCGGTCGATGAAAAGCTGGGCATGCTTTACCTGCCGATGGGCAACCAGACCCCGGATCAATGGGGCGGCAATCGCACGCCGGAGTCGGAAAAATACAGCGCAAGCATTGTGGCGCTGGATATCGCGTCCGGCAAAGTACGCTGGAACATGCAGCTCACTCACCATGACCTGTGGGACATGGACGTGGGCGGTCAGCCGACCTTGCTGGACATGAAAACCGCAGATGGCGTCAAGCCAGCGGTACTGGTATCGACCAAGCAGGGCAGCATTTATGTGCTGGACCGCAGCACCGGTCAGCCGATCATCCCGATCAACGAAATCCCGGTCCCTCAGGGCGCGGTGGCAGGCGATCACACTTCGCCGACGCAACCGAAATCCGACCTGAACTTCATGCCGCCGCCCCTCAAGGAGCGTGACATGTGGGGCGTGACGCCGTTCGACCAGATGCTGTGCCGGATTGACTTCAAATCCCTGCGTTACGACGGCCCGTTCACCCCGCCGTCGCTGCAAGGTTCGCTGGTTTATCCAGGTAACTTCGGTGTGTTTGACTGGGGCGGCATTTCAGTCGATCCGGTACGCCAGATCGCGTTCGTGAATCCGAGCTACATGGCCTTCCGTTCGAAACTGGTGCCGGCGGTCGAAGTCGAAGGCGGTCCAGGTCGCAAAAGCGAAACCGAAGGCGTGCAGCCCAACAAAGGCGCGCCATACGGTGTGATCCTCGAAGCACTGCTGTCGCCGATGGGCTTGCCTTGCCAGGCGCCAGCCTGGGGTTATGTCGCGGCGGTCGACCTGACCAATCACAAAACCATCTGGATGCACAAAAACGGCACCGTGCGTGACAGCTCGCCGGTTCCTATCCCGCTGTCCATGGGCGTGCCAAGCCTGGGCGGGACGTTCACCACCGCCGGTGGCGTCGCATTCCTGAGCGGCACGCTTGACCAATACCTGCGCGCCTACGATGTTCGTAACGGCAAGCAGTTGTGGGAAGGCCGCCTGCCAGCAGGCGCGCAAACCACGCCGATGACTTACACCGGCAAAGACGGCAAGCAATACGTGCTGGTCGTGGCGGGCGGTCATGGTTCGCTGGGCACCAAGCAAGGCGACTACGTGATGGCGTTCAAACTGCCGGATTGATGGTTCGCTGAGGCAATGAAAAAGCGGCTGTCGAAAGATGGCCGCTTTTTCGTTATGGGGCAGTTCGTAGGACTGGCTTTAGCCGGGAGCACGCTCTCCCGGCTAAAGCCAGTCCTACTTCTCGATCACATCCCCACGCATCGGCGCCAGGCGGGCGATCAGGCGGTTCTGATTGGGTACGGAAATGCCTTCGGCGTCCATGGCGTCGATCAGGTCTTCCACCAGCGCGTTGAAGTCGCTGCGCGTCAGGTTCTGCCCCTTGTGGGATTCAGCCATGCTGTCGCCGGAATAGCGACAGGGGCCACCCGCTTCAACGCACACCTGTTCGACCAGTTTGTCGCGCAGGCGCACGATATCGACCTTTTTGAAGTGCTCGACAATGCGCCGGTCCTTGGCGATGTTCAGCAACATGCCTTCGATTATCCGCTGGATACCGGGACGCTCGCCCAAAGCCAGATACAAGCTGTCATCTTGTGGCGGCTGTTGCGCACAACCGACCAGCAAGGCAATCAACAAACCGCTCAACAGGCGCATGTCAGAAACTCCCCTGAATGGACAGATAGGCCCCGTTCTGGTCATCCAGGGTGGCGATTTCGCCCAAACGCGCGTAAGCCAGTACTACCGACAAATGCTTATTGGGGAAATATCCGACGAACAAATCAGCCCAATCGCTTTCGCCTGCAAAAGCAAGGTTGTCAGGCTTTTCCCGGTATTCCACGCCCAGCGCCCAGCGTGGATTGAAGAGGATGGCCACCGAACCTTCCTTCAACACGCTGCGGGTATCGCGGCGGTCGCCACCGAACCCCAGCAAGCCGGTTTCGTTGGCGCGGCTATAACGCAAACCGCCGTTGAGTACCACGCTGTAACCAAACGCGGCGCCCATCAACAAGCGGCTGGCGGTCAGATAACCTTCCACATCCGAATCACGCCTGGCGCCCACCAGAGCAGGGATCAGGAAGTCGTTCTGGTGCTTGTATTCGAGGCCCAGAGCCACCTGCGGCAAGCTGTCGTAGATCAGATCACCGAACAACCGGACCTTGAGGCCAAAGATATCCTGAGTGAGATTGTCGTCCGGCAGGCTTAGCTTGTGCTGCAGTGTGCCCAGATCAAACCGCTGATGGGCGTACGACAATTCCACACGATTGCCGTATGCAACCGACATACCTGCAACGTCCAGGGTGTAATCCGGCAGATCGACATGGGTGGCAAATACACTGCTACCCCATTCGCCCTGTTCGCCGTAACCGGTCAATACTGCCCAGGGAATGATCCCGCCGCCCGCTGCCCCTTCAATGCTTGACGCACCGCCGGTGGCGATCAGCCGGCCGTTATCGGCCTCGACGGTTTGTACGCAGGCGCCCAAGACACAGCTCAACACCGAGCTCAGCACAACCGAATATCTGTAAGCCATGTTTCAACGAACCATCAGGCTGGGTGAATAGGTAGAAGCGCTCATCCATGCCTCAAAGGCCACCGCGGTCAACGGGCGGCTGATCAGATAGCCTTGCGCCGTGTCGCAATGCCAGCGCTCAAGCAGGCGCAGGCTGTGCTCATACTCGACGCCTTCGGCGACCACCTTGAGGCCCAGGTTGTGGCTCATCTCGATGGTGGAACGCACGATCACGGCGTCTTCGCTGGTTTCATCCAGGTTACGCACGAAGGATTGATCAATTTTCAACTCTTGCACCGGCAGCCGCTTGAGATGCGCGAGGGACGAGTAACCGGTGCCGAAATCGTCCACGGACAGGCTGATGCCACATTCGCGCAGCTTGTTGAGAACCGCCAGCGCGTGCTCTGGCTCACGCATGATCGCGCTTTCGGTGATTTCAAAAATCAGTTGCTCCGCCGGAACCTTGTACAAACGCAGCAAGCCGACCACACGCGCAGGCAAGTCAGCACTGAGCAGGTCTTCGGCAGAAATATTCACCGAAAGCTGGATGTGCAGGCCGCGCCTGGCCCACTCGGCCAACTGGCGCAGGGACTCTTCGATCACCCAACTGCTCAGTAATTGAATGCTCCCGGTGCGCTCGGCCAGAACGATGAATTCGGCCGGCGACACGTTGCCGAACTGCGGGTGCTGCCAACGCAGCAGCGCTTCAGCCTGGCGAACGCGGCCCTGGCGAATGTCCAGTTTGGGTTGGTAGTGCAAGGTCAGCTCGCCATTACGGCCAGCGTGGCGCAAATCGCGAATCAGGCTGATCTGGCGCTGGTGAGCCAGATCGCTGCCGTCTTGATAAACCTGCAAACGGCCCGGCATGCCAGCCGCGTCCTGGCGAGCAATGGCCGCGCGCTTGAGCAACTCCAGTGCCGAGTCGCCGTGCTCCGGGTACACCGCAATGCCGATGCTGCATTCCAGCGTCACGTCGTGGCTGTCGATGCGTTGTGCGTGGCTCAGCAAGCGCTGCAGCTGGTCGGCAGTAGCCACCGCGCCGTCGCTGCCCTTATGGTCCAGCAACAGGAGAAATTCGTTGGCTGTCAGGCGAGCGACCGTATCGCCGGGGTTCAGGCTGGCTTGCAGCCGCTGGCCGACTTGCTGCAACAGCTCATCTACGCCTGCGGCGCCGCAGACCTGGTTGATCGCCAGGAAGTTATCGATCCCCAGATACAACAACGCCATGGAACGCTGCGCGGTAATCGAACTGCCCAGACGTTCCATGGCCAGCGCCCGGTTAGGCAAGCCGGTCAGCGAGTCATGCAGGGCGTTGTGCGCCAATTGATGCTCACGCGAGGCGATCCCCTGCTGCATGGCGTTGATCGCCCCGGCAAGCATGCCCAGTTCGTCGCTACGCGCCATGCCCACCGGCGTCTTGTAATCGCCGTTGCCAATACGTTTGGCCGCCAGTGCCAGGATCTGCACCGGCATCGATACACTGCGCGCCAGGATCAACGTACCGATCAACGAGGCGAGCAACGCAATGATGGAGATCCAGAAGATTTTTTGATCCAGCGGCGCGAACGCAAGCATGGCTTTGTCGATCGGGCTTTGCAGTAGCGCAATGACCTGCTCGCCACGGCCGTCGGTGACGTTGTCGACCACAATGGTCTGACTGAGAAAACTCTGGTCAGAATGCTGGGTCATGCGCACCTGTTCAATCGAAGCCGTGAGCATCAGATCCACGAGACTGGCCTGCATTTCAGCTGGCTGAGTGCTGATCAGTTGCCCCGCAGCGCCGTGCTCCACGGCCAGAAACGAGACCTCCAGATTACTCAGCGAACGCAATTGCTGGGCGAAGGCCTGGTCCATGATGAAACCCATGACGACCCGGCCGATGGGCAGCGGCGCGAGAACCGTGCTCTCAACCAGCAAATGGGGCTGTCCACCGCCGGGTACGATGACCATTGATTGTTTGTTGAGCCTGGCCTCGCGCAATGCCTGCTCGAAGGGAAACGGCGAGCCTTCGGCCACCGCTGGCACCGTACTGGCGATGACCTTGCCGTCCATGCCCAGCAAGAACATGTCCGAGGCGTTGATGCGGCCGCCATGATTGCGCAGCACCGAACGAATGGTCGATGCATCGACGCTGGCCACTGCGTCGCGAAACCCGAAATCCGCTGAAAGCAGCTGCACACCGCCGCGCAGTTGTTTACCGCGCATATCCATCAGGCCTTCGAAAACCCGGCGACCGACCTCAAGCTGGGCCTGGGCCTGGGAACGAACGGCATCGCCGGTCGCGGCTTTCACCGCGAAGAACACGGCACCCAACACCACGACCAACAAGGCGATCAATACGAAGGCAATCCGTGCCTGAAAGCTGGTGCGCAGGTTCATTCATGGGCCGCCTTGTGAAAGGCATCGCCAAACGTCGTGGGGGCCGGGGCGACGGGTGGGTCATCGCTGCTTTCCACCGCCAGACTGAAGCGCCGGGTCAGACCTGAAGCCGGAACGTCCATATCCCCCCCGGATACAGGCTGCATGTCAGCAACCTTCGGATGCCAAAGTGTTGCGACGTACCGGCCGGCCGGAAGTTGATCGAGCGTCACGTTGCCATTGCTGTCGCTGACGGCAAACCAGGGATCATCGGTGACATAGATATAACCGAGCATCCAGTCGTGAATATTACAGCCCAGCACCACGACGCCGGGTTTATCAAACAGCAGCGGATCAGACGGAGTGCCGCCATACAACCGCAGTTCAAAGCGTTTGGCGGGCGAGAAGGAATACACCTGATGACGGATGTTGTCGCTGTTGGGGAATTTGACCGCAGTGCCCGTTCGCACGGCCAGCACATGCGGGACGAATTCCTTGTCGCGCTGGTCCATGTCGGCCTTGAGCGCTACGGCGGGCCTGCCTGCCGCACCTTGCAGGGTCAGTACCGCGCCGACCAACGGTTTGCCGTTTTGATTGATCAACTGCGCAGTCAACGTCGCCGCCGACGCTGAACCCATGCACATCGCGCAAATCGCCGGCAGGATCAGAAAAGATAGAAGTGTGTTCATACAGTGTCAGTCCGCAACGGCAAGCCGGTAATAAGAGCGCCAGCCTTGGCATCGAAGTGCCCGTCGCAGGCTAATTGTCGCGGCGGCACGGAGGTTCACGCATAAAAAAGTCAGGCGCCGTAAGCGTCCGTTGATCAGCGCGAGGCGGATTATTGATGGCCCAACGCCTTGTTTTTATCCCCTTCACAAATGCTATCGACCGCAGCCATTGAAACCTGAGCGACATCGCCCCATCTAAGAGCCATGTTCAATTGTGCAGGTGCCCCATGAGCGACCAGCAAGCAGACTCACACGATTTGCCAGATGAAGTAGACGCTGAGCACGAAGTAACCCTGAGTTCCACCAGCACCTCGCTCGCCTTGCCTGGGCAGAACCTGCCGGACAAGGTCTATATCATCCCGATTCACAACCGCCCTTTCTTCCCGGCACAGGTGTTGCCGGTCATCGTCAATGAAGAGCCGTGGGCCGAAACGCTGGAATTGGTGAGCAAGTCCGAGCACCACTCCCTGGCGCTGTTCTTCATGGACACCCCGCCGGAAGACCCGCGTCACTTCAATACCGACGCATTGCCCGAATACGGCACGCTGGTGAAGGTGCACCACGCCAGTCGCGAAAACGGCAAGCTGCAGTTTGTCGCCCAGGGCCTGAGCCGGGTGCGCATCAAGACCTGGCTGAAGCATCATCGCCCGCCGTACCTGGTGGAAGTCGAGTACCCGCATCAGCCCAATGAGCCGACCGATGAGGTCAAAGCGTATGGCATGGCCCTGATCAACGCGATCAAGGAGCTGCTGCCGCTCAACCCGCTGTACAGCGAAGAGTTGAAGAACTATCTCAATCGCTTCAGCCCCAACGATCCGTCGCCGCTGACCGACTTCGCCGCAGCGCTGACCTCGGCGACCGGCGTCGAGCTGCAACAAGTGCTCGATTGCGTGCCCATGCTCAAGCGCATGGAAAAAGTCTTGCCGATGCTGCGCAAGGAAGTTGAAGTGGCGCGCCTGCAGAAGGAAATCTCTGCCGAGGTGAACCGCAAGATCGGCGAACACCAGCGCGAGTTCTTCCTCAAGGAGCAACTCAAGGTCATTCAGCAAGAGCTGGGCCTGAGCAAAGATGACCGCAGCGCCGACATCGAACAGTTCGAAGCCCGCCTGGAAGGCAAAACCCTGCCGCCGCAGGCGCGCAAGCGCATCGACGAGGAAATCGGCAAGCTCAAGGTGCTGGAAACCGGCTCGCCGGAATATGCCGTTACCCGCAATTACCTGGACTGGGCCAGCTCGGTGCCGTGGGGTGTGTTCGGCAAGGACAAGCTGGACCTCAAGCACGCCCGCAAGGTGCTCGACCAGCATCACGCGGGTCTGGATGACATCAAGGCGCGCATCCTCGAATTCCTCGCGGTCGGCGCTTATAAAGGCGAGATCAGCGGCTCCATTGTGCTGCTGGTCGGTCCGCCGGGCGTCGGTAAAACCAGTGTCGGCCGTTCCATTGCCGAATCCCTGGGCCGGCCGTTCTATCGTTTCAGTGTCGGCGGCATGCGCGATGAAGCAGAGATCAAGGGCCACCGTCGCACCTACATCGGTGCCCAACCGGGCAAGCTGGTGCAGGCGCTCAAGGACATGGAAGTGATGAACCCGGTCATCATGCTCGATGAAATCGACAAGATGGGCCAAAGTTTCCAGGGCGATCCCGCCTCGGCGCTGCTGGAAACCCTCGACCCGGAACAGAACGTCGAATTCCTCGACCATTATCTGGACCTGCGTCTGGACCTGTCCAAAGTGCTGTTCATCTGCACCGCCAACACTCTCGACTCGATTCCCGGCCCGCTGCTCGACCGGATGGAAGTGATTCGCCTCTCCGGTTACATCACCGAAGAGAAACTGGCCATCGCCAAGCGTCACCTGTGGCCCAAGCAGCTGGCAAAAGCCGGTGTGTCCAAAGGCAGCCTGGCGATCAGCGACAACGCCCTGCGGGCGGTGATCGACGGTTATGCCCGAGAAGCCGGTGTGCGACAGCTGGAAAAACAGCTGAGCAAAGTGGTGCGCAAGGCCGTGGTCAAGCTGCTGGACGAGCCCAAGTCGGTGATCAAGATCGGTCCCAAAGATCTCGAAGCCTCGCTGGGCATGCCGGTGTTCCGCAATGAACAGGTCCTGTCCGGGACCGGCGTGATCACGGGTCTGGCCTGGACCAGCATGGGCGGCGCGACCTTGCCGATCGAGGCAACGCGGATTCATACCCTCAACCGTGGCTTCAAACTCACCGGCCAGTTGGGCGATGTGATGAAGGAGTCTGCTGAAATCGCCTACAGCTACGTCAGCTCGAACCTTGAACAGTTTGGCGGCGACCCGCGTTTCTTCGACGAAGCCTTTGTCCACTTGCACGTACCCGAAGGCGCGACGCCCAAGGACGGTCCAAGTGCTGGCGTGACCATGGCCAGCGCCTTGCTGTCCCTGGCGCGCAATCAGGCACCGAAAAAAGGCGTGGCGATGACCGGCGAGCTGACCCTGACCGGGCATGTCCTGCCAATCGGCGGCGTGCGGGAGAAGGTGATTGCGGCCCGTCGGCAGAAGATCAACGAGCTGATCCTGCCGGAACCCAACCGTGGCAACTTCGAAGAACTGCCGGACTACCTGAAAGAAGGCATCACCGTGCATTTCGCCAAGCGCTTTGCGGATGTGGCGAAGGTGTTGTTCTAGCAGGTAATTGCCCTACAGCCTCGTTCCAGCAGAATCGGCTATTCTCCAGTCTCGTCAAACGAGACTGGAGCCTCCATGACCCCCGCCCGTCTAATCGCCCCGCTAAGCCTGTGCCTGCTCGCTGCCTGTGCGCAGCAACCGCGCCATATCGTCACCCTCGAAAAACAAAGCGAATGCCCGCTGACCTTGAAAACCGGGCAGATCCTGATGCTGACGCTGCCCAGCACGCCGACCACCGGTTACCGCTGGCAGATCCAGAACCCGGCGCAGGGCATCCTGCGCAGCATGGGGCCCGAGGTGTACAGCAACCCTGAAGACAAAAATATGGTCGGCAGTGCCGGCCAGTCGGTATGGCGCTACAAGGCGTCCGACGCTGGCAGCGGTCACCTGATGATGGTTTATCAGCAGCCTTGGGCGCCGGAAGTCGCGCCGGAACGCACTTTCGACTGCGTGATTACCGTCAATGAGTAACTTTTAGCCAACTCTGCGCAGATGAGGTTTGGGCCCTGACGTGGAATTGGCTAAAATGCCGCACTTTTCAGCCCTACGCCGGAACTGCCGTGAGCAAAGAACCCGACCGCCTATTCGCCCAGCCCCTTGCCCAGGTGCCGGACTTCGCCTTCAACGAGGACGTGGTGCGGGTGTTCCCGGACATGATCAAGCGCTCGGTGCCCGGTTATCCGACGATTGTCGAAAATCTTGGTGTGCTCGCGGCGCAATTCGCACAACCCAATAGCGTGCTGTACGACCTGGGCAGCTCACTGGGTGCCGTGACTCAAGCCTTGCGTCGCCATGTGCGAACCGAGGGTTGCCAGGTCATTGCTGTGGATAACTCGGCGGCCATGGTTGAGCGCTGCCGCGAATACCTCAATGGACAGGACTCGATGTTTCAGGAGTTGCTGCCGGTGCAGGTCATCGAAGGCGATATTCTGGCCCTTGAGTTCCAGCCAGCCTCGGTGGTGGCACTCAATTTCACGCTGCAGTTCATCGCCCCCGAGCTGCGTCTGAGCCTGTTAAGCCGTATCCGCCAGTCACTGGTGCCGGGCGGCGCGCTGATTCTGTCGGAGAAGCTGCGCTTCAATGACGAACAGGAACACGCTCTGCTCACCGATCTGCACGTCGCCTTCAAGCGCGCCAATGGCTACAGCGAACTGGAAATTGCCCAGAAACGCAGCGCCATCGAAAACGTGATGAAGCCCGACAGCCTCGACGAACACCGCCAGCGCCTGCTTGATGCAGGATTTTCCAAGGTGGTGCCCTGGTTCCAATGCCTTAACTTTGCCTCGTTGATTGCCCTGCCATGATTGATCTCGCTCCTCTGGTCCGCCGTCTGGCGGGCACTCCCTTGACTGAATGGGCCAACGGCCTGCAAGCGCAGCTAGATACCAAGATGACCAAAGGCCACGGCGATCTGGAACGCTGGCAAGGCGCGCTGAATGCCTTGCCCGATTTGAAGCCGACCCGCGTCGATCTGGCGGACAGTTTTACCCTGGACGCCGAATGCGACGGCGAAACCCGCACTCAGGTGCGCAAGGCGCTGTTAGGCCTGTCGCCATGGCGCAAAGGGCCGTTCGATGTGTTCGGCGTGCATGTGGATACCGAATGGCGCTCGGACTGGAAGTGGTCGCGGGTTGCCCCGCATCTGGACCTCAAGGGCAAACGCGTCCTTGATGTTGGCTGCGGCAATGGTTATTACCAGTGGCGCATGCTTGGTGCCGGGGCTGACAGCGTGATTGGCGTCGATCCGAACTGGCTGTTCTTCTGCCAGTTCCAGGCCATGCAGCGCTTCCTGCCCGACCTTCCGGCCTGGCATTTGCCGTTCACGCTTGAGGATTTGCCAGCACGGCTGGAAGGCTTCGACACAGTGTTTTCCATGGGCGTGCTGTATCACCGCAAGTCACCCATCGATCACTTGCTGGCGCTCAAGGATTGCCTGGTCAAAGGCGGTGAGCTGGTGCTGGAAACCATGGTGATCGAAGGCGACGTGCATCAGGTGCTGGTCCCTGAGGACCGCTACTCGCAGATGCGCAACGTCTGGTTCCTGCCTTCGGTGCCGGCGCTGGAGCTGTGGCTGCGCCGCGCAGGCTTTGTCGATGTGCGCTGCGTGGACGTCAGCGTTACCACGGTCGAGGAACAGCGCGGCACGGAATGGATGCGCTTCCAGTCCCTGAGCGACTTTCTCGATCCGCAAGATCACAGCAAGACCGTGGAAGGCCTGCCCGCGCCGATGCGGGCGGTGATTGTGGGGCGCAAGCCTTGACCTTGTGAAGATCCGGTAGGAGGGGACTTGTCCCCGAAGACGCCAGTGCAGACGCTGAAGATCTTCCTCGGCATACCTGACGCCTTCCCGGACAAAGTGGCCGGTCCTGCCGAGCCTTACAGCGAACAGTTTTAGCCCTTATAAGCCGCCGCCAGAATCAACGCCTTCATCTCCGCCACGGCTGATTTAAAGCCGACAAACAGCGCGTGAGCCACCAGCGCGTGGCCGATGTTCAGCTCGTTCACACCTTTGATCGCCGCGACGGCTTCGACGTTGTGGTAATGCAGGCCGTGCCCGGCGTTGACGATCAAACCTTCAGCCAGACCAAAGGCGACGCCATCAACAATGCGTTGCAGCTCGTCAGCGACAGCCGTCGGGGTTTGCGCGTCGGCATACCGGCCGGTGTGCAACTCGATGGCCGGCGCACCCACACGCCTGGACGCGGCGATCTGCCGCTCATCGGCATCGATGAACAGCGACACTTCACAGCCAATCTTGCTCAAGCGTTCAACGGCCGCCTGAATGCGCGCTTCCTGACCTGCGACGTCGAGACCGCCCTCGGTGGTCAATTCCTGGCGGGTTTCCGGCACCAGACAGACATGCGCGGGGCGCAGGCGCCCGGCGAACGCCAGCATGTCCTCGGTCACGCCCATTTCGAAGTTCATGCGCGTCTGCAACACGTCCTTGAGCAGCAGCACATCACGTTCCTGGATATGGCGGCGGTCTTCACGCAAATGCACGGTGATGCCATCGGCGCCCGCCTCTTCGGCATCCAGCGCGGCCTTGACCGGGTCCGGGTAACGCGTTCCCCGGGCCTGACGCAACGTGGCGACGTGATCGATATTGACGCCAAGAAGGATGCGAGTGCTGTGAGTCACGGGTGTCTCCTCAAAGATGGGCGGAACAGGTCGGTGAGCATAAAGCCTGTTTATGGCTTGCGAAACAGTTCGCGACTGACTAATGGTCGGCCGCCCAAGTGAACGGCCAATGCCTGACGCATCAACCGCTTGGCGGCCGACAACGCTCCCGGCGCGCTCCAGTCGGCTTCGGCCATGGCCAGCAGCTCGACGCCCTGGAACAGACCCGGCTGCAACAGATACACCCGCTCCAAGCCGGCGTCCACTTGCAGACGGTACATGCCGTCGCTGGCCAGCGGTTCGCCATTGATATCCATGTCCAGCGCGAAACCGTAGCCGAGATCGTCGAGCAGGCGCCATTCGAAAGAACGCAACAGCGGTTCCAACGGACGACCTTCGGCCAGAGCCAGCAAAGTTGCAGCGTAGTGATCAAAAACAGCGGGATGGGGATCTTCGGCGGGCAACAGGCGAATGATCAGCTCATTGAGGTAAAGGCCGCTGAACAGCGCCTCGCCTATCAGCCAGCTGGCCACGCCCGAGGCTTCCATGCGCCCGACATTCTTCAGTTCGCCACGGCCACGAAATTCGATCTCCAGCGGTACAAACGGACGCGCCAGGGTGCCGGCCTTGCCACGCGCACTGCGCAGCACGGCGCGCAAGCGACCTTGCGGCGTGAGGAAATCGACGAGTGCGCTGTTCTCACGGTACGCCCGGCTGTGCAACACGTAAGCAAGTTGGCCGATTGGCGCGCTCATTGTTCAGGCTGGCTCGAAAGAGGCGAAGACAAGGCAGGAATGTAACTGCCCATGGCAGAGCGCAGCGAAGGCTCCACCATTGGGCATTGAGCTTACAGGTCGCCGTAGCCCAACGAACGCAGGGCGCGCTCGTCATCGGACCAGCCGCCTTTGACCTTGACCCAAAGGTTGAGCATGACCTTGGAGTCGAACAGCAGCTCCATGTCGCGGCGCGCGTCGGTGCCGATGCGCTTGATGCGCTCGCCCTTGTCGCCAATGATGATTTTCTTCTGGCCATCACGTTCGACGAGGATCAAGGCGTGAATGTGCAGGGTTTTGCCCTGCTGCTTGAACTCTTCGATTTCAACGGTGATCTGGTACGGCAGCTCGGCACCCAACTGCCGCATGATCTTCTCGCGAACCAGCTCGGCGGCCAGGAAGCGGCTGCTGCGGTCAGTGATCTGGTCTTCCGGGAAGAAGTGCTCGTTTTCCGGCAGGTGCTTGGCAATCAGGGTTTCCAGCGCTTCAAGGTTGTGCCCGTGCTGCGCGGAAATCGGCATGATCGACGCATTGGGCAGCTGCCCCTGCAGCCATTCCAGATGCGGCATCAGCTCGGTCTTGTCTTCCAGGCGGTCGGTCTTGTTGATCGCCAGGATCACCGGGCCCTGCACGTACTGCACGCGCTCCAGCACCATCTGGTCTTCGTCGGTCCAGCGCGTACGGTCAACCACGAAAATAACCACATCAACGTCTTTCAACGCGGCTGATGCGGTCTTGTTCATGTAGCGGTTGAGTGCTTTTTCGCCGTTCTTGTGCATGCCCGGGGTATCGACATAGACCGCCTGGATGGCGCCTTCGGTCTTGATACCCAGCATGTTGTGACGCGTGGTCTGCGGCTTGCGCGAAGTGATCGCCAGCTTCTGACCCAGAATATGGTTGAGCAGCGTGGATTTGCCCACGTTCGGGCGGCCGACAATGGCGACATAGCCACAGCGTGTTGCGATTGAATCATTCATGGCCGTTCTCCACGCCAAGGGCAATGAGTGCTGCGGCCGCTGCTACCTGTTCGGCAATGCGACGGCTGACACCCTGACCCCGGCTTTTTTCATTCAATAAGGTGATCTCACATTCGACGAAGAAAGTTCGGCAATGCGGTTCGCCCTGGATATCCACCACTTCATAACGCGGCAGGTCACAGGCACGCGACTGGAGAAACTCCTGCAGCCGGGTCTTTGGATCTTTGTTGGTGTCGACCAGCGTCAGGCTGTCGAACTCGGTGGTGAGCCAGTCCAGAACCCGCTCACGCGCCGCGTCCATGCCGGCATCAAGGTAGATCGCACCAATCAGCGCCTCAAGTGCATCGGCAAGAATCGACTCGCGACGAAAACCGCCGCTCTTCAGTTCGCCGGAACCCAGACGCAAGTACTCGCCCAGATCGAAACCACGCGCCAGCACGGCCAGGGTTTCGCCTTTTACCAGACGCGCCCGCAGGCGAGACAACTGGCCTTCGCGCGCCTGTGGGAAGCGGTCGAACAAGGCTTCACCGGCGACGAAGTTGAGAATGGCGTCACCGAGGAATTCCAGACGCTCGTTATTGCGCCCGGCAAAGCTGCGGTGAGTGAGGGCCAGGACCATCAGTTCCTGATCCTTGAAGGTATAGCCGAGCTGGCGCTCCAGGCGACTCAACGAAACGCTCACGGTTTACCCACGCTGAATGTGTCGTCGAACTTGACCACCAGATCGATATTCTGGATCAGTGCTTCACGCTTCTCGTATTTCAAATGGGCGAGAAACTTGTTGTTTTCCACCGTCACACTTAACACCTTGTTCAAATCCAAATCCCGAATACTGTTGACCTGCATGCTTTTACCGACATAACTGTAGAAATCGCTGACCGTGGTGATATCCAGCGAAGGATTGGTCTCGACCGCCTCAATGGCGCTCTTGAGCGACCGGTGGTCCAGATAATGCGGGACCAGCTTGAAGGCCACATTGACGACAAACGCCAACAGCGCCAGCGCCAACAGCCATCCCACAAACGACAACCCTTTCTGCGAACCGGCGACTTTCATATGAAACCTCAAGGATAGCCCGTCGAAAGCGGTCGACAGGATTGCTCCACTGCGACACCGATTCGAGCCAGCCCAAATGACATACGGCGCTGTATCACACAGCGCCGCATCGATTACTTGATCAACCCTACCCGCGAGAAGTTGGGCAGGTGACTCAATTTAGGCTCAGGCCAGCTCATCCATACGGCGAACGCCTTGCCGACAATGTTCTTGTCCGGAACCATGCCCAGCTCGTCCTTGGGAATACTCGGATCATCCCAGTAACGGCTGTCGTTGGAGTTGTCCCGGTTGTCGCCCATCATGAAGTAATGCGCAGCCGGAACCGTCCATTCACGATCAGGTGGCGCCCGATAACGGGTCATTTCCTGACGGATCTGATGCTCGACCTCGCCCAGCTTCTCGTTGTAAAGCTCCGCGCTGCCCAGCGTGCCCGGCTCAGTGCCGATCAACTGCTTGGCCACCAACTCACCATTGACGAACAGCTTCTTGTCACTGGTGTAGCGGATCTGGTCGCCCGGCAAGCCGACGACGCGCTTGATGTAGTTGACGCTCGGATCGCTCGGGAAGCGGAACACCATTACATCGCCACGCTGTGGATCGCCAATCTGAATGACTTTCTGGTCCAGCACCGGCAAACGAATGCCGTAGGAGAACTTGTTCACCAGAATGAAATCACCCACTCGCAGCGTCGGGATCATCGAGCCCGAAGGAATCTGGAACGGCTCAACCAGAAACGAACGCAGGACGAGAACGATGAACAGCACCGGAAAGAACGATTTGCCGTATTCGACCAGCAAAGGCTCTTTGTTCAGGCGCTCGACAACCTCGATGTCCGGCTGAGTGACACTGCCTTGATACGTCGAGATGGCCGTCCGGCGACGAGGCGCCAGGACGATCAGATCGAGTAATGCCAGCAGACCGCAGACAAAAACAGCGATGACTAACAACAGCGGGAAATTTAGTGACATAGGACCTGACTATTCCAACCTGAGCACTGCAAGGAAAGCTTCCTGTGGAATTTCCACGTTGCCGACCTGCTTCATGCGTTTCTTACCGGCCTTTTGCTTCTCCAGCAATTTACGCTTACGGCTGACGTCGCCGCCATAACATTTGGCCAGTACGTTCTTTCTCAGCGCCTTGACAGTGGTACGTGCCACAACCTGCCCGCCAATGGCGGCCTGGATTGCCACATCGAACATCTGCCGAGGGATCAACTCTTTCATCTTCTCGGTCAACGCGCGACCTTTGTAGTTCGCGTTGTCGCGGTGCACGATCAATGCCAGGGCATCGACTTTCTCACCATTGATCAGTACATCGAGCTTGACCAGGTTAGCGGACTGGTAACGATCGAAATGATAGTCCAGCGACGCATAACCACGGCTGACCGACTTGAGACGATCGAAGAAGTCCAGAACCACTTCGTTCATCGGCAGGTCGTAGCTCACTTGCACCTGAGTACCCAGGAACAGCATGTCGTGCTGAACGCCGCGCTTTTCAATGCACAGCGTAATGACGTTCCCGAGGTGCTCCTGGGGCACAAGAATATTGGCCCGCACAATCGGCTCGCGCGTATCTTCGATGGTCGACAGATCCGGCAGCTTGGACGGGTTATCAACGTAAATCGTTTCGCCGGTCTTGAGCAGCAGCTCGAAAATAACCGTCGGCGCAGTCGTGATCAGGTCCAGGTCGTATTCGCGTTCGAGACGCTCCTGAATGATCTCCATGTGCAGCATGCCGAGGAAGCCGCAACGGAAGCCGAAGCCCAGTGCATCGGAGCTTTCCGGCGAATACTGCAGCGACGAGTCGTTCAGCGTCAGCTTCTGCAGCGCTTCACGGAAGTCTTCGAAGTCGTCGGAGCTGACCGGGAACAGACCGGCGTAAACCTGCGGCTGAATGCGCTTGAAGCCAGGCAGCACTTCGACATCAGGCGTGGTGCTCAGGGTCAGGGTGTCGCCAACCGGCGCACCGTGAATGTCCTTGATACCGGCGATGATGAAGCCCACTTCACCGGCTTTCAGGTCAACCGTGGCCGTGTGCTTGGGAGTAAACACGCCCACGCTGTCGACCAGGTGCATCTTGCCGGTGGATTTGACGAGAATCTTGTCGCCCTTGCGGACCCGACCGTGACGCACACGCACCAGGGAAACAACGCCCAGGTAGTTGTCGAACCAGGAGTCGATGATCAAGGCTTGCAGTGGCGCTTCGATATTACCGGTCGGTGCGGGAATGGTATGGACCAGACGCTCCAGCACCAGGTCGACGCCCATGCCGCTCTTGGCGCTACAGGCCACGGCGTCAGTGGCATCGATGCCGATGATCTTCTCGATTTCTTCCTTGACGCGGTCCGGATCGGCCTGCGGCAGGTCCATCTTGTTCAGCACCGGCATGACCTCAAGGCCCTGCTCGATGGCGGTATAGCAGTTGGCTACCGACTGGGCTTCAACGCCCTGGCCCGCATCGACCACCAGCAGCGCGCCTTCACAAGCAGCCAGGGAACGGCTGACTTCATAGGTGAAGTCCACGTGGCCCGGGGTGTCGATGAAGTTCAGCTGATAGGTTTTGCCGTCGTTGGCCTTGTAGTGCAGCGTGACGCTATGGGCCTTGATGGTGATCCCGCGCTCGCGCTCAAGATCCATGGAGTCAAGTACCTGGGCTTCCATCTCGCGCTCGGACAAGCCGCCGCACATCTGAATGAAACGGTCGGCCAGCGTCGACTTGCCATGGTCAATGTGGGCGATGATGGAGAAATTGCGGATATGACTCAAATCACTCACGGATCAACACTCAAAAAGGTTGCAGGCAGTTTACCCGCCGAAAAATAGCCGGGAATTGTACCTGAAGTAACGCCGGGGCGTCACGTTCACAGGCGAGCGGATCGGCATTAGCCTGTGTGCCGCGCATAAGAAAGGGCGGTAATGACCGCCCTTTCTGGCTAACGCAAGCGACTACTCCGCAAGCTTGAAGGTGATGAAGCTGGCGCGACCCTGACGCAGCACACGCAGGGAAACCGAACGATTCTTCGGCAGGCCTTTTGCCACCTCAGTGAAGTTCTTCGCCGACGAGATCGCCTGATTGTTCAGGTGAGTGATCACATCGCCAGGCTGCAGACCAATCAATGCCGCAGGACCTTCCTGCACTTCCTTGATGATCACGCCGCCCTTCAGGTCGAGGCTTTTTTGCTGTTCGGCGGTCAGATCAGCTACGGAAACGCCCAGACGATTACTGCTGCGCTCTACGCCCGAACCGTCCGCCGCGCCCATTTCCTGACCTTCGTCCGGCAACGCGCCAACCGTGACTTCCAGTGTCTTGCGTTTGCCTTCGCGGATAACATCCAGCTGAATCTTGCTGCCATCTTTGAGGTTACCGACGATTTGCGGCAAATCAGCCGACATCACGATGGGATGGCCATTGGCATTGAGGATCACATCGCCCACTTGCAGGCCGCCCTTGGCAGCCGGGCCGTCTTCAAGTACCTGGGCAACCAGCGCACCGGCCGGCTTGTCCAGCCCGAACGATTCAGCCAGGTCTTTGTTGACCTCCTGAATGACGACGCCCAGCCAGCCGCGATTCACCTTGCCGCTGGCCTTGAGCTGATTGGCTACGTCCATCGCGACGTTGATCGGAATGGCGAACGAAAGGCCCATGAAGCCGCCGGAGCGCGTGAATATCTGGGAGTTGATCCCGACCACCTCACCCGACATGTTGAACAGCGGACCGCCGGAGTTGCCCGGATTGATCGCAACGTCGGTCTGGATGAACGGCACGTACGTGTCGTTGGGCAGGCTGCGGCCTTTGGCACTGACAATGCCTTTGGTCGCCGAGTGATCAAAACCGAACGGCGAACCGATAGCCAGTACCCATTCGCCGACTTTCAACTTCTCGGAATCGCCCAGTTTCACGGTTGGCAAATCCTTGCCTTCGATCTTCAGCACGGCCACGTCGGTGCGCGGATCAGTGCCGATCAGCTTGGCTTTCAGCTCACTGCGATCGGACAGGCGAACCAGAATTTCGTCGGCGCCTTCAACCACATGGTTGTTGGTCAGGACATAGCCGTCAGCGGAAATGATGAAACCTGAGCCGAGGGATTGTGCTTCACGCTGACGATCCCCTTTGGGGGAGCCAGGCGCGCGCGGGCCCTGGTTTGGCATGCTGCGCTCAAGGAATTCGCGCAACATCGGCGGCAGACCTTCAAGATCCGGCATCTGCCCGGCGACCGCACGATCCGGCAATTTCTGGCGGGTACTGATGTTTACCACCGCGGGCGATGCTTGCTCGACGAGCGTGGTGAAGTCTGGCAACGCCTCGGCCTGGGCAGTAGCCACCTGGCCCAACATCAGCACAGCGGCCATCAGGGAAAGATAGGACTTAAAGCTTGGTATCAACATACGGCTCCCGTTAACGATGAGCATGATTAAGCAATACAGATCGAACGACACAACGGCTCGCGTGAAGCACTCGGAAAAAGCGCGCGGCCATCAGTCAGCATTTTTGGCTCGGAAACAACAAAGGCCAGAGCTGCGAAGCTGTGACCTATAGAAAAAAACGAGGATTTTTGCAACTTGCATATCTCACCAAACGTTTCAGCGAGTGCCCCAGCGACCCCGAAAAGCCAGTCTATACGGCGTATCGGGCCCAAGATGAAAGCTTTTACATCTTGGGCCCGGATCATCGCCAAGCCGACTACTTTTTGCTCGGCGGGACGTCGGCGCTGCGCATGGAGAGCGCGATACGTTCGGCAGTCCCAAGCGGTATTTCACCGACAACCGTCACCATGGCATCACCTTTGGGCGTCGTCAGACGTCGCGATACTGCTACGGTAGGACCGAGCTGCGTACGGATATCAGTGACTGTCGCGGCACTCACCGGCTCGATAAACACCGAGAATCGCGAAAGGCCGTCGTCATACATGAGGCTGGAGACCAGCACCTTTGACGTCGGGTCCATACGAGATGTATTGCTGGTCAGCTCGAAGCCGGGTGGAGTCCATTCGGAACGCCACGGACCGGGTTTGCCGGGGGCTTCAGGCTTGGCCTTGGTCAAATCGACTGGTTTGCAATCAGCGCTTGGCTGCAAGACCTGATCGGTCGGGATATCTGCCGTATCGAGTTCAGTGAACTGGAAACGCTCCAGCAACTGCCCCTTCTCGCTTAACAACAGCGATTTGAGTGGCAATGCGGTTTCGTTGTCCAGATGCAATTCAATGCCGAATCGATGCTGATCCTTGGGCGTCAGCGCAATAATTGTCGCCGCGCGGCCAGCCACTCTCGACTTGCCGGCATTTTTCATGTCGTACAAAGCCGATAGTTTCTTTGGATCGAATGTTCTTGCCGGGGAATCAGGCAGATTGCTGACGCCCGCTTCAAGAGTACCGCTGACGCACTGGGTCAAACCATCGACGCGCAACACTTCCTGCGCGGAGCCATCCAGCTGAAGCAGATGCTCCCTGACCTTGCCACCGACCACGCGGTGCCAGATCCGATGGGTAGAAAAACTACCATTGCGCTCGTAAACAAAAGTACCTTGAAAGCTTTGTTGTTGCTGCGCCTGCGCAAGACGCTTGAGCATATCTTGCGCATCATCGGCATGAGCAGGGAGGACAAGCCACCCACCTAACAGCAACGGCAGTAGAGGGACGGCGCGCATGATCCTCCTTAACGGTTTTCCAGGCTGGCGGCGCGAGCGTAAGGCAGAGCGCTTTCAGTCCCCTTCAACGCAGCTTGCTGAGCATGTTGACGCAGGTAACCCGGCAAACGCTGATCATGCCAGCCAGCCTGGTTCTGCAATACACCGTTAGCCATCGGACCAGGTGCCTGCTCAGTGCTTTCTGTATAGCCAGCCAACACTGCCGGACCCTTCACTTGCGGGGTAGACAGAGCTGCAGGTTGTTGAGTCTGCTGTGCAAGTTGAGCACCGGCAATCTCGTCCTGGTTGTACAAGCGAACGCCAGCCAATACCGCAACAGTGACGGAGGCAGCAACTGCCAAACGACCCAGGCTACGCCAAGGACCACGACCGGCCTTGAGTGGGCTGACTTCATCGGCGATTGCGGCAGATACAGCAGCCGTAATATCCAGATGAGGGAGCAACAGCTCTTTATGCATGGCTGCACGGGCAATCTGATAACGAGACCATGTGGCACGTGTGTCCGCATCGTCAATGGCATTTAATACCCGACGTAATTCCAATTCGTCCGCTTCGTTATCCATCACCGCGGACAGCGATTCCTGCAGGGCTTCACGACTCATGGCGGTTCCTCTCTTGGCTATCGCCGCTGTCTCAGGATTCCTGCAACAAAGGCTGCAGGGCTTTATCGATGGCTTCCCGAGCGCGGAAAATCCGAGATCGCACGGTACCCACCGGACATTGCATGACGCTGGCAATGTCCTCGTAACTCAGACCATCGAATTCACGTAAAGTTAGAGCCGTACGCAAATCTTCTGGCAGCAACTGGATGGTTCGATGGACAGTTCCTTCGATTTCATCCCGCAGCAATGCACGCTCTGGCGACTCGATGTCCTTGAGGCCATGATCGCCATCGTAGAACTCCGCATCTTCAGACCTTACATCGCTATCTGGCGGCCTCCGACCTCTGGACACCAAATAGTTTTTCGCCGTGTTAATGGCGATGCGGTACAGCCATGTGTAAAAGGCGCTGTCTCCGCGAAAGTTTCCAAGCGCGCGATAAGCCTTGATAAAAGCTTCTTGCGCAACGTCCTGGGCTTCATGGGTGTCGTGCACAAACCGCACGATCAACCCGAGAATCTTGTGCTGGTATTTCAGCACCAACAGATCAAAAGCTCGCTTGTCGCCGCGCTGTACGCGTTCGACCAGCTGCTGATCCTCTTCCTGGGTTAGCATGAACACTCCTCATTGAGCTTAAAGGAGCATTGCAACGGCCATTGTATCGGCTTGCATACATAGACTCGGGCTTCTCGCAAAAGTTCTCCCCCTCCAAGCAAGTTTCCGGCTGACACTCACAGGCCTGCACGAAAAACGCAGCTCGAACTAGGTCGGCTGCGCGAATAATCTTGTCGTCGAAATCGCTGGCAATGGCTGTAATTAGCCCCGCATTAAGCCGACGCTGTCCTTTTAAAGGCAACCTGCTATTGAGCCTGGGCGCTATCAAAAAGTTCCCAGATTTAACAATCAGGTGTAAGACCCACTTTACCTTTCCTGTAGGAAAAACTATCTGGCGCCGTATTACTCTGCGTCAAAGCCAACTGGAAATGGGTATGCACGATGCTTTGGACTGGCGCACAATCCCAAGCCGCTGTGGTTTCACAATGCCATAAAAGTGCGGCCATTGTGCCGTTCCACCCATACTTATACTAGTGGCCGCTTGATGCGGAATTCAGACATGAGCCAACATTTCCAACACGATGTACTGGTGATCGGCAGCGGCGCGGCAGGCTTGAGCCTTGCGCTGACATTGCCCGCTCATCTGAGCGTTGCGGTCTTGAGCAAAGGTGAGCTGGCCAATGGCTCCACATTCTGGGCTCAGGGCGGCGTTGCTGCGGTGCTGGACGACACTGACACCGTGCAATCCCACGTCGAAGACACCCTCGATGCGGGCGGCGGCTTGTGCAATGAAGACGCCGTGCGATTCACCGTCGAGCATAGTCGTGAATCAATTCAGTGGCTGATCGATCAAGGCGTGCCGTTCACTCGTGACGATCAGACCAGCACGGAAGACGGCGGATTCGAATTTCACCTGACCCGTGAAGGCGGCCACAGCCATCGACGAATCATTCACGCGGCGGATGCCACCGGTGCCGCGATCTTCAAGACATTATTGGCCAGGGCCAAGGAACGGCCGAACATCGAGCTGCTGGAGCAACGTGTCGCGGTCGATCTGATCACCGAACGACGCCTGGGCCTGGACGGCAAACGCTGCCTCGGCGCCTACGTCCTCAACCGTAGCAGCGGGGAAGTCGACACCTATAGCGCGCGCTTCACGATTCTGGCAACGGGCGGTGCCGCCAAGGTTTATCTGTACACCAGCAACCCCGACGGCGCCTGCGGCGACGGCATCGCCATGGCCTGGCGTTCGGGTTGTCGGGTCGCGAATCTGGAGTTCAACCAGTTCCATCCCACTTGCCTCTACCATCCGTTGGCCAAGAGTTTTCTGGTGACCGAGGCGCTACGCGGCGAAGGTGCTTACCTCAAGCTGCCCAATGGCGAGCGCTTCATGCAGCGCTTCGATCCGCGTGCCGAACTGGCGCCGCGTGACATCGTGGCCCGAGCCATCGACCATGAAATGAAGCGCCTGGGCATCGATTGCGTTTATCTGGATATCAGCCACAAACCGGCAGACTTCATCAAGAGCCACTTTCCGACCGTTTACGAACGCTGCCTGGAATTTTCCATCGATATCACTCGCCAGCCGATCCCTGTGGTTCCGGCCGCGCATTACACCTGCGGCGGCGTCATGGTCGACGAGCATGGGCGCACCGATGTGCCGGGCTTGTACGCCATCGGCGAAACCAGCTTCACCGGTCTGCATGGCGCGAACCGCATGGCCAGCAATTCGTTACTGGAATGCTTTGTCTATGCCCGATCCGCAGCGGCCGACATTCTGCGCCAGCTGCCCGAAAGCGCTGCCCCGCAGAGCCTGCCCAGCTGGGACGCCAGCCAGGTGACCGATTCGGATGAAGACGTGATCATCGCTCACAACTGGGATGAGCTGCGGCGCTTCATGTGGGACTACGTCGGGATCGTGCGCACCAACAAGCGCCTGCAACGCGCCCAGCACCGGGTCCGCATGCTGCTGGATGAAATCGACGAGTTCTACAGCAATTACAAGGTCAGCCGCGATCTGATCGAGTTGCGCAATCTGGCCCAGGTGGCCGAGTTGATGATCAATTCGGCCATGGCGCGCAAGGAAAGCCGTGGCCTGCATTACACCCTGGATTACCCGGACATGCTGCCCGAGGCGCTGGACACTATTCTGGTGCCGCCCACCTACGCCGGCTGAACTTCAAGCGTACCCGCAGGCGCCGGTGCTCGTCCGGCGCCATTGCATCCAGGGGGATACACAGCCCGCACACCCACCGCGCACCTGAGCCGCCCTTGCCTGCCAACCGGAAGCGCAGCACTACGAGCAGCGGCAGCGCCATGCTGTCACGACGCAACTGCACAGCTTGCCAGCCATCGCGGCGATTCCACAGTTGCCACCCTTCGGCATTACGCCGCAGGGCGGTAAATGCGCGAGGACTGCCAAGCAAGATACGGCGCGGGATGATCCAGCACGCGTGCGCGGCGCACAGCACAACACCGCCGAGCAACGCCCACGTCGGGATATCCAGCAGATAAAGCGAGGTCAGTGCCAGTAACTGGGCACTCAAATACGCCGCAAGCAGCCAACGGGACGGCTGCCAACGGCATTCGAATCGATCAGGCAGGCTGGACACGATCCAGAATCATGCGAACCATGCGCTGCAGCTCGGCGTCTTCCGACTCCGCGCGCTGCATGAACCAGCCGAACATATCCTGGTCCTCACACGTCAGCAGGCGGCGATACAGATCGCGGTCCGCATCGTTAAGCGTCGGGTAGACTTCCCGGACAAACGGTACCAGCAGCACATCCAGTTCAAGCATGCCGCGGCGGCTGTGCCAGTAAAGGCGGTTGAGTTCGACGTCTTCGACCATGGAGCGCTCCTCGAAATAGGCGGCGAGTATACAACTGCAGGCCAGCTGCGCGAACCGCACAATGGTCGCAGTAGTTTTCATGTACACATAATGAAGACTGGGCACTATTATGTGCCCCAGACTTTTCAGGCCCGCGAAGACCCATGTCCGATTCAGCTTTCTTCTGCCCGCTTTCCCACGAAGGGGTCCTTGCCGTACGCGGCGTGGACGCCAGTAAATTCCTGCAAGGACAACTGACCTGCAACCTCGACTACCTGAGCGATGCAAAAGCGACCCTGGGCGCGCGCTGCACGCAAAAAGGCCGCATGCAGTCGAGCTTCCGCATCCTGCTTGAAGGTGACGGTTGCCTGCTGGCGATGGCCAGTGAACTGATTGAGCCACAGCTGGACGACCTGAAGAAATACGCGGTGTTCTCCAAGTCGAAACTGAGCGACGAGAGCGCTGCCTGGCTGCGCTTTGGCCTGCAGGACGGTGATGGCGCATTGGTCAGCCTGGGCCTGGACTTGCCGCAGGACACTGACTCGGTTGTTCGCGACAACGATTTGATCGCCATCCGCGTCTCCCCGGCCAGGGCCGAACTCTGGGTTCGCATCGAGCAAGCCGCCGATATTCGCTCGCGTCTGGCCGCACAATTGCCCGAAGGCACGCTCAACGATTGGTTGCTGGGGCAGATTCGTGCTGGTATCGGACAAGTGGTAGGGGCCACGCGGGAGGAGTTCATTCCGCAAATGCTGAACCTGCAAGCGGTCGGCGGCGTGAGTTTCAAAAAGGGCTGCTACACCGGTCAGGAAATCGTTGCGCGCATGCAATACCTGGGCAAGCTCAAGCGACGCTTGTACAGGCTGACACTCGCGCAACAGAGCGCTCCGGAGCCAGGTGCCGCGCTGTTTTCCCCGGTTCATGCCAGCGCCGTGGGTAACGTCGTGCTCGCTGCCCGGACGCAAGAAGGCGTCGAGTTATTGGCTGTTTTGCAGGCCGATGCGGCTGAAAGTGGTGATGTCCATCTGGGATCGGTTGAAGGCCCGAGGCTGCAACTGGCCGAACTGCCTTATGCCCTGGACAGCAAACTCGAAACCCAGCGCTGATACCGAACGAACGCCTGGGTTCGGTCAATGTCTGCTTATCTGCCCCGCCTCCGCCCTTCCGGGCCCGGAGGCCCCAGACTTCCCTTCGCCAACGAGATGCAACATGAGTGAAATGGCTGACGAAGTGCAGAGGAACTTGATCAAGGCCATCGATCGAGATGCCTTGTTTCTGCCTACCCTGCCGGAAGTAGCACTAAAAATTCGTCTCGCCGCAGAGGACACGGAAATAAGCATTGCTGCCCTGAGTAAAGTCATCGGCAGCGACACAGCGCTTTCCGCGCGACTGATCAAGGTGGTCAACAGCCCCTTGCTGCGCCCCAACTTTGAAGTCAGTGACGTCAACACGGCCATCACTCGGCTGGGCGTTATTTATAGCTGCAACCTGGCCATCGGTCTGGTGGTCGAGCAAATGTTCCACGCCAAGTCGCCAGTGGTCGAACGCAAAATGCGTGAAATCTGGCAACAAAGCCTGCAGGTGGCGGGCATCAGCTACGCACTGAGCAGCCGCCGCGCGCACCTCAGGCCTGACCAGGCGACACTGGCAGGGCTGATACATTTGATTGGCGTGCTGCCGATCCTGACTTATGCCGAAGACCACAACGAGCTGCTGTCGGACGAGGTCAGCCTCAACCATGTGATCGAGCAGATTCATCCGGTGATTGGCGAACGACTGCTGCGCTCATGGGATTTCCCCGAGCCGCTGGCTTTGGTGCCCGCCAGATTTCAGGACTTCACCCGAGTCTCGCAACGTGCCGATTACATCGATCTGGTGCAGGTAGCAACGGTGCACCTGCATCAAGGAACCGCGCACCCGTACAGCCAGATCGAGTTGAGCAGCCTGCCTGCGTTTCATCAACTGGGGCTGAACCTGAGCGGCGGCCACCTGGGCGCCGAAATGGATGAAGCCAAGCTCATGCTTTATTGAGCTGCACCCTCTCGTCAAACAAACCAACCCTCGCTCCAACGGCTTCGCGTAATCCTGTGGGAGCCGAGCTTGCTCGCGAATGCGTCTGGCCAGGCAATTGAAATGTCGATGGCTAACCCGATTCGCGGGCAAGCCTCGCTCCAACGAGGTTGGCGTTGAGGTTGGCTTATTGAGCCGTCACAAAGCTGACCCGCACTTTCAAACCCTGCTCGGCGCCGTCATGCAAACTGATCTGCGCCAGATGCGCCCGGCAAATCTCGCCGACGATGGCCAAACCCAGCCCCGATCCACTGCCCTGTTGACGACTGCGATAAAAGCGTTCGAAAACCCGGTCACGCTCGGTTTCAGGAATGCCGGGGCCGTCATCTTCCACCTCAAGGATGCCCGGAGCGCTGACCCGCAGAATCACATTGCCCCCCGACGGCGTGTGCGCCAGGGCATTGTCGATGAGGTTGCTCAGCAATTCGTTGAGCAAGGTCGGCTCGCCCCGCAGCCAGACCGGGTCATCAGCTTCCAGTGCCAAGGCAACACCATGCGCGTGTGCCAGCGGTGCCATGGCCATGCCGAGTTCACGGGCCAGCTGGCTCAGATCCAGCAGCTGCGCGCCACCTTCGGCAATGGCTCGGGCGCCGTTTTCGATACGTGCCAGCGACAGCAACTGATTGGCCAGATGGGTCAGTCGATCGGTGCCTTGGGCCGCGCTTTCGAGGGTCGTGCGCCAATCGGCGGGCTCGTGTGAGCGCAGACCCAACTCGACCCGCGCCTTGAGTGCCGCCAGCGGCGTGCGCAATTCGTGAGCGGCGTCGGCGATGAACTGCGCCTGACGCTCGAATTGCTGGCGCAGACGCTCGGTAAAGTGATTGAGGGCGCTGACCAGCGGGCGCAGCTCGTGCTGCACTTCGACCAGAGGCAAGGAGCGCAGATCATCTGGCTGACGCTCTTCGACCTCAGTGCGCAGCCGCTCCAGCGGGCGCAAGGCTGCACTGACAGTAAACCAGACCAGCAACAACGCCCCCGCGCCGAGCATGCCCAGGCGCAACAAGGTGTCGGCCATCAGACCACGGGCCATTCTGACCCGCGCTTCCTCGGTTTCCGCGACACGGATCTCGGCCATGCCGTTCATGTTCGGCTCGCTGACCGGCTTGAGCAGGCTGACCACCCGCACATCCTGGCCTTGATAGCGGGCGCTGTAGAAACTGGCCAACGCCGGGTAGTCATCGGTGCGCAAGGTACCGGGCGGCGGTGGCGGCAGACCTTCGTAGCCGGAGATCAACTGTTTATTGATGTCGTTGACCTGGTAATAAATGCGCCCGACGCTGTCGTAAGCGAAGGTATCCAGGGCGATATAAGGCACATCGGCGCTCAGCGTGCCGTCGCGCTGGGAAACCCCGGCGGCGATGGTTCGCGCCGAGGCCAGCAGCGTCCGGTCATACGCGGTGTCAGCGGCTTCGCGGCCATTCCAGTAGGCACTCAGGCCGCTGGCCAGCATCAACACCGTCAACAGCAGCCCGAGATTCCACAGTAAGCGCCAGCGAAGACTGTTATGCCGGCTCATCGCGACTTTCCAGCAAATAGCCCAGGCCCCGGAACGTCACGATCCCCACCGGCTGGCCGTCGAGCTTCTTGCGCAAGCGATGCACGTAGATTTCGATGGCGTCGGCGCTGGCTTCTTCATCCAGACCGAACACCTGGGAAGCCAGCTGTTCTTTGCTCATGACTCGACCCGGCCGGGCAATCAGCGCTTCCAGCACCGCTTGTTCTCTGGACGTCAGGGTCAGCAGTTCTTCGCCAAGGGTGAAGCGTCGGGTATCAAGATCGTAGGCCAATACGCCGCAACGTTGCTGGCGCTCGCCGCCCAATACACTGCGGCGCAGCAGCGCCTTGACCCGCGCTTCCAGTTCGGAGAGCTCAAACGGCTTGGCCAGATAATCATCGGCGCCCAGATTGAGACCATGGACGCGGTCCTTCACGTCGCTGCGTGCGGTCAGCATCAATACCGGCAGGTTTTTGCCCCGCCCGCGCAAACGCGCCAGCACTTCAAAACCATTGAGGCGCGGCAAGCCGACATCGAGGATGGCCACGGCGTATTCCTCGCTGCTCAAGGCAAGGTCGGCGGCGACACCGTCATGCAGCACGTCCACAGTCAAACCTGCGCTTTTGAGCGCCTGTGCCACACTTTCAGCCAGTTGTGGATGATCTTCGACGAGCAGAACACGCATCGACTTCTCCTGATTGCGTGACGGTAGGAGCGCGGAGTTTACAGGCGCGCCGCTGCCTGTGAAGCACGAAACACCTGCAAACTCATTTTAGTTGGCAGTTGAAAGGTAGCTGAAAGGTTTGTGAAAGCTTCGCTGTTTAGCATCGCGAAAAGGCCCGCAACCCGGGACCGAAAGAAAAGCGCCACGATGCGCTTTCACAATAAAAACAAAAATGAAAAACGGAGTTATCCATGAGCAATCCCATGACCAAGCCTGGGTTGTCAGCTGTTCCGAATTCACACCCCTCTTCCCGTTCTTCCTCGATCTCTGTCGGCATCAGCTTGCAGCGTGGATCTTCTGCGTCAGCTCCCCCGCCTGCGAATTCGCCTCACCGCCTCCGATGAAGCATTTCGCCTGAGCCCTCGGTTGCGGGGTTGCGTCACTGCTTCAACATCTAAAAGCACCATTCAAAAAAACAACAACTCTTCTGGAGACTGACCATGAACTTGTCTTTGCGTCGTTTCGCTGTAGCCGCCGGCTGCATGATGCTCGCTACCCAGCTGTTCGCCGATGAACCCAAGCGCCCTGAATGCATTGCCCCCGCCTCGCCAGGCGGTGGTTTCGACCTGACGTGCAAGCTGGTACAGAGCGCGCTGATCAACGAGAAAATTCTTACCAAGCCGATGCGTGTGACTTACATGCCCGGCGGCGTAGGCGCAGTGGCCTACAACGCGGTAGTCGCTCAGCGCCCTGCCGATGCCGGCACGCTGGTGGCGTGGTCCAGCGGCTCGCTGCTGAACCTGGCCCAAGGCAAATTCGGTCGTTTCGATGAAAACGCGGTGCGCTGGCTGGCGGCGGTGGGCACCAGCTACGGCGCCATCGCGGTGAAAGCCGATTCGCCCTACAAAAACCTCGACGATCTGGTCAAGGCCCTCAAGGCTGACCCGAGCAAAGTCGTGATCGGCTCGGGCGGCACCGTCGGCAGCCAGGACTGGATGCAGACCGCACTGATCGCCAAGGCCGCCGGTATCAACCCGCGTGACCTGCGTTATGTCGCCCTCGAAGGCGGCGGCGAAATCGCCACGGCGCTGCTCGGCGGTCACATTCAAGTGGGCAGCACCGACATTTCCGACTCCATGCCGCACATCCTCAGCGGCGACATGCGCCTGCTTGCGGTGTTCGCCGAGAAGCGTCTGGACGAGCCGGAAATGAAAAACATCCCGACGGCCAAAGAGCAAGGCTACGACATCGTCTGGCCGGTAGTGCGTGGCTTCTACCTCGGGCCAAAAGTGACCGACGCCGAATACAACTGGTGGAAAGACGCTTTCGACAAGCTGCTGGCCTCGGAAGACTTCGCCAAGCTGCGCGACCAGCGTGAACTGTTCCCGTTTGCCATGACCGGCCAGGAACTGGACACCTACGTGAAGAAGCAAGTCGCCGACTACAAGACCCTGGCCAAGGAATTCGGCCTGATTCAGTGATCGCCTGACTGACTAGCGGTTGCGCCCGCCAGCGAGGCGGCGCAACCCAGGAGCTTGCACCATGTTGATCCAACGAATTTTTGCCGCGTTTCTGCTGCTGGTCTGCGCCGGCCTGGCGTTGATGGCCTGGCCCTATCAAGCGCCGTTTTCCTACGAGCCGGTCGGTCCGCGGGCGTTTCCCCTGCTGATGCTGGGCCTGATGGGGCTGGCGCTGTTGTACCTGCTGTTTCGGCCGACGCCCATCGTCCACACCGAAGAAGACCCGAAGCTGGACCGCGAAACCATCATCAAGATCACCGCCTGCGTGGCTTTGCTGCTGATTTTTGCCGGTACGTTCGAACCGTTGGGCTTCATTCTCAGCAGCATCCTGATCGGCATTCCCATGGCGCGCCTGTATGGCGGGCGTTGGGTGCCAAGCGTGATCGTGGTGATTTTGATGAGCATCGGCCTTTACCTTCTATTCGATAAAGCCATGGACGTTCCGTTGCCCCTGGGCTTGCTTGACGTTCTGGAGAACTGATCAATGGATACTTTCAGCTACCTCGGCCAGGGCTTCGGCGTTGCGCTGACGCCTTACAACCTGATTACCGCCTTGTGCGGCACCTTGATCGGCACCGTCGTCGGCCTGCTGCCAGGGCTGGGTCCGATCAACGGCGTTGCGCTGTTGATCCCGATTGCCTTTGCGCTGGGCCTGCCTCCGGAGTCGGCATTGATCCTGCTGGCGGCGGTTTACCTGGGCTGTGAATATGGCGGCCGGATCAGTTCGATCCTGCTGAACATTCCGGGCGAAGCGTCCACCGTCATGACCACCCTCGACGGTTACCCAATGGCGCGCCAGGGTCTGGCGGGCGTGGCGCTGTCGTTGTCGGCCTGGAGTTCGTTCATCGGTGCGCTGATTGCCACGTGCGGCATGGTGCTGTTCGCGCCGCTGCTGGCGAAATGGGCGATCGCCTTCGGTCCGGCGGAATATTTCGTGCTCATGGTGTTCGCCATCGTTTGCCTGGGCGGCATGGCCGGTGATCGGCCGCTGAAAACCTTTATTGCCGCGCTGATGGGCCTGTTCCTGTCCGCAGTCGGCATTGACGCCAACAGCGGCGTGTATCGCTTCACCGGCGACAACATTCACCTGACCGACGGCATTCAGTTCGTGGTGCTGGTGCTGGGTCTGTTCTCCATCAGCGAGATTCTGTTGCTGCTGGAAAAAACCCATCGCGGTCAGGAAGCGGTGAAAGCCACCGGCCGCATGATGTTCAACTTCAAGGAAGCCAGTTCGGTCTTCGTGGTCAACATTCGCTGCGGCCTGCTGGGCTTCATCATGGGCGTATTGCCGGGTGCGGGCGCAACATTGGCCAGCGCCGTGGCGTACATGACCGAGAAACGTCTGGCGGGTGCAACCGGCAAATTCGGCCAGGGTGACATGCGCGGCCTCGCCGCTCCGGAAACCGCCATCGGCGCCTCGGCGTGCGGTGCCCTGGTGCCCATGCTGACGTTGGGCGTTCCGGGTTCGGGCACCACGGCGGTGATGATCGGCGCACTGTCGCTGTACAACATCACCCCCGGCCCGATGCTGTTTCAGCAACAACCAGACATTGTCTGGGGCCTGATCGCTTCGTTGTTCGTTGCCAACATCATGCTGGTGATCCTCAACATCCCGATGATCCGCATCTTCACCCGCATCCTCAATGTGCCAAATTGGGCGTTGGTGCCGGTTATCGCGATCATCACCGGGATCGGCGTCTACGCGGTGCATGCCACGACGTTCGACCTGTTCCTGATGGTCGGCATCGGCATCTTCGGTTACATCCTGCGCAAGCTGGACTTCCCATTGTCGCCAATCCTGCTGGGCTTCATCCTCGGCGGCTTGATGGAACAGAACCTGCGTCGCGCGCTGTCGATTTCCAACGGTGCGATGGAGATTCTCTGGTCCAGCCCGATCACCCTCGGCGTCTGGGTACTGACCATCTTCATGTTGGTGTTCCCGCTGATTCGCATCTGGCGTCGACGTTCAGCACAACGGCTTGCAGCCACTCGTGTCTGAGCGACCCTTCCGAACGTGGTGGGCAACCCCGCTGGTCGGCCTGCTGGGCGGTTACCTCGCCAGCCAGGTCGGCTGGCCATTGCCCTGGATGGTAGGCTCGTTACTGGCGATCATCCTGGTCCGTTGCCTGACCCCGTGGCAACTGGCAGAAATCCCCGGCGGCCGCAAATGCGGTCAATGGGTGGTCGGCATCGGCATTGGCCTGCACTTCACTCCCGTAGTGATCGAGCAGGTCATGGCGCATTTCGGCCTGATCTTTTTCGGTGCGCTGGTGACCAGTGTTTCCAGCGTTGTCGGGGTGTGGTTGATGCGGCGCAGCGGGGAGGATCGCGCTACCGCGTTCTTCTCCAGCATGCCCGGCGGCTCCGGCGAAATGGTCAACCTCGGCGCACGTAACGGCGCCATTCTCAGCAGCGTCGCCGCCGGACAAAGCCTGCGCGTACTGGCGGTGGTGCTCTGCGTTCCGGCGATTTTCAAATACCTGTTGGGCGATGGCACGCCAGCTTTCCATGCGGGCTCCGTTGACTGGCGGTGGCTTGCCGTTTTGTTTCCTTTGGGCGCAGCTGTGGCCTGGCTTTGGCAGCGTTTGAAGCAACCCAATCCATGGCTGTTCGGCCCCTTGCTGGTGAGCGCGACGGTCAGCATTGTCTGGGATCTGCACATCGGTTTGCCTGACGGCGGCAGCCAGATCGGGCAATGGCTGATCGGCAGCGGTCTGGGCTGTCATTTCAACCGTGAGTTTTTCCGTCGCGCCCCTTCGTTTATCGGCAAGACGCTGCTCGGCACCGCGCTGACCATGCTCATCGCCGCCCTCGCCGCGCTTGGGTTGAGCGCCGCCACCCATCTGGACCTGCGCTCACTCACCCTTGGCATGATGCCCGGCGGCATTGCCGAAATGAGCCTCACGGCGGAGGTGCTGCAACTCTCTGTGCCGCTGGTGACGGCAATGCAGGTGATGCGCTTATTGTTTGTGTTGTTTCTGGCGGAGCCGGTGTTTCGGTATTGGGATCGGCGAGAGCAATCCTGAATAACACCAAGCCCCGTGGGAGCGAGCTTGCTCCCACACTCAAACCGCAGGCAATCGCCACTCAATCGGCGCCATGCCGTTCTGCTCCAGATACTTGTTGGCCCGGCTGAAATGCCCGCAGCCCAGAAAGCCTTTATAAGCCGACAACGGCGAAGGATGCACCGAGGTCAGCACCAGATGCTTGGTGGCATCGACCAGTTTCTGTTTGCTCTGCGCATGAGCGCCCCAGAGCATGAACACCAGATGCGGCTGGTGAGCGCTGACCGTTTCGATCACCTTGTCGGTGAAATGTTGCCAGCCCTTGCCGGCGTGGGAAGCGGCATTGGCGCGTTCTACGGTCAAGGTAGTGTTGAGCATCAATACGCCCTGATCAGCCCATGACTGCAAATGGCCGTGGGCGGGAATGTCGATATTCAGGTCGCGTTTGAGCTCTTTATAGATGTTGACCAGCGACGGCGGCGCCGGCACGCCGGGTTGCACCGAGAAACATAACCCGTGGGCCTGACCAGGGCCGTGGTAAGGGTCCTGGCCGAGGATGACCACCTTGACCTGATCCAGCGGCGTGGAATTCAGCGCGTTGAAAATCAATGGCCCCGGCGGGTAGATCTCTTTGCCGGCCGCGTGTTCCTGGCGCAGAAACTCGCGCAGCTGGTTCATATAGGTTTTTTCGAACTCGTCACGCAGCGCGTGTTTCCAGCTGGGTTCAAGCTTGATGCGATCGTCGGATGTCATGGTCATACCTTGCAAAACATTGCGCGCGGACTGTGCTGGAGCGGGAGCAGACCCTATGAAAGCTCGCCATCAATGTCAAATACCGCGCATCACGCTCGGCCGTTTCCTACACTTGATCGCAACTTAACCCGACATGAGGCAATCAAAAACTCTGTTGGATAACTGTATTGCCCTCGAGAGGTCACGATGAATCTGCTCTTTGAAGAACTCCCTGCTCAGGACGGCGCCCGAATCGGCGTGGCCACGCTGGACGCGGAGAAGTCATTGAATGCCTTGTCGCTGCCGATGATCCTGGCCCTGCAAGACAAGCTGGACAACTGGGCCAGCGATGACAGCATTGTTTGCGTATTGCTGCGGGGCAACGGCCCCAAAGCGTTCTGCGCAGGCGGCGATGTACGTACTCTGGTGGAAACCTGCCGTGAGCATCCCGGTGAAGTGCCGCCGCTGGCGGCGCATTTCTTTTCCGCTGAATACCGCCTCGATTACAGCCTGCACACCTATCCAAAACCGTTGATTTGCTGGGGACACGGTTATGTGCTGGGCGGCGGCATGGGCCTGCTGCAAGGGGCCAGCATCCGCATCGTCACACCGAGCAGTCGCCTGGCGATGCCGGAAATCAGTATCGGGCTGTATCCGGACGTGGGCGCCAGTTGGTTCCTTTCGCGACTGCCGGGCAAGCTCGGTCTGTTTCTGGGCCTGACCGGCTCGCATATCAACGGCCACGACGCACTGGACCTGGACCTCGCCGACCGCTTCCTGCTCGATGAACAGCAGGACGAGTTGATCGACGGCCTGCAACAGCTCAACTGGCAGGAACAGACTTCGATCCAGCTCAACAGCCTGCTCAAGGCACTGCAACAGGAAGCCATCGGCCAGTTGCCAGCGGCGCAGTGGTTGCCGCGTCGCAAGCAGATCGATGAAATCCTCGACGTCGGCAACCTGCCCTGCGCCTGGAGCGCCATCAGCCACCTGCAACATAAAGACGACGCCCTGCTGGCCCGCGCTGCCAAGACCCTGACCGAAGGCTGCCCGCTGACCGCGCATCTGGTCTGGGAACAAATCCAGCGCGCCCGCCACCTGTCGTTGGCCGAAGTATTCCAGATGGAATACACCATGAGCCTCAACTGCTGCCGCCATCCCGAATTCAGCGAAGGCGTCCGCGCGCGCCTGATCGACAAGGACAACAAACCCCACTGGCATTGGCAGGACGTGGTCAATGTCCCGCAGCCAGTGATCGACGCACACTTCGCCAAGGCTTGGGAAGGTCGGCATCCGTTGGCGGATTTGTCGGGGTATTGAGCAATAAGTCCGACTGATAAAGAGGCGAACGGAAGGATTCCGAATGGATGGCAGTGGAAGTGTCGTCAGATGCAAAAACCGGTGCTTGGCTGGATCTAAATTTGCCTGCCGGTTCATCTAACGCTGATGTTCGTGAATATAGTCCTTGAGGGCTTGATTCAGCCGGGTTTGCCATCCACTGCCGCCGGCTTTGAAATAATCCACGACATCCGGCGATAGACGCAGTGTCACACGCTCTTTGACGGGCGCTTTCTGCGGGCCTCGCTCACCTTGCCGGCGAACAACGGCCGTGTCCCAGAAGGCGTCCACAGCCGCTGGATCATCAGGGTTGTATGGAGACTCGGCATCATGCTCAACCGGCGTTTCTGCGTCGGCTTCGCGTTTGATGCGATCCCAGTCAGTTTTGCTGGAAGTCGGCATAGCGTTTCCTCTCCTGTTTCGAAGCGCGACGAAGTGAAATTGCTCGGATGTCCGGACCGCGCTCAACGTACACGAGCACCAGTACGACACCTACAATTTCGACCATGGCCACGTCGAGAAATCGGTCTTCATCCTGACGAGGCGAACACAACGTGGTTTTATTCGGCGCGTCATACACCAGACCGGCATCCGCCAGATCCAACCCGTGCTTGGCAAGGTTGATCTGACGTTTGTTTTCATCGTAGATGATTACCATTTAATCGTACGTACAAAAAAATAACCAGCGCTATATGGCCCTAGACTGGAAGTCGTGCAATGCCATTCAGCGAGACTTGATGCACCTATCAAGTTGAGCCATCGAAGCATGGGTAATCTCCATTTTTGGGTGTGAAACCCTATCAATGTCGAACCCGTTTCTGAGGCTAGATATGTATTTCAGGAATGCTCCCACGCCCCTATCAGAAATATCTGAAGGAGGGTTGCCAGCATCCATTGAGAAAATCCCGACCTATAAAAAACGGCACTCCATAGAGTGCCGTTCTTTTTTCATCTACCGATCAGCGATGCCCGCCTCGGCCATCTCCGCCGCGACCGCCACGGCCATCGCCGCGTCCGTCGCCTCGACCCGGACCTCGGCCGTCATGGCCGCGGTTGCCGCCGTGATCGCCCCATGACGGGCCGCCTCGGTAGTCGCGACGCGGATCGTTGCGATAGCCGGGATTGCCGCCGCGATAGCGGTTGTCACCCCAACCATAACCGGGCGGTCTGCCGGGTTGGTAATAACGTGGAACCGGTGGCGGCGCGTAATAGCGCGGCGCCGGGGCGTAGTAGCGTGGTTGCGGCGCTACATAGATGCGCCGTTCCTGGTAATAAGTCGAACGGTAGCCATTGTCATAAGCATATCCACCTCCAACAACGGTTGCGGGCTGGGTATACACATCGGATTCGTAGTAACCGGGACCTCCATAGCAACCAGCAAGAGTCAGAGCCAGTAAAACAAGCAGCAAGGGTCGTCGATACATGGCGGCCTCCCGGACCGCGATAGGGCACAAACCAGCGACGCTGGTCGGCGTTCGCCAATAGCTGGCGGACAAAAAATAAGACACGAAATCCCCCTTCAAGTGCCCCGTAGGCCTAACTATATTTGTGCGCTCGCGCCCCAAGCCGGTGCGTGCGCGCACCATGATCAGCCGATATGCGTCCGCCCGGAACCTGCCCGCGCGTCGCAGCCCCTCTGTGTCGGGCATTGTGACGAGTTGGCACAACTCTCGCTTTAGGAAACCCGTGCAGGAGTCAAAACAGGTTCGCGGCACCACAATTTGCAATAGCCGACTAGGGTTCCGGCTCGCCAGTGAATGGCGAGTGGCTGGTCCGAGAGTTGGCGACCTCCAGTAGAGGTTACACGGCGGGATAAAAGCCCGGGAGACAGGACACCAGTGGTGTCGCGTTGCTCCTGACCGCCCCTTTTCGCTACTGGAGGTTGTTACATGCAAAAGTCCCGTCTGTTCGGCCTGCTCGCTGCCGGCCTCGTCGCTGCATTGAGCCTCTCTTCGGCGCAAGCCGCCGTGAAAAAAGAATTTAACGTGTGCTGGACCATTTATGCCGGCTGGATGCCCTGGGAATACGCAGGCACCCAAGGCATTGTCGACAAGTGGGCGAAAAAGTACGGCATCAAGATCGATGTCACCCAGCTCAACGATTACGTCGAATCCATCAACCAATACACCGCTGGCCAGTTCGATGGCTGCACCATGACCAACATGGATGCACTGACCATCCCGGCTGCAGGCGGCGTCGACAGCACCGCGCTGATCGTCAGCGACTTCTCCAACGGCAACGACGGCATCGTCATCAAAGGCGCGAACAAGAAAGTCGCCGACCTAAAGGGCATGAACGTCAATCTGGTGGAACTCTCCGTCTCCCACTACCTGCTGGCCCGTGCGCTGGATACGGCTGACCTGTCCGAGAAAGACCTGAAAGTGGTCAACACCTCCGATGCCGACATCTCCGCCGCCTTCAACACCAACGACGTCCAGGCAGTCACCACCTGGAACCCGATGCTCGCGGATATCAAGGCCAAGCCCGGCGTTACCCAGGTGTTCGATTCCAGCAAGATCCCCGGCGAAATCATGGACATGATGGTGGTCAACACCCAGACCCTGAAAGACAACCCGGCGCTGGGCAAAGCGTTGACCGGTGCCTGGTTTGAAGTGGTTGCATTGATGAACGCCAAATCCGCCGCGAGCAAAGTCGCGCTGGAGCACATGGCCAAGGCTTCGGGCACTGATCTGGCAGGCTTCCAGTCGCAACTGGACACCACCAAGCTATTCGCCACACCCAAGGAAGCCCTGGAATTCGCCACCAGCAAACAACTGCCAGACACCATGCGCAAGGTCGCCAGCTTCTCCTTCGAACACGGCCTGCTGGGTGAAGGCGCCAAGGATTCCAGCGCCGTGGGCATGTCCTTCGCCAACGGCGTGATGTCCGGTGACAAGGCCAACCTCAAGCTGCATTTCGACCCGAGCTACGTGCAAATGGCCGCCGACGGCACGTTGTAATCCGCGTTTCGCACAAAGGTCATTGCCATGCGTTTGATAAATCGCCGCCCGGATCGGGCCAGTCGCCTGCTTCTGGTGATCCTGCCGTTCGCCCTGCTGCTGTTCGCGTATTTCACCGGCTCGGCGACACGGCTGACGGAAAACCCCAACGACAAGCTGCTGCCCAGCGCCGTGCAGATGGCCGATGCGGTCAATCGCATGGCGTTCAAAGCCGATACCCGCACTGGCGAATACCTGCTGTGGCAGGACACCGGTTCCAGTCTGCGCCGGCTGGCGATCGGTCTGGGCATCAGCGCGTTGCTGGGTTTGTGCCTGGGCATTGCCTCGGGAATCCTGCCGTTGTTCGGCGCGCCGTTGTCGCCGCTGTTGACGGTGCTGTCGATGGTGCCGCCGCTGGCGATTCTGCCGATTCTGTTCATCGTCTTCGGTTTGGGTGAGCTGTCGAAAGTCATGCTCATCGTGATCGGCATCACGCCGATCCTGGCCCGTGATCTGGAACAGCGCGCCCGGGAAATCCCGGTAGAACTGCTGATCAAGGCGCAGACCTTGGGCGCTTCCACCTGGACGCTGATCCTGCGGGTGATCCTGCCGCAATTGCTGCCACGTTTGCTGATCGCCTTGCGGCTGGTGCTGGGATCGGCGTGGTTGTTCCTGATCGCGGCCGAAGCCATTGCCTCCACGGACGGCCTCGGTTACCGGATCTTTCTGGTACGGCGCTATCTGGCGATGGACGTGATCCTGCCCTACGTGGTCTGGATCACGCTGCTGGCGTGGCTGATGGATTGGGGCCTCAAGGCGCTGACCCGCAAGGCGTTCCCCTGGTATGAAGGGGCGCGAGGATGAGTTTTATTTCCGTGCAAAACGTCTGGCAACAATACGACGATCAAGTGGTGCTCGAAGGCCTGAACCTGAGCGTCGCCGAGGGTGAATTCTGCACCCTGGTCGGTGCCTCGGGTTGCGGCAAATCCACCTTTCTGCGTCTGTTGCTGGGTCAGGAAGTGCCAAGCAAGGGCAAGATTCTGCTCGACGGCAAGGCGTTGGCCAGCGAGCCGGATGCCAGCCGTGGCGTGGTGTTTCAGCGTTATTCGGTGTTTCCGCATCTGTCAGTGCTGGACAACGTTGCCCTGGGCCTGGAACTGCCGCGCTCGGCGTTGCTCGGGCGATTGTTCGGCAATGCCAAACGCGAAGCTCGCGAACAAGCGGCGGTGTTGCTGAACAAAGTCGGCCTCGGTCATTCGCTGGACAAGTACCCGACGCAGCTGTCCGGCGGCATGCAACAGCGGCTGGCCATCGCCCAGGCGCTGATCATGAAACCCCGGGTGTTGCTGCTCGACGAACCCTTCGGCGCCCTCGATCCGGGCATCCGCAAGGACATGCACGCCTTGCTGCTGGACCTGTGGCGCGAAACGCAGCTGACGGTGTTCATGGTCACCCATGACTTGTCCGAAGGTTTCAACCTCGGCACCCGCTTGCTGGTCTTCGACAAAGTGCGCATCGACCCCCACGCCCCCGGCGCTTATGGCGCGCGTATCACTTACGACATTCCCCTGAACAGCGACCGCCGCGCAGCACGCGCCGCGCTTGATTCGCTGCAACAGGCTTAGAGGATTCTGCTCATGACCACATCGAACACGCTATTCCCGGTTTTCGCCGAAGAACTGCTGCCCGGCGGCGGCCATCGTTCATTCGTGCTCAAGCGCGGCGAACTGTTGCGTCTGACCGATCTCAACGGCAACGCCAACATCAGCCTGACGCTGCTCAACGCCCATGAAAAAACCGAGCGTTTGAATCTGCCGGACAGCCTCAAGTGCCAGCACACCGCCAAACTCACCAGCGGCCATTGCCTGTATTCGGACATGGGCCGCGTGCTGGCGGCAATCACCGCCGACACCTGCGGCTGGAGCGACAGCCTCGGCGGCGTGCTCTGCGCTGATGAAGTCGCGGAGAAATACGGTCAGGGCCGCTATCAGGAACTGCGCAACGGCTTCTTTCGCAACGGCACCGACAACCTGCTGGTCGAGCTGGGCAAATGGGGCCTGGGCCTGTCGGACCTGCTGATGACCTTGAACCTGTTCAGCCGCGTCAACGTTGACGACGCGGGGCGCCTGCATTTTGTGCCGGGCAATTCAAAAGCCGGGGACTACATCGAGCTGTACGCGCCGATGGATACCCTGGTCGTCCTCACCGCGCTGCAGCATCCCATGGACCCGAATCCTGAATACGCCCCGCAGCCGCTGCAGCTGAGCTGGATGAAAGCCGATGCCAGCGTTGCCGAACATTGCCGCACGTCCCGCCCGGAAAACCAGCGCGGCTTCATCAATACCGATCGCCTGTTCGCCTGAGGAGCACGTCCATGAATACGACTTCCGCTACCGCCGCATCCACCACCTTCATTCCGGCCGGCGAACCTTCGCTGACTGAACTCAAGGCCGGGCAAACCCTGCGCATCCTCGATCTGGAGGGCAATCAGGCGGTCGACACGCTGTTCTTCAGCCTCGCCAACCCCCGTGAACGTTACGACGTGCAGCGCACCTTGCGCCGTCAAGGCAGCGTTTACCTGACCACCGGCAGCGTGCTGTATTCCAACCTCGGCAAACCGATGCTGACCATCGTCGATGACACCTGCGGACGTCACGACACCCTCGGCGGCGCTTGCGCACAAGAGAGCAACACCGTGCGTTACGCCCTGGAAAAACGCCACATGCACAGCTGCCGCGACAACTACTTGCGCGCCTGCGTACATGACGGGCGTCTGGGCAAAGGCGACATCGGGCCAAACATCAATTTCTTCATGAACGTGCCGGTCACCGCTGACGGCGGGCTGACCTTCGAGGACGGCATCTCCGCGCCGGGCAAATACGTCGAACTGCGCGCCGAAATGGACGTGATCGTGCTGATTTCCAACTGTCCGCAGCTGAATAACCCGTGCAATGGCTACAACCCGACGCCGGCTGAATTGCACGTCTGGAATTGAGCCCTCGCGGCTGAAGCCGCTCCTACGGAAATTGTTTCGGGGGGACGGCTTCGGCGGCCCCTTCGGACGGTGTTTCGGGGACGGCTTCGGCGGCTCCTACGGGCGGTGTTTTGTAGGAGCGGCTTCAGCCGCGAGCGGGCTAGCAACTGACCACGACGGACGACCCTCGTGCAGACACATCAATAGCGGGACGGCCCGCTTCCCAGTTTGGGGTCGAACCATCGACTTCCGGGGTTCAAGCCATGTTTGACACACTGCTGATCGCCAACCGTGGCGCCATTGCCTGCCGCATCCTGCGCACCTTGCGCGCCCTGCACGTCAAAGGCGTTGCCGTGTATTCCGAAGCCGATGCCGCCAGCCTGCATTTGCTGCAAGCCGACGAAGCCCACAGCCTGGGTGAAGGCGGCGCGGCCGGGACTTATCTGGCGGTGGAGAAAATCCTCGCCATCGCCAAAGCCAGCGGCGCGCAAGCGATTCATCCCGGCTACGGTTTTCTCTCTGAAAACGCCGCGTTCGCGCAACGCTGCGAAGACGCAGGCATTGCCTTCGTCGGCCCGACGCCCGAACAACTGCGGGTGTTCGGCCTCAAGCACACCGCTCGCGCCCTGGCCAAACAGCACGGCGTGCCAATGCTCGAAGGCACCGAATTGCTCGACAGCCTCGACACCGCGCTGAGCGCTGCGCAAATCATCGGTTACCCGGTAATGCTCAAAAGCACCGCCGGCGGCGGCGGGATTGGCATGCGCGTGTGCCGCAGCGCCGCCGAGCTGAGCGAGTCGTTCGAGGCGGTGAAACGCCTCGGGCAGAACAACTTCAGCGACGCTGGGGTGTTCATCGAGAAGTACATCCAGCGCGCCCGGCATCTTGAAGTTCAGGTGTTCGGCGATGGACGTGGCGAAGTGCTCGCGCTGGGTGTACGCGATTGCTCGGTGCAGCGGCGCAACCAGAAAGTCCTTGAAGAAACCCCGGCGCCGAACCTGCCCGAAGGCATGGGCGAAGCGCTGTGCATGGCGGCGATCAAGCTGGCCAAAGCGGTCAACTACCGCAGCGCCGGCACTGTGGAGTTTGTCTTCGACAGCGAGGATCAGCGCTTTTATTTCCTGGAAGTGAACACCCGCTTGCAGGTCGAGCACGGGGTGACCGAGCAAGTCTGGGGCGTCGATCTGGTCAGCTGGATGGTGCAACTGGCCGCTGGCGACCTGCCGCCGTTGAGTGAATTGCAGGCAGCACTGAAACCCGGCGGCCATGCCATTCAAGCCCGTCTGTATGCCGAAGATCCGGGTCGGGATTTCCAGCCGAGTCCCGGTTTGCTGACCGCCGTGAACTTCCCTGCTGTAGACGGCAAAAGCCTGCGCATTGATACCTGGGTCGAAGCCGGTTGCGAGATTCCACCGTTCTTCGATCCGATGATCGCCAAGGTCATCAGTTGGGCGCCGAACCGCGAGCGGGCCCGCGCCGGGCTGGCCAAAGCCTTGAGCGACACCCGCCTGTACGGCGTCGAAACCAACCGTGATTACCTGCGCCAGATCATCGCCGACGTCCCGTTTGCCAGCGGCCAGCCGTGGACCCGCTGCCTGGAAGGTCTGGTGTACCACGCCGACACGTTCGAAGTGCTCAGCGGCGGCACGCAGACCAGCGTTCAGGACTATCCGGGGCGGCTCGGTTATTGGGCAGTCGGTGTGCCGCCGTCCGGGCCAATGGACAGCCGCGCCTTGCGTCAGGGCAATCGCCTGCTGGGCAACGTCGAAGGCTGCGCGGCACTGGAAATCACCATGAGCGGGCCGTTGCTGCGCTTTAACACCGACGCGGTGATTGCTGTGACGGGTGCGGCGATCCCCATCACGCTGGACGGCGAGATGCAGCCGATGAATACCGCGTTGTTGGTGCCTGCCGGTACGCAGCTGGCGCTTGGCACCATTGCCGGAGCAGGCGCGCGCAGCTATTTATGCGTACGTGGCGGGCTGGATGTGCCGGATTATCTGGGCAGCAAAAGTACCTTCACCCTGGGCCAGTTTGGCGGCCATGGCGGTCGGGCATTGCGGGCTGGCGATGTGCTGCACATTTCGCCGTTGATTGAACGCAGCGCCGGGCAACACATCGCAACGGATCAGCTCGCGGAGTTGGCGGACGTTCGGCACATTCGCGTCATCTATGGCCCGCACGGCGCGCCGGAGTATTTCACTGAACGCTACATGCAGACGTTTTTTGCCACGGCCTGGGAAGTGCATTTCAACTCCAGCCGCACCGGCGTGCGCCTGATCGGCCCGAAACCGGAATGGGTACGGGCCGATGGCGGGGAAGCGGGTTTGCATCCGTCGAACATTCACGACAATCCGTATGCCATCGGCGCGGTGGACTTCACCGGCGACATGCCCGTCATCCTCGGCCCCGACGGGCCGAGCCTCGGCGGCTTCGTCTGCCCGGTGACCATCATCGAAGCGGATCTGTGGCAGCTGGGGCAGCTCAAGGCCGGCGATAAGGTGATGTTTGCAGCAGTGAGCATCCAGACTGCCCGGGATATTTTCACCGCCGACTACGCAACCTGCAGGACCGGCTTTAGCCGGGAGGAAGATCTCTCCAACGCCGCAAAGGCTGCGAATGTCACGCCCCTCTCCCGGCCAAAGCCGGTCCTACAAGATGATCTGCGTTCACCGATCATGCTCGACATCGGCCGCGACGACACGCGCCTGGTAGCGCGGCTCTCCGGCGATACTCATCTGTTGCTGGAGATCGGTGCGCCGGAGCTGGATCTGGTGCTGCGCTTTCGCGGCCATGCGTTGATGCAGGCGCTGGAGGCCAAAAATCTGCACGGCGTAATTGACCTGACGCCGGGCATTCGTTCGCTGCAGGTGCATTACCAGCCCGAGCAATTGCCGCTTCACCAACTGCTGGAAATCGTCGCCGGTGAATGGGATGCGGTGTGCGCGGCCAAGGACCTGCAAGTCCCGTCGCGTATCGTGCATCTGCCGCTGTCCTGGGACGATCCGGCCTGTCAGCTGGCTATCGAGAAATACATGACCACTGTGCGCAAGGACGCGCCGTGGTGCCCGAGCAATCTGGAGTTCATCCGCCGCATCAACGACCTGCCCAACCTCGACGAAGTGCAGCGCACGGTGTTCGAAGCCAGTTATCTGGTCATGGGCCTGGGCGATGTCTACCTGGGTGCGCCGGTCGCCACGCCGCTGGACCCGCGCCATCGGCTGGTGACCACCAAATACAACCCGGCGCGCACCTGGACGGCGGAGAACTCGGTGGGCATCGGCGGCGCCTACATGTGCGTGTATGGCATGGAAGGTCCGGGGGGTTATCAGTTTGTCGGGCGTACGTTGCAGATGTGGAATCGTTATCGGGACGTGGCGGCCTTCGATGGCAAGCCCTGGCTGCTACGCTTTTTCGATCAGATTCGTTTCTATCCGGTCAGCGCCGCAGAGCTGCTGCGCATTCGCCGGGATTTCCCGCTGGGCCGCTACCCACTGCAAATTGAACACAGCACCTTGAACCTGGCAGATTATCAGGCGTTCTTGAGCAGTGAAGCCGAAGGCATCGCCGCCTTCCGCAGCCAGCAGCAAAGTGCGTTTCAGGCCGAGCGGGAGCGCTGGATTGCCAGCGGCCAGGCCAACTTCGAAAGCGATGAAGCCGTGGCGCCGCTGACCGATGAAGCGCCGCTAAACGCCGGTGAACACAGTGTCGACAGTCACCTTGCCGGCAATCTCTGGCAAGTGCAGGTTGAGGTAGGCCAACAGGTCGCTGCTGGTGATGTGTTGGTGATTCTGGAGTCGATGAAAATGGAAATCCCGCTGCTGGCGCCACTTGCCGGCGTGGTTCGGGAGGTGCGCGTACAACCGGGTTCGGCGGTGCGTGCGGGACAGCGAGTCGTAGTCATAGAAGCCGTTTGATGCGGTCTGTTCTTATCAATTTTATGGAATTTCGCCATGAGCCTTGAAGTCACCTTGAGCGACCTGCGCCTGGAGTCAGTACGCGCGGCCTACCAGTCGGGCAACCTTACGCCCCGCGAGCTGATCCTAGCGCTGCGGGAAAAAGCTGCTGCGCTGAACCCTGAATATCACCTGTACATTTACCTGCTGGATCCCACTGAACTGGAGCCCTACTTCGCCGCGCTGCAAGGCCGGGACATCAACGACCTGCCGCTGTATGGCGTGCCGTTTTCGATCAAGGACAACATTGATCTGGCCGGCATCCCGACCACGGCGGCCTGCGTTGCTTATACCTATAAGCCCGAGCGTTCGGCGACCATCGTGGAGCAACTGATTGCCCTGGGCGCGATTCCGTTGGGCAAGACCAATCTGGACCAGTTCGCCACCGGTTTGAATGGCAGTCGCTCGCCATTTGGCGCCTGCCCCAACAGCGTGCTCAAGGAATATCCGGCCGGTGGCTCAAGCTCCGGCTCGTCGCTGGCGGTTGCCCTCGGCGTCAGCAGTTTCGCGCTGGGCACCGACACGGCGGGCTCGGGCCGCGTGCCCGCTGCGCTGAACAATCTGGTCGGCATGAAGGCCAGCAAAGGATTGATCTCCACCGCAGGCGTGGTTCCGGCGTGCCGGACGCTGGATTGCGTCACGACGTTCACCGCCACTGCTCGGGAAGCCAGCCAGTTGTTGGGGCTGGTGGCCAAACTTGATCCGCGTGACGAATACAGCCGCAGCAATCCGGCATGGAACGACGCCTCGGCCTTCGGTGCGCCGCGACCATTTCGCTTCGGCGTACCGCGCGCTCAGGACCTTGAATACTTCGGCTGCCCACAAGGGCCGCTGTTGTTCGGGGATGCCATCGACCGCCTGACCGCCATGGGTGGCGAAGCCGTGACCATCGACCTGTCGCCATTCCTCGAAGCCGCAGGCCTTTTGTATAACGGCCCGTGGGTTGCCGAGCGCTACAGCGTGGCTGGGGAGCTGATGCAGAGCAACCCTGAAGCCGTGCTGCCGGTCATCCGCGCGGTGTTGGGTAAAGCGCCGCTGGTGACCGGCGTGGAAACATTTCAGGCGCAGTACCGTTTGCAAGCACTCAAGGCCATTAGTGATCGCGTCATGGAAGGCGTGGATTTCGTCGTCACGCCGAGCATCGGCCGCCCCGTCAGCTCGGCAGAACTGGAAGCCGAACCAGTGCTGCGCAACTCGGAGCTGGGTTACTACACCAACTTCGTCAACCTGCTGGACTACGCCGCCGTCGCCGTGCCCAGCGCGTTCATGGACAACGGCATGCCGTGGGGCGTCACCGTGTTCGGGCGCGTGTTCACCGATCAGTACTTGCTGAGCATCGCCGACGCCCTGCAACGCCACACCGAACTGCCCTTGATTGGCGGGCTCGCCGGACAGCTGTCCAAACCTGCCGGCAGCGCGCGCAATGACATGGCCCGGCTCGTGGTGTGCGGCGCGCATCTGGACGGGTTGCCGTTGAACTGGCAGCTCAAGCAACGCGGCGCGCGCCTGGTGGAAGCGACCCAAAGCTCATCGGATTATCAGCTTTATGCGCTGGCCGGTGGTCCGCCATTTCGCCCGGGAATGGTCCGGGTCGAACAGGACGGCGTGGCTATCGCAGTGGAAGTCTGGGAGCTGCCGAGTCGAGAACTGGGTTCGTTCCTGACCGGCATTCCGGCGCCGTTGGGCCTGGGCAAAGTGCAGCTGGCTGACGGGAGCTGGGAATGCGGATTCATCTGCGAGCCCTATGGTCTTGCAGGGGCAACCAATATCAGCCATCTGGGCGGCTGGCGGGCATATATAAGCGTTTAAATAATTACCGGAAATAACAAAAATCCGGATGAGATAGTGGCAGGCCATTCATCGTGACCTGCCAGTTTGCCCGCCCATATGAAAGAGCCCGAAATAACACCCGATTCGCCCGCTTCCGACTCGACGTATCACGAATATCCCAACGGCTCCGAGCTGGAGCTGCCAATCTTCAATACTGTAAGCAATGGATCGGCGCAGAAGCAGGACAGCCTCAATTCGTCAGGCAGCTTTGCCACTTCACCGTTTTATTACAGCCCGGCATCCCCCGCTGTTGCAGCCCCAGCCGCGCCGTCTCTGGCGCTGAAGAAACTCAAAGCGTCAAGAAAAAGCCCGGCGATGAAACTTGTCGCCAACTCGGCGTTGCTGCTCAAGGCTTATCAACTGGACATGGATTGCCCGCCAATGTGGAGTGGGTATGTTCGCGATCAATTGACCCGGCGTTTGCGCCAACTTACCGGCAAGGCATTGGACCCTGACACGTTATTCATCCGTCTCACCCATGACACCCAGCCCGCCGTTGAAAGTGACGGGCGGGAACAGTACACAAAGCAATTCTCGCTGACAGAGCTGGCGACTATTTCTTTCAACGTACCGGCCATGCAGGCCTTGTTGGGCGCAACCCTGGCTGACACCGCTCTGGATGACTCACTGCCCGACTTTATGGCCAGCAATGCCATGGACGTGATTCTGAATGCGCCTTGGGCGGCCGACTATAAGGCCTTGATCAACGCTTTCTGGGCTCGTCACGAAGCGACTTTTCGTGCCCTGGCCAAATTGTCTTTCCTGCACGATCTGCACACTCACTTTGCCCAGCGAAAACTCGGTTGGGAGGGCTATCACCTCGGGCTGGATATCCTCGGGCTGAGAGACTTCCCCGATAATCCTGAATGCCTGGAATACCCCGCCACAGGCACGCTCTCCAGCGTCAGCATGCTGTCGTTGAACGGTCGCCGGGCTCCCGGAGTGTTTCAGCTCAGATCCCACACCACTTCACACTGTTTTATTCATCAGCCAGGGGATGCAGCCCAGCCCACCGAATACATCAGCGATGATCCGCAGCGAATGACACGAATGCTGCTCGATGCCCTGAATGCCACCGGTGGAGTGCAAATAACTGACGCGGCAGAAAACGAAGCGGTTGTGGTGCCCGAACTAAGTACAGTTGAAGGCGATTTTTTTGTTGCGATCACCAAGGTTCAAAAACAGCTCTCTCTGGATTATCTGCACCGTGAGGCAATGACAGACGTCGAGCCAGTGACCGAACACCCGTGGTTAAAACCGATCCGCAGCGCGCTGAACCTGGTCAGCGCCGCTGACCTTTGGCAAACCCGGCCGACTGTCCTGCAGCGCGTGCCGGCGCCCCTGAAAACCGCCGCTCGGCTCATGCGCAAAGTGATGAAAGACGAACATGGGCTCGACATAAATCCGGACCAGGTATTTATCCGTTATGTCAGGGGTAAAACCTTTACTCCGTTGGGCAGCGCCCGCGTCCCCATCACTCAGGTCAGTACACCCGCTGGATTGCCGATTAGCCTGAGCCAGGCGCTGATAAACAATTACCGGGTCGAGCACGCCGAAGGTTATCTGGATCATGACGCGCGCACGATTGTTTATATCGACGCTACGCAAAACGGTCATGCCGTTGATATCCAGGAGCTCGCCGTCACACCACAAGCCATCGAAAACCACATCCGGAAAATTGATTTCCTGCGCGTCATGACTCGCCGCGTCGAGCGGTTCTGGGACCGGCATCAGGACAGCGTCGAACAATGTTTCAAAACAACGTTCATGACGCAAGCGGTGGTGTGCCTCAAAGCGCGACTGCTGTTCAAAAGCGGCTTCGACATTGTTGTAAAAGCCCTCGAACAGCTCTACGTCAAACCACGCAGCGGTGTAATCGAGCGAACAACGCTGGGCTTTTACCTGCAATATTCGGTCTTTGAAGGCATGCAGGAAATCTATTGTCCAGGCCTGCTGGTCTTTCGGGAGCAGGGCCGTGCGCAAAGGGTTCTTTACCAGGCGGGGCTGGCCAAGTGCTTCATCGAATTCGACAGCGATGAGGCCATTGTGCAATACGTGCAAAAAGCAGCAAAAAACCAGCAATGGCGGGAGTCAGTCCTCAACTATGTTCCGCTGCGCCACCACCAACGGCTGAGCTATATCCTGCAAATATGGGCCGGCGAACTAAGTCCGAGAGAACCGACATCCCTGCTGCGGCCCTGGACCGACACACTGTACAACCACGACGCACATACGGCCGCAGGCCATAACCTGTGCAGCAAACACCTGACTGTTTCGCCATTTCGCTACATGGCGCAAGCCCTCAGGCAGAACGGTTTAATGGACGCGCAGGACGTTATCGTGACGTCCAATGAGGTGCTGCTCAACTATTGGACTCGCCAATTCAACCATCTACAAATCTTGCTGGCCCCCATGTCCTTCTTATTGACCCCGGCATTGATTGCGACACTGGCGACGGAAGCAGGGATCGTCTCACTGAACATCGCATCGGCGAACTTGCCAGGCGCACGCCACGAAGAAAAACGGCAGGCCGCGCTCGCTGTCTTGTCGTTGGGTTTTCTCCAGTTGTCACCTTACACACCGGCATTGCTGCGCTCGCTGGGCAAACTGGTTCGTCCTACAAAGTTCGTGACCACTTCAGCCACATTAACCAACAACACCCGCAGCTTCAGCGGGTTGCTCAATCGCTCGATGCACACTCGCCATACCCGTCTGGAAAAATTCTTCGACACCGACAGCCTGCTGAAAACCTGGAATATCCCCGGCCATCCCCAATTCGGAACATCTCCAGTCAAAACATGGAAGCTGACACACAAGTTTCTGTTGTGGACATCCGACCGGGGCAAGGCTCGAACGCTGGTGGTAAGCACGCACGGCTATTATTTGCCGTGGAGTAAAAACACGCTGATCCCCAACGGCACCGAACTGCATGTCTACGCGCCCCACGGGTATACCTTACTCGACCCCTCGCTCCATCACGTGGTCCAGCAACGGGTAAAACCCTTTGGCATCCTGGATAACCAAGCCAACACATGGGTCGCTGCACCGAACACGCCGCCTTCCTATGTTCTCACCGACAAGTTGCTGGCCGGCACATCGCAGTCGGGGAAGATCAAGAACTACACGCTCTCCAAATTCCAGTCCCCCGATGGCGAAAGCTACCACTACATCAGCCATGTGGTTCGCAATTCCAATCTATCGCCGTTCAGCGGGCGACTACTGCGCACGCCAATGGATGTACTGACCGTAAGAAAGCGCTTGGGCATGGCTGATCCAACGCTGGAAGAATTGTTCAAGAGCTTGTTCGATCACGGCATTCGCTACGACAAGATCCTGCTGCTGCACTGCCGATGCTCGGCATTTGGCACGGCGCCTGTTTACCCGGGGTCATGATCAAGGGGAATGCAATCAACGCCAGACAGCTGTCGGCTGGAACACATTCGCGATAGCGTGAGTAGTGGCGGCAAGCTAGCATGTGCCCTGTCATCTAATTTTTCATCGGACACTCCATGCCTTTTCGCTCCGCCATTACTTCACAGCGGTCGTTGCTACTGACGTTAGTGATTCTTTTAGGGAGCGGCTTCCTGGCGACTTCATTGCTCAGTTACTACGCTTCGCGGGCGTCTATTCGCGACAACATCATCAACACCGAATTGCCGCTGACGTCCGACACGGTCTATTCCGAGATCCAGAAAGACCTGGTGCGCCCGGTGCTGATCTCCTCGATGATGGCCCGCGATACTTTCATGCGCGACTGGGTCGTGGAAGGTGAACGCAATCCCGAACAGATGACCCGTTATCTGAAAGAAGTGATGGATCATTACGGCGCCTACACCTCTTTTTTTGTTTCCGACAGCAGCCTGAAGTATTACCAGGCCAAAGGCGTGCTGAAGAAAATCGACGCTCGCGAACCCCGGGACGTCTGGTACTACCGGGTGCGGGACATGGCCGCGCCTTATGAGATCAATGTCGATCCGGACATGGCCAACAAGGACAGCCTGACCTTTTTCATCAACTACAAAGTATTTGATTACGACAACCGGTTCATCGGCGCGACCGGCGTCGGGCTGACGGTCGACGCCGTCATCAAATTGATCGATCGCTATCAACAACGTTATGAGCGCAGCGTGTACTTCGTCGACACGTTCGGACGCATCGTCCTGGCCGGTGCCGAAGGCGGCCCGAATGGCGCGGCCATCGGCCAGTCGCTCAACAAGTTGCCCGGCATGAGCGAACTGCACAAACAACTGCCCAAGCCAAGAAGCGGCACTTATGAATACCGCTCCGAAGGTCACGAGCACTTTCTCAACGTTCGCTTCATCCCCGAACTGAATTGGTATCTGTTCGTCGACAAGCGCGAAGACACAGCGCTCACCGATATTCGCCAATCGCTGTACCTGAATCTGTTGATCTGCCTGATCGTCACGCTGATCGTCGTGCTGCTGCTGCATCGCCTGATCAATCGCTACAAATACAACATTGAAACCCAGGCCACTCTCGACAGCCTGACCGGCCTGCCCAATCGGCGCGGCTTCGACCTGCTGGCATCGAAAACCCTCAGGGACACTCAGCGCGAGGCCAAGCCGCTCACGGCGATGCTGCTGGACCTGGATCACTTCAAGCAACTCAACGATACTCAGGGTCACCTGGCGGGCGACCAGGTGCTGGCCGGATTCGCCGAGGATCTTAAAAGCTGCCTGCGTCAGTCGGACATCATTTGTCGTTGGGGCGGTGAGGAGTTCATCATCCTGCTCAAGGGCAGCGACATCAGAAGCGCCCGACGCATTGCCGAGAAAATTCGTCTACTGGCCGAGCACCACACCTACGTGTTCTCCGGAACGGCCTTGCAAATCACTGTCAGTATCGGAATGGCCGAACTGCAAGACAACGATACGTTGCACAGCTTGATCGCCCGCGCCGACCGCGCGCTGTACGCCGCCAAGCAACGCGGTCGCAATCAGGTCTGCACCGAGGATGCGGTAAGCGCATGAACCTTTCAGACGTCGATCCAGATCGCTGCCCCGCCTGTGGGGCCAGCAACCGCTGCGCCCTGGCGGACCCGCGTACCGCCGATCAGGCCTGCTGGTGTTTTTCGGTGGCCATCGATCCGGCCATCATCGAGGCGCTGGCGCCTGAGGTACGCGCCAAAGCCTGCCTGTGTCCGCGCTGCGCCGGTATCGAAAAAGCAGGCGCTGACCAATCAGCTTTGTAGATCGCGTACCCTGTCGCCCTTCCAACTCATATTGCCAAAGCCATGCGTCTTGATCGTTTCCTCAGCAACCTGCCGCGCTTCAATCGCAAGGACGTGCGTCTCGCTCTGGCAGGCCGACGGGTAGCGGTTGATGGCCACGTGATCAGCGATGCGCACCATGATGTGCGTGAGTTCAGCTGCGTCGCGTTCGATGGCGAGATCCTGCAGGCTGGCAAAGCGGCACGCTACTTCATGCTGCACAAGCCCCAGGGCTGTGTCAGCGCCACGGTTGACCCGCAGCATCCGACCGTTATCGACTTGCTGGACGAGCCGGACAAGCACGAATTGCACATTGCCGGCCGGTTGGACTTCAACACCACCGGTCTGATGCTTATCACCAATGACGGGCAATGGTCGCGTCGGCTGACGCTGCCCCAGACCAAGCTGCCGAAGGTCTATCATGTTGAAACCGAGCAGGTGATCGACGAGCGCTACGCCGAAAAATTCGCCGCCGGTTTTTACTTCGCCTTCGAGGACATCACCACACAGCCAGCCCGCTTGACCCTGCTCGGCCCGCACTCGGCCAGACTGGAAATCGTCGAGGGCCGCTACCATCAGGTCAAACGCATGTTCGGCCACTTCGATAACAAAGTGCTGCGTCTGCACCGCGAAAGCATGGCCAGCCTCAGCCTGGACCCCGACCTAGAGCCTGGGCAGTACCGCGCGCTGCATCCTGCAGAAATCGTGGCTATCGGCTAAGGGCCTACCGCCTGGCAGAACGCGCCGTTCAATGTACGAACGGCACTTGCGGGTTTGCCTCTCCCCTGCTTGAATCCAATCGTCGGTCCACATGTGACTGATGAGTCATGAACGTATTCTAAGAAATCCTTTTGTCGACCAGAGCCTCGGCTCCCGACAAATCGCCCGCCAATAACAATACCTGTCGAACAGATAGTTTCGGATCGACGTTGGGCCCCTTAAGGCGAATGCCAACCTGTCACGAAGCTCGTGCAATTTCGATTGCGCGCAAAACTGTTTACGCCAGGAGACATACGATATGAGGCCAGAAATCGCTGTGCTTGATATACAGGGACAGTTTCGGGTTTACACGGAGTTCTATCGGGCAGATGCCGCAGAGAAGACCATCATTCTGGTCAACGGCTCACTGGCCACCACTGCGTCATTTGCGCAGACCGTGCGTAACCTTCATCCCCAATTCAACGTGGTGCTTTACGATCAGCCCTACGCGGGTAAGTCCAAGCCCCACAACGTCAACGCAATGCCGCTGACCAAAGAAGCGGAAGGCCAGATCCTGCTGGAGCTGGTCGACCATTTCAACGCCGAACACATCATGTCGTTCTCGTGGGGCGGCGCGGCGGCGCTGGTTGCACTCTCGCACCGACCACAACGGATCGAGAAAGCCGTGATCAGTTCGTTCTCGCCGATCGTCAACGAACACATGCGCGATTACCTGGAGCGCGGCGTCCTGCACCTGAGTGCGCATGCGCGTTATGAAGTGGGCAATCTGGTCAATGACACGATTGGCAAACACTTGCCGCCATTGTTCAAGCGCTTCAATTACCGGCACGTCAGCAGCCTGGAAACCCATGAATATGACCAGATGCACTTCCACATCAGTCATGTGTTGAACCTGGATGAGAACGAGTACCTGAGCGCAGCGAAAAACATTAACGTGCCGGTGCTGTTCATGAACGGCGAATGGGACGAATACACCGCCCCCGCCGATGCCAGGCTCTTTGAGCGAGTGGTGAAACACAGCACGTTCACAACGATACGCGCCACGGGGCACTTCCTGGACATGGAGCACAAAGCCGCCTGCCGCGACTCGCGTTTCGCGTTGCTGGACTACCTCACACCCCAGCCAACACGCACCCGTCAGACCTTCCACTACAGACAGGCCCAGACAGAACATGCCTTCGCCCTCTGAACCCAACGCTCGACCGAGCCGGGGAACCATTCGCCAGCGCGACAACGCCGTAATCGGCGAATGGGCTCCGTGGAGATAAGCAGGGTTTAACGGCCGACAGGAAATTAGCGCTTCAATTCAGCCGCCCATTCTGGTACAAAGTCAGCCGCTCAGAGCGGGTGTCGTATAATGGCATTACTCCAGCTTCCCAAGCTGATAACGAGGGTTCGATTCCCTTCACCCGCTCCAATACAGCTTCTATGGACATCCACTCACTGTGTCCATACGCCACTGAAAACCAGGTTTTTTCCATAACTTTCAGTCCGGCCATTCCACCCAAAACCACCCCCAGCTTACGCTTTTTAGTCCACGATTCATTTCCTGAAAGTGTGGGGTCGAGTCGTGCCGCCTGCGCGGGCAAGGTCCTCGCCATCAGCCTGGGTATGGCTGAGAATTAGCAGGGGTCATGCCGGAGCAGCAGCGAGGCGAGCGCCGAGACCGCGCTGATCGCTCCAGTCGCCATAAACGCTGCGTGGTATCCGGCCAGCTGGCCGAGCACGTCCGAGCCTCCACCGCTGTGAGCGATCGACACTGTGTGCGCCAGCGTCACGAGGCCAGCGATGCCCACAGCGCCGCCGAGTTGGCGAGCCGTGTTTTGCAGCCCGGCCGCCAGACCGGATTCGGCGTGGGGAATACCGGCAAGAACCGCGTGCGTCGCCGTCATGATCATCAGACCGAGTCCGCCACCGACAAGAAATGACGGCCACAGGATATCGGCGACATAGACGGGCGCGGCAGGCACCCAAGCCAGCCAGACCAGTCCTGCCGCCGCCATCAACCCGCCGAAGAACGGCAAGCGGTCGAAACCGGCATCGCGAAGATAACGCGACGAGATGGCGGTAATGGCCAGGAGCAGCGCCATCGGCAGCATGGCAAGGCCCGTGTCCATCGGGCTGTAACCGGCAATCTGCTGGAGGACGAGCGAGATGAAGAACATGGACGCGGTCAGTGATGCGCCAAGGGCCATGACCATAACGACGCCGACCGGGATGTTGCGATGCCGGAAGACGCTCAAACGGATCAGGGGCTGGTCGGTGCGGTTTTCGATGCCGACGAACAGCGCAAGAAGGCCAGCGGCGATGCCGAGAGCGCCAAGGACCACGGGTGATCCCCAGCCCGATGCGACCGATTGGGTGATGCCGAAGATGAAAATGCCGATTGCGAGCGTGATTGAGATCGCCCCCGGTATGTCGAGCTTCAAGCGATCTTGGCCATGGGGCTGCGGCGCGAGGCAGGTCGCGACGACCAGGCTCAGCAGCGCACCGATCGGGGCGTTGACGAACATGACCCAGCGCCAGTTCAGAACGCTCACCAGCACACCGCCAATGATGACGCCGAAGGCGGCGGCGATCGCCCCCGATGCCGCCCAGAAGGAGATCGCCCGTTCGCGCCCGGCGCCCTTGGGATAGACCGAGATGATGACGGCCAGCGTCGAGCTTGCGAGCGCTGAAGCACCGAGGCCCTGAACCGCCCGTGCTGCCAGAAGCATAGGACCGCTGGTCGCGAAGCCGCCTACCAGGCTCGCCAGCGTGAAGGTGACGAGACCGGCCTGAAGGATGGCGCGGCGACCGTAGATATCGCTCGCACGTGCCGCGAGCAGCATGAAACCACCGAGCGACAACAGATAGGCATCGACAACCCATTGCTGACCCATTGGGGTCAGGCCGAGATCAGCGCGGATCGCCGGCAGCGCGACGTTCACGATGGCTCCGTCCATGACGACCATGAACGAGCACAGGCAGGCGACCACTGCGGCGATCCACGCCGGAACACCGCTACGCAAAAGGGAATTTGGAACCACCGGGGCGGCGGAAGCAGATGACATCGAATGCACCTCGTCGGGTTGAATAACGGTGCATCCACCTGGAAGACCGTTTGTGTCGCCTTTCAGGATCGACTGAGGTGGGTTACAAAGGGTATCGTTATATGGACATAAAATACTGAGAAGTGGCCAAACAATATGACCATAGCATCGTCGGTTCCCGTCGATGTCAGCGACAGGCTCGATGGCCCGTCGCTGATTGCCGTGTGGGGCAATGATGACCCCGGCACGGAGTATCGGTTGGGAACGCGGGAATATGACTGGCACACGCATCGGCGCGGACAGGTGCTGTGCGTCGAAAGCGGCCTGATACATGTGCGGACGGCGCAGGGTTCCTGGCTGCTGCCGCCGCACCGTGCCGGCTGGATTCCGCCGGGCGTTGCTCATGCTGTTAGCGTCAGCGGCGCGCTGAGTGGGTGGAGCGTATTCATTGCCCCCGACGCAGGATGCAATCTGCCCCACGCCCCCCGTGTGATGGGCATCGGGGAATTGATGCGCGCGCTGGTTCGCAGGGCCGTCACATGGAACACCCTGGACACGCTGCAACCAGATCAGGATCGCCTCGTCGCCGTACTCCTCGACGAGATCGCACAAGCGCCGCAAGAGCGGCTGCATTTGCCGATGCCATCCGATCCGCGACTGGTACGCATCGCCAATGCGATCCTCGCCCGTCCCGAGAGCGAGCGAACGCTCGACGAATGGGCGACTTGGGCGGCGCTATCGTCACGCACGCTGCGGCGTCTCATCCTGACCGAGACGGGATTGAGCTTTGCCCAATGGCGACAGCAGGCGCGTTTGACCCACGCCCTCGAAATGCTGGCCCGAGGCGATCCCGTCAGCGTAGTCTCGGACGCTCTCGGCTATGCCGCGCCCAGCAACTTCATCACAATGTTTCGCCGCGCCTTTGGCGATTCACCGGGTCACTATTTTGCCGCTACGCAGAGGCGCGATGGTGTCCGTTCAGCCCAGAAGTTCGATCGCTAGTGCCGACAATCGCGGCGATGCGGCCAGCGGTCGCAAACAGCGCCCATTAAAGGTGTACTACGCTGCGCTTGATTGCGTCGTCCATCGGATGGCCATCTGTGCGTCGGAATACGTGAGGCTTAGTACGATACTGGACAGAAGTTCTTTACGAGCTCCAAGAATTGAACTGACCAATAGACCGTGAAGCCACTCCATATTTCGGTGAAATGCCTGGAGCTTTTCTAATAAGACTCATCTCTTCGCACTCTGGTTTTAAGCCCTGGTATCTTCGATTCGAAAATCAGGATGTAGACGCTTCCAATGGCTGCGTAATACGGTCTTCTGGTTTTCTGGCATCTCGCTTTCCTTCAAAGCGGCGGGCCAAAGGGAACGAGCCTTTGCCATCACGGCTTTCAAATTGGTGAGTACCAAGCGCTGCGGAATATCCCCATACTTCGCCCATCTCTCGAAGTGTCCGAAAGAAACATCGTACCAATTTCTGGTCTTGTCCATGTTCAGGCCATACTGAGCCTCATCCAGGATGTAGGCTTTAGTCACCACGATATCGTATGCAGGTGAAAGCTCGGCATGTTTGCCATCCCGATAGATCATGCTCCAGTTCTTTAGATGTGCATCACCGTTTGCCAACAGAATGTTGACCAACAGTCTTATCGCCATCTGCACGGCATCTCGCTGCCCATGAAGCGAGTTCCTGTAAATCAGTTTCCCGATCTGGTCATAACTCGCTCCGAGATATTTATCATGGGCATAAGCGAAGAATATCTGCGCGAAGTCCTCGGAGTGAATGCGCTGATTGCCTGGTAGCCGGTCATATCGGCGGATCCCATAAGCGAACCGTTCGTTGGGCAGGTTTATATTCGGCAGAACCTCGATGTCGCCCATTGAGATTAGCTTTATCTCCGGGATGTCGACGCCGACAAGCTTTGCGAGCGTCATCGCCGTGTATTCATTGAGCGGCAAAAATGGATGGACAGTCGACGGCGTCTTGATAATCCAGTCACCTGGTTTTCCGGGGTCGCCTGTGATGTAACGCCCATCCTGATCGCGCATAGAGAATTTCATCTGTATGCCCGCTAATGAAAAGTGCGCTCGGCTGTCTGGGACAGCGATTACCACTGGCTCAATTTTGCCGTGATGCTGCAAGGCGAGTGACGGGATTTCTGCAGCCTCCATCGGCTCAGCAATCAAGGCCCCGGGCAAGTCCCGGCCCAGCCAACTAAACAACGAGAATTCGTTGTCCCTGTGAACCTTCATGGCCTGCGAGAGAAAGTCGCGCAAAGCCCCCTCCGGCAGCAAATTACTCAGGACCGGGTGCAAGCGGTGGCTACTGATGAAAGGATGCCTTCTGGCTAACTGACGGGCCAACGCCTCGGGTTCGGTGTGGGACAGCGTCAGCGGATGCCGATCTTCGTTCTGTATGTATTCCGGGGACAGGGTGAACACATTCTTCCCATTCGAATACCCAGCGACATAACCGACGAGCTCACCTTGAAGCGTTAGCTTTAATGCTGCCACCGTTTCATCGGCCATCAAAGGTCTCCCCAAGGGCTTTCATCATCCTTAACGGCGTCCAGAGGCTGTCCTTCGGACTCGAGCCTTTGCCGGGGATAACGATGATCCACATCTGCCAGTGTCTTGCTGGCAAGGATCCTTTCAACGATGTCGACTTTTGATTTCGGGATGAGCAATAAAGTGCAGTCCAGCCCTTCAACTATCTGATCGATAGAGCCAAGACGGGGGTTGCCGCCGGCCTCGATTTTGCCGTACTGCTGCCTGGTCAGTCCGGAGCGCAGTGGCATGTCCTGGATTTTCAATCCGAGAGACTGACGACGCTTACGAATTTGATCAAGCAAGGTAGTTTTCACAGGGGAAGCCTCAGAGAAGAACCCCATTATGTAACCTATATGGCTCTCGTCAAGCTTAAAGAACAATATAGATTGCATTGACTCATAGCGAGCCTTATAGATTACATACCTTGTTTCTTGAGCTAAATATCGCTCATATCAATTAAGAGCCCTCCTGATTCGCGGGCAAGCCTTGCGCCAACAAGCGAAATTAAGCCTTCACCCGCCGCTCCACCACGATTTCCGGCAGGTCAAGCCGGCGCATGTAGACGCGCAGCGGTTCGGTGATGCGCAGGCGGTCGTCGATGTTCTGTTCGAGCAACAGTTGCAGACGTTCGCGGCTCAGGGTCATGAGTTCGTTGTCTGCCGGCGACCAGACGAATTCGCAGGTTGGCGTGATGCTGTCGTCGGCGACGTCCATGCCGAAGGAATCTTCGCTGAAGCGCACGATATGGCGATGGGCCTTGTGGTGGTAACCGACGAACCCGGCGAGTCGGTCGGCGGCTTCACAGATAGCGCTGGAGGTGGTTTTCATCGATGACCTCTGGAGAAGTTCGAGCCCGCGATTCGCCGAATCGCGGGCAATGGCGATCAGAGCGCGCGACGGAAGATGTCTTCGATCTGCAGTTGATCGGCAGGTCGCGGGTTGGTCAGGCCGCAGGCGTCTTTGAGGGCATTGGCGGCCAGAATCGGGAAGTCTTCTTCCTTGACGCCCAGCGCGGTGAGGCCCGGTGGAATGTCGATGGAGCTCGACAGGCTGCGGATGGCCGCGATGGCCGCACGGGCGCCCTCTTCAGGGGACAGGCCGCGAGTGTCAGCGCCCATGGCGTGGGCGACGTCGCTCAGGCGGGCCGGGCAAACGCTGGCGTTGAAGCTTTGTACGTGGGGCAACAAGACCGCGTTGCAGACGCCGTGCGGCAAGTCGTAGAACCCGCCCAACTGGTGCGCCATGGCATGCACAAAACCCAGCGACGCATTGTTGAACGCCATGCCCGCGAGGAACTGTGCGTAGGCCATGTTTTCCCGTGCGGTGAGGTCCGAGCCATCCACTACGGCCTTGTGCAGATTATCGGCGATCAGCGTCATGGCCTTGAGTGCGCAGGCGTCGGTGATCGGCGTGGCGGCAGTCGACACATAGGCTTCGATGGCGTGAGTCAGCGCGTCCATGCCGGTGGCGGCCGTCAGTGACTTCGGCATTTTGGCCATCATCGCCGGGTCGTTGACCGACAACAGCGGCGTGACGTTACGATCAACGATGGCCATTTTCACGTGGCGCACTTCGTCGGTAATGATGCAGAAACGGGTCATTTCGCTGGCGGTGCCGGCGGTGGTGTTGATGGCGATCAGCGGCAATTGCGGCTTGGCGGAGCGGTCCACACCTTCGTAATCGCTGATGTGCCCGCCATTGGTGGCGCACAACGCGATCCCTTTGGCGCAGTCATGGGGCGAACCGCCGCCCAGGGAAATCACGAAGTCGCATTCACGTTCGCGCAGCATGGCCAGGCCATTTTCAACATTGCTGACAGTCGGGTTGGGCTTGGCGCCGTCGTAGACCACCGAGTCGATGCCCTGCTCCACCAGCAAACCGGCGATCTGCGCGGCCAGCCCTGTTTTGGCCAAGCCGGCGTCGGTAACGATCAACGCCTTGAGAAAGCCGTAATTGCGGATGGCTTGCATGGCCTCATCGAGGCAACCCAGGCCCATGATGTTCACGGAGGGTATGAAAAAAGTGCTGCTCATGACGGATCCTCATTGCTAACGATCAGCCGAGCGATTGCACAACAACCCGGCGGGGGGAATGCTTACAGCATGAGCGTTGGCAACGAGGGTGAAATTGATCCAGCGCAAGTAACCGATAGGTTTGCTCCCGGCGTTTATCCGGGAAGGGTGCGTGTACGGTTGCAGTGCGCCAGGTGAATGACATCGAAGTCATACCTGGACCAGGTTGCAGCCGGCTGGTTCGGTTTATCGAATCTGAAGCGATACCTCAGCTGAATCCCCGGAATGCAGCGGTTCCTCGAGTCAGCGGCCGAGCGCGACATCGCATATTTCCACCAGCGATCGACCACGCAAACCAGCTGCGAAGAGTCCGCCCCTGCCACGCAGACACCTTGCGCCGCAGTGAACAGGGTCCGGATTTGCTCGGCGTTCCGACCGCGAACAAATTGTTGCGAAATGATCTGCCCGCGCTCGATGTTGTTGAAAAGTTCGCGGCTGCCACCTCGAACCTGCTTCACGACTTGCGCGAACTCGTCATCGGGCAAACCTGAATAGTCGTGTTGCGAGGCAGTGCTGATGGCGCAGCCCGGCAGCGCCGTGGCCAATACTGCGAGTAACAGGCAGCGATGGGATTTTCTGATCTGAATGGACATGCTGGAACCTGCGCAAAGGGCGCCAGCGCTTGAATACTTATCCTCTGCACCGGCTTAGGAGCGCAGAACTTTGCCTGCCGACGGGCTCAGCGAGAACCCGACAGATGTCGGGGGTGAGCGATTTTCAGACGGATCCTACGCGGCGGTAAGACCAACCCCTCAGCAGCCCGAAACTTTGCTGACAGTCAGCTGATAAAACCGTCCGCCACCAGCAAGGTTTCCAGGCATTGCTCCTGAATCCCGTAGAAGGTTTTCAGTTCCTGGATGCGGGCCAGGATGTCGCTGGACCGCAGCGGTTCGGCGCGTTTTACGGCGAGGATCATCTTGTTTTTGTTGGTGTGTTCCAGCGAGATGAACTCGAACACTTTGGTCTCGTAACCGCAGGCTTCGAGCAGCAGCGCACGCAGGCTGTCGGTGACCATTTCTGCTTGCTGGCCCATGTGCAGACCATATTGCAGCATGGGCTTGAGCAGCGCCGGGCTCTGGATTTGCAGGCGAATCTGTTTGTGGCAGCACGGCGAACACATGATGATCGACGCCCCGGAACGAATCCCCATATGAATGGCGTAATCGGTGGCGATGTCGCAGGCATGCAGGGCAATCATCACGTCCAGCGCGCTCGGCGCCACGCTGCGCACATCGCCGCACTCGAACACCAGGCCCGGATGATCCAGGCGAGCAGCGGCGTTGTTGCACAGCGTAACCATGTCTTCGCGCAGTTCAACGCCAGTCACCTGCCCTTCGGCCTGCAAGGTATTGCGCAGATAGTCATGAATGGCGAACGTCAGGTAACCCTTGCCCGAACCGAAGTCCGCGACTTTTATCGGCTGATCGAGTTTGAGCGGCGAGGACGTCAGGGCGTGGGAAAACACCTCGATGAACTTGTTGATCTGCTTCCACTTGCGAGACATGGAAGGGATCAGTTCATGCTGTTTATTGGTCACGCCCAGATCGGTGAGGAATGGACGGGTCAGCTCCAGATAGCGCTTTTTCTCCCTGTCATGCCCGGCCGTTGGCGCTTCACGCTCTTGCTGAGCCTTGCTTTTGAACAGCGTGCTTTTGCCTTTCTTGCCGTATTCGAACTGCACTTCGTCGGTCAGCGACAGCAAATGCGCGTTCTTGAACGAGTCCGGCAGCAAGCCGCCGATCAGCTGCACCGCGTCGCCCAGCGGCAGATTCTTGGTGATGTCCCGGGTTTTGTAGCGATAGACGAACGACAGACACGGCTGATCCTTGACGGTCAGCTGCTTGATGATCACCCGCTGCAACTCGGCTTCTTCGCCAACGTATTTAGCCAGGACCAGCTTGATGAACGAGTTCTGCGACAGACTGTTCTCCAGCAAGCCGAGAAACTGGGCATGGTGGTCCTGAGCAGACTGGGCGGGAGTTGCAGTGACTGACATCGAAAAACGCCTCGGGGCGGGCTGAAGCTGGAAAGCAGCGAAGGCGGGTATTTTAGGCGGGTTGTGGGGTGGGGGTTAGTTTAATTCTGTGTAGATCACACAGAGTCGCCATGCTAATCCACATACCGAACATGCCGCGCCATCAG
>NZ_ATLO01000003.1 GCF_000416235.1 Pseudomonas sp. CFII64 | reverse complement strand
CACGTCGTAGACGCGGGAGGTGAGGATTTTCCGGGCGTAGTGATTGAGCAGGTCGGTCATCGCGCGCGTCCTTCACGGGTAGTGACGGCGCGCAGAGCCTGCAGGTTGAAGAGGGCGAGCGGGGCTGGGCAAATGATCATGTCTGACTCCTGAGTGGTTGGCCCTGGAGACAGAAAAAACCCGCCTCTAGGGCGGGTTGGGTGCACGCGTCGGCTAACCCGCCATGACTGGAATGGCGGTAATAATAATCTGGCCGAAGAAATGCTTGGTTACGTTCATGGCCTGAAGACTATTTCGGTTGTGCGGGCCAAGTCAAGGCGGCGCTGGCTAAATTCCCGCCATCGCGCCGCGTATCTTTAATGACACTGACATTTTTCCTTCACTTGGGCACTTTAAGGTGGAGGTCATGGTCAGTGAATGCAGTCATTAAAGAACAGCCAAGAGGGCATGCGTTATGGACGACTATCTGGAAGAAATACTCGAATACAAAGCGTTTGAACTGGATCCACCCGAGCCTGCGGACGACGCTACCGAGTTGTAAGCGTTCAGGCAATATGGCGTTGGCTGCGGCGGAACTCCCCGGGAGTCTGGCCGTTCCAGCGCTTGAAGGCGCGTTGAAAGGCTTCGGCCGACGCGAAACCCAGCAGATAGGCAATTTCGCCGAACGCCAGTTCGGTGTCGCGTATGTAAGTCATTGCCAGGTCGCGTCGCGTGTCATTGAGAATGGTGCGAAAGCGCGTGCCTTCTTCAGCCAGCTTGCGGCGCAACGTCCAGGTCGGCAATTTCAAGCGTGCGGCAACTTCCTCCAGGTCCGGTTCCCGGCCGCCATTCAACAAAGGTCCGAGCAAACGCGTGATGCGTTCACGCAGGCTGCGGGTGCGGGTCAGTTGCTCCAGTTCCTTTTCACAGAGTTGCAGCAAGTGTCGCCACGTGCTCGGGCAATGCTCGGGATTGCGCAAGGCCAGCACGTCTTGATTTAGCAGCAGTTGATTGGTGTCAGCTGAAAACACCACCGGATGTTCGCTCAGGGGCGCGTATTCGGCCGCGTATGTTGGCGCATCGAATTCGATTTCAATGCGCTGCGCCCGAATCTCTGTCCCGGCCAGTGTCGAGAGTTGCTGCACCCAACCGGCGAATATCGAATCCACCACGAAGCGGTTGTAAGCGTTATACGGGCTGATGGAGTAAAAACGCAGCCATGCGCCTCGCGCGTCTTCGTGAAAGCTCGAATGCCCCCGGTAATTGGAGCCGTACAGCGCTTCAAAACGGATCAATGTGCGCGCCGCTTCTCGGACTGTGGGCGCTTGCGCGGCCGTCACGCCCACCAGGCCGCATTGGCTGATCCGGCTTAAGCGGCCCATGCGCAGACCCAGTCCCGGCTGACCGGTGAGCTGGATGGCGGCATGGCCCAGGCGCATGTAGCGTGGAATCGACAGGCGGGCGCAGGCTTCGCCCAGGCGTGCGGCGTCCAGGCCGTATTGCGCCAGCAGCGGGGCGGGATCGCAGTCGAAACTGCGCACTGCATCACTCAGGCTGTGAACAAACCCGACGGACAAATCTCCCAGGCGCATCGGCGACGGATTCATGGTCAGAGCCAGAGGTTGATCAGGCGTGCGCCGTGGCCGGTCTTGTCGTCCGGCGAAGGCTCGATGATCTTCAGGCCGTTGCGGCTGGCGAAACTGTGCCCGGCGCTGCCCTGATCCCAGAACTGGCCGCGCATGAACACGCTGACGCCGGCGCGGGCCGAGCTGCCCGGTGTCTTGCTGGTCAGGGTCAGGCGTTGCCACGCTTCGCCTTCGCTGAGGCTGCCCGCCGGCATGTCGAGCGGTGGGGCGAGGTCGACGCCTGGCACGCCGCGCCAGGGTTTGCGCCAGCCGCCGTTGCCGACCACAAAAGCCGGTACGGCGATCAACTCCGCGCCGCTGTCGTTCAAGCGGCTGTAGTTGCGCGGATACCAGCTGTCGATGCCGATCAGGATGCCCAATCGTCCGGCAGGCGTGTCGACGACGTTGAGCGGTGCGTCGGCGGCGGACTGGATGTAACCGCGCTGATAACTGGCCGGATATAACTGCCGCTGCGGCTGGCCAATGGGCAGGCCATCGATGCCAAAGACCAGGCTGCTGTTGAACAGCGGGCCGCTGCCGACTTCCAGCTTGCCGTCCACCACACGGGGTTGCGGCAGCACAATGGAGCCGGCGACCAAGGTCACGCCAAACTCCTTGGCCAGCCCGCCGAACAACGCCTGGTAATCCTTGGCCATGCTGGCGGCTTTCATCCGCAGGTGGGCGTCGTTCAGGCGGTTCTCGCCAGTGGCGCCCAGCATGGCAGCCATGAATTTCAGCGGGTTGCTCACTGATAGCCAGGTCATGGCTTCATCAATGGTGGCGGCTTGATACAGCTGATTCTTTTCGCCAGTGGCAAACAGCCAGGTCCCGACGTGTTCGGGCAGCACAACGATGGTCTTGCTGTTAACCAGGCCTTTGTCCCGCGCCTGCGCCAGATAGGCAGCCAGTTTGCGGTGCAGGCGTTCGAGGCTTTGGTAGTCGGCGGGAAACAGTTCGGCCTGCACACCCAACAGGTTGCCGCGCTCGCCGGGCTGACCGTCATCGACTGCCAATTGGATGCGCAGGTCGGACAGGTAATGGCCCACCGGGCGCTGCTCGGTCCAGACCCCGTAACTGGTCAGGGCGATCAGCAGCAGCGTGGCCAGGAAAACAGCAAAAAATGTACGCATAGGAAGGAAAAGGGCTGCCGGGTGCGGGTTTGCCGCCTAGGGTAGGGCGCGCCATCGTGCTTGCCAACCCTTGCTGCACGTTTGGATCAATAACTTGTCACTTTCAGTCATTGAGCGCGCTGGGTGGGGCCTTTACTGTTGCGCCATGAACAGGCCCGAAAAGCCTGAATAATTGACGGTTGCCCAAGGCATCCGCGTCCCGTGATTACGCTTGATGGAGTCTTTATGGCCGCCGCTCACTACCCGCACCTGTTGGCCCCGCTGGATCTGGGTTTCACCACGCTGCGCAACCGCACGTTGATGGGCTCCATGCACACCGGCCTGGAAGAAAAGCCCGGTGGTTTCGAGCGCATGGCGGCGTACTTTGCCGAGCGTGCCCGTGGCGGCGTCGGCCTGATGGTCACCGGCGGTATCGCGCCCAACGATGAAGGCGGCGTGTACTCCGGCGCCGCGAAGCTGACCAATGCCGGGGAGGCGGAACAGCATCGCATCGTCACCCAGGCCGTGCACGAAGCGGGCGGCAAGATCTGTCTGCAAATCCTGCATGCCGGGCGTTATGCCTACAGCCCCAAACAAGTCGCGCCGAGTGCCATCAAGGCGCCGATCAACCCGTTCACACCTCGGGAGCTGGACGAAGAAGGCATCGAAAAACAGATTCAGGATTTCGTGACCTGCTCAACCCTGGCCCAGAGCGCCGCCTATGACGGCGTTGAAATCATGGGTTCCGAAGGCTACTTCATCAACCAGTTCCTCGCCGCCCACACCAACCATCGCACTGACCGCTGGGGCGGCAGCTACGAAAACCGTATGCGTCTGGCCGTGGAAATCGTCCGCCGGGTACGCGACGCGGTCGGCCCGCAATTCATTATTATTTTCCGCCTGTCGATGCTGGATCTGGTCGAAGGCGGCAGCAGTTGGGAAGAAATCGTCCAGCTGGCCAAAGCTATCGAACAGGCTGGCGCGACCCTCATCAACACCGGGATTGGCTGGCATGAAGCGCGGATTCCGACCATTGCCACCAAAGTGCCGCGCGCGGCCTTCAGCAAAGTCACGGCCAAATTGCGCGGTTCGGTGGGCATCCCGTTGATTACCACCAACCGGATCAACACCCCGGAAATCGCCGAGCAGATCCTCAGCGAAGGCGACGCCGACATGGTGTCCATGGCCCGGCCGTTCCTCGCCGATCCAGAGTTCGTCAACAAAGCCGCTGCCGGTCGCGGCGATGAAATCAATACCTGCATCGGTTGCAATCAGGCGTGCCTGGACCACACCTTCGGCGGCAAGCTGACCACCTGTCTGGTCAACCCGCGCGCCTGTCACGAAACCGAACTCAATTACGTGCCCACCCGGCAGATCAAGCGCATTGCGGTAATCGGCGCCGGTCCTGCCGGGCTGGCGGCGGCCACGGTAGCCGCCGAGCGTGGACACAAGGTCACGCTGTTCGATTCCGCGAGCGAAATCGGTGGTCAGTTCAACATCGCCAAGCGCGTGCCGGGCAAGGAAGAATTCTTCGAAACCTTGCGCTATTTCGCCCGCAAGTTGCAGACCACCGGCGTCGACGTGCGCCTGAATCAGCGGGTTGCCGTGACGGATCTGGTCAACGCGGGTTATGACGACATTGTCCTCGCAACCGGCATTGCGCCGCGCACGCCAGCGATTCCCGGCATCGATAACCCCAAAGTGCTGAGTTATCTGGACGTGATCCTGGCGCGCAAGCCTGTAGGGCATAGCGTGGCGGTGATTGGCGCGGGCGGCATTGGCTTCGATGTGTCTGAATTTCTGGTCCATCAAGGTGTGTCGACAAGCCTGGATCGCGAGGCGTTCTGGAAGGAATGGGGCATCGATACCGCCTTGCAAGCCCGTGGCGGCGTGGCGGGCATCACGCCCGAACCCCATGCTCCGGCGCGCCAGGTATTTTTGTTACAGCGCAAGGCGTCCAAGGTCGGCGACGGTCTGGGCAAGACCACCGGCTGGATTCATCGCACCGGGTTGAAAAACAAACAGGTGCAGATGCTCAACAGCGTTGAATACCTGCGTATCGACGATGCCGGCCTGCACATCCGCATCGGCGAAGGAGAAGAGAAATTGCTGCCGGTGGATAACATCGTGGTCTGCGCTGGCCAAGACCCGCTGCGAGAGTTGCACGACGGACTGGTGGACGCGGGCCAGTCGGTGCATTTGATCGGCGGCGCTGACGTGGCGGCGGAACTGGATGCCAAGCGGGCGATTGATCAAGGCTCGCGATTGGCTGCGGGGTTGTAAACCGGCGCAATCCCTGTAGGAGGGAATTTATTCCCGAAGGCATTTGAACAGGCGGTGAATATCCGTCGTCTGAACAGGCGCTTTCGCGGATATGCGTCAGACCAGGTGAATCTGCGTGAGTGGTAAACTGCGCCTCTCTTTAATGCGGGCCAGACACCGTGTCGCTCAAACCCATCAGCTGGTCTCCCCAGGCTCCACTTGAACCCCTGACTCTGCCCTGGCTTGCACAGGCCGGGGTCGAGGTGGCGGTGTTGCGCCTAGACCTGATCGACACGCTGATCAGCGGCAATAAATGGTTCAAGCTCGTCCATCACCTTGCTGCGGCTGTCGAGGCCAAGGCCCGAGGGGTCATCAGCCTGGGCGGCGCGCATTCCAATCATCTGCACGCACTGGCGGCGGCAGGCAAACGTTTCGATTTCCCCACTGTGGGCCTATTGCGCGGCCATGCGCAGCAAACCCCGACCACGCGGGATTTGCAGGCATTCGGCATGCAGTTGCATTGGTTGGGTTATGGCGGCTATCGGGCGCGGCACGAGGCTGATTTCTGGCTGCCCTGGCTGGCGCGTTATCCAGACTTTTCTCCGATCCCGGAAGGTGGCGGTGGTTTGGCCGGTGCATCGGGCTGTGCGGAGCTATTGAGTATGGCGCGCGGCCAGCTGGGTAATCTGGGCTGGGACGATTATCACGGCTGGTGGCTGGCCGTCGGGACGGGCACCACGCTGGCCGGGTTGGTGTGGGCAGAAGCGGGGGAACATCCGGTGTATGGCGCCATGGCGGTGCCGGATGGGCATGGGGTGCGGGAGAATGTGGCAGCAATTGTTGGATCAGCTGCGATTTCTGCTTATCACCTGCTCGACGCCAGCCGTGGCGGCTTTGCCAAAACCGACCAGCACCTGCTCGATTTCATCGCTGCCTGCGAAGACCAGAGCGGCATCCCTCTCGAACCGCTGTACACCGGCAAAGCCCTGCTGATGCTGCGCGATGAACTATCGAGCGGGCGTTTTGCGCCAGGCACGCGTTTGATCTTTATCCACACCGGTGGCCTGCAAAGTCGACGGGCGATGGGTCTTTAAGCCTCCGATCCGGCCCTCTGGCACGAATCCTGCGCCTCTCGGGTCATGACGGGTCGGCCCTGAATACGTGGATGACACTTTCAGAGTGAACCCTTTCAGCCGCTGTCCCGATAATCGATAGCTTCCTGATACAACGTCGAGGTTCAGCATGACCAGTGCAACTGCAGGGCAGGTCAGTCCCGCCACTTTGAGAAAAGTCATTGTTGCCGCCGCCATCGGCAACTTCGTCGAATGGTTCGACTTCGCGGTCTACGGCTTCCTGGCCACCACCATCGCCCAACAGTTTTTCCCCAGCGGCGACGCCAGTGCCGCCTTGCTGAAAACCTTTGCGGTATTCGCCGTGGCTTTCGCATTTCGGCCTTTGGGCGGGATCTTCTTCGGCATGCTGGGCGACCGGATCGGCCGCAAGCGCACTCTGGCAATGACTATTTTGCTGATGGCGGGCGCCACGACCCTGATCGGCGTGTTACCCACCTATGCCGCCATCGGGGTGATGGCGCCGATCCTGTTGACGCTGATCCGCTGTGCCCAAGGTTTCTCGGCGGGCGGTGAGTACGCCGGGGCCTGTGCTTATCTGATGGAACATGCGCCCAATGACAAGCGCGCCTGGTATGGCAGTTTCATTCCCGTTTCGACCTTTTCCGCCTTCGCCGCTGCCGCAGTGGTGGCCTATGCACTGGAAGCATCGTTGTCTGCCGAAGCCATGGGCAGCTGGGGCTGGCGCCTGCCGTTCCTGATCGCCGCGCCACTGGGGCTCGTCGGGCTTTACCTGCGTTGGAAACTGGACGAAACCCCGGCGTTTCAGGCCGTCAAAGAGGAGCACGCGGTGGCCCACTCGCCACTCAAGGAAACCCTGCGCAACCACGGCGCGGCAATTTGCTGCCTTGGCGCTTTCGTTTCGTTGACGGCCTTGTCGTTCTATATGTTCACCACGTATTTCGCCACCTACCTGCAAGTGGCCGGCGGCCTGAGTCGTGCCTCGGCGCTGCTGGTGTCGTTGATTGCATTGATCTTCGCTGCGGCGATCTGTCCGCTGGCCGGGCTGTATTCGGATCGTGTCGGGCGTCGCGTCACGGTCATGAGCGCCTGCGCATTGTTGATCATCGTGGTTTATCCATCCTTCCTGATGGCCAGTTCGGGCTCGTTCGCGGCGTCCATTGTCGGCGTCATGCTGCTGGCTGTTGGCGCGGTGTTGTGCGGTGTGGTCACGGCGGCGCTGCTTTCGGAAACCTTCCCGACCCGCACCCGCTATACCGCGTCGGCGATCACCTACAACATGGCCTACACGATTTTCGGGGGCACCGCGCCCTTGATGGCGACCTGGTTGATTACCACGACGGGCAGCAACCTTTCGCCGGCGTTTTACCTGATCGCTGTCGCCTTGCTGGCATTGGCGGGTGGCTTGGCGTTGCGGGAGACTTCGCGGATTTCCCTGCATGATATTCCGGCGGGGGCGACGCCGGGGGCGATGGGCGCTGCGGCGTAGTGCAAATCTGTAGGAGCGAATAAATTCGCTCCTACAAGATGAATCCGGGAAAGAGAACACTATCGCTGCAACAATTTGTGGCGATAGCGCCCTAAAAAATGGCACATTGGCGACCCCCGCGTGCCGTCGACACATTTTGCAATGAGCTGTCAGGGCACATCCAAACGCTCCACGGATGAACTTCATGGCCGTCAGCAACCCTGCTTCAAACGCAATTCCAGCCTCACCGTCCAGCACCAGCAGTCCGTTGGTGATGCGCATTATCGGCGCGGTGGCGCTGGCGCATTTGATCAATGACCTGATCCAGGCCGTATTGCCGTCGATCTACCCGATGCTCAAGGAAAACTACGGGCTGAGCTTCACTCAGGTTGGGCTGATTACCCTGACATTCCAGATCACTGCTTCGCTGCTGCAACCCTGGGTGGGTTATTACACTGATCGCCACCCCAATCCACTGGTCTTGCCGCTGGGTTCGATCTGCACCCTGATCGGCATTCTGATGTTGTCCATGGTTGGCAGTTTTCCGCTGATCCTGCTGGCTTCGGCGCTGATCGGCATCGGTTCCTCGACCTTTCACCCGGAAGCTTCGCGTATCGCGCGGCTGGCGTCGGGCGGGCGTTTTGGTCTGGCGCAATCGACCTTTCAGGTCGGCGGTAACACGGGTTCGGCATTCGGTCCGCTGTTGGCGGCGGCGATCATCATTCCGTTCGGCCAGGGGCATGTGGCCTGGTTCGGACTGTTTGCGCTGTTTTCCTTGGGCTTGCTGTACGCCATCAGCCGCTGGTATCGCTCGCACTTGAGTCTGTTCAAGCTCAAGCAAGGCCAGGCCGCGAATCATGGCTTGTCCAAAGGCCGCGTTACCATGGCGTTGGGGATTCTGGCGTTTCTGGTGTTTTCCAAGTTCTTCTACATGTCCAGCATCACCAGCTACTTCACCTTTTACCTGATCGAGAAGTTTGACCTGTCCGTGGCGCAATCACAGTTGCAGCTGTTCCTGTTTCTCGGCGCGGTGGCAGCGGGCACTTTCTTTGGCGGCCCGATTGGCGACAAGATCGGCCGCAAGGCGGTGATCTGGTTCTCGATTCTCGGCGCAGCACCCTTCACGCTGGCGCTGCCTTACGCGGACCTGTTCTGGACCAGCGTGCTAAGCGTGATCATCGGTTTCATCCTGGCTTCGGCGTTTTCCGCCATCGTGGTGTACGCCCAGGAACTGGTGCCGGGCAACGTCGGCATGATCGCAGGGATTTTCTTCGGCCTGATGTTCGGTTTCGGCGGCATCGGCGCGGCCTTGCTCGGTTATCTGGCGGACAGCCACGGCATTTTGTTCGTCTACACGCTGTGCTCGTTTCTGCCACTGCTGGGCCTGCTGGCGATTTTCCTGCCGCGCACGAAAAAAGCGCTTTGATCGTTTAAGTAGGGGAAACGGGCAGGGCGAGACTCGACGTTGCGTTGGTGGTGTCGCCCAGATTGGGCCAGATGTCAGCGACGAGAAATACTCGCTCGGCTTCTTCCCATTCGCCGTCAGGATTTTCTGTCAGGCGCACCAGAAGTTGCGCTGGCGCCAGTGGGTCCAGTTCCGCCAGCCAGTCAGCAAGCTGTTCATGGCTCCAGGGTTGCGCGTAATGCGCCGGTGCCAGCCAGGCGTGACGCGGCAGCAATTGCCAGCGACCTTGGGGTCGTTGGACAACGAAATCTTCCCAGTCGCGCTGATGCAGCCAACTGCCGCGCAAATGCTGGCGATGCGCGCCTTCGGGGGATTGCGCCTGTCCGGGCCAGGGATACAGCAGGTAACCGCCCAGCCAAAGCTCTGCACTGAACTGGTTAATATCCAGCGCCGCCAGCGTTTCGCGACTTTCCGGACGTGCGGAGATGGGTAGCTGATGCTGGCTCAAATGGGCCAGCTTGCGATCCAGCCGGTCATGGCAGCCAGGGCCGAGCCATTGCGCCGGATCGCTGCCATCGCCGTGTTGCGGACCCAGATAAAGCTTGATCGCCAGCTCGACGTGGTGCACACCGTCAGCATCGCGCAGCAGCATGTCCAGCTCCCCCAGCGTATGCCCGCCCAGGCGGATCGGCAGGTTGGCGGCGATCATCTCGACGCCGGGCGCATGATGCACGGCGAATTGCCATAAGCGCTCGTAATACAAACCCAGGCGTCGTGTGGCACCCAGCGCCAGCCAGTGATCGAGTTGGCGGCTGTCCTGATCCAGCTGGCGCAGGAAATCGGCCAGTTGCTGCGGTTGGTGTACCCAGTCGCTGGCCGACAATGGATGGCGCTGCGGCCACGGGGTTTGCCCAAGCATCGGCGGCGCCAGGATCACCCAGGCAAGATCACGCACCTGTGAGGTGCGTAATTGACGGGGCAGGTGGGTCAGGCTTGGGAATAGGGTCATGAACCGAGGATAGCGGAACTTGCGTTATGGCATACAGTGCAGCCCACATATAGACACTCTGTTGTGGGGCTGTGCTGGCCTCTTCGCGGGCAAGCCTCGCTCCAACGGGTTTAGGGCCCGCGTGGAAAATTGCTCTGGCTTTTGGTTTTTGCTTTTCCGTGCCACGTTCTGGCAGACACCGCCAAATGCGCGTCGGGAGGCTGAGCGCAGGTGTCGTGGGGTGGGGCGACCGGCATGGATGCCGGTCGAGCGCCGTTGCGCCAGGGATGGCGGGTCGGCGCGTACCCACACCACGGCACCGGAGCGAAGGAACCGCTGCGAAGCAGGGGCCGGACGTCAGCGCAGAATGGTTTCCCCCCTTTGCCGAAATGTATAGACCGATTCGCGCCGGTACATATAAGGAGCGAGCTTGCTCGCGAAGGGATATTCCTGAATAAGCAAGATCAACGCCTCGCCAACAAGTTGACCCCCACAACATCGGCAATTGCCGCTACCCCGGCCTTTCACCCATAATCCCCTTCTTTAAGCCGCATCGAACCCCCGCAGGAGCCCCATGGAGCAATTTCGCAATATCGGCATCATCGGTCGCCTCGGCAGTGTGCAGGTGCTCGATACCGTTCGCCGACTCAAGAAGTTTCTGCTGGGACGGCACCTGCATGTCATTCTCGAAGACACCATTGCTGAAGTGTTGCCGGGCCATGGCCTGCAGACTTCGTCGCGCAAGATGCTCGGGGAAGTGTGCGACATGGTGATCGTCGTCGGCGGCGACGGCAGCCTGCTTGGCGCGGCGCGGGCGTTGGCCAAGCACAATGTGCCGGTGCTGGGCATCAACCGTGGCAGCCTGGGTTTTCTCACTGATATTCGTCCCGACGAGCTGGAAGTGAAGTGCGCCGAAGTGCTGGACGGCCACTATCTGGTGGAAAACCGCTTCCTGTTGCAGGCCGAAGTCCGTCGTCATGGCGAAGCCATCGGCCAGGGCGATGCGTTGAACGACGTGGTGCTGCACCCTGGCAAGTCGACGCGCATGATCGAATTCGAGCTGTATATCGACGGCCAGTTCGTCTGCAGTCAGAAGGCCGACGGGCTGATCGTCGCCACGCCAACCGGTTCGACTGCCTATGCGCTGTCGGCGGGCGGGCCGATCATGCATCCCAAGCTCGATGCCATTGTCATCGTGCCAATGTACCCGCATACCTTGTCCGGCCGGCCTATCGTGGTGGACGGCAACAGTGAGCTGAAAATCGTCGTCTCCAAGGACATGACGATTTATCCACAGGTCTCCTGTGATGGGCAGAACCATTTCACTTGCGCACCCGGCGATACCATTACCGTGAGCAAGAAGCCGCAGAAACTGCGTCTGATCCATCCGCTGGATCACAACTATTACGAAGTGTGCCGCACCAAGCTTGGCTGGGGCAGCCGGCTTGGTGGTGGAGGCGACTGATGCTCGATCCCGCGCGTAGCTACGATCTGATCGGTGACGTGCATGGATGTGCCCATACGCTGGAGCAATTGCTCAGCGTGCTGGGCTATCGTTTTCAGGCTGGCGTCTGGCGGCACCCGGAGCGCATCGCGGTGTTCCTCGGCGACATCATCGACCGCGGCCCGTTGATCCGAGAGGCCCTGCATATCGTGCGCGACATGGTCGTGGCCGGTCATGCGGTGTGCATTATGGGTAATCATGAGTTCAACGCACTGGGTTGGGTGACACCGGCCTTGCCCGAAAGCGGCAAGCTGTTCGTGCGCGAGCATTCGCCACGGCACGCGCGCCTGATTGGCGAAACCCTGGCGCAGTTCGAGCAATACCCGGACGAGTGGCACGACTTCGTCAATTGGTTCTATGAGTTGCCGCTGTTCATCGATGCCGAGCGTTTCCGCGTGGTGCATGCGTGCTGGGATTCCAGCCTGATCGGGCCGCTGTTGGGGTTGCACGGCAACGGCTGCATCGACAAGCATTTTGTCCAGGCCTCGGCAGTGCCCGGCAGTTTTGCCAGCGCGGTATTCGATCGCCTGTTGCGCGGCACCGACATGCGTTTGCCCCATGGCATGACGTTCACCGGCGGCGACGGCCTGACGCGGGCGTTCTTTCGCACCAAATTCTGGGAAGACGATCCGCAAACCTATGGCGATGTGGTGTTTCAGCCCGATGCCTTGCCGGAAGGCGTGGCCAAGACGCCGTTGACCACCACGGAAAAAAACGCCTTGCTGCGCTATGGCAGCGACGAACCTTTGCTGTTCGTCGGCCATTACTGGCGCAGCGGCGTGCCTGCTCCCATTCGGCCAAACCTGGCTTGCCTGGATTACAGCGCCGTGCTTTACGGCAAGTTGGTCGCCTATCGGCTTGACCAGGAAACCCGAATCGATCCCGACAAGTTTGTCTGGGTCGATGTCAAACGTCCCGAGGCTGTGTAATGAGTCCTGTTGCTGTATTGCGTCTGCCGTTGACCACTGATTTGAGTGGCTTCGTCAGCCTGTTGAACCGCTTGCGCGTGCCCCATCGAGTCAGCGAAGAAGCGGGGGAACAAGTGCTCTGGGTGCCGGATACTGCGCAGTTGGCCGAAGATGTGCGCACCCTGTATCAGCAATACCCGCAAGGCGACGAAAACTACCAGCTGCCCGCCGGCCAACAGTCGAGCAGCCTGCCGCGCTCGGGTTTTGTCCGGCAGCTCAAGGACAGCCCGGTTACATCGCTGATTCTGCTGGCCTGTCTGATCGTCGCCGGCATCACGCTGCTGGGCGACAACCTGCAGGCGGTGAGCTGGCTGACGTTTCTGGATTTCCGCATTCATGGCGATTACGCCAGTTTCAGACCGCTCGCCGATACGCTGGCTGCCGGTCAATGGTGGCGCATCGTCACGCCCATGCTGATTCACTTCGGCATCCTGCACCTGGCCATGAACGCCATGTGGTACTGGGAACTGGGGCGCCGCATTGAGTTGCGTCAAGGCAGCGGGTATCTGCTTGGCCTGACCCTGTTGTTCAGCGCCGTTTCCAACTACGTTCAATACCAGTTCGGTGGGCCGAGCCTGTTTGGCGGCCTGTCCGGCGTGCTGTATGGCTTGCTCGGTCATTGCTGGATCTTTCAAATGCTCGCGCCGAACCCCATCTATCGTTTACCGCGCGGGGTTCTGGTGATGATGCTGGTCTGGCTGGCGTTGTGCCTGTCGGGGCTGGTGAGCATGCTCGGCTTCGGCGAAATCGCCAACGGCGCGCATGTGGGCGGTCTGATCATCGGTTGTGTTACAGGTCTGTTGGGCGGTGCTCTGGCCCGCCGTAACGTTTAAAATCCGCCGCTAATTTGTGGAGTGCCTATGTCCTCTTTTGTTGAAATGATCGAAAACATCACCCCGGACATCTACGAGAGTCTGAAGCTGGCCGTGGAAATCGGTAAATGGTCGGACGGCCGCAAACTGACTCAGGAACAGCGCGAGCTGTCCTTGCAGGCGCTGATCGCCTGGGAAGTGCAGAACCTGCCGGAAGACCAGCGGATCGGTTACATGGGCCCACAGGAATGCGCCTCCAAATCCACGACCGTACCTAACATCCTGTTCAAGTCGGATGCCATCCATTGATCGAGATTGGTCGCGGCGCAGTCAACAAAATGTCAGCGCGCCTTGATGCGCCGCTGGTGCAATACAGCTTTCGTCTGGGCGACAGCGAGATTCCGGTCAACCCGATGATTGGCAAGACCGTGCGCCTTGAGTTCCTTGGCGCGATTCATTGCAGTCATTGCGGACGCAAGACCAAGTCCAGCTACAGTCAGGGCTATTGCTACCCGTGCATGCTCAAGCTGGCGCAGTGCGATATCTGCATCATGAGCCCGGAAAAGTGCCATCACGAACACGGCACCTGCCGCGATCCGGCCTGGGGCGAGCAGTTCTGCATGACCGATCACGTGGTTTACCTGGCCAATTCGTCGGGCGTGAAGGTCGGCATCACCCGCGCCACGCAGTTGCCGACCCGCTGGCTCGACCAGGGTGCAAGTCAGGCGTTGCCGATTATTCGCGTAGCCACTCGCCAGCAGTCCGGTTTCGTCGAAGACCTGCTGCGCAGCCAGGTAGCCGACCGCACCAACTGGCGCGCGCTGCTCAAGGGCGACGCGGTGCCTGTGGACCTTGCCGCCGTGCGCCAGCAATTGTTCGACAGCTGCGCCGAGGGTCTGGCAGGACTGCAAGAACGATTCGGCCTGCAGGCTATCCAATTACTGCATGACGTGGAGCCAATCGAGATCCGTTACCCCGTCGAGGCGTACCCGACCAAGATTGTCAGCTTCAACCTGGACAAGAATCCCATCGCCGAAGGCACGTTGCTGGGGATCAAGGGCCAGTACCTGATTTTCGATACCGGCGTGATCAATATTCGCAAATACACGGCCTATCAACTGGCCGTGCATCAGTAAAAGGACTCCATCATGCGCACCGATCAACCGCAAATGATCTACCTGAAGGACTACCAGGCGCCCGAGTACCTCATCGACGAGACGCACCTGACCTTCGAATTGTTCGACGACCATTCCCTGGTGCACACCCAGCTGGTGATGCGTCGCAATCCGGCCCGTGGCACGGGTCTGCCGCCGTTGGTGCTGGATGGTCAGTTGCTGGAACTGCTGTCGGTCAAGCTCGATGATGTCGAACTGACCAACACCGATTATCAGCTGACCCCGGACCACCTGACGCTGCACCCGAAGGCCGAATCCTTCGTCGTCGACAGCAGCGTGCGAATCCATCCGGAAACCAACACCGCCCTGGAAGGCCTGTACAAATCCAGCGGCATGTTCTGCACCCAGTGCGAGGCCGAAGGTTTTCGCAAGATCACCTATTACCTCGACCGCCCGGACGTGATGAGCAAGTTCACCACGACCCTGAGCGCCGACAAGCACGCCTTCCCGGTCCTGCTCTCCAACGGCAACCCGATTGCCAGCGGGCCGGAAGATGACGGTCGGCATTGGGCAACGTGGGAAGACCCGTTCATGAAACCGGCGTACCTGTTCGCGCTGGTGGCCGGTGATCTGTGGTGTGTGGAAGACAAGTTCACCACCATGAGCGATCGGGAAGTGACCCTGCGCATCTATGTCGAGCCGGAAAACATCGACAAGTGCCAGCACGCCATGACCAGCCTGAAGAAATCCATGCGCTGGGACGAAGAGACCTACGGTCGCGAGTACGACCTGGACATCTTCATGATCGTGGCGGTCAACGACTTCAACATGGGCGCCATGGAGAACAAGGGCCTCAATATCTTCAACTCCAGCGCCGTGCTGGCCCGCGCTGAAACCGCCACCGACGCTGCACACCAGCGGGTCGAGGCCATCGTTGCCCACGAATACTTCCACAACTGGTCGGGCAACCGCGTGACCTGCCGTGACTGGTTCCAGCTGTCGCTCAAGGAAGGCTTCACGGTTTACCGCGATTCCGGCTTCTCGGCGGACATGAACTCGGCCACGGTCAAGCGCATTCAGGATGTGGCTTACCTGCGCACCCACCAGTTCGCCGAAGACGCCGGACCCATGGCCCATGCCGTGCGCCCGGACAGCTTCATCGAGATTTCCAATTTCTACACGCTGACCGTGTACGAAAAAGGCTCGGAAGTGGTCGGCATGATCCATACCTTGTTGGGCGCCGAAGGTTTCCGCAAAGGCAGTGATCTGTACTTTGAACGCCACGACGGCCAAGCGGTGACCGTCGACGATTTCGTCAAAGCCATGGAAGACGCCAATGGCGTCGACCTGACGCAGTTCAAGCGCTGGTACAGCCAGGCTGGCACGCCGCGTCTTGCGGTGAGCGGGTCCTACGACAGCGCCGCGAAAACCTACAGCCTGACCTTCCGCCAAAGCTGCCCAACCACGCCGGGCCAGCCAGGCGACGCGAAGAAGCCCTTCGTGATTCCGGTTGCGCTGGGCCTGCTGGACAAGCAGGGCGGCGAAGTGTCCTTGCATCTGCAAGGTGAAGCGGCTGCGTCGGGCACTACCCGCGTGATTTCCGTCACCGAAGCCGAGCAGACCTTCACCTTTATCAACGTTGCCGAACAGCCGTTGCCGTCGCTGCTGCGCGGTTTCTCGGCCCCGGTGAAACTGAGCTTCCCGTATAACCGCGATCAGCTGATGTTCCTCATGCAGCATGACAGCGACGGCTTCAATCGCTGGGACGCCGGGCAGCAGCTGTCGGTGCAAGTCCTGCAGGAATTGATCGGCCAATATCAGCAAGGTCAGGACATGGTCCTCGATCAGCGTCTGGTCGCCGCGCTGGGCACGGTCCTGGCGGACACCTCGCTGGATCAGGCAATGATCGCCGAGATGTTGTCGTTGCCGGGCGAAGCTTATCTGACCGAGATCAGCGAAGTGGCTGACGTGGATGCGATCCACGCCGCTCGCGAATTCGTCCGCAAGCAACTGGCGAACAGCCTGTTCGACGCGTTGTGGTCGCGCTACACCAGCAACCGCGAGGTGTCGAAAGCCACGCCTTATGTGGCTGAAGCCGAACACTTTGCCCGTCGCGCCCTGCAAAACATTGCCTTGTCGTACCTGATGCTCAGCGGAAAGCCCGAAGTTCTGGCCGCCACCATCGAGCAATTCGACACCAGCGACAACATGACCGAACGCCTTACCGCGCTGGCTGTATTGGTCAATTCGCCATTCACCGCCGAGAAGGACAACGCGCTGACGGTGTTCGCGGAAAACTTCAAGGACAACCCGCTGGTCATGGACCAATGGTTCAGCGTTCAGGCCGGCAGCACCTTGCCCGGCGGTCTGGAGCGGGTCAAGGCGCTGATGCAGCATCCGGCGTTCAACATCAAGAACCCGAACAAAGTCCGCGCCCTGATCGGCGCGTTCGCGGGGCAAAATTTGATCAACTTCCATGCGGCGGACGGCTCCGGCTATCGCTTCCTGGCCGATCTGGTCATCCAGCTCAACGCCTTCAACCCGCAGATCGCGTCACGCCAATTGGCACCGCTGACCCGCTGGCGCAAATACGACAGCGCCCGTCAGGCGCTGATGAAGGCCGAACTGGTGCGCATCCGTGATTCGGGTGAGCTGTCCAGTGACGTGTACGAAGTGGTGAGTAAAAGCCTGGCCGAGTAATCGCCAGCTGTAGGTAAAGGGCCTGACGCGCAAGCGGACAGGCCTTTTTTTATGTGGGAATTTTTTGAGGGTTCGCTTCATGTAGGGGCTTTCCAGCACCCTCCATGGCGGTTTCATACAAGTCAGTGCGGAGTCGGCTGGCAGAGATTTCCTGCGACAAAGCCCATCCTTTCGCTTCGTGCTGCGGCGACCCTGATCGTCGCGCACATCATCCCGATTGAGGTGTGGACTTTGTTGATGAATGGGCGAAATACGCTGGTAATGCTGGGGCTGTTTGCACTTGGGCAAGAGGCGATGGCCAACGCGCAGATAACCAAAGAGCAGCAGTTGCAGGTCGGCAGTGTCGAATTGAATCTGGGTGTCGGGTTGTTGAACGGCAAGTCCGAGGAAAAAGTCTACAACCGTGGCGAAAAACTCAGTCAGTTGAACTGGGACATCAAACAGGTTCCCACCTTGCATCTGGGCCTGACCTACCACGCACTGGACTGGCTTTCCCTCGACGTGCGCGGCTGGACGCGCATGAGCGCGGGCAACAGTCACATGAAAGATTACGACTGGGCGTATGAGGACGCCGACTGGAGCCACTATTCGGATCACCCGGACACGCGTCTCAAGAATGCCTGGCAGGCGGAGTTGGCAGCGACAGTCTGGGGGCTCAAGCGTGACGACCTTGCCCTTGGCGTGATGGCCGGTTATCAGCGCAACCAGTTTGAATGGCAGGCCCGAGGCGGCCGCTATATCTACTCCTCGGAAGATGGCTATCGCGATCTAGCTGGCGAGTTGCCGGCCGGAGCCAAAGTCATCAGTTATAAACAGAGCTACGCCACTCCCTTTCTCGGTCTTGTTGGTATCTACAACCACCAGAAGTGGACCCTTGAAGGCCGCTTCAAGTACAGCCAGTGGGTGAATGCCAGGGACTTCGACACCCATCACATGCGCGACCTGACGTTTGCCGGCAATCACGGCAATACGGGTCGGATGCAAAGCGTGGCGCTGGGACTGACGTACAGTTTCAATCCGCAGTTTTCGGTAAAGGCGGGGCTTGATCATCAGATCTACGCTGAGGCCAAGGGCAATACGTTGATCACGCACGTCCCCAGCGGCCGGAGCGGGCGTACCGGCAGTAACTCCAGCAGTCAGGCCAACAGAACGACGGTTTCTTCCCTTGCGGTGGCTTACCAGTTCTGAACTTGATTGCCGATATCGGCCAGCACACAGGGGTCGTAGGACCGGCTTTAGCCGGGAGGGCGGAAGGTCTGACGACGCAACTGCTGCGAATGTCCCGGCGTCCTCCCGGCTAAAGCCGGTCCTACGGGCTTGTGTGATGGGGGGGATCAAGTCGGTGTCTACAACGAGCTACATCTCTGCCACATCAGCTTTACTGATACCCAAACAATCACAAGAGGCGCGCTTAACAAAAGATAACGTCTTGTCGATTGTCACGGCTTTCCAAAGCTGGATAGGATAGGTCTGCTTCCGAAAGGCTAGGGCTAGAGCGTTTGCAGCTGTTCTGCAAGGGGTGGCCTGTCTTCGGTGGACCTAATAACAATAAAAGGGGAACGCTCCATGAGTGAGCCTGCATATCGGCGCACCCAGTCCAGTGCGGACGCGGCCATTGGCCGTTTACTGGCACTACGCACAGGCAAGCCCCCGGCTAAATCCTGCTCGCTGCTCGCTATTTTGATGCTCGCGGGTTTCATGACCCATTCCATGGCGGCAACCGACAGCGCGCAGAGCAGCGCTGGCGGCGATCCGGCGGCGCTTTATTCCATTGAATCGGCCAAGTCGGCTCGCGGTCTGCTGCTGGACGTGACCCACGCCGGTGCGAGGCTGGTAGTGGTGGGCGATCGCGGCCACATCCTGTATTCCGACGATCAAGGCAAAACCTGGACCCAGGCCAAAGTGCCGACTCGACAGCTGCTCACTGCGGTGTATTTCGTCGATGAAAAACACGGCTGGGCGGTTGGCCATGATGCGCAGATTCTCGCCAGCAGCGACGGCGGCGCGACCTGGGGCAAGCAGTTCGAAGACCTCAAGCGCGAAGCACCTTTGCTGGATGTCTGGTTCAAGGACCTCAGCACCGGCTTTGCCGTCGGCGCCTATGGTTCGTTGATGACCACTACCGACGGCGGCCAGCATTGGCAAGACGCCAGCGACCGCCTCGACAACGAAGACCAGTATCACCTTAACGGGATTGCCCAGGTCACTGACGCAGGCTTGTTCATCGTTGGCGAGGCGGGTGCCATGTTCCGTTCGGCTGACGATGGTCAGAGTTGGGAAAAGCTCGAAGGCCCTTATCAAGGCTCGCTGTTTGGTGCTATCGGCACGGGTCAGGCCGGCACACTGCTGGTCTACGGACTGCGCGGCAATCTGTATCGCTCGACGGATTTCGGCGACACCTGGAGCCCTATCGAATTGAGGGCTGCGCGTGGCCCGCTGGAGTTCGGCCTGTCCAACGCAACCTTGCTGGCTGACGGCTCACTGGTGCTGGTGGGTAATGGCGGCAGTGTCATGCGCAGTACCGACGATGGCCTGACGTTTGAGGTTTATAACCGTCCTGACCGGATTTCGCTGTCCGGCGTGACGGGTGATGCACAGGGCAATCTGATTCTGGTCGGGCAGGGTGGCGTTCGCCGTACCTCGCCGACCGGCGCCGAATCGACCCAACAATAAGAATTATCAAGGCGGGATCCGGCATGAGTAATCTTCATCAGACTCAGCAGCACAACAACGACAAGGCCACGCTTCTTGAACGGTTGATTTTCAATAATCGGCCGGCAGTGATCGTCATTTGCCTGCTGGTGAGCGCCTTTCTGTTCTGGCAGGCCACGCTGGTCCGCCCCTCCACCAGTTTCGAAAAGATGATCCCCCTGGAGCATCCATTCATTCAGAAAATGATGGAACACCGTAACGACCTGGCCAATCTGGGCAATACGGTGCGGATTTCTGTCGAAGCGGTGGATGGCGACATCTTTTCCAGGCAGTACATGGAAACCCTGCGCGAAATCAACGACGAGGTGTTTTATATACCCGGTGTTGATCGTTCCGGACTCAAGTCGTTGTGGAGCCCGAGCGTGCGCTGGACCGAAGTGACCGAGGAAGGTTTCGCCGGTGGCGAGGTGATTCCGCAGAGTTATAACGGTTCGGATGACAGCCTGGATTTGCTGCGCAACAACGTGCTCAAGTCCGGTCAGGTTGGCCGACTGGTGTCCAACGACTTCAAATCGAGCATCGTCGATGTGCCGCTGCTGGAGTCCTACCCGGACCCTGAAGACCAGGGCAAGCTGATCAAGCTGGACTACCAGCAGTTCTCCCATCAGCTGGAAGAAAAGATTCGCGACAAGTACCAGGCGCAGAACCCCAACATCAAGATTCACATTGTCGGTTTCGCCAAGAAAGTCGGCGACCTGATTGATGGCCTGTTGATGGTGGTGCTGTTCTTTGGCGTGGCGTTCCTGATTACCCTGGTGTTGCTGATCTGGTTTACCCGCTGCATTCGCAGCACGATCGCGGTATTGAGCACCACGTTGATTGCCGTGGTCTGGCAGTTGGGCCTGATGCATGTGGTGGGTTTCGGGCTGGACCCTTATTCGATGCTGGTGCCGTTCCTGATTTTCGCCATTGGTATTTCCCATGGCGTGCAGAAGATTAACGGTATTGCCCTGCAATCCAGCGACGCCGAGAACGCCCTGACGGCGGCGCGACGTACTTTCCGCCAGCTGTTCCTGCCGGGCATGATTGCGATTCTGGCCGACGCGGTGGGTTTCATCACCCTGCTGATCATCGACATCGGTGTGATTCGCGAGCTGGCGATTGGCGCGTCGATTGGTGTCGCAGTCATCGTCTTTACCAACCTGATTCTGTTGCCCGTGGCGATTTCCTACGTCGGCATCAGCAAAAAAGCGGTCAGCCGCAGCAAGAAGGATTCAGTTTCCGAGCACCCGTTCTGGCGCCTGCTGTCGAACTTCGCCAGCGCCAAAGTCGCGCCGGTGTCCATCGCGCTGGCGGTGCTGGCCTTCGGCGGCGGGCTTTGGTATAGCCAGAACCTGAAGATCGGCGACCTTGACCAGGGCGCGCCGGAATTGCGCCCGGATTCGCGTTACAACAAGGACAACAGTTTCATCATCAACAACTACTCCACCAGTTCCGACGTGTTGGTGGTGATGGTCAAGACCCCGCGCGAAGGCTGCTCGGCGTATCCGACCCTGTCGGCGATCAACGAACTGACCTGGAAGATGGAGAACACGCCGGGCGTGCAATCGGCGATTTCCCTGGTGACCGTATCCAAACAGATGATCAAAGGCATGAACGAGGGCAACCTGAAATGGGAATCCCTGTCGCGCAACAAGGACGTGCTCAATAGCTCCATCGCCCGGGCTGACGGCTTGTACAACAACGATTGCTCACTGGCGCCGCTGTTGATTTTTCTCAACGATCACAAGGCCGAAACCCTGGATCGGGCGGTGCATGCGGTGCAGGATTTTGCCAAGGAGAATAACCGCGAAGGCCTGGAATTCCTGCTCGCAGCGGGTAACGCCGGGATTGAAGCGGCCACCAACGAAGTGATCAAACAGACCGAGATGACCATTCTGATCCTGGTCTACATCTGCGTCGCGACCATGTGCATGATCACCTTCCGCTCCTGGGCGGCGACCTTGTGTATCGTCTTGCCGCTGGTGCTGACATCGGTGCTGGGTAACGCGTTGATGGCGTTCATGGGGATCGGCGTCAAGGTCGCGACCTTGCCGGTGATTGCCCTGGGCGTGGGGATCGGCGTCGATTACGGCATTTATGTCTACAGTCGCCTGGAAAGCTTCCTGCGCGCCGGATTGCCGTTGCAGGAAGCCTATTACGAAACGCTGAAGTCCACGGGCAAGGCGGTGCTGTTCACGGGATTGTGTCTGGCCATTGGCGTGTGCACCTGGATTTTCTCGGCGATCAAGTTCCAGGCGGACATGGGCCTGATGCTGACCTTCATGCTGCTGTGGAACATGTTCGGCGCGTTGTGGCTATTGCCGGCACTGGCGCGGTTCCTGATCAAACCGGAGAAGATGGCGGGCAAGGTGGGGAATTCGTTGTTTTCCCATTGACGTGTGTTCATCCGTAGGAGCGGCTACAGCCGCAAGCGACGCGCTGCCGGCTGAAGTCGGTCCTACGGATTACCTTGCCCCAATACCACACTCAACGCATTCCTGGCATCGTCGAGTTGCACCAGCGTCGCATGCCGGGCACCGAGGGCGTCGCGGTTCTGGATGGCGGTGAGGATTGCCTTGTGACGCGGCAGTGCCAGTTCGTGCAGATTGGGCCGGCGATTGGAGTGCTTGAGGGCTTCACGCAGCGCCAGCGACAGCATATTGCACAGGTGCGAAAGCAGGTCGTTGTGGGTCGCGTCGGCGATGCGGCTGTGGAAATCCAGGTCGGGCTGCAACAACGCTTCAGGCGTCGGTGCGGCCTCCATGCGTTGGTAGGCTTCGTCGATGGAGGCGATTTCTTCGTCGGTGGCGTGCTGGGCGGCCAACGCGGCCACTGCCGGCTCAATGACTGCACGCACACTGGTGAGCAGGTTGAAGAATTCGTTTTGCGGGGTGCTCTGCATGACCCAATGCAAGACGTCCGGATCAAGCAAGTGCCATTCCTTACGCGCTTTGACGACAGTGCCTACGCGTGGGCGGGAATAGACCAGGCCTTTGGCGACCAGAACGCGAGTGGCCTCACGCAGGACCGGCCGACTGACCGCATATTCTTCGCACAGCAAGGCTTCGGCGGGCAGTTTTTCGTCAGGCTTGAAGCGCCCGGAGACGATCTGCATGCCAAGTTCCTGGACAATGCGGGCGTGCATGCTTTTACGGTCGGAAGGCTTTCGGTAATCCATGGGAACGCAAGTCGATCCTGAGCAATGAATGCGGCGCATCATAGCATTGGCGCACGATTGCAGGAGATAGCGCGCTTGCGTAGGACCGGCTTTAGCCGGGAGAGCGTTCTCCCGGCTAAAGCCGATCCTACAGAACTGTCAATCAATGCGAATGACGCGGCACCTCGGCGCCACGGCAGCCCACCAGGAAGTCAAAATCGCAGCCTTGGTCGGCCTGCAGCACGTGCTCGACATACAACTCACGATAACCACCGACCAACAGTTTTGGCGGGGCTTGCCAGTCGGCGAGGCGTGCGGCCAGTTCGGCATCGGAGATATCCAGATGCAGGCGACCCGTCGCGCAATCGAGTTCGATCCAGTCACCTTCCTGCACCACTGCCAGCGGTCCGCCAGCAGCAGCTTCCGGCGCCACGTGCAAAACCACGGTGCCGTAGGCGGTGCCGCTCATGCGCGCATCGGAAATCCGCACCATGTCAGTCACTCCTTGGGCGAGCAGCTTGGCGGGCAGACCCATGTTGCCGACCTCGGCCATGCCTGGATAACCCTTGGGCCCGCAGTTTTTCATGACCATCACCGAGTTGGCGTCGATGTCCAGATCGGGATCGTTGATCCGCGCCTTGTACATGTCGAAGTTCTCGAAGACCACGGCGCGGCCCCGGTGCTGCATCAATGATGCGGTGGCGGCGGACGGTTTGAGCACTGCGCCCAATGGCGCAAGGTTGCCACGCAGCACGCAGATACCGCCATCGGCGCGGATCGGGTTGTCCAGGGCGCGGATCACTTCGTCTTCACCGTAGATCGGTGCGTTTTGGGTGTTTTCGCGGATGGATTTGCCGTTGACAGTCAGTGCGTCAGGATTGGGCAGCAACTTGGCCTCATCCATGCGGCGCAGCACGGCGGGCAAGCCACCGGCGTAGTAAAACTCTTCCATCAGGAAGCGCCCGGACGGCTGCAAGTCGACGATGGTCGGCATGCCTCGGCCCATACGTGTCCAGTCGTCCAGCTCCAGATCCACGCCAATGCGTCCGGCGATGGCTTTGAGGTGGATCACGGCGTTGGTCGAACCGCCGATGGCAGCGTTGACCCGTATCGCGTTTTCAAAGGCCTCTTTAGTGAGGATCTTCGACAGGCGCAGGTCTTCGCGGACCATCTCCACCGCGCGCATGCCCGACATGTGCGCCAGCACATAGCGACGTGAATCCACGGCCGGGATCGCGGCGTTGTGCGGCAGGGAAGTGCCCAATGCTTCAGCCATGCAGGCCATGGTCGATGCCGTGCCCATGGTGTTGCAGGTACCGGCCGAGCGCGACATGTCGCCTTCCGCCGCGAGGAAGTCATCGAGGGTGATCTGCCCGCCTTTATAGGCTTCGTGCATTTGCCAGACCACGGTGCCGGAGCCGATGTCCTTGCCTTTGTGCTTGCCGTTGAGCATTGGCCCGCCAGTAACGACGATGGCCGGAACGTCACAACTGGCCGCTCCCATCAGCAACGCCGGCGTGGTTTTGTCGCAGCCGGTGAGCAACACCACGCCATCAATGGGATTGCCGCGAATCGCTTCTTCGACATCCATGCTGGTCAGGTTGCGGGTGAACATCGCGGTGGGGCGCAGGTTGGATTCGCCGTTGGAGAACACCGGGAATTCCACCGGCCAGCCACCGGCCTCGATCACGCCGCGCTTGACGTGTTCGGCGATCTGCCGGAAATGCGCGTTGCAGGGCGTCAGCTCGGACCATGTGTTGCAGATGCCAATAATCGGCTTGCCTTGAAATTGATGATCGGCGATGCCCTGATTCTTCATCCAGCTGCGGTACATAAAGCCGTTCTTGTCGGCAGTACCAAACCATTGGGCAGAACGCAGGGTGGGTTTCTTATCGGAATCAGACATGGTCGGCTCTCTTATTGTAAGACTTAATTGCATTTCTGACGGTTAAAGTAAGCGCAAATTCGCCTCATTGGAAGAGTTGTGAGCTAAATAGTAATACTATATAGTCGGTTTTCAATGAGGGCATGACCCTGGCAAAAGCTCACGCTCCAAGCCAGAGGCGGCCCCAGAGGTTCCATAACAAAAACAATTGGAGACCGCTTTCATGAGCCAGGAACTCAGGCTTATTCGCCGCATCACCCTGAAATTGATCCCCTTTCTGATTCTGCTTTACCTGATCGCTTACGTTGACCGGTCCGCCGTGGGTTTCGCCAAGCTGCACATGAGCGCGGACATCGGCATCGGTGATGCGGCTTATGGCTTGGGTGCTGGTCTGTTCTTCATCGGCTATTTCCTGTTGGAAATCCCCAGCAACCTGATGCTTGAACGATTCGGCGCACGCCGCTGGTTCGCCCGCATCATGATCACCTGGGGCGCAATCACCATCGGCATGGCGTTCGTGCAGGGCGCGCACAGCTTCTATGTGATGCGTTTCCTGCTGGGCGCGGCGGAAGCCGGCTTCTTCCCTGGCGTGCTGTACTACATCACCCAGTGGTTTCCGGTTCGCCATCGCGGCAAGATCCTTGGCCTGTTCATCCTTTCCCAACCCATCGCCATGATGATTACCGGCCCGGTGTCCGGCGGTCTGTTGGGCATGGATGGCGTACTCGGCCTGCACGGCTGGCAGTGGCTGTTCATCGTGATCGGTACGCCAGCGATTCTGCTGACCTGGCCGGTCCTGCGCTGGTTGCCGGACGGTCCGAAACAAGTCAAATGGATGGATCAGGCCGAGAAAGACTGGCTCACCGGCGAACTGAAAAAAGACCTCGAAGAATACGGCCAGACCCGTCACGGCAACCCGCTGCACGCTCTGAAAGACAAGCGTGTGTTGCTGCTGGCGCTGTTCTATCTGCCAGTAACGCTGAGCATTTATGGTTTGGGTCTGTGGTTGCCGACGTTGATCAAACAGTTCGGCGGCACCGATCTGGTGACCGGCTTTGTGTCTTCAGTGCCTTACATCTTCGGCATCGTCGGTCTGCTGATCGTGCCGCGCAGTTCCGACCGCCTCAATGACCGTTACGGACATCTGGCGGTGCTTTATGTGCTCGGCGCCATCGGCCTGTTCCTCAGTGCCTGGCTGACCATTCCGGTCGCACAACTGGCGGCCTTGTGTCTGGTGGCGTTTTCTCTGTTTTCCTGCACCGCCGTGTTCTGGACGCTGCCGGGACGGTTCTTTGCCGGCGCCAGCGCCGCAGCCGGGATCGCCTTGATCAACTCGGTCGGCAACCTGGGCGGTTACATCGGCCCGTTCGTGATCGGCGCGCTCAAGGAATACACCGGCAATCTTGCGTCCGGGCTGTATTTCCTGTCTGGCGTGATGGTCTTCGGCCTGGTGCTGACCGGCGTGGTTTATCGCCTGTTGGAGCGCAAACATGTCTTGCCCGCCAGCGATTTCGCGGCGAGCGCGCGCAGCCGCCAGGCCTGATCTGGTGGAGCGAGTTTTGCCCGCGAAAGCATCGGATCAGTCGACGCGTACATCAACTGGTTGACCGATTCGCGGGCAAGCCTCGCTCCAACGACCCACTATCTGAAGGAGATTTATCATGAATTTAGTGCAATTCGAATTGAGCAACGGCCAGCGTCGCGTCGGTCTGGTGGATGGCGATCTGATCCGCGAAGTGCAGGGCGCACAGAGCGTGCGCGAATTGGCGTTGTCGGCCATTGATGCGGGCGTCGATCTGGCTCGGCAGGTCGACAGCCAAGGCCTCGGTGACAGCCACGATTATGCGCAACTGCTCAGCGAACAGCGCATCCTGCCACCGCTGGACCATCCCGATCCTGCGCACCTGTTGGTCAGCGGCACAGGTTTGACCCATCTGGGCAGCGCTTCGGCGCGGGACAAGATGCACCAGCAGGCGGGCGACGAAGCGTCGATGACCGACACCATGCGCATCTTCAAATGGGGCGTGGAGGGTGGCAAACCCGAGGCCGGTCAGGCGGGCGTGCAACCTGAATGGTTCTACAAAGGCGATGGCGGCATCGTCGTGCGCCCCGGTGCTGCGTTTGCCTTGCCACCTTTTGCCGAAGACGGCGGCGAAGAGCCAGAACTCAGCGGCCTATACGTGATTGGCAACGACGGCAAGCCGTATCGCCTGGGTTTCGCCATCGGCAACGAATATTCCGATCACATCATGGAGCGCAGGAATTACCTGTATCTGGCCCATTCCAAGCTGCGCGCCTGTTCGTTCGGCCCTGAGCTGCGGGTTGGCGAACTGCCACAGAATCTGGCTGGCACCAGTCGAGTCATTCGTGATGGCGCCGTGCTGTGGGAGAAAGAATTCCTCAGCGGCGAAGCCAACATGTGCCACAGCCTGGAAAACCTTGAATATCACCACTTCAAATATGCGCAGTTCCTGCGTCCAGGCGACGTGCATGTGCATTTCTTCGGCACCGCGACCCTGTCGTTTGCCGACGGCATTCGCACCCAGCCGGGCGACCAGTTTGAAATCAGCCAGGCCGAATTCGGCAAGCCACTGGTCAATGGGATCGCCGCCACTGAAGCCGCGTTTCAGCCGGGGGGGATTGGCAGGCTTTGACACTCGTTTGGGCATACATCGGTAGGAGGGGACTTGTCCCCGAAGACGTCGGTGCAAGCGCAGAGGATCTTTCCCGGCAATCCTGACGCCTTCCCGGACAAGTCCGGTCCTACCGAACCCATGCGAAACGGTAGGAGGAGACTTGTCCCCGAAGACGTTGGTGCAAGCGCTGAAGATCTTCTCTGGCAATTCCGGTAGGAGGGGACTTGTCCCCGAAGACGTCGGTGCAAGCGCAGAGGATCTTTCCCGGCAATCCTGACGCCTTCCCGGACAAGTCCGGTCGTACCGAACCCATGCGAAACGGTAGGAAGGGACTTGTCCCCGAAGACGTTGTCTGCCGTCGTTTTTTGCGTCGTAACGTACATATCCAATAAAAATAACGAGGTGTGCACATGACCAACACTACTGTGCCCGTCGAAGCCTTCGACGAGGATGCTTTCGAGGACCGGATTTATCGCAAGGTGAACTGGCGGATCATCCCGCTGTTCATTGCCTGTTTCCTGTTCGCCTATCTGGATCGGGTCAATATCAGTTTCGCCAAGTTGCAGATGCAGAGCGATCTGGGTTTCAGCGAAACGGTTTACGGCCTCGGCGCCAGCCTGTTTTTCGTCGGCTATTTCCTGTTCGAAGTGCCCAGCAACATGCTGCTGCACAAGATCGGCGCGCGGGTCTGGATCGCGCGGATCATGGTGAGCTGGGGCATTACCTCGGCCTGCATGATGTTCGTGCAGAACGAATTCTGGTTCTACACCATGCGTTTTTTGATCGGCGTGATGGAAGCGGGCTTCGTCCCCGGTGTGCTGTATTTCTTTACCCAGTGGTATCCGGGTAATCGCCGGGCGCGGGTCAATTCCTACTTCAAGAGTTCGATCTGCCTGTGCGGTATCGTCGGCGGTCCGATTGCCGGTTTGATTCTCGGCCATTTCGATGGCGTGCTGGGCATGCCCGGCTGGCGCTGGCTGTTTCTGCTTGAGGGCATCCCTTCGGTGCTGCTCGGCGTTGTCGTGTTCTGGTTCGTCTGCGACCGGATCGAAGACGCGCCGTGGTTGAACGACCGGGAGAAGAAAGTCGTGCTGGCGCGGATGGCCAAGGAAGTGCAGCCGCAGATTCCCCAGACCTTCAAGGACATCTGGAAACACCCGACCACTTACGTGATGTCGGTGATTTATCTGTGCCTGGTGATGGCGCTGACCGGCCTGCTGTTCTGGATGCCGCAGTTGATCAAGACCGCCGGTGTGGCCGACACCATGAACATCGGGCTGTTGACGGTCATTCCGTATCTGGGCGCGGTGGTTGGCAATCTGCTGATCGGTGCCAGCTCGGACCGCCATGGCGAGCGGCGCTGGCACATGGCGGGTTGCGCCGCGCTGACCGCTGCCGGGTATCTGGTCTGCGCCAGCTTCCCGGGGCAACTGGTTCCGTTAATGGTCGGCATGACCATGATCATGACCGGAATCATCGCCTGGATGCCGATCTTCTGGACCATTCCGCCGCGCTTTCTCAGCGGTCTGGCTGCGGCTGCGGGCATCGCGCTTATCAACTCCATTGGTCAGCTCGGCGGGATCATCGCACCGTTCATGGTCGGCCGGATCAAGGACTTGACCGGTGTGGCCACGCCCGCGCTGTACGTGCTGTGCGCCGTCTGCGTGCTGGCCACCGCGCTGATTATCTGGGGCATACCGAATCGTTATTACGTGCGTGAGACCATTCACGACAAGCCAATTGCATCAGCGGTACAAGCTCCGGCATGACCGAGCAAGGCATTTTGGCCTATCATTCGCCTTTTTTATGAAGGCGAATGATATGACCGATGCTCCTGCCACCCTGCTCGAATCGCTGAAGATCGCGACCATGCTGGAAATCGACGGCCTGCACGCCTGGGATTTTTTCCTGGGCGAGTTCCTGACGCTGGAATGCATGGACGGTCGCGAGCGCAAGACCTGGCGTTTCACGATTGAGCAGATTCAGGCGGCGACGTTCGACGCAGCGCTGCAAAGCTGGACGATCAGCGACGGCACCAGCGATTACAGCCTCAAATGCCTGGAAGCATTCACGCCGAGCAATGAAGTGGACGAGCTTGAAGAGGACGCAGCGGTATAAAACCAATCCGGGGCAGGCAGTGTCATAGAGGTGAATCTCGCGTCGATGGCGCCCGATAACAATTCAGAAGAGATCTGCCCATGACTCGTAAACTCCTGCCGTTGCTGACGCTGGTCAGCGCAATGAGCGCTCTGCCGCTACAGGCTCAAAGCATGACCGACTACGACGTACTGATCGGCTCATATACCCAGGGTGCCAGCGAAGGCATCTACCGTTATCGTTTCGACAGCCAGACCGGCAAGCTCGACGCCAAGCCGCTGCAAGTGATCAAAAGCGAAAATCCGTCCTGGCTCACCCTGTCCAAAGATCAGCGACATCTGTTCGCGGTCAACGAAAACGGCCCCGGTGGCAGCGATGTGGTGGGCAAGGTCAGCAGTTTTGCCATTGACCCCAAGAGCCATGAAGTGACGCCGATCAATCAAGTGGTCAGCCGTGGCGACGAGCCGACCCATTCGAGCCTGAGCCCGGATGAGCGTTTCCTGTTTGTCTCCAACTACGCGGTGCATCCCGATCCGGGCGGTGCCCTGGCGGTAATTCCCGTCGGCAAGGACGGCAAGCTGTCTGACGTTGCGCAAGTCAGCAATAATCACGGCGCCAGCAAGGTCAACGCGGAACGCCAGGCGTCTTCCCACGTGCACTCGGCGGTGCCAACGCCGGACGGCAAGTATCTGGTGGCCAGCGATCTGGGTGCCGACAAGCTGTTCGTGTTCGGTTACGACGGCCAGAAACCCCAACCGTTGCAGCCCGCCAAACATCCGACTGTAGAACTGGCGCCGGGCAGTGGTCCTCGGCATCTGTTGTTCAGCAAGGACGGCAAGCACGCCTGGCTGACCCTGGAAATGCTCGCCCAGGTGGCGGTATTCGATTACCACGATGGCGCGTTCAAACAGACGCAGCTGGTGGACCTGAAGAATAAAGGCGTGCAGCAGAAAGTCGGCGCGGGTGGTTTGCACACCTCGGCGGACGGCAAGTTCCTGTACGTGGCCAATCGCGGCGAGGCCAATCAGTTGCTGGTGTTCGCCATCGACGGCAAAGGTCAGCTCAAGGAAATTCAGCGCCGTTCCGTGGAAGGCACCGAGCCTCGGGAGTTCAGTTTTGACCCGAGCGGCCACTTCATGCTGATCGCCAACCAGAAAAGCAATCAGATTGTTACCGTCAAGGTCGATCCGAAAACCGGATTGCTCGGCGAGACGGTGCAAAAAGTCGACTTCGACTCGCCTTCGGACTTCCGTTTCCTGACGCGCAAGTAGCTGTGGATCGACGCCAGCCCGCCAGATACGCGGGCTGGCGTATGTATTAATCCGGCTGATATGAGCTAGTGCTACAAAACATTTCGAATGATCGGCCCTCGGGGGTAAGTTTGAGTCACGGCCAAGACGGTCAAGACTTGAAACGAAGCTTCCACAGAACATCCGAGGGTTACCGCCATGAACTTCAATATCTTCTCCATCATCGCCGCGTCTGCCATCTCAGCCACTGTTGCGCTGCCAGCCCACGCCAGTGTCGAAGTTGCCGACAAAAAAGCTCACTCTACCCAAACTTACTCCCCCAAGTATCTGCAACAAAGCGCCAGGTTCTACGCCGCACTGGATCACAAAATTCAACAATGAACGTATCTAACACGTGAATCCATTCCCCGTTAATGAACGGTTCAATACCGGGGAATGGATTCGCAATAAAAGTTGTATGCAATAGCCGCCGCTTTCGCGAGCATGTTCGCTTACTCAGGTTTTTGCGACCACTGATCATTGCGTATCAGACCCTGCAAATTCTGCCCGGTGAGCCTGCTCGCGAAAGCGTCAGATGACTTCCCTTTAGCCCGCGCCTGTACAGGTTCGCGGGCTTTTTTTTATCTTGATTCTGGTTCGCCCATTATCAACCGACCTGATATCCGCTATGCCCAACCATCGTTTTTCAATAGTGCGCTTTTCCGCGATTCTGTCGGCCTGGAAACACATCACGGAGTTACAACCATGGCCACCGCCATTCTTCATTCAATCAAACAAGGCGCTTATATCGCCATTTCGCTTTATGTTGTTTTCATCGCCGTGGTCACTGTTACCAGCATGAATCCACAACTGACAACGCCTTCGACGCAAACCCTGGTTGAACGCACTGCGGTTAATGTCCAGGAGCGTGCGTCGTGAGTGGCGGGAAGTTATGGGTAACGGCCGGGCTCGCGGTATTGATCAATGGCGGTTCATTGCTGGGTGTTGGTCAGGGTTCGGTGGGCGGATTGGCGCGCAGTATCGAATGCCGCCACGAGATCGCCCACGCCATTGAACGGTCCAGGGCGCAGAACATGGTGGCGGGGAATCGGCCGGAAAGAGCGGGCGACCTGATTTAAACCTGTGATTTGAGCACGCCGGCCGTTAGCGATCAGCCCACACGATAGTTTCACTTAACCATCACCGCCTTGAACAAAGCAGATTCGACGAACCGCTGCAACCAGCCACGCAACCTCGGATAAGGGCTGCCCGTAAACCACTCGGGTTCCACCGCGCTGAATTGCCGGATAAACGGCGCCAACGCAATATCTGTCAACGTCAGATGATCACCGACCAGAAAGTCCCGCTGTTGCAGGCGATCTTCCAGTTGTTGCAGAAACCCTTCAGCCAACTGCCGGTAATGTTGCTGAGGATATTCCGGGTGGCGAACAAAATATTTATAGCGATCCAGATGGACTTTGAAGACCTCATCGTTTTCTTCGATGAGCGCCTGAATCTGGCGTCGTGCATCGCCGTCATTAATCATCAGCCAGTTGTCCGGATCGTTCTGCGCCAGCGCCCAGTGCATGATGTCCAGGCTCTGTTCCAGCACCTGATCATCAAGGATCAAGACGGGCACCGTGCCTTTCGGTGAGCGCTCCAGCATTTGCGGCGGCTTGGCCTTGAGACTGATTTCCTCGATGCGCACCTCGCAGCCGGCATAACGCACGGCCATGCGTGCGCGCATGGCATAGGGGCAACGTCGAAACGAATACAGAATCGGCATCAACTGCTGACCTCGATCGTGCTCAAACCATTGCCCTGGCGCCGCACCTGGATCTGCACCGGAATCCGTTCGTGCATTTCCTGGACGTGGGAGATAACCCCCACCTTGCGGCCCTGGGCCTGAAGCCCGTCCAGCGCATCCATGGCCAGTTGCAGGGATTCCGGGTCGAGGCTGCCGAAGCCTTCGTCGATGAACAGTGATTCGATTTTCAGCGTGCTGGAAGCCATCGAGGCCAGGCCCAACGCCAAGGCCAGGGAAACCAGGAAGGTTTCGCCGCCGGACAACGAATGCACCGAGCGCAGTTCATCGCCCATTTCCGTGTCCATGACCAGCAGGCCCAGCATGCTGCCGCCGCGTTTGAGCCGATAACGTCGCACCAGTTGCTTGAGTTGCGCGTTGGCGTGATGCACCAGCAGGTCGAGGTTGTAGGCCTGGGCAATCTTGCGGAAGGTGTCGCCGGTGGCCGAGCCGATCAGCGCATTGAGCCGCGCCCAGCGTTGCCATTCGTCATAGGCCTGGCTGATGCGCTGCGCCAACGCTTGATTGGCGTCCTGACGACGCTGGTCGTCGGCTTGCTGGGCGCGCAACTCGGCGCACAGTTGTTCACTGGCGGCGATCAAACCGTTCAGTTCAGCCAATGCGCTTTCCAGATGTTCGGCGTCGATGCTGCCGACTTGCTGCGCTTGATGACTGCTCAAGCGTTGTTCGCGCTCCTGCAGCAACACCTTGAACTGCTCGACGGCTTTTTCGCTGGCTTGCAATTGACGACGCAGTTCACTGACCTGCTCGTCATCGACGCTGAGTAACTGTTGCAGGCCGCTGTCATCCAGTTCGTGGTGACGGCTGCGCCACTCGGCAATCCGCGTACCCAGTTCGGTACTTTCCTGCTGCATGCCGTGCAAGCGTTCCTGACGGGCCTGAAGCTCGGCGGCCAGCTGGATCAGCTGGCTGCTGACTTCCTGCAACGCTTGATTCGCCGCGCTTTCGGCGTGGCGCGACTGTTCCACGGCGGATTCCAGTTGCTGCTGCCATTGCTCGGCATTGGCGTGCTCGCCCAGCAATTGCGCCAAGGCCTGCTGGCCGGCGATCTGTTGGTCGCCCAGCACGGTGCTACGTTGCTGCAGTTCGCTCAGTTGCCGGGCACGCGTCTGCTGTTGGGACTGCTCCAGCTCGATTTTCTGCTGACGTTCCCGTTGTTCCAGTAGTTCGTCGCGTTGTTGTTCCAGCTGATCGAGACGTTGGGTGACCTGCTGGTCCAGCTGCATGACTGTGGTCGCGGCGTCATGGCGCAGGCCGTCCAGCTGCTCGGCGCTTAACAGCGGCGCGAAGGCGGTCAGTTCTTCCTCAAGACGCTCGCGGTCGCTGTTCAGTGCTCGCTGCTGTTCGGCCAGTTGTTGCGAGGCGGCCTGACCGGCTTCGTTGGCGCTCAAGAGTTGCTGTTGCAGGCGCGCAGCCTCTTTTTGCAGGGTGAGCAGGGCATCCTGGCGCTGTTCGTCCTGTGTGATGTTTTGCGTCAATTGCGTCAGTTGCTGGTTCAACCAGGCATCGCGTTTGGCGGCGTCCTGTTCCAGCAAGCGCTTGCCCAGCGGATGCGCATCAAACGCGGGGGCCAATGCCTGTTGTCGGGTGGCAAGTTGCTCCTGCTGTTGCAGGAATTCCTTTTGCTGGGCAATCAGTCCGCCCACTGTGGTGCGTAACTCGGCCAGCGTTTCCTTCAAAGTATCCACGGCTTTTTGCGCGTTGTGTTCTTCGTTTTCGTCATGCCGGGTGAGGCTTTGCAGCAAGACTTGCGGCTCATGCCACGGGTGCTCGTTGCTGCCGCACACCGGGCATGGCTGCTCATCCTGCAATTGCAGGCGCAGTTCTTCGACGCTGGCGCTGCGGGCCAGACGCTGGCGTTCCAGCAGTTGGCGGGTCACGGTCAGGGTTTGCTCGGCGACTTGCAGTTGGTTTTTCGCTTGCAGGCCCTGGCTGTTGAGCTGATCGCGCTGTTGCTGGACCTGTTGCTGTTTTTCCGTCAGCTCCAGCGCGCGGCTGTCGAGTTCCTGCTGGCTGGCCCAAAGCCGCGCCAGTTCTTCAAAGGCTCGCTGCTGCTTGCGATTGTCTTGCAGCAGGCTGCCGAGAATCTGAATCTGCTCGCCCACCGCTTCGGCTTCAGCGCCCGCTTCGCGATACAGCAGGTCGAGCGCGTTGCGCAGTTCGGTTGTTTGCTGGCTGGCAGTGGCGGCGCGCTGTTCCAGGCTCGGCAGTTCGCTCTGGCCCTGTTTGAGGCGCGCGCCGATCTGCATCAGTTGTTTCAAGCGATCGCGATACGCGTTCCAGGCTTCGCCGAGAGGCGCCAGCGCCTGACTGAGTTCCAGCTGCCCGGCAATCCGTTGCAGCCGCTCGGTAACCTGGGCCTGTTGCGCAAGCAGGCTTTGCAAAGCGCTTTGCCCTTGGGTGTAGCTGTGCTCGGCCTGTTGCTTGTGCTCATCGGCCTGGCGCAATTCGTCCGCCAATCGGGCCACGTTGCTCTGAATATCGAAGGCCTGACGCAGTAATGGCGCGGCGTCGCTGTGCTGCTGTTGCGCCTTGAGCGACGCGGCCTGTGCTTCGACGCACGTCTGTTGCAGTTGTGTCTGGCGAGTGTGCAGCTCGCTCTGCTGCCTGATGTGTTGCTCGATCTGATTCGCCAGCGGGGTCAGTTGTGCGGTCAATTCGGTCTGGCGCAGGAACTGGTGACGCTGCGGGGCCAGCTGTTCCAGACGCGCCAGATTCAGCCGTTCGCCGCTCTGTGCGTCCCACTGCAATTGCGCCTGTTGCAATTGTGCGGCGGCGCTTTGCTGTTCTTGCTGGAGTTGCAGCAGCGTCTTGTGCCATTGCTGTTGCAGTTCAAGCTGGCGCAGTTCGCTTTGCCGGGTCTTGAGCGTCAGTTGCGCGGCTTCCACGCGCTGGTCGAGTTCGACGCGATCTTCCGCCGCCATGGGCGTGACCCCAGTAGCCAAGGCTTGCAGGTCATCGTGAGCCTTTTTCGCTTCCTGGCTCTTGCTGAAGGCCCGGCGTCCCAACTGGCTGTAGATCGCCGTGTCGGTCAGTTTTTCCAGCAGCTCGCTGCGTTCCCGGTCGTCGGCCTTGAGAAAGGCGCTGAATTCGCTCTGGGCCAGCATGACCGCCCGGGTGAACTGCTCGAAGTTCAGGCCCAGACGCGCTTCGAGCAGGGTTTTGTATTCGGTCTTGTTCTGGCTGCTGAGGATTTGTTCGCTGTCCAGATCGGTAAGTGTCTGGCGACTGGCCTGAAGTTTCTTGCTGGCGTTGTCCCGTGCGCGATTGGTTTCCCAGCGGGCGCGATAGCGACGGTTGTCGATGCCGACAAAGTCCACTTCGGCAAAGCCGCTGCCGGTGCCGCGTCGCAGCAGGGTGCGCGGATCGTTGGTGCTGATGTCGCCGTCGATTTCCGGCACTTTGGATTGGCCGATGTTGCTCAGGCGCGGAATGGCCCCGAACAGCGCCAGGCACAAGGCATCGAGCAGGGTGCTTTTACCCGCGCCGGTCGGCCCTGTGATGGCGAACAGCCCGGCGCTGGCCAAGGGTTCAGCGGTGAAATCCAGTTCAAAGGGGCCAGCCAGGGAGGCAAGGTTTTTCAGGCGGATGGCGAGAATTTTCATGGTTGTTCGCTCTCCAGCTGGACTTCCTGCAACAGCGTGGCGAAGTCGGTCAGGGTTTGTTCGTCGACCTCGTTGCCGTAGTTTTCCTGCCAGGCGCGGCTGAACAGTTCCAGCGGGTTGAGCTGATCGAGTTCGATCAGGCCTTCGCCATCATCGCTGCCGTCGCCCCGGCCGTTGCCAGCATATTCGGCGGCAATGCGCACCAGCCGCACGGCCTTGCCTTGCAGCGCGCCTTCGATCTGGTTGCGCAAATCCGGTTGCGGCTCGTCCAGGCGTACGCGGACTTCCAGCCAGGGTTGGCGTTCGGTATCCGCCAGCAGATCGATGTCCGGCAAGTCCTTGAGCTGCAGCAGCAATTCGGCGAGCGGCGCGGGGCCGATCCGTTGCAGATTGACTGCGCGAGGAATCAGCAGGGTTTCGACGCTGCGCAGCTGGTCGCCTTCGCAGGTGATTTCCAGGATTTGATGTGCGTAGCCGATTTCTGAAAATGACAGCGGAATAGGCGATCCACTGTAGCGAATACGTTCTTCGCCATTGACGCGCTGGGGTTTGTGCAAGTGGCCGAGGGCGACATAGGTGATGCTCGGGCCGAACAGGCTGGCAGGCAGTGCTTCGGCGTTGCCGATGATCAGGCTGCGCTCGGAGTCTTCCGAGACTGAACCACCGGCCATGTGCGCGTGGCTGATGGCAATCAGCGCTTGCCCCGGCTGGCGTTTGAGATTGGCGGCTTCGATCAGCAGTTCGTGGACCCGGCCGATGCCGCGCAAATAGTTGTCGCCCAAGGTCGCACCGGTGACTTCGGCCGGCCGCAGAAAGGGCAGGGCCAGACACCAGGCGCCGATTTCGCCTTCGGCATCGGGCAGCGGCAACAGCAGGCGTTCGACATCCAGGGTGCCGTCATCGAGCCACAACACTCGGCCCAGCGCATGGGTGCGCAGGCGGCGCATGAGCGGTGCGGGCAATTCGATGCGTGACCCCGAGTCGTGGTTGCCAGCGATCATCACGATGGTCAGTTTGGGCTGCTGTTCGTGAGCATTGACGATGAAATCGTAGAGCCGCTCCTGGGCTTTGACTGGCGGATTGACCGTGTCGAAGATGTCCCCGGCTATCAGCAGCACATCCGGCTGACGCTCGGCCAGACGGGCCAGCAGCCAGGTCAGGAAGCTGGCGTGTTCAAAGTCCCGCTCCTGGCCATGAAGGTTCTGGCCGAGGTGCCAGTCGGAGGTGTGGAACAGTCGCATGTGTTTTTCTCAATTCAAAATTGTGTCGTGAGGCGTGGCGCCGCGCAAGTAGTCGCTCCAACAGCGTTGCTACTTTGGATACAACGGCGGCAGGCTCTGGTCGGTCGCTGCATCCGGAATATGTTCCGAGGCGGGCAGGGTACGGATCGCGCGCCACAGGTCTTCGCCCAGCCACAGTTGGCCGGTTTCACTGTACAGCGCGCCGTTCAGGCCATCGAGGGCGTCGGACAGCGGGACAAAACGTGCCGCCATGTCGGCCAGGGTTTCCGGTTGCTGACGGGCCCAGGCGTCCAGCGCCTGTCGGGTCGCATGGGGGTCGTTGGCCAGACTGGCGCGTTTGAGATCATCCAGCACGGTGCGCGGACTCGGCCCGGCCTGGGCCACCCGCGCCACCGCCGGTTGCCAGCGCGCGCGCCACCAGAGAATCACCCCGATCAGCGTGGTAAAGGCAAAAAACAAGGTGCTCATCTGCCACGGCCAGACCGGCGGACCGATCACTGTGACGCCGCCCAGGTCGTTATTCACCGGAGTGTCCACTTCCAGGCTTGGATTGCTGCTGATCTGTAAGGTGCGTGCGGCCAGCGCGGTATGTTCCAGGTGGTCTTCCCGGGTGTTCCACCAGACGACATCGACAGCGGGCAAGTCGATGGGGCCGACCCGGTTCGGCACCAGTGCTTCGCGTTCTTCACGCGTTCCGATGATGCCGCGCTCGCTGGCCAGATTGGCCAGTTGCGGCTGGTCTGGATAGCGCCGCAGGCTGCTGAGGTCGGTGGCCGGCAATGGCGGCAACTGGGCGCTGGAAAGGCCCTCGACCTTGAGGGTCAGGATTCGGGTCAAGGATTCGCCCACCTGGCTGTGTCCCGGTTCCGGGCTCCAGCTTTCGCTCAGATTCACGCTGCGGGCCGGCAGCCAGGGCGCATCGGCCGGGTAGTCGGCAGGCTTGGCCTTGACGGTCAGCGGCAGCGGTGCCGAACTGACCCGCACCACCTTGCCCGGCTGCGGGCCGAAGGGGTTGGCCGGATCATTGCTTTGGGCGTTTTCAGCGGCGGGCTGGACCAGCGTGGCGCTGAACACTTGCGGCGGAATCACCAGAGTGCCGCTGTGCTGTGGATAAATGGCATAACGCATCTCGATCACGCCATGGCGGATGCCGTTGATAAGTTTCTCGTAGGTCTTCGATTCACCGAGTTTTTCGATGCGCGCATCGGGCACTTCAAGGGGCGTGAGGTTGCTGTCATCGAACAGCGCAACCGAGTGATAGATGCGCAGGTTCAGCACCGCCTGCGCCTGTACGTAAACGCTGTCCTGATCGAGGCTGGCGTCGAAGAATACCGGCGCGAGTTTGCCGGGCTGATCCTGTTCGTTGCTCTGGATGACTTGCAGGGTGATCGGCTCGCTCTTCAGCTCCCCCAATTCCAGCGCCGGAATGATCACCGATCCGGTCTGCCTCGGCAGCAGGGTGATGATCCAGCGCGTCGTCGCCTGATTGCCGCCATCCAGCGTATTGAGGCGGTTGACCTGCCGCGTGCCGCGCACGTCGAAGTCGCGCTCCAGGGCGCTGAGGTCAGGTTTGCCGAACTGAGTGACGTCGCTGGTTTCCAGGGTCAGCTCGACGGTTTCCCCAGAGTTGAGCCGGGCGCGATCCACGCTCGCGGTCAGTTCCGCCGCCTGGTTGGGCAGGGCAACCAGACAGAACAGCAGGCTGATCAATAAGGTGTACACGCGACTCATCGGGTTTTTTCCTGACGCTGTTGCTGTTGGTACCAGAATTTGCGGCGCAGCAATTCCCCTGGATCATCCGGAATCTGCCGCAGCCATTGCTCCAGCGCTTGCCGACGTTCGCCATCCATCGGACGGTCGGGAGGCCGGATCGGCGGCTGCGTGGTTTCGTTATCGTCCAGTGGCGAACCGGGCGCCGGATTGCCGCCATTACGCGGTGGGGGCTCAGTGCCAGGACTGTTTTCCTCGCCGGGCTCAGTGGGTTCCTTGTCTTTCTGGTCTTGAGGCTGTTGCTCGGTCGCCGTCTGGCTTTGGGCATTGTCGCCGTCGTCGTCACCGTCGCTGGGTTTGGTCTCGCCGGGTTCCGCCGCTTTGGGTTGCTTGCTCTGCTCAAGGATCTGCTCGACCAGCGCCTTGTTCTTCACGGCTGCTTGCAGATCCGGTTGCCGTTCCAGCGCCTGTTCGTAGGCGTCCAGCGCTGCCTCCAGTTCGCCGCTGCGTGCCAGCGCGTTGCCGCGATTGTAGTGGTCCGCAGCACTGTTACCTTCAGCGAAGCGCTGGGCGGCACTGGCATAGTCACCGGCTTCGTAGAGGGCGATACCTTTCCATTGCGGGTTTTCGAAATGCCGGGCCGCTTCCGCGGGGCGATGCTGCTCCAGCAACTGCTGGCCTTGTTGATCGGGACGCAACCACAAGTCCTGAAAGTCGAAGGCATAGCTGTTCTGCGGCAGCATCAACAGCAGCGGCAGGCACAGCAACCAGCCGCGACGACCGGCGCAAGCCGCGAGCAGTAGCAGCGGCAGCAGAAACCAGTGTCCCTGGTCAGCCCAGCTGTCCAGCTGAATCAGTTGGCCGTCGCTGCGCAGGGCTTTTGGCGCATCAAGCAAGCCAAGCTCGCGCAGGTCGTCGTCATCCATGCGCACTTGTCGGTATTGGCCGCCGAGCTGCCCGGCGAAGTCCGTCAGGCTGGCGCTGTCCAGACGCGGCAGCAGAATCGCCCCCTGACTGTCTTTGAGTAACCCGCCTTTTTCCTGAAGTACCGGCGCGCCATCGGCCGTGCCGACGCCCAGAATCAGCAGCGGCGGACTCTGACCCACCAACGCCTGACGAATGCCCTGGCGTTCCTGTTCGCTCAATGACGATCCGATCAGCAGGATTCGGCCACGGCCCAGCGCCGCTTGCTTGAGCAAGCCCAGCGCCTGATGCATGGCGAGATCCGCGCGGTGCCCGGCCTGGGGCATGATCGAAGGTTTGACGGCATCCAGAAGGTTGCGAATGGTGGCCAGATCGTCCGACAGCGGCACCAGCGTGTGGGCGCTGCCCGCATAGACAATGATGGCGGTTTGCGAATCGCTGCGGGCCTGCAACAGATCCTGCAGTTTGCGTTTGGCTTGCTCCAGCCGCGTCGGTGGGCTGTCAGTGGCGAGCATTTCCGGCGTGACTTCCAGCAATATCACCAGCGGGTCTACCGGTTTCTGGCTGAATTGTTCCACGCGCTGCCAGCCGGGACCGAGCAGGGCAAGCAGGGCCAGCATCCAGGCCACTCCCAGGAAAATCCACGGGGTTTTATTGTCGCGACCCTTGCCGCCGTTGAGCAGCACCGCATGGAACGCCACCGGCAAGATCATCTGCCAGCGCCCGGCGCGTTTCTGACGGTGCCAGAGCCGCCAGAGCAGCCAGACCAGCAGCGGCAATAAAAGCAGCCACCAGGGACGAAACCAGTGCGGCCAGAGGCTGATCATGCGCGCCTCCGCAGTCGTTTGATGCGCTCGCGCCATTGTCGACCGTCGCGCATGAAGCGTTGCCGGTTCAGCAAGCGTTGCAGCGGATTGTTCGGCCAGCGCTCATGGATTACCAGGATCAGGCTCAGCAGCATGGCACCCGCCAGCGGCCACTGATAAAGCGCCAGCGCAGGGCGCGCCTGGGTTGGTTGTTGGGCGACCGGTTCCAGCGCGTCGAGACTTTTGCGGATATTCTCCAGCTGATCGCCGTCCCGGGCCCGGAAATACTGACCGCCGCTGATTTCGGCGATTTGCTTGAGAGTGGGTTCGTCCAGATCCAGGCTTGGATTAAGCCCGAGCATGCCCAGCGAACCGGCTTTTTCCGGGTCCGCACCGATGCCGATGGGGTAAATCTTCACGCCCTCGTCAGCGGCCAGTCGGGCGGCGGTCACTGGGTCGATCTGGCCGCCATTGTTGGCTCCATCGGTGACCAGCACCAGAATCCGGCTTTGTGCCGGGCGCAGACGCAAACGCTTGAGGGCCAGGCCGATGGCGTCGCCGATGGCGGTATTTTTTCCGGCAATGCCGATTCGCGCTTCATCCAGCCAGACGCGCACGGTGTGGCGATCAAAGGTCAGCGGCGCCTGAACGAACGCCTGACTGCCGAACAGGATCAGCCCGACGCGATCGCCCTGACGGCCTTCAAGAAAATCCCCCAACAGATGCTGGACTAACACCAGTCGGCTGACCTCGTCGGCTTTCCACTGCATGTCGGGATAATCCATGGAGCCGGACACATCCACCGCCACCAGCAAATCCCGGCCGCTGGAGGCAACCGGCAGCGGTTCGCCCAACCATTGCGGGCGAGCGGCGGCGACCAACAGCAGCAGCCATAACAGAATGAGCGGCAATTGTTGCCGCCATGCTGGCAGGTTGGCTTTGGCGCGGCGCCCCACCAGCCCTTCCAGGTCACTGAGGAAACTGACTTTCAGTGCCGCCTCGCCGCTGTCGGCCGCAGGCAACAGGATGCGCATCACCCAGGGCAGGGGCAGCAGGGCGAACACCCACTGCCAGGCGAACTCAAACATGTTTGCGAATCCAGGTTTCAACCGCCTGGGTCAAGCCGGAAATAGCCTTGTCGTCCAGTTTGCATTCGGGTTTGTAGGCGCCTTCGACCAGCACCATCCAGCGTGTCAGGCCCGCAGCCGGGCAACGGTTATCCAGGAAGGCCAGCCATTTACGGCCGTTGAGCGTGTGGCTCTGGCTGTACGGGTAGTGATTGCGGCAAAGACGTTTGAGCAGCCCGTTGATTTGCTGCAACCAGGCCCCGGCCGGCGCGCCGTCATAGGGTTTGGGCATCTGTGCCAATTCCAGCAGCGCGGCGACCCGCACCGGGTCCAGTGGCTGCTCAGCGCGACGAATGCGCGCCTTGACCGGAATCACGTGGCGCACACGCCATAATCCCCAACCCGCAAGCGGGATCAACAACAGCAGCAGCCACCACCCTGGCGCAGGCGGCCAGAAGCCGATGGCTTGCGGCGCGATCAGCGGCTGAAGGTGATCCAGAGGATTCATTTTTGTTTTACCGGGCGCTGGGCGTTCAGGTATTCGCGCAGCTGTTCGACCATCTCGCGCTGTGTGCTCAGAGGCATCAGCGGCACCCGGAGTTTTTGCGCGAGCAATTCCCAGCGCGCGGCACGCTCTTCGCCTTGGGCGCGGTAGGTCTGGCGCAGCTGTGGATCGAGGGTGTCCAGTTCCAGTTGCGCGCCCCGTTCGGCAAAACGCAGCAGGCCCGCTGCGGGTAGCGCGTGGTCCAGTGGGTCGGATAACGGCAGCAGCAGCAGATCACAATGGCGCGACAACAAACTCAGCTGTTGTTCTGCCGCGTCAGAAAGCGCGCGTTCATCGCACAGCACCACGGCCAGACTGCCCGGACGCAAGACTTCCCGGGCCCGACGCAGAGCGATACCGAACGCGTCCCGGTCGGCGGCGATTTCGGTGTGCAGCGATTGATTGATCCGCACCAGACGGTTGAGCAGCTGCAACAGGCTTTGCTTGCTGCGCCGGGGTTTGATTTCGTAGTGCTCGTTATCACCGAACACCAGCCCGCCCACCCGATCGTTGTGGATCAGCGCAGCCCAGCCAATCAGCGCTGCAGCCTGGGCCGCCAGCACCGATTTGAACATCAGGCCAGAACCGAAGAACAATCGGCGGCTTTGCTCGACCAGAATGAAAATCGGCCGCTCGCGTTCTTCATGGAACAGCTTGGTGTGCGGTTCCTGAGTGCGGGCCGTTACGCGCCAGTCAATGCTGCGCACGTCATCGCCGGCCTGATACACCCTGACTTGATCAAAATCGACGCCACGGCCGCGCAGTTTGGAGTGATGCAGGCCGATCAACGGGCTGCGCCGGCTGGGCGTGGAGAACAGTTGCACTTCACGGACGCGGTGACGCATTTCGATCAGTTCGGCGAGGCTGACGCGAATGCCTGGCTGCGGGATCAGATAGGGTTGCATGGCGTCACGCGACTGCCACGACATCAAGGATGCGCTGGATAACCCGGTCCTGATCGATACCGGCCGCTTCCGCTTCGAACGACAGGATGATCCGGTGACGCAGGACGTCGAACAGCACAGCCTGAATATCTTCGGGGCTGACAAAGTCGCGTCCGGCCAGCCACGCGTGAGCCCGTGAGCAGCGATCCAGGGCAATGGAACCGCGCGGGCTGGCGCCATAGGAAATCCACTCGGCCATTTCCGGATCGAATTTGCCCGGCGTGCGCGTGGCCATGACCAGTTGCACCAGATATTCTTCTACCGCGTCGGCCATGTAGAGGTTAAGAATTTCCTTGCGGGCAGCAAAAATCGCTTGTTGGCTGACCCGACGTTCGGGTTTGGTTTCGCCATTGAGCGCTTCGCCACGGGCCTGTTGCAGAATCTTGCGTTCGACGGCGGCGTCCGGGAAGCCGATCTTGACGTGCATCAGGAAGCGGTCGAGCTGTGCTTCCGGCAAAGGGTAAGTGCCTTCCTGCTCAATCGGGTTCTGGGTGGCCATCACCAGAAACAGCGGAGACAGCTCGTAAGTGCTGCGCCCGACGCTGACTTGCCGTTCGGCCATGGCTTCCAGCAAGGCTGACTGCACCTTGGCCGGAGCGCGGTTGATTTCGTCGGCCAGTACCAGATTGTGGAAGATCGGCCCCTGTTGGAAGACGAAGCTGCCGGTTTCCGGGCGATAGATCTCCGTCCCGGTGATGTCGGCAGGCAGCAGGTCAGGGGTGAACTGGATGCGATGAAATTGCGCTTCGATGCCTTCCGCCAGTTCCTTGATCGCTTTGGTCTTGGCCAGACCGGGCGCGCCTTCGACCAACATGTGGCCGTCGGCGAGCAGGGCGATCAACAAGCGTTCGATCAGTTTTTCCTGGCCGAGAATCTGCGTAGAAAGAAAGGTTCGCAGCGCAATCAGCGCTTCACGATGTTCCATCGATGACTGTTCCTGGCAGGTAATCAGCGGCGTCAGGTGACACCGAAGCTGGGGGCGTTACTTTAATCCATAGAGGGGCGTTCCGACTAACGGCGACAGGTTTTTTCTGGTATTCCGGGCATAAGATTACAAGCTACTCAGAATTGTCCTACTTTACGCGTTGACGGCTTGTAGGAATTGAGGCCGTTAGCGGGAGTCTGTTGATCTGCCCCCGGTTTTTGGCTGCGCTTTACACAAATCGCGCCCGATAAAACATCGATGCGTTCTCCCAGAGCACCATTTGCGCATCGCGCTCGCCAATGGCGTCCTTGATCATGTCGATATCGCTGGTTCGAAACGGTCGAGGCGCGCGGGTGCATGGCAGGTCGGTGCCGAACATCAGCGCGTGGGGATTGGCGGCGAAGATATCCTTGAGGACAGCCGCCACCGGAAAATCCACCCGGCCGAAACCGCTGGCCTTGATGTGTACGCCACCTTCGGCCAGCCGGAGCACGCTGGGCAGGCCCTCCGCGCTCAGGCCCAGGTGGTCGATGCTGACTTTTGGCAGTTGCAGCAGGCGGCTTTCAATATCGGGCAATTCTTTGGAATCCACATACAGCTCGGTATGCCAGCCCACCCGTTCAAATACGCGCCTGGCCAGGGTTTCCAACTGATCCAGTTGCTCCGAGCCGCCGCGCCTGAGGTTGAAGCGCACTGCGCGCACGCCGAAGCCGTTGAGGGTTTCCAGTTCGGCGTTGGTGATGTTGGCGGGCACCTGGGTCACGCCAACGAAGCCGGAACCCAGTCGGCGCAGCGCTTCAAGCAGATACCCCTGATCAAAGCCCTGAAACGAGCCCGACACAACCGCGCCGCCGACCACCCCCAGAGGAGCGGTCAATGCCTGATAGTTGGCGACGCGAAAAGGTTTCGGCATAAAGCCATCGTTGGCTTTGAGGGGGAAACGCGGGTCAATGATGTGGCAATGGGCGTCGAAAATCGGCTGGGTCATGACGGCTCCGGTCCGTGTACTGAGAGCGCCCAATTTACTCACATTGGCTTAAGCGATCTCGCTGACATATGTACCGACATTTTCCAGAATTATCTGCAATGTCTCTTCCACGTCCCGCAGCTCATCGGCTGAAGTGGAGTGGTGGATTTCAAATACCTGGTGGCCATCCAGTTCGCTGCCGTCCGCCGCATCGATTTCCACCAGCAGGCGCTCGGCACTCAAGGTCACCTTCAGGCTGGAAACGGTGTGCGTCTTGTCGTCGCGAATAGTGATTTCCACCTCGTTTTCATCCGGGAAACGGGTCAGGGAAAACAGCTCGCCGTCTTCACTGTGGCAGCAGAGCAGCGCCATATCGTCATATTCGTCGTCGCACGGGTTAACGATGAGGCTGGCGGTGGTGATTTGCATTTGGGCGTTCCTGATCTGGCCGGGGGTGGCCAATTTTGCCAGTGTTGCCCGATTTTTGCTGGGTAATTACGGCCTGCACTCGACGTGGCCGTAACCTTTGGAAAACCTTCATTAATTCATAATTTGATATCGCGTCTATCTTGGATTAGGCATGCGACCTGAGCGTCAAGTATCGGGCTGCATCGAGTTATTAAGAAACTTGTAAGACCAGGGAGGTCTTCTATGAAATACAACAATCAAGGAAGAAGAATCAGCAAAGCCTCAATGATGTGGGCCATTGTCATCGCCGGTATGTTGGGGCAGTTTACTGTCGCCTTGCCCACGGTTCAGGCCAACGAGAGTGTCATACCTCTTTCAGTGTGGAAGGATTGGAAGTTCTTGGGCGGGCTCAATATTGATGCGCCGCTGCAACCCGGTGACGTCGTTAAAGTCCGTTTTCTTTCACCCACCAATGAAGAGTTGTATGCCTTCTCAATCACGGTAGTTGAGGGCGACAAAGGTAGTCGTGCCTGGGCAATGCGATTGTTAGACCAAATAAAAAAGGCAAATGTCGGGGTGGTGTCCGGCAATCCCAACGCAAACCATGGAGGGTTGGAAAATGATGGATGGGGTGTGGCGACACGGTATTTCTACGCCGTCACGCCGGGTATGTATTCCCGTGCAATCAGTGAGGTCCATCCTGTGAAGGGCGGGGTGACCACTCAACCTGAAGATGACGCCGGATCTATGATTTTTGACGCGCCGTCCATCGTTAAGAAAGACGAAAGTTTTAGTTATCAGGTGGGTGGCGGCGGCGGTACAGAGACCCGAACAGTGCTTGTAGGTGTCTTTGATAACGCGACCGGTGAGCGAGTAGCCTTTAATCAACCGCAGGTCAGTGCGACTTACGCACCGCGTTTCGACTTGCACGTCGCCGATAATTGGACCGGTCCGTTAACCATGATTGCTACCGTCAATGTCTGGAGCAAACCCGAGAAAAGCTTTATGAAGGTCCAAACTATTCAGCTGAAAGACGCTGCCACGTATGACCATGTTTTTCCGCAAGGATTCGAAAGTTACAGGGCAGGAACTAAAGTGTTCCAGTCCAAAGATCAAAACATCTACGAATGTAAACCCTTCCCCTACAGCGGTTATTGCACCCAGTGGAGCCCCGGCAATATTCAGTTTGAGCCAGGAATTGGCAGCAACTGGCAGGAAGCCTGGCTCTTGAAATAATGACGTTTACTTGACTGGCGGAAAATCCCCGTCCGGCCACGCAGCAGTGCGTGGTCGGTTTTTCGCTTCTGCGCCCGTCGACAATGGTGACGCACCTGCTCCCTTTTTGAGGTCATCGCGGCATCATCAGGCTACGAGCCGATGACTGAATATGTCGCAGCCTCGCAAGCAGTCGCCCGCCCGCTGTCGTTAAGCTTGAGGTCATCTGAACGGAGGAGAAAAGGCCCTGCGTTACGGGTGGACTTTTCTGACAGCGATTTTCGGCATTTCGATGTGACGAGTCGCACACCGCAAGCGTTAGTTCTTTAGCTTTACACTCAGCCATGCTTTGCTGTCCTGCCCGTTACCCTCGGCACAGCATGGTCCGCGACCTAACCATCCAGCTTCCTCCTTATAAAAGCCAAAGCGGAGTACCACAGATGGCGTTCTTCACCGCAGCCAGCAAGCCCGACTTCCAGCATCAACTGCAAGCGGCACTGGCGCAGCACATCAGCGAACAGGCACTGCCACAAGTGGCGCTGTTTGCCGAGCAATTCTTCGGCATCATTTCCCTGGATGAACTGACCCAGCGTCGGTTGTCCGACCTCGTCGGTTGTACCTTGTCGGCATGGCGTCTGCTGGAGCGCTTCGAGCACGCCCAGCCGCTGGTGCGGGTCTACAACCCCGATTACGAACGGCATGGCTGGCAATCGACACACACCGCCGTCGAAGTGCTGCATCACGACCTGCCATTCCTGGTGGATTCGGTGCGCACCGAGCTGAACCGTCGCGGCTACAGCATTCACACCTTGCAGACCACGGTCCTGAGTGTGCGTCGTGGCAGCAAAGGTGAATTGCTGGAGTTGCTGCCCAAGGGCACGACTGGCGAAGACGTGCTGCAAGAATCGCTGATGTATCTGGAGATCGATCGCTGCGCCAACACCAGCGAGCTGAATGTGCTGGCTCGCGAGCTGGAGCAGGTGCTGGGTGAAGTGCGGGTTGCGGTAGAAGATTTCGAACCGATGAAAGCCAAGCTCCACGAGCTGCTGGCTGGCATCGATGACGTGCAGTACGGCGTTGATGAAGGTGAAAAGTCTGAGATCAAGGCGTTTCTGCAGTGGCTGGTGAACAACCACTTCACGTTCCTGGGCTACGAAGAATTCCAGGTGCGGGGCGAGGCCGATGGCGGCCAGCTGATCTATGACGAATCCTCGTTCCTGGGCCTGACCAAACGCCTGCGCGCCGGGTTGACCGAAGACGATCTGCACATCGAAGGCTACGCAGTGAACTACCTGCATGAGCCGACGCTGCTGTCGTTCGCCAAGGCGGCCCATCCGAGCCGTGTGCATCGTCCTGCTTATCCGGACTACGTGTCGATCCGCCAGATTGACGCGTCCGGCAAGGTCATCAAGGAATGCCGCTTCATGGGCCTCTACACCTCATCGGTGTATGGCGAGAGCGTTCGGGAAATCCCGTACATCCGCCGCAAGGTCGCAGAAGTTGAACGCCGTTCCGGCTTCGATGCCAAGGCGCACCTGGGCAAGGAACTGGCTCAGGTGGTCGAAGTATTGCCCCGTGACGATCTGTTCCAGACGCCCGTGGACGAATTGTTCAGCACCGTGATGTCCATCGTGCAGATCCAGGAGCGCAACAAGATTCGTGTGTTCCTGCGCAAAGACCCGTACGGCCGCTTCTGCTATTGCCTGGCTTACGTACCGCGTGACGTGTATTCCACTGAAGTACGCCAGAAAATCCAGCAAGTGTTGATGGACCGCCTGAAGGCGAGCGACTGCGAGTTCTGGACGTTCTTCTCCGAATCCGTGCTGGCGCGTGTGCAGCTGATCCTGCGCGTCGATCCGAAGGTCAACCTGAACATCGATCCGCTGCAACTGGAAAACGAAGTCATCCAGGCCTGCCGTTCGTGGAAAGACGATTACGCCAGTCTGGTGGTGGAAAGCTTCGGCGAAGCCCACGGCACCAACGTTCTGGCCGATTTTCCGAAAGGCTTCCCGGCCGGTTATCGCGAGCGTTTCGCGGCGCATTCGGCTGTGGTCGACATGCAGCATCTGTTGAGCCTGAACGAAACCAATCCGCTGGTGATGAGCTTTTATCAGCCGCTGACCGGTGGCAAGCAGCAGCTGCACTGCAAGCTGTATCACGCCGATACGCCGCTGGCGCTGTCCGACGTGCTACCGATTCTGGAAAACCTCGGCCTGCGCGTGCTGGGTGAGTTCCCGTATCGCCTGCACCACAGCAATGGTCGCGAGTTCTGGATTCATGATTTCGCCTTTACCTATGGCGAAGGGCTGAACCTGGACATCCAGCAGCTCAACGACACCTTGCAGGACGCGTTCGTCCACATCGTGCGTGGCGAAGCCGAGAACGATGCGTTCAACCGCCTGGTGCTGACCGCTGGTTTGCCATGGCGTGACGTGGCGTTGCTGCGCGCTTATGCCCGTTATCTGAAACAGATTCGCCTGGGCTTCGACCTGGGTTATATCGCGGCGACCCTGAACAATCACACGGATATCGCCCGTGAGCTGACGCGGCTGTTCAAGACCCGCTTCTATCTGGCGCGCAAGCTGGCCGCCGACGATCTGGACGACAAGCAGCAACGTCTGGAACAAGCGATTCTGGCCGCACTGGACGACGTTCAGGTGCTCAACGAAGACCGCATCCTGCGTCGTTACCTGGACTTGATCAAGGCGACCCAGCGCACCAACTTCTATCAGACCGATGCCAACGGTCAGAACAAGAGCTACTTCAGCTTCAAGTTCAACCCACGGCAGATTCCCGAACTGCCGAAACCGGTGCCCAAGTTCGAGATTTTCGTCTATTCGCCGCGTGTCGAAGGCGTGCATCTGCGCTTCGGTAACGTTGCCCGTGGCGGCCTGCGCTGGTCCGACCGTGAAGAAGATTACCGCACCGAAGTGCTGGGCCTGGTAAAAGCCCAGCAAGTGAAGAACTCGGTGATCGTGCCGGTCGGCGCCAAGGGCGGTTTCCTGCCGCGTCGTCTGCCATTGGGCGGCGGTCGCGATGAAATCCAGGCCGAAGGTATCGCCTGCTATCGCATCTTCATCTCCGGTTTGCTCGACATCACCGACAACCTCAAGGAAGGCACATTGGTGCCGCCGGTCAACGTCGTGCGTCATGACGATGATGACCCGTACCTCGTGGTTGCGGCCGACAAAGGCACGGCGACGTTCTCCGATATCGCCAACGGCATCGCCATCGATTACGGCTTCTGGCTGGGCGATGCGTTTGCTTCCGGCGGCTCGGCCGGTTACGACCACAAGAAAATGGGTATTACCGCCAAAGGTGCGTGGGTCGGCGTGCAGCGCCACTTCCGCGAACGCGGCATCAACGTCCAGCAAGACAATATCAGCGTGATCGGTATCGGCGACATGGCCGGCGACGTGTTCGGCAACGGCCTGCTGATGTCGGACAAACTGCAGCTGGTCGCCGCGTTCAACCATTTGCATATCTTCATCGATCCAAACCCGGAACCGACGAGCAGCTTCGCCGAGCGTCAGCGTCTGTTCGACTTGCCGCGTTCGGCCTGGACCGATTACGACACCAGCATCATGTCCGCTGGCGGCGGAATCTTCCCGCGTAGCCTGAAAAGCATCGCCATCAGCGCCGAGATGAAAGAGCGTTTCGACATCAAGGCTGACAAGCTGACGCCAACCGAGCTGCTCAACGCCTTGCTCAAGGCCCCGGTGGATCTGCTGTGGAACGGTGGCATCGGTACTTACGTCAAGTCCAGCCTGGAAACCCATGCCGATGTGGGCGACAAGGCCAATGACGCGCTGCGGGTCAACGGCAACGAGCTGCGCTGCAAGGTCGTGGGCGAGGGCGGTAACCTGGGCATGACGCAGCTGGGTCGTGTCGAGTTCGGCCTCAATGGCGGCGGTTCCAACACCGACTTCATTGATAACGCCGGTGGCGTTGACTGCTCCGACCACGAAGTGAACATCAAGATCCTGCTCAACGAAGTGGTGCAGGCCGGTGACATGACCGAGAAGCAGCGCAACCAGTTGCTGGAAAGCATGACCGATGAAGTCGGCCATCTGGTGTTGGGCAACAACTACAAACAGACTCAGGCATTGTCCCTGGCGACACGTCGCGCCTACGAGCGCATCGCCGAATACAAACGCCTGATGAGTGATCTGGAAGCCCGTGGCAAGCTGGATCGCGCCATCGAGTTCCTGCCTGCCGAGGATCAGATTGCCGAACGCGTCGCGGATGGCAAGGGTCTGACCCGTCCGGAGCTGTCGGTGCTGATTTCCTACAGCAAGATCGATCTCAAGGAGGCGTTGCTGGAATCCCGTGTTCCGGACGACGATTACCTGGCGCGCGACATGGAAACCGCGTTCCCGCCGTCCCTGGCGGCGAAGTTTGGGGATTCCATGCGTCAGCATCGCCTGAAGCGCGAGATCGTCAGCACCCAGATCGCCAACGATCTGGTCAACCACATGGGCATCACCTTCGTGCAGCGACTCAAAGAGTCCACCGGCATGAGTGCGGCCAACGTGGCGGGCGCTTACGTGATCGTGCGGGACATCTTCCACCTGCCGCACTGGTTCCGTCAGATCGAAGCGCTGGACTACAAGGTTCCTGCTGAAATCCAGCTGGCGTTGATGGACGAACTGATGCGTCTGGGTCGCCGAGCTACCCGCTGGTTCCTGCGCAGCCGGCGCAATGAACTGGATGCCGGTCGCGACGTGGCGCACTTCGGTCCGCATATCGCGACGCTGGGTCTGAAACTCGACGAACTGCTGGAAGGCCCGACTCGGGAAATCTGGCAGACCCGATATCAGGCTTACGTCGAAGCGGGCGTGCCGGAGCTGTTGGCGCGGATGGTGGCTGGTACTAGCCACTTGTACACCTTGCTGCCGATCATCGAAGCCTCCGACGTCACCGGTCAGAACGCTGCCGATGTGGCCAAGGCTTACTTCGCCGTGGGCAGTGCGCTGGACGTGACCTGGTACCTGCAACAGATCAGCAGCCTGCCGGTGGAAAACAACTGGCAAGCCCTGGCCCGCGAAGCGTTCCGTGATGATATCGACTGGCAGCAACGGGCGATCACCATCTCCGTCCTGCAAATGGTCGATGGTCCTGCCGACATTGAAGAGCGCCTGAACCTGTGGCTGGAGCAGCACAGCACCATGGTCGACCGCTGGCGCGCGATGCTGGTGGATATTCGTGCGGCAAGCGGCACGGATTACGCCATGTATGCGGTGGCAAACCGTGAGTTGCTGGACCTGGCCATGAGCGGACAGCCTTTGGCTGCTTGATGGGTTGATTCAGCAGTAACCAAAACCCTGCATCGTGAGATGTGGGGTTTTTTATTAGTGGAGATAGGGGGGGGCATATCCGGTGCTGCGGTAACGGCTACTTAGGGTTGCGCTTTTACAGCGCCTCACTTTTGAAAAGCCCAAAAGTAAGCAAAAGGCTCTTGCCGGTATGACTCACCCACATGGGTTACAAATCAGTTCAAGCACATAGGTAACAGTTATTAACTGGCATGGTCGATTTCGCGAGGATCTGACCATGCCCTGGAAAGAGCTGAAACCTATGGACCTCAAAGTGATGTTCATCGCGGCGTATCTGTCTGAAGAGCACAGCTTTAGCCAGCTGTGTCAGGACTATCAGATCAGCCGAAAGACTGGCTATAAGTGGGTCGAACGCTATCGTGGGCCGCCGCAAAGGGCCATCCCTGGCCCAGTGCGGCTAACCCGGCGTCCTGCCGGGTTGCCCACGGCTCAAGGCCTTCGTTCGGCCAGCGTGGTTTAACGGGGCGCCCAAGATCAAAATCAAAATCGCGGCGGCCTGAGAGCCGACCTGATTGAGTGAACTTGCCTCGCGGTTTTCGTTGCTTGCGACATTGCATTAGCGAATGGATGCCCAGAGTGACCGCTATTCTGTTGGACCCCACGCGTTGACTCCTGCAGTTTGTGCGGATGCTTTTGATCTGCTTTTGATCTTAAGCGCCCCGTCAAACCACGCTGGCCGAAATTCGATGTTGATTTGGAGGGTAAACCGGCAGGACGCCGGTTTAGCCGCACTGGGCCAGGGATGGCCCTTTGCGGCGGCCCTCCAAATCAATGTCGGATTACGGGCATGCCGAGCCAAAGCGAGGGACCGAGTGGTGGGGCAAGAGCGCTTTGGTTACTTTCGCGCTTTTCGAAAGTGACGCGCCGTAAGGGCGCAACCCTAAGCCGCCGTTACCGCAGCAACGGATATGTACTCAATCTTGTTCAACATCACTGGCCCCTTCCCGGCTAAAGCCGGTCCCACAGGTTTCGCAGCGACTGTACAAAAGCAATAAAAAAACCCCGTCACAAGGACGGGGTTCTTTTAACGCTGGATTTCGCTTTTACGATTGAATAACCGGAATCTTGGCATTCGCTGCGGCTTCGCGGAACTCGGCGATCTGATCGAAGCTCAGGTAGCGGTATACGTCCGCTGCCATGGTGTCGATCTGGTTTGCGTAGCCCATGTACTCTTCGACGGTCGGCAGGCGACCCAGGATCGAAGCAACGGACGCCAGCTCGGCCGAGGCCAGGAAGACGTTCGCGCCGTCGCCCAGACGGTTCGGGAAGTTACGGGTCGACGTCGACACGACGGTCGAATTCGGCTCAACCCGTGCCTGGTTACCCATGCACAGCGAGCAGCCCGGCATTTCCATACGCGCGCCAGCCTTGCCGTAGATGCCGTAGTAGCCTTCTTCGGTCAGCTGATGGGCGTCCATCTTGGTCGGCGGCGACAGCCACAGACGTGTCGGCAGTTGCCCTTTGACCTGATCCAGCAACTTGCCCGCAGCGCGGAAGTGGCCGATGTTGGTCATGCAGGAACCGATGAACACTTCGTCGATCTTCTCGCCAGCAACGCTGGACAGCAGACGGGCGTCGTCCGGGTCGTTCGGCGCGCAGAGCACAGGCTCTTTGACGTCGGCCAGGTCGATTTCGATGATTTCGGCGTATTCAGCGTCGGCATCGGCAACCATCAGTTCCGGATTGGCAACCCAGGCTTCCATCGCTTGCGCGCGACGTTCCAGAGTCCGTGCATCGCCGTAGCCTTCGCCGATCATCCAGCGCAGCAGGGTGATGTTGGATTTCAGGTATTCGCTGATGGACTCTTTCGACAGCTTGATGGTGCAACCGGCAGCGGAACGTTCGGCCGAGGCGTCGGACAGTTCAAAGGCCTGCTCGATGCTCAGGTCGTCCAGACCTTCGATTTCCAGGATGCGGCCGGAGAAGGCGTTCTTCTTGCCTTTCTTCTCGACGGTCAACAGGCCAGCCTGAATCGCGAAGTAAGGAATGGCGTGAACCAGGTCGCGCAAGGTGATGCCAGGTTGCATCTTGCCTTTGAAGCGCACCAGGATCGATTCCGGCATGTCCAGCGGCATAACGCCAGTGGCAGCGGCGAACGCAACCAGACCGGAACCGGCCGGGAACGAAATGCCCATCGGGAAACGGGTGTGGGAGTCACCACCGGTGCCGACGGTGTCCGGCAGCAGCATGCGGTTCAGCCAGCTGTGGATGATGCCGTCGCCCGGACGCAGGGAAACGCCGCCGCGGGTCATGATGAAGTCAGGCAGCGTGTGGTGCGTGGTGACGTCGATCGGTTTTGGATAGGCTGCGGTGTGGCAGAACGACTGCATGACCAGATCGGTAGAGAAACCCAGGCATGCCAGGTCTTTCAGTTCGTCGCGGGTCATCGGGCCAGTGGTGTCCTGGGAACCGACGGTGGTCATCTTCGGTTCGCAGTACGTGCCTGGACGAACGCCTTTGCCTTCCGGCAGGCCGCATGCCTTGCCGACCATTTTCTGCGCCAGGGTGTAACCCTTGTCGCTTTCAGCCGGAGGCTCAGGCAGCTTGAACAATGTCGAAGCTGGCAGACCCAGTTCGGTACGGGCTTTTTCGGTCAGGCCACGGCCGATGATCAGCGGGATACGACCGCCGGCACGAACTTCGTCCAACAGGACCGGCGTCTTCATTTCGAAGGTGGTCAGGACTTCATCAGTACCGTGTTTGCAGACTTTGCCAGCATGCGGATACAGGTCGATCACGTCGCCCATGTTCATGTTGGTAACGTCGAATTCGATTGGCAGTGCGCCAGCATCTTCCATGGTGTTGTAGAAGATCGGAGCGATCTTGCTGCCGAAGCAGAAACCGCCAGCACGCTTGTTCGGCACGTAAGGAACGTCGTCGCCGAAGAACCACAACACCGAGTTGGTCGCGGATTTACGCGAAGAACCGGTGCCGACCACGTCGCCGACATAGGCAATAGGGAAGCCCTGGGCGCGCATTTCTTCGATCTGCTTCATCGGACCGATGGAGCCTTGAACGTCAGGCACGATGCCGTCGCGAGCCATTTTCAACATGGCGAGGGCGTGCAGCGGGATGTCAGGACGGGACCATGCATCCGGTGCCGGAGACAGGTCGTCGGTGTTGGTTTCGCCAGTCACCTTGAAGACGCGCAGGCTGATCTTGTCGGCCAGGGTCGGACGCTTCTGGAACCACTCGCCGTCAGCCCAGGATTGCAGCACTTCCTTGGCTTGAACGTTGCCGTTCTTGGCTTTTTCAGCGACGTCGTGGAACGCATCGAACATCAGCAGCGTGTGCTTGAGTTCTTTGGCGGCAACCGGTGCGAGGGTAGCGTCATCCAGCAAGTCGACCAGCGTGACGATGTTGTAGCCGCCCTGCATGGTGCCGAGCAATTCGACAGCGCGCTTTTTATCGATCAACGGCGAAGTGGCTTCACCCTTGGCCAGGGCAGACAGGAAACCGGCTTTGACGTAGGCAGCTTCGTCAACGCCAGGTGGAACGCGATTGGTGATCAGGTCGACAAGGAAAGCTTCTTCGCCAGCCGGGGGATTCTTCAGCAGCTCGATCAGGCCTGCAGTTTGTTCGGCGTTAAGCGGCTGGGGCACGATACCCTGGGCGGCACGCTCTTCGATGTGTTTACGGTAGGCTTCAAGCACAGTATTACCCTCATCAGTGGTCCCAAATGGGTGTCCGGGACGCTCATCCAGGAATTACCCGATACCTGCACGACGAAACTTTTTGAGTTCCTTGGCCAGGGTAAATCGGCAATTCCTTACAGAAGCTGTTTTCAAAGTTTTACGCCTGCAGGACGGCTGATGAGTGTTGACGAAGGCGCGAAACCTGCGTCAACACCGACTGCGGGGTTAACTTGACTGTGCTCGTGACGCTTTGAAAACAGCTTCCAACGGACATTGGCGCCTTAAAAGGCTCGCTGATTCTACGGCAAAACTCCGCCAAAGGTAAGTTAAGCCCTACACCTTCGGGGGTGAACACTGTTAGACAAAGGGCTAACATGTGGGCTTGTCACGCCTTTCGTTGCCCTGTCCGCCATGCCCAATCAAATCATCAAAACGCCCTGCGTCGGCCTGTGTTCCACTGTTTACGGGGACTTGGTCTGTCGTGGCTGCAAGCGTTTTCATCATGAAGTGATCAATTGGAACGGCTATAACGAAGCTGAAAAACGTGCAGTGTGGCTGCGTCTTGAGCAGTTGCTGGTGCAGGTCATGACCGCCAAACTCGAAGTGTTCGACGCCGAAAAACTGCGCCTGCAACTGGTGCAGCGCAAAATCCGCTTCGTGCCCAACCAATCCGAATATTGTTGGGCCTATCAGCTGATCGCCCGGGGCGCGCGGGTGATCTCCAACATAGAAGCCTATGGTCTGGCGCTATTGCCGGAATTTCGCGATTGGCCGCTGCCGGATCTGCGCGATGCCATTGATCGGGAGTTTTTTCTGCTGTCCGAGGCGCATTACGAGCGCTACATCGCGCCGGGGTTTCTCAAGGATGCGTTTGGCGGGTGAGCGGCGCCTGCGAAAAACCGGTGCTTCAACCCTTCACCCAGACCTCTTCCAGATGCCTGACGATTTCTTCGGTCTTGAGCACCAGTACGTCGCTTTCCAGCGAATCCAGTACCACTTCGGCGGTGTTGCCGATCAGTGCGCCGGATATCCCGCTGCGCGCCACGGTGCCGATGATGGTCACCACTGCACCCAACTGACGGGCGGTGAACGGGATCAGCACGTCGGCCGGCCCTTCGGCAATGTGCAGATGACTGTCGTCAATGTCGAACTCGGTCTGGAATGCCTGACATTGCTCGCGATAGCGCGCTTCGATGGTTTCCTTGAGCTGAAACACCGGATCGGCCGCCGACAGCATCGGCGACGGATGCGCTGCAATCACGTGCAGTTGAGCCTTGGCCAAGGCGGCGATGTCGTAACCGCGATCAATGATGTCGAAGTGCAGCGCACGGTGCTCGCCGTCGGCGTTACCCACATCAACCGCCGCCAGGATCACGCCGTTCACCCATGACCTGTCGGTCTTGACCATCAACACCGGGCTTGGGCATCGACGCAGCAGCTTCCAGTCCTCAGGCGTGAGCAGCGCTTTCTTCAACGGGTTGTCGGGTAAGTGCTGTTTGATCACCAGCCCGCAGCCTTCAGCCTGCTGCACCTGGATGATGGTTTTGTGCTGGGTTTCATTCCACGCCTGCTCGGCCGTGGCGCTAAAGCCCTCGTCATGCAAGCGTCGTTTGAGTTCGACCAGCAGGGCGTTGTTGGGATGGTTTTTGCGGTCGCAGATCAGCAGATGCAGATGCGCCTGGGTGACGCCCGCGATCAACCGCGCTCGCCTAAGCGCCAGGCTGTCAGGGTGATCGGGTTCGATGACCACGAGGATGCTGCGGATGGCTTGCATGAATTGGATCTCCCGGCTGCATAAGCACCCGGTAACTATAGTTGTGCTGCCCGGAATCGGACGTTGATTCAAGTCAATTTCATTTATATCGCGGGAGTTCGAGCGGCCTCGTATAATGCCGGGCTTTGTCCATCCAGCCATCCGTGAATTCATGTACCCGATCCCTGAAATAGAAGCCTTCCTGCTTTGCCGCACCCCCGACAGCTGGGTCCAGGCCGCTTTGCGCAATCTGGACATCCTGTTGATCGATCATGCGAACAATGAAAAGAAGGCTGCCGGGGCGGCGTTTCAGTTCATGTTCCAGTACAACGACAAGTTCGACCTGCTGAGCAAGATGTCTCGGCTGGCGCGCGAAGAACTGCGTCATTTCGAGCAAGTCATCGCCATCATCAGGAAGCGCGCGATCCCGCTGGTCAATATCAGCTCCGCCCGTTACGCCGGCGCATTGCGCAAGCTGGTGCGCAATCACAATCCGTATCGCCTGACGGATGCGCTGATTGTCGGCGCGATCGTCGAAGCGCGTTCCTGCGAGCGCTTTGCCGCGCTGGTCCCGCATCTGGATGAGGATCTGGCCAAGTTCTATTCCAGCTTGCTGAAGTCCGAGGCGCGGCATTTTCAGGATTATCTGAAACTGGCTCATACCTACGGCGACAAGGCCGATGTCGAGGCCAAGATCCAGGAAATCCTGCTCGCCGAGCGTGAGCTGATCGAAAGTCCGGATGAAGAGTTTCGCTTCCATAGCGGCGTGCCTGCGCTGACTTGATTCTCCTCTCTTTATAGAAGGCGTCCTTGGACGCCTTTTTTACGTCCGAATAGTAAGCAAGCTAATAAAAGCTTGGCCATTTGCTGCCTAAGCAGTAACATCATGTAATTCTCTGCCTAGGCAGCTACTTTGGTGTATCCATGACACATTTCAGTCCTGCGGACTCTCAGTCGACCATCATGGCCATGCTCATCGGTCGCACCAATTCGCTCAAGGATCGAATTCTTGACCAGCAATTGGTGCCCTATTGCGTCACGTCAGCGCAGTTCAAGGTGCTGATCATCGCGGCCCAGTTCGGGGCGGACACGCCTGCGGAGTTGTGTCGTCACCTGTCTCTGGACAGCGGCTCGATGACCCGCATGCTGGATCGACTTGAGCAAAAACAGCTGATCACGCGCACGCGTTCAGCCGCCGACCGGCGTCAGGTGCAACTGGAACTGACGGCAGAGGGCAGGGCAATCACTGATCGTTTGCCGCAGATCGGTGCCGACGCAATGAATGAGCTGCTCGGTGTTCTCGATGAAGAAGAAGTCGCCAGCCTGGAGCGGATCCTGACCAAGGTGCTGGTCAATGCCAACGACCACATCACCATTACTCGCTTGAGCTTCAAAGACACAGGTGCAACATGAACCGCGCGATTTTGCAGGCGCGCCACAGCCTGTTGTTGCTTGCCCTGAGCCTTGCCGGTTGCGCCAATTACAGCGGCCTGGTCACCGAGGGCCAAAGCCTCGATGCCAAGACCCTGCACAGCGAACGCAATCTGCAAGGCATCACGCTTTCACCCGCCGCATGGCCCAAACGTGACTGGTGGAAAAACCTCGGCGATCCGCAGCTTGATGGTTTGATCAGCGAAGCCCTGCGCGACAGCCCGGACATGCAGGTCGCCAGCGCGCGTACTCATCAGGCAATGGCCACTGCGTATGCTGCCGATGCCGCGCGCATGCCGACCGTTGACGCCGACGCCAGCATCAGCCGTTCGCGCCTGGCCAAGGATCAGGACCCGAGCGGTGAGGGCGGGCGTTACAGCACGTTGCGCAGCATGGCGGTCAATTTCAATTACAACTTTGACCTTTGGGGCGGTCAGCGTGCCGCCTGGGAAGCAGCGTTGGGCCAGGCCCGTGCCGCTGAAGTCGATCAGCAGGCTGCGCAGCTGACGTTGGCCGCCGATGTGGCGCGCGCCTACAGCGATTTGGGTCAGGCGTATGTGGTTCACGACCTGGCGACTGAAGATCTCAAACGCACCCGGCAACTGCTGGATCTGGGCGGTCGTCGCCTGCAATCCGGGATCGACAGCCAGTATCAATACCAGCAGACCGAAAGCCTGGAGGCGAACTCCCAGGAACAACTGATCGACGCCGACAAGCGTCTGCGCAGTGCAAAAATCGCCCTGGCGGTATTGCTCGGCAAAGGCCCGGACCGTGGCGAAGACATTTCCCGGCCCAACGTGCTCAAGCCTGCGGTCGTGGCGTTGCCTTCTTCGCTGCCGGCCGAACTGTTGGGTCGTCGTCCGGATATCGTCGCTGCGCGTTGGCGGGTCGAGGCGGCGAGCAAGAACATTGTGGCCGGCAAGACCAACTTCTATCCGAACCTCAATCTCAGCGCCGCTGCGGGCACTGAGTCGTTGCTGGGCGATGCGCTGTTTGGCTCGGCCAGCCGCTTCTTTAATATCGCCCCGACCATTTCCTTGCCGCTGTTCGATGGCGGCCGATTGCGCGCCGACCTCGACGCGCGGGATGCCGATTACGACCTGGCCGTGGCGCAATACAACAAAAGCCTGATTCGGGCCTTGGGTGACGTCAGCGACAACATTGGTCAGCTGCGCGCCATGGACGGCCAGATCCAGGCGCGGCAGCACGCCACCGATGTCATCCAGCAGTCGTTCGACACCGTGACCCAGCGTTACGGCTCGGGCATCGGCAATTACCTGGATGTGCTGACCATCGAACAGCAATTGCTGCAATCCCAACGCCAACTGGCTGATCTCAACGCCGAACGAATCGATTTGTCGATCCAGTTGATGCAGGCCCTGGGCGGCGGTTTCGAGGGGCACGGCCCTGAGCAATCAACCAAGCCGGCCACTTCTTCAACTGCTTCGCTGACTAACTCAAGGTAATCGTCATGGCCACTGCCGCTAGCGAAAACACATCCGCGCCCAAAGACCAGGCTGACACTGCCAAGGCTCAGGATGGCAAAAAAGACAGCAATCCACGCAAGCGTAAATTCCTCCTGCTGGGTTTGTTGTTGATCGTGATTCTGGGCGCACTGGGCATCTGGGCCTGGCACGAACTTTATGGGCGTTGGAGCGAGAGCACCGACGACGCCTATGTGAACGGCAACGTGGTGGAAATCACGCCGCTGGTCACTGGCACGGTGATCAGTATCGGCGCTGACGATGGCGATCTGGTTCGCGAAGGTCAGGTGTTGCTCAGGTTCGACCCGAGCGACGCCGAAGTCGGCCTGCAAAGCGCCGAAGCCAATCTGGCCAAGACCGTGCGTCAGGTGCGCGGTTTGTACAGCAATGTCGACGGCATGAAAGCTCAGTTGGCGGCGCAGCGCGCTGAAGTGAAGCGGGCGCAGGACAATTACAGCCGCCGGAAGAATCTCGCGGCTGGCGGGGCGATTTCCCAGGAAGAGCTTTCCCACGCGCAGGACGATCTGACCAGCGCACAAAGTGCCTTGAATAATCTGCAACAACAATTGGCCAGCAGCGTGGCCCTGGTGGATGACACCGAAGTCTCGTCGCATCCCGACGTCAAAGCCGCCGCCGCGCAATTGCGTCAGGCCTACCTGGCCGATGCCCGCAGCACTTTGATCGCGCCGGTAACCGGCTATGTGGCAAAACGCACCGTGCAGCTGGGTCAGCGCGTGCAACCGGGCACGGCGATGATGGCGGTGATTCCCCTGGATCAGTTGTGGATCGACGCCAATTTCAAGGAAACCCAACTGGGCAAGATGCGTATCGGCCAGCCGGTGGAAATCGAGTCTGACCTGTACGGCAGCGACGTGAAATACAGCGGCACCATCGACAGCCTGGGCGCGGGTACGGGCAGCGCGTTTGCGTTGTTGCCTGCCCAGAACGCCACCGGCAACTGGATCAAGATCGTTCAGCGTGTGCCGGTGCGGATTCACATCAACCCAGACGAGTTGGCGCAACATCCGCTGCGCATCGGTCTGTCGACAGTGGTCGATGTCAATCTGCATGACCAAAGCGGCCCGGTCCTGGCTCAGCAGCCGCCGAAGAAGGCCTCGTTCACCACCAAGGTGTATGAGCAGCAATTGGCTGAGGCCGATGCCTTGATCGCGCGCCTGATCCACGAAAACAGCGCCGCGACCGGCAAGACTGCCCAGCGCTGAACCGCCAATCCGTAGCCTCGGCCGATCTGGCCGAGGCGTTTCCAGAGTTTTCAGGGATTGCCGATGAGCGCCAACGCCCCCGCTTCATTTACGCCGCCCAGCCTTCTGTTATGCACCATCGGCCTGTCTCTGGCGACGTTCATGCAGGTGCTGGACACCACCATCGCCAACGTCGCTTTGCCGACCATCTCGGGTAACCTCGGGGTCAGTTCGGAGCAGGGCACCTGGGTCATCACCTCGTTCGCCGTCAGCAACGCCATTGCCTTGCCGCTGACCGGCTGGCTGAGCCGCCGCTTTGGCGAAGTGAAACTGTTTTTGTGGGCGACGATTCTGTTCGTGGTCGCCTCGTTCCTGTGCGGGATTTCCCAGTCGATGCCTGAATTGGTGGGCTTTCGCGTGTTGCAAGGCGTGGTCGCCGGGCCGTTGTACCCGATGACGCAGACCTTGCTGATTGCCGTCTATCCTCCGGCCAAACGGGGGATGGCCCTGGCATTGCTGGCGATGGTCACGGTGGTCGCGCCCATTGCCGGGCCGATCCTCGGCGGCTGGATCACCGACAGCTACAGCTGGCCGTGGATTTTCTTCATCAATATCCCGATTGGTCTGTTCGCGGTGCTGGTAGTACGCATGCAGATGGCCAAGCGTCCGGTGGTGACCAGTTATCAGCCCATGGATTATGTGGGCCTGCTGACGTTGATCATTGGCGTCGGCGCGTTGCAGATCGTGCTCGACAAGGGCAACGACCTGGACTGGTTCGAATCGAATTTCATTGTGATTGGCACCGTGATTTCGGCGATTGCCTTGTCGGTGTTCATCATCTGGGAAATGACCGACAAGCATCCCATCGTCAATCTGCGCTTGTTCGCGTTTCGCAATTTCCGGATCGGCACCATGGTGCTGGTGGGTGGCTACGCAGGTTTCTTCGGCATCAATCTGCTATTGCCGCAATGGCTGCAGACGCAAATGGGCTACACCGCGACCTATGCGGGGCTGGCGGTGGCCCCCATCGGTATCCTGCCGGTGCTGATGTCGCCTTTTGTCGGCAAGTACGCGCACAAGTTCGACCTGCGCTTGCTCGCAGGGCTGGCGTTCCTGGCCATCGGTGCCAGTTGCTTCATGCGCGCCGGGTTCACCAATGAGGTGGACTTCGAACACATCGCCCTCGTGCAGCTGTTCATGGGCGCGGGAGTGGCATTGTTCTTCATGCCGACCCTGAGCATTCTGTTGTCTGACCTGCCACCGAGCCAGATCGCCGACGGGTCCGGGCTGGCGACGTTCCTGCGCACGTTGGGCGGCAGCTTTGCCGCGTCATTGACGACGTGGATCTGGATTCGCCGGGCGGATCAGCATCATGCGTATCTGAGCGAAAACCTCAGCACTTATGATCCCGCGACACGCGATGCACTGAACAGCCTGGGCGGCGCCAGTCCACAGGCCTACGCGCAGCTGGAGCAAACGCTCAACAGTCAGGCGTACATGATGTCCACGGTGGATTATTTCTACTTGCTGGGCTGGATATTCATGGGGCTGATCTTGCTGGTGTGGCTGGCCAAGCCGCCGTTTGCCGCCAAGGCCGGGCCTGCGGCGGGGGGCGGGCATTGACGCCCGAGGCGAGCGGGATGGCCGAATGATATCTGTAGGACTGGCTTTAGCCGGGAGAGGGCCGGATCAGTCACTGGACTTCGTTGCTCAAACGAACGCCCTCCTGGCTAAAGCCGGTCCTGCGGAATCAGCCAGCCGATTTCGACGCGTCTGATGCTGTCGCGGGCAAGCTAGCATCTAAAGGCACAAACTCAAACGCACTCAAGGCAAAGCCCTGTTCGTCGACCTGCAACGCCCAGCCCTGCTTGTCCCAATCACCGAGTACGATGCGCCGGGCGGCGTCAGCGCCGATTTGCAGCTTGTGGATCGCCGGCCGATGGGTATGGCCGTGGATCAAGGTGCGTACACCGTATTGGGTCATGACCTTCGGGACTTCCTCGGGCGTGACGTCAACGATGTCGTTGGTTTTCATGCGGGTATGCACCTGGCTTTCATTGCGCAGCTTGCGCGCCAGCTTGTAACGCGTGCTTTTCGGCAGATTGCGCAACACCCATAACGTCAACGGGTTGCGCAGGATGCGACGCATGCGGATGTAGGATTCATCCCGGGTACACAGGCTGTCGCCGTGCATCAGCAGCACGGGCTCACCATTCATTTGTACGACGCTGGGGTCGCGCAGCAGTGTGCAGCCCGCTGCCTTGCAAAACGCACGGCCGATCATGAAGTCGCGATTGCCGTGCATCAGGAAAATGTGCGTGCCGCTGTCGCTCAATTGGCGCAGGGCTTCGCAGATCGAGCGCTGGAACGGCGACATGGCGTCATCGCCGATCCAGGCTTCGAAAAAATCCCCGAGGATATACAGCGACTCGGCTGCGCGGGCGCGGCCGGCGAGCAGATCCAGAAACGCCCGGGTAATGTCCGGGCGCTCCTCCTCAAGATGCAGATCGGAGATCAGCAATATCACTCAGTGATCTCGGCTTTCTCGATGATCACGTCTTCGGCTGGAACGTCTTGATGGCCGGCTTTGCTGGTGGTGGCGACGCCTTTGATCCTGTCGACGATGTCGGTGCCTTCAACGACTTTGGCGAATACCGCATAGCCCCAGCCCTGAGTGGTCTTGGCGCTGTGGTTCAAGAAGGTGTTATCGGCGACGTTGATGAAGAACTGCGCGGAAGCCGAATGCGGCTCCATGGTGCGAGCCATGGCAACGGTGTACTTCTCGTTCGGCAGGCCGTTGTCAGCTTCGTTCTGGATGCTTGGGCGCTTGTCTTTCTTTTCTTTCATGCCTGGCTCAAAACCGCCGCCCTGGATCATGAAGTTGCCGATGACACGGTGGAAAACGGTGTTTTCGTAGTGGCCGGCGTTGACGTATTCGATGAAGTTGGCAACGGTCAGTGGCGCTTTTTCAGCGTTGAGTTCCAATACGATGTCGCCGTGATTGGTGGTCAATTTTACTTTGGACATGGAAAAGTCGCTCTTTTTGATTCATGGATGGGGCGCGATATAACCCTGACGCGCAGTTTACAGAGGTGGTTACATAATTCGGTCGAGTTTTTAACTCGCGTGTTTTCGCAGAGTGTGCTGTCAGCCTCTTGACGGCATCGGCTATGATAGGCGCTTTGATTTAGTCGGCCTACCCTGGCCGCGCACTTGTATTGTCCAAGGATCCTATGAGCAAGCCCACTCAAGACCCCGTTGCGAATTCCAAGGCAGGCCCTGCTGTCCCGACCAATTTCCTGCGCCCCATCGTCCAGGCTGACCTGGATGCCGGCAAGCACACGAAGATCGTCACGCGCTTTCCGCCTGAGCCCAACGGCTATCTGCATATCGGCCATGCCAAGTCGATTTGCGTGAATTTCGGGCTGGCCAAGGAGTTCGGCGGCGAAACGCATCTGCGCTTCGACGATACGAACCCGGCCAAGGAAGATCAGGAATACATTGATTCCATCCAGAATGACGTCAAGTGGCTGGGCTTCGAATGGTCCGGGGAAGTGCGTTATGCCTCGCAATATTTCGACCAATTGCACGACTGGGCAGTCGAGCTGATCAAGTCGGGCAAGGCCTACGTCGATGATCTGACCCCCGAGCAGGCCCGCGAATATCGCGGCACCCTGACCGAGCCGGGCAAGAACAGCCCGTTCCGGGAGCGTAGCGTCGAGGAAAACCTCGACCTGTTCGCCCGCATGAAGGCCGGTGAGTTCCCGGACGGCGCGCGCGTGCTGCGTGCCAGGATCGACATGGCCTCGCCGAACATGAACCTGCGCGACCCGATCCTGTATCGCATTCGTCATGCCCACCACCACCAGACCGGTGACAAGTGGTGCATTTACCCGATCTACGACTTTACCCACGGTCAGTCCGATGCCATTGAAGGCATCACGCATTCGATCTGCACACTGGAGTTCGAAAGCCATCGTCCGCTGTATGACTGGTTCCTGGACAATCTGCCAGTACCATGCCATCCGCGTCAGTACGAGTTTTCGCGTCTGAACCTGAGCTACACCGTCACCAGCAAGCGCAAACTCAAGCAATTGGTGGACGAGCAGCACGTCTCTGGCTGGGATGACCCGCGCATGTCGACCATTTCGGGTTTCCGTCGTCGCGGCTACACGCCCGCTTCGATCCGCAACTTCTGCGAGATGATCGGCACCAACCGTTCCGACGGCGTCGTTGACTTCGGCATGCTCGAATTCAGCATCCGCGACGATCTGGACCACAGCGCGCCGCGCGCCATGTGCGTGCTGCGTCCGCTGAAAGTCGTGATCACCAACTACCCGGAAGGCCAGGTCGAGAAGCTGGAATTGCCGCGTCACCCGAAAGAAGACCTCGGCGTGCGCGAGTTGCCATTCGCCCGCGAGATCTACATCGATCGCGACGATTACATGGAAGAACCGCCAAAAGGCTACAAGCGCCTGGAGCCCAACGGCGAAGTGCGTCTGCGCGGCAGCTATGTGATCCGTGCCGATGAGGCGATCAAGGATGCCGACGGCAATATCGTCGAGTTGCGTTGCTCGTACGACCCGGAGACCCTGGGCAAGAACCCTGAAGGCCGCAAGGTCAAAGGCGTTGTGCACTGGGTGCCGGCTGCGGCCAGCCTTGAATGCGAAGTGCGTCTGTATGATCGCCTGTTCCGCTCCCCGAACCCGGAAAAAGCCGAAGACGGCGCCAGCTTCCTGGACAACATCAACCCCGATTCCCTGCAAGTGCTCACCGGTTGTCGTGCCGAACCTTCTCTGGCAAACGCACAACCGGAAGACCGTTTCCAGTTCGAACGCGAAGGTTATTTCTGCGCGGACATCAAGGACTCCAAACCTGGTCAACCAGTCTTTAACCGCACGGTGACGTTGCGGGATTCCTGGACCTGAGGCAAGCAAGTGCTCTCTATTTACAACACGCTCACCAAGAGCAAAGAAGTCTTCAAACCGCTGGATGGCAACAAGGTGCGCATGTACGTCTGCGGGATGACCGTTTACGACTACTGCCACCTTGGCCATGGCCGCAGCATGGTGGCGTTCGACCTCGTCACGCGCTGGCTGCGTTTCAGCGGCTATGACCTGACGTACGTGCGCAACATCACCGATATTGACGACAAGATCATCAATCGTGCCCGTGACAACGGTGAAACGTTCGATGCCCTGACCGCGCGCATGATCGATGCGATGCATGAAGACGAGGCGCGGCTGAATATTCTGCCGCCAGACATGGAGCCGCGTGCCACCGATCATATCGCCGGCATGCACGCCATGATCCAGACCTTGATCGACAAGGGTTACGCTTACGCACCGGGTAATGGCGACGTGTATTACCGCGTTGGCAAGTTCCTTGGTTACGGCAAGCTGTCGCGCAAGAAAATCGAAGACCTGCGCATCGGCGCGCGTATCGAAGTGGATGAATCCAAGGACGATCCGCTGGATTTCGTGCTCTGGAAAGGCGTCAAGCCGGGCGAACCCAGCTGGGAATCGCCTTGGGGCGCCGGGCGTCCGGGCTGGCATATTGAATGCTCGGTGATGTCCACCTGCTGCCTGGGCGAGACGTTCGATATTCATGGCGGCGGCAGCGATCTTGAGTTTCCGCACCACGAAAACGAAATTGCCCAGAGCGAAGCCGCGACCGGCAAGACCTACGCCAATGCCTGGATGCACTGCGGCATGATTCGCATCAATGGCGAGAAGATGTCCAAGTCCTTGAACAACTTCTTCACCATTCGTGACGTGCTGGAGAAATATCATCCGGAAGTGGTGCGTTATCTGCTGGTTTCCAGCCATTACCGCAGCGCCATCAACTACTCCGAAGACAGTCTGAAAGAGTCCAAGAGCGCGCTGGAACGTTTCTATCACGCGTTGCGTGGCTTGCCGGTTTCCGAGCCGGTCGGTGGCGAGGCATTTGTCGAGCGATTCTCGGCGGCGATGAACGATGATTTCGGTACGCCGGAAGCGTGCGCCGTGCTGTTCGAAATGGTGCGCGAGATCAACCGCCTGCGTGACACCGATCTGCCCGCTGCGGCCGGTTTGGCGGCACGTTTGAAGGCGTTGGCCAGCGTGCTGGGCGTGCTGCAACTGGAAGCGGACGACTTTTTGCGCGCTGGCGCTGAAGGTCGGGTTGATGCGGCTGAAGTCGAGGCCTTGATCGAAGCCCGGCTGGCAGCACGAGCCGCCAAAAACTGGGGTGAATCCGACCGCATCCGCGACCAGCTCACCGCCATGGGCGTGGTACTGGAAGACGGCAAAGGCGCAACGACCTGGCGATTGGCGGATTGATTGGCTGCTGAGCCATGATTATCCCGTTGGAGCGAGGCTTGCTGTAGGACCGGCTTTGGCTGGGAGGGCAATTGATGCTCTCGCGACTAAAGTCGCTCCAATGGTCGCTCCAATGGTCGCGCCAACGGTGACTTGCCATCAAACTCCCTTTTCCCGCAACCGCTTGTACAGCGTATTGCGGCTCACCCCGAGCCGTTTTGCCAACTGTGAAATGTTGCCGCCAGTGGCCTGCAACAAGTCATTCAAATCGGGTGAAGCGAGGCTTGCTGTAGGACCGGCTTCAGCCGGGAGGGCAATTGATGCTCTCGCGACTAAAGTCGCTCCTACGGTCGCTTCTACAGCCGATTCGCGATCAAGCCTCGCTCCAACGGGGTTTGGCCATTCCAGGTCGGCAAAAAAATCATCCGGCAAATGCTCAACGCCTATGGGCTGTTCGTCGGCAAGGGCCAGCGCGACCTGAATCACGTTGCTGAGCTGGCGCAGGTTGCCGGGCCATGGATGCTCCTCGAACAACGCCAGGACTTTCGATTCGAACCCCGCGTGTTGTTCGGCGTCGCGATGCTGTTCCCAGAGCCGGTGGATGAGTGCGGCTTTGTCCGTGCGCTGGCGCAGCGGCGGCAACTCCAGATTCAGTCCGCTGATCCGGTAATACAAATCCTGGCGGAAATGCCCCGCTTGCACTTGTTCACGCAAGTTGCGGTTAGTGGCGGATATCAGCCGAATGTCCACCGGATACTGCTCGCTGCTGCCCAGCGGCTGCACGCAACGTTCTTGCAAGACCCGCAACAGACGCGCCTGAACCGCCAAGGGCATGTCGCCTATTTCGTCGAGAAACAGTGTGCCTTTATCCGCCTTGCGGATCAGGCCGATGCTGCCTTTGTGGTGGGCGCCGGTGAACGCGCCTTTTTCGTAACCAAACAGTTCGGACTCCACCAGTTCGGCGGGTATCGCCGCGCAATTCACCGCGATCAGCGGCCGGGCGGCGCGTGAACTGGCGTGGTGCAGGGCTTTGACAAACACCTCTTTGCCAACCCCGGTTTCGCCGTGGATCAGCAGCGGGATGTCCTTTTCCAGAAGCCGTTCGGCCTGGCGCACGGCTTTCTCGACTTTTGCGTCGCCCAGGCCCACGGCTGCCAGCGGCAATACATCGTTCGGCAGGGTTTTGACAGGCGGCGGGACTGCGTGCAGGTGTATCGGTTTGCGTTTCGGGCGTCTGAGCAAACCGTGGAATCGGTTATGCCCTGACGCCTGCAGCGCAAAAGGCTGCCCCTCGGGCTCGTCCAGCAAGCGCGCAACCGGGGTTTTGAACAGGTTTTCGATATTGGCCCGCAACAGGCTGACGCCCAGCAGATTATCGGCGCGGCGATTGGCGCTGACGATTTGTCCGGATTCATCAAAGATCAGCAAACCGGCCCATTGGCTGTCCAGGTTGTTCAGTCCGGTGTTGAAGGTCAGCTGGAAATGCGTGTCCTGAAACTGGTCGAGGATCAGCCGGTTCTCCACCGACTGGCTCATCATTTTCACCATGCCCAGCGTGTGGGAGGGCGGCAGAAAGCTGTCGCTGGACACATCGAGCACACCGATGATGCGCCGGGCAGCATCAAAGATCGGCGCGGCCGAACCGGTCATGAAACGGTTGGCCTTGAGGAAATGCTCGTCATGTTCGATGTGCACGGCCTGTTCACAGGCCAGTGCGGTGCCAATGGCATTGGTGCCGGTGCCGCGCTCAACCCAGCTGGCGCCAGCCATGAAGCCTTGCGTACGCGAGGGTTCGATGAAGCGTTGTGCGCCCCAGGATTTGAGCAGCTGGCCCTGATTGTCGGCCAGCAGAATCAGGCAATTGGAATTGGCGAGGATGTTCTCGTAGAACGGCAGCACTTCCTGATGGGTGGTCTGCACCAGCGAGTCATGCCGTTGCAGCAGCTCAGTCACTTGCGCGCCCGGCAACTGACCGAACGAGGGGCTGGACTGATGGCTGAGGCCGAACTCCCGACAACGGGCCCATGAATCCTGAACGATGATGTCGTGAGCGAGGGACGCACTGGGTGTGGACATGAGAGGGAATCCTGCGAGTACTTTTATTGTTTTTGTTATGCGACCTGCACGAGCCTTGGCTCGAAGCGTTTCTCCAGTGTTGTTCAATATTGTTCAAAGTCAACCTTTGAATTGTTCAAGTGTTCAGCGTTTGCTGTTCATTTTTGTTCAGCACTGAAACCTGTTCCTTAAGCTGATTTCTCGCGAAGGCTCTAGATCAAAGCTTTGCTTGCATCGATTTGGGCGGCGCTCACTTGGCACGCTTGTCGCAATGCTCCTGGAAATAGACGCAAACATTCGAAAAGATTTCGCTGCAGATTTCGACTGCATGCAACACCCCTGATAAGAACCAACAATAAAGGGCACGCCATGTCACTCACGCTGGAGCACGTCAGCCGCGCTGTCGACGGCCAAACATGGATCGACGACGCATCCTTGAGCTTCGAACCTGGATCTTTCAACGTACTGCTGGGCCGCACCCTGTCAGGCAAAACCAGCCTGATGCGCTTGATGGCGGGGCTGGACAAGCCCGACAGCGGAAGAATCCTGATGAACGGCAAAGATGTCACACAGACCGCAGTGCGGCACCGCAACGTGTCGATGGTCTATCAGCAGTTCATCAATTACCCGAGCATGACGGTGTTCGAAAACATCGCCTCGCCGCTGCGTCAGGCCGGGGAATCCAGGGAAGTCATTCACAGCAGGGTGCATGAAACCGCGAAGATGCTGCGCATCGAGCGTTTTCTGCAACGTTACCCGCTGGAGTTGTCCGGCGGGCAGCAGCAGCGCACGGCCATGGCCCGGGCGCTGGTCAAGGATGCCGAGCTGATCCTGTTTGACGAGCCTTTGGTCAACCTCGACTACAAACTCCGGGAAGAGCTGCGCCAGGAAATGCGCGAACTGTTCGAAGCGCGGCATACCATCGCCATTTATGCCACCACCGAGCCCAATGAAGCCCTGGCGCTGGGCGGCACCACGACGATCCTGCACGAAGGGCGGATTGTGCAGAGCGGCAAGACGCCTGAGGTGTACCACCAGCCCAAGACCGTGCTGGCCGCTGAATTGTTTTCCGAGCCGCCCATCAACCTGATGCCCGGGCGCATCGACGGCAACGAAGTCAGCTTCGCCAACTTCGTGCATTTCCCGCTCAATGTCGACCTGCGCAAGGTCGGCGATGGTCAGTTCCGTTTTGGCGTGCGGCCCAGCCATTTGAGCCTGGTGCCCTCCAACGATGACGATCTTGAGCTGGCAGTTACCGTCGAACTGGCGGAAATCAGCGGCTCGGAAACCTTTCTCCACGTGCGCAACGAGCACTTCTCGCTGGTCCTGCATTTGCCCGGCGTGCACGCCTATGACGTCGACGCCGCGATTCGGGTGTATATCCCGACCCACAAACTGTTTGTCTTCGACGAGCAAGGCCGCCTGATCCAGGCGCCGGGCTTGCGTATGGCGAGGGTTGCCTGATGGCTGAAATTCGTTTGCAGAACCTCGCCCACAGTTACAGCAGCGCACCTTCGGGGCCGGACGACTACGCGATCCGCGAGATGAGCCATATCTGGGAGCAGGGTGGTGCCTACGCGTTGTTGGGGCCTTCGGGCTGTGGCAAATCGACCTTGCTCAATATTATTTCCGGCCTGCTCAGTCCTTCGGAAGGTCAGGTGATGTTTGATTCCAAGGTGGTCAACGACCTCACTCCCGAGAAGCGTAACATCGCTCAGGTTTTCCAGTTCCCGGTGGTCTACGACACCATGACGGTGTACGACAATCTGGCGTTCCCGCTGCGCAATCAAGGCATGGACGAAAAACGCATCCAGGCCAAGGTCCAGGAAATCGCCGAGGTACTGGACCTGCAGGCCGTATTGAAGAACAAAGCCAAGAACCTTTCAGCCGATGAAAAACAGAAAGTCTCCATGGGCCGCGGCCTGGTGCGTGATGACGTGTCGGCAATCCTCTTCGATGAGCCGCTGACGGTTATCGACCCGCATCTGAAATGGAAGCTGCGGCGCAAGCTCAAGCAGATTCACGAGCAATTCAACATCACCATGGTCTACGTCACCCACGATCAGCTGGAGGCTTCGACCTTCGCCGACAAGATTGCGGTGATGTATGGCGGACAGATCGTGCAGTTCGGCACGCCGCGCGAGTTGTTCGAAAAACCTTCTCACACCTTTGTCGGCTATTTCATAGGCAGTCCTGGAATGAACCTGATTGAAGTCACCCCGCAAGACGGTGGGGTCGGCTTCGGTGACATTCATCTGCCACTGTCCAAAGGCTTGCAGCGCAAGTTGGCCGGTACTGAGTGGAGCAGCCTTAAAGTCGGCATTCGTCCGGAATTCGTCCATGTGTGGGACGGGCCGTATGACGACGCGATGTGTGCTGATGTGACCTACGTCGAAGATCTCGGCACCTACAAGATCCTGACCCTGAATCTGGCTGGCCAGTCGCTGAAAGTGCGCTTGCAGGAAGACAAGCCGGTGCCACAAGGCCAGGCATGGATCAGTTTTCCGGGGCAATGGCTGATGCTGTACGCCGACGAATATCTGCTCCAGGCCGACTCCGAAAGTGAGGTGCCCCATGCGTAAGGTGCAAAACAACAAGGCCTGGTGGCTGGTGCTGCCAGTGTTCCTGCTGGTGGCATTCAGCGCGATCATTCCTATGATGACCGTGGTCAACTATTCGCTGCAGGACATCTTCGATCAGTCAAATCGCTATTTTGTCGGTACTGACTGGTTCAGGCAGGTGCTGCAGGATCCTCGTCTGCATGATTCGCTGCTGCGCCAGTTCATCTATTCGGGCTGCGTGTTGCTGATCGAAATTCCCCTGGGCATCGCCATCGCGCTGACCATGCCGACCAAGGGCCGCTGGTCTTCGTTGTGCCTGATCGTCATGACCATCCCGCTGCTGATCCCGTTCAACGTGGTCGGCACCATCTGGCAGATTTTCGGCCGTGCCGATATCGGGCTGATGGGCTACGCGCTGAACAAGGTCGGTATCAGCTACAACTATGCGGCTAACGCGTCGGATGCCTGGGTGACGGTGTTGGTCATTGATGTCTGGCACTGGACGTCGCTGGTGGCGCTGCTGTGCTACTCGGGGCTGCGTGCCATCCCGGACGTTTACTACCAGGCCGCGCGCATTGATCGGGCCTCTGGCTGGGCCGTATTCCGACACATCCAGCTGCCGAAAATGAAGAGTGTGCTGCTGATCGCGGTAATGCTGCGCTTCATGGACAGCTTCATGATTTACACCGAACCCTTCGTGTTGACCGGCGGCGGGCCGGGTAACTCCACAACCTTCCTCAGCCAGACACTGACCACCATGGCCTTGGGCCAATTCGACCTGGGGCCGGCGGCTGCGTTCTCGCTGGTGTATTTCCTGATCATTCTGTTGGTGTCGTGGGTGTTCTACACCGCCATGACCCACGGCGAAAAGAACTGAGGAGCGGCCATGAACCTGCGCAAGATAGTGCCGTTGTGGATTTACCTGCTGTTTCTGCTGGTGCCGATCTACTGGCTGGTCAATATGTCGTTCAAGACCAACACGGAAATTCTCGGCGGCCTTACGCTGTTCCCACAGGATTTCACCCTGGCCAATTACAAGGTGATTTTCACCGACGAGAGCTGGTACAGCGGTTATATCAATTCGCTGTACTACGTTTGTCTGAATACCGTGATATCGCTGAGTGTCGCGCTGCCTGCGGCCTACGCTTTTTCACGCTATCGTTTCCTCGGCGACAAGCACCTGTTCTTCTGGCTGCTGACCAACCGCATGGCGCCACCGGCAGTGTTTCTGCTGCCGTTTTTCCAGCTGTACTCGTCCATCGGGCTGTTTGACACGCACATCGCCGTAGCGCTGGCGCATTGCCTGTTCAACGTGCCGCTGGCGGTGTGGATTCTCGAAGGCTTCATGTCGGGCGTGCCCAAGGAAATCGATGAAACGGCTTACATCGACGGTTATAGCTTCCCCAAGTTCTTCGTGAAGATATTCGTCCCGCTGATTGGCTCGGGCATCGGCGTGACGGCGTTCTTTTGCTTCATGTTTTCGTGGGTCGAACTGTTGCTGGCGCGCACCTTGACCTCCGTCAACGCCAAGCCGATTGCGGCGGTCATGACCCGAACCGTCTCGGCGTCGGGGATTGACTGGGGCGTACTGGCGGCGGCGGGAGTACTGACTATCCTGCCGGGCATGCTGGTGATCTGGTTCGTTCGTAATCACGTGGTCAAGGGCTTTGCCCTCGGCCGGGTCTGAGGAGTCGAAAAATGGAATGGATGGCCTGGACAGTACCCACCGCCGCATTCTTCGCCGGCATCGCCTTGATTCTGGCTGGGATGACGGTATGGGAGTTGCGTTCACCCTGTGTCGAGCGTCGCGGCTTTTTACCGATTTCCACCAGTCGCGGTGATCGGCTTTTCATCGGTTTGCTGGGCAGCGCTTATCTTCATTTGCTGGTAATTGGCGTCACGGACTGGAGCATCTGGGTTGCTTCGCTGATCTCTCTGGTCTGGCTTTTGGTGGTGATGCGTTGGGGGTAGCCGCGCTTGCAGCCGCTTATCAAGGCGCAATGCTCGGCAGGTTTTCATGAAATGGCTACGTACGAATCATCTGGAGGTGTCTATGTTCTACAAAAACAACAAACTGCGACATAGCGTTACGCTGGCTTCAATGCTGGCGCTCAGTGGATTGAGCGTGACTGCATGGGCTGATGCCTATGAAGACGCGGCAAAGAAGTGGATTGGTTCGGAGTTCAAGCCTTCTACTCTGACCCCGGAACAGCAACTGTCCGAGCTTGAGTGGTTCATCAAGGCGGCCGAGCCGTTTCGTGGCATGGAGATCAAGGTCGTTTCCGAAACCCTGACCACCCATGAATATGAGTCGAAAACCCTGGCCAAAGCGTTTACCGAGATCACCGGCATCAAGCTGACCCATGATCTGGTGCAGGAAGGCGACGTTATCGAAAAAATCCAGACGCAAATGCAGTCGGATAAAAACATCTATGACGGCTGGGTTAACGATTCTGACTTGATCGGTACCCATTTCCGCTACGGCAAGGCGCAATCGATTACCGACTTGATGGAAAGTGAGGCGGGTAAAAAAGTTACTTCTCCTACGCTGGATATCAAGGATTTCATTGGGATCTCTTTCACTACCGCGCCGGACAAGAAAATCTATCAGTTGCCGGATCAGCAGTTTGCCAACCTGTACTGGTTCCGTGCCGACTGGTTTGAACGGCCGGATCTGCGCGAAAAATTCAAGGCCAAATATGGCTACGAGCTAGGCGTGCCGGTCAACTGGTCCGCCTATGAAGACATCGCTAAGTTCTTCAGCGAAGACGTCAAGGAAATCGACGGCAAGCGGGTTTATGGCCACATGGACTATGGCAAAAAAGACCCGTCGCTGGGCTGGCGCTTCACTGACGCCTGGTTCTCCATGGCCGGCAGCGGCGACAAGGGTTTACCTAACGGCTTGCCTGTCGACGAGTGGGGCATTCGCGTCGAAGGCTGCCATCCTGCGGGTTCAAGCATCACCCGCGGTGGCGATACCAACGGTCCGGCGGCCGTGTTCGCCACCCAGAAATACATCGACTGGCTCAAGGCCTATGCGCCGCCGCAGGCAGCGGGCATGACCTTCTCCGAATCCGGTCCGGTGCCTTCGCAAGGTAACGTCGCCCAGCAAATATTCTGGTACACGGCGTTTACAGCCGACATGACCAAACCAGGCCTGCCGGTAATGAACGCCGATGGCACCCCGAAATGGCGGATGGCGCCTTCGCCAAAAGGGCCGTATTGGAAAGACGGCATGAAGCTCGGCTATCAGGACGTGGGTTCGTGGACTTTCCTCAAGTCGACGCCGGAAAAGCAGCGCATGGCCGCTTGGCTGTACGCGCAGTTCGTCACCTCGAAAACCGTGTCCCTGAAGAAAACCATCGTCGGTCTGACGCCGATTCGTGAGTCGGATATCAACTCGCAAGCCATGACTGACCTTGCGCCGAAACTGGGTGGCCTGGTGGAGTTCTATCGCAGCCCGGCGCGGGTGCAATGGTCGCCGACCGGCACCAACGTGCCTGACTATCCGAAACTGGCGCAATTGTGGTGGAGCCATGTGGCAGAAGCCGTGACTGGCGAAAAAACCGCCCAGCAGGCGCTGGATGGCCTGGCCAAGGATCAGGACGCAATCCTGATGCGTCTGGAGCGCTCAAAAGCTCAGGATGCCAGCGGCTGTGCGCCGAAGTTGAATCCGGAAACCACTGCCGAAGCCTGGTACAAGAAAGGCGAGGCATCGCCGGACGGCTGGGCCGCTCCGCAGCGCAAACTGGCTAATGAAAAGCCTAAAGGTGAGACGGTCAACTACAACGATCTGCTGAAAACCTGGGAGGCTGCGCGCAAATAACTGATTGCCGGGCACAAAAAAACGGCACCGCGAAGGTGCCGTTTTTTTTCGTGGCGCAATCCTTAGTCGTGCAGGGATTCGGCCGCGTACAAGGTGTTTTCCAGCAGGCAGGCACGGGTCATCGGGCCGACGCCGCCAGGTACCGGCGTGATCCAGCCAGCCCGGGGCAGGGCGGTTTCGTAAACTACGTCGCCGACCAGCTTGCCGTCTTCCTGGCGATTGATGCCGACGTCGATCACGATCGCGCCCGGCTTGATCCATTCGCCCTTGACCAGCCCCGGCTTGCCCGCCGCGACCACCACCAGATCAGCGCGGCCTACGTGACCGGCCAGATCCTGCGTGAAGCGGTGCGTGACGGTCACGGTGCAACCGGCCAGCAGCAACTCCATTGCCATCGGACGCCCGACGATGTTCGAGGCGCCAACCACGACCGCGTCCATCCCGTAGAGATCGACGCCCGTGCTTTCCAGCAGCGTCATGATGCCTTTCGGGGTGCAGGGACGCAGCAGCGGAATCCGCTGGGCCAGGCGACCGACGTTATAAGGATGGAAGCCATCCACGTCCTTGTCCGGGCGAATACGCTCCAGCAGCAACGATGCATCCAGATGCGCGGGCAGCGGCAATTGCAGCAGCACGCCGTCGATGGTCGCGTCGTCGTTCAGGCGATCGATCAACTCGGTCAGCGCGGTCTGGGTGGTTTCGGCCGGAAGATCATAAGCTTGCGAGATGAAGCCAACTTCCTCGCAGTCTTTGCGCTTGTGCGAGACATAAACCTGAGAGGCGGGGTCGCTGCCCACCAGAATCACCGCGAGGCCCGGTGTGCGCAGGCCTTGATCGCGACGTTCGGCGACACGTTTGGCGATCTGCTGGCGCAGGCTGGCTGCGATCGCTTTGCCGTCGATAAGTTTTGCAGTCATTACGCGTGATTAACCATCGAGAGGGATTGGAAAAGAGCGCGCATTCTCGCATGTCATGGCGCATGGGCAAAGGCGCTTGGTCCGCGAATTCAGCTAACTCCTTTATCTAACTGAATTTTTTCGAAAAAAGAGTTGACGACCCTGGGGGGCGTCTATAAGATTCGTCGCACTTGTCGGGCACAGCCCAGCACTGGTTAAGCTAGCACTGGTTGATTTGGTCAGGCAGAGTTGCAGATTGGCTCGGTGTGATTGAAAGCCTTTTAATTTGTGATCGTTAAAGAATACAGATTATATAAGTGCCCGTAGCTCAGCTGGATAGAGCATCCGCCTTCTAAGCGGATGGTCGCAGGTTCGAGTCCTGCCGGGTGCGCCATTAAAGGCAGCTTTGGCACAAGTAAGATGTCACGGTTACAACGCAATATGGTGGGCGTAGCTCAGTTGGTAGAGCACGGGATTGTGACTCCCGTTGTCGAGGGTTCGATCCCCTTCGTCCACCCCATATTCAGAGAGGCGCCAGACTTATAATCTGGCGCCTTTGCTTTAAAGATTGAATGCGGATGTGGTGGAATTGGTAGACACACTGGATTTAGGTTCCAGCGCCGCAAGGTGTGAGAGTTCGAGTCTCTCCGTCCGCACCAGGATACAAGCGTTGTTGCTGGTTCAGCACTGACGACTGAAGAAAGCCGCCTAGTGCGGCTTTTTTTGTTTCAGGATTATGGTTTTGTCGTTTTGCCCGATCGCTCAGCCCGGCTGCCGTCGGTCGCGCAAAGCGTGTTTCGGGGATGGAATCGGCGACGAGCATGTGCATGCGATGCCTTCTATAAGGCCGTGCCAGACGCGTTTCGGTCGGTGGGAACCCATCATGGTTGTCACTTGCGGGCTCGCTGGATCCGTCCTCTTCATTTGCCCTTTTTCAGTAGGGTGACTTCTTGAGTTTGACCCACTAGAATGCATGCCCTTGATTCTGGGGTCGGAAACGGCCGGCTAACGTCTGTGCAACGAGGAATATCCATGCAAGTTTCTGTTGAAAATACTTCCGCTCTTGAGCGCCGCATGACCATTGGCGTGCCTGCCGAACGCATCGAGACTGAAGTCAACAAGCGTCTGCAGCAGACCGCACGTAAAGCCAAGATCCCGGGCTTCCGCCCAGGCAAAGTGCCTATGAGCGTGATCCGCCAGCGTTATGAAGATGGCGCGCGTCAGGAAGCGCTGGGCGACTTGATCCAGGCGACCTTTTACGAAGCAGTGGTTGAGCAGAAGCTGAACCCGGCGGGCGCTCCTTCTGTAGAGCCCAAGTCCTTCGAAAAGGGCAAGGATCTGGAATACGTCGCGACGTTCGAAGTGTTCCCTGAGTTCACTGTTGCAGGTTTCGAATCCATCGCTGTTGAGCGTCTGGCTGCCGACGTGGCTGATGCCGATCTCGACAACATGCTGGAAATCCTGCGCAAGCAAAACGTTCGTTTCGAAGTGGCCGATCGTGCTGCCCAGAACGAAGATCAGCTGAATATCGATTTCGTTGGCAAGGTTGACGGCGAAGTGTTCGCTGGCGGCTCGGCCACTGGCACCCAGCTGGTATTGGGCTCCGGTCGCATGATCCCGGGCTTCGAAGACGGTCTGGTCGGCGCTAAAGCCGGCGAAGAGCGTGTTCTGAACCTGACTTTCCCGGAAGACTATCAGAACCTGGAACTGGCTGGTAAAGCTGCCGAGTTCACCGTGACCGTCAACACGGTTTCCGAGCCTAAGCTGCCTGAGCTGAACGAAGAGTTCTTCAAGCAGTTCGGCATCAAGGAAACCGGCATCGACGGCTTCCGCACCGAAGTTCGCAAGAACATGGAGCGCGAGCTGCGTCAGGCGATCAAATCCAAGGTCAAGAATCAGGTAATGGACGGCTTGCTGGCCGCCAACCCGATTGAAGTGCCTAAATCGTTGCTGGAAAACGAAGTAAACCGTCTGCGCGTGCAGGCTGTTCAGCAGTTCGGCGGCAACATCAAGCCTGATCAACTGCCGGCAGAACTGTTCGAAGAGCAAGCCAAGCGTCGTGTGGAGCTGGGCCTGATCGTTGCTGAAGTCGTCAAGCAGTTCGACCTCAAGCCTGACGATACTCGTGTTCGCGAGCTGATTCAGGAAATGGCATCCGCTTACCAGGAGCCAGAGCAGGTTGTGGCCTGGTACTACAAAAACGAGCAGCAAATGAACGAAGTGCGTTCGGTTGTGCTCGAAGAACAAGTTGTGGATACTGTTTTGCAGAAAGCTAGCGTGACCGACAAGTCGGTCTCCTACGAAGAAGCAGTCAAGCCGGTAGAAGCTCCACAAGCCGACTGATTTTTTTCTCTCGTTCGAAAACACCTACAAGCCAGCCTTCGCGCTGGCTTGTGCGTATTCAAGAAATGACTATTTGGGAGTGAATGCGAGACATGTCCCGCAATTCTTATATTCAGCAGAACTCTGACATCCAGGCCGCTGGCGGCCTGGTCCCGATGGTTATCGAGCAGTCCGCCCGTGGCGAACGTGCCTATGACATCTACTCGCGTCTGCTCAAGGAGCGCGTGATCTTTCTGGTGGGTCCGGTAGAAGACTACATGGCCAACCTGATTTGCGCGCAACTGCTGTTCCTTGAGGCCGAAAATCCGGACAAGGACATCCATCTCTATATCAACTCTCCAGGCGGTTCGGTGACAGCTGGCATGTCGATCTACGACACCATGCAGTTCATCAAGCCCAACGTATCGACCACCTGTATTGGTCAGGCGTGCAGCATGGGTGCGTTTCTGCTGACTGCTGGCGCCGCGGGCAAGCGTTTCTGCCTGCCGAACTCGCGCGTCATGATTCACCAGCCACTGGGCGGTTTTCAGGGGCAGGCGTCGGATATCGAAATTCACGCCAAGGAAATCCTCTTCATTCGTGAGCGTCTCAATACGCTGATGGCCAAGCATAGTGGCCACACGCTTGAAGAGATCGAGCGTGATACCAACCGCGATAACTTCATGAGCGCAGAAGCTGCGCGTGAGTATGGGTTGATCGACGAAGTGATCACTCAACGCCCTGCCTAAATAAGCAGCTCAAAATAGGGTTGGTCGGCTGTTCTGATCACCAGCGGGCTTGAAAAAGCCCGCAATAGCCTTCATCTTGTGTTGCAAGCCTATCGGATTTGGATCGAACGAATGACTGACACCCGCAACGGCGAGGACAACGGCAAATTGCTCTATTGCTCCTTCTGTGGCAAAAGCCAGCATGAAGTGCGCAAATTGATTGCCGGCCCCTCGGTCTTTATATGCGACGAGTGCGTCGACCTGTGCAATGACATCATCCGCGAGGAGGTGCAGGAAGCCCAGGCCGAAAGCAGTGCGCATAAATTGCCATCGCCAAAAGAAATCAGCGGCATCCTTGACCAATACGTTATCGGTCAGGAACGTGCCAAGAAGGTTCTCGCAGTAGCGGTGTATAACCACTACAAGCGTCTGAATCAGCGTGACAAGAAAAACGATGATGTTGAACTCGGCAAAAGCAACATCCTGCTGATCGGCCCTACGGGCTCCGGCAAGACATTGCTCGCTGAAACGTTGGCGCGTCTGCTCAATGTTCCGTTCACCATCGCTGATGCGACTACCCTGACCGAAGCTGGATACGTCGGTGAGGATGTGGAAAACATCATTCAGAAGCTGTTGCAGAAATGCGATTACGACGTAGAGAAAGCCCAGATGGGTATTGTCTACATCGATGAAATCGACAAGATTTCCCGCAAATCCGACAACCCTTCTATTACGCGTGACGTTTCCGGCGAAGGCGTGCAGCAAGCCCTGCTGAAACTGATCGAAGGCACTGTGGCTTCCGTTCCTCCGCAAGGTGGTCGCAAGCATCCGCAGCAGGAATTCCTGCAAGTGGACACGCGCAACATCCTGTTTATCTGCGGTGGTGCGTTCTCGGGGCTGGAAAAGGTCATTCAAGCCCGCTCCACCAAGGGTGGCATCGGTTTCAACGCCGAAGTGCGCAGCAAGGAAGAAGGCAAGAAGGTTGGCGAGTCCCTGCGTGAAGTCGAACCTGACGATCTGGTAAAGTTCGGTCTGATTCCAGAGTTCGTGGGTCGTCTGCCAGTCCTGGCAACGTTGGACGAGCTGGATGAGGCTGCGCTGATGCAGATTCTCACCGAGCCGAAAAACGCCTTGACCAAGCAGTATGCCAAGTTGTTCGAAATGGAAGGTGTGGACCTCGAGTTCCGTGCCGATGCGTTGAAATCGGTTGCCCGTCGCGCGCTTGAGCGCAAAACCGGCGCCCGTGGTCTGCGCTCCATTCTCGAAGGCGTTCTGCTCGACACCATGTACGAGATCCCCTCGCAATCCGAGGTGAGCAAGGTGGTGATCGACGAAAGCGTCATCGATGGCACGTCCAAGCCGCTGTTGATCTATGAAAACAGCGAGCCGCCTGCCAAGGTTGCTCCGGACGCGTGATTGACACTGCTGCATGAATAAAGAAGGGGCCTTCGGGCCCCTTTTGCATTTCCTGCTTCAGAGCTTGTTTTTTTCAGGATCTACCCCCATCTTGAATTCAAGCTCATTCAACCTGTCACGGCCGCTTGGCCGCCGTAGAGGCGAAATCATGAAAACGACCATTGAATTGCCTCTCTTGCCATTGCGTGATGTTGTGGTTTATCCGCACATGGTTATCCCGCTGTTCGTGGGGCGCGAGAAGTCTATCGAAGCCCTTGAGGCCGCGATGACCGGCGACAAACAGATCCTGTTGCTCGCGCAAAGAAATCCTGCTGATGATGATCCTGGTGAAGACGCTCTTTATAGCGTCGGCACCATTGCAACCGTATTGCAGCTGCTCAAATTGCCCGATGGCACCGTCAAGGTGCTGGTGGAAGGCGAGCAGCGCGGCTCGGTCGAACGCTTCATGGAAGTCGATGGTCACTGCCGCGCAGAAGTCGCGCTGATCGAAGAAACAGACGCCCCTGATCGTGAGTCCGAAGTCTTTGTACGCAGCCTGCTGGCGCAGTTCGAGCAATATGTCCAGCTGGGCAAGAAAGTCCCGGCTGAAGTGCTTTCTTCGCTTAACAGCATCGATGAGCCGGGTCGCCTGGTGGATACCATGGCGGCGCACATGGCGCTGAAAATCGAGCAGAAGCAGGAAATTCTCGAGATCATCGATCTGGCTGCCCGTGTCGAGCACGTGCTGGCGCTGCTGGATGCCGAGATTGACCTGCTGCAGGTCGAGAAGCGTATCCGCGGTCGCGTCAAAAAGCAGATGGAGCGCAGTCAGCGCGAGTACTACCTGAACGAGCAGATGAAGGCCATTCAGAAAGAGCTCGGCGACAGCGAGGAAGGTCACAACGAAATCGAAGACCTGAAAAAGCGTATCGATGCCGCTGGCCTGCCAAAAGACGCACTGACCAAGGCAACTTCGGAGCTGAACAAGCTCAAGCAGATGTCGCCGATGTCGGCTGAAGCCACCGTGGTTCGCTCGTATATCGACTGGCTGGTTCAGGTGCCGTGGAAGGCCCAGAGCAAGGTTCGCCTTGATCTGGCCCGCGCGGAAGACATTCTCGACGCCGATCACTACGGCCTTGATGAAGTCAAGGAACGCATTCTCGAATACCTCGCCGTGCAAAAGCGCGTGAAGAAGATTCGTGGTCCGGTGCTGTGTCTGGTGGGGCCGCCTGGTGTGGGTAAAACCTCGCTCGCCGAGTCCATTGCACACGCAACCAACCGCAAATTTGTGCGCATGGCCTTGGGCGGCGTACGTGACGAAGCCGAAATTCGTGGTCATCGCCGGACTTATATCGGTTCGATGCCAGGAAGATTGATTCAAAAGATGACAAAGGTTGGGGTGCGCAATCCGCTGTTCCTGCTCGATGAAATCGACAAGATGGGCAGTGACATGCGCGGCGACCCGGCTTCGGCATTGCTTGAGGTGCTCGATCCGGAGCAAAACCACAACTTCAACGACCATTACCTGGAAGTCGATTACGACCTGTCCGACGTAATGTTCCTGTGTACCGCGAACTCGATGAACATTCCTGCGGCGTTGCTGGACCGGATGGAAGTCATCCGTCTGCCTGGCTACACCGAAGACGAGAAGATCAACATCGCCGTCAAATACCTTTCGCCCAAGCAGATTCAGGCCAATGGCTTGAAAAAAGGCGAAGTGGAATTCGACGAGGAAGCGATTCGCGACATCATCCGTTACTACACCCGTGAAGCGGGCGTGCGTAGCCTTGAGCGCCAGATTGCCAAGGTCTGCCGCAAGGCGGTCAAAGAGCACGCGCTGGAAAAACGTTTTGCAATTCGTGTCACGGCCGAAATGCTTGAGCATTTCCTCGGTGTGCGCAAATTCCGCTACGGCCTGGCTGAGCAGCAGGACCAGATCGGGCAGGTGACCGGTCTGGCGTGGACGCAAGTGGGCGGCGAATTGCTGACCATCGAAGCGGCGGTCGTGCCGGGCAAAGGTCAGCTGATCAAGACCGGATCGCTGGGCGATGTGATGGTTGAATCCATCACGGCGGCTCTGACCGTGGTGCGCAGTCGCGCGAAAAGTCTCGGGATTCCTGTGGACTTCCACGAGAAGCGCGATACGCACATCCATATGCCGGAAGGCGCGACGCCCAAAGATGGTCCTAGCGCAGGCGTAGGCATGTGCACGGCCCTTGTTTCAGCGCTGACACAGATCCCTGTGCGCGCAGACGTGGCCATGACGGGCGAAATCACCCTTCGTGGCCAGGTTCTGGCGATTGGCGGTCTCAAGGAAAAACTCCTGGCTGCGCACCGTGGCGGTATCAAAACGGTGATCATTCCGGAAGAAAACGTCCGTGACCTGAAAGAGATTCCAGACAACATCAAGCGTGACCTGCAGATCAAGCCGGTTAAATGGATTGACGAAGTCCTGCAAATTGCGCTGCAATACGCGCCGGAGCCCTTGCCGGATGTGGCTCCGGAGATGGTTGCGAAGGATGAAAAGCGCGAGTCTGACTCTAAGGAAAGGATTAGCACGCATTAGTCTGGGCGGCCTTCCTTGACAGCTTTTTAGAGCCCTTGTTATAAAGCGGCTCTTTTAAGCTTCTGCAAGCCGTTCAGCGTTCGTTTTGCTTTACCAAAAAAACTTAGAAACATACTCAATATAGATATAAGGGGACTTAGAGTGAACAAGTCGGAACTGATTGATGCTATCGCTGCATCTGCTGATATCCCGAAAGCTGCTGCCGGCCGTGCGCTGGATGCAGTAATCGAATCCGTCACTGGCGCTCTGAAGGCTGGCGACTCCGTTGTACTGGTGGGTTTCGGAACATTCTCCGTGACTGATCGTCCAGCACGCATCGGTCGCAACCCTCAGACCGGTAAGACACTGGAAATCGCTGCTGCTAAAAAACCAGGTTTCAAAGCCGGTAAAGCCCTGAAAGAAGCTGTCAACTAAGTTCTCAAAGCCTTTGCCCAACCGAAGCAGAACTATTCTGCCTCGGCAGCGGAGCGGTAGTGCGGTCGGTTTGAATCCGGCCTGACACACCGGGGTCGCAAGTAGCTACCCCGTCCGCTTCGCCCGTTACGAGAAGGCGCATCCTCGGATGCGCCTTTCTTCTATCCGCTTTCTACCCACGCTCCGCGGTTGGATAGTCAGTACAACCGTTTTGGGGGACGCATGCTGCAGAACATCAGGGACAATTCACAGGGCTGGATTGCCAAGACCATCATCGGCATCATCATTGCCTTGATGGCTTTGACTGGATTCGATGCCCTTTTTTCGGCGACCAGCACCAAGCAGGACGCCGCCAAGGTCAATGGTGATGAAATCACCAAGACTGAGCTGAGTCAGGCGATCGACATGCAACGTCGCCAGCTCATGCAGCAGTTGGGCAAGGATTTCGATCCTGCTCTGCTCGACGAGAAAATGCTGCACGACGCTGCCTTGAAAGGCTTGGTCGACCGCAAGCTGCTGTTGCAAGGTGCCGACAAGGCGAAGTTCTCCTTCTCGGAAGCTGCTTTGGACCAACAGATCCTGCAGACGCCCGAGTTTCAGGTGGACGGCAAATTCAACGCAGATCGTTTCGATCAGGTGATTCGTCAGCTGGGCTTCACCCGTATGCAGTTCCGCCAGATGCTGGCTCAGGAAATGCTGATCGGTCAGGTGCGCGCCGGTGTTGCAGGCAGTGCCTTTGTGACCGACGCTCAAGTCGAAGCTTTTGCCCGTCTGGAAAAACAGACCCGGGATTTCGCAACGCTGACGCTGGCGGCCGATGCCACAGCAGCCAAGGTCACCGACGACGAGATCAAGGCGCATTATGATGAGCACGCCAAAGAGTTCTTGAGTCCGGAACAGGTCGTGCTTGATTACGTCGAGCTGAAGAAGTCTTCCTTCTTCGACAAGGTGCAGGTCAAGGACGAAGATCTCCAGGCGGCTTATCAGAAAGAGATCTCCAATCTGGCCGAGCAGCGTCGCGCGGCGCATATCCTGATCGAAGTCAGCGACAAGCTGAACGAAGAACAGGCCAAGGCGAAGATTGAAGAAATCCAGCAGCGTCTGGCCAAAGGCGAAGATTTCGCGGCTCTGGCCAAGGAATTCTCCCAGGATCCGGGTTCGGCATCCAAAGGTGGTGATCTGGGTTACGCAGGCAAAGGTGTTTACGACCCGGCCTTTGAAGAGGCGCTGTATGCCTTGAACAAAGACCAGGTATCGGCGCCGGTGCAAAGTTCGTACGGTTGGCATTTGATCAAGTTGCTGGGTGTGGAAGCACCGTCGGTGCCTACGTTTGCCAGCTTGAAGGGCAAGCTCACCAACGACCTGAAATCCCAGCAGGTTGAGCAGCGTTTCGTGGAAGCAACCAAGCAGCTTGAAGATTCGGCATTCGAGTCTTCCGATCTGGTGCAGCCAGCGCAGGATCTGGGTTTGAAAGTCCAGACTACCGCTCCGTTTGGTCGTGAAGGCGGCGAAGGGCTGACGGCTAATCGCGCAGTGCTGCAGGCTGCGTTCAGCCCGGAAGTGCTGGAAGAAGGTTCCAACAGCAACGCGCTGGAACTGGACCCGGAAACCGTGGTGGTCGTGCGCTCCAAGGAGCACCGTCAACCTGAACAGCTGCCGCTGGAAAGCGTTGCCAGTGTCATTCGCGCGCAGTTGATCAAGGAACACGCCAGCTCCGCAGTCAAGGCCAAGGGCGATGCGCTACTGGCCGGCTTGCGCGATGGCAAGGTTCCGGTGGCCGCCAAACAGGATGGTCAAAGCTGGAAGGTCATGGAAGCGGTGACTCGCAGTCAGGAAGGCGTTGAGCCAGCCGTACTGCAGGCGCTGTTCCGCATGCCCAAGCCTGAAGGCAAGGACAAACCGGCTTTCACCAGTCTGATGCTGGCTGATGGCAGCTATGTGGTTGTGCGCCTCAACGGCGTCAATCAAGCAGCTGCGCCATCTGAAGAAGAGAAAACGCAATACCGTCGTTTCCTGGCATCCCGTGCCGGTCAGCAGGATTTTGCTGCTTACCGCGCGCAACTGGAAAGCAAGGCGAAGATCGAACGCTTCTGATGGTTTGATCTGACGATAAGAAAGAAGGCCGCTCATTGAGCGGCCTTTTTTTTTGCGCGTTTTCCCGTCCTGAATAAGGTTTACACCTATTTGCGGATCAAAACGCCTATCGAGGACAATTCCTTTCCACAGAAAGTACGCGTTGCTTTGGTGGGAGAGGACTTGTCCTCGAAGAGATTGGCGGGCAATGAAGTGCTATCAGGTAGATTGAGGTTCGCCGGGCTGAATCATCGAGGACAAGTCCCCGCATAGGACGGGACAGCACGCACAAAAAAGCCCGCGACTCTTGCGAGCTGCGGGCTTGGGTAACGCGACGAAGATTACTCTTCGAGGTTGCCCATCGCGGTGGTGTTGAAGCCGCCGTCGACGTACATGATTTCGCCGCTGATGCCGGACGCCAGGTCCGAGCACAGGAACGCGCCGGCATTGCCGACTTCATCGATGGTCACGTTGCGACGCAGTGGGGTCTGCGCTTCGTTGGCCGCCAGCATTTTGCGGAAGTTCTTGATTCCGGAAGCAGCCAGGGTGCGGATCGGGCCAGCCGATACGGCGTTAACGCGCGTGCCTTCCGGGCCAAGGCTGCCAGCCAGATAACGTACACCCGCTTCCAGGCTGGCCTTGGCCATGCCCATCACGTTGTAGTTGGGCATGGTGCGCTCTGCGCCCAGGTACGACAGGGTCAGCAGGCTGCCATTGCGGCCTTTCATCATTTCGCGGCCGGCCTTGGCCAGGGCCACGAAGCTGTAGGCGCTGATGTCGTGGGCGATGCGGAAGCCTTCGCGGGTGGTGGCCTGGGTGAAGTCGCCGTCGAGCTGGTCGCCCGGTGCGAAGCCTACGGAGTGAACGATCACGTCCAGGCTGTCCCATTTCTTGCTCAGTGCTTCGAAGACCTTGGCGATCTCTTCGTCGCTGGCGACGTCGCAAGGGAAGCACAGTTCAGGGTTGGAGCCCCAGCCCGCGGCGAATTCTTCGACACGACCTTTGAGTTTGTCGTTCTGATAGGTGAAGGCAAGCTCTGCACCCTCGCGATGCATGGCGGCAGCGATGCCGGATGCGATGGACAGTTTGCTAGCGACACCGACGATCAGGACGCGCTTACCGGCGAGAAAACCCATGTGTTGTTCCTCTTCAGGTTAATCGACAGCTACCGGCGCCAAAAAGGCGGCTTCCAGCAGCTGCTGTGTATAAGGATGTTGAGGTGCGGCAAAGATAGCTTGCGCGTCACCCTGTTCGACCACTTGGCCCTGCTTGACCACCATCAATTGATGGCTAAGCGCTTTGACGACCGCCAGGTCATGGCTGATAAACAAATACGTCAGGTTGTACTTGGTTTGCAGTGACCGCAGCAGCTCCACTACTTGACGCTGGACTGTCCGGTCGAGCGCCGAAGTGGGCTCGTCCAGCAAAATCAGCGCCGGTTTTAACACTAATGCCCGGGCGATGGCGATTCTCTGCCGCTGCCCACCGGAAAACTCGTGGGGGTAGCGGTGCCGGGTTTCCGGATCCAGACCGACTTCCCTGAGCGCCGCGATGATCGCCATCTCCTGCTCGGCAGCGGTGCCCAGGCGATGGATACGCAAGCCTTCGCCGACGATTTCACTCACTGACATGCGCGGGCTCAGGCTGCCGAACGGGTCCTGGAACACCACCTGCATCTGTCGGCGCAACGGACGAATCTCCTGCTGCGACAGGCAGTCTAGCGTCTTGCCCTGAAACCGTATGACGCCCTGGCTACCGATCAGCCGGAGAATCGCCAGGCCCATGGTCGATTTACCCGAGCCGCTTTCGCCGACAATCCCCAACGTTTGCCCTTGAGGCAGACTGAACTGAACGCCGTCCACCGCCTTGACATGATCCACGGTCCGTTTGAGCAGACCTTTCTTGATCGGAAACCAGACCCGCAGGTCCTCCACTTCCAGCAATGGCGCGCCGGCCGGATTGTCCGCCGGACCGCCGCTGGGCTCCGCGCTCAGCAAAATTTTCGTGTACGGATGCTGAGGTGAACGGAACAGCTCCTCACAGGATGCTTGTTCGACGATGCAACCGCGCTGCATGACACATACGCGATTGGCTATTTGCTTGACCACGTTCAAGTCGTGGCTGATCAGCAGCAGCGCCATGCCCAGCCGCGCCTGCAATTCCTTGAGCAATTCGAGGATTTTCAGCTGCACCGTGACGTCCAGCGCGGTGGTCGGCTCGTCGGCGATCAACAGCTCAGGCTCGTTGGCGAGGGCCATGGCAATCATCACACGCTGGCGCTGGCCGCCTGAGAGCTCGTGTGGCAGGGCTTTGAGTCTTTTTTGCGGCTCGGGTATGCCTACCAGCTCCAGCAGCTCCAGAGTGCGGTATGTGGCCGCCTTGCCCATCAGGCCTTTGTGCAGGCCGAGCACCTCGTTGATCTGCTTTTCGATGGATTGCAGTGGGTTGAGCGAGGTCATCGGCTCTTGAAAGATCATGGCGATTTTATTGCCACGGATCGCCCGCAGTTTTTTCTCGCTCAGGGTCAGCAGATCCTGACCGGCATAACGAATGGTGCCGCTTGGGTGACGGGCGAGCGGGTAGGGCAGCAGGCGCAGGATCGAATGCGCCGTCACGGATTTGCCGGAGCCACTTTCACCCACCAGCGCGAGGGTTTCGCCACGGCGGATATCAAAGTTGATGCCTTCGACCACGCGCTGACAGCCTTCGCCCGCCACGAACTCGACGGCCAGATCGCGGATCTCGATCAGATTGTCATTGTTCATCTCATTTCCTTGGGTCGAAAGCGTCGCGGGCGGATTCACCGATGAACACCAGCAGGCTGAGCATCAAGGCCAGCACGGCGAAGGCGCTGATGCCGAGCCACGGGGCCTGCAGGTTGGATTTGCCCTGTGCCACCAGTTCGCCCAGTGATGGCGAGCCAGCTGGCAAGCCGAAGCCAAGGAAATCCAGCGCCGTCAGGGTGCCGATGGCGCCGGTCAGGATGAAGGGCATGAACGTCATGGTCGAGACCATGGCGTTGGGCAGGATATGGCGAAACATGATCGCGCCGTTCTCCATGCCCAGCGCCCGGGCGGCGCGCACGTATTCCAGGTTGCGCCCACGGAGGAATTCGGCGCGCACCACGTCCACCAGACTCATCCAGGAAAACAGCAGCATGATGCCCAGCAGCCACCAGAAGTTGGGCTGGACGAAGCTGGCGAGAATGATTAGCAGATACAGCACCGGCAGTCCCGACCAGATTTCCAGGAAGCGCTGCCCGAGCAGGTCGACCCAGCCGCCGTAAAATCCCTGTAAGGCACCGGCTATCACGCCGATGATCGAACTCAGGATGGTCAGAGTCAGGGCAAACAGCACTGACACCCGAAAGCCGTAGATGACTCGGGCCAGCACATCGCGACCCTGGTCATCGGTGCCGAACAGATTCTCGGCCGACGGTGGCGCGGGTGCCGGCACTTTCAGGTCGTAATTGATGCTCTGGTAGCTGAACGGAATCGGCGCCCACAACACCCAGCCGTTTTTGGCAGCCAGCAGTTCCTTGATGTACGGGCTCTTGTAGTTGGCTTCCAAGGGGAATTCCCCGCCGAACGTGGTTTCCGGGTAACGCTCAAGCACCGGAAAATACCAGCTGCCGTCGTAGCGCACGGCCAGCGGTTTGTCGTTGGCGATCAGTTCCGCGCCAAGGCTCAGGCCGAACAGAATCAAGAACAGCCATAGCGACCACCAGCCTCGCTTGTTGGCCTTGAAACGTTCGAAGCGGCGACGATTCAGAGGAGACAACTTCATATCAATGTTTCCTGCTTTCAAAGTCGATGCGCGGGTCTACCAGCGTGTAGGTGATATCGCCGATCAGCTTCACCACCAAACCCAGCAGGGTGAAGATGAACAGCGTGCCGAACACCACCGGGTAATCACGGTTGATGGCCGCCTCGAAACTCATCAGGCCCAGGCCGTCCAGAGAGAAAATCACTTCCACCAGCAGCGAGCCGGTGAAGAAGATGCCGATGAATGCCGACGGGAAGCCGGCGATCACCAGCAACATGGCGTTGCGAAATACATGGCCGTACAGCACGCGATGGTTACTCAAGCCCTTGGCCTTGGCAGTGATCACGTACTGCTTGCCGATCTCATCAAGGAAGCTGTTTTTGGTCAGCAAGGTCATGGTGGCAAAGTTGCCAATTACCAGGGCGGTAACGGGCAGCACCAGGTGCCAGAAGTAATCGAGGATCTTGCCGCCGGTGCTCAGTGCGTCGAAATTGTTCGAGGTCAGGCCGCGTAACGGGAACCAGTCCAGGTAACTGCCGCCGGCGAACACCACGATCAACAGAATCGCGAAGAGGAACGCCGGAATTGCGTAACCCACGATGATCAGCGAGCTGGTCCATACATCGAAGTGACTGCCGTGCCGGGTCGCCTTGGCGATGCCCAGCGGGATCGACACCAGGTACATGATCAGCGTGCTCCATAACCCCAGGGAAATGGACACCGGCATTTTCTCGACAATCAGATCGATGACTTTGGCGTCCCGAAAGAAGCTGTCACCAAAATCCAGGTGCGCGTAGTTCTTGACCATGATCCACAGACGTTCCGGCGCCGACTTGTCGAAGCCATACATGTGTTCGATCTCTTTGACCAGGCCGGGATCCAGGCCTTGGGCGCCGCGATAGGTCGAGCCCGCCACCGAAACTTCGGCACCGCCACCGGCGATGCGGCTGGTGGCGCCCTCGAAACCTTCGAGTTTGGCGATCATCTGTTCCACCGGACCGCCCGGCGCTGCCTGAATGATCACGAAGTTGATGAGCAGGATGCCGAACAGGGTAGGAATGATCAGCAGCAGGCGGCGGAAAATATAAGCCAGCATCTCAGCGCTCCGTACTGGCAGGCGCATCGCCTGATTGTTGCGGCACCGCCGGACGGGCGTCAGGTTTGTACCACCAGGTGTTGGTGCCGATGTCCGATAGCGCTTTTACGCCGGGATGGGCGATGTGATCCCAATACGCGACCCGCCAGGTCTTGATGTGCCAGTTCGGCAGCACGTAGAAACCCCAGAGCAGCACCCGATCCAGGGCGCGTGCGTGGTCCACCAGGCTCTGGCGGGAGTCGGCGTTAATCAGGCCGTCCACCAGGCTGTCCACCGCCGGGTCTTTGAGGCCCATGAAATTGCGGCTGCCGGTCCGGTCGGCGCTGACGGAGTGAAAGTACTCGCGTTGTTCATTGCCCGGCGAGCTGGACTGGGGAAAGCTGCTGACAATCATGTCGTAGTCCCGGGAGCGCAGGCGATTGATGTATTCCGATGCGTCGACCCTGCGGATGGTCAGTTCAATGCCCAGATCGCTGAGGTTGCGCTTGTAGGGCAGCAGGATGCGTTCGAATTGGGTCTGGGCCAGAAGAAACTCCAGTTTCATCGGGTTGCCTTCGGCATCGCTCATCTTGTCGTTCTTGATGGTCCAGCCAGCCTCCTGCAATAACTGGAAGGCACGCCGCAATTGAGGACGAATCATGCCGCTGCCGTCGTTGACCGGAAGTTCGAACGGTTCGCTGAACACTCGCTCGGGGATCTTGCCGCGCAAGGGCTCCAGGAGTTTCAGTTCCTCGGCGGAAGGCAGGCCGCTGGCGGCCATTTCCGAGTTGTCGAAATAGCTCTTGGTCCGGCTGTACGAACCATTGAACATTTGTTTGTTGGTCCATTCGAAGTCCAGCAGCAGGGTCAGCGCCTCACGCACCTTGGGATCCTGAAACAGCGGGCGACGCAGGTTCATGACAAAGCCCTGCATGCCTTGCGGATTGCCGTTGGGCAGTTCTTCCTTGATCAGACGGCCTTCGCGAACTGCGGGGGTGTCATAGGCGGTTGCCCAGTTCTTCGCGCTGGTTTCCAGCCAATAGTCAAATTGTCCGGCCTTGCCAGCCTGCAGGGCCACGTCCATGTCCCGGTAATAGTCGTAGCTCATCACATCGAAGTTGAACTGCCCGCGGTTGATGGGCAGGTCTTTGGCCCAGTAGTCCTTGACTCGCTCGTAACGCACCGAGCGGCCGGCGTTAACCTCGGCGACCTTGTAGGGGCCGCTGCCCAGCGGAAAATCGAGGTTGCCCTTGGTGAACTCGCGGGTCGCCCAGAAATGTTTGGGAAGCACGGGCAACTGGCCGAGGATCAACGGCAACTCCCGGCTCTGATTGTCCTTGAACTTGAAAAGCACCCGCAGCGGATCCTCGACGACCACCTTGTCGACTCCGGCGTAATAAGCCCGGTACATCGGGGTGCCGTCCTTGATCAAGGTATTGAAGGAGAACTCCACGTCTTCGGCGCGGATCGGGTGGCCATCATGGAAGCGTGCCTGCGGACGCAGGTAAAAGCGCACCCAGCTGTTATCCGGAGCCTTTTCGATCTTGCCGGCAATCAGACCGTATTCGGTCATCGGCTCATCCAGGCTGGAGCGGGCCAGTGTGTCGTAGATCATGCCGACGTCATCGGCGGCCGTGCCCTTGTTGATGAACGGATTGAGGCTGTCGAAGCTGCCGAATCCCGCCTGGCGGAAGAGTCCGCCCTTGGGGGCGTTGGGGTTGACGTAATCGAAGTGGGTGAAGTTGGCCGGGTACTTTGGCGCTTCGTCGTACATGGTCACGGCGTGCAGAGGCTCTGCTTGAGCCGTGCAGGCCAGACTGGCGAGGAAAAGGCCGCCAGCCTGCATCAGCAGGGAACGCAAAACGGTCATTGAGTCTTCTCCAGGGGCTTGAGCCACCACGCGCGCAACCCCAACGTATAGGGCGGGGTGGTGACCATGGCGAACCGGTTGCGGTACGCCAGGCGATGATTGTTGAGGTACCAGTTCGGAATACTGTAATGCTGCGACAGCAGAACCCGGTCCAGTGCGCGGGCGGCGGCAATCTGGGTGTCGCGGGTCTGCGCGGCGAGTAGCTGATTGAGCAGGCTGTCGACCACCGGATTGGCAACGCCGGCGTAATTCTTGCTGCCGGTAATCGCCGCCTGGCTGGAATGGAAGTATTGCCATTGTTCCAGGCCAGGGCTGAGGGTCTGGTTCAGGGTCATGAGGATCATGTCGAAATCAAACTGATCCAGGCGCTGTTTGTACTGGGCGCGATCTACTGTGCGCAGCCGCGCGTCGATACCGATGCGCCGCAGGTCTTCGATATAGGGTTGCAGAATGCGTTCGAGGTTCGGGTTGACCAGCAGGATCTCGAAGCGCAACGGCTGGCCAGCACGGTTCATCAAGCGCTGATCCGCCAGCTTCCAGCCGGCCTCGCCAAACAAGCCCAGGGCCTTGCGCAAGGTTTCCCGGGGAATGCCGCCGCCATCGGTTTTCGATACCGCGAAGGGTTGGGTGAACAGGCTCGGCGGCAGTTGCTCGCGGTACTGGGACAGCAGCAGCCATTCCGCGCCCGTCGGCAAGCCGGTAGCGGAGAACTCGCTGTTGGGGTAGTAGCTGGTCGAGCGCTTGTAGGCGTCGCTGAACAGCGTGCGATTGGTCCACTCGAAGTTGAACATCAAGCCCAGGGCTTCGCGGGTTTTCACGTCGGCGAAGGTGGCGCGCCGGGTATTCATGAACAAACCCTGGGACTGGGTCGGGATCTTGTGCGCAATTTGCGCCTTGATCACCTCGCCGGAGGCCACGGCCGGGAAGTTGTAACCGGTGGCCCAATTCTTGGCCTGATGCTCGATATAAATATCGAACTCGCCCGCCTTGAAGGCTTCGAAGGCCACATCGCTGTCGCGGTAGAACTCGACTTCGACCCTGTCAAAATTGTATTTGCCGCGATTGACCGGCAAGTCCTTGCCCCAGTAATCCTTGACCCGTTCGAACACCAGTTGGCGACCGGGCTGCACGCGCGTGATGCGGTACGGCCCGCTGCCCAGCGGCGGTTCATAAGTGGTGGCCTTGAAGTCGCGGTCTTTCCAGTAGTGTTGCGGCAAAACGGGCAGCTCGCCCAGACGCAGAATCAGCAGGGGGTTCCCGGCGCGTTTGAAGACGAAGCGAATGCGATGTCGATTGAGGATGTCGACCCGCTGCACTTCCTGCAACGCCGTGCGGTATTGCGGGTGGCCATCTTTGAGCAGCGTGCGATAGGAAAAGGCTACGTCATAGGCGGTAATCGGCTTGCCGTCATGGAAGCGCGCCTGGGGGCGCAGATTGAACACTACCCAGCTGCGATCTTCGCTGAACTCCACGCTCTGTGCGATCAAACCGTAACTTGAGGTCGGCTCGTCCCCCGAAGGGTCATACTGGCCGGTGCCGACCATCAGCGGTTCATTCAGCTCGTTGACGCCGTATTGCAGGAAGTTACCGGTGGAAATCGGGCTGCTGCCCTTGAAGGTGTAAGGGTTGAGCGTATCGAATGTGCCAAAAGCCATCATTCGTAAGGTGCCACCCTTCGGCGCCTCGGGATTAACCCAGTCGAAATGCGTGAAGCTGGCCGGATACTTGAGCACGCCAAATTGCGCATAGCCGTGGCTTTCGCTGATGGCTGCGCAGACGGGAAAGCTCAAGGCCAGACTAATAAGTAGCAGGAAGGGACGTATCACGATCCAGACGGCTTGGGCTTTAGGTCGGTAACAGTAACAGCTTGTATCGGCAGGAAAAAGACTACGGCCCAAAGGGTTGAGTCCCACGCCCTTTGCTCCCATCAAACAAAAACCAATCATTTGAAGTGGAAACCGTATTCGTTGGAGCGAGGCTTGCCCGCGAAGAACCGTAACGCGGTGTATCTGGCTCACCGAGGCGTTTGATTCGCGGGCAAGCCTCGCTCCAACGGGGTCTGGACGGGTGGGCTCAATGCGGCAGATAAACCGTCAGGGTCTGGCCGGGCTTGAGTGCTGAGCCCGTGCGCGGGTTCCAGCGCTTGAGGTGTTGCATCTCGACGTTGAAGCGCTTGGCGACCAGGTACATCGAGTCGCCTTTCTGGATCTTGTACTGCATGGATTTCTTGTCAGCTTCCCTGGCGCCGGGCTTGGCTTTGGTGCTGGCACTGGCGACGACCTTGCTTCTGGCTTTGGTCTTGTCTTCCATGATCAGCGTCTGGCCGACTTTCAGGCCTTGCCCGGACAGCTTGTTCCAGTGCTGCAAATCCTTGACGTCGACCTTGTTCGCCTTGGCGATCATGGTCAGATTTTCGCCGGGTTTGACTTTGTAGCTGCGGCTGCGAAGCGGCTTGTCGTTGCGGGTCACTTCTTCGAACACCGGTTGCGCCGGACTCATGCCTGGCTGCGTCGGAATGGTCAATGCCTGACCAACACGCAGGTTGTTGCCGGCGATCTTGTTGCTGCTCTTCAACGAACTGACCGAAACCTGATAACGGCTGGCGAGACTGGCAAGGGTATCGCCGGGACGCACGCGGTATTGCTGCCAGTCGACCAGTTCCTGAGGCTTCATGGTCGACAGGCTGGCAGTCAGCAGCTGAGCCTTGGACGTTGGCACCAGCAAGTGCTGCGGGCCGTCAACGGTCATGCGCTTCTTGAAGGCCGGGTTCAGCTGAAACAATTCGTCCTCGTCGATGTTGGCCATGGCGGCGACCTTGGACAGGTCCATGCGCTGGTTCAGCTCGACGACTTCAAAGTAAGGGCGGTTGGCAATCGGGTTCAGGTTTACCCCGTAGGCTTCGGGCGCCAGGACCACCTGGGACAGCGCGAGCAGCTTGGGCACGTAATCCTTGGTTTCCTGCGGCAATGGCAGGTTCCAGTAATCGGTCGGCAGGTTGAGCTTGTCGTTGCGTTCAATGGCGCGGCTGACCGTGCCTTCGCCCGCATTGTAGGCGGCCAGGGCTAGCAGCCAGTCGCCGTTGAACATGTCGTGCAGCTTGCTCAGATAGTCCAGTGCGGCAACGGTCGAAGCCTGAACATCGCGGCGGCCATCGTAAAAGCTGGTCTGACGCAGGTTGAAATAACGACCGGTGGACGGGATGAACTGCCACAGGCCGACCGCGCTGCTGCGGGAAACGGCCATCGGGTTATAAGCGCTTTCGATGACTGGCAGCAGGGCCAGTTCCAGCGGCATGTTGCGCTCTTCAAGACGCTCGACGATGTAGTGCATGTAAAGGCTGCCACGCTCACCGGCGTTCTCCAGGAACGATGGGTTGTTGGCAAACCACAGGCGTTGTTGATCGATTCGCGGGTTCAGGTCGTTGCCCTGTTGCAACTGAAAGCCTTGACGCATGCGCTCCCAGACGTCTTGCGCTGGCGCAAGTGGCGTGGGCTTGTGGCTGAGAAATATCGGTTTTGGCTTGATCCCCGCGGCCAGGGTCGGCGCGCGATGGGTGCTGCTGGGCTCGATATGGCTGGTGGTTTGACAGCCCGCGAGTGTAGCGCTCACGGCAACAGCGATAGCCTGAGCCAACCGGGTCAATGCGTCTGAATTGAGGGTTCTGCTTATGGATGACGACATTGGCTGGGGGATAGTTCCAGGCGAAAATGTCGGGCGATTCTAGGAACAGCCCTGCCAATGGTCAACCATTCAGAATTTTGTTACCGATTTTCGCGTTGCTTAGAACTTATCTTTCCAGGCGCGTAATGCAGCAAAAACCGCGCTCGGCGACTGATTGGAGGTTCCCGTCCGTTCGTCAGCTTTTTCTTTAACAGATGTTTCATTAGTGCGGATAAAGGGGTTGGTCAAGCGTTCCAGGGCTAGATTTGATGGCAGGCTGATGCGGTTTTCGCTACGCCATTGGCTGACTTGGGCAAGACGTTCGGCGATGTCGGTGTTGTGCGGTTCCACGGCCTGGGCGAAGCGCAAATTGCTCAAGGTGTATTCGTGAGTGCAGTACACCAGCGTGCTGTCCGGGAGTTGGGTCAGGCGGCCAAGGGAGTGATGCATCTGTTCCGGCGTGCCTTCGAACAAACGTCCGCAGCCGGCGGCGAACAACGTGTCGCCGCAGAACAGTAGCGGCGCTGGAGTCTGCTCGTGGTAGAAAGCAATGTGGCCGAGGGTGTGGCCCGGCACCGCATAGACCTCGAAGTCCAGCCCGAGGACGTTGATCCGGTCGTTATCGACCAGTGCCACGTCGCGTGCCGGGATGTTCTCAGCCGCCGGTCCGAGGACTCGGGCTCCGGTGACCTGTTTAAGCTGGGCAACGCCGCCCACATGGTCGTGGTGATGGTGGGTGGCCAGAATGTCGGTCAGTTGCCAATCGGAATGCTGTTCAAGCCATTCCAGCACCGGCGCCGCATCGCCCGGATCGACCACGGCACAGCGTTTGCTGGAAGGATCTTGTAACAACCAGATGTAGTTGTCGGTGAAAGCGGGCAGGGCATCGATCTGTATCATGGCTCAGTTCGCTTAGCGGGAAACAATGGTGCATCTTAGAGTCTGATTACGTTCGAGGCGAGCATCCCCTCAGGAGAACTGAAATGACCGATGAAGCTTTCGCTCAGGCCGATCCTGAGTGGCTGGCGCTGATCAGTTCGGCGCGTGAGTGGTTGTCCGGGCCTTTGGGCCAATTATTGCTGCAGGAAGAACGTCGCGTACTCGAAGACGAGTTGGGACGTTATTTTGGCGGTTATCTTGTGCATTACGGGCCGTCTGCCGAGACGCCGCCCGCTGCCGAGCAAGTGCAGCGCAACGTACGCCTTGGCGCGCCGCTGCCGGGTGTCGAGATCGTGTGTGAAGAGCAGGCCTGGCCGCTCAGCGAGCATGCCGCTGATGTAGTTGTCTTGCAGCACGGGCTGGATTTCTGTCTGTCGCCCCATGGTCTGTTGCGCGAAGCCGCCAGCAGTGTGCGCCCCGGCGGTCATCTGCTGATTATCGGCATCAACCCCTGGAGCGCCTGGGGATTGCGCCATGCGTTTGCGCAGGATGCACTGCGCAAGGCGCGTTGCATTTCCCCGTCGCGGGTCGCCGACTGGCTCAATCTGCTGGGCTTCGCGCTGGAGAAACGGCGCTTCGGATGCTATCGTCCGCCGCTTGCTTCAGCGGCCTGGCAGGCTCGACTTTCTGGCCTCGAACGCCTCGGCGGCGGTTGGCAAAGCCCCGGCGGCGGCTTCTATTTATTAGTGGCGCGCAAGATGGTGGTGGGGCTGCGGCCCGTGCGCCAGACCCGCCGTGAACCCTTGGGCAAGCTCATTCCGCTGCCCATGGCGAAGGTCAATCGTTGCAGTAGCGAGCCCTAGGCTGTGCTGAAGCCCACTCTTTTCCGGAAAAAGTTGTAATGAGCGAAAGCGTTGAGATCTTCACCGATGGGGCCTGCAAGGGTAATCCTGGCCCAGGCGGCTGGGGCGCACTGCTGGTGTGCAAGGGCGTCGAAAAGGAGCTGTGGGGCGGCGAAGCCAACACCACCAACAACCGCATGGAGCTGACAGGCGCGATTCGCGGCCTTGAAGAACTCAAGCGTTCCTGCGACGTGACCCTGGTGACCGACTCGCAATACGTCATGAAAGGCATTACCGAGTGGATGGTCAACTGGAAGAAGCGCGGCTGGAAGACCGCCGCCAAGGAGCCGGTGAAAAACGCCGACCTCTGGAAATTGCTCGATGAACAAGTCAATCGACACACTGTGACCTGGCAATGGGTGCGCGGACACATTGGCCATTACGGCAATGAGCGTGCCGACCAGCTGGCCAATCGCGGTGTCGACGAAGTGAGAGGCATCAAACATGCGTAGTGTTGTACTCGACACCGAAACCACCGGCATGCCGGTCACCGATGGCCACCGGGTCATCGAGATCGGTTGCGTCGAGCTGATCGGCCGTCGTCTGACCGGTCGGCATTTCCACGTTTACCTGCAACCGGACCGCGAAAGCGACGAAGGTGCGATCGGCGTTCACGGCATCACCAATGAGTTTCTGGTGGGCAAGCCGCGCTTCGGCGAAGTGGCGGATGAGTTCTTCGAATTCATCAAGGGCGCGCAGCTGATTATCCATAACGCCGCGTTCGACATCGGTTTCATCAATAATGAGTTCGCCCTGATCGGTCAGACCGACAAGGCCGATATCGCCCAGCATTGCACGGTACTCGACACCTTGCTGATGGCCCGTGAGCGCCATCCTGGCCAGCGCAACAGCCTTGACGCCTTGTGCAAACGCTATGGCGTCGACAACTCCGGTCGTGAATTGCACGGCGCGTTGCTCGACTCCGAGATTCTGGCCGACGTTTACCTGACCATGACTGGCGGGCAGACCAGCCTGTCGCTGGCCGGTAACGCCACAGACGGTAACGGTTCCGGTGAAGGTTCCGGCAATAACGCCAGCGAAATCCGTCGCCTGCCGGCGGATCGCACGCGTTGCCGGGTGATCCGCGCCAGTGAAAGCGAACTGGCCGAGCACGACGTGCGTATGTCGGCCATTGCCAAATCGGCAGGCGCGCCGGCGTTGTGGGTGCAATTGCAAGAAGCTCGAGACCAGGCTTCAGCGTGATCTATTCATTCAGCGTGGCGATGTGATGACCTTGCCTGATACAGCGGCAAATCCCGCCCTGAGCATTCGGGTAGCAGACGAATGTTTCGAGGATTACATCCTCAACAGCGAATTTACCTTCACTGTCAGCGGTTTCGCCTTGGCGCAGGTGGGGCAAAGCGTCGAGCGCTGGGAGATCAGCCCGGTCGAGCCTTATTCAAAGAACTACGGCATTGATTCCCAGGAGTTCTGCGATTATCGCGACGCAGCGGACAGCACCGTGTTGGTCGCGTGGCTTGAAGATCGCGCGGTGGGACACGTCGTGCTGAGCAAGCACTGGAACGGTTTTGCCCATGTTGACGAGTTGGCGGTGGATATTTCAGCGCGTCGCAACGGGGTTGCCCGAGCGCTGCTGGACGTCGCGCAGTTCTGGAGTCGCAAACAGGACTTGCCCGGCATCATGCTGGAAACCCAGAACAACAATCTGGCTGCCTGCAAGTTGTACGAGCGCTGCGGGTTCGTTGTCGGCGGGGTCGATCACATGCGTTATCGCGGCATTGACCCGCAAACCCGGGAAGCGGCGATATTCTGGTACTTGCTGTTCAATGATGCGGTTACCGATGTTGATATCAGCAACGACCAGCGATCAACCTGAACAGCCGCTTGCGCTCACGATAAAACGAGGCGATCAAGCGACCTCAGGCCGAGTATTACTTGGTACGGGTCATTTCCACACCGGACTGAAGCAGCTGAAAAACATCTCCGCCCAAGTGTTTTACCCGATCACCGATTGCCAGGCGATACGTTGATACAGGCTCCGTGCCACCAGCCTCCGAGGGCTGTGATTCCTGGAACTCATGCACGGAGTAGACGCGGCCTTCGGCGTCCCTTGCATGAAATTGTCCGACGAGAACTGAAGCCATTTGCTTTGTAACCTCTGAAGATAACCGCTCATTTACTGCTGCATGCTAACACCGCGCGCCGACAATCTGCGTCGGCTTGTAAGCCGAGTCGCAAGAAAGGTTTATGGCGTTGGCACTCAAGCCTTGTAGACCGCTGTTTTCGCAGGGAGTTTTCTGGCCGGAAAAAAATAGTTCGAGGGGCTTTCTCCCGGAACCCAATGGCCGTTGGCGAAAAAAATTGGCACATTCAAACAAGTTAAAGCCGGTTTTAATCCGCCACTTCATCTATAACTACTGGCTCTTTGAATTCGTAAAAGGAAATCTCCATGAGTCAGGTTTATTCGGTCGCTGTTGTGGTGGGCAGTTTGCGTGCGGACTCCATTAACCGAAAAGTGGCGCAGGCGCTCGCTGCGCTGGCTCCGGCGAATCTGCAGTTGAAGATTGTCGAGATCGGCGATTTGCCGCTGTACAACGAAGACATCGATACCGCGACGTCCACGCCTGAATCTTACGCTGCATTTCGCCAGCAGATCGCCGCAGCCGATGCGGTCCTGTTTGTGACTCCGGAATACAACCGCTCGGTTCCCGGAGCCTTGAAAAACGCTATCGACGTGGGCTCCCGGCCTTACGGCAAGAGCGCCTGGAGCGGCAAACCGGGCGCGGTGATCAGCGCATCGCCAGGAGCCATTGGCGGGTTTGGCGCCAACCACCACCTGCGCCAGTCCCTGGTGTTCCTCAACGTTCCTTGCCTGCAACAGCCGGAAGCCTACCTGGGCAACGCGGGCACGTTTTTCGACGCCGCCGGAACCCTCTCCGAACAGACCAAGCCTTTCCTGCAAACCTTTATCAACGCCTATGCGGCGTGGGTCGAGCAGAATAAAAAAGCCTGAAATCCAGTTGTGGCTGCGAGATAGAGCACTGCTTTATATAGCGCAGCCCACCTGAGTCCCGCCGATAAGCTCCTTTGTTTCAGCTTGTGCCTCGTCATGGATGGCACCGGCTGGCGTCAGACAAGGAGACTTATCATGTCAGCTTCAACTTCGCCTTATTTCCATCCCGCTCCGCTGAGGGAGCGACTTGCTCGCGATGTTGCGGATGCCTTCGGCAACGAATATATCGATGTTGAGGAGCACCTCTGGCTGGAGAGGTTGTTCCGCCGGCCCGTGGTGGAGTCGGCGGTCCTGGATTTCCCGCGCCTGGATCACCTGGCAACCGATGACGGTTTGCCGACAACGGCCGAGATGACCGGCGCATTGCTGATCAGTCACAGGTCCGGCAATGATCAGCGCGTGTACCTCAGTACTTTGATGTATGGCCTTGAGCGATTCGACAATCGCACGCAGTTGCAGAGTCGCCTGGCTCAATTGTGTCCCGTCCTGGCCAATACGCGGCCTGCGTATGAGTATCAGCTGGTCGATGACATGTTGTTCAACCAGCGAATGTTGAGAATCATTGAGCAACAGGCGGATCACCTTGGATCATTGACTCGCCACCTGCAGCAGCTGCCCTGTTTGCGCACTGCCATGCGGCACGTGTTGGCACAACAGCTCGCCAGCGCGTTTAGCGGGATGTCGAGCAGCGCAATGACCCGCACGCGGGTGCAGGTGATTGAAACGGGGACGCACGGCACCAACGATGACTCAAGCAGCACTGTTGTCTACGTGCACAGTCTGCTGGACGCGATGACGCAAGCGCTGACCGCAAACACCTTGCCTGCCGGACAGAGCAGGGCGTTTCTTGATTCCAGCGGCCAGCGGGTTGATGCGACCCGCGCCGCGCATTATGAAAAGGCGCTGACAGATGCCGCGACTCATCTGAAAGACAGCTACGAATGCTTGCTCAACAACGTTGTGCGCGAGACGCGATTTGAAGGTTTGACCCTCAGGGAGCGTGTCTCTGCGGCGCTGGCTGAAACCTTGCGCCAGCACCTATTGGCACAACGCCAGGACGGTTCGCTGAGTCTTGAAGAATTTGGGTTCCTGGCGGCGCTGCTGCAGCCGAGTGCCAAGCGCTCCGAAGCTGACGATAGCACTCTGGTGCAAAGGCTCTGCGTTGTCGGTGTTCACCAGTCATCGCTGAAGTTGGTCAGCCCGCTGCTGGTTGACTTCAGTGCCGAAGGTCCGCCGGAGCTCATGCTTTACTCACCGCTCAAAGGCCTGCGTCGTTTCTCCACGATGCAGGCGGTCAACGATCATTTCTCCACCGAAGCGGGTCGCGATGAGCTCAAGCATTATCTGTCGCTGGACGATCTTGCCTGGCTGCCCGACAACGGCCCGTTGCGCCTGCAGGCTTACCCGCTGGAACACGCCTTCGCAGACGAACGAGTCGACGCAGTTCTGGCTTTGCAGCAGCGGAATCTGGAATTTGTTCTGAGCAAATCTTTGCGGGATATCAACGAAGCCGGGGCGATGATCGACGATGCGCTGGATATACGTCGCTTAATCGACTGTCGATTGCTGCATGCCGACACTGGCGGACGATGGTCCGACGACGATTCTGCTTTCTTCGACAAGTGGCCGTCGATCTTTCCCACAAATACAGTCCCAAACCTCGCCACACTTTCTCCCGTTTCGGTAGCCGCTACCTGGTTTGAACAGTTGAGTTCGCTGGAGAGCCAGGCGCAGTTGCTGGCTGATCTTGATCCTGATATCGAAGTCTGCATTCGTCAGGCCTTGAACAATTATCTGGCCGTGGTGCTCGCGGCGCCTGTGGATGCCGCGAACGTCCGGGTGCAATGGGAACCCGCCCAGCGTTTCAAGCTGACCGACCTGTTGCTGGAACGATTGAGCGGGCACAGGCTGGCGCCGTTGCCCGACAACTGTGTGGCGTTTTTCGAGCCGGCCCAAGGCCAGTCGGGTTCATTGGATCGTTTACGCCCCGCGATCCTCAACCATATGCTGAGCCGCATCGAGACAGACTTTGTCGAGGGTTATCTACAGCAACTCGGTCGGTCTCATATTCAGCCCGTTCGCAAGGCTGACAGGCAGTTTGATACCGGCGCGATGTCGCACGGGATCCTTTGGCACCTATTGAGCCTCAGTTGCGAGGTTGTCGAGCGTCGAGGCGGTTTCAGTCAGCAGCTATTGGCAATGGTGCGGCAGGTCCTGAGTTTTCCTGAGCGCGCGTTGCGTGATCAGTTCGGCGACTTCGAGACGCAAATCTGTGCAGTGTCTCTGCAGTACGACCCGGCATTGCCCGCCCTCGCAATGTCTGACGCGTTCTTGTTGCGACGGCCGTCACGTCCCGAGGATGGCGTGGTGTTCTGGTCAGCTCTGGGTGGACTGCAAAAATCAACTGCCGCCACGCGCATTGAAAAAGGCCTGAATGCCAGACTGGCCAGACCTGCGACCCGGGAGCACTGGCTTGGATTATTTGCCGAGCCAGACCAGGCGCTGCTTCGAACCTGTCTGCAACGACCTTCCAAGCCACGGCTAAGCTTGACACTCAGGCCCATTGAGGAGGATTTGTTTTCGGCCTTGCAACGAGGCGGATGTTATCGCCAGCAATGCGATGTCAGACAAGGCTGGCAAATTGCGAAGAAATGTCGGATGCCCGCTGCGGTACTGATCAGCTTCCTGCGCCGGATACAGGCGGATCATTGGCGGCTGCCGGCGCTTGATCTGGCGATGATCGACATGCAGATGGTGCGCTTTCTGGCACAACTGCCTGCCTGGCTGAGGGACGCGAAAGACACCGACAGGCTTGCCTTTGGTCAAATGCTGCGACGGTATGCTCTCAATATCGACCCGGCAGAAGACTTCCTCGCCGGCATACCCGTACTCCGCGCGTTCGCTCGCGAGTCGCTGCTTGCAAGGCTGAAAACGGAAGTCCCGGAGTATCAACTCGACCCGGATCGCATCCTGATCACGGTGACCCGATATGTGCCTGGGCTGGTGGCGCTGGGTGAAACGCCGTCTTCACTGCCCGCCGCGACAATCGTCAACCGCGAAACCCTTACCGAATACGCGCTGAATCATTTCGTCGACATCCAGGACGCGACGGTTTCTGTGGTCCTGCCGGACGATATGCAGCCCTCAGACCGGTTGACCGCCAGCTATTTTCAGACGCTGGTTCGGGAACTCGATATCGGCATGCACTATCAGGCGCTACTCGAAGACACGCTGAACGAGAGCCATAAGGATTTCCCGCTGCGTCGTCAGCGCTACATCGCTCAGGCGCCGTCTCGAATGCTTCTGACCGCGCTCCAGATGAAGTTGCAAAACCAACTGAGCCAGACTGCTTATGACTATCTGGAAAACCTGTTGGACATGCCGGACAGCCTCGCCCGACAGCCCGCCCACGGGCAGGACATCACCTTGCGGCCACTGCAGTTGATCCCGGCAGCGGATATGCACGCGGATGCTGCGGCCGGAATGTTTCTGATCGGCCCTCGAGATATCACTCAGGGGCCGGTTATCCTGCATGCGCTGTTCAGCGAGCTTTATCTGATCAAGGAGTATGCGGATCAAGCCGCCTTCCTGGCGGATTTACGGCAAGCATCGACGCTACAGGAACTGGTGCTGAGCCGCGTCAGTCCGCAGTTGCGCAGCCGTTATGACAACGGCGGCTTTATCGAGGCGCACATTCCGTTCAGTACGGAGAGCTTTTACGATGTCCCGTTCTACCGCAGAAGTTCGGTCGGACTGGCGGATGTGCCGCACGAAGGTAACGTGCTGCGGTTCCTGTTCGATGAAACGGTCTGGAGTATTAAAGACATCAGCAAGAAGCAGTCGGTGACCACGGCTCAGGCCGACTGGCGCTCATTTGTCCATCTGATGTCCCTCGCGGCCGATCAGGTTTTGTCGTTCGTGCCTGGCAAGATTGGCTTCATGATCGCCGCCTGGCAGAGCCAATCGCTGTTCAAAGAGTCAGTGGAGGCTGTCTACGCGCGCAATTGGGGCAAGGCGGTCTCTGAATTTTCTGCGGCATTGGGCATGCTGGTCTCGTCGCGGCACACGCTGGAGGAGGGCCTGACCGAGGACAACCCTGCAAGTGAACCGACCAGCAACCAACCGGCGGCTCCAGAGTTCACGTGGCGTAACTCCCAGCTGACGCCAGAGCTCCGGGCTCGCTTGCGAGCGTTCGAAGCGCACGACGTCGTGTTGGGGGATCTGCAAAAAGACCTGCTGTTCAATCTGTACCAGCATCCTGTCAGCGGCAAGCGTTATGCGGCGGTCGCAGGCCAGGTTTATCAGGTGGAGTCCGCCTCGGGCCGGTGGTTTATTGTCGGGAAGACGGGCGTCGGACCGAGGATCAAGCTAAACCCTCGCGAGCAGTGGGAGCTTGATATTGACTGGGGCCTGCGCGGCGGTGGCGGTCTGGTGACACGTTTCAGAACACTGCGTACCGACGTCGCTGCAGAAGAAGTCATTGCCATCGAAGCCCGGGGGATCAAGGACATCCGCCGCCTCTACAGAAACCGGGCGTTGCTGATCGATGAGAGTCGCCGACAGGCTAGCCGGTATGCCGAAGATTGTCTTTTCAACCTGGCTCCCGTAGGTCCTGACGGCAACCTGGCGGTGGAGGCCCGACAGGTGCTGCTGGATTTCTTTGGCGTGCAAAGCCCCAGCCCCGAGTTGATCGCAGCGATACACACAATGGTGACGGATCTTTACCTGGGCATTTGTGATCCGTCGCTTTCCCCGTTCTCGTCCACCCGCTACATCACCGGGACCAATAAGCCTGGCGCCGAGGCCACTCTGGCGTTTGTTTTGAAAAATGATCCGCAGAAACGTATCTACCTGACCGAGCGCTTCTTTGAAACGCCGCCCTTTCGACTCAAGCCTGTGCAGCCGGGGCAGGGCGGTTTCAACGTTGGGGCGCATTATCGAGCCGCCTCGTTTCTCCATGAGTTATCCCATCTGGTCAACGATACCCATGACATCGCCTATGTCGAATCCGGCGCACCGTTTCGCGATTTGCTGGCCGAGCCTGATTCGCCCGAGGATACGTTTAATGCGGATCTTGAGTTCATCCAGACCCGTACCCTGTCCCACAAAGCCGCCCCTGAACATCTGTTTGTCAGGTACGACAAGACAGTTTGGCGTGATCTCAATGACTGGGACGGCGAGGGGAAAGAGGCCGTGCTGCGAGTAACCGGGCAGCCGACGCTGGAGCAGGCGCGCACGGTATTTCTCAATGATGCCGGGAAGCGCAGCCAGGTTATCCTCAATAACGCTGATTCGGTTGCCTTGTTGATCATGACCCTGGGCCGCCGACGTTTCACTTGAAAGAGCGCTGCGGGCGTTACTTTGCTGAACGGCGGCAACGGGCCACGGCGCGCAGCTTTATGTATGGAATGACTGCCCAAGGCCACGGATAAGCTCCTTGTTTTTTTCTCCAGGACTTTGCGCTGACTGCGCGCAGGTTCTTTGAACAAGGACGCTGTCATGCCACTGGCATCTATCCCCTATTTTTCCAGCGATGCACTGCGCACGCGCTATGTTGCGGATTTGGACAACGCGCTGGCTCGGGCGCAGATCACCGCAGAGCAACATCAATGGCTTGGCCGGCTGGCGGATCCAGTGCAAGCCGGTCAAAACGTCGTTGATGCTCCCCGAGTCGACGAGATTGTCGTTGATAGCGGCGCCTGGCCTACGGCTGAACTGGCCGGTGCGGCGCTGCTTACTGATCACGCGCGCACTGATGGGCCGGTTTTTCTGCATACCCTGCTCGACGGACTGGAGATGTTTGCCAGCCGCCAGCATCTGCTGCAAGCGCTCGACACTCGTTTCAGAATCACACCGGCCGTCACGTCGGCATGGGAGTATGAATGGGTCGAAGGTGATCCGTTCGAGCGGCGCATGCGCTCGATTCTCCGCCAGCACGGGCAGGGGTTGGCTGTTATGGCCGATCACCTGATGCTCTTGCCGTCACTGCAAACAGCGGTGGGCCGCGCTTTTCAGGAAACACTGGAGCGGGCGCTGCCTGAGACGACGTTAAATGTATTCACGCATCTATTGCAGGTGGTTCGGGTTGGGGCACCGGGCTCGGCTGAGGCTGACGTGAGCCCGGTAGTGATGGGTACGCAAACCCTGGCCGAGGCGGCAATGGATGAGCGTGTCGCGGGGGCGCCTGACCGTGAATTGCAGAGACGCTTTCTCGGCGAGACAGGGCGGGTGCTTGACTCTGTTCAGGCGCAGCCTTTCGAGACTGCGCTTGCTGGCGTTCGGGCCGCGACGAAGGGTTGTTATGAAGAGCTGCTGGACAGTTTCTGGTCCGAAGCGGTCGTCGGCGGCGGTACCCGGCGCGACCTTGCAGCCCGGTTTTTGGCGGATACCTTTCACCACCGGCTGCTGACTGCCAACTGGGCTGGTGAGGTTTCCAGCTACGAGGGCGGTCTGCTACGCAGATTGCATCCGGTGTCCAACGCGGTTGCCAGTGAAAGACGCCTTGCGCCGACAAGGCTATCGGTATCGGTGGCTGGCGGGGAACCGGTGAAGCTTGCCGGCATCTTCCTCGTTGACCTGGCAGCCATGCAACTGCCTGGGGTGCTGCTGTATTGCGCAAAGCATGGGCTGCGCCGTTTTGCGGGTATCGCTGCGCTCATCGAACATTTCACCTCGACGGCCGGCCGCGCCGAATTACTTGAATGCTCATCGCTGAACGATCATCGGTTGCTCACCGCACCCGGCAAGTTACGCTTGCGTCAGGACGCACTTGATCGGCCGCTGTTCAGCGAGCTGATGGATTCAATCATTGCCTTGCAAAAACGCAATCTCGCTCACGCTATCGACTTGCCTTGCGACCGAGTCAACCAGGCCGCAGTCATCGTCGACGATGCCCTGGATATCCGTCCGTTGCTCAACCCAGGCCTCGTTTCGTTGGGTGGATCAGGCCGCTGGCGCGAGCAATCGCTGGCCTTTGAACAGGCCTGGCCAGAAATCTCCGGGCACGCCAGCGCCTTCATACCTGCCGGTGACAGCAAGGACGCAGCGTTGCGTACCTGGCAGCAATACCTAGGTTGGGTTAAACAGGAGGTCGACCGTACCGCTGACCTTCATCCTGGCGCCTTCGATTGTGCACGACGAGTTCTGAATCACTATCTGTCGATTTTCAATGAGGTGACAATCGACGCCAGTACGCTTTGGGTCGAAATGCCTGGTTCAGCTTCAATGAAGCTGGTGGATCTGCTGCTGGAAAGAATAACCGGCCACGTCCCGACGCCAATTCCGGACGGCTCACGGGTGTTCAGCCAAGTCCTTGAAGCAGCAGACCGGCGTGCGCGGGCAACACCCGCCGCCAGAATGCTGGAGCACATCCTTGATCTGGCCGATGCTGGTTTCCGCCAGGCACTTACCTGGCAGGCCCGGCGCTCGCACAGTCGACAACTGCGTCAACTGAACACGCAGACCCTACCCGCAAAGGTGAGCAGGGGCATTCGTAGCAGCCTGTTACGTCTTGCGTGGCGAATGGAAGAGCAATTTGGCAAATTCAATGCCCAATCCCTGGCCATGCTCGGGCAGGTGCTGGATCGGCCGAGCTTGAGCCTGCGTGCTCATTTTGGCGATTCCGTGACCGAGGTGTATGCGCTCCATGTCGTCTATCCGCCGCACTTTCGTGCCGAACCCATGAGCGGTGTGTTTGTCCTGCGCCAGCCCCTGGTTCGGGAAGGCAAATTTCTGTTGTGCTCCCTGAACACCGGCCTGCAGGAATGTCAGACACACGCTGACCTGCAGGCGTTCATCAACGGGAAGTTGGCCGATCCGGCAACAAAACCGCAGTGGCTGGCTTGCTTCAGCTCACCGGCAATTGAACGCATCGACGCTTATTTGCGCCAGGCCCAGTCAGTCAGGGTCAGTCTGGAACGTGTCGATGAAGATTTTATCGAGCACCTTCAGGGCGTCGAGCAGGAACGCCAAATCGAGGAAGTCGAAGCCGCTTGCGACAATGCCATACGCTGGAAGGTCGATGCTGCACTGCTGGAGAAACTCATCAGTACGGCAAATACCGAAGACAACGTGCGTGAGATCGTAGATTTCCTGTCGTACACTCTTGAAGTCGCGCTGTTCCAGGCATCAGTACCGCAATGGGTTAACGATGCCAGCACCCAGGACCTTGAAGCCCTCAGCGAGCTGCTGCTCAGGGCCTACATCACCCAGGACCCTGAACACGACTTCCTGTTCGACATCCCGAGTCTGGAGCAGCATGCTCGGGATCTCATACTTGCTCGTCTGAAAAAAGACTTCGCCGGTCAGTCGCTTGACCCGGACAAAATTCTGGTCCGGCTGACCCATTATGTCGGCGCGCCGTCACTGCCCGGAGAAATTCCGTCCTCGGTGGCGGCAGCGACCCAGACAAACACGCAAACGCTCACGCAATTTGCCATCAACCGCTTTGGCGGCGCGCAGGACGTAACGCTAAGCACTGCCGTGCAGGACGGTTATCTTGCGACGTCTTTGCCCGATGCCAATTACGTCAGGGATCTGGTGCGTGATCTCGACGTCGGGGCCGGTTTTCAGGTGCTGCTGGCCGAGAAGTTGAATGTGCATGATCCCGAGCATGCCCGGCGAGTCCGGTTGTTCGGCGAATGCATGCCTCCGTGGCTGATGCTTGGGGCTTTTGAGCTCAAGCTGCAAAAGCTGTTTTCCGAAAAGGCGCTGGGCTATGTCCGTAGCATCCTGCTTATGCCCGATGGACTGGCCCGGTTGCCGGTGGACGGTGAGCAGGTTGTATTGAGTCCGCTGCAGCTGGTCGCCGAACCGGGCCGCGCACCGGATGTGGTGACAGGTCTGTACTTGATCACTGCCCAGGATTCCACGAAGGGCCCCTGGATTCTGTATTCGATGCTGGCCGACCGCGTGCAGTTTGTGGAGTACGCCAACGAGGCTGCGTTATGGGCGGCCATCCAGGGCTCTCGAAGCCTGCAGTCAATTATCCTTGAGCATCTCGATCCGCGAGTGCGTCGAATCTACGACAACGGCGGGTTCATCGAGCCGCATCTGCCCTGGAGTACCGAGGCATTCATGGAGGTGCCATTATTCCCGCCAGCAGCGCCTCATATCCTGATCGAGCCGGTGCGCAGCAACGCCCTGAGCTATTTATTCGAAGGCATGAAGTCGGTGCTGATGCTGGCTGCGAGGACGGCGAGCGTCACCACGGCGCAGTTCAACCAGCAAGGGAACCGGTTTCTGTTGAGCCTGGGCGGCGAACAGACCCTGGCCTTGTTGCCTGGGCGACTTGGATTGCTGGTCCGGGCCTGGCAAAGCCACTCCTGGCTGACGGCCACTGCTCAGGACCTTGGCGCACGTCAATGGGGCAAGGCGCTGTCTGAGTTCTCAACGGCTATCGCCACATTGATTTCGTGGCGAGAGGATCCGGAAGCAAGCAGGTCAACTACGGTCCAGGAACCCTCCGTTGAGGAGCGAGCTTTGTTGCGGCTGGATTTTTCCTGGGGCAACAGTGGGCTGACTCCCGATTTGCGTAACCGGCTCCGGTTGTTGGAAGCAGACAACGTTTCCTTGAGCGAACTGGAGAAGGAAAACCTTTTTGGTCTGTATCGCAATAGCCGGACCCATGACGAGTTTGCTGCTGTAGGCGGCAAGGTCTACCAGGTCAGATTCACTCAGGCAGGTTACCGCATCGTCAAAGACGACATCCTTGGGCCGCCGGTCCGGTCCGACGAGAATCAGCGATGGACGCTTGATCTCGAAGGCGGACTCAGGGGCGGGGGCAGTATTCAGACCCGCCTGAGCAATTTCACCTTTGATTATCATGTGGATCAGATGTTGATTGTCGAAGCCCGGGGTATGTCGGAGATTCGTCGTTTGTTCCCGGATCGAGCAAGGCGGATAGGCGAAGCTCATCTGGGGGCCCGGAATTTTCTCGGCGTTGCCCGCGAAAATTTGCAGTCAGAGCCGGCTACCGGGCTGATCTCGGTGCGGGCCAGTCAACTGGTGAGCGCATTCTTTGGCGTTAAAACGCCCAGCGAACGATTGATTGCCTCGATCATTAAACGGATCACCGAGCTGCAGGAAGTACTGCTGGATCAGTCACTCTCGCCATTCTCCTCCGAGCGAATTGTCGTGGGGACCAACAAGCTGGGTGTGCAGGAATCCAGTGCGTTCACCTTTAGTTCGGATGCGCGCAAACGAATTTTTCTGACCGAGCGTTTTTTTCGCAACCCTGTCTACCGCCTCAAACCCCCGGTCATCGGCCAGAACGGCTTCAACATTGCTGCGCATTTTCGAACCACCATACTGCTTCACGAGCTGTCGCATATCGCCAATAACAGCCACGACATTGCCTATGTGGAGTCCTCAGCGCCGTATCTGGATTTGATTTACGACGGTGGTGATTATTATCGGGGCCTGAAGCGACGCTATGAGCATTATCAACAGCACTGTCTTTCCTACATGACGGCTCGGGAGGATTTGTTCAAGGACACCACCAGCGATGAACTCCCCCGCGATCTTATGACCAGTGACGGAGACGCCAGGCTCACAATTCTGACCATTACCGGGAAAGAAACGCTGGAAGAGGCTCGGGATGTGTTTTATGCCGATGCGGACAGACGTGGCGACATCATATTGAGCAATGCCGACTCGATTACCTTGCTGGTTACCTTGCTGGGCCGCGAGCGGTTCAACGCTCCCACGACTTGAATGCTGCCAACGGGGAGCGACGAGCCTCGGTAGGACCGGACTTGTCCGGGAAGCGTAGGCGCAGACACTGGGTTGGATCAGCTGAATGATGCTGGCCAAACTGACGCTTCGGGGACAAGTCCCCTCCTACCGGGGCGGCGGTAGGCATTGGGGTAAGCCCGGTGCGACCAGATCCAGGGTAGGACCGGACTTGTCCGGGAAGCGTAGGCGCAGACGCCGGACTGGATCAGCTGAATGATGCTGGCCAATCCGCCGCCATCGGGGACAAGTCCCCTCCTACCGGGGCTGAGGTAGCCTTCGGGGACAATGCCGGATCCGCTTTAAACCAGATAATGCTTGAGCTCCCGCGCGATCACCAGGCGCTGGATTTCACTCGATCCTTCATAAATCTGGGTTATCCGCGCATCCCGGTAATAACGCTCTACCGGGTAATCTTCCAGATAACCGTAGCCGCCGTGAATCTGGATCGCTTTTGAGCAAACCCATTCGGCCATTTCCGAGGCGAACAGCTTGGCCTGGGACGCTTCCGACAGGCAGGGTTTGCCTGCGCTGCGCAGCCGCGCCGCATGCAGGATCAATAACCGTGTGGCGTTGATGCGGGTGTGCATGTCGGCGAGCATGTTGGACACGCTCTGGTGCTCGATGATCGGCTTGTCGAATTGCACGCGTTCCCGGGCATATTCCAGCGCAGCTTCGAACGCGGCGCGCGCAATTCCCAACGCCTGGGCGGCGATACCGATGCGGCCACCTTCCAGGTTCGACAACGCGATGGCCAGGCCCTTGCCGCGCTCGCCAAGCAGGTTGGCAGCGGGGATTCGGCAGTCACTCAGGGTCACCGCGCAGGTATCGGAAGCACGGATGCCCATTTTGTGCTCAGTGCGATCCACTACAAAACCGGGGGTGTCAGTGGGCACCAGAAACGCCGACAAGCCTTTCTTGCCCAGCTCCGGATCGGTCACGGCGAAAACGATAGCCAGCTGTGCGCGCTTGCCGTTACTGACGAACTGCTTGGCGCCGTTGAGAATCCATTGGCCGTCGCGCAACTCCGCACGGGTGCGCAGGTTATGGGCTTCGGACCCGGCATGAGGTTCGGTCAAACAGAAGCAGCCGATGGCGCGACCACTGGCCAGCTTCGCCAGCCAGGTGTGTTTCTGTTCTTCGCTGCCGTAGTTGAGAACCGGGCCGCAGCCCACCGAACTGTGCACGCTCATCAGGGTGCCGGTGGCCGCATCGCCCGCAGAGATTTCCTCCACGGCCAGGGCGTAGGCCACGTAATCGATATAGGTGCCGCCCCATTCTTCCGGGACCACCATGCCCAGCAGGCCGAGGTCGCCCAATTTGGTGACCAGCGCGTCGTCGATCCAGCCGGCTTTTTCCCAGGCCTGGGCATGGGGCGCGATTTCATTGCGGGCAAATTCGCGCGCCATGTCGCGGATCATCACTTGTTCTTCACTCAGTTCAATATCGTGCATGACTCAGTTCTCCTGGCCGTTGAAGAATCCGTGTACCTGCTCGGCCTTCAAGGCCTGCACGCTGGGCGGATTCCATTGTGGCTTCTTGTCTTTATCAATAATCAGGGCGCGGACGCCTTCGATGAGATCGCCCCGTTCAAACCATTGGCGATCCAGGTGCAGCTCCATGGCAAAACACTTTTCCAGCGACAGATACCGGCCACGGCGCAACATTTCCAGGGTCACGGCCATGGCCAGCGGCGAGCGCGTTTCCATCAGCGTTGCCGTGGACAAGGCCCATGAGTGGCTGTCAGCGACGGTCACTTCACGCAGTTGTTCGATGATGCTCGGGATATCGGGCAGCGCGAAAAAGTGGTCGATGGTCGGCCGCAGCTTCTCCAGCGGCGGATCAGCCAGAACCTGGCTTGCCAGTCCGGCCATGACGCCCTGCAGATCCTTCAGCGCGCTGGTGCGCCATGGCATCTGGTCGAGCAGTTGATCCAGTTCGGCAAGCGCATCGCTGTGCAGATACCAGTCGGCCAGGCCGCAATACAGCGCGTCGGCGGCAGCGATTTGAACGCCCGTGACGCCCAGATAAGTACCCAGTGCGCCAGGGATTCGCGACAGGAAATGACTGCCGCCCACGTCCGGGAAATAACCGATTGCCACTTCCGGCATACCCAACCGGCTGCGTTCAGTCACCACCCGCAGATCAGCGCCTTGCACCAGGCCCATGCCGCCGCCCAGGACGAAGCCGTCCATCAGCGCGAGCACCGGTTTTGGGTAATGGTGAAGGGTCAGGTCCAGGGCGTACTCCTCAACGAAGAAGTCCTGATGCAAGGTCTGACCGTTTTTGAAACTGTCATACAGCGAGCGAATGTCGCCACCGGCACAGAACGCCTTGTCACCAGCGCCACGCAGGACCACGGCGTACACCGAATCGTCTTCGGCCCAGCTGTCAAGCTGACGTTGCAGGCCGCGCACCATGTTCAGGTCAATGGCGTTGAGGCCGGCCGGGCGATTGAGGGTCAGGTGCCCGATATGGTTGCGGACCTCGGCCAGCACGGTGTCTTGAGGGAAATCCTGCGGGTCAGATACGCCGGTTACAACCTGTACAGTCATCTGCAAACTCCCTGTTCATTGTTGTTTTGGGTCCGGATTTTAGCCCGGGCGGTCAGAGCAGCGACCGCCGATGCTACCAGTGCAAATTTGCAGAGCACAATCGGCATTCCTGCAAAACGCCAAGGCATTCATGCATGGGACCATAGCGGGTATCAGTCTTCGGTGCCCGGATCGGGTGGTATTTCACCATCGCGGCTGGTGTCGATGCTGACCACCACTGACATGCCCGGTCGCAGATGCTCGGCAAGTGGCTGATCGGGCTCGACGATGATGCGCACTGGAATCCGCTGGGCAATCTTGACGAAGTTACCCGTGGCATTGTCCGCCGGCAGCAGGCTGAACTCCGAACCGGTGGCGGGGGCGATGCGTTGCACGCGACCGTTCATTTTCTGGTGATTCAGGGCGTCGACACTGAACGTCACCGGCTGACCGAGACGGACAGCGGCCATCTGGGTTTCCTTCATGTTGGCAATGATCCACAGCCGGTTCGGCACCAGTGCCATCAATTGCGCGCCGGAGTTCACGTAAGCGCCCAGGCGCACGCCGATCTGCCCGAGCTGCCCATCCCGGGGGGCGAGGATGCGCGTATTGGTCAGGTCGATGCGTGCCAGTTCAATGGCGGCTTCGGCGTTGGCCACCGAAGCCTCCAGCGAACCGCGATTGACGATCACGGTTTGCAGGTCTTCCTTGGCGATCTCCAGCACCGCTCGGGCTTCGGCGGTGGCGGCGGTCGCCTGAGCGTCGGCGGCCCGGGCCACATCCAGTTCGCTTTTCGATATCGACCCATCGGTGACCAGCGCCTGGCTGCGACGCAGGTCCGCCGAGGCCTTGCGACCTTGCGCGATGCTGCTTTCCAGCGCCGCCTTGCGTTGCATGATCGTTGCTTCGGCGCTGCGCCGCTGTTGCAGGTTATTGGCGAGGGCGGCTTTCTGGATGCCCAGTTGCGCGACCGCCTGATCCAGATGCTGACGATAGATTCGGTCATCGAGTCGCACCAGCAAGTCACCTTGCTTGACGAACTGGAAATCCTGGACCGGCACTTCGTAGACGTAGCCGCTCAGCTGCGGGCTGATGATCGTGGTCTGGCCGCGCACCAGCGCATTCTCGGTGCTTTCTATCGGACTGCCGAATGGCGGCAGTTGCCAGGCGTACAGCACAATCAGGATGCCGATCAGGGCAACGCCGCCGAAAATAATCGAGGAGACAACGCGGGTACGCAACGAGCGCGGCTGGCTGGTCGCGGGGGCCGGCGCTGGAGGGGGCGGTGCGGACGACGCGGGGGCCGGGTTGGCGGGCGTCGGCGAGGTCGGTTCGGTCATGAAGAGGTGGCGCCACTGGAAGTTACGGAAGTCGAAGCCACCGGCGTCGTCGACGCAGGTGTAATCGGTTGGGTCGTCATTTTCAGCCAGATCCCGCGTATCGAGATCCAGATCATGGTCAACACGGCAACCACGGCGATGAGCATGAACACATCGTTATAGGCCAGTATGTTGGCTTCCCGGGTGGCGGCGGTCGCCATGGCGCGAATGCCCTGGTGGGTGCGCGCCGAGGGATCGGCGATAGCGCCAGCATAGCTGGCCGCAGAGCTTTGCAGGCGCGACTGCACCTGAGGATTGATCAGGGTCAGATGCTCCACGAGGATGCTTGAGTGGAATTTCTCCCGCACGATCTGGAACGTGCCCAGCGCTGCGGAACCGATCAGACCGCCGACATTCTGGGTAATGCCGAACAGCACGGAAAAACTCACCATGTTGCGCGGATTGGCGATCACCCCGCTGACGCCCAGCACCAACGTCGGCCCGAGGAAGAAGGTTCCGCCGAACGCCAGCAGGAACTGGCTGACGTACATGTTCGATTGACGGGTCAGGTTGGTGGCGCCGCTGTCCATCCACGCGCCGGTCGCCATCATCGCCAGGGAAATGATCAGCGGCGTGAACAGATGCGCCGGGTTGATCGTCCAGGCGCTGACCGCCAGGCCGGCGACGCTGCCGAGCAGCATCACCGCGTAGAGCGTGTGCAGCTGTTCGGAACCCATGTTCAAGGCTTGCAGAAAACCTACCGCGCCAATGGATTGCTCTGACAGCACCACGCGAAACAGAATGACCGCCAGCGCCAGGCGCAGGATTCTGCCGCTGCCCAGCCAGCGGGTGATCAGCAACGGATTGCGGCGATTATGCTCGATGGCCAGGCCCGCCATGATCAGCGCAATAGAGGCCGCAGATGCAACGCCGATCCAGGTTTGCTCCAGCCACCAGTCGATGCGCCCCAGGGAAAGCACGGCGCAGAGCAGGGCGAAGCCGGTGGAGAGCAGGGCAAACGTGAGGAAGTCGAGTTTTTCGAACGCCTTGAAACGATCACCCGGCGGTAGCTTCAACAGCAGTACGCAGCCCAGTGACAGCAGGGCCATGCCCAGCTCGAACAGGTACAAACCGCGCCACTCGGCGATTTGCAGCAGATCTTCCGAAACCAGCCGTGCCATCGGTACTGCCAGCTGCGCCACGCCGAGCCCCAGCACCAGGGCTTTCAATCTCCACTGGGTCGGAAATGCCTGGATCATGTAATACAGGCCCAGCGTGGAAAGTGCTGCGCCGACCATGCCGTGTGCGGCCCTGACGGCAATCGCCGAGTTGATGTCATTGACGAACAGATGGCCGAAGGTCACCAAGGCATACAGCACCAGAAACACTTCAGTAAATGCCCGCAGGCCGAACTGCTGACGAAACTTCACCAGCAGCAGGTTCATCGACACATTGGTCATGACGTAGGCAGCGGGCAGCCAGGCAATCTCGGCGGTCGTCGCCGCCAGCGAGCCTTGCAGATAGGGCAGGTTGGCAACCACCAGCGCGTTACCCAAGCCGCCGGTCAGCGCGACGATCACGCCCACCAGCGCAAATGCCCAGCGCTTGCCGGTCGAATGCAGCGGCGTGGACGGCGAACCGGGCAGAGTAGGGCGCTCGTGGGGCGCCCAGTCACGGGGCGCGTACTTATTGCTCATGAATCGGCACAGCCTTGTGGGAGGTGAGCGCAGCACATAGGACCGGCTTTAGCCGGGAGGAAGCTGGTACATTTTCAGCAATTGCGTCGTCAGACCCTGCGCCCTCCCGGCTAAAGCCGGTCCTACGGATCCTGTGTGCAAGTCGGCACCTAGATTAAGCCCGTCTAAAGCGGAAAGTATTCAAATGATTGTGTGTTCCGATCCGCAGTGCTTATAAACGTTCCCTTTGAGCCACTTCCCCGTTCGGATATACGGTTTGAACATTCCGCGCGCATCGCACCTCAAACTCCCTGCCGCCGCTCATAAGAACAGAAACGCTCGACGCCGCACTTGCCTGAACAAACAGGTCGCGGCCACGCCGGAGATGAACACCGATGATCAGCCCCTCACGCGAGCCACGCCAGACCCCGGTCGCCAACGAACTGCTCAAGCGCTATCAAAGCGTACGCAGCCGCACCCAAAGTCTGGCGGCGCCGCTCAGCGCCGAAGACATGGTGGTGCAGTCGATGCCAGACGCCAGCCCGGCAAAATGGCACATGGCGCACACGACCTGGTTTTTCGAGACCTTTCTGCTCAGCGAGAACCTTTCAGGGTATTCGGCGTTCGATCCGACGTTCGGCTATCTCTTCAATTCCTATTACGAAGCCGTCGGCCCGCGCCACCCGCGCCCGCAGCGGGGGTTGATGACCCGGCCCGGCATCGATCAGGTACTGGCTTACCGCGATTATGTCGATCAGCACATGAACACGCTGCTGCAAAGCGCCTTGCCGGAAGAACTCAACAGCCTGATCGAACTGGGCCTGGCCCATGAAGAACAGCATCAGGAGTTGCTGTTGATGGACATCCTGCATTTGTTCAGCACTTCGTCACTCAAGCCGGCCTACGATCCCGGCTGGCCCAGGGATGCTGGCGGGCGGCGCGGTCAGTACAAGCCGCTCAAGGGCGGCCTGACCGAAATCGGCCATCAGGGTACCCAGTTCGCCTTCGATAACGAAGGCCCGCGCCACACCACGTACCTGCAGTCTTTCGAAATCTGCGATCGTCTGGTGACCAACGGCGAATGGCTGGCGTTCATGAAAGCGGGCGGCTACAGCCAGGCCGGCCTGTGGCTGTCGGAAGGCTGGACCGTGGTGCAGGAAAACGCCTGGGACGCGCCGCTCTATTGGCAGCACGACGAAACACATGGCTGGCGGCGCATGAGTTTGCGCGGGCTGGAAGCCATTGAGCGCGATGCGCCGGTGACCCATATCAGTTACTACGAAGCGGCCGCCTATGCCCATTGGGCCGACGCGCGCTTGCCCACCGAAGCCGAATGGGAGGCCGCCGCAATCGCCGGGCTGCTGGAGCAAGTCGATGATGTTGCCTGGCAGTGGACGCAAAGTGCCTACAGCGCTTATCCCGGATTCCGTCCGGCTGCCAGCGCCGTGGGGGAATACAATGGCAAGTTCATGATCAGCCAGATGGTTCTGCGCGGTGGCGCCAGCGTCACTTCGCCCAACCATTCACGGGCCACGTACCGAAACTTCTTTCATCCGGAAAAGCGCTGGGTCGTGTCCGGCCTGCGCCTGGCCCGTGACAGCCGTCAGCCGGGAGTGGTCAATCCCCATGACAGCGAATTCGCCCGGGACGTCATCGCCGGGCTGTCCTCGCCCGCGAAAAACCTCTCGCCGAAGTATTTCTACGATGCAGCCGGTTCAGAGTTGTTCGAAGCTATTTGCCATACCGCCGAGTATTACCCGACCCGCGCTGAAACCCGCCTGTTGACCGATGTCGCGACCCAAGTGGCGGCGTCAATTCCCCAGGGCGCGGCGTTGGTGGAATTCGGCAGCGGCGCCAGCGAGAAGACCTGTTTATTGCTGGACGCTGCGCCGCACATCGCGGTCTACGTGCCGATCGATATCAGCGCCAATGCACTCAATAAGGCGGCGCAGCAGCTTCAACAGAAATACCCGCACCTGACCGTGGCGCCGCAAATCGATGACTTCACCCGCGCCATGAAACTGCCCCGCGCTGCGGACGGCTTGACCCGGGTCGGTTTCTTCCCCGGTTCGACCATCGGCAACTTTACCCCGGAGCAAGCGGTGAAATTCCTGCGCGCGGCCCGGACGCTGTTGGGTGAAAACGCCCATTTCATCGTCGGTGTCGATCTGGTCAAGGATGCCGCCACGCTGGTCGCGGCCTATGACGACGCTCAAGGTGTTACCGCACGCTTCAACAAGAATCTGCTGACCCGTATCAACCGCGAACTGGAGGGTACGTTCCGGGTTGACGCATTCGATCATCTGGCCCTCTGGAATGATCAAGAGCAGCGCATGGAAATGCATCTGGTCAGCCGCGTCGAGCAAACCGCGACAGTCGCTGGCCAGGCTTTCCACTTCAGCCCCGGCGAGCGTCTGCACACCGAAAACTCCCACAAGTTCACCGTCGAGGCGTTCACCGCCCTGGCCGAGCAAGCGGGCTGGACCGTGAGTGAACAATGGCTCAGCGAGGCGCCGCAGGTGGCGTTGTTCAATTTGAAGGCGTGAGCTGATCGGGCAAACAAAAGCCGGCGTGATAAGCGCCGGCTTTTTCTTTTCTCAAACGTCTGCTTAGAAAATCTGCATAAACACCCAATACAGCGACCCCGACAACAGGATTGCTGCTGGCAATGTCAGCACCCAAGCCATCGCCAGGTTGCGCAAGGTGCGCAGTTGCAGCCCCGAGCCGTTGGCGACCATGGAACCTGCCACGCCGGATGACAGCACGTGGGTCGTCGAAACCGGCAACCCGTACATGTCGGCTGCGCCAATGGTGAACATCGCGACGATTTCTGCCGAGGCGCCCTGGGCGTAGGTCATGTGGGTCTTGCCGATTTTTTCGCCGACGGTAATGACGATGCGACGCCAGCCCACCAGTGTTCCCAGACCGAGGGCAATAGCGACAGCAATCTTCACCCAGGTTGGAATGAAGCGGGTGGCGCTGTCGATCTGGTCCTTGAACAGCTTGAGCTTGTCCTGAGTATCGGTATCGAAACTGCCGACCTTGTTTTTCTCCATCAGGCGGATGGTTTCCGAGGTCAGGTACATGTCGTTGCGCACGTTGGCCACGGCCTCGGCGGGGACTTTGGCCAATGAGCCGTAGCTCTTGACCTGAATGCCAATCTTGCCGGCCATGACCGCCAGCGCCGGGATCAGATCAGGCGTGGCCTGTTTGCTGACCAGGTAGGCCGACAATGTCTGGCGCGGATCAGCCGGAGCCGGGGCGGGGACGCTGCGGCTCAGGGCCTGCTGAGTGACTTCGGCCACGGCGGCGAACTGAATCGACTGGTCGGCGGGCATGGTGCGGTTCAAAGCGTAGGCCATCGGCAAGGTGCCAACCAGGATCAGCATGATCAGGCCCATGCCTTTTTGCCCGTCGTTGGAGCCGTGGGCAAATGAAACACCAGTGCAAGTAACGATCAGCATGCCGCGAATCCACCACGGCGGTGGCGAATTGCCTTTTGGCGCCTTGTACAGCGCTCGATTCTTGATGAACAGGCGCATGGCGAGCAGCAACAATGCCGCGCAGCCGAAGCCGACCAGCGGCGAGAGCAGCAGGGAGTAACCGATCTTGGTCGCCTGGGACCAATCCACGCCGCTGGTGCCGTCGCGGCCGTGCATCAGCGCATTGGCGACACCGACGCCGATGATCGAACCGATCAACGTGTGCGATGAAGATGCGGGCAAGCCCAGCCACCAGGTGCCGAGGTTCCAGATGATGGCGGCGATCAGCAGGGCGAAGATCATCGCGAAACCGGCGCTGGAGCCCACTTGCAGGATCAATTCCACCGGCAGCAGCGCGATGATGCCGAACGCCACTGCCCCGCTGGAAAACAGCACACCCAGAAAGTTGAACAGCCCAGACCAGGCCACCGCGAAGTTTGGCGGCAGGGAATGGGTATAAATCACTGTGGCCACGGCGTTGGCGGTGTCATGGAACCCGTTGACGAACTCAAACCCAAGGGCAATCACCAGCGCCACGCCGAGCAGCAGGAACGGGGTCCAGGTGGTGACCACCGTGCCCATGTCATCGACGTCTTGTTTCAGGCTGTAGGCGGTGAATAACAGGCCCATGGCGAGGATGACGAAGAACAGGCCCGTGGTGAGTTTGCCGGGCTTGCGGGAAAACTGCGGTCTGGAATCGTCGGCGTGTCTGATTGAGTCCGGGGCCAGTGTGCTGGAAACCATGGTGCGCAATCCTGTGGGAAAGGGATGGCAGCCATGTTCATTACAAAATGTTACAGCGGTGCGACATGGATCAAGGTTGTGATGATTAATCGGATGTGTGGTACCAATCGCTGGAGGTTCTATGGTGGAAATGCCTGACTGTATGGGGGGCTTTTGTGGAAGAGGACTCGTCCTCGAACGTCAACCCAGACAACCAGGTTTGCCTGACCTGCATCCAGTGCTGACATTACAGCCATCGAGGACAAGTCCTCTCCCACGGGTTTGGCATTCCCACAACTAAGAGTCCTGCAACATATTTTGGCGCTCTACGCCTGATCCCGATTCTTGCGAAACGCCCAGCGCCCGGCGATCAAGGTAAAGGTCGCCACCAACGCCACCAGGACCCAGAAGCCCTCAGGATCGGAAGCCAGTGGAATGCCGCCGACGTTCATGCCGAAGAAACCGGCGACGATGTTGATCGGCAGCGCCAGCACCGTGACCACGGTCAGGGTGAACAGGGTGCGGCTGCTTTGTTCGTTGAGGTTGGCGGCGATTTCTTCCTGCAACAGCTTGATGCGTTCCCCCAGCGCGGTCAGGTCGCTGATTACCAGCGCCGACTCTTCCGTGGACTGCCGCAGCTCTTGTATGTCGTCTTCCTGCAACCAGTGCGGCGGCCGGTGCAGCAGGCGCATCAATGAGCCGGGCTCCAGCGCCAGCAGCCGTTGCAAACGAACCAGCACCCGGCGCATGGCGCCCAGTTCTGAACGGTTATTGCTCAGGCGTTGCGACAACAGCTGATCTTCGATCTTGTCCACACTGACGCTGGTCTTGCGCAGAAACTGGGTCAGCACTTCGCCCTGGTCACGGAGCAAGTGTGCGAGCAACTCCACTGGCGAGCGGAATTGTTCGCCGCGTTTGACCGACGAACGCAGTTTGTCCACCGACCGCAATGGCTGCTGGCGCGCAGTCACGAGCAAATGGCGATGGGTGCAGACCCACAAGGTGGAGATGTCGGTGGACACCATATTGAAGTCAAAGACCACATCGTTGACCACCGCCAGCAGGGCCGAGTCCACATGCTCGATGCGTGTCGAGCGCGAACCTTCATGCAAGGCCTCGAAGAATTCTTCCGGCAGTTCGAGATGGCTTTTCATCCAGCGCTCGCAACCGGCATGGGCCAGATTCAAGTGCAGCCAGAGAAATTCTTCCGGGTCTTCAGGCGTGCGCAGGCAACTCAAGGCGGCCGTCGAGCCGATTTCCTCACCGATTTCACCGGGACGAAAGCGAAAACCATAGAGCAGGCCGAACAGATCGGAATCCTGGTTTTTCTGCACGATGCTTTGGCTCATGGCTGCTCGCAGGTCTTGATGCGCCCGGTCCGGGATAAAGGGACGAAGGGCGCAGCATGACAAGCGTTTATTGCAGTTTTGTTGCGGGTTGTGACGGAATGTTTCGTGTCAGACCATTGCCAAGCGCTGCTTGCGGGTTGGGGCCGGCCAGGCGCGATCAAGGTCGGCGATATCTTCCGCAGTCAACCGCAGTTCTGCGGCGGCGAGGTTGAGGCGCAGATGCTCGGGATTGACCGCCTTGGGGATGGCAATCATGTTGTCCTGACGCAATACCCACGCAAGGCTGATCTGCGCAGGGGTTGCGTTGTGCCGAGCGGCAACCGCTTGCAGCGCCGGGTGATGCAGCAGATTCCCCGCCTGACCAATCGGGCAGTACGCCATGATCGGCATGCTCTGAGCGTTGGCCCAGGGCAACAAATCGAATTCAATGCCGCGCTCTTCCGGGTTGTACAACACCTGATTGGTCGCGCAGTCCGGGTTATTCAGCTCCAGCATGTCTGGCACGTCGAAATTCGACACGCCCCAACGACCGATCTTGCCAGCTTCACGCAGACGCTCGAAGGCTTCGACGGTTTCTTCCAGCGGATACTGCCCGGGCCAATGCAGCAGGTACAGATCGATGTAATCGGTCTTCAGTCTTTTCAGGCTGCGCTCGCAGGCGGCGGGCACGCCGGTGCGGCTGGCGTTATGCGGGTAGACCTTGCTGACCACGAACACCTTGTGCCGCTGCCCGGCGATGGCCTCGCCCACCACTTGTTCGGCGGTGCCGTCGGCATACATCTCGGCGGTGTCGATCAACGTCATGCCCAGCTCGATACCCTGGCACAACGCGGAAATTTCCAGGGAGCGCTGACGCGGGTCTTCACCCATGTGCCAAGTCCCCTGACCCAAGACCGGTACAGTCTGCCCCGCGAGTTCGAGCGTCCGCATGGGAACCCCTGCAATTGGATGAATGATGAGGAGTGTGGCAGTTAAATAGGCAAAGGGTTCCCGGACGCAGCGTTATTTCCCCGCCACCTTGCCAGCATTCTCCCAACCGCCGCCCAAGGCCAGGAACAGATCGATCTGGCCCATCGCAACTTGAGTATTGGCCATGGCCAGCTGGGCGCGGACGTCGGTGTAGGTGCGGGTGGCCTGCAGATCGGCGAGGAAGGATTCGCGGCCAGCCTGGAAGAAGCGGTGGGTCTGGTCGGCGGCCTGTCTGGCGGATTGTTCGGCATCGGCCAGGGCGTCGCGGCGCTCCAGCAGGGCGCTGTATTGCGCCAGGCCGGTCTGGGTTTCGCGGATGGCGTTGAGCACCACGCCGTCGAAGCGGGCGAGGGCGGCCTGGGTCGAGGCTTCGGCCTGATGAATCCGCGCGCGGGAGCCGTTGGACGGGATGGTCCAGTTCAATAGTGGCCCGAAACCCCAGCGATTGGCGGCGGGTTTACCGAGGTTTTCCAGCAGGCCCACGGTGCCGACCGTCGCACCGATGCTGATGTCCGGGTACAACTCGCCGGTGGCCACGCCGATTTCCGCCGTGGCAGCAGCGAGACGGCGTTCGGCCTGGCGCACATCGGGCCGACGCTTGAGCAATGCAGCGCCATCGCCCACCGGCATCACTTGCGCGATATGCGGCAACTCGTTGCAGGTCGCCACGCCTGTCGGCAACTGGTTCAGCGGCTTGGCGAGCAACATCGACAGGCGAAACAGCCCGGCCTGGCGCAGCGCTTCGTAACGCGGTAGCTCGGCGCGCAGGGATTTGAATTGGGTTTGCGAACGGGTGACTTGGGTTTCATCGCCTCGGCCCGCATCACGCAAGCGTTGCGTCAGAGTCACGCCTTGCTGCTGCAGGTCGAGGGATTGCAGCGCGATGCCGTGTTCTTCATTGGCGGCGCACACCTGGGTGTAGGCGCGCACCACATCGGCAACCAGGGTGATGCGCGCGGTATCGGCTGCGGCCTGGGTAGCGTCGACATTGGCTTTCGCCGCTTCGATGCCGCGCTGCAAGGTGCCGAACAGATCGAATTGATACGAAGTGGTAATCCCGACGTTACCGACATTGGCCACTGGCACTTTATCCGCCAGCAGAAACGCTTCGCCCGATTCCTGAAGACGTTCGGCACCTATTTTCACGCCACTGCTGAAACCACCGGCGGCCTGGGCTTCGGCAGTCTGGTAGCGGGCGCGTTGCAGATTGGCGGCGGCGATGCGCAGGTCGGTGTTGGAGGCCATGGCCTGTTGCACCAATTGATCGAGGCGCGGGTCTTGATACAGGCGCCACCAGTCGGCAGGCACCGGCGCGGAAATCGTATTGACCGACTCACCCGCCAGCTCGCCCTGCAAATCCGCTCGATTGATCGCGGCTTGCTCGGGCAACGTGTAATCGGGGCCGACGACCTGGCACGCCGACAACAGCAAGCCAAGCCCGACCGTTGTCAGGCGCGTGAGGTGTTTCATTGCGCGGGCTCCTTGCGGGTACGCGTCTGCGCGTCATCGATGATCGACACCGTGGCGGTGCGCCCGGCGATCATGCGGAAGTCCGCCGGCACTTCATCAAAGGCGATGCGCACCGGAATCCGCTGCGCCAGACGCACCCAGCTGAAGGCCGGGTTAACGTTAGGCAGCAGGTTCGAGCCGCTGCTGCGGTCGCGGTCTTCGATACCGGCGACGATGCTCACCACATGGCCGCGCAGCCGTGCGTTGTCACCGATCACGCGGATATCCACGCCCTGGCCGATATGAATGCCGTCGAGTTTGGTTTCTTCGAAATAGCCATCGATATGGAAAGACGTGCCGTCCACCACCGACAGCACGGCGCGGCCTGCGGTGACGAATTCATGGGCGCGGGGTGCCCGGTCGTTGAGGTAACCGTCAACCGGGCTGCGGATTACCGAGCGATCCAGGTTCAGTTGCGCGGCGTCCACCGCGACCTGCGACTCGTTGAGCGCAGACAAGGCGCGGGCTTCCCGGGACTGGCTTTCTTCCAGTTGTTCGCGGGCCACCAGATTGCCCAGGCCACGGTTGCGTTTGTTTTCGCGACGGGCCTGCTCGTACGTTTCCTGACGTTCAGCGACGGTTGCCTGAGCCTGGCGCAAGGCCAGCCGGAAGCGGTCCTGGTCGATGGTGAACAGCACCTGGCCTTTGGTTACCGACTGGTTATCGCGGACGTCGACTTTCTGGATCAAGCCGGAAACGTCCGGGGCGATCTGGATGATGTCGGCGCGGATATGCCCGTCGCGGGTCCACGGGGCGTACATGTAATACATGACCATGCGCCAGACCACGATGGCGGCGAAGACCACGACGAGCAAAGTCAGGACCACACGGCCCAATGTCAGCAGAGGTTTTTTCATTTCATCAGGTATCGACTGAGAGTATCCACGGCGCCGAGGAGCAAAGCGTATAGACCTACGTTGAACAATGCCCGGTGCCAGACCAGGCGGTAAAAGTGGACACGCGACAACCCAGCGTGGACCACCAGAAACAGCAAATACGTAATGCCCATCAGCGCCAGAAACGTGGGGACGAACACCCCGCTGATGTCCAGATCACCGATCATAGAGGTGCTCCGTCAATGCCATAGGGCGGTTGTTCTTCGGTTTCCGCCGCCGGATGGACGATCTCCACGCCAGGCAACAACGCCAGGCGCAAGCCGCTCAAGGCGTGCAGCAGGTGAGGGCGGGCCGGTTCATCGCTCAGACTTTCAGCGCTCAAGGCGCGGCGGGCGCGGTCCATGGTCATCAGCAAGCCTTTGGGCGCAGGCAGTCGTTCGCGGGCAGTCAGGCAGGCCTGAAAATAACCGCCCACTTCATCCACCACTTGCCGCATCAGCGTTTGCTGGGCGGCATGAACACGAGGCAGCCAGGCCAGCAGATCCAGCAGATTCAATGCCACGCGCAGTTCACGCAGGGCAATGCCGGTGTCCTGTGCGGTGAGGGTCAGGCGCGGCAAATGCTGCATCAGACGATCCAGCATTTGTGCACCCATGCGGCGGTGCTCGGCCAGGGTCGCCGGTTCGGTCAGGGCCACGATGTCGCGCCAACTGAAGCGGGTCAGGCGTTTGGCCGCCAGTTCGACACCGAATGGCCGCACCACCAGGGTCCAGACAAAAGCAAACAGCAGCCCGACCGGCCCGGCCAGATTGGAATTGACGAAGTTCAGGAAGTCCGCGTCGTAGGCGCTTTGAATGCTGATGAATGATGAGGTGTTGACGATGGTCAGCAGCGTGCCGAGGTAGAAGCGCGGCTGCACGGTCAGCGTGCCGACGCAAATGAACGGCACCGCAAACGCTAGCACCAGCATCGGGAAGTCATGCAGATTGGGCAGGACCACGAACAGATACAGGCTGGCAAATACCACCGAAAGCAGGGTCCAGAAGAAGAATCGGTAGATCTGCGGCGCCGGATCGTCCATTGCCGCGAAGAAACTGCACGACACCGCCGCCAGCGCTACCGCTGCCGCGCCGTCGGGCCAGCCCAGCAGAATCCACAGCACCGAGGCGACGATGATCGCCAGCACCGTCGACGTCACCGAATACAACATCAGCCCGCGATCCAGAAACGGCGTGATCCGCCCCAGCCGCCAATGGCGATAGACCGCGCGCCATTGGGTCTGATCATCGGTCTTGATCGCGTGTTGCAGCGTGCGGCAGTCCTGCCACAGGTCGATCCATTCGCCCAGGCGATACAGTGCGTTGGACAGCAGCAACTGACGCCGGTCGTCCAGTTGCGCAGCGGTGGGTTGCAGGCGCTCAAGTTCCCGGTGCAAGGCTTGCCACTGCTCAAACTGCAAACCGCTGGCGGTGTTATCCAGCCAGGCGCGGGTGTCGATCAGCAGTGGTGCAAGATTGGCGACCAGTTCCGGCGTGCGCCGGTCCAGTGCCCACAAGGCGTCGTCCAGCGCGTCGATCACCGGCAGCAAGTGGATCATCCGGCCACGCAGTTCCTTGGCATTGCGCACGGTCTGGCTGCGCGCGCCTTCGTGGGGCAACTGGCCGATCATCAGCTCCAGACTGTTGAAGGTGGCGACCATTGAACCGCGCAAGGCGCCGACTTCTTCCGCGTTGACCGTACGCGCCAGGAAGCGATCGCTGTAGGCCGAGGCATCGCTGAACCACTTGTCCGCCGCGCCCTGCATGACCGGCGCCAGGCGACGCGGCCAGAAAATGCTGCCCACCACCGCCGCGCAAACGATGCCAAGGAAAATTTCCTCGGTGCGCGATACGGCGATCTCGAACACCGCTTGCGGGTTATCCACCACCGGAAAGGAAATCAGCGGCAGGGTATACCCGGCCAGCATCAAGGCGTAGCTGTTGGCGGTGCGCAAATGCAGGGACAGGAACAGCAACGTGCCGGTCCACAACGCGATGACCACCGCCAGCAGAATCGGCGTCTGCACGAACATCGGCACCAGAAACACCGCCGCCGCCGCGCCAGCCAAGGTGCCCAATGCGCGGTACAACGCCTTGGAACTGGTCGGGCCGACGAAGGGGCTGGAGACGATATACACCGTGGCCATCGCCCAGTACGGCCGAGGCATTTCCATCAGCAGGGCGATGTACAACGCCAGCATCGAAGCGCCAAACGTGCGCACGCCGTAAAACCAGTCGCGCGCCGGGGGAACGCCCGCAAAGAAATCTTTCAAGCTGGCCCCGCTGTGTCCGGATGCGCCGCGTCGGCAAAGGCTTTGAAAACGCGCAACGTCGCCTCCAGGTCTGCGCGGGCGACGTTTTTCAGCACGTCGCGGCGCAGGCGAATCAGTTCATCTTCGATGGCCAAGGCCAGGGTTCGGCCGCTTTCGGTCAGGCTCAAGGCTTTGGCGCGGCGATCATTCGGGTCTTCGGTGCGGCAGACGATTCCAGCACTGCATAGCTGATCCAACAGGCGCACCAGCGTCGGACTCTCCATGCCCGCAGCCTGGGCGACGGTGACCTGGTTCACGCCATCGCCCAGGCGCAGGATCATCAGCAAGGGGCCGGCGCAGGCTTCGGACACGCCGTAGGTGACCAGCGTGTTCTGGCAGATGCGCCGCCACTGGCGGGACGCAGCGACCATGGCGCTGCTGATATTCATCTGCAGTGAGTCAAGGGACATGAGATGGACCGGATTTAAATAGTTGGGGTTGATATTGTTCGTAGAGACATTATTAGCTTGCTAACTATTAATATCCTGTAACAAAGAGTTACAGTCAACCCCGGAGTGCCGGGTGGTGGGAGTTTTTTGGGAAGGATGGCGTAGGTTGGGGCGCGAATTTATTCGCGAAATTATATTTTTCCCCGCTCTAATGAACGCGTCCGCCGAGGCTTATCTCAGTCGACAACCGTGGAGCCCGACAATCCGATTCGCGGGCAAGCCTCGCTCCAACGAGGCTCCACTCAATCTGGAAAATCGGCTCTGGCTTTTGATTCTGGCTTTTTCGTGCCGCGATCTGGCAGACACCGCCAAACGCGCGTCGGGAGGCTGAGTGGCCGATTCGCGGGCAAGCCTCGCTCCAACGAGGCTCCACTCAATCTGGAAAATCGGCTCTGGCTTTTGATTCTGGCTTTTTCGTGCCGCGATCTGGCAGACACCGCCAAACGCGCGTCGGGAGGCTGAGCGCAGGTGTCGTGGTGTGGGGCGACCGGCATGGATGCCGGTCGAGCGCCGTTGCGCCAGGGATGGCGCGTCGGCGCGTACCCACACCACGGCACCGGAGCGAAGGAACCCGACGAAGTCGGGCCGGACGTCAGCGCATAATGGTTTCCCCCCTTTGCGAAATGTATAGACCGGGGACATAGCTGACAGGTCTGCGGGCGCTCACTTCAAGCGGTTGCGGTCTGATGAATCGGCAACATGATCTTGAACGCGGTCCCCACGCCCACTTCGCTCTGCACGGTGATGTGTCCGCCGTGTTTGTTGACGATGCCGTACGACAGCGACAGGCCGAGACCGGTGCCCTGGCCGACGGGTTTGGTCGTATAGAACGGGTCGAAAATACGCTGCAGCGATTCCGGTGCAATGCCCGAACCGTTGTCGGCCACTTCCAGCCACACCTGGTCGTCCTCCACGCCGCTGCGGATCGTGATCTTGCCGCGTTGCGCGCCCATCGCCTGGGCGGCGTTGACCACCAGGTTCATGATCACCTGATTGATTTGCGAGGGCAGGCACTCGATCTCCGGAAGGTCGCCGTATTCCTTGATGACATCAGCCTTGTATTTCAATTCGTTGGCGGCGATGTTCAGGGTCGAATCGATGCCGTCATGCACGTTCGCCCATTGCCATTGTTCACTGGAATCCACTCGTGAGAACGCTTTAAGGTCCTTGACGATTTTTCCGGCGCGGCTGATGCCCTCCTTGGACTCGGCGATCAACACGGGAATGTCTTCCAGCAGGTAATCCAGTTCCACCTGTTCACGAAGGGCCGACAACTGCTGTTCGGTCGGTCCCGGCGGCATGGCTTTTTCCGCCACGCGATAAGCATCGAGCATTTCCTGGAGTTTGCTGAAGTAGCCTTCCAGCGTGCCGAGGTTGGAGGAAATGAAACCGATGGGATTGTTGATCTCATGGGCGACACCGGCCGCCAGTTGCCCCAGCGAGGCGAGCTTCTCCGATTGCACCAGCTGGCTTTCCAGCAGTTTTCGCTCGTCGATTTCCCGCCGCAGCGCCTCGCTGGTCTGGGTCAGCTCAGCGGTGCGGCGTTCGACCAGGTTTTCCAGCGAATCCATCTGTACCGAAGCGCGTTGGGCCATTTCCCATTTGTTGGTCAGGGTGTTGGCCAGTTGCTGGACTTCGATGTTGTCGAAAGGTTTTTTCAGAATCAGCAGGCGGTCGTGACCTTGCAACCGGTCCAGCAGTTCGTCCCAGGAATAATCCGTGTAAGCGGTACACACGACGATTTGCAGGCGTGGGTCCGCCGCCCACAGATGTTCGATGGTCTTGGCGCCGTCCCAGCCTTGAGGCATACGCATGTCCACGAACGCCAGGGCGTAGGGCAGATTTTGCGCCAGCACCTCGTTGACCTTGGCCAGTCCTTCCTCGCCGCCGTAAGCGGAGTCCAGTGAGAACGGCTTGCTGACCACCGGAACCTCGCTGCCGAACAACGCCGCCTCGATCAGGTCCAGTTCCTCATTGGAAACCTCGGAAGGCGTGAGGATTTTGCGGAAATCTTCGTGAATGGACGGGGTGTCGTCGATCAGAAGGATGCGTCGGTTACTGAGACTGTTCATTGCGCACCTGCGGCAGGATTGAATGGAAGATCCAGGGTGAATGAGGCGCCTTTGCCGGGACCGTCACTCTGGGCCGTCAATTGCCCGTTCATCTCGATTGCAGCCAGCGCACAGCTGTGCAGGCCGAAACCATGGCCCTCCTTGCGGGTGGTGAAGCCGTGAACAAACAGACGCGGCAGGTTTTCCGGCGAAATACCTTCGCCTTCGTCCTTGACGCAGATGCGCAACGTCGTGCCCCCGACAATGTTCACCGCCAGGGTTATCTTGCGCGCGGCATTGTCGGTCTGGGACATGGCGTATTTGGCGTTGCTGATCAGGTTGATCATGATCAGCAGGATCCGGTGTTTATCGCCCAGTATTTCCGGCACGCTGCCGTACTCGCGGACCACGGCGACACTGTGCCGGGTCAAGGCGCCGGAGTTCATGTGCAGGGCGTCCTCCAGCAAGGAGGTGATGCTCAGGGTTTCGATGAGGTCGGCGGCTCCGGCATAGGACTGTTGTTTGGCCACGATTTCCTTGATGTGGTCCACGCTTTTGGTCAGCCGTTCCAGTTCCTCGGCGATGCTTTGTTGTTCCATGTCCAGGGTGATCACCAATTGATTCAGGTAACCGGGCAGCAGTTTGCCTTTGTCGTCCAGGGTCATGAAATTGCCCAGGTCTGTCGCATGCTCGTTCATCATCGCCACGGCCTTGGCCAGGCCGCGGGCCTTGCTGTCGCGCACCCGGCGTGTCACCAGTTCTGCGGAAATGTTCACGCTGTTGAGCACGTTGCCAACGTTATGCAAAACATTGGTGGCGATCTCCGCCATCCCGGCCTGACGCGCAGTGTCCATCAGTTCGGTCTGCGCATTCCTGAGCTCGCACGTGCGCTCCTCGACCCGTCGCTCCAGGCTCGCATTGGCTTCCTGCAAGGCTTTGTTGACGTCGTTGATCACCTTGTAACTGCGCACCAGACGCTGCACCAGATACACCAGCAACAGCGCCATCACCGCCGAAAGGATGACCAGATACAGGTGGTACTGCTGCTCTTTTTCCACCGCTTGTTGCTGGTGAACATTGAGCATCTGGTTAATGGCATCCAGGCGGTCCGCCACGGGCACTGCGGCGATGCGCCCCAGCAGATCATTGACGAAAGGCTGCTCCCGCTGGATCAGGTTGATGTGATTGAGCAGGATGCTGATCGAGGCGCTGAGCGGCGCCGGCAGCAAATCATTCGCCGCACGCACCCGATTGATCCCCACTTCGATTTCTGCGGACTTGTCAGACGTTGCCGACTGAGCGAACTCCAGACCGCTCAAGAGCAGGTCATAAATGTTGGTTGCGGTGTTCTGCAGCAGGACCGGATCTTCGACCTGTGCCAGCTGAAACTGGATGTCGTCGGCTGCCGAGGGCAAAAATGCCAGGGAGTTACGCAGCACTGCATCGTGGGACTTGAACTGCTCCACCAGCTCCGTCTTGAGTTCCAGCGCCTCCAGGTAAGCGTCGCGACGGGTTGTCCATTCGTCGGTTTGTTGGCCGGTTTCAAGGTGCAGCATCGTTTCAAAACTGGACCCCAGGCGCTTCATTTCCGTCAGCGGCGCAACCAGCAGGTCATAGTCCTGGGTGACGCCCATCCGGGATTTGAGGATTTCGGTTTCCCAGTGGGCATCCAGCTGTTTGAGCTGGCGTATCACGTCCCGGGATTCGAAGTAGGTGGAGCTCTCATGGGAGATGGAGTTGAAATACAAGAACACCAGAACCGAGGCGATGCTCAGGGTTATTGCGCCCAACAGTGTGGTTTTCGAGCGTCGGGACATTTTCATAGGGGTTTGCCTGCCAGCTCACCGGTCAGGGTTTTCAGAAACTGCACGATCAGCGATTTATCCTGGTCGGTCGGCACGCGGCCCAATTGGTAGGTGAACATCACGTCGACGGCCTCTTCCAGGGTAGCGGCGGACCCGTCGTGGAAATAAGGCGCGGTGAGCGCGATGTTACGCAGGCTGGGCACCTTGAATACGTTGCGGTCTGCCTCCTTGCCGGTCACGAGAAAGCGTCCCTGGTCAGCGTTGGTGACTTTGCCCCTGACCTTGAAGTAATCGCCCATGACGCCGAATTTCTGAAACATGTTGCCACCGATGTTGATCCCTTGATGGCAGGCAATGCAGCCGTACTGCTTGAAGCGCTGATAGCCGTATTTCTCCTGCAGCGTAAGGATGTCCGTGTCGCCTTTGAGGTAACGATCGAAGCGCGAGTTGGGGGTTATCAGGGTGCGCTCGTAACTTTGCAGCGCTTGCTGGATGTTGGCGACGGTGACGCCGTCGGTGTAGGCAGCGGCAAAAGCTTTGCGGTAGAGACTGTCGCCGGCCAGCTGGGCACTGACGTGTTCCCAGGAACTGCCCATTTCCAGTGGGCTTTGCACCACTTCATGGATCTGTGCCGTCAGGGAATCGGCGCGGCCGTTCCAGAACTGCTTGAAATTCAGTGCCGCGTTGAACACCGTCGGCGTGTTGATCGGCAATGTGCCGCCTAGAAAACCGATCGACAGCGGCTTGTCGTCGGCGCCGCCATGGTCCAGGCGATGGCAACTGGCGCAGGAAAGCGTGCCATTGGCTGAAAGGCGGACCTCATTGAACAGCTGGCGGCCCAGTTCGACCTGCTGCGGGTCTTGCGCCACGACATCAGGCAGCGGCTGGAGCGGCTCATTCAAGGGTTGTGCGACACTGGCGCTCGAGACGCCCAGGGCCAGGGCAAAAAAACCCATCAATCCGTATGAATACATCTGGAGCGTCCTTTGCCAATGGAATGGAGCTTCCGGGAAGCGACGCAGACAGGGCAGGGCGCCGGACCGATAACTGTATGTCGGCTGCGGCAGGATTTTAGTGAGCCAGCCAGGCGAATATAAATGCCCTTCCCCAAGCTCATGGACTAACGCATTATCTCCAGTAGCGATGGAACATAACGCGCACATATAAATGCTAATCAAGGTGTCGACATGGACGAACAATCTGTTTCCGAGGTTGAATTCAAGCCCAATGTGTTGCTGGTAGACGACGAGGAACTGATCCTCAGCAGCCTGCGTCGCTTACTGCGCTCTCACGGCTACAACCTGTTCCTTGCCGATAGCGGGGCCAAGGCGCTGGAAATCATGGCGCAGCAGCGTATCGATCTGGTCATGAGCGATGCGCGCATGCCGAACATGGATGGCGCGACGTTGCTGGCCGAGATCAACAAACGTTATCCCTCGACCATGCGTATCCTGCTTACCGGCTTCGCCGACGTGGACATGATTGCCAAGGCCATCAACGAAGGCCGTATTCACAGCTACATCAGCAAGCCCTGGAACGATGAAGAAATGCTGCTGACCTTGCGCCAGTTGTTTGCGCATCAGCATTCGGAACGCGAGCGGGTGCGCCTTGAAAAGCTCACCAAGGTGCAGAACGAAGCCCTGCAGTCGATGAATATCACTCTGGAAAACCGCGTTGCGGCGCGCACCTCCGAGCTGCAACAGACTGCCGACATGCTCGATCTGGCTTACGACGAACTCAAGCGCAGCTACGCGACCAGCACCGAGGTATTCTCGGTATTGCTCAACCAGCGCCTGCCGCACGACAAGCAGACCAATCGGCAGATTATCGATCTGGTCCGCACCTACGCCCAGGTCCATCCTATGGATGAGGCCAGCCAGCGCGACCTGAGCATGGCGGCGGCCTTGCACAATATCGGCAAGTTGAGCTGGACCGACAGCATGATGAGTGCGCCGGCGGACTTGCTCAATCACACCGAGCGCGACCGCTATCGCAGCTATCCGAAGAAGAGCGAATCGGTGCTGATGACCCTGGAGCCGATGCAGGATGCGGCGCGGCTCATTCTTCACCACCAGGAGCGCTGGGACGGCACCGGTTTCCCCGACCACCTCAAGGGCGAGGCCATTCCGTTCGGTTCGCGCCTGCTCAAGCTCGCTGTGGATTTCATTGAGCTGCAGCATGGCTTGATCCTTGAACGGCAGATGAACAGCGACGAAGCCCTGACATTCATCCGCAAATACAGCGGGCGTCTGTACGATCCGGGCTTGCTGGAGGATTTCGTCAAGGTGTGCGCGATCTACCAGAGCGACGTGACCCTGGGCGACCCGCTGGTCAAGGGCTTCACCACCCGCGAGCTGGAGGCCGGGATGGCGCTGGCGCGCAACCTGAGTGCCGACAACGGCATGTTGTTGCTCAACGCCGGCAAAGTGCTCAGCGAGCAATTGATCCAGAAGCTGATTGCTTTCGAGGCCATGGAAGCCAGCAAATACACCGTTTTCGTGCGTCTGGAAGCGCCGGTCCTCACTGACTGAACCCGGCGAAAAGCGCTTGAACCTTCAGCCTGCGCCTCATCGGTGCGCAGGCTGACCGTGACAATTTGAAAAAGTGCCCCTCTCAAGCTGAAAAATACGACCGTTCGTCGTAATCTCCGCAATAAATCCCCCTCAGAAAATGTATCCGCGACGCTACCGCAGCAAAAAAATGACGCATGGCCCCGGCCTAGAGGCCTCGTTGGCTAACAACTGCCATGCAAATGAAGCTGTACACGTTCCGACTCAAATACTGGCCAAATAATAGCCTTTGCCAATGAGCGCTGTTTTATTGACGCCAATGCTCTGTCGTGCGCGCTATTTAAAGCGCCAATCCAGCCGATACTCCGAGACGAAGCCAATGGGCAGCAAAAGCCCGATATAGACACTTTGTCGGTGCGCCAGCGCACCTCGTGAGTATGCAATGATCGATCTCGCCATGTGGAACCTGTCTGTACCGGTCGGCACACCTGCCGTCACGATTGATACGCCCAAGCTGCTGGGCGGTTATCAGGATGGCTATTTCCGTTCGGGCAACACCCTGTTTTTCTGGGCGCCAGTTACAGGCTCACGCACTGAGAACGCGGTTTATCCCAGAACCGAATTGCGCGAGACCAAGGCGGATGGCAGCGTAAATAACTGGACGTACTCGCAAGCGGACAATTTTCTCAGGGCCGCACTGATGGTCAATCAGGTGCCTTCCACGGGCAAGATCGTGATCGGGCAGATCCATTGCTTCCAGAGCACGGAGCCGTTGCTCAAGGTTGAATATCAGTACAAGGAAAAACTCCAGACCGGCAACATCGTCGCCAAATTCCGTCGCAGCCCCGATGCGGAAATCGAGGTCATCACCATTGCCCAAGGCGTCCCGCTTAATCAGCGCTTCAGCTACAGCATCCACCTGACTCCGGCCGGCAACCTGACGGTCAATGCTTCGGATTTTGTCTGGAGCGCCAAACTTGATGCGGCCTGGAGCACCAAGCTGCTGTATTTCAAGGCCGGGGTTTATACCCAGGACAACACCGGCTACGCCACCGAAGGCGGCGCGGCGACGTTCTACAAGCTGACGATCAATCACGATAAAAAGGCGTGATTGGGGCGTGTTTTGGGTAGGAGGGGACTTGTCCCCGATGGCATCGGATTGGTCGACATCATTTCGCCTGATACCAATCGGGTGTTTGCGCCGACGTCTTCCCGGACAAGTCCGGTCCTACCGGAAAAACCAGGGTAAAACTAATCCTCCCCGCCACTGGCTGGGCCACGGCGACCCGGCCGCCGTGCAAATGCATGATCGCCGCGACAATCGCCAGGCCCAGGCCGTTGGAGTCCGAGCTTTGATGGCGGGAGGCGTCGCCCCGGTAGAAGCGGTCGAACAGCTTGGCCAGCGCCGCCTCGGCCAGGGGCGGTCCCTGATTGTCGACTTCGATCAAGCAGTGCCCTGCGTGCTGCTTGACCCGCACCAGAATCTCGCTGCCTTGGTCGGCATAGCGGATCGCATTGGCCACCAGATTGCTCAACGCCCGACGCAACAGGATCGGATCAGCCTGCAAGGTGCCATCGCCTGAGGTCTGAATACTCATCTGCCGCTCTTCGGCAAGACCTTCGAAATACCCGGCAATCCGCTGCAGCTCGTCTTGCAGGGCCAACGGCTGACGTTTGAGTACGGCCTGGGCTTCATCGGCGCGGGCGAGAAACAGGATGCTTTCGATCAGTCGCGAAATGCGCTCCAGCTCCTCAAGATTGGAAGCCAGCAGCGCCTGGTATTCATCGACGCTGCGCGTCTGGCGCAGCGCAACCTGGCAATGGCCCATCAAGGAGCCCACCGGTGTGCGGATTTCGTGGGCCAGGTCAGCGGAAAACTGCGTCAGACGTTGATAACCGTCATCCAGCCGTTCCAGCATGGCGTTGAACGCATCCACCAGCGGCTGCAATTCCACCGGCGTGTCCTGACTGTCGAGGCGCCTGTGCAGGCGCGCCGGGGTAATGTCCGCAGCGTGGGCGGTCATCCGCCGCAGCGGACGCAGGCCGCGACGCAACAGCACATAGCCGAGCAGCGCGGTGATCAGGAACGCCAGGGTCGTGGCGGCATAAATACGCTGACGAAAGCTCTCCAGCATGGCCATTTCCTTGACCATCAAATGCGCTGCGGTCAGACGGACCTCAACTCCGCCGGACATTGCCGTGCTCGACGCCGCCCGCAGGGGCACGCCTTGCAGGCTCGTGCCGCTGCGCAGATCCGTGTCGCGCAATGCCACGTCCTGCGGCACGACGGGCAACTCCGGCAATGGCGCCCGTTGCGGATTGACCGAGATCACCGGCGCCTTGCCCGGCTCGCCAATCAGAAAAATGTCTTCTTCGCTGTCGAGCATGTTTTCGAACAACTGCGGGCTGCCCTTGAGGTTTTCCAGAGTCAGGTCGTAGCGCAGCAGTTTGCGAAAGTGATCAAGGCGCGCCAGCACGGCGTGGTCGGTGCGCTGCATCACCGACTGTTTCATGGACGCGTACAGATACCAGCCCGCGCCGCTGACGGTAAACATCGCCACCAGCGCGAAGGCCAGGCTGGAGCGCAGGATCAGGGATGGTTGGCGTCGGGACCGCATGGCCGCACCTCACAGACATAGCCGATGCCGCGCACGGTGTGGATGAGCTTGACCGGGAAGGGCAGGTCGACTTTGCTGCGCAAGCGTTTGATCGCCACGTCGACGACGTTGGTGTCGCTGTCGAAATTCATGTCCCACACTTCCGAAGCGATCTGCGCCCTGGACAACACATCGCCTTCGCGGCGCAGCAGCAGGTGCAGCAAGGCGAACTCTTTATTGGTCAGGACAATCACCTGTTGCTGGCGGGTGACGCGGCGGCGCAGCAGGTCCAGTTCCAGATCGGCCAGATGAAAATGATCGGCCTCGCGCACCACGCCCCGGCGCAGAATCGTGCGGATGCGCAGCAGCAGTTCGGTGAAGGAAAACGGTTTCACCAGATAGTCGTCGGCACCCAGCTCCAGGCCGCGAATCCGGTCCTGCAACTGGTCGCGGGCGGTGAGGAACAGCACCGGTACGTCCTGTTTGGCGCGCAACACCTCGATAATCTGCCAGCCGTCGATGCCTGGCAGCATCACGTCGAGCACGATCAGGTCGTAGCGATTTTCCAGGGCCAGGTGCAGGCCGTCGGTGCCGTGCTGGGTCCAGTCGACTTTATAGCCGGATTCGCCGAGGCCCTTTTTCAGGTACTCGCCGGTCTTGGTGTCGTCTTCGATGAGCAGGATGTGCATGGTGGTTCCGCCGGTTCAGGCGCTGCACGCCGGGTGGGAAGGCAAGTCTAACCAAGACCTGGCGGGCTGTCGGTTACATTTTTGTCATTGATTCAGGCGCTGCGGCGAATGACAAAAATGTCATTCGCCGGTCATGGTTCAGTGCCGGTTGCGGGGTGATGATCATCACCACTTAAACCCTGCCAAGGAATCACTCATGAAGACTGCTCTGTCCACTACGTTCGGCCTGCTGTTGCTCAGCGCCGCTGTCATGACCCAGGCCGCCGACATGCCGGTGGTCAAACCCATGCGCGGCACTGTCGACAGCGTCCAGGCCGACACCCTGAGCTACACCACGCGCGCCGGTCAGCACCAGACCATCACCCTCACTGACAAAACCGGAATCCGCCTGGTGTCCAAAGCCGATCTGGACTCGATCAAGGCCGACAGCTTCGTCGGTTCCGCCGCGATTCCCCAGGCTGACGGTTCGTTGAAAGCGCTGGAAGTCACGGTATTCGAAGCCAGCCTCAAAGGCAGCGGCGAAGGTCACTATGGCTGGGAAAACGCCGACGGCAGCACCGGCACCATGACCAACGGCACGGTGGGCAAATTGTCCAAAGCCAACGGTCGCACCCTGACCGTGTTGTATAAAGGCGGCGAGAAACAATTGGTGGTACCTGAAAACGTACCCATCGCCTATGTTGAACCGGGTCAGCGCAGCGAATTGAAAGCCGGTGCGAAGATCGTCCTGTTCCCCGCTGATGACGGCAAATCCGCCCGTGGCGTAGCGGTCGGCAAGGATGGTTTTACTCCGCCGATGTAAGACGGCTTTTGTTAAATCCCGCAGGACCGGCTTCAGCCGGGAGGGCTGTGTCTTTGAAGAAACAGATGCAGCGAATGTATTGGCGTCCTCCCGGCTAAAGCCGGTCCTACGGGTTCAGCGTCAACACGCCCGGGAGATAAATAATGAAAACCCGCAGCATCCATCCCTGGCCCGTGCGCCTGACCCACTGGATCAATGCCTTGGGCATGGTCGGCATGTTCATGAGCGGCTGGGCGATTTACAACGCGTCGCCGCTGTTCGGCTTCACCTTCCCCAAACAACTCACCCTGGGCGGTTGGCTCGGCGGTTCCATTGCCTGGCATTTTGCGGTGATGTGGCTGCTGGTGATCAACGGCCTGGCGTATGTGCTGTACGGCGTGTTCAGCCGTCACTTCAAACGCGACCTGCTGCCGGTGCATGCCAGCGCAGTGAAGCGCGACGTGGTCGACGCCCTGCGTTTGCGTCTGGCTCATGAGCACGGCCGCTATAACGCGGTGCAGCGCCTGATGTATTGGCTGGTGCTGCTGATGGGCGTGCTGGTGGTACTGACCGGACTGGCGATCTGGAAGCCCGTGCAGTTTCAGGAACTGGCCAGCCTTTTTGGCGGCTTCGACTTCGCACGTTATGTGCATTTCGGTGCGATGGCGGCCATCGGCGCGTTTGTCATCGTCCACCTGGCGCTGGTGCTGATTGTGCCGCGCACCCTGCTGCCGATGATTACCGGCGGCAAACGACCTCTTGCAAACGGGGAGACCGGTCATGAGTGACCCCAAGCCACGCCCGACTCAACGCATCCGCCTGGAACCCGCGCAGCAGACCCAGTTGATCAATATTCAGCGCCGCTCGTTTTTGCGCGCCGGGCTGACTGTAGGCGCCATGTCGATGCTCACCGGCTGCAACCTGCAAGATGGCGATCAGGTCGACAAAGTGCTGTGGGCCATGTCGCGCTGGAATGACCGGGTGCAGGCCTGGTTGTTCAGCGGCCAGAAACTCGCGCCGACCTACAGCAAGGCGCAGTTGACCCAACCGTTCCCGTTCAACGCGTTTTATCCCGAATACAACGTGCCGGATCTGGATATTTCCGATTACAAGCTGGAAGTGTCCGGGCTGGTTCGCGACAAGCAGTCATGGAATCTGGACAGCCTGCGCAAACTGCCGCAGCGCACTGACATCACTCGTTTGATCTGTATCGAAGGTTGGAGCGCCATTGGCCAATGGGGCGGCGTGCCGTTGCGCACCTTCCTTGAACACATCGGTGCCGACACCACGGCTAAATTCGTCGGTTTCAAATGCGCAGACCGCTACTACTCAAGCCTGGACATGCCCACGGCGTTGCACCCGCAAACCTTGCTGGCGCTGGATTTCGGTGAGGTGGCGTTGCCGCCGGATTATGGCTATCCATTGCGCGTACGCGTGCCGACCAAACTGGGCTTCAAGAACCCCAAGCACATCGTCGAGCTGATCGTGACCAACGAGAACCCGGGCGGGTATTGGGAGGATCAGGGGTATAACTGGTTTAGCGGGGTGTAAGGCGGAGGTTTTGATTGTGGGACCGGCTTTAGCCGGGAGAGGACCGTTAACCTCGACACATTTCTATGGTCTTCACGACCGTTCTCCCGGCTGAAGCCGGTCCTACGACAAGCGCGTTGCAGGCGGGGATCTTGATTGTCCCGAAGGACCGGCTTTAGCCGGGAGAGGACCGTTAACCTCGACACATTTCTATGGTCTTCACGACCGTTCTCCCGGCTGAAGCCGGTCCTACGACCCGGAGGGCCGGTCCAACCTTTGACTCAGTTCAAACCCAGCTTGCCACGCAAAGTGGACAAGTCTTCAGCCAGTGTATTGACCGGGCCAACCAGCGCCTTGCGGTCGTTTTCCTTCACTTTGTCGTAAGTCTCGAAACCGCCATCCTTGGTCTTGTACTTGGCCAGGATCTTGTCCACGGTGGCGAAGTTCTTGTCGACCTTGGCCGCGAAGACTTTGTCGGACTTCTCGATCTGTGGGCGGAACAGGTCGACGATTTTCTTCGCGCCGTCGATGTTGCCCTGGAAGTCATACAGATCGGTGTGGCTGTAACGGTCTTCTTCACCGGAAATCTTCGTCGCGGCGACTTCTTCAAGCAGCGCAGCGGCACCGCCGACCACTTTCTCTGGCGGGAAAGTCAGGCCGGAAACGCGGGTTTCCAGGTCGTTCACATCAGCCATCAGCTTGTCAGCAATCGGCCCTTGATCCTTGGTGGTGTTCTGCGAAAACAGCGCGTATTCCAGGCGATGGAAACCGGTGAAGTCTTCAGCGTTCACGCCTTTTTCGTGGTCATCGACGCGTGAGTCGATAGAAGCGTCCAGGTCGCTGAACAGCTCAGCCATCGGCTCGATTTCTTCGTAGAACACACGAGTCGGCGCGTACAGCTTCTTGGCCGTCGCCAGGTCGCCTTTCTTCACCGCGTCAGTGAATTTCTGGGTGTGGCTGACCAGCTCGCCGATCTGCTCGGTGACGTAGATCTTGTAGTCCGACACCGGCCCTACCAGGTCAAGCGGCGCAGTCGCGGCGAAAGCCGACAATGGGGTCTGAAACAAACCAACGGTGAGCAGCAAAGCAAAAGGTAACTTTTTCATAGGACTCTTCCTGTTGAGGTGGTAGGGCTGTCTGAGTTGAAAGTCATGCAGTTTTAGTGGCAGTGGCCGACGCCTGAAGCAGCGAGCGACCAATGAAATCCTGAGTGTCGACAACGCCGGGCAGGGTGAAGAAATACCCACCGCCAACCGGCTTGAGGTATTCCTCCAACGGCTCGCCGTTCAGACGGGTCTGCACGGTGATAAAGCCTTTTTCCAGATCGGACTGGTAACAGATGAACAGCAGGCCCATGTCGAGCTGACCGTTCTTGTTGACGCCGTTGGAGTAGTTGAACGGCCGACGCAGAATCAGGTTGCGCTGGGTTTGGGCGGTACGTGGATTGGCCAGGCGAATATGCGAATCGAGTTTGGTCTTCTTGCCGTGCGGGTCGGCAACGTAGTTCGGCACATCGGTTTCAACCTTGCCGTCCATGGGCGCGCCCGTAGTCTTGACCCGGCCGAAAATCGCTTCCTGTTCCTGCAGCGGCGTGCGGTCCCAGCGTTCGACAAAATTGCGAATGATGCGCACCGCCTGATAGCTGCCATTGGCAGCCCAGCTCGGCTCGTCGCTGCCGGTCTGAACCCAGACCAGCTCGTTCATGGCTTTCTGGTCGTTGGAATCCGGGTTGGCGGAACCGTCGCGGAAACCGAGGAAATTACGCGCGCTTTCCGGCGGCTGCTCGGGCTTTTTCGGCGCTTGCGGCGGCACCGTGCCTTCCTGTTTCCAGCGCACCAGCAGCAGGTCCGGCAGATTTTTCACGATGTCGCGCAGGGCGTGAATGTTGCTGTCAGCGCTGTTGGCGCAGAACTGGATGCTCAGGTCGCCATGGCAGCTGTCGGCTTCAAGGGCGTCATTGGGAAAACCGACCATGCGGCTCAGGCGCTTGGGCTTGACGGCTTCCAGGCCGAAACGCTCGTCGAACAGCGACTCGCCCACCGAAACGGTGATGGTCAGGTTGTCCGGCGTGACGACCGGGCCGAGGATGCCGGAATCCACAGGCGGGAATTTCGGATCAACCTCAGGCACCGGGCCGCCGGTCATCAGGAAGGCGATGCGCTCGTTCAGCGTGCGGAACAGACGCTCCAGGTCTTCCCGGTCGGCGGCCAGCACGTCAAACGCCACCAGCATGCCGGAGGCCGGGCGCGGGTTGACGATGCCGGTCTGATGCACGCCGAAAAACAGGTTGCGGTCTTCGGTCTTTTCGCTTTTCGGCGCTTCAGTCACTTGCGCCGGGGCGGCGGCCAGCACGTTGCCGCTCAGGCTGCTGCCTGCCAGCGCCGCACCCGCCGCGCCGAGGCCCAGCAGGACGCGGCGACGTTGGGCCGATTGGGGGGCGTTGCTGTTGTCTGAATCGTTCATGGCTGTTTTCTTTGCTCGCTATCTGAAGGCGAAACCAGGACTGTAGGACCGGCTTTAGCCGGGAGAGCGGTGTTCCATATCCCGCATTCGTATCAGTTTTACCGACGTTCTCCCGGCTAAAGCTGGTCCTGCAGCGACCATGGCATCTCGTAAATCACCGCAATGGCATCAATCAAAGGCCGGACAGGCCAAGTGCTGGATCAATCCCATCCAGCGCATCCGCCAATGCCTTGGCCTTGTCGGCGATCAGCTTGCGCTGGTCGGCGTTGACCTGATCGTACGGGCGATAGCCGCTGTCGGTTTTCAGGCCATTGAGTTCGGTGTCCAGTGCCGCCGCTGCACCATCGATTTTTTGCAGCAGTTCGCCGGAGTTCTTGGCCAGCAGCGGACGAACCAGATCGACCACCTTGCGCGTGCCTTCCAGGTTGGCGGCGAAGCCGTTGAGGTCCAGATGGCTGTAACGCTCTTCTTCGCCGTTGCTGCGGATCTCGGCCAGGCTGCGCATGTTGCGGGTGATGATGCTCGCCAGCTGCTCGGGCGCCATGTTCTGCGCCAGCAGCTGCTGTTTGAGGGTGGTGACGTCGGTGTGCAGGCGCTGCGCAATCGGCGCCAGGCCGTCGACGGTTTTCTTGTCGAACAGCGCGTATTCAATCCGGTGGAAGCCGCTGAAACCTGGGTCTTGCTCGCGTTTTTCGTAGTAATCGGCGCGGGCATTGATGGCGTTGTCCAGCTCGGACAAGCGCTGCGCGGCCGGGGCAATCCGCTGATAAGCGGCGCGGGCCGGGGCGTAAGCGGCTTGTGCGGCGCTCAGGTCACCGGCTTCAATGGCGTGTTGCAACGCGGTTACGGCCTTGATCAGCGCCGAGCCCTGCATGCTCAGGTACACGCGGTATTCAGACAGCGGACCAATGAACGCCACCATCGATGGGCGAGCCTTGGCGTTGGCATCGGATTCAGCCGTCGGCGTGACGTGCAGCGTGCCGCGCGGATTGCTCAGCAGGCCACACGTGATCGCGTAATCGCCGGGCAGCAGGTTGGCGTTGATCACCTGGCTCAGGCCCGGCGCAATGTTTTCCCGTTCCTCGACCACCAGCACGCCATCAAGGATTTCCCACTCGACGGCCCGCTCGGAACGATTGACGATGCGGAAGGCGTTCTTGCCTGCAGCAACGGTGAGGTCATTGGGCTCGCAAGCGTGAGCATGAATGGTGACCACGGTTTCCGCGTTGGTACTGGCGGCGCGTTTTTTCATGGCGTTCTGCGAGGCGTAATAGAACAACCCGCCGGCCGCGATCATGACGACCACCGAACCGGCGAGGGCCAATCGCAAGGCGCGGGGAGGCTTGGCTTTCTCTGAAAGCCCTGTGGGACGATTCGACATGTGTGCCCTTATTCGTTCGTAGCTGAAGAGGGGTGCGGATGCGCGGGCCGGGTGGGCAGACTCACCACCGGGGCGCTGGGCATGAAGAACAGCACCAGCGCGACGACCAGGTAAATCACATACACGCTGAGGGTGCTGATGGTTGGCGCATCCTGATAACCGAACATGCCTGCCAGCACCGAGCCGGTCGGGCCGTCCATCGGCAGCGTGGCGCTGAAATCGAAGACCACGGTTTGCAGGTGATTCCAGATCCCGGCTTCATGCAGTGCCTGTACCGAATTGGCGAGAATCCCGGCGGCAACCACCAGAATGAACAGACCGGTCCAGCGGAAAAACAGGCTGAGGTTCAGGCGCATGCTGCCGCTGTAAATGGCGAAACCCACGGCAATCGCAATGATCAGGCCGAGCAGGGCACCCAATGGCGCGCCGGGGCCTTCGCTCTGCTGAAAGACGGCGAGCAGGAAGAACACGGTTTCCAGACCTTCACGGGCCACGGCGAAAAACACCATGGCGATCAACGCGTAGGTCTGGTTCTTCGAACCGGCGAGGGCGGCATCCAGGGACATGTGCAATGAATGCTTGATCGAGCGCGCGACCTTGCGCATCCAGAACACCATGGAACTGAGGATGCCCACGGCGACCAGGCCGACGACGCCTTCGAACAGTTCCTGCTGTTTTTGCGGGAATTCGGCGCTGACCATTTCCAGGCCACCGCCGACGAACAACGCCAGGGCAGCGGCAAGGAAAACACCAATCCACACAGCGGGCATCCACTCCCCGCGACCGGTCTGTCTCAGATAACTGGCGATGATGCCAACGATAAGCGCGGCTTCAATCCCTTCGCGCAGCATGATCAAAAAAGGAACGAGCATGTTTCACCAAGGTTTTTTGCTGTAGGCTGATTCGTTTCAGCGGATCAGGAAATCACTGATCTCTGAAACAATGCGTAACATAATGATACTCATTATTGAATGCGTATAGTTGTTTTTTTGAATGAGACAGGTTTCGCATTCTCGTTCAGGAAGGGTTCAGGCTCGTTGCCTGTAGGAGATTGCGCGTCGTCCGGATGCCGCGTTGTCGCATAGCAACACCGGAACATTTGGGACCGGATTTATCCGGGAAGGCGGTGTTTCTGACGACCAAATGCAGCGAATGATCCGGCCTCTTCCCGGCTAAAGCCGGTCCCGCGGGTTCCGGATCTGCCACGAGGTTTATAAAACGCTCAAAATCCCATACGCCAACTTCACCCGCGCTGCATTGGGATAATTCTTGTTGGCCAGAATTACGATGCCGATCTTCTTCTCAGGCACAAACGCCACATAACCCCCGAAGCCGTTGGTTGAGCCGGTCTTGTTGATCCAGGCGTTTTGCAAGGGCGCGATTGGCGGATTGATCGCCGTGACCGGCTGGGTTTCATACGCCATCTTGTTGGAGTTACCTTCCAGCAATGTCTCCAGTGACGCCGGGTAAACGTAATGCTCCCAGATCAGCGCCTGGGTCATTGCACCCACTTTGAAATACCCCGCATGGGTCTGCGCCAGGGCTTGTCTGATCGGCTCATCGACCTTCGCCGTCGCCATATTTGCCTCGACAAAATGCAGCATGTCTGTGGCGCTGGACTTCATGCCATACGCCTCAGTGCCCAGCACGCCGCCTTGCAGTCGAACCGGCAGGTCCTGTTTGTCATAACCCTGGGCGTACAGCGGCATTTTGCTTGCGGGCACCGTCAGCCAGGTATTGCTGAGCCCCAGTTTGGGCAATAGATCCTGCTCCATGGCCTCTGCAAATGGCTTGTTGACGGCTTTGGCGGTGATCATGCCGAGCATGCCGATGCTCGGGTTGGCGTAAGTCCGTTTGCTGCCTGCCGGGTACTGCGGTTGCCAGGCTTGCAAATACGCTATCAGCTGTTCGGTGTTCTGCACGGCATCCGGCACTTGCAACGGAAAGCCGCCTGCGGTGTGGGTGGCCAGATTCATCAACGTCACTTTGTCGAACGCGCTGCCTTTGAGCTGCGGCAGATACTGGCCGGGATGATCGTTCAGTGACAGCCGGCCGTTGACCTGAGCGAGGGTCGCCAGGGTCGCGGTGAACGTCTTGCTGATTGAGCCGAGTTCGAACAATGTGTCACTGCTGACCTTGGCCTGGGTGTCTTTGGCGGCAACACCAAAGTTGTAAAAGTGCTGTTGGCCATCAACGGTGAGCGCAATGGCGAGGCCGGGGATGTTGTATTGCTGCATCACGGCCTTGGCCGCATCGGTCACGGCGACGTCGATGTTTGCCGGGGCGGCAGTCGCCATGGCCATGCCGCCAAACATCAGACTGCATGCCACAAACAGCAGCCTGGTGCGGGAAGGGTAAATCGCGGACATCCAGGTTTCCTCGTATCCAGTAATCGGGCTCGCAGCCTATTGAGTGTGGCGAAGGCGACTCAATAAACCTTCTATCACAAAATATTTCCCACCAATTCCACGAAGCGTTGCGCGGCCGGACTCAGGCTCTGGTTGCTGCGGGTGATCAAGCCTATTTCCCGGCTGACGCCCGGATGCTCCACCGGCACCCTGATCAGATCGCCACGGCCTTCGTCGGCGGACTCCGGTAACAACGTCATGCCCAAACCCTGACGCACCAACGCCAGCACCGTCGACATATAGTTGGCTTCCAGCCCCGGCACCAATTCCAGCTGTTCTTCGGCGAACAACTGCTCCACCCGTTCGCGCACGCTGCTGTCGCGACCGGTCAGGATAATCGGCTGGCCGGCCAGCGCCGCGAGCTTGATCGACGAGTGTCTGGCCAGCGGATGCGCGTGCGGTACAAACAGGCACAGGCGATCGGTCATCACCACCTGAAAATCCAGACCATGGCTCATCCGGGCTTTGACGCCGAGGCCGAAATCCACTTCGCCTTCACGGACCAACGCGTCAATACGCTGCGCCACCACGTCCCGCAGGCGCACTTCGACGCCGGGAAACTGCTCGCGAAACTGGCGCAGCACCGGCGGCAGTGCGCCGGAGCACAGCGAGGGCAGGGCGGCAATGGTCACCACGCCCCGGCGCAGGGCTGCCAGATCCCGAGAGCCGGCAACAATGTTGTCCAGATCCAGTAGCAATTTTTCCATGGGCCGCAGATTGTTCTGCCCGGCCGCCGTGAGGCTGACGTGACGCGGACTGCGCTCCAGCAACGACACGCCGAGCCATTCTTCAAGTTGCTGGACCTGCACGGTGAGGGCCGACGGCGACAGATTCAACTCCAGCGCCGCCTTGGCGAAACTACCGCTGTGGGCGACGGCGAGGAAGGCGCGGATGTGCTGAATGGAATTCTTCATTTTGTTTTTCCGAATGTAGGGTGCTGAACATTTCAATTTACAAAGCTTACCTGTGTTTTCAATACTCGTTGAAAACAACAACAGCTCATCTCGCCGCGCCAGTGGTCAGGGATGACGAACAGGAAGTCCCTATGCTCGCCACCCTCGGTGTCATCACCATTCTCTGTTTACTCGCCGCCGTCATGAGTAAACGCCTTTCGCCCCTTGTCGCCCTCATCGCCTTGCCGATCATCGCCGCCTTGCTCGGTGGATTCGGCCTGCAAACCAGCGCCTTTATCATCACCGGGATCAAGAACGTCGCGCCGGTAGTCGGCATGTTCGTCTTCGCGATCCTGTTTTTCGGGGTCATGACCGACGCCGGCATGCTCGACCCGATCATCGACCGCATCCTGCGCACGGTTGGCACGCGGCCGACCCGCATCGTGATGGGCACCGCGCTGTTGGCGCTGCTGGTCCACCTGGATGGCTCGGGCGCCGTAACCTTTCTGGTGACCATCCCGGCCATGCTGCCCTTATATATGCGGCTGGGTATGGATAAACGGATTCTCGCCTGCGTCACGGCGATGGCCGCCGGGGTGAATTTTTTGCCCTGGACCGGCCCGGTGCTGCGCTCTTCGGCGGCCTTGCACGTGCCGGTGGCGGACTTGTTCCAGCCGCTGATCCCGGTGCAGATCGTGGGCCTGATATTTGTTTTCACTTGCGCCTGGTTCCTGGGCCGTCGCGAAGAAAAACGTCTGGGCCTCGGCGCAGGCGCGAAAGTGGATGTGGTGCCGCAACGGGTGCTCAGCGAGCATGAAGAAATACTGCGTCGGCCGCGTTTGTTCTGGCTGAACCTGGTGCTGACCATCGCCGTGATGGGCGTGATGATTTCCGGAATCGTCGATCCGGTGGTGATGTTCATGCTCGGCACCGTGCTGGCGCTGTGCATCAATTACCCCAACGTCGATGCCCAACGGGCGCGCATCGATGCCCACGCCAAGACCGCACTGACCATGGCCAGTATTCTGTTGGCGGCCGGGGTCTTCACCGGAATCATGCAAGGCACCGGCATGCTCAAGGCCATGGCCGAAGTGGCGGTGGCGCAGATTCCTGCGGGCCACGGCAAGTTGATCCCGATGGTGGTGGGCTTCCTGTCCATGCCGTTGAGCATGCTGTTTGACCCGGATTCGTTTTATTTCGGGGTGATGCCGGTGATTGCCGAAGTCGGCAAGGCCCTGGGCGTCGATCCGCTGCAAGTGGCTCAGGCCTCGTTGCTGGGCGTACACACCACCGGCTTTCCGGTCAGCCCGCTGACCCCGGCGACTTTTCTGCTGGTGGGCCTGTGCAAGATCGAATTGGCGGATCACCAGCGTTTCACCATCCCTTTCCTGTTCGCGGCTTCGGTGTTGATGACCCTGACCGCGCTGCTCTTGGGAGTCTTTTGATATGAAAACCTTGCGTATAGGCTCCGGTGCCGGTTATTCCGGCGACCGCATCGAGCCCGCCGTCGAGCTGGCCGAATATGGCGAGCTGGATTATCTGATCTTCGAATGCCTGGCCGAGCGCACCATCGCCCTGGCCCAGCAAGCGCGCCTGAACAACCCCGAATCCGGTTATGACCCGCTGCTCAGCGAGCGCATGCGCCGGGTGCTGCCCTTTGTCGGGCGCGGTGCCGAGGGTCAGGGTCGTCGTTTGCGGATTATCACCAATATGGGCGCGGCCAATCCTTTGGCGGCGGCCCGGGAAGTCCGCCGTATCGCCACCGAACTGGGCTTGACCGGTTTGAAGGTTGCGGCCTTGACCGGCGACGACGTGCTGGCTGCCTTGCAGGCCAATCCCGAGCAATTGCTGGATAACGGCGCAACCCTCGGATCCCTGGGCGAACGGCTGATTTCCGCCAACGCCTATATGGGCATCGAAGGCATCGTCGAGGCGCTGCAGGCCGATGCGGACGTGGTGATTACCGGGCGGGTTGCCGATCCTTCATTGTTTCTCGCGCCGCAGCTGTTCGAGTTTGGCTGGGCCGAGGACGACTGGACCTTGTTGGGACGCGGCACGGCAGTCGGGCATTTACTCGAATGCGCGGGACAGATCAGCGGCGGCTATTTTGCCGACCCTGGCTTCAAGGACGTGCCCGATCTGGCGCGCCTCGGTTTCCCGTTGGCGCAAGTGGATGCCTCGGGCGCAGCAGTGATCAGTAAAGTGGCGGGCTCGGGCGGGCGTATCGATACTGCGACCTGCACCGAACAGCTGATCTATGAAGTTCACGATCCGGCGGCGTATTTGACGCCGGACGTCAGCGCGGATTTTTCCGGAGTTTCATTCTCGGCTGTGGGCGAGAATCAGGTGCGGGTCAGCGGCGCGGATGGCCGCGCTCGCCCGCAAACCTTGAAGGTATCGGTGGGCTATCTCGATGGCTGGATCGGCGAAGGGCAGATTTCCTACGGCGGCCCCGGCGCATTGGCTCGGGCGCGGCTGGCGCGGGACGTGGTGCTGGAGCGTCTGAAACTCATGGGTGTGGTCTATGAAGACGTGCGCGCCGAGCTGATTGGCGTGGATGCCTTGCATGGCAGCGAACTGGGCTCGCGGGTGACCAGCGAACCTTGGGAAGTCCGCTTGCGGGTTGCCGCCCGCTGCGCCGACAAAGCCGAAGCGGTGCGCGTCGGCAATGAAGTGGAAACCCTTTATACCAATGGCCCGTATGGCGGCGGCGGGGCGACCAAGGCCTTGCGCCAGGTAGTAGCGGTGGCATCGTTGTTCGTGCCGCGCACTGCCGTCACGCCGATTGTGCATCTGGAGCAAACACCATGAGCGAACCGATCAAGCTGCGCGAACTGGCCCATTCCCGAACCGGCGACAAGGGCGATACCTCGAACATTTCCGTGATCGCCTATCGCGCCGAGGACTTTTCCCGGCTGCGTGACGCCTTGACCGTTGAACGGGTAACCGCCCACTTCCTCGAACTCCTCGATCCGACGGCTGGCCCGGTGCGGCGTTATGAACTGCCCAATGTGCACGCCCTGAATTTCGTCCTGCCCGGCATCCTGCGCGGCGGCGTCACCCGCTCCCTGGCGCTGGACGCCCATGGCAAGGCACTGGGCGCAGCGTTGCTGGATATTGAGGTTTGTTGATCGCGTGTTGCGACCCTGATAACCGTAAATACGCTCGTCGTTGACTGCGCTCAGCCGTGTTGCACCCCGGCACGCTTGAGCAATTGCTTGCAACGCTCGGACAAATGCACCACGCGCAAATGCTTGCCGGCCTTGCTGTAGCGCTCGCGCAAGGTCTTGAGTGCCGCGATGGCCGAGTAGTCGACGAAACTCAGATGGCGGCAGTCCAGCGTCACCTGGGCCGGATCATCGCCTGGGTTGAACTGGTTCAGAAAAGGCGTGGTGGAAGCGAAAAACAGCGTGCCATGCAGCTTATAGAGCTTGCTGCCGTCCGGCTCCAGATGCGTATCGGCATACAGTTCCCGGGCTTGCTGCCAGGCAAAGTTGATCGCGGCAATGACAATCCCGAACAGCACGGCGGTGGCCAGATCGGTAAACACCGTGACGGTGGTCACGGCAATGATTGCCAGCACATCGTTGACCGGGACTTTGCGCAACACCCGCAGCGAGGCCCAGGCGAAGGTTTGCTGGGACACCACGAACATCACGCCGACCAGCGCCGCCAGCGGGATTTCTTCGATCAGTGGCGAGAGAAACAGCACGAACATCAGGATCATCACACCGGCCACGACCCCGGACAAACGGCCACGGCCACCGGAATTGAGGTTGATGACGGTCTGCCCGATCATCGCGCAACCGCCCATGCCGCCACAGGCGCCGGAGGCGATATTCGCCATACCCAGTGCAATGCATTCGCGATCCGGCTGGCCAGCGCTTTCGGTGATTTCATCGGTAAGGTTCAGGGTCAGCAGGGTTTCCAGCAACCCGACTAGCGCCATCAGCACCACATACGGCGCGATGATGCGCAGCGTTTCCAGATTCCATGGCACTTGCGGCAGGGCCAGGCTCGGCAGCCCACCGGCAATGTGCGCCATGTCGCCCAACGTGCGGGTTGGCAGGTCGAGCAGGTAAACCAGCAAGCCGACGCCAAGAATCGCCACCAGCGCGGGAGGCGCGACGCGGGTCAGGCGCGGCAGCAGGTAAACGATGGCCATGGTCAGCGCAACCAGGCCGACCATCAGGTACAGCGGCGTCCCGCTGAGCCAGGTTTCGCCGGTCTTGAAGTGCTCCAGTTGCGCCAGCGCGATGACAATCGCCAGGCCGTTGACGAAACCGAGCATCACCGGATACGGCACCAGACGGATCAGTTTGCCCAGGCGCAGCAGGCCGAACAGCACCATCAGAATCCCCCCGAGCAGCACCGTGGCCAGCAAATACTGCACGCCGTGTTGCACCACCAGCGCAATGATCACCACCGCCATCGACCCGGCGGCACCGGAAATCATCCCCGGCCGACCACCGAACAGTGCGGTCAGGGTGCAGATAATGAATGCGCCATACAGGCCCATCAACGGGTTGAGATGGGCGACGAGGGCAAACGCGATGCACTCCGGCACCAAGGCAAAGGAAGTAGTGAGTCCGGCCAGGACATCGGCACGCATACGAGCTGGTTTCATGGTCTACCTGAAGTGCATGGGGCTCGATCAGCCGCCAACCGCGCAAAAAAGGAGCGATGTTACGGAATGTGACGCGGGGCGGCCAGCAGATTGGCGGGGTTTATGTGGGAGCGAGCTTGCTCGCGAATCGGCTAGTACATCCAGTAGATCTTCTGAGTCCAAAACGTCGCCTTCGCGAGCAAGCTCGCTCCCACAGGTGGAATGCGTTCATCCCGTGGGACCGGATTCATCCGGGATGGCGTCGGTGCAGGCACCACATCTGCGGCAGCGGTGGGTTCACCCCAAACATAGAATCTCCCGCAGCTCGCCGGTACCATCGCTCCTGCTTTATGATTGCCAGCTTTACCCTGACGAGCGGTGTTCGGATGACTGGCGTGTCCCCTTTGCAAGCCTGGCAACAGGCGGTCGAGCAGCGTGGTTTCCAGCCGGACCAGGCGCAATTGCAGGCCGCCCGGGAGTTGGAGGCTTGCTATCTGGCCTTGGGCAACCATCCGCGCAGTGCCAAAGGGGTTTATCTGTGGGGACCGGTCGGGCGCGGCAAGACCTGGCTGATGGATCGTTTTTTCGAGAGCCTGACAGTGCCTGCCCGGCGCCAGCATTTTCATCACTTCATGCGCTGGGTGCACAAGCGCATGTTCGAGTTGATGGGCACTGCCAAACCGCTGCACGTGTTGGCCAGGGAACTGGCGCGGGACGTGCGCGTGCTGTGCTTCGACGAGCTGTTTGTCAATGACATCGGCGATGCGGTGATTCTCGGCGGCCTGTTGCAGGTGATGTTCGAAGAAGGCGTGGTGCTGGTCTGCACGTCCAACCAGCCGCCCGAGCAGCTGTACATCAACGGGCATAACCGTGAGCGTTTCCTGCCGGCGATTGCCGCGATCAACCGCTATATGAATGTGCTCACGGTAGATGGTGGCGAAGACCATCGTTTGCATCCTGGGCAGTTGCATCAGCGTTACTGGATCACCGAGCCGGGTCGGCCGAGCGCGTTGGGCGGGATTTTCGACGCACTTAGTGTCGGCCAGACGGTTTCTACCGATGTTGTGCCCGTGGGCCATCGCACCATCAACTGCGTGCGCAACAGCGAAACAGTGCTGTGGTGTCGCTACGCCGAGTTGTGCGAGACACCGCTGGCGGCGATGGACTTCATTGAGCTGTGTGATCGTTTTTCAGCGGTGCTGGTCAGCGAAGTCCCGGCCCTCAGCGCACCCCAGCGCGAAGGCCGGATCGCGCGTGGCACCGAAGATGCCGTGGAGCAGGTCGCGGCGGGGGATCGCGAGTTGCCGCAGTTGTCGCCCCATGACGATGGCGTGCGGCGCTTCATCGCGCTGGTCGACGAGTGCTATGACCGACGCGTGCCGCTGTATGTCGAGGCGCAGGTGTCCATGGCCGAGTTGTACACCGAAGGTTATTTGTCCTTTGCTTTCCGCCGCACCTTGAGTCGCCTGCAGGAAATGCAACTGGAACGCTTCGTCGTGGCCTGATCGCGTTCAGGTTCGCCGCTGAACCAGCACGTGTTTGCTGCCTTCGAAGACCAGCACCAATACCGCCAGCCAGATCGGCAAATACGTCATCCACTCCTCACGGCTGATGCTTTCGCCAAGCAGCAGCGCGACGCCCACCAGCAGCACCGGTTCGACGTAACTGAGCAGGCCGAACAGGCTGAAGGGCAGCAAACGGCTGGCCACAATGTAGCTCACCAATGCCGACGCGCTGATCACGCCCAATATCGGAATCAACAGATACAACATCGGCGCTTGCTGGATGGCGGCTGGATTGCCGCTGATGATGAACCACACGCCCACTGGCAGCATCAGGGCCATGTCGAACCACAATCCGCCGAGGTTATCGATGGCCAGTTTGCGGCGCAGCACGAAATAGATCGGGTAGCCCAGCGCAACCAGCAGGGTTTCCCAGGAAAAACTGCCCAGGCGCAGCAGTTCATTCCCGACACCGATCATCGCGCAAAACGCGGCGATCTTTTGCAGACGTGACAGCCTTTCGCCATACACGATGCGTCCGGTGATGATCATGGTCAGGGGCAGCAGAAAGTAGCCCAGCGACACTTCCAGGCTGCGGCCATGCAACGGCGCCCACATGAAGATCTGCAATTGCGCGCCCAGCAATAGCGAGGACGCAGCCATGCCGAGCAGCAGCGTCGGTTGCTGCCGCAGGCGACTGGCGATCTTGCGCACCAGCGGCCAGTCGCCGCTCGACAGCAGAAACAGCGTGACGCAGGGCACAGTCAGCAACATACGCCAACCGAAAATCTCCTCGCCGCTCAAGGGCGTCATCAGCGAGGTATAAAAATACATGACCCCGAACAACACCGAGGCTGATACCGACAGCACTACACCTTTGTACACAGCCACCTCTTTTTTTGTTGTATTGCAGCGGCGCACAGTCTATCGGATCAAGGCGCTGTAGATGGGTCTGGTTGCGACATGCACCTCTGGCGATACATGTTCGGGCATCAGGATCAGCACGAAAGATTTGGATAACCGCCGACCTTTGCTAGGCTGCTGCGATTGCCCGGTCAAGCCCGACGGGTGTTCACAAGGAGCCTGCATGACTTCCATCAGCACCCCGGCGCAGACTGCGGCGGGACGACTGGAACAATTTTCCACCCGTGTGGCGTTTTTCATTGCCGGGCTGACCCTTGCCGCCTGGGCACCGCTGGTGCCTTACGCCAAAGCCCGGGTCGGGCTCGATGACGGTACGCTGGGTTTGCTGCTGCTCTGTCTTGGCGTCGGCTCGATTATCGCGATGCCATTGGCCGGTGCCTTGGCGGCGCGGTTCGGTTGTCGGCGGGTGCTGGTCGGTTCCGCCGCGATCATCTGCCTGTGTTTGCCGCTATTGGCGACGCTTTCCAGTCTGCCACTGTTGATTGCCACGTTGTTTGTGTTCGGCGCGAGCATGGGCGCGCTGGATTGCACGGTGAATATCCAGGCGATCATTGTCGAGCGGGCCAGCGGTAAAACCATGATGTCCGGCTTCCACGGGCTGTTCAGCCTGGGCGGAATCGTCGGTGCGGCGGGCGTTGCCGGGTTGTTGAGTCTGGGTGCGTCACCGCTGGTATCGATGCTGATCGTGGTAGCGTTCGTGGCACTTTGTCTGGTCAAGGCTGCGCCGCATCTGTTCAGTTACGGCAGCGAAAGCGACGGCCCGCCGTTTGCCATTCCCCGAGGCGTGGTGCTGTTCATTGGCCTGCTGTGCTTCACGGTTTTTCTCACCGAGGGCGCGATGCTCGACTGGAGCGCAGTGTTCCTCAGTTCCCTGCGCGGTGTTGAAACGTCCTACGCCGGGCTGGGCTATGCGGTGTTCGCCCTGACCATGACGTTAGGGCGCTTTTTTGGCGACGCTATCGTGCGGCGGGTCGGGCCGAATCGGGTGATCATCCTCGGTGGCTTGTGCGCGTCGGCGGGTTTGGCGATTGCCACGCTGGTTCCGTCATGGGAAGCCGCGCTGCTCGGTTATGCATTGGTGGGCGCGGGCTGCTCGAATATCGTTCCGGTCTGTTACAGCGCTGTCGGCCGCCAGAAAAGCATGCCGGAAAACGTCGCGGTTCCGGCGATCACGACCTTGGGTTACGCCGGGATTCTGATCGGCCCGGCGGGCATCGGTTTCATCGCCCACGCCAGCAGCCTGGAGCTGGCCTTCATGATCGTCGCCGTGATGTTGCTCGGCGTGGCGTTCGGTGGCAGTCGGCTCAGGGCCTGATACTGTTCTGCGCGGCCTGCACGCGACGCCGGACGATTCGCGCTCGCGCGTGGTCATACAACCAGTTAAACGCCAGGGTGTACGGCAGAAACAGCAACAGCAGGCCCGCGTCCAGCAGGAACGCTTCCAGCCAGCCGATGGACAGCCACCAGGCGGCCAGCGGGACGACCACCAGAATCAGTCCGCCCTCGAAACCCAGCGCATGGGCGATGCGCGCTTTGAGCGACAGGACGAAACCGAACCTGGCCCGCAACCGGTCGAACAGGGCATTGAACAGCATGTTCCAGAGCATCGCCACGGTGGAAATCATCACCGTCATGGCGCCCATCTTGCCCAGCGAATGGCCGAGCAGCCACGCCAGCAAGGGTGCGAACAGCAGCACGCCGATGATCTCGAAGAGCAGCGCATGCAGCGCGCGTTCCTTGATGGTTTTGCTGGGTTGTTGCATGGGAAGTTGACCTCTTGGATCTGGTGTTCAGTTGAAACCGGGCAGTTCATGACGTGCATTCTCATCGGTCATTGCGTTAAAGTGAAAATCGTTTCCATCGGAAAAACCGATACAAGGTGCCCATGAGTTATTCCCCCGAAGCCCTTGAGGCGTTTGCCCAGACCGTCGCGCTGGGTTCTTTCAGCGCTGCGGCGCGGCGCTTGGGCAAAAGCCAGTCGACCGTCAGCGAAGCCATTTCCCGGCTGGAAATAGACCTGGGCCTGGAATTGTTCGACCGTTCGTCCAAGCATCCCGTCCTCACCGAGGCCGGCAAGGCCATGCTTGGGCGCATTGAAGATGTGCTTGCCGCTTCGGACAAGTTGCGCCGGGCAGCCGGGCGTCTGGCTGACGGGATGGAGCCGCGCCTGACGCTGGTATTGTCCGACGCCAATCAATTTGCCGACTTCGAAATCCGCATGGCCGAACTGGATCAACGCTTTCCCGAACTGGAACTGGAATGTGTCTTTGCCGAGCACGGCGATGCGATCAACCTGATTCAGTCCGGCCGCGCGTCGTTAGGCCTTTTGTCGGCGCAACCGAGCTATCCGCCGGAAGTCGGCTACGCGACCATTGCCGAACGCGCCGACTTCGGGCTGTTCGTCGGCCACAAGCATCCGTTGGCGGCCGAGCAGCAGGTCGATTATCAAAAACTCGCGGCCTATCGCGCGCTGCGCCTGAACACGCTGGTCGATCAGGGCGTGCCCACCGACGATTTGCCCATCAGCGGCCATCGGCCCTGGTCGGCGCCCAACTACCTGTTGCTGATGGACATGGCCGCGTTCGGTTTCGGCTGGTCGGCGTTGCCGCGCTGGCTGGTCAAAGGCTACGCCGACGGCAAGTTGAAGGAACTGGATGTTCCCGGCTGGCCGCGCAGTTCCGCCGTCGATGTGATCTGGTCAAGACAGCGCAGCCTTGGGCCAGCCGGAGCCTGGCTGCTGGAAACCTTCACCCGGCATCGCGGCGAGCGGTAGGGCTCAGATCCTGAAAGTGTTGACCAGTTGTTGCAGGCGATGGGACTGGTTTTCCAGTTCGGTACAGGCTTGCAGCGTGGACTGCAGGTTGCCGACCATCGCTTGATTCAAGTCGTTGATGTGGCTGATGTCCCGGTCCAGATTGTCCACCACGCAAGTCTGCTCTTCGGTGGCAGTGGCCATGGACAGGTTGATCTCGTCGATTTCGCCAATGCCCAGCAGCACACTGTCCAGCCGTTCCCCGGCCAGATTGGCGGCTTTGACGTTATCGTCACTGTGACGCTGGCTTTCCAGCATGGCATTGACGGCCCCGCTGGCGCCGACTTGCAGCTCCTCGATCATGCTGTGGATTTCCTGAGCCGATTGCTGGGTGCGATGGGCGAGGCTGCGCACTTCATCGGAAACCACGGCGAAACCACGTCCGGCGTCCCCGGCACGGGCCGCTTCGATGGCGGCATTGAGGGCGAGCAGATTGGTCTGATCGGAAATGCCTTTGATCACATCGAGAATGCGCCCGATCTTGAGGGTCTTGGCGTTGAGGCTTTCGATGTCCTGACGAGTGCTACCCACCTGTGATGAAAGCTGCGACATGGCGCTGATGCTGCGCTCGACCACTTGCCGTCCCTGCTGGGTCTGGTCCCTGGCGTCAGAGGCGCGGCTTGAAGCATGAGCCGCGCTGCGGGCGATTTCCTGGGCAGCGGCGCCCAGCTCGTTGATCGCCGTGGCGACGTTATGGGTCAGGGCGGCCTGGGTGTCGGAGCTTTTCAATGATGAATGCGACGCCTGGCTGACCCGCGCCGCCAGTTCGGTAAGCTGGCTGCTGGACGTCAGTACTGCGCCAATGGACTGCTGAATGCGTTCGACAAAACGATTGAAGCCGCCGGCCATCACCCCGAATTCATCGCTGGAACGGCTGTGCAAGCGTTGGGTCAGATCGCCTTCACCTTCGGCGATCGCTTGCATCGCCGTGCCCATGCTGCGCAATGGCCGCAGCAAGGCGTTGATCAGCAAGCCCAGCAGTCCGACCGTGACCAGCACCGCAATCAGCGTGGCGATCAGCGCCGAGGTGCGAAACTCATGCAGGGCGGCGTAGGCTTTGTCCTTGTCGACTGAGAGACCGATGGACCAGTTCACCGACGGCAGGCCGCTGATGGGTGTGAAAGTCACGATTCGGGCCTTGCCGTTTTCCTGCACCTCGTTGAGTTGACTATTAATAGCAGGCGCTCCAGAAGGAAAGGCTTCGGTCAGGGTTTTGGTCACCAGGGTTTTGTCCGGATGCACCAGAATCTTGCCGTCGGCGCTGACCAGAAACGCATAGCCGATGCCGTTGAGGTCCACGGCGTTGATGATTTTTGCCAGCGTCTCCAGATTCAGGTTGGCGCCCAATACCCCGGCAGCTTTGCCGTCGACCTTGAGGGGTACGGCCTGGGTCATGACCAGATAATCGGTGCCCGCGCCGATGTAGGGTTCGGTCAGTACCGGCTTGAGGGTGCGTGCCGCGTCCTTGTACCAGGCGCGTTGCCGCGGATCGAAGCCGTCGGGCATCACGCGTTCCGGGCGAATCACGAAGCGGCCATCTTCAAGGCCGACATAGCTGGCGACGAACGTCGAGGTGACGCTGTTCTGCGCCAGGGTTTTGCCGATGGTGTCCGCAGTGGGATTGGCGGCGATGGTTTCGGCCAGGCCTTCAATCAGCAGAATCCGTCCGGCCAGCCAACTGTCGATGTTGGCCCCGAGGACTTTGCCCATGTTCTGTAAATTGCTGTGCAGCGCATCGCGGGTGCTGGCGGTTTGCCGATAGTCGTTGAACAGCGCAAACGACAGAAACACCGCAACCACGATGACGCACGCGCCGAGAAGAATCTTGTGGCCGAATTTCAAATTGATGCCCATGCGGCAACCCTCGTCTGATCATTTTTATGAAGTCCCCGCAGGCTCAGGGTTGATCGCAGATTTAACGAGCGCACTGGCTTTGTCGAACTAGAAAAGCTGATGGGCAGACGTGGAAATTGTTGTGGGCATTAAGGGGGCGGGATTGGCGTTTTTTGTATTGATCGCGCACTGTTCGGGAGCAGTTGCGGTTCGTTGACGAGGCTTGCTGTAGGAACGGCTTTAGCCGGGAGGGCTGTGGATGCTCTCGCGACTAAAGTTGCTCCTACGGCCGCTCCTACGGTCGCTCCTACGGTCAATTCGCGGGCGGGTGCCAACGATATTTCGTTTCTCCGAGGTTCAGCCAGCGTCCAGGACTTCTGCCCTGAAACCCGGGGGTAACTGCGCATCGAATTCCGCCACCACTTCCCGGGTCAGGCTGACGATGTCTTCCACCAGTTCCATGCCGGCGCCGGTGCGCCAGCTGGCGACGATGTCCATCACCGAGGGCAGGGGAATGCCGTCGAGCAGGGTCAGCACGCCTTGGGCCAGTTCGCCGCGCACCAGTGCGGCGGGCATGGCACCGATGCCGAAGCCATCACGCACCAGGCGGGTGATCGCCGACGCCGAGTTCACGCAGTTGATGCGCGGCGTGATGATGTTGGCGCTGTGCAGCATGTTGAGAATGTCCTGATGCGGCCGGGAGTTGCGCGAGAACGTGACGATGCGTTCCAGGGATAAATCTTCCAGAGAGGCATAGGTATGGTCGTAGCGGGAGCCGGCGGGCACCACCCAATGCATCGGATAACGGGTCAGCACGGCGTTGCGTACCGTGTCGAAGCGCAGTATGTCGGTCTGGAAAATAATGTCCTGATAGCCCTTTTCCAGCTGCGAACACAGATTGCTCGCGGTGTCGGCGGTCAGTTCGATCTCCAGGGCCGGGTAACACTTCATCAGGCGTGTTACCAAAGGGCTGAGCCAGGTGTGTATCACCGTATCCATTGCGCCGATGCGAATCCGCCCCCGCACCTGTCGCGGGTCCTTGATCGCGGCCTTCATGGTTTGCATGGTGTCCATGATGTGCTCGGCGTATTCCAGCACCCGCTGGCCTTCGGGCGTCAGCGAAACCCCCTTGGAATCACGCACGAACAGACGCACACCCATTTCGTCTTCCAGGGCCGCGATACGGCTGGAGATTGAGGCCTGGGTGCTGAACAGCTTTTCCGCCGTCAGGCGAAAGCTCTTCAATCGGGCGACCCAGACGAAGGTTTCCAGAAACTTGAGGTTCACCGCCGATCCTTTAGTTGAGGCCTTGAAGGGTGGCCTTGAATTGAGTGCTGACAGCGCTCCCATGTCCGAAACTCCGGATCGGCCCGCGTCAGCTATAGCCCCTGAAATTGCAGGTTATATGCCAGCACCGATACAGAAATTCTTATGAGGCATAGCGGTTTTTTCCCGTTGGACGCCAGAGGCAAGGCTACCGAAAGATTGACCTGGAACGAGAAAGGTCCCGCAACGCTGTTCTCATCACACCGTTGCGTCAAACCTTCAGGTCGCGGTTTTGCTTGTTGCGGCCATCCAATAATAACTGCGCTCTGCCAACAGTCGGTCGATACCGCTGCGCGCTCATGGAGAAAGTTTTCAATGAGCTACAACAATCAAAAATACATCTGCGCAATGCTGTTTGGTGGCGCTTCCCTGAGTTACGGGATGAGCGCCCATGCGGAATTTTTTGCTGACAGTAAAGGGGAACTGGAAGCCCGCAACTTCTACTTCAATCGCGATTTCCGTCAGGACGGCTCCCGGTATAAAGCCGAAGAATGGGCCCAGGGTTTTATCTTTCGGCTGCAATCGGGCTACACGGCGGGGACCGTGGGCTTTGGTCTGGACGCGTTGGGCATGGTCGGCTACAAGCTGGACTCCGGATCGGGCACCGGCGGCACCGGTTTATTACCGGCGGACCTGTCTTCCGGTGGCTCCCAGGACGAATACGGCAAGCTAGGGCTGACCGCCAAGGCGAAGATTTCCAAGACCGAACTCAAGGCCGGCACGCTGTTTTTCCGCAGCCCCATGGTGTCCTCCAATGACACCCGCCTGTTGCCGCAGACCTTTCGCGGTGCGCTGGTGACGTCCCAGGACATCGCCAACTTCAAGTTCACCGGCGGCCATATCGACCGCATCAAGGCCAACAGCTCGACCGACTTCACCGAGATGAGCGCCAACCGAATCGGCGGGCTGAGCAATGATTTCAGCTTTGGCGGCGGCGAGTATCAGGTCACCCCGCAGCTGGCACTCAGCGCCCATTACGGCCAGCTGGAAAACGTTTATCAGCAGTATTACGGCGGCCTGATCCACGTCTTGCCGCTGGGTGTCGGGCAGAGTTTCAAGACTGACCTGCGTTTCTCGAAAAGCAGCGAAGACGGCAACTTCCGTGACCTGGACAACCGCGCCCTGGGTTCGATGTTCACCTACAAACTCAATGCCCACGCCTTCGGTGCCGGTTACCAGCGCATGAGCGGCGATGATCCGTTTCCGTACATCACCGGCAGCGATCCGTTCCTGGTCAACTTCATCCAGATCGGCGATTTCGCCAATATCCACGAGCGTTCCTGGCAGGTTCGCTATGACTACGACTTCGCTTCTCTGGGCGCGCCCGGCCTGACCTTCATGAGCCGTTATGTGTCTGGCGACAACGTGGAGCGCGCGGCGGGCGGCGAGGGCAAGGAGTGGGAACGTAACACCGATATCGGCTATGTGTTTCAAAGCGGCACGCTGAAGAACCTGGGCGTCAAGTGGCGTAACGCGACGGTCCGCTCCAACTTCGGCAATGACCTGGACGAGAACCGCCTGATCGTCAGCTACACCGTGCCGCTGTGGTAGGGCCGGGATTGGCTTGATACCTGCGTAGGATTCGCCATGGATCGCCGAATCCTTCAAATCGGACCACCGAACGAGATTCCCATCATGCAAACCGCTATCAATCTCTGGCCGCTACTGGGCGTGCTGGTCATCATTATTGGCTTTGTGCTGCGCTTCAATCCGATGCTGGTGGTCGCCCTGGCGGCGGTCGCCACCGGGTTCGCCGCGAGCATGCCGCTGGACACCATTCTCGCCACCATCGGCACCGGCTTCATCAAGACTCGCACCTTGCCGCTGATCATTCTGCTGCCCCTGGCGGTGATCGGTCTGCTGGAGCGTCACGGCCTGCGCCTGCATGCGCAGAACTGGATCGCCCGCTTCACCAGCGCCACCGCCGGACGTCTGCTGATCGCCTATCTGTTTGTGCGCGAGACCACCGCTGCGTTGGGTTTGACCAGCCTTGGCGGGCACCCGCAAATGGTTCGCCCGTTGCTCGCGCCCATGGCCGAAGGCGCCGCTGAAGCGCGCTTTGGCAAGTTGCCGGAAGCCTTGCGCGTCAAGCTGCTGGCCATGTGTGCGGCCACGGATAACGTCGGTCTGTTCTTCGGCGAAGACATCTTTGTTGCCTTTGGCGCGATTGCCTTGATGCACACCTTCCTGCTGGGTTCGGGTATCGACGTCGACCCGATGCACATCGCGTTGTGGGGTATTCCGACGGCGATCTGCGCCTTTGTGATCCATGCGATTCGCCTGCATCGCTTTGATCGCCTGCTCAATCGCCAGTTGCAGCCCTTGCCGCAGTCCACCCCGCCAGCGGCCGCGCAGGAGAGCGTGTAATGATCATTTCAATTCAATACCTGTACTGGCTGGCGGGCGTCATTCTGGCGATCACCGCAGTGATGACCGTCACCGACACCACTAACCCCAAGCGCTGGAGCACCGGCCTGTTCTGGGGATTGTTCGCCGTCGCGTTTCTGGTGGGCGAGCGTTTGCCGCCAGCGATTGTGGGCGTGGGTGTCTTGGTCATGGCGGCGATTGCCGGGTTCGGCGGCGTCGGCTTCGGCAAGCATGAAGACCTGCCGGACAAGGCGCGCCGCGCCAGCGCCGGTCGGCTGGGCAACAAACTGTTTATTCCGGCATTGGCGATTCCGCTGGTGACCGTGGTTGGCGCGATGTTCCTCAAGAACATCAAGTTTGGCGATGTCGCCTTGCTCGATCCGGCCAACAGCACGTTCGTGTCCCTGGGCCTGGGTTGTCTGCTGGCCTTGGCGCTGGCCTGTTGGTTGACCCGGGATACGCCGGTGCAGGCCATGCGTGAATCCCGTCGTCTGACCGAAGCGCTGGGTTGGGCCCTGGTGCTGCCGCAGATGCTGGCGATGCTCGGCTTGCTGTTCAACGATGCCGGGGTCGGCAAGGCGGTGGCGCATCTGGCGACGGCTTATATCAACCTCGACTTCCGGCTGGTGGCGGTTTCGGTTTACGTGCTGGGCATGGCCTTGTTCACCATCGTCATGGGCAACGGTTTCGCGGCTTTCCCGGTGATGACCGGCGGCATTGGCGTACCGGTGCTGATCGGCATGTATGGTGGCAATCCGGCGGTGGTCGCGGCCATTGGCATGTTCTCCGGCTATTGCGGCACGCTGATGACGCCCATGGCCGCCAACTACAACATAGTCCCGGCAGCGTTGCTGGAGTTGCCGGACAAATACGCGGTCATCAAGGCGCAGATCCCCACGGCGCTGCCAATGCTGGTGGCGAACATCGTGCTGCTGTATTTCCTGATGTAATCCAACGCTATCGGCAAACAGCGCCCGCGACTTTCGCGGGCGTTGTGATTGTGCGTAGGATGGCGGCCGGTTTATTAACGTGGTTCATCGATGGACATTGTTCCTGCCCAACAGCAAGACGTCGCCGCCGTGCTGGAATTCGTGTTGCGCGCCCGCGCGGAAATCTTCCCGATGCTCGATTCCGCTGGCATGCCGGCAGATCTGGCGAATTTTGCCCAGGTGTATCTCGAAGGCGGCGGCGGCAAGTTCCTGATTGCCCGGCGCGACGGGGAAATCGTCGCGGCCATCGGTTACTTGCCTTACGACGGTCGATTCGCCCAACTGGACTACGGTCACCAGCGCGTAGTGGAAATCGTGCGGCTGTTCGTCATCCCCCAATTGCGCCGCTCAGGACTGGCGAGCCGGATTTTTCTGGAACTGAAGGAACAGGCGCGGCAGCAGGGCGTTGAGGTGTTGTATCTGCACACTCATCCGTTCCTGCCGGGCGCGGTCGGCTTCTGGCAGCAGCAGGGTTTCTACGTCGTCAATGTCGAAGACGATCCGGTTTGGCGGACGACGCATATGGAGTGCGGGTTATTGTGATCGCGGAGCTTGTTGAAGATCTTCCGTGGCAGATCCGACGTCTTCCCGGACAAGTCCGGTCCTACGGGGGGTTATGTGTTTTTTCGGGCTGTGGGTTATGAACGAAATCGCAAAATCCGCGCGCCATCGTGGGGATCAATCAGGTAGTGGGCTTCGACGCCAAACGTGTCGCGCAGCCGTTCGCAGGTCAGCACCTGTGCCGGAATGCCGATGGCAATCAGCTCGCCTTTGTCCATTACGGCCAGCCGATCACAGGCCAGGGCCTGATTGAGGTCGTGCAGGGCAATCATCGTGGTCACCGGCAACGATCTCACCAGACCCAGAATGCTCAACTGATGCTGGATATCCAGGTGGTTGGTGGGTTCGTCCAGCAGCAGGATTTGCGGGCGCTGGGCCAAAGCGCGAGCAATGTGCACGCGCTGGCGTTCGCCGCCGGAAAGACTGTGCCAGGCGCGCTTGCGCTTGTCCGCCATGTCCACGTCGACCAATGCCTGCTGAACGATTTCATCATCGCCAGCGGACCATGGCGTCAGCGCCGAAAGCCAGGGCGTGCGCCCCAGTTCCACGGCATCCAGCACGCTGATGGCGTCCGAGGTTTCGGCCTGTTGCTCGACCACCGCAATCATCTGTGCGATATCCCGGCGCGTCATGTCGGTCAGCGCCTTGCCGTCGAGCTGAATCCGCCCGCTGTCGGGTGGCCTGATGCCCGACAGCAATTTGAGCAGGCTGGATTTGCCGGAACCGTTCGGGCCGATCAAGCCCAGGGTTTCCCCGCGTTGCAGCTCCAGGCTGACACCTTTGACGATCAGGTTGCCTTTGACTGACCAGCTCAGGTCGGAACACGCCATCACACGGGTCTGAAGTGTGGGCATTTGCAGGCTATTCATCGACCACCCTTGGCTTTGATCAGGATTACGGCAAACACCGGTGCGCCGATCAGCGCGGTAATCACCCCGACCGGCAGTACCTGACCCTTGATGACGGTGCGCGACAGCACGTCGGCGGCGATCAGGAACAGCGCGCCACTCAACGCGCTGAGGGGGATCAGTCGCCCGTGACGCACGCCGACCAACAGGCGCGCCGCATGCGGGACCACCAGACCGACGAAGCCGATGGAACCCACCAGCGACACCATCACCGCCGTGACCAGCGCAACCGTGGCGATCAGCACCACTTGAACACGTCGCACCGGGATGCCCAGCGCGGCTGCCGAATCGCTGCCGAACATGAACGCATCCAGCGCGCGGCGATGCCACAGGCAAATAGCCAGCCCGATCAACACCACCGGCACTGCCAGTGTTACCGATTGCCAGCGCACGCCGCTGAGGTTGCCCAACAACCAGAACATGATGCCCCGTGCCTGCTCGGAACTCGCCGACTTGGTAATCAGGAACGATGTCAGGGCGTTGAACAGCTGCGAACCGGCGATGCCTGCCAGAATGATCTGCCCGCTGCCGCTGACCGCCCCAGTGCTGCGCGCCAGCAAGGCGACCAGCGCAAATGCCGCCACCGCGCCGGCGAAGGCGCCCATCGACAAGGAGATGGCGCCGGCACCGAGGCCGATGATCGACACCAGCACTGCGCCGGTCGAGGCTCCGGCAGAAATCCCCAGCAGATACGGATCGGCCAGCGGATTGCGCAGCAGTGATTGCAACACCACCCCGGAAATCGCCAATCCGGCGCCACAGGCGGCGGCAACCAGGGCGCGGGTCAGGCGGTAGTTCCAGACGATGCCTTCATCGATGGGGTCCAGCACGAAACCGGCGGCCCACAATTTGTTGGCCAGCACCTGAAACACCAGTGACAGACTGATCGGTGTTTCACCAATGGCAATGCCGGCCAGGATCGCGGCCAGCAACACCGGGATCACCCATGCGGCGTGCAGACAGACCCTGCGCAGCACCTGACCGCCGGTTACTGCTCTCATTTGCCCGGTTCAACCTGATCAATGGCGCTGGCCAGCTCGTTGATGCCATCAAACATGCGCACTGAAGCCTGCATGGCGTCGGCGTCGAGAATCACGATGCGGTTGTGCTTCACCGCATCCATGTTTTTGGTCACCGGATCGGATTTGAGGAATTCCAGTTTTTTCTGGAAGTCGTCAGCGGGGAAGCGACGGCGATCCATGCGTGCAATGACCAGCACCGTAGGATTGGCCTTGGCGATGGTTTCCCAGCCGACGTTTGGCCATTCTTCATCGGACTCAATCACGTTACGCAGGCCGAGGATGTTCATCATGAAATCCGGAACGCCTTTGCGCCCGGCAACATAGGGGTCGATGTGCAGGTCGGCGCTGGAAAACCAGAACAGCGCCGAGGCATCGCTCAAGTGCTTGGCCTTGACGCTGGCCTGAGCCTTGGTCAAACCCGCCCGCAGCCGGGCGCTCAATTCATCGCCACGGTCCTGCACGTCGAAGATCTGCGCCAGTTGCGTGACGGTCTTGAACACGGTTTCCACGGAGAACGGCTTGAGGCGCGTGCCATCGGCGCCGACCAGATTATCTTTGCCTTCGCAGTCCGACGGCATGATGTAAGTCGGGATATTCAGTTCGCTGAACTGCTCGCGCGTGCCGACCGCGCCTTGCGGGCCGACCATCCACTCAAACTGCACCGGCACCAGGTCAGGCCGTTTGCCAATGACCGATTCGAAACTAGGCTCGTTATCGGCCAGACGCGGAATACGTTCGTTCTGGGCCTTGAACTGCGGCAGCACATCGTTGAACCACAGCGATGTGCCGACCACCTTGTCGGCCAGCCCGAGGGAGTAGAGGATTTCAGTGCCGGCCTGGCCGATGGTGACTGTTTTGCCGGGTGCCTGTTTGAAGGTCAGCGGCACGCCGCAGTTCTCGACGGTCAGCGGGTACTGCGTCGGACCGGCGGCCAGCGCCAGTGCAGAACATCCAAGGCTGGCAAACAGTACGGCAAGGCGAGGCAAAGTCATGAAAGGTTATCTCCATTCGAACGGATGTCCGGACGGCGGTGTAAGGGCAGGAAACACATCAGCCACCGCTGCTGACTGCGGCGGGGCCGGTCGAGCAGGGTCTGGCAGCAACGGCGATGAACCGATTCTGACGGATGTCCTCCCCGGACACCCCGCCGGTGGGTCAATTGCCAGGGCGCGCTTTCGTGCAGCCCTGATGTCGGCAGGTCTCCTGACTGACGCGTCATGGCCATGCTCCAGCCTTCCCGGGCTTACCCAGTGGCATCGATGGAGCGGCTCGGCGTCTACAGTTGCGGGGGCAGTTCCGGTTGATAACCCTGAGGCGATCACGGATTCCCTATTAGTCCCGTTTGGGAACCGACGGGCGGCATGGTAATGGATATCAACCGCGACGGGGAAGTTTTCCCGGCGCTCGAGTCCCGTTGGTGAACCTTATCGGCCGATAGCCGGTCGATACATGCACGCTGGCTGAGTGCTCCGCTGACAAATCGGCGATGATGATGCCCGGCCCGTATTATTTCTGGAGATTTCCCCCTGTGATATCGACTCAACGCACGGCCTGGCTCAAAGCCTGGGGTGCCCATGCTTTTACCGCCACCGGCGTGGTCATTGCCTTCATGGCCACCATCGCGCTGTTCGAAGACCAGCCCAAGGCATGCCTGCTGTGGCTGGGCCTTGCGCTGGTGGTGGATGGCGTCGATGGCTCCCTGGCGCGCAAATTCAATGTGCAGTCGGTGTTGCCGGGCTTTGATGGTTCAGTGCTCGATCTGGTCATTGATTACCTGACCTACGTGTTCATTCCGGCGTTGTTCATCTATCGCTACATCGACCTGCCGGACCACACCATGTTGCTCAGCACTGCGGTCATTCTGGTGTCGTCGCTGTTCTGCTTCTGCAACCTGGAAATGAAAAGCAAGGACAACTATTTTCAGGGCTTTCCTGCCGCCTGGAACGTGGTCGCGCTGTGCGTGTACATCATCTCCCCAGCCTCCTGGGTCACCTTGCTGACGGTTTTCGGCCTGGCATTGCTGACCCTGACACGGATGAAATTCCTCCATCCGTTTCGCGTGCGCCGCCTGATGCCACTGAATATCACCGTCACCACGATCTGGCTGGTGTGCAGCGCCTTGCTGGTGATCGACCACCCGGCGCAAAGCCCGACAGTGATGATCGTCTGGGCCGCGATGTCCGCGTACTTCCTGGGCATCTGCCTGTGGCGCACTTCGCTGGAATGGTTGGGCAAGTTGCGGGGTTGAGGCACGGACACACGCTGTGGGACCGGATTTATCCGGGAAGAGGGCGCTGAGATCAATGACGCCTTCGCGGGCGAGCCTCGCTCCAACGTGGTTCATCCAGCCACCGGTAGGAGGGGACTTGTCCCCGAATGCGATGGTTCTGACAATGAAAATCCGGAAGGTTAACGCTGCCTGAACTATCGCCTTTCGGGGACAAGTCCCCTCCTACCTGGTGTTCTATGTTTGCTGCCTCTCGCATCGCGCTTTTCTCACCAGTCATCCAATAATCCGAACTCATGCTTGGCTGCCATTTCCAACGCAGGTCATCCAATGATTCTGCGAGGGCAACATGAGCATACGACCTGTCGACACCCAAGCCGCGCAGTCCCCGGGGCCCAACCCCAATCCGATGGAGTCCGACGACGAGGCGCGCCCTGATGATGACGTGCGCAACGCCGAGGACAATGAAGTGGAGCCGGATGATCCGGACATCGCCGGCGATGACAGCTCGGGTGCGCCGAGCTAAGACGGCGTGGTAGTCAGCCACGACCATCAGGCGTCGCCCATTTATGTGGGCTGCGCTGGCTGGAGTCTGCCTCGGGAGCATTGGTCGGCGTTTGACGAACAAGGCTCCCATTTGCAGCGTTACGCCTCGCGATTGTCAGCGGTTGAAATCAATAGCTCGTTCTACCGGCCTCACCGCTATCAGACCTACGTGCGTTGGGCCGAGTCGGTTCCTGCTGACTTTCGCTTTGCCGTCAAAGTGCCGAAGCAGATTACCCACGAACGACGTCTGGTGGATTGCGCTGCAGCGCTGGATGAATTCATGGCGCAATGCAGCGGCCTGGGTGAAAAGCTCGGTTGCCTGCTGGTCCAGTTGCCGCCGTCGTTGACCTATGAACCGCAAGTCGCGCAGATTTTCTTTCACACGTTGCGCGAGCATTTCCCCGGCGATGTTGTGCTTGAACCGCGCCACGCAAGTTGGCTGAGCGCCGACGACTTACTGATGGAACAGCGAATTGGCCGGGTCGCGGCTGATCCATCGCCAATCTGCGGCGGCACGCTTCCCGCAGGCTGGCCGGGCGTCCGGTACTGGCGCCTGCACGGTTCGCCACGGATCTACCACAGCCCGTATGAGCATTCCCGGCTGCAAATACTGGCCAGCGACCTGCTGGCATCCCGGCAAAAAAATATCTCCAGTTGGTGCATTTTCGATAACACCGCCAGCGGTTTTGCCGTGGGCAATGCGCTGGAGTTGCAGGCGCTGTTGTCCCGCTGACCTGCCCGAACATTGTTTCCCGGTGCTGCACGTTCTAGTCTCTGCTCCACGTCTCAACACAGTACGGGAGCCTTCATGTCCTGGTCAGCCAAGCAGTATTCAATTTTCGAGCAGCAACGCACACGCCCAGTGATTGACCTGGTCGCGGCGATCCCGACGCAGAACGTCCAGACGGCGGTGGACTTGGGCTGCGGCCCCGGCAATTCGACGCAAGTGCTTGCAGAACGTTATCCCCAGGCGCGAGTGACCGGCCTGGACAGTTCGGAAAACATGCTGATCGATGCGCGCCAACGCCTGCCAGCCTTGAGTTTCGAGTTGGCCGACATCGCTACGTGGAATCCCGCGCAACCATTGGACGTGATCCTGGCCAACGCTTCTCTGCAATGGGTGGCGGAGCATGCCGCGCTATATCCGCGCCTGGTCAGCAAGCTCACGCCCGGTGGCAGCCTGGCGGTGCAGACGCCGGATAACCTGCAGGAACCGGCGCATCGTCTGGCCCGTGAAGTGGCAGCGGACGGCCCGTGGGCGAGCAAGATTGCGGCGGTCAAACATCCTGATCGTCACGAAGCGAGCTTTTATTACGCATTGCTCAAGGGCCATTGCCGTTCAGTGGACGTGTGGCGAACCACCTATTTTCATCCGTTGGAAGGCGGTCATGCGGCCGTGGTCGAGTGGTTCAAGGGTTCGGCATTGCGGCCTTATCTTGAGCCGCTGGATAAAACACAAAAGCAGGCGTTCCTCGAACGCTATCTCGTCGCGATCAGCGAGGCGTATCCGGCGCTGGAAGATGGCACGGTGCTGTTGCCATTCCCGAGGTTGTTTGTAGTAGCAACGCGTTAAGCAGACGAGCTGGTCGACGAGCGGATAATAACCGGCCACGCGCCGTCTATATCGAGGGTTCCCAACGGGTCAGGCAGAAATGCCTGGCCCGTTTTTGCTTGGGTTGAGAGATTCACATCAAAAAAAGATTGAGTTATCACATTAAATGTTATTAATTTAACAAAATATAAACGTAAAAAAGGTTTTCTCCCGCTGTGGAGGGCCCGATATATCAAGGTGAATACAATGAATAAGATCGCGGTCATCGGCAGCAATATGGTGGATTTGATCACCTACATCGACCGGATGCCTCGGCAGGGCGAAACCCTTGAAGCGCCTGGTTTTGCCATGGGCTGCGGCGGCAAGGGCGCCAATCAGGCGGTGGCGGCGGCCAAGCTTGGCGCTGACGTGCTGATGCTCAGTAAGGTCGGCGACGATGTGTTTGCCGATAACACCCTGGCCAATTTCCAGCGCTTCGGCATCGATACCCAATACGTCAACCGGGTTCCCGGTGTCTCCAGCGGCGTGGCGCCGATCTTCGTGCAGAGCGATTCCCACAACAGCATTCTGATCGTCAAAGGTGCCAACGCTCATCTCAAGCCGGCGGACATCGATACCGCACAGGCTGCGCTGCGCGATTGCGCGCTGATCGTGGTGCAGCTGGAAATCGATCTGGACACCGTTTACTACGCCATCGAGTTCGGCAAGCGCAACGGCATCCCGGTATTGCTCAACCCTGCGCCAGCCGTGGCCGGACTGAGCCGCGCGCATCTGGCACAACTGGATTTCCTGATCCCCAACGAAAGCGAACTGGCCCTGATCAGCGGCTTGACGGTGGACTCGCCGGAGTCTGCGGCCATTGCTGCACGGCAACTGGTCGCCGAAGGCATTCGCCACGTCATCGTCACCCTGGGTGAACACGGCGCGCTGTACGTGGGCGAGGAAGGCGAGTTTCGCGTCGCTGGCCTGAGCGTGGCCGCCCGGGACACCACGGGCGCTGGCGATGCATTCATTGGCTGCTTCGCGCGGAACTGGACCCAGGACCGCGACATCCGCCGCGCCATGACTCAGGCCGTGGCCTATTCAGCCTGCTCGGTTACCGGTTTGGGGACGCAGACTTCCTATCCAGACGCCGAAGCCTTTGCCGCATTCCTGAAAGCTGTTTGATCGCCGTCGCCTGGCCTTGAGCCTGGCGCCGCATTTCCCAACGTCACTCCGGAGAACAATAATGACTAAGCCTCCGCTTCAACAGACCGCCGATGGTTTTTACCTCAATCGCACGCCGTGGTTTGCTTTCCTGCTGTTGTGCAGCATCTTTGCGCTGTGGGCGGCCGCAGCGAGCATGAACGACGTGCTCATCGCGCATTTCAAGAAAGCCTTCCTGCTCAGCGATTTCCAGACCGCGTTCGTGCAATCGGCGTTTTACCTGGGCTATTTCTTTGTCGCTATTCCGGCGGCGATGGCGGTGCGGCGGTTCAGCTACAAAACCACGATTCTCATCGGGCTGATGCTGTACATGCTGGGCTGTCTGCTGTTTTTCCCGGCGGCCTCGACGGCCAAGTACGGCATGTTCCTGATGGCGCTGTTTGTCATCGCCGCGGGCCTGGCGTTTCTGGAAACGGCCTGCAACACCTACTCGACGCTGATGGGGCCGCGTGAAACCGGCACTCGGCGCCTGAATATCTCGCAGACTTTCCACCCGTTCGGCGCCATGGCCGGGGTCTATGTCGGCAGTTTCGTGATGTTCAAGGACACTGACGCGACTCACGAGCAACTGACCCAGATGAGCGCCAGCGATGCGGCGATCCAGCAGTTGCAGATGATCCAGTCGACCCTGCTGCCGTACAAATGGATGATCGCGGTACTGATCCTGATGTTCATCCTGATCGCCATCACCCGCTTTCCGGCTTGCAAAGGCAACGCCAAGACTGACGTCAAAACCTCCAGCATCAGCCAAAGCTTGTCGCGTCTGCGCCGTAATCCGCGTTTTGTCTTCGGCGTGCTGGCGCAGTTTCTGTACGTGGGGGCGCAAGTCGGTGTGTGGAGTTTCACCATTCGCCTGGCCATGCAGATGGGCGGGATGAATGAGCGCAGCGCTTCGTGGTTCCTGCTGACGACTTTTGCCGCTTATTTCGTGGGCAAGATGATTGCCAACCTGCTGATGCGCAAGATGCGTCCGGCCACGGTCCTGGCGCTGTATGGCGTGCTGACCATTGTGCTGCTGGCCTACACGATTCTGGTGCCGAACATTTCTGCGGTTTACGCGGCGGTGGGCGTGAGTATTTTCCTCGGCCCGTGCTGGCCGACCATTTATGGCCTGACCATCGATGGTTTGGGTGAAGACACCAGCGTCGGCGGCTCGCTGCTGGTCATGAGCATTGTTGGCGGCGGCGTGATTCCGATCTTCCAGGGCCTGCTGTCCGATTACACCGGCGGCAACATGCAGATGGCCTACAGCATTCCACTGTTGTGCTTCGTGGTGATCGTCCTCTACGCCGTGCGCTGCATGCGCCAGGGCAATACTGAACAGGTGTCGGCAGGCGTGGTGACCGCATCATGATGCCGACCCGATTCGCGCTGACTCCGTCGCAGTTCGTCGGGGCTGAGAAGCCGCTGCTCGAATCCGCTGATTTCCGGGTCAGCGCCTGGACGTTCCCGTCCGGCGTGCTGGCGCTGGCGCTGGAAAACCAGCGCGGTCGCCTGGTGGTGCTGCCTTATCAAGGGCAGATGATCTGGTCGGCGGTCTTCGACGGCTGCGACCTGACCATGCGCAACATGTTCAGCCAGCCGCGCCCGAGCCCGACCGTGATCGGCACTTACGGTTGCTTCATGTTTCACAGCGGCTTGCTGCGCAATGGCTGTCCCGGCCCGGAAGACGATCATCCGCTGCACGGCGAAATGCCCTGTGCCGCCATGGACAACGCCTGGCTGGAAGTCGGTGAGGACAGCAAGGGCGCGTATCTGCGGTTGGGCGGCGAGTACGAATACGTGCAGGGTTTTGGTGATCATTATCAGGCGCGGCCCAGTGTCACGCTGCGCCCAGAGTCGGCGCTGTTTGATATCGGCATGCAGGTGACCAATCTGGCCGGCACGCCCATGGAGCTGATGTACATGGCGCACATGAATTACGCCTATGTGCCGGGCGGCCGCTTCGTCGAACCGCTGGGTGTCGAGCGTATTCGGGTGCGCAGCAGCGTTCCTGCGCATGTGCGTCCGACGCCGCAGTGGAGTGCGTATATGGACGAGCTGACGCAAGCCCCTTCGCGCTTGCAAACCCTGGACACGCCTGAGCTGTACAACCCGGAAATCGTCTGTTTCTTCGACAATGTTCGCGCTGATGAAGATGGCAATGCGCACTTCTTGCTCGAACACCCGCATGGCCCGGCGTTCTACACGCGCTATCGGCCGGAGCAGTTTGATCACGCAGCACGCTGGATTCTGCACAACCCTGATCAACAGGTTGCGGCGTTTATCCTGCCGGCCACCTGCGAGCCGGAGGGCTATCGCGCCGAGTCAGCCAAGGGCAATGTGCGGTCGCTGGCGGTGGGCGAGAGTGCGCAGTTCAGTGTGACGACCGGGTATTTGTCGGCTGCTGAACGCCGGGCTATGGAACAAAAACTGTTGTAAGCGGCAGTTGTTACGTGTGGGTCAGAGCACCAGTTGGGCGCCGTTGGCCTCGATCAAGTCGCGATAGCGGCGGGGCAGCTTCTTGTCGGTGACCACCACCTGGAAGTCCTCCAGTTTGGCGAAATGCGCGGTGCGCACGGCGTCGAACTTGGAGTGATCGGCCAGCAGCATGCAGTGCCGCGCCTGACGCAGGACCTTTTGCTTGACCTCGACTTCGTTGAAGTTGAAGCAGGTCACGCCGAACTCCTGGCTGACCCCGGCTGCGGAAACAAACGCCCAGCTCAGGCGTACGCCATCGAGAATGCCGGTTTCGGCGCGGTTCTCGAAGATCTGGTTCTTGCGATGGAAGGTGCCACCGCAGAGCACGATGGTGCAGTTGGGTTTTTGCTGGAGCTTGAGCAACACGTTGAGCGAGTTGCACACCGCCGTGAACTCAAGCTCATCAGGAATGAAATCGACCACGAAAGGAATGGTGGTGCCGCAATCGAAAAATACCGTGTCGCCGGGCTTGATGAACGCGGCAGCCAGCTTGCCGATGCGGCGTTTTTCCTCGACGTGCCGGGTGTCCTGTTCGGTGACCCGGTAATCGGCAGCTTCATTGCCATCGAAGGCCAGGGTGATGTGGCCGCCGAGCAAGTGAAACTTGTCCGGATGACGGCCCAGATCCCGGCGCAGGGTCATTTCCGAGACGTCCAGCAAGGCGGCCATTTCCCGCAGGTGGATGGCTTTTTGATCTTGCAGGGCGCGCTGGATGAATTTGATGCGTTCGGATTTTTTACTGTCCACGGGCATTCCGGTAATGAAAGTTTGCTGTTGTAAAACTAACACTAATTGTGACTAAAATAACTTCACGTGCTGAATTGAAAGCGCACTCTGACAGGAAACCTCTGATGATCAAACTCGAACCCGCTGCATTGGCCAAGTATATCGACCATACCTTGCTGGCCGCCGATGCCTCCAGAGAGCAAATCGCCACGTTGTGTCAGGAAGCCAGGGATCATGGCTTTTATTCCGTCTGTGTCAATTCCGGGCAGGTGCCTTACGCGGCGCAGCTGCTGACCGGCGCAAGCGTCAAAGTCTGTGCGGTGGTGGGATTTCCGCTGGGCGCAGGCCTGAGCGATACCAAAGCCTTCGAAGCCCAGCGGGCAATTGCCGCCGGCGCAGGGGAAATCGACATGGTGCTGAACATCGGTGCCTTGAAAGACGGGCTGTTCGAGGTGGTGCGCGATGACATAGCCCTGGTCAAGCAAGCGTGCGGTGCCGTGCCGTTGAAAGTGATCCTCGAAACCTGCTTGCTCGACGAGGCGCAAAAAGTCCGCGCCTGCGAGATTTCCCGCGAGCTGAACGTCGCCTTCGTCAAGACCTCAACGGGTTTCAGCCGCAGCGGCGCGACCCTGGAAGACGTGGCCTTGATGCGTAAAGTGGTCGGCACTGCGGTGCAAGTCAAAGCCTCCGGCGGCGTGCGCGACTACGCCACCGCCGTGGCCATGATCGAAGCGGGCGCCACGCGCCTGGGGACCAGCTCGGGCATCGCCATTGTCAGCGGCGCGCAGGCGTCCGGCAGCGGTTATTGATCCCGGGCTTCGCTCGCGCAGCATTGGGCTGAATCGCTGGCAGCGTCCTCATAGCGGTCATGCAGGCGCATCCAGTCCATGATTTGCAGCTCATTCCGGCCTCTGGGCGTGAGGTCCAGATAGTTGTAGGCGCCCACCAGGATGTCCAGGCCTCGGGCGTAGGTCGAGTAAGTGTGGAAAATCTCGCCCGCCGGGTTTTTGTAAAAAACGCTCAGGCCGGGCATTTCCTCGAAAGGTTCGGTAGACGGCTCGTAATTGTAGGTGACGCTGCCGTCGGCGATCTGTTCGGCGGTGGCGGATACGCCAAAGTCAAAGTTGAAGTCAGTGCCCGCCGATGAAACCCATTGCAACTGCCAGCCCATGCGTTGTTTGAACGCCTGAAACTGCTGCCATGGCGCGTGGGAAACGGCGACAAGGCTGATGTCGTGGTGCGCGAGATGCAAATTCGCGCCGTCCATGTGGTCGGTCAGGAAGGAGCAGCCCGAGCAGCCTTCCTGCCAATCCTTACCGAACATGAAGTGATACACGATCAACTGGCTGTTATTGCCGAACAGCTCGCTGAGGCTGTGTTGGCCGTTCGGACCTTCGAAGCTGTACGGTTTGTCGATCTTGACCCAGGGCAGGGCGCGGCGCTCGGCGCTGAGTTGATCGCGTTGGCGGGTAAAGGCTTTCTCGTGAAGCAGATGCTGTTGGCGCGCCGTCAGCCACTCTTGCCGAGAGACGACTGGGTGAGTGTCGAGTTCGTGTGGGGCGACTGGATGAGTGCTCATGGCAGGGTTCCTCTTCGTTGTTCATTCATTCGGGTGCAGCTTTTGGATAGTCGAATGACCTGTCTGTGAATCGACAACCTCTGGCCGAGAACAACCGTGAACAAGCTTTTTGGGATTCGCTCGGCTTGTGCGATGATTCCCGACTTTGTGTGGGATGGCATTTAGGCTGGCGTAGGAAAATTCCACTCACGTCGTGGAATCGTCACCAGCCCACCAATCATCTGTGGAACCAGACCATGAACTTCTTCAAAAGAGCGCTGTTGGACAGAAAGCTGAAAAAGGCGCTTTCGAAGAACAAGTGTCGTCTGGACAGCGGGATCAAAGGCCTGCGGCGTGAAACCGAGCTGACGCTGGAGCATGGCGTGAAGCTGCATCAGATCAAGATACTGTCCCGCAAGCTGACCATCGGTGCCTACACCGATATCGTCAGCGGCTCCGAGTTGCATGATGTTTCCAGCATCGGGCGCTATTGCTCGATTGCCAAGAACGTGACCATCGGCCAGGACCGTAAGTCCCATCCGCTGAGCTGGCTGACGTCCCACAGCGGGCTGGTCGGCCTGCGCCAGCAACTGGGCGGCATTGCGCCGCATCACGATGGCGTGAAACAAACCTCTATCGGACATGACGTGTGGATCGGCATGGACGTGCTGATTCTGGAAGGCGTGACCATCGGCACCGGCGCAGTGATCGGCGCGCAATCACTGGTCAACAAGGACATTCCGCCCTATGCCATCGCCGTCGGCTCACCGGCCCAGGTGGTGCGTTATCGCTTTGATCAGGACATTATCGACGGCTTGCTGGCCAGCCAGTGGTGGAACCTGTCGGCGCAGCAGTTGGCCGGGCTGCCGATCGAAGACCCGCAGCAACTGCTCAAACAACTGAACGGCAGCGTCGCGCCGGCCAGTCATCCGGGTCAGGTGGTGGTACGCAGCAAGCCGTTCACGGTGAGCCACATCGACCCACAGTAATCAGCCAGATGAAGGGTTTACCGCCTCAGCGCGCGCCTGGGATTTCGCTGCATGGGTCGGCGCCTCGCTGGCTCGGAACAACGCCTGAATCGCCTGCCCGTACGCTTGTCGTCCCAAACTCATGCTGTTGTTATGCGAACCGCCCGGCACCAGCAGCAATTTCTTGGGCTCCTGAGCCGCCGCGAAAAGCTCTTCACTGAAACGCGATGGCACGTAGCGATCCTCGGTGCCGTGCACGATCAGCAACGGCATGTGGATATCGGCGATTTTGTCGATGGAGTCGAATTTCTGCGACAGCAACCAGCGCACCGGTAACGACGTATTGGCTACTGCGGTGGCGACATCCGCCAGCGTGGTGAAGGTGGATTCGATAATCAAACCCCGGGCCTGTGCGGGCTCTTTGCCGTTGTCAGTGTCGCGGCCCAGCTCTGCCGCCAGATCAACCGCCACGGCGCCGCCCAATGAGTGGCCATAGATTAGCCGTTGGCGCGGGTCCGGCTGCAGCAATTTCAGGCGTTCCCAGGCGACGCGTGCGTCTTCATAAACCGTGGCCTCGGAAGGCAATCGCCCTTGGCTCTGGCCGAAACCGCGATAATCGATGGCCAGCACCGAGAAGCCCAGGGCGCGCAGTTGCTCGATGCGAAACAGCTGGCCGGTGAGGTTCCAGCGCGAGCCATGCAGATACAGCACCGCCGGCGCGTCCTTGCGATTGGCCGGCCACCACCAGGCGTGGATGTTTTGCGCGACGCCGAAGTCCGGTGCCTTGAGCTCGAACTCCTGCACCCCGGCGGGCAGCCCGCTGTACCAACTGGCAGTGCCCGGTTCGATACGAAACACCAGTTCGCGCTCGGTATGTTGCAACACCGCACAACCCACCGGCAGACCGACGATCAGCAGGGCCATGCAGGACCAGGCGAACCAGCGCGCCTTGAAGCGCGCCAGGGAAAAAACAGGCATGGAAACAGTTCCCCAACGAAATGGCCAAATGCCGACTGTAACGACGTTGTCATGATACCGATTAACCGGTTGGTTACAGAATATTGCAGCGGTGGTTGGTCAGACACCACGAGGTCGTAGGACCGGCTTTAGCCGGGAGAACAATCCTGCCGACGATAGAAATGTATCGATTTTACCGGCCCTCTCCCGGCTAAAGCCGGTCCTACGGAATTCGTTCCAATTCACAACCGAAAATTCTCCCCGATCAGCTGAATCAAGACCTCACACGCAGCGCTGGGCGCGCCGGGGGCCTTGACCAGTTGCATTTCGTGCAGCGGCAAGGTCGGCAAACCGTCTTCTTCGCTCAGGATGCGCATCTGTGGGCTGACCCGCGCCCGGTCGATGATGCCGATCACCAGTCCGGCGCAAATCGTGGTTTCCAGCGCGCTGGTGCCAGCGCTCATGACCATGGTGCGCCACGGCCGACCCACTTGGGTCAGCGCCTCCAGCGCCACGCAGCGATAGGGACAACCCGTACCGTGCAACGCCAGGGGCAGCGGCTTGTCGGGATCGGCCCGATAGCTGTGAGCCGCGACCCAGACCGGTTCGGTGGTGCCAAAGCGCAACAATGGCGGCTCGCGGGTGGGCTGCGCTTGCATCAGCTCGACCACCAGCGCCAGGTCCATCTGCCCGCGTTGCAATTGGCTATGCAGGCGGCCGCTGGAAGCGGTTTCCACTTCCAGTTCGATGTGAGGAAAACCTTCGGACAATGGGGGCAGGGTGCATTGCAATAACGCGCCGGCATACTCCTCGGATATCCCCAGCCTGACGGTGCCGCTGACCGACGGCGCGTTGTAGCCGGCCAGCATTCGGTCGTGCATTTGCAGCAGTTCCGCACTCTGCAAGGCAAAGCGGCGTCCCAGGGGCGTCAACGTAACGGTCTGATTGTCGCGCTCTAGCAAGCGCCCGCCGGTAATGTCTTCGAGGCGCCGAATGTGCAGGCTGACAGCAGATGGGCTGCGGTTGAGAAAGGTCGCGGCGGCGAGAAACTGTTCGAAGCGCACCACCGCCTGGAAGGTGCGCAGCAGGTCGATATCCAGAGTGCTTTGCATGGTTGATAAATCCTGCATCAGTGATGCTTATCATCTCGTTTGATTGAATCACCCTGACATACATACCATCAGGTTCATGTGATGGAAAGGGGGCGTGAACGATGGATATGCAGAGCAGCGGACAGCAGGCTGACGTGTGCAGTTTCAATGATGCGAAACCAGTGGCGCTGCCTTCGCAAACAAGCTTGCTCCCACACAGATCATCTTCGGTCACCTGGATCAGCGCGCTGTTGCTCAGCGCCATGGTGCTCAGCTGGAGTTCCGGGTTTATCGGCTATCGCTATGTGTCGGAGCACAGCGGGGTGATGCTGGCGACGTTCTGGCGATTCGTGCTTGCGGCCTTGCTGTTGCTGCCGTTGGTGTGGCGGCAGCTGGGCGAACTGAGTTGGCGCCATTGGGCGGATCAGGGCGTGGTCGGTTTGCTGGGTATCGCCGGTTACATCGGGCCCATCGCCGTATCCATCGCCTTGGGCGTGGCGCCGGGCACCAGTTCGCTGATCGCCAACCTGCTGCCGTTGAGCATCGTCCTGCTGGCGGGTTTTGTGCCCGGTCAGGCGACGCGCGGCTGGCAGTGGCTGGGCATCGGCCTGTGCCTGATCGGCATGTTGATCGCCAGTGGCAGCAGTCTGGAGTTTTCCCGCGCGTCGATCTGGGCGTACTCGCTGCCGCTGCTTGGGGTGGCGTCACTGGCGCTGGCGACCATTTATCAGAAACAGTCGCGTCATCCGCCATTGCCGGGGCTGATGGGGCTGTTCATTCAGGTCTGCGCGATATTACCGGTGTTTGCCCTGCTGGCCTTGCAGGAAGGCAGCCTGCGTCCGGTGATGGCCAGCGGTTTTGGTTTTGGTGTGCTCTGGCTGGTGGTGTTCGGGACCTTGGGCGGCTACGGATTTTACTGGTTGTGCCTGCGTCGCTTCACCCTGCAAAGCGTCAGCGGCGCGTTGTTTCTGACGCCGCCGGTGACGATGCTTTGGGCCTACCTGCAATTCGGCGATCCACTGGCCGTCACCGCGCTGGTGGGCGTGGCACTGACGTTGGCGGGACTGCCGTTTCTCAGGCGTCCGAGGTCGTAGCGGAAGACGGCTCCGCGTCCGGCATCAGTGTCGCGATCAATGCGCGAACCGTGCCGGGCAGGGCGTCCAGTTCGCGAACCAGAATGCTGCGTTCGCGAATCGCCCAGGGTTCGTCCAGCTGCACCGTCACCAGGTTCATGGTGCGGCTGTGGCGCATCGCGGCGGACTCGGGAATGATGCCGATGCCCACACCCGCTTCAACCATGCGGCAGATCGCCTCGAAGCTCGAGACCTGAATCCGCAGCGACAGGTGCTGGCCGAGGCGCTCGACGTGATCGCGCAAGAAACTCAGCAAGGTACTGCCTTCATGCAGGCCGATATGCTGAAACGCCAGCGTCTGCTTGAGGGTCACCGGGCTTTGGTTGGCCAGGTCATGGCCCACCGGCACCGCCAGCACCAGGCGATCCGTGCTGAAGTGCATCACTTGCAGACCCGCCGCTTCCACCGGTCCGGCGATGATGCCCATGTCAGAGCTGCCATCCAGCACGCCACGCACGATGTCCCGGGACAGGCGCTCTTGCAGATCGACAGTGACGCCGGGCCGTTGCGCGAGAAATCCGGCCAGCACTTCTGGAAGAAACTCAGTGACGGCTGTGGTGTTGGCGAAGATGCGAATGTGCCCCGCCGAATCGGTGCCGTAGCTGGTGAACTCGCTTTTCAGGTATTCCACCTGACGCATGACCAGTCGCGCGTGCTTGAGCAGGCGTTGCCCGGCCGGGGTCAGTTCCACGCCACGGCTGTCTCGGTACAACAGGCGTGTTTCGAACTGGCTTTCCAGCGCCTTGATCCGCGCACTGGCTGCGGCGGGCGATAGAAAGGCGCGGCGTGCGCCCTGGGTCAAGCTCGGGGATTCGCCGATGTGTATGAAAAGGCGTAGATCGGCCAGGTCGAAATGCATGGGTCGCGTCCGGTGAGAGTTATTGGAATTATGGGTGTCAGCAGTGTTCAGCATATATGAACGCGGCCTTACGCAAATGCAAATTCACAGAATGCCCAGCGCCTTGCATGATTCGGTCATAACAACAAATGCTAAGGGGTCACCCGCATGAGCGCTGCAGAGTCGCCGAAGGATTTCACTGCCTGGCTAGGACGCACTGAAGAGGCTCACGATCATCTGAGTCCTAATCTGATCAAACGCATCGCCGCCACGTTCGGTGAAGCCACGCCCGCTGATGGCGATGCGCTGCCGCCGTTGTGGCAGTGGTGTTTCTTCCAGGAACCGATTGAAGAGTCGCTGCTGGGCACCGATGGCCATCCGGCACGCGGCGGCTTTCTGCCACCTGCGGACAACCGCAATCGCATGTGGGCCGGTGGTCGTGTCGAGTTCATTGAAGCGCTGAAAGTCGGCGCCGATGCCCATCGTTTGTCCACCATCACCCACATCGAAGAAAAGCACGGTCGCACCGGCGCCTTGCTGTTCGTCACGGTTCGGCATGATTACTCGCAAAACGGCCAACTGTGCATCCGCGAAGAGCAGGACATTGTTTATCGCGAGCCGAATCCGCCGAAGCTGCACAGTGGCGACGCGGCCGAAACCGGTGAGTGGAACGAAGTCGTCACGCCGACGCCGACCCTGCTGTTTCGTTATTCGGCAGTCACTTTCAATGGCCATCGCATTCATTACGACTATCCGTATGTCACGGCCACCGAAGGCTATCCGGGCCTTGTCGTGCATGGGCCGATGATCGCCACCCTGAACCTGCGCGCTTTCTGTCGCGCCCATCCCGAGGCGCGGGTGCGGCATTTCGCCTATCGCGGCGTGCGTCCGTTGAATGTGCCGACACCGTTCACGATCAGCGGCCGCGTCACTGAGCCGGGCAAGGCGCAGCTGTGGGCCGGCAACCTTGACGGCGTCGCGCAAAGTGCCGAAGTGCTGTTCGCCTGAACACCTCACTCATTAGCCAGACCGTGCCGGTTCTGTTGGCGCGCGAACTCAAGAGAGCAGATTGATGAACCCCAATGACAATGAAGACTTCAATGCCATCCGCGAAGGCGTGCGTGCCTTGTGTGCTGAATTCGACGCGGCGTACTGGCGCAAGATCGATGAAGAAAAAGGTTTCCCGGAGAGCTTCGTCAAGGCCCTGACCGACGCGGGCTGGCTGTCGGCAATGATCCCCACCGAATACGGCGGCTCGGGCCTGGGCCTGGCTGAGGCGTCGATCATTCTCGAAGAGGTGAACCGTTGTGGCGGTAACTCCGGCACGGTTCACGGCCAGATGTACAACATGTTTACCTTGCTGCGTCACGGCAGCGATGCGCAGAAAAGCTATTACCTGCCCAAACTGGCCAGCGGCGAGTTGCGCCTGCAATCCATGGGCGTCACCGAGCCGACCACCGGCACCGACACCACCAAGATCAAGACCACCGCCATCAAGCAGGGCGACAAGTATGTGATCAACGGCCAGAAGGTGTGGATCTCCCGGGTTCAGCATTCGGACTTGATGATCCTGCTGGCGCGCACTACACCATTGGCCGAGGTGAAGAAAAAATCCGAAGGCATGTCGATTTTCCTCGTCGACCTGCGCGACGCCATCGGCAACGGCCTGACCGTGCAGCCCATCGCCAACATGGTCAACCACGAAACCAACGAGCTGTTTTTCGACAACCTCGAACTGCCGCTGGACAGCCTGATCGGCGAAGAAGGCAAGGGCTTCCGGTACATCCTTGACGGCCTGAACGCCGAGCGCACCTTGATCGCGGCCGAGTGTATTGGCGACGGTCGCTGGTTCGTCGAAAAAGCCAGTGCTTATGCCCGTGACCGGGTGGTGTTCGGGCGTCCCATCGGCCAGAACCAGGGCGTGCAGTTTCCGATTGCCGAAGCGCATATCGAAATCGAAGCCGCCGACCTGATGCGCTGGCGTGCCTGCGAGGAATACGACAGCGGCAAAAACGCCGGGGCCAGCGCCAATATGGCGAAATACCTGGCGGCCAAGGCGTCCTGGGAAGCGGCCAACGCCTGCCTGCAAACCCACGGCGGCTTTGGCTTTGCCTGCGAATATGACGTAGAGCGCAAATTCCGCGAGACCCGTCTGTACCAGGTCGCGCCGATCTCCACCAACCTGATTCTTTCCTACGTCGCCGAGCATTTGCTCGAGCTGCCACGCAGCTTCTGAGGAGCGGACTATGAGCCATACCCAAGACTTGGCGGCGTTTCTGGCCGACCTCCAATACTCGCAGATTCCCGACGCCGTGCTGGACCGTACCGAGGATTTGTTCCTCGACTGGGTCGGTTCCGCGCTGGCCAGCCAGGGTTCGCGGCCTATCCCGCTGTTCGAGCGTTACGCCGCGAAAATGGGCCCCGCCGAGGGCCCGGCGAAAATCCTCGTCAACGGCAAAGGCAGCTCGGCGTATTTCGCCGCGCTGGTCAACGGCGCTTCTTCGCACCTGGTCGAGCAGGATGATCTGCACAACAGCTCAGTGCTGCATCCGGCCACAGTGGTATTCCCGGCTGTGCTGGCCGCCGCTCAGGATCGCGGCAAATCCGGCAAGGATCTGCTGCTGGCATCGGTCGCCGGTTATGAAGCCGGAATTCGCATCGGCGAGTTCATGGGCCGCTCCCATTACCGCATCTTCCACACCACCGCGACGGTCGGCACCCTTGCCGCCGCCGTTGGCGTGGGCAAGTTGCTCGGTTTCGACAAGGAGCAGTTCATCAACCTGCTGGGCAACGCGGGTACTCAGGCGGCGGGTTTGTGGGAATTCCTGCGCGACGCCGCCGACTCCAAACAACTGCACACCGCCAAGGCTGCCGCCGATGGTTTGCTCGCGGCGTACATGACCGAAGACGGTCTGACCGGCGCACGCAACATTCTCGAAGGCGATCAAGGCATGGCGGCGGGGATGTCCAGCGACGCTGATCCGAGCAAATTGTCCGATCGCCTCGGCAGCCGTTGGGCCTTGGTCGAGACCTCGTTCAAGTTTCATGCTTCCTGCCGTCACACTCATCCTGCCGCCGACGCCTTGCTGGACTTGATGCAGCGCGAAGGCCTGAATCACGAGCAGATCGCCAACGTGGTGACGCGGGTGCATCAGGGTGCAATCGATGTGCTGGGGCGAGTTGTCGTACCGACCACGGTGCATCAGGCGAAGTTTTCCATGGGTGCGGTGCTGGGTTTGATCGCCGTGCATGGCAAGGCGCAACTGATCGAATTCCAGCAGCACGCCTTGACCGATCCGGCCGTAGCGGCGTTTCGCGAAAAAGTCAGCATGGAGCTGGATAACGAGGTCGATCAGGCCTATCCAGTGCGCTGGCTGGGCCGCGTCATCGTCACCACCACCGATGGCCGCACGCTGAGCGGCGCCATTGACGAGCCCAAGGGCGATCCGGGCAACACCTTGTCGCGGCCTGAACTGGAGGACAAATTCCAGCGCTTGCTGGCGTTCTCTGGCGCACGCACACCTGAACAAGGGAATGCGTTGATCGACAAGGTCTGGGGTTTGCGGGATGCGCGGACGCTGGCTGAATTGATTTAACGCGCAGATCGCGCCGTACTTGCCTCTGTAGGACCGAATTCATTCGGGAGGAGGCCGGTACATGCTCCAAATCATTTGTTGCTGTATCGACGCCTGCGGGGATGAATCCGCTCCTGCGGGGCACGGCACATGAGGTGAAAGACAATGACCGAACAAAACCCCCGTCCTCTGGACGGCATCACCGTCGTCAGCCTGGAACACGCCATTGCCGCGCCGTTCTGCACCCGGCAACTCGCCGATATGGGTGCCCGTGTGGTGAAGATCGAGCGTCCCGGCAGCGGCGATTTCGCCCGTGGTTATGACCAGCGCGTTGACGGCCTGGCCTCGCATTTCGTCTGGACCAATCGTTCCAAGGAAAGCCTGACCCTGGACCTCAAGCACGACGAAGCCGGGGATATTCTCGAATCGCTGTTGGGCAAGGCTGACGTGCTGGTGCAGAACCTGGCCCCCGGCGCAGCCGCACGCATGGGGTTGTCGTTCGAGGCGCTGCATGCGCGTTTCCCGAAACTGATCGTTTGCGATATTTCCGGCTACGGCGAAGGCGGCCCTTATGAAAAGAAGAAAGCCTACGACCTGTTGATTCAGAGCGAAGGCGGGTTTCTGTCGGTGACCGGCGGGCCGGGTGAAGAGCAAATGGCCAAGGCCGGTTGCTCCATCGCCGACATTGCCGCTGGCATGTACGCCTACACCGGGATTCTTTCCGCGCTGTTGCTGCGCGGCAAGACCGGCGTTGGCAGTCGCATTGACGTCAGCATGCTGGAAAGCCTGGTGGAGTGGATGGGCTATCCGATGTATTACGCCTACAACGGCGCGCCGCCGCCGCCACGGGCCGGAGCCTCGCACTCGACGATTTATCCCTACGGCCCGTTCCCCACCAAGGGCGGCGGCACGGTCATGCTCGGTTTGCAGAACGAGCGCGAGTGGGCGCTGTTCTGCGAGAAAGTTCTGCTTGATAGCGCCTTGATCACCGACGAACGCTTCTCGGCCAACTTCAAGCGCTCGGAAAACCGCGAGGTGCTGCGGCAGATCATCGTCGACGGCTTCTCGCAACTGAGCGTTGATGAAGTGGTCGCACGGCTCGAAGACGCGCAAATCGCCAACGCCCGGGTCAATGACATGCAAGGCGTCTGGGACCACCCGCAGTTGAAAGCGCGGGACGGCTGGCGCGAAGTCGACAGCCCGGCTGGCAAACTGCCGTCGCTGCTGCCGCCGGGTCGCAATGCCGCCTTCACCCCGCGCATGGACGCCGTGCCAGGGCTGGGCCAGCACACCGCGAGCATTCTTGATGAGCTGGGATTGTCGGCGACGGATCACGCACGGCTGTTGGCGGCGGGGGTTGTTTGAGCCTCCAGCTCCGCCCCCCCCCGATACGTTGCTGTAGGACCGGCTTTAGCCGGGAGGGCAATTGATGAGCGGCTCGCGACTGAAGTCGCTCCTACAGTCGCAGCTACGGCTGCCGCCCGCTCGCTCCAACGAACTGCGATGCATTTATTTCATGAGGAACACCACCATGCCTCAACCCATCGTCCGCTCTGCACTGTTTGTGCCCGGCAGTCGACCCGAGCGGTTTGCCAAGGCGCTGGCTGCCGGTGCCGATGCGGTGATCGTCGATTTTGAAGACGCCGTCGAAGAACCCCTCAAGCGTCAGGCGCGAGATAACCTTGCGGCGTTCCTTGCCACCCATCCCGAGGCTGCAGTGTGGGTGCGGGTCAATGCGCCTGACCACGCCGAGCATGGCGCGGATCTGCGGTTCTGCGCCGAGCAGCCTGGCGTGGCCGGCGTGCTGTTGCCCAAAGTCGAAACCACTGCACAGGTTGCAGCGGTGTGGCAGGGCGGCAAGCCGATCTGGCCGATCATCGAGAGCGCCATAGGTTTGCTGGCCGTTGCGCAGATCGCCCAGTGCCCGGGGGTCGAGCGTTTGTCATTTGGCGGCCTGGACCTGGCGCTGGACTTGAACTTGAATAATGGAACGGCGGCCGCTGCGTTCGTCCTCGACCAATCGCGAATGTCTGTGCAACTTCATTCCCGCGCGGCCGGCTTGCTGGCTCCGCTGGATGGGGTGTATCCGGCCATTGGCGATCCCGAAGGGCTGCGACGTTCGGTTCGTCACGCCTACGACATGGGCTTTGGTGGCGCGTTGTGCATTCATCCTAAACAGGTGCCAATCATCCATGACGCGCTGGCACCCAGCGCTGACGATCTGGCCTGGGCCCGCCGGGTAGTCGACGCCAGCGCCAAAGCCAGCGGGGCAGGGGCCTTTCAACTGGATGGGCAGATGATCGATGCGCCGGTGTTGATCCGCGCGCAGCGCTTGTTGATGGTCAATCAGGCCGTCTAGCACGGCACTAATCCTGGGTAATCCGTGGAAAAAATGGAGGTTTGCTGTGCAAAATGCCAGCATTCAGCTAAACCAAACGCGGGCTTACATAAAAGCTGATTCTATAAACACAGACAGTTGGGCATCTTGCTACTAGTGCTCCGCTAAAGAAGGCCCGTAGAGGCCGACTCTTACACAACAATAAGAAGGTGAAATTCATGTTGAAGTTGACCAGGGCGCTGTTCTGCGCCGCCGCTGTGTCCGTGGCCTCCCTCGCACAGGCCGCCGATCCCGTCATTATCAAGTTTGCTCACGTCGTGGCGGAAAACACGCCCAAAGGCCAGGGCGCGCTGTTGTTCAAGAAACTTGCCGAAGAGCGTCTGGCGGGGAAAGTGAAGGTCGAGGTCTACCCGAACTCCTCGCTGTTTGGTGACGGCAAGGAAATGGAAGCGCTGTTACTGGGCGACGTGCAGCTACTGGCGCCATCCCTGGCCAAGTTCGAGCATTACACCAAGCAGGTGCAAATCTACGACCTGCCCTTCCTGTTCAACGACCTCGCCGCTGTCGACCGCTTTCAGCAAGGGGCACAGGGCAAAGCCTTGCTCACTTCCATGGACGACAAGGGGATTCACGGCCTTGCCTATTGGCACAACGGTTTGAAGCAGCTGTCGGCCAACAAGAAAATGGTCGAGCCCAAGGATGTTCGTGGGCTGAAGTTCCGGGTGCAGTCTTCCAGCATCCTTGAAGCTCAATTCGTGGCCCTTAAAGCCAACCCGCGCAAGATGAGTTTTGCCGAGGTTTACCAAGGCTTGCAGACCGGCACTGTCAATGGCACCGAGAACACTTGGTCCAACTACGAAAGCCAAAAGGTTAACGAGGTGCAGAAGTATTTCACCGAGTCCAACCATGGCCTGATCGATTACATGGTGATCACCAACTCCAAGTTCTGGAGCGGCCTGCAACCCGACGTGCGCACCGAACTGGAAGCGATCCTGGCCGAAGTCTCGGTCGAAGTGAACAAACAGGCCGAAGCGCTCAACCAGTCGGCCAAGCAGAAAATCATCGACTCCAAGACCAGTGAAATCGTGACCTTGACCCCTGAACAGCGGGAAAAATGGCGCGAAGCCATGAAGCCGGTCTGGGAAGAGTTCTCCAAGGACATCGGTGCCGACCTGATCAAGGCTGCGGACGATTCGAACAAAGCCCTGTAACGCCCTCGTCATGACGTGATAAGGCAGCTGGCCATTCTGTTCTGAATGGCCACTCTCTCTCTCTATACGGAGAATTCCTATGCATTCGCTGACGCGACTCTGGGAGCATTTTGAGGAGGGCATGATTGCCTTCCTGCTGGCCGCAATGACGCTGGTGACATTCGTCTATGTGGCGCTCAACAACGTTTACACGCTGTTTTATACCCTGAGCGATCAATGGGCGGTAACAAGCGGCTTCTTCGGTTACATCGGCGACCACATGATGGGATATGCCCAAGGCATGACCTGGAGTGTGGCCCTCACCAAAGCGCTGTTCGGCTGGTTGATCTTCTTCGGCATCTCCTACGGCGTACGCACTGCGGGTCACCTGGGCGTCGATGCGTTGGTCAAACTCACCAGCAAACCGGTGCAGCGTCTGTTGGCCATGCTGGCCTGTGCTTGCTGCCTGGTCTACGCAGGGCTGTTCGTGGTCGCCAGTTACAAATGGGTGTCTGCGCTCTTCACGGCCCACATCGGTGCCGAGGATCTTGACCGTTTTGGCATCCAGGTGTCACACATCGCGATCATCGTGCCCATCGGCTTCACGCTGGTGCTGGTGCGGTATCTGGAAATCCTCTGGCGCATCTATACCCATCGCCAGACAGGGCTCGGGCTGACTGATGAAGCCGCCGAAGCCAGCAAACTGGCGCAGCATAACGAGGAGCAACACTGATGACAGTCATATGTCTGTTTCTGCTGCTGTTCGTATTCATGTTCCTTGGGGTGCCCATCGCGATATCCCTGGGTCTGTCGGGCGCGGTGTCGATCCTGATGTTCAGCCAGGACTCTTTGAGTTCATTGGCGATCAAGTTATTCGAAACGTCTGACAGCTACACGTTCCTGGCGATCCCATTCTTCCTGTTGTCCGGTGCGTTCATGACCACCGGCGGCGTGGCGCAACGGCTCATCGACTTTGCCAACGCCTGCGTCGGGCATATTCGCGGCGGTCTGGCTATCGCGGCGGTACTGGCCTGCATGCTGTTCGCGGCGTTGTCCGGCTCCTCGCCAGCCACGGTCGCCGCAGTGGGTTCGATTGCCATCGCGGGCATGGTGCGTTCCGGCTATCCGAAGGAGTTCGGCGCGGGGATCATCTGCAACGCCGGCACGCTTGGCATTCTGATTCCGCCGTCCATCGTGATGGTGGTGTACGCCGCGGCCACTGAAACCTCGGTGGGCAAGCTGTTCATCGCGGGTGTGATTCCGGGGATTCTCCTCGGCGTGATCCTGATGGTGGTGATCTACATCGTCGCCAGGGTCAAGAAATTGCCTGCCCAGCCACGGGTGACGTTCCGTCAATGGCTGCACACCGCACAACGGGCGTTCTGGGGGCTGTTACTGCTGGTGATCATTCTCGGCGGGATTTACAGCGGCATGTTCACGCCAACCGAGGCGGCAGCTGTCGCGGCGGTCTATTCGGCCTTCGTTGCACTGTTCATCTATAAGGACATGAAATTCAGCGACTGCCCGAAGGTGCTGCTGGAATCGGGTCGGCTGACGATCATGCTGATGTTCATCATTGCCAATGCCATGTTGTTCGCTCATGTATTGACCACTGAACAGATCCCGCAACAGATCACCAGTTGGGTGCTTTCCGAAGGGCTGACGCCAATCGGCTTCCTGATCATGGTCAACATCGTGTTGCTGGTGGCGGGTAGCTTCATGGAGCCTTCGGCGATCATCCTGATTCTGGCGCCGATCTTCTTCCCGATTGCCATGAAGCTGGGTATCGACCCGATTCACCTGGGCATCATCATGGTGGTGAACATGGAGATCGGACTGGTGCACCCTCCGGTGGGGCTGAACCTGTTCGTGACATCGGCGGTAACCGGTTTGACGTTGGGTCAGACGATTCGTGCGGCGATGCCTTGGCTGACGATTCTGCTGGCGTTCCTGATTCTGGTGACTTACGTACCGTTCATCTCCCTCGCACTGCCTAACTGGTTGGGCATGCCGTGATTTAAACCTGCTACAAAAAAGCCGTCTCCTCGCGAGAGAAGACGGCTTCTTTATTTAACCGCTCAGCACATCAGTGCATGAACAGCGCGATCAGAATGATGATCGGGATCGGCACGCCGAGGAACAGCAGTAGTAATGAGCGCATTGTCTTTCTCCTGGCTTATCGAGCCGTTGTTGTAGTGGTGTAGGCGCGGGCTTCGGTGTAAGTCACCGCATCGCGACGACGACCACCGAAAATAGCTGCGTAGCTGGCAAAGAACGCACCACACAGCAGCGAAATGAACATCCACAGCGCCGTCCAGGCAGCAACCTTGGCGGCGGTGTCAGCGGCGTTTTTGGCGGCCAGCTTGGCGTCTTCAACAGCCTGGCGAGCCTGACCGTAAACCTGATCCACACGACGCTCGGCGTCGGCCTGGCTCAGGTTGGTACGTTGGGCAACCATCTGCGCCAGATAGGTACGGTCTTCAGCAGTCATGTCGCCACCATTGTTCAGCGTCTTGGCGAAGATGCGGAACACCACACCATGAGCTGCGTCATCGCTGACAGCGGCCGGACGATCGTCGCGGAACAGGCTGTCGATGAAGTAGCCATAATCCTGACTGCTGGTGTTGCTGGCAGCGCTGCCTGCAACTTGAGTCACCGCACCGGCTGCGCCGGATGCCATGCTTGCGCCAGCCTGAACCCCACCGCTGACCATGCTGCCGATCGATCCAACGATCAACGTCGCGGCAACCAGCGTCGCAACGGCCCACGACAGGAAGCCGTGTGCGGTGTCGCGGAAATAGACTTCATCACCATGCAGATTTGCCCAGCGAACCCGCAGGCGTCCGGCAATATAGCCACCCAGCCCTGAAGCAATGATCTGCGTCAGCGCCAGCCAGATAATCGTGGAAATGCCCAGCCCTTTAGCGCTTATGCCGCTGTCCGCCCACGGCGAAACAGCAGAGAAGCCCAAGCCGAAGCCCAGCAGGACGAGGATGAGAGACAACGCAGCGGCGCCAGCGGCACCGGCAAAGATCGCACCCCAGGACACACCTGAGTGATTTTGCGAATCCTGCGGGGCAGTTACGTAAGTATCGGGGGATGAAATCATTGTTGTTCTACTCCATGAATAATATTGTTACATCTTTCCGGAGTGAGTATTGCAGCCTCTGTGCCAGTTCTAGAAAAATTAAAACCCAATGAATTCAACCGGTTGTAAATGAAACCTCAGTTCTGATTCATGCATTTTGCAAGGTCGGGAGATTTTCAGCAGGCGTAATGCATGAGCAGTAATCACAGCCGCTTCAATGGGTTATGCAGGGAAGTTGGCCGGTCTTGTGTGGTGCGTTGGAGCAGGTCATCTGAACTTGAATCGGCTTGTCCTATCTTAGCCAAGTCGATATGGCGCTTTGATGCGCAAGGGTTTTTCGTGGATTCGCATCCCGCGGGTGCGCGGCCTGCCATATCGCATATAGTGTCTAGGTGCTTATCCTGATTCTTCGAGAGGTTACTCATAAATGTTTCTACATCGTCCCCTGGAAGAAAAAGACATAGCGGTTGTGTGCGGACTGCCACAGAGTGTCGACGAGCTGTTCTATATGTTTCCCCGAGCCTTGTATCCGTTGACGCCGCCCCAGCTCAAGGATGCTCTGGACAATCACTCAGACTCCACGGTTATTGAGATGAACGGCGAGGTGGTCGGGTACGCCAACTTTTCACGTAGCGATTTCCGTGGGCGCTGCTCACTGGGCAATGTGATCATCGCCCCGAAAGCCAGATCCCGAGGGGTGGGCCGCTACCTGATCGGCTGCATGAAGGACCTGGCATTTGACAAGCACGAGGCCACCGAGATGACGGCTTCCTGCTATAACCACAACGTGCCGGGTCTGCTTTTTTACCCGAAGCTGGGGTTTCGGCCGTATGCCGTGGATGAGCGCCGCGACAAACAGGGTGGGCGAGTGGCACTGATTCATTTCCGTCTGCCGCGCAGCCCGGATTGAGCCACGACCGGATCAGCGTCCAGTCAATTGGCGGTTTTTCCTGACCAATAAATAGTCACCTGACTTGATTCAAGTCAGGTGTCGAACAAATAACCGGGGCGAGTGAATCGTTTCTGCAATAAGATTCTCTGCAAGTTCAATAACTTAACAACTTGTTACACCTAAAAACAAAGTTGCGAAGGCACGGATCTACAGCGTATAAAGAATCATGCCTTCAAATAAATGGCGACATTTACTTGTCGGGCAAAGGATATTCAACCCTCGGGATCAATAAAATGCTGTGGTCTGCGATTTGTTCGCCGCTCAGCAGCCATAAGGAGATACGCATGTTTGCTTACCGACTTTCCACCCTCGAATTACGGAGCATTATCGAGGGGGCTTTCCTGCCTTTACGTTGTACTTGCAGTATTGCACCGCGCTCGACCATGACGGTGCAGATCGCCGACCCCAAGACCGGTCAGGTAGAACTTCTGGTTACCGGTATATCACTGGATCGACTAAACACCAGTCGAGATATCGCGGAGCTTGTTGCTGAGCTGCGCTACGACCTGGAGCATGCTGGACACTTGCAGATGCCGGTTCGTTCGGTCGGTTAGATGAAACGTTTCTGACACGCTGTAAACGCCGCGATGTTTAAGAGCAACTTGCTGAACTAGCGGCTTTTTTTTGTCTGACAGAAAGTCGATTCTGCAACTGTTGACGTTGCTCGGGATGTGTAGTTGTACGATATGTAGTTCTGGAATTAACTTGAATGTTGAATTAATCGTACAGGCGCTGCGTGTTTGCAGGTCATCTCAGCAGGTCAGACATCCGACCTTCCCGGTTTGCGGCAGGTCCACCTGGCTGGCGAGGCTCGCAACAGGATCAGCGAGCCGGGCATTGTCTGTCAGTACGTCCTACGCCGGTGTTCATTTTCAAACAGCAATTTGAACTGAGCTTCATCGGCATCGCGCACTGGAAACTGGTCCCGGATCGGACCTGCCTCGATACGGCCGTCCAGGGCGACCCGGATCACCGTTGACTTGGACAGGTAGTCGGGCACCTCACCCAGAATTGTCAGCTCCCGCAAGCGGTGTCCGGCGTGCTCCACAGTAGCCAGGCGAACCCGGCAGGTGGCTTGCATCGGAATCGGGCCGAACAGGGTATCGCGTGAGTAGTCGATTTCGGCGATGCTTGTTCGCTGGTCTTGATCAGTGCTCATAATGGTATCCCTTGCAGACGCCTGTTCTCTTCGTTAGATGATTGATACTTGCGAGTGGGAATAGTTCTGCCGTTGACGATGACGGCAGTGCCGTTGATCGACAGCCCTGGGAACTCGCCTGTGCTGCGTGGGGCGCAACGGATGCCATGCCCGTACCCCGTAAGTAACCGGTAATGAACTTGTTTCTGACGGCGCGTCAAAATAGATGCAATAACCAGGTTTCAGGCGTTCCGCGTCGTATATAACTAGCATTGAAATTTTGTTCGTCAACTTACCGGCGCTGGCGTTTGGATTCATTGGAATCGGACCGTCAAAAAATACAATCAGGCGACACCGCTTTTTTTTCAGGACATTTTGCTTGCGGAGTAGGCGTCAAAAAATAAACATCATGATAATCAAATGGTTATCATCAAGATGTTCTTGATTGACGAGTTTAACTAAAAGTTGACACTTGCAGTAATATTTGGAATTATCTCTTCATTCCTGACACCGTTTGTCAGGCTCTGGAAACAGGCAATCTGCCTAACTTGTTGTTTTTTCGGTGATCTTGCCAAGCGGCAGCGTCTGCGCCGTTCCTGTGGGGGCCTGATAAACAAAAAATGCGAGCGGTGAGTTCAGCCGTCATTCGTTTCTTGTGTGCATTATTTATTACTCCAAACAGCCTCCCGATTGCACCAGGCGGTAGCTTTGTCTGCGCGTTCCGCAGGAAAGTCACCAGGTGCCTTGCAGGAGTAAGTATTGCCGCATCCCTTGCGTATATGCATTCAAAGTCGGCCTGCCGACGCTAGATCGATGCGACACGCTTTCTTGTATGCCCGTTAAACGGCAGGGCGTTGTTCGGCCCAGAGAAAGTGCAGCAGCCCTCGTTACAACGGATGGCTCAGGAACTGTTGGATTGTATTAACCCGTCGATCAAACTATGGAGCGGCATTATGTTTGGAGATTATCTGGAAACTTCTTGCGGTTGCGTGATTGGCGGCGCCGGACCAGCGGGCATGGGCCTGCTGTTCAACGCATTGAAGAGCGGAACCTTGCCTGATCTGGCCAAAGACGGGCTGATTATTGTTGATGCCAGTGCCGCCCCAGGGACGGGCCGCCTCGGCGAGTACCGCATCACGGCGAATTCGGTAGGCGACGTGATCCTTGAGTGTTTGCGCGATCCGGCCTTGAGGGACGTCTTCGCCCCGCTTGAGCATTCGCCCGCTTATTGGCGCATCCGTCGTCAGGCCCAGCACGCCCCACAGTTGTCGGACATTGGTGAGTTACTGGCTGAAGCGTCCCGGCTGGTGCTGGACTTTATCGTCGAGCATTACGGCGCCAGGCTTTGGCGCAGCACGACCATCACTGAGGTGGTGCGCGATAACGACGAATTTTTCGTCTGGGTCCAGGCTCAGGGCCGCACGCGGCGTATTCGCTGCCGTACGCTGGTGCTCAATCTTGGCGGTCGACAGGATCCGCAGCATCTGGTGAAGGGGCTCGCGCAGCAAGGTTTGCGGGTGCCGCCCACAGCCACCATTAAAAGCGCTGATGAATTGCTGCGCATGAATGCCGTCCAGCTGCGCGAAACCTTTGCCCCAGCGCTGGCCTGTTCCGGGCGGATCACCGTGGTCGGCGGTTCGCACAGTGCCTTTTCCATGCTCGAGAATCTGGCCGACGCCCTTGAATTTGCCGGCCTGCAGGAGCTCACCCTGATCCATCGTTCGGCGATTCGTCTGTTCTATGAAAGTGCAGAACAGGCTGAGGCTGCCGGTTATAGATTTGATCCGGTCCAGGATATCTGCCCGGTCTCCGGCAGGGTCAATCGTTCCGGTGGCTTGCGCTACCGCGCGCTGGATGTGGGTCGTGCGGTCATTGAACACGCGCGTGTCGGCAAGACCGGCGTGCGCGCCCAGGCTTTCCAGACCCAAGGCGGTGCGCCGGGAGATTACCAGGCGGCTGCCCAGGCGCTGCTTGAGTCGCATACTGTGGTGCAATGCACGGGTTATCAGCCGAATCTGCCTCCCATGAGCTATTCGGACGGCACGCCAATCACCCTGCGCGAAGTCAAAGGTGGCGTGGATTCGGATGCAGCAGGCTGCCCGATGGATACCTCGGGCCTGCGCTTGCACGGCTTGCATCTGTTCGGGCTTGGATCAGGATTGGGCATTGATCCCCGGTTGGGCAGCGAGCCATCCTTTGATGGGCGCATCTACGGCGTGTGGCAGTTCCACAACGACGCGAGCCGTGCGGTCATTGAATCGGTCATTGCAAGGCTGCAACAGACTACGCCGGAGCTTGCGGCTCCGAGCCGCAGCCTGGCCGAGCGTCTGGAGGAAGGCCTGCCGTTTCTGTTTCCAGCCCTGAGCAGCGCCAACAGCTGACGCGTCGACCGGTGAGGGTCAGAAGAATCCCGAGGCGCTTGAGAGCGGTTCGGGATTTTTTTTGCCCCGCATCCCGTCATTTGTGGGAGAGGACTTGTCCTCGATAAGGCGTTTTGAGACTGAAACAGGTTCAGGCTAGACACCGCTCTTCCTCCTTGCCGTTGATCATTCATTGAGCAGCGGTTGTACATCCACTACTCTCGATACTTGGGTGGGCGCGGGCAGACTGACAGGAGAACGACATCATGCGCATTCTGATCGTTGGGGCAGGGGCGATAGGCGGTTATTTTGGTGGCAGATTGCTTGAGGCCGGACGCGATGTGACCTTTCTGGTGCGTCCCGGCCGCGCCGAGGAGCTGAACCGCGATGGTTTGGTGGTGCGCAGCCCGCTGGGCAACATCCAGTATCCATCGCCGCCCCACGTGCTGACGCAGATGCTCAGCGATCCGTACGACCTGATTATTCTCAGTTGCAAGGCTTACGATCTCGACGCGGCCATGGACTCGTTCGCTGCTGCAGTCGGTCCCGAGACGGCAATCCTGCCGTTGCTCAACGGCATGGCGCACCTGGACCGGCTTTGTGCGCGTTTCGACGACGCAAACGTACTGGGCGGCCAGTGTCTGATTTCTCTGGACCGGGACGCTACCGGTGCGATTCTGCATTTGAATGACACCAATCAGTTGTCGTTTGGCGAACTGAGCGGCGCCTTGACCACGCGCATCCTGCGCGTCGCCGAAGCCTTGGCGGATACGGGCTTCGAGGCCAGTCTCAGCCAGTTCATCGTGCAAGAGATGTGGGAAAAGTGGTGCTTCATTGCCACCGGTGCCGGAATCACCTGCTCCATGCGCGCCAGTCTCGGCGATGTGTTGGTCGCCGATGGCAAGCCGTTGATCGTCGGGTTGTTCGCCGAATGTGCCAGCGTCGCAGCGGCGTGCGGTTTTCCACTGCGCGAACCGGCTCGTCAGCGTTCGCTGAAGATGCTGACTGCGCCCGGCTCGAAGATGATGGCGTCAATGCTGCGCGACGTCGAGCGTGGAGCACCCACGGAGGCTGAACACGTCCTGGGTGATTTGCTGACTCGGCGCGATGCGCAGGGCGTGGAATCCGGCGAGCTGTCGGTGCTGGAGTTTGCCTACACTCATTTGAAGGCTTATGAAGCGCGGCGTCTGCGCGAGCAATGACGATTGCATCGAACCTAAGACAGCGCCCGGCCTCATACCTTTAAGATCATCGCAGTCAGAAGAGAGGTGTCGCTATGCCGGTCAAACACGATTTGTACAAGGATTTGGGGCTTACCAAGGAGCAGGTTGCCGAGCGCACGAAAACCGACAGGAAACTCAATCAGCTGCTCAGTGACTACGGCCAGATAGATACTGGCGTGCTCGATGCCGAATCCGGTTCGGCGGGAAGTGTCAGCGATGACGAGTTGAAGAAACTCAAGGAAAAACGCCTGCTGATCAAGGACAAGATCGTCCAGCGACTCACCAGTCCCGAGTGACGCAAGAAGCATAAAGAATCGGGCCACTACGGCCCGATTCCTCGTTTACCCATCAGTGATGACGTCTTCTGCCTAGCCCAGACCGGTCCCCGCATTGGGCGCGGTTTTACTCGGGCTGCCGAACTCCATGTTGCCCGTGTCGGGCGAGTTTGAGCTTGCTGACGACGCGACCGATTTGGCTTCGCCCGCAAGATCGGCGCCCACTTCCTTGACCTTGTCGTAACCCTCGCTCGCGACCTGCCTGGCCTTATCGGTCAACTGGTCACTGGCTTGACCCATCAACTGGTTTTCCCGTTGAGTCGACGGCAGCGCAGCGCCTATGGCCGCGCCTAGCGCGATGCCGATGGCGGCCAGGGCCAAGGGTTGTTCGCGCAGCATGTAATTGAAGCTCGACTGCGCCTTCCTGGCTTGCTCCTGCAAGGCGTCGCTGGCGTCGTGAGTGCCCATGTTCAGTCGTTGGCCGGCGGATGAAAGCTTATCGCTGACGCTGCCGGTCAGGTTGCTGGCCTTGTCGGTGACATCGCTGGCCTTGTCTTTCATACGATGGGCTGTTTCTTCAATACGACTGCGCGCATTGCCCAGTGAATCAGTCATGTTGTGGGCCATGTCACTGAGTCGCTCGCCGAGATGGCCAAGGCCAAGGCTGGAAGCCCCCGACCCCGTAGCTGCGGAGGAGGGTGCCAGACTGCGATTCTGACCCAGCATCAGCCAGAGCAGGCCTACCGAAGTCAGGACGGTAGGCACTGGATTGGCTTTGATCGTATTGCCCAGATTGCCGAAAAACTCCCCGCCATTGCCTTTGGCATACGCCAAGGCCTGGTCCACCAGTTGGCCAGGGGAGAATTTACTTTCCAGGGCGTCGACGATATTGCCGATGCTCGAGCGCTGGGCGTCGATCTCACGCTCCAGGGTTTCCGGACTTTTTTCGGATTCGACGGCGAAGGTTTCCTTGTCGGCAATGCCGCTTTCAAAGCTGCTATCGATGCTCATGAGACTTTCCTCTGGATGGCTTCCTTGTCTTTTTGCAATGAGTTAACCGTGCGTTCGGGTGTCAGGTTCGAGGCTTCGAACTGTTTTTTCCCGGACTGGACCATGATGAAGCCCACGACCATGGCCACCACGCCGACGATCAGCGCGGCGAGCCAGGGCTGCATAATCATCGCCAGCGCGTACACGGCTGCCAGCAACACGATGATCAGGCCCGCCAGCATCACGACGGCGCCGCCGCTGACGGCAGCCACACCGGCCTTGGTGGTCTCGAGGGTTTCCCTGAGTTCGGCTTTGGCCAGGGCCAGTTCCTTGGTGACCAGCGCCGGCACTTCGTGGGCCAACTGGCGGATCAGGCCGAGCACCGAGGTTTCGTTCTCAGAACCTGTGGGAGGAATATTGGGTGTCGTGGCCATTACAGGTCTCCTCGAGAAGAACCGCCTTTAGGCATCTCGTTCGTTTTGGGGGCCGAGGCATCGGTGTCGGGATAGGTCGCAGAGCTGCCCAATGGATCGGTAGGTACATACGCACCCGGTGATCTGCCGGGACCCGCCGCGTCAGGCGATGCCGAGCGATCCGGAATGCCTGGCCGGGCGCTGTGATAAACGTCATCGGTATGCGCTGGCGTGACAGGCAGCTCTTCGTCAGCGGCGATGGCCGGATTGATTCCGGTCTGGTGACGATCAACCGCCGAATCACCGGGCTCGGATGGCTTCATCGGGGAGGTTGACGAAGAGGTCGGCGAAGGGCTCGATGCCCGCAGGAAACGCGACAGGCCAAAGCCCAATGCGACACTGCCAGTCAGAAACAGTGCGGGATTGTCCCGCGCCAGTCTGCCGGCCTGCTGCAACAGTTCGTCAGCACTTTTGCCACGCAGGTTGTCGGCCAGGGTCGCCATATTCTGCGCAATGTCAGTGACGTAATGCGAGAGGCCGAGGGTATCGCTGCCTTCCATTTGCTGCGCAGCAGATTGAGCGCCTTGGGCCAACGCATTGATCTGTTCGGCCGCCGTGTCCCGGTACTGCTCGAACTGTGCCGTTCCGTGTTCCTTGGCACTCTCTAAAGCAGCCTTGGCATCATCTTGCAGGTGCTGCAGATGTTCTTCGGGCGGCGCAGTTTTATGTTGGGTATTGTCGGTCGAGTTCTCGGAAGTTGTGTTCATTTCTTATTCACCGTCCATTCTGTTTCACCAAAAGAAGACGAGCTAAGCTCACGACGACAACGGGGACTACGGGCTCAGCGTCGGTCTCAATGCTTACTTGAGATGGAGGGGTGATTTTTTCGCAGAGTTCTGAAAGTCAGACAAATGGTAGGCGGTGCCTGGTGGGGGAGATCTGTTGGAGCGAGGTTTGCCCGCGAACAGGCCGGTGCAGTCAACTGAATCCCAGGCATAAAAAACGGCGTCATAATGGACGCCGTGCGGCCGATCTGCCCGCAACGATGAGGCAGGTCGGCTTGAATTTGGGTGACGCTAGGAATTCATTGTGGGTCTTGGTTGGGCGCCAGCTCCGCCTGTATGCGTTTGTAGATTTCTTCACGATGCACAGAAACATTTTTAGGCGCATTGATGCCTAGCCGGACCTGAAGACCCTGAACGCCAAGAATTGTGACGGTGATCTCGTCACCAATGTTTATGCTTTCGCCTACTTTGCGGGTGAGTATCAACATAATCTTTTCCTTGATGGCCTCTTGAAACGCCTCTACCAAGAAGCTGGCGTTTGCCTTTGCGTGGTGAATATTGCCGAGTACATCCAAATGCGTCCATCAGTATGACGGTGCCGGGGGGAATTTAATTCCCTTGGCCCGTTCTTCTGTCACGGGTATTTGAATCACTGACGTGGTGAGTACGCCAATTCTGCCTGTTTTTGCTCGCAAATGCCCGCGTTTACTGGGGAGCTAAAAAAGCTTTCATTCCTCGGCGCTGAACTATCACCGAGCGCTTTGCTCTTTATTGCAAGGCGCAGAGGTGAACCATGAACAGATCCCTGGATGAGTATCAGCGTAGGCGTGACTTTGAAGCTACGCCGGAGCCTTCTGGCAATAAGATAGAAAAAGGCGTCAGATCTCGTAGGAAATCGGTTGCCGAGCATGCCCTCCAATTCTGTATCCAGAAGCACGATGCTACTCGCCTGCATTATGACTTTCGCCTGGAAATAAACGGAACCCTCAAGAGCTGGGCCGTGCCCAAAGGCCCTAGCCTGGACCCTGCCGTACGGCGCCTGGCCGTGCATGTGGAGGATCACCCGCTGGATTACGCCGCCTTCGAAGGCTCTATCCCGGAAGGTCATTATGGCGCGGGTGATGTAATCGTCTGGGATCGCGGCGTCTGGATTCCCCAAGGCGATCCTGCAGCGGCGTATGAAAAAGGCCGGCTCAAGTTCCAGCTCGAAGGGGAAAAGCTCGGCGGCCTGTGGAATCTGGTTCGCACTCATTTGGAGGGTAAGCAGGAGCAATGGTTTCTGATCAAATCCAAGGATTCCTTCGCCCGCGCCAAAGCCGAATACGACATTGTCGAAGACCAGCCCGATAGCGTCCTGAGTGAGCGCACCCTGATCGCAAAAAAGCGCGCTACAGAGAAATCGCCGACAAAGCCCCCGAAACAAATTGCAAAAAAGAAAGCCGCAATCACAACCCCGCCATCCATTGCCCTGACCGGCGCTCAGATAGCCCCGCTGCCGGAATCCATCAAGCCCGAACTGGCGACGCTGGTGGACAGCGCGCCCGACGGAGACTGGCGCTATGAGCTCAAGTTCGACGGCTACCGCATCATGGCCCGCATCGACAGTGGCAAGGTCCAGCTGTTTACCCGCAACGGCCATGACTGGAGCGCAAAAATGCCCCGCCAGACCAAGGCCTTGAAAAAACTCGGTCTGGAATCCGCCTGGCTGGACGGCGAAGTGGTGGTCGCCAACGAAGAAGGCATGCCGGATTTTCAGGCGCTGCAGAACGCATTTGAAAGCGGTCGCCACGAGAGCATCGTGTTTTACCTATTCGACATGCCGTATCTCAATGGCATGGATTTGCGCGAGGTGGTGCTCGAACAACGCCGCGCCGCGCTGGCAGCGGTTCTGGAACGCGGTACCGACGACGCATTGCGGTTCTCGGAGGACTTCGGCGAATCGGCGGACAACATGCTCAACAGTGTTTGCCAGATGAAGATGGAAGGCTTGATCGGCAAGCGTGTCGGCAGCCTCTATCAGTCTCGTCGCAGCACGGACTGGATCAAGCTCAAGTGCAAGCATCGTCAGGAGTTCGTTGTCGTCGGCTTTAGTGAGCCCAAAGGCAGTCGCAGTGCGTTTGGCGCCTTGCTATTGGGGTTGCACGACGCTGATAGCGGCGAGTTGCGTTATGCCGGCAAAGTGGGCACCGGTTTCAACGAGTCAACGTTGCGCAGCATTCATGCACGCCTCAAACCTCTGGAAACCAAAACCATTCCCGTCGTCAATCCGCCCACCGGTTTCGAAGCCAAAGGCGTGCATTGGCTCAGGCCCGAGTTATTGGCCGAAGTGGCGTATGCCGAGATCACTCGGGAGGGTTCGGTGCGCCATTCGGTGTTCCACGGCATGCGCGATGACAAGCCTGCCTCGCAGATCAGCGAGGAGCAGACCACGCCTGCCGCCGAGGTCGAGAAACCGAAACCCCGTAGCGTGAAAAAAGCTCCGCCCCAGGCTGCGAAAGCCGCACCCCCAAAAACCAAGGCTGCCGAAAAGGCTTCCGGCGACGGCAAGATCCGCATCACCCATCCGGAGCGGGTCATCGATGCCAGCAGTGGCGCGACGAAAATGCAGCTGGCTCAGTATTACGCGCAGGTTTTCCCCTGGATCGCGCCGCATCTGCAGGACCGGCCGGTTGCACTGGTCCGCGCGCCAGAAGGGATCGCCGGCGAGCTGTTCTTCCAGAAGAACGCCGACAAGCTGGCGATTCCTGGCCTGATCAGTCTCGGCAAGGAACACGCTGGCCAGCCCATCATGATCATCGACAACGCCGAGGCGCTGATTGGTGCGGTGCAGATGAGCACCATCGAGCTGCACACCTGGAATGCGACTTCGGCGGATCTCGACCATCCTGACCGCTTTATCCTCGACCTCGACCCCGATCCGGCCTTGCCCTGGAAACATATGGTCGAAGCGACGCAACTGACCCTGACCATTCTGGACGAGCTGGGCCTCAAGTCGTTTCTGAAAACCAGCGGCGGTAAAGGCATTCACATCGTCGTGCCGCTCAAACCCAAGGCCGGCTGGGACGAGGCCAAGGCGTTCAGCCAGGCCATCGTCACCCATATGGCGAAGTTGCTGCCGGAACGATTTTCCGCAGTGTCCGGGCCGAAGAATCGGGTCGGCAAGATCTTCATCGATTACCTGCGCAACAGCCAGGGCGCTACCACTATTTGCGCGTTCTCGGCCCGTACGCGGGATGGATTGCCGATTTCAGTACCGGTTTTGCGTGAAGAAGTCGCCCAGCTTAAAGGCGCCAATGGCTGGAATATTCAGAATTTCATGGAGCGGTTGGCAGATCAGGACGATCCGTGGGCGGGGTATGCGAAGGTGAAACAGACGATTACGGCGCAGATGCGTAAGCGGATCGGGATGAAGCGGTAGGTTATTTGTTGCTGTGTTGCGCCATAAATGCCAGCGCATCAACAGCATTTGCGGTGCGGTTTATTGAGGTTTCGCCCTGACGGTCGACCCC
>NZ_ATLO01000002.1 GCF_000416235.1 Pseudomonas sp. CFII64 | reverse complement strand
CCGCTGAGCAGCGCCGGTTGATCACTTTGGCCGCTGGCCAGTTGATAGTCGCTGCGATGGCGTTCCAGCACGGTTTGCGCCTGGCGTGCGCCGATCTGGCGGTCATTGAAGGGCGCGGGGTATTGATAGTCTTCAAGGTCCACGCGCCCGTCTGCCAGCTTCGCGCTGGCCAGCATGTCGAGCCCAGGCTGTTGGAAGTCATAGGTCTGACGACTGACTTTGCCGCTGCGGGTGGCGAGGCGCACGCTGAAGGCGTTGATCACCGGCGCTTCGGCCACCAGTCCGTTG
>NZ_ATLO01000001.1 GCF_000416235.1 Pseudomonas sp. CFII64 | reverse complement strand
ACCACAAACCATCAAAACCCTCGGCACCATCACCTTCTCCACCTGCGGCGAAACCAGGCAGCCGCTGTTTCGCATAAATCCTGAAATCCCCATCGAATCCGCACTGGAACATGCCTCCAATTTGTTGGCCTGTGCCAGCGAAATCAGCCTCGACGCGGCGCTGGGCGATGCAGGCAAACAGAGTGTCTGGGCTGCGCATTATCTGAGCGAGATGGCGAAGGCAATTGTTGATGATGCGTTGGCGAGTAGCGCTGCGGCTCGATACGCTGAAGGTTGATTC